>NZ_JBIOOE010000002.1:0-104441 GCF_051712085.1 Enterococcus sp. DIV1537a | reverse complement strand
ATTTCGCTTAAACGATCAAGTATTTCATCTTCTCCTATAACTAATTCACCATCGTTAAGAATGGACTGTAACCCATTATACTGACTACCTAACTCTTCAAATTTTTCGGCTAATTCTTCAGGTACGTGTGAAAATATTTTTTCGTTTGTGCGTTGATCTCTAAATTCACCATGTTTATCAATGGCAACACCAGACATAAGGTCCTTTTCATTTGAATAACGAAGAAGCATTTCTGGATTCACTTCTAAACTATCTTTTTCAAACGATTGTTGAATAATTGGCTCAGTAATTTCTTGAATTTGTTGTTTGATTTCATCTCTACGCTCAAATGCTTCTGCACGACCTTCCATTTCATCTGACGTGCTAATCCAAAATTGAATGTACTCATGCTCCCCTCCTAATGCTTCAATTTGTCTAGACAGCTCAGTTGGAAGTTTCAAAAATAACTTTTCATTTGTTTGATATTCTCTAAGATCTCCATATTTATCAAACACAAGTGCTGCTTGAATGTCCTTAACTGATGGATACATCTCTAGGACCCTAGGATTAACTTCTATTTCATTTTCTTTTTCTGACTTCAGCTGGTCGTTCCAGTCCCATTTTTCTTTTCCTTCTGGTAATTCAGGTGAGTTTCTTACGATTGTGTCTTTATTAAATGGTAAGTTTTTGTAGAATTCATCGGCTGCTTCATCATTGTCTATACATAGTTCAATGGTTGGAATTAAAGCAGGCTCTTCAGGTTCTTTATTTTTGTTTAATTCATCATAAGCTAAACGAATGTGTTCCCCAAGAGCGTTTGATTTTAATCCTTCCATTGAAACATACCAGCTATCTTTAACGGCTCCTTTCCCTTCATTTTCAATTTGAAGTGACGCGAAACTCATGGCATCAATTCCTGATTCAAAACAATACAAGTGTTTAGGTTCACCAAACTTAAAATTAAATCCACGATTCGTTTGAGAATGTTCTTGAATTCCCTTATATGCCCCACGTTTGTAATTATCATTCTTTTGAACGCCTTGTTCTGTTGCACCGACAATTTGATTTTCATATTTCCACGCCATCACTAAATTGTTATGTGGTGCGTACCCTTTTTCCTTCATCGCCTCAGATTGAAATTGAGTTTGACGCAATAGGCCTTCTTTGTGTAAGTGATCGACCAACTCTGGATTAATTTTTCGCTCGTTCACTAGGTAATTTTTTGAGTCAGTAAAATCTTGTGTTTCTTTGTTTGGATTGTACTCATAAGGAACCGGCTTGTCGGTAAAATCTCCTACCTCAATAAACTCACCACTGTTAATGTATTGAACCGCTTGAACAAAGTTTTTTACATTTAACTCTTTTTGCACAAAATGAATGGTGTTTCCCCCACGGCCAGACGTTGCGAAGTCGTTGTAAATATTTTTTCGAGTATTAATAACTACACTATGATCATGCACAAAACGGAACTCATTAGCACCACTTTGCTCTAAATCAATGCCGTTTTGTTGCGCAATATCTAAAATGCTTACCTTTTCAGCAGCTGCAATTTCCTGTTTTGTAACACGGTCTTTTTTGATTGTTTGTTTCACTTCTTTTTCACCTTCCATCTCTTTATTGAGCGATTGAATAATCACAGACGCATTTTTTTGACTACTATCCATTGTTTTTAAGCGATACTCATCTGGAGAATCGCGTGTCGCCCAATTTTCAAACTTAACGTTTAGTTCTTCCGTTTGATCCAGCCCATAATGTTGACGAACAATGTATTCTGTAAATGCTTTTTGGAAGGTGCCATTCTTCATCGTCGCATATTGTTTTTCTACGTAAGCGTGAATAACTGGTTCTAACTCAACACTTGCTTTCGTTCCTTCTTGACGAATTTTTTCTTGCGATTCTTTGTCTAACTGTTGAATGTCGTAAGCATCGATTAAATTGTAGTAGGTCTTTTCAGATTTATTTAAGGTGCCGTTGTCAATTAATTTCTTTTGTTCGTCTGTCGCCTTATAAATTGGTACGTATCTGTTTGTTTCTGTTAGAAACGTTTCAATCTTCTTTGCTTCAAAAATACGCAGTGGTTGTTCTTGTTCACTAGCTAAAGACAGGTTATTTGTTTCCAGTTCCTTTTTCGTAATGACTTGCTGTGCTTGTGCGTTTTGTTCGTAGATCAGTTTTACATTGGCCGAACCTTTCCCTGCAAACCGTGCAGCAAATGCTCCATACTCTGCTAATCCATCGGCACTTTTTGATTGATTTAAAACAAGTTCTTTTGCTGCTTGTGTCCGTTCAGTAATTTCTTTTTTGTAATCTGCTCTTGTTTTCGCCATAATTCTTCGCTCCTTTTTAGTCATCTAAGTCAATGATTAATGGTTCATTGCCATTTTGTGTAAAATCTTCATACAGTTCTCTTGCTCGTGCATCTGTGAATACCACAACAGATTTTTCATTACTTTCAATATCACGGACAGTTACTTCATTTGTTAAAAGATTGACTTCTACTACTTCGTTCATCTGCAGCCCTCCTTTCAATTTTTTGTATTAAAAAGAGCAGAACAAAAGTTTCGTTCTGCTCTAGTTCACTTTGTTTAACGTCTCTCTTGTTCCCAACGTATCCGTTGTTTCATTTGCTCGTACTCACGTAATTCTTTGTACTTGTCTGTGTGAGTATCGAGTGATCGTTTTATCCGATACAAATTCTTTTGACTTAAAATAGGGCGCTTGTAATGCTTCCTATCTTGATTGTTATATTTTTGATTTCTGCCAAGTGTTTGTGCCTTGTAAAATTGATTTCCTTTTGAAAAAGGTTCTTTCCTAAAATCTCCTTTATATTTGGCACCATACGGTTGTCGTTGCTCTTGAAACGTGTTATTTTGCTTTTTGTACTTTTCTTCTTGTTTCGTGTCCGTCCTTTTTGAATAGCCATTATCATTTTTTTCTTGGAAAGAATCTTTCGCTTCCTTTTGTTCAAAGGCACCATAAATCTTCTGCCTTCGTTGATTTAATTCAGAATCTTGGCTTCTTAATTCAGTCAATAACGAATTGCCTAAACGCTTTTTAATCGTAAATAATTCGTTTGTAAATTGATCTTTATCTTCACGTGTTGTTTGGCCAAACATTCTTGTTTTCATTCGTTGTTCTTCTTTAATCAGTTCCAAATATTCTTTATACGCTTTTGACTCACTCATTAACGATTCAGTCAATGTATCTATTTTCTCTCGTAGCTCAGGTGACAATTTAGTTTTGTCTTTATCGCCATACACCCAGTGTTTTTTCTCTTCTGGTAATTCTTGATAGATTTCATTTAACAAACGTAATTCTTTTTTTGAATAAATTGTTTCCAGCTTCACTTCTTGCACAATTTCGTTTCGCAGTTCAGATTTTCTTTCAAGTTTTTTAACTCGTTCATTGCCTAAAGCATAATCTCTAAGCTCTCTACCATACGCTTGTTTCATAGCATCCAATGTACTTTGTTTACGGATACCCTTGGGTTGAACGAACTCTTCTCCGTTAATCTTAACCACTTTTTCATCACGTGTATTTCTGTTTTCTACTAAAGCAAAGTGAATGTGAATGTGCTTGGTGTTTCTGTGAATTGACGCCATCCATTGCGCACTGTCTGATAAGTTTTCCTTTTCCATAAGTTCCTTCATCATCGCACGACTCGCATGAATCAGTCCTCGTTCATCTAAAGTATCCGTCTTTGAATCATACAACCCTAGTTCCTCAAGAAACGCATTATCGTGTGAAATGACATCCTGAAAAATGATTGACCCTCTTTTTTGACCGTTTGAGAATTCTTTACTAATTTCTTTTAGATCGTCATCAAAAATATGATTTTGCTTGTCTGTAAAGACACCACTTAATGGAGTATCTTCTGCTGGAATCTCGTCTGTTTCAAATTCATTTAACGAGTGATTGATTCGTTTTAATTCTTTTTCTTCGAAACTTGTAAGGGACGATTTCTTTTCTAATGCGTATTTACGTGTCATGTATGAAACATACTTTGTAAAATCTTGTTCGTCTGTTGATTCCCTGTTTAACAATCCTGAAATTTCAGTTTCAGTTTCAGATAGCTCTTTTTTCTTTTTTAATGAGTTGTAGGTGTTCCCTTCTTCCATAGGATTTTGATCTAAGTGCTTTTGAATTTTAGTCAGTTCCATTTCTTCTTGAATACTACGTTCATTTTTTTTGAGCAACGCCTCTTCACGCGTAATATATTTTAGATAACTCGTGAATGATTTTGCATTTGGTGTGGTAAATTGCGTCGTTAAAATAATCCCTGGACTACTCATGTGTCATACCTAAAAAGGAGATCTCTTAGCAAATAAATCATCTGTTTTTCTCTCCGAGATTTTTTTTCGTTTGGTTGATTTAAACGTAGTATTCGTTTGAATGGTTTCTTCTACTAGCTCTTTTGCACGAGCATAAAGTGTTGAATTTTTGTATTCTTTTAGCTCACTAACATCGATTGTTTCTTCCATTGCACTAGTGATAATGGTCAATAGTATTGATAATTCTTTACTCATTGCATTCAATTTACGTTCACGCATTTTTTTGTTTTCGCCATCATATTCCATACACAAGTATCGGAAAGCTTGACTTAAATTGTTTACACCAGGAACATTTTTAATAATGTCGTCAATTACTTTTTGGTGTTCTTCCTCAAAAGTCACATGTCTATCAATCATCGCTGTTGACTCCTCTCAATTCTTCAATCGGAATACCTGTCATAAGTTCTATCATCATTTCGTTGCTTTCAATGTATCTCTCAAACGTATCATTTTGAATTTCCATAATTCTAGTAAATCGATCAATCGTTTCTTCTAAAAGTTTCTTTTGAAGTTCATATACAGGCATAGCTTGTTGACTTTCAAGAACCATTTTAATGTATTCATTTCTTGAAACAGGTCTATTCAATTTGTTAGTTAGTTCAACTGCTTTTCGATCAAATGATAGAATTAATTCCTCATTTATTCCCCTGATTTTTATATCCTTTGGTTCCATATTCATACGTTTTTTACTCATAGATTTTTTTCCTTTCCTCAATGGATAGTCTTTGGTTTGTATCCGCAGACTATCCAGAATGGTTTGTACGCTATCCATTCGCTATCCATAATTAGCGAAAAGTGGCCCCAATCGTTTTTCTTACAAATCTAATAGGCACAGCCTATTTCCGTCCTCAAATTTCAATTTGGGGACAGATTTCCCTTATGCTCTTTCCATTTCTCTCCAAGGAACTGATTCAGTGAACGCTCTAATTGAATGTTCTATCTCTGGTTCAGGTAATGAATCATATTTCCCATAACATTGTCTGACGCTGTATTTTCTGTTTTTTCTCTTCCTAACTTCAAATGTGTAACGATGTTTATCATCTTTATACTTTAGAATCATACATTTGCCTTTCATTACTAGATTTAAGTAACTATAAACACAGTGGTGCATCTCTAACCCTTCTAAAAACAATTCCTTGTGTGTTTTTATTACTTCAAAACGACTATCTTGTTCCGCTGCTTCTATCAATTGATCAAACTTTTGAGGAAAAGAAAAAGTAAAATCCTTTAATTTTCTTTGTTTTTGTTTATTTAAAAGTTCAACTAACGAATCATGGTAGCGTCTCATCCCTTTAACTGTAGTAAAGTTTAAGGTTATCTTTTTGTGAAGCATTTGTGCCATATCATATATATCATCAAGCAGCATACTTAAATCCCTCTGTTCATACGTAAGTTCCTCAAACGTTTTGAAACCTGTCACTTGATTTGTTTTTATCAGGTAACTTTCTAACAATTGTTTGTAGAAATCCAAATCATTCTTTTTACTATCAAAGATTTTACTTGGAAATACATCTATTGATTTATGCTGTTCTACAAAAGCTTTCATTTTATTCAATTGATCCGTTGTTACCTTTGTTCTTAATTTGTAAAATGCATAGCTGTAACGTAATGGATATTTGTTAACACTTTTAGAAAAAGTAACTCGTTTATACTTCTTATTTAACAGATCTTGTTTGTTCCTTGCCTCAATGATTTCTGTCCAATAAATAGGTAATCGGTCTTTCTCTTTTGTCATTTCATTTACAAAAGGATTCATCATTTGAAATGTTTCAGCAAGCGCTCGATCCATAAAAGTTAATTCATTATGCAATCTTAGAGGCACAGATCCATAACCTCTCCAATGTTCAGATAAGTCTAACCCATTTTCTTTATCTTCTAAAAACGTGTGTACTTTCGTTGCATAGCGGACGTAGCAATTTTCTGTCACTTCATATTCCAAACCTTTTACAATTCTATTGGCATTCATTTTTTTAAATTTTAAAACAAGATATTCTTCGCCTGTACCTTCTGAAAAATAATTTTCTTGATCTTCTTCAGTTAGTCTACGACGCTTCTCAAAATTGACTTCTACCAAGTACTCATCCGTTTCGCAATATTTTAAATCCACGCCTTCGATTAATCTTTGCTCACACATAATCTTTCGTACGGCTTTTATGTTTAACACTAGCTTTGATTCTTTTGGAAGAACCAATTCGCCATCTTTACAAATAAAAGTGTGGCTAGTTACTTCTTGGTTTAAGAGCAGCATCCCTTCAATAGAATTATTTATTAAGTCATAGCGTTGAAACTTTTCATCTTCTATAGCTGTAAATAACTCTTGTAAGCTAAATGATTTCACGTTTGACCTCCTTCAGTTCAAAAAGTTCAATCGCTGTAAACAGCGATTATGAGTGGAAAAAAATTTTTTAAATTCATACTATTTTCAAAAAACGTTAGCGACAATCAATGGGAGACCGGTGTATATGGTTAACATTAACGTAAGGGACAATTGAATATTTCAAAGCTAAAGTAACACTTTGCACTTCATAAAGTGAGCTGCTTTCTACTATCCCATCATTAATTTTTGTAACTTCTTTTTTTATTGCAACTGGCTTAACAACTTGATCTATGTTGTTATAAAAAACTACTTGTTCTTCAAGATATTTGCAATCTGAGGATTCTGACTTAATTAAAAAATCTTTGCTCTTTATTTCAACATTCTTTGTAACTCGCTTCCAAAATAACTTAATGTTAAGCCTACTAAAAATGTAAGAAATTCCGTATAAGACTACTGTAAAATAAACATTCATAGAAATATCGTCAAAATCAACCGTGGCAGTGATCATTTCTTCCTTAGCCGAAAGAATAGTTGAAAACAAAAAATAAAAAAGAAACGTCTTGATCAATTTAGTAGTTTTTTCTCTTGATAATTTGCACTGATTCACTGAAAATGAAATTCCGATTGAGACAAGGTTTGTTATCATTAGAAAACCGCAAAGAATGATATTAAAGGTAATAAGAAAATCAATAAAATCTTTTGGTGATACACCTTTAATTACCACAATGTCATTAACATTCATCCATATTAATCCGAAAATAGACGCATATATTATCAATACACTCCTTGCATAATATTTAATGAAGTACATTAAATTCATTAACTGCGCTTCAAAAAACGGCCGTATCTTTACTTCTTTCAACTTAGCATTTATTATTTCTCTCATACTTTTATCCTCCAATTTTTAAAATCGAGTCGCTATCGCAAGCGATAGCGACGATTAGTGAAAACTCCTTCTTACTCGTATTGTTCTTTCACTAACTCTCTTTTTTCTCTTAACGACTCGATTGTAAGCTTATAACGTTCGATTGATTGCTTACGTGTTTCTATGTCACCGTTTAAAGTTGAAATCGTTCCTTGAGTCTTTTGTTTCTCCTCTTCTACCTGATACTCTAGCTCACTTTCAAGCTTCTTAATCTTTTCAACGTTGATTGTAATTGCTTCATTTTCCTCTTTAATTGCTTGATTTTCTTTTTCAATGGATTTATCAATTTGATCTTGTTTAAACACTACAAATTGCTTTTGGTATTCCTCCATCGTCTCTTCTTTCAATGATTTATCCATTTTTACATGCTTTTGACTGACATAAAATTTAATAGGTGGGTATGAATTATCTTTGGTGTTATCCACTAATTTAGGTGATACACTAAATCTCATGAAGTCAAATTCTTCGGGTACCATTGGAATTGTAACTACTAAATATTGGTCATTTACTCGTTTCACATCGGGTTTATATTCCCTGTTATTCAACTTACTAGCAACATCAATCGAGTAGACAAGATTCATTATTGATTCTATATCCGGTGTACTTCCTTCTGTTGTTTCTAGGTTGAATGTAGCTTGCATTAACTGAGTGTTGGGATTATATTTTACATTCCTGACTTTCATAACTATGCTATCTGAAATGGAATTTGTCGTTACTTCGGACGTTACTTCTTGCTTTTGCCTCATATATAAAGGACTAGTTAAAATAACTAGCCCTACAATAAGAAATATCCTAAACCATTTAAATATTTTTTTTCGTTTGGAATTTTTTACCATTTATCCTTACCCCATTTCAAAGTTAGACACCCGAACCTGTCCTTGAGTGTCCTTAATTAATGTCAAGCGTAGATAGGCGATACTAACTGGTTGTTGTTGATTTTTTGAATCATTTTCAGCGTTATATGAATAACCCATACGTACAAAAACTGTGGCAGTTTCATCCGTCATTGATTTTGTATCAATGTATGCACTCTCATCTGTAAACTTAAGTGTAATACTTGGATTTTTAGTTTGTGTTCCGCTTGACTTCGTCATACGGTTATATAATTCTTCTGTTGCAATGTCTTTTAATCCTTTCTCATAGTTAACTGCCGCTGATTGACCACTCAACGCTACCTTTGAAAACCTAATTGCCATATCTGAATAGACTTCTTCAAATACATTTTTTTGATCTGTAGGTTCAGGCGTTTTATTCGCTTGATCAAGCTGAGATTGTAATTCATTGATTCGTTTTTCTCTTTCTTTTATTGTTCCTTTTAAGATCTCTTTTTCTTGATTTACAGTTTGTTCTTTCGTTTCTATCACTTCTTGATTATTTGATTGTTTAAATACTAAGAACTGTGTCACATTTACTGCAAGGCTCAACACCAATGCCAAAATTACTACTGTTTTTTTCATTTCATTAATCCTTTCTTTTAACTATTTACTAACCTGGGAAGCGCCATACAACTGCTCGCCACCCTGCAGGAGCAGCATTTGTTAGGTTTGTTCTGGCCCCAACTAAACCACTTCCTCCTGGCACATTACACTCTACTACGTTAATTGTTCCATCTTTATTAACGGACTCAACAAGCATAGTATGGACGCCAGAAGCAAATAATTCTGGATCAGTTTGATTCTCGTACTGCACCACGTCTCCTGATTGAACTTGATTCCAGGGGATCTCTTGTGCGCCTGAATTGACGTATCCTGAGCGAACACCACCAACACCAAAATGGCCACCAGCATTATTAATCCATCGCTGAACAGCCTTGATACATTCTCCTGGTGCATCCCAACCAGTCGGGAAGGTTTGCCCCATTTCACTTCGTGCATTTTCAATCGCTTTTTTCTTCCAGCCGGTTGCGGTATTCTGTCCATTTCCTCCACCATTTCCACCGCCTGAACTTCCTTGTTGAACAAATTGTTTCACTAATAAGTCATAGAAAAAATTTCCGCCGTTCAAATATAATCTGCCACCATTGTATGGAATAGCAACTGGATTGGGGTAGCTATACATAATTCCAGAAGTATTACCAAGTGACGGTGCGACTACAGTTCGTGAATATTCATCAGCGAGTTTGGTTGTTGTTACTTTCCCTTTTGTACCAATATAGTTAATATAGGCGGTTCCAAAATTATAGGCTTGGACAGCTGTCCACACGTCGGCTCCTACGCTTTTTGTTTGGTCAATAGCTGCCTTAAAATGTTTAACACCCTGTTTAATTGAAGAATCCGCGTCCACTAACGATCCCACAGGTAGTCCCGCAGATTCGCTTGATTGCATGGGGTCAGGTAGTTTCCCGCCTGATTCAACTTGAATAATCCCTAGCAAAACAGGTACCATATCTGGAATACCTTGAGCTTTTGCTTCTCTTTCAACGATAGGTTTTAGAGTGAGAACAAGTGGACTTAGATTTATATTTCCTGAAATAGATCCATTTCCTTCCCCTGGTGTTTCTTGTTGGGTACTCGCACCTATTATGATAAAAATAATGCTCACTAGCCCAGCTATTAAAAGGAAAAAACTACTAAAACTCACACTACCAAGAATGAGTTTTAATAGTTTTGCCCGACGTTTCATTTTTATTATTCGTTCAACTAGTGCCTTGTTTTCTTGTTCATTTTGCACGATTACTTACCTCCTGCAAATAGTTTTAGCTGTCTTTCATTAGGTGTAATATGCACACGATAGGTTTCTCTGTCACCAAATGTGATAATGGCGTCCCCTTTCTTTTGTTCAGTAATGCTTTGCACTTCTGATTCTGTCAAAGATTTCCCAACAAGGCTTTGAATGTGTGGGATTTGTGACGGGTCCATTTTCAAGAATACCTTTTGTGGGGAAAGCTCAAATACTTTTTTCAATTGATCTAAATGTTGGTGATTCACGTTTTCCGGTACCATTTCTTGCGGCGATTGAGTAGCTAATAAAGTTAAGCCAAAAATTTTACGCATTTCACGTTGGAAATTGGTCATATATTCAACTGTTTCAATGTTGTGAGCATTAATCACGTTGTGACATTCGTCAATCAGTGCGCAAAATTTACGTACATGTTCTTCATCAAGTTCTCCTTTTTCAACTAAATACTTTTGTCGTCTCCCTTGAATCAAGGCTTGATTCCAGATTAAGGTCATGGCCATGTAAAGTTGAGCCTGGAATACACCGCGATCTAAACCATCAATTGACTCAATATCAAATAATAAAAAATGTTCCCTGGAGAAGTTTGAAATAGTACTGTGGCCGTCAAACATTTCGCCGTAGGTTTCGCAAAGTTCTTCCACCATCGTTTCTAGTTTTTCTTTTCTAGCAATTTTTCCTGGCGTTCCGTTTTTTATGGTGATACTTTTTAGAAATTGCCAAAACTCTGAAAAAGTAGGATAGGATTCTGGTGATAGTCCTGTAATTTTGAAGTCTTTTAGATTGTCATGGCCCGCTTCTTCTTTAAAACTTTTTGGAACAAGTTTTTTGTAAACATAGAACTGTCTCAAATAAATACGGAAGTCAGATCGTAACGTACCTTTTAATTCTGGGTTAATTAAAGACATTTGGTGTGTTACTTTGTCCAAATGTGCAATGAATGATTGCTTCTCGTTGATATTTATGCCGTTGTCATCCGTTTTAGTGGCAAATACCTCTAACCAGTTAATCATCCCTTCAGAACCGTCTAAACGCACGATACGGCCATTTCTAGACCGGATAAGTGGAATAAAATCTTTTGCCTTATCAAAACCCCAGACAATATGTCCCTGTGCAAGTAAATTTTCTGCCATCATTTTTAAAATGGTTGATTTCCCAGCACCCATTGTTCCAAACATAACCAGGTTACTTGAAAGCCGTGTACTATTTAAATGAACAACATCCCAAATAAATGCACCACCGGTTTTTGTGTAACCATACTCTGCACCATGCAAGTCCTTCAATGTCTGGTGATTGAATGGCGTTCCTTTTCCAATGTTTAGAGCTGTTGTAGTATGACCTCTTTGGAAATTTGGTTGTTTCTCCTGCTCTGAGTAAGAACAAAACAAAGAATCATAGTCAAAGTGTGATTGAAACATCCGTGAATAAGCCTTGTAACCAAGCGCTTTAATATCCTTAATTAATTCATCACAGCGTTCATCTAATTTTTCAATAGTTGGGGCATATACATGAATTCTTAAAACAATTTTCTTAGCAATTTCTCCATTTCTTGTTAAATCTAACGCATAACTGGTTAATTCTTGATAATCAGCGACACTGTCGTTCCGATCCGTTGCTTTTCTTTCTTTTTCGGCAGCGTCCTCTAGTTCGTTCAATTTATAATTGATTTTTCGTATAACTTCATCTTTTTCTGCAGTAGCAATATCCAACGTAGCTACTGTATTTAAATTGTTCATTAAATAAGCTAACCAGAAAAATCCTGTGTCGTTAGCGTAGCTGTATACCTTCAGTACTCGATTATATCCGTCTGAAGTAGAATAGCCATTCTCATTAAACTCAATTCCTCCACGTGGTTGAATTTCCTTCAACCAATCTAAATCGTATCCTTCTTTTTCAAGCATCGACGCTTGATAATCACTCAACTTATTCAAAGGATTAACTATGCTTTGTTGATTTGGTAATACATTCAATACTTTATCCAAAACTGCCATTTTTTCCCCTCCAATTATTCGTCATTCATATTGTTACAACGATACAAAACCGTTGTTGTTTCAGCTTTATTTAAAGATTTTAAACGGTATGCTGAAGCCTTGTTTTTCAGTAATCTTTCTTTTCTTTCTAGTTCTTTCGTAGAATCAGCAAAAATAACATAATAAAAGTTTAAATCGGGACGTTCGAGTTCGACTCTCTGCAAACGTTGAACATTTTCAATAGATACTTGTTTATTGGACGCAGCTTCTACATCAGAAGGATTTTTTAACAATTGTTCTTGTGCTTTGTTAATCTGCACGCGCCAGTAGGCTTGCATAACACTTGTATCAGTTTTATTTGTTAAAGCAATAATTTTTACATCATCGACATAGGTGCGGCAAGCATTTGTAAGTGAGTCTAGCATTTCAGCTAATTCACTATCGTTTAAACTGTCTAAATCATTGGTTTTAATTTGTAAGTATCTTTGATACGTATCATTTTTTGTTCGTATGACGCCATTTTCGTCACAGGATTTAAACGGCAGCGTATCTAATATACTCATGTCTTTTTCCTTAAAAGTATCTAAAAGGGAGCCTTTAGACGTTTTTTGTTTTTTCTCTTTGATTTGCATTATTACACCTCATTTTTCTTGTGATACGTTCTTTGATTATCTAGTGAATGATATTTGTTTACATCCATAATTAGCGCATAAAATAAAAGTTTGTACCTGGGTTCTTCTGGATTGTTTTTTGGAACTGTAATTAATAAAATCGCAATGACAAACGAAAAGAAGTAGTTAACGAATCCCATTACGTTTCCCAAACCAAAAATAGTATTCCCTTGTTTTGCTACTAGAAAAAAGAAAGCAACTACTAGTAAGTCGGTGAATACTAACCATCCCCACAATTTCATGCGAAAGTAAATAGAGGGTGGTGTTTTTGCGTTTCTGTATTTATCCATTGATAGTTTCTCCTCTCATTTGAATATAAAAAAGCAAGCTCCAGATTCTCCTTGCTTGCTTTTCATTAATACTTGACTACTTATTTCTTCCTCTCAATTGATTTTTCAGTCTGTCTTGCTGCTCTTTTAGTTCTTGTGCTTTTGGTGTCAATTTAACTTGTTGATTCTGAATAATAGGTGCTTTCTCATCAATTTTGTTGGACACCGTTTTGTTTCCACTTGTTACAGTATTTCTCGTATTCACTTGCGTATTTTGTTTCTCGGTGTGACTAACATCTACTTTTTGCTTCGTCTCGTTTGTTGAGTTTACGGTTGCTGTTTCTGTAGTACTCGTATGCTTGTCTGACGATGATTTATGTTTTCCTCTCATTGATCGTGTAGTATCAATTGGTTGTCGGTCGTTTGTTACTGAAGCATTTGTCGTGCCTTCAGTTGATTTGACGTTTTCCTTTAATTTGTTTTCAACATTCACGTCTTTTTCTTCCTCTATCATCACCTGGTCATTGAGACCTTTCGCTTTGCGTTCTTCTGTTTTGCCTCCTGATTTTGGCAATTCTTTTCCTGTAGTGCTTTCTGGTAGATCAATTGATTCTGGCAAATCTCTTGTTGGTAAATTCGCAGATTCTTTGTGATCCGATGGTACTTCTTGGTTTGTTCCTCTCGTTTGACTTGTTAGTTCTTCTGTTGTTGGTACAGATATATCTTCTTCAGAAATGCTGTCTTTCGCTTCTGACTGTTTATTTAAACCTGTAGAAATCCCTTCATCAACACCTGTTTCATATTCTTCTTTAATATCTTTTCCAAATTCTTTTGCTTTATCAATTGGATTCTTAACACCATCTTTTGCTGCTTCGGTGACATCGACCGCTTTTTCTTTCACAGCATTTATACCATCTTCAGCAGCTCCTGTGAGCTTGCGTTCCCCAAGGTAACCTTTTAATTTTCCAGACTTTCTAGCCATATTTTTTGCTTTATCTCCTAGACTAGTTTTTTCATTTCCAGAGGTTTCAAAAGCAGAATTTTCCTTAACATCTTCATTAGTATTAAGGTTACTTCCTCCATCAGAGTCTGTGTTTTTATTTCGTATTCCATTAATTCCTTTTTTAGCAGCTGAAACAGTTGACCCAGCCACGTTTTTAGCACTTCGCCCAAAACCTTTGGCCACTCCTGCAACACCAAGTGCAGACAATAACGAGCTACCGCCATTTTTAAGAGAAGTATCAACACCAAAGATTGCAGTAACTGCTTGCGAACCTTTGAATAAAAGGAAAGTAGAAACAACTAGACAAATAACATAAAGAATTGGATCTAAATTCTTGTCTCCTAAAAACTTTAAAATTCCAACATAGATTCTTAACTCTAACCCTGTAAAAGCAATTAATAACAGTGACTGTGAGATTCCTTCTAACGCTTTATTTCTTCGTTGTCCTGTTTCTAAGTCTGTTGAAGTTGCAACAAGTAAATAAAATTTCTTGTACATCAACTCGAAAATACACATGACAATCGAAAATATAATAAACAAATATCCGATTGATAACGAAGCTTCTCCGGTGAAAATGACACCATTTTTTGTCGCATATCTTCGATACCCTGAATCGTAGATTGAGCTGGCAATGAAATTGTCTTTGTACTTACCTGCAGTTATCTTTCCTTTCTCATCAACAGTAAGTTTTCTTTCAAGATTTACAGCATCATCATTTTTTGTTTTTTCCTTTATCTTATCTATTGAATCTGGCGTTATTACTGCATTAATGTCTGTATGCCAAATATTTTTTGCAGTAATAGCATTCAATTTATCTGTTGGTTTAATGTTTTCTTTTTTCTTGGTTAGCACAGTAATCAAATCACTAGTATTATCCTGAATAATTTGCATAGACGGCGCATTCTTATTAATTTGCGTTATATCATTAAATGCTGTTTTGCTATGGTCAAATAAAGTATTTACAATTGAACCACTAAACAAAAGAATAAAAACCGCTGTTACTAACATCACAAGGGTGTCTTTTAGTTTTGGTGGATTCTTTGACGTCATCATTTTTATTCCTATCCAAATAAGACTAATTAACAGTAATATAGCCCCTAATGTTGTCGCAAAAGTGGTTTGTAAATCGGTTAAGCCTTTATCTTTTAAAAAATCTCCTACATCAAATGATTGTAAGAGAAGTTTTTCTAGACCAGTATTTAACCCATAAAGTATTTTAATTGCACCCCACACAAAACTATTCCATAACCAACTACCCAGACCTTGAAATTGTAAATAGTCATCATAATTAGTTAAAAATTTTATTGCTGCTTCAACTTTGTCTGCTTCTCCTGTGAGCCAATCCCACAAATTGTTTCCCTCCAATCAAAAAAGACATGCTTATTTGCATGCCTTTCATTTCATAGTTATTGTTTTAAAAAGTAACCTTTTAATTCCGCAGAACCTTCAATATCTGTTGGATTATCAGTAACTTTCAAATTAAACCCAATTTTATCTCCCTTATCTACCAAGTAATAGTACCAGGGCTTGTTTTCAGTAATAGTAATTCTGCCATGACCGTTTATTTCCTTATTTGCAGTCATTTCTAAAAGTTTAAATCCATCTTTTTCTTGTTTCGTATCTTTAACTGTAAACTTTTCTGGAACTTGCATATCTTCAGTCTGTAAAGACCATTCATCATTAGAAAGGACAGTGATTTTTACATAATCCGACTTGTCTTGATACACATACTCATTGCCAATAGGTAAAATGCTGTCTTTTTCTTTTTTTGTAACAGCTGGTTGTTCTTTCTTTTCACTTTTTTCATTATTTGTACCACAAGCACTTAAACCTAACACACTAATGACTAAGATACTAACTACGCCAATTAATTTTTTCATAAAATACTCCTTTATCTGTTTATCTAGTAAATATTTTATCATATTTGCGCATATTTCCCAGTACTTTCACCAGTTTAAGCCACTTTTTTACTCATGTATGCCTCTTTAGCCTGGTAATCGACTAAAAACTGCATATAATCAAGAGTAAACTTAGATAAATCAAGATCTGCATGCATGCTTTCGATGTCAATATCTTGTATATCGCCACCGTTATTAAACTCTTTCAAATACTGATAAGCGTAAGGCATTGCTGTTTTCTTTGTATTAAAAATTGGAAACCCTCGTACTTTTCGTCCGCGATTATCGCGACGTTTTAGAGGACGAATAACGATTGTTTCCCCTTCAAGCAATGTGGCGATCCTATCTCTTGTCAGTATCCGTTCCTGATCAGGGTTCCGGCTAATAGATTTATTCATACCAAAAATATTCGTTTGCGCTTGTTCTTGTTGGACCGTTCGGTGTCCTACGTTGTGAGAAAATTCTTCTACTGTATCACCATCTGTGGACATGATATAAATATGATTTTGGCAATTTTCTTTAATTGTTCTCCCAGTATCTTCACCATATTTTGCAAATATTTGGCTATATGATTGGACAAATAAGTCCCAAAGCATATTACGTCCAGCAGTGACAGTCATAACATTTTCCATATCTGCTACTGCAGGCATATTACCAAATTCGTCAAGAATGTAATGGATTCTTCTGTGGCACTTGTCACCTCGTGTTTTGACACATTGACTTGATAACTCAGTATAGACTTGTTTTAAGAAAATACTTACTAACACATGGTTGGCCGAGTTAAAGTCAGGCGTTAACATAAATACAGCGATTGGCTTGTCAGAATAGTGGACATCCAAACTTTCCAATTCCATCGTGCTATCTTCTAATAACGTCATTTTCGCGTATTTCTCGTAGTCTGGTAGGTGTTCACAGCCTTGTTTCTTCTGATAGACTATATTGCCCTCTTCGTCTTTTAAAATCTCTCTTTCAAACGTATATCGAGCAATGTACGTGTCGTCCTCATCTGTGTATTTAAACTCAATTATGTCACCACTAACCAAATTACATTTGAAGTTTAACTCCGCAAAACCTTTGTATTCCACTTTTAGGCGTTCCTCATGAATAATCTTTCCTTCATGATAAAAGTTAACTTGCACACGTTTTGCCATCATTGATTCATGAAATTTCGCATCGATATATTTTGGAAAACCAATTGATTTGTAATCTAAACTACTTAATGAAGTCATTTTCGCTACTTTAGGTAATGTGAATGGATTTAAACCAGTAAGGGCCGTTGATAAAATATTTCCACGTGCTTTGTCTGAACCCATTTTTGTAGATCCATATTGTTTTTTTGCCACATTGCCTGCAGGTAAACTTTCCATAAACTCGTCTAACGCATTTTTCTCATTAAAGTCCTCTTCGTCAAGTTTATAGTTCAAACTACCTAATTCCGTTAACATTTCTACAATGTTGTTGGGTGTTACTTTTTCATACGCATTGTTTCTGTCTGCATATTCTAACAAGGTAAATATAATCGCATTGACAGCCTTTTGTGCATTGTCATTGAAATACTTGTTATCGCCTGCATTTGGATCATTGTAGATTGTATTTGTAAATGTGTTGGTCAATTCAGTTGCTGTATCTACATCCCCTCGCTTCCAGTATTTTACGATTAAGGCTAGTGGGTTATCGCTCATTGACGACAAAGGATCTAACACATTGTATGCTAAAACTTCATAACCTCTTTTTTCTAAAGGTTCTTTTGACGAAGTATACAATTCTGTTTTCGGATCATTTAAAACCATTGAGCATTGTTCTGCTGCTCTTGATAAGTTATCGATCAAACTTAACACAGACGTTTGACCTTTACCTGAACGACTAGTACCAATGAAGCAAGAATTTTCAGTTTCTGTTGAAACATATGTCTTGTCTTTGTAATGGCTGATTGGTATTCCACCTACACCTTCAAACGGTTTCGTTCGATCTGGTATTTCTTTATACTGTTGTTTAATTTCATTAAGCGTTGTTAATCGATTATTACCTTTTTGACCATCGGTAATTGAATGAAATAGGTAATCAATATAAAAACCTGCAATAATAGAAAGGGGAATACTACAAAGTACGAGTATTATCTTTGTTTTCATAGATAAATGATTCATTGCCGACCAATAGGAATAATCAATGGTTATTGTAGGGAAATTTGTTAAAAAGAGATTCTTCGCATCCATTTGTTTTCCAGCTGCTGTTAGTTCCCCAATAAACTGTGAACAAATAGAAACAATGTAGCCTATCACAAAAAACAAGACGGAAAAACTAATCAAAGACCACACTATCTTAGCAATCCAACGCTTTTCATGTCTTTCTGGTAAATCTTCACCTGAGACTTTGTAAAAATAGCTATGACTGAGAAATTTTCTTGTTGTATCTACTTTTAATAGTTTTAATAGGCTTGGTAATATGAACTTTGTTCTCTTTTTCTTGTCTTTAATCCGCATAATTAAGCCTCCTAGCTATACTTTTTCTGCTAGGTCTTTTTTATTTTGAGAATAATAAGCTAATTTTACAGCGTTTTTTTGTTGGTCGTTCAATTGATCTTTCTTTTCAATTTTTTCGTAGGATTCTGTGATTTTTTTGTTATTGCTTTCTAAAATTGCTTCGTTTAATGTACCAGTCTTTGTTTTAAATGCTTGATTAAACTTTTTAAGCATTGGTAAATCTTCTGTTTCCACAAAATAGTTTTCCATTTTTTCTAAACTTTTGGCATCTGTGTATTTATCAAATGCTTTTTCAAATTCACGATCTTTCAGTAATGTATCCAATGTTTCCTTTGTTTCTTCTGGTTTTTCTTCAGCCTTCTTCATTACAGCACTTAGTTGTTCTTTTGTTCTATTCAATTCGGCTTGAGTATTGTTTGTTGAGTTAAACAAGTAGCCTCCTACACCTAACATCGTGCAAGTAACAAGCGCAATCATGCCATATTTAAACCTTGCTTGTTTTTGATCTGCTTCTTTCTTTCTATCAGCTAAGAGTTGTTGAAGAACTTGATCGTTAAATACATTTTTTGGCTCTGTTGCTGGCATAGACATTACATGAATTTCTGGGGTTTTCGGAGTGTCTAATTCTTTCTGCTTCAACGATAGATCTTTTTCTTTTAATTCCAACTCTTTTTCTTTCATTCGTTGTTCCTGCTCCTTTTCTTTTTTCCGATTGGCTTCTTCTCTTCTTTGCTCTTGTAGTTGCTCTTCTTGAACAATTAATTGCTGCCACTCGACACTTTTTTCTTCTAATTCTTTTTGTAGAGTGCTTTTGATTTCCTCAAATGTACTCATCAGATTCAATGAAGCCATTTCAATGTCACTTTGAGCCTGCTCTTCTAACTGATTTTTGTAATCTGTTAGTTTTTGATCGCGCTCTTCCATTTTTTCAGTAATTAATGCTTGGTAGACTACAGCTTCTTCTTGCTCTAAGTCTTTTCTTAATGTTTCTTTTTTTGTAACAAGTGCAGCTTCTGTTTTTTGTCTTTCTTCTTGTAAAAGCTTTGCGTATTTTTGCTCTAATTGCGTTTTAAAGGCTTCTAATTCTTTTTGCTTGGATTCTTCCATATCTTTAACAAAACGCTCCATAATCGCTTCCTGTTGCGCTTCAAAGTCAAAATATTTCTGATTAAATGTTAATTTAACTTCTGCAAATTCTTCTTCGATATGTTCGTCTGCATATTTTGAAGGTTTGTCTTGATTTACTTCTTTGTAATACTCACTAAGTTGTTTCGTAACGTTTACTTTAGTTTCATCGATTACGGACTTAAATGCCTTGACATTCGTCTTTAGTCCTAATTCATCAAGACGTTTCGTGAGGTAATTATATTGATATTTTTGCAATTCTGTTAATTCATTAAGTTCTTGCAATTCAAAGCTGTTAAAAACGGCTTCTTCTGAGCAGCTATCTGCCACTTCACTTAAATGATTTAAGCGATTTGTTGGGGTCGTGTAAGCCATATAACTTGTAGTTAATCGCCCTTTTGACTGATCCTGAGTATCAACTGAGTTAACACTATTTTTTTCATTCTCCTCATCAATCACAATTTCGAGTTCTTCATCAATACCCTCATCACTATTTTCTTGATCTTCATACGTATTGACGTCAATGCTCACTTCATTCGACTGCTCTGCTTCCTGATCTACTTGTTCAATTCTCTCGTCCTCGTCCTCGATAGGCGTTGAATCGTCACTAATAACCCCAACCTCTTGTTGAATAGATTCAAGGACGCTTCTCAAAAGCTTAGTTTCTTCTTCAGTAGTGTTTTCATCCATCGATTGGATCATATCTTGCTTTATCAAATCAACGAGTAATGGGTATTCTTCAGTAATATCCAATATCATTGGGCTACATTCAATTTCCTTATCATCAAAATAAATGGTAATGTGAATTTTCCCAGTCTCAATCCCTCTTTCTTGCATTTCATCACAAATGGCATGCAATACTTCTTCTCCTTTAGTGAAATCAAGTCTGACTTCTTTTTCCCACGGCTTCACTTTAAACCCATGAATTTTAAACTTTTTAAACTTCTTCTCTTCCGTACGTATTGTTACTTGTACCATCAAGTTCCCTCCTTTAGAAAACAAAAAAGCGCTAGTTGAATTTTTCTAGCGCTTTTTAAACGTTGGTATTAGAATGTTGGTGCTGCTCCACCAAATGTAGTATATAGCCAAATAATCGCTGACGGAGCCAGAAGAACAACGCCTACCCCCATAATAATCTGTCCCAATTTACTTTTTGAGCCTTCAGCTGCTTGGCGGGTTAAAAAGAAGCCAATCCCACAAATAATAGCGGCAATTAATGCACCAAAAGCCGAAATTGATTGTAGATTTTTTGAAAATGTTCTACCCACTTCTTCTAGCTTTTTGAATACATCAACTTGGCCCAACACAAATGTTTGTCCTGACAATAATAATGATTTAATTGATAACATTGTTTTCCCTCTTTCATCTCTTTAATAGTATTTAGTTATTCTTCTTACATTCATTTAAAATTAGCTGATCCATTGCACGGTCCAGCGCATAAGCTTCTAAGTCCGCGTCTTGACCTTTAAAAAAATCAAACTGCGCTTTGTCTAACGCCTCTTTCTTCCAATCAGCAAGTGATTTGTTGCGTTTTTGTAGAATTTTCTCAACCACTACTTGTTTTTCGGTTTTCTTTTTCGCCATTTCAGACACACCTCCTTTCAAACTCTCAAGTAACTACATTCATACTTAAATGAGTTCAGCAATCACTACATCGCGACCAGTGGTTTCTGTTTCTTGGTCACAAGTAATTAACGTGACTCTTGGCCGAAGCGTGCTATTTAAAATACTTGTATCGGTCATATCGACGTTCTTCTTTTCTGTAATTTCATAGGTCCACGATTGATTATTTCGGTCTGTAAGGGTAACCTTATCTCCTAGTTGAACGTTTTTTAACGAACTAAACATGAGGCCAGGTATGCCTGCATTATGAGCAGCTAAGGGATAGTTCCCTTGTCCCATTGTTTGTTTAGGTAATACCTCGCAAGCACCGTAAAGCATTTGATTAAACGAATCTCCAGTTAAAATTGGCATTTCTAATCCAATCGAAGAAATTGTCAGTGTACCTACAATGTCGTTTCTTACTTGATTGAAGTTCTTATGCGCTGCTTTAATTTCTTCAGGTGTTGGACGTTCTCCAGTTGAAAGAGCGTCTATCGTTTCTTCATTTTTTACTCGTTCATTTTCTGTTTCGTCTTTGGTAGAATCATTATTTTTTATGTTTAACTGTCCATCATTAGCAGCTGGCGAATGATCATCCTTATTATTTTTTTCCTTAGGGATTTTCGCTTCTTTGACTCCACTGGCATTTATTTCTTTTAGCGTTTGGACCGTTGCTTGTTTTTCCTGTTTTTCTTTTGCTTGAATTGTGCTGTAGCCCCAAAACGAAAAAAGAGCAATTAGAATTATTCCAATTGCTCCTACTTGATATTTATAGTATTTAATGGTCTGCCAAATAACTTTCATTATTCTTTTCCTTTTTTACGTTTTACACTAACAATTGTTCCACCTAATGCAATGGCTCCTACCGTTCCTAAAGCAATCAAACCATAGTTATTCTTGTTGCTTAAATCTAAGTTCGTGTTTGGTAGCACTTTTGGTTTTTCTTGAGGTGTTACAATGTTTACTTCATTTGAATCTAACGGTTGATCATTAACAAGGAGTTGCGCAATATTGGGGATCATGTAATTTCCTTTTTCATCAGCATGTGCAGATAAATCCGTATCCTTCAATTTCCCTTTTACATAGACAACTAAATGTTCGCCTCGCAGTTTATTAGGTTCTTTTGCCATCCATGTGATTTTTTCCATTTTTTCATCAATTGTGACTTCCCCTTGATCTGTAATATCTGTCCCATCTTTAAGTGTGACAATTACTTCTTTGTCCGCTTCTAAGACATCTTCTAAATCATCCTGAATGCCTAAGCTCTCTAATTTCAAACGATTAGGCACGTCAACATTCAATTTGAATGTCACGCTATCTCCTATTTTGACACTCGATAGACTCGTTGTTTTTCCATCTTTTTCAATAGACTTTGTGATTTTTGGTTTCACTTCTTTTGGTGGAATAACGACATCAACTTTGTTTGAATTGATCGATTCTTTATCGATAATCAATTGACCAATATTAGGAACAATGTAATTTCCGCTTTCTTCATCAAGAAAAGCTTTTAAATCTGTCGTATTTTTAACCGTTCCTTTAATGTAAACAAATAAACGTTTTTCCTTTAACTTGTTTGGCTCATTCGCTGTCCATGTAAGTTTTTCAGTTTCTTTGTCTAGCGTAACCTTTCCTTGGTCGGTGATATCTGTGCCATCTTCAAGAGTCACCTTTGCTTCTTTGTTTGCTGCAAATACATTTTCTAGATCATCTTGAATCATCAATGTTTTCATATCTTTTGTGTTTGGAATGTCGACGGCTAATTTGAACGTCACTTCATTCCCAATTTCAACATTGGTTGTTTCTACTTCATTTTCACCGTCTACAATGATTTTTTTAATGCCTGGATCTTTTGGTTTTACTGTCGTTTCTGTCTTATCGGTCGGTACAGTTTTCTTGTTTTGAATAATCTTCGCTTCATTCGGTAGTTTTAATTTTCCTTCAACCAAATATTTATCAAGGCTTGCGCCCTCACGAATTTTTGTATCAAAGCTGAATCTGTAATCATGATTGTAGAAACCTGCAGTTTTTAATACAGACGGTTTCGCAACCATTTTCACTAGATTTCCTTCATGTTTCACATCAAAGTTTTTCGTCACGTCTTTTCCAGCTTCATCAATGACTTTCACTTCTGATACACGTTCCAGTTCTGGAATTAATTGATCGTGCATTTCGTAATTACTGTAGTAGAATTCAGGCATTTCATCAGGTACTTTATGCTTAATTGTGTACGTATACACCTGACCTAGACCGTCCAACGTGTTTTCTTTTACGTCTTTTTCATCATTGTCTGTTACTGTTTTTGTTGGAATCAACGGCGCAGTTTTTACTGGTTTCTTGGCACTGTAGCCAAAATAGCTATATTGATTGTTATTTTTAGGTGGTAAAGGATATCCTAAATTCTTTTCTCGTGTGGCAAAATCTTCACCATAAATAAAATCAAATTTAGCTTGATTCGTGTATAAGAAAGTGAAATCGCCACGATTATCACCATCATCTACTGGAATGTCATCCGAATCATAGAATGTCTTTCCTCCATCCGCTTCTTCTTTGTATTTGACAATTGTTTTATTTGTTGGCACGTATAATTTATCGATTGATTTATAGGTATCTTTTCCAATCGTCATTGATTGAAGATTATCAATGTCCACCCAGGAATAATAACCACTGACTGGTTTTTCTTTGTCCGTTCCATGTTCTAGGTACGTCCATGTTTGTTTTACCCAGCTAAAACCACCTTGATATGTGGCAATCGCACTAACATTGTTAAAAGCAACGATATTATTCGAAACCATATTTGTGCTTTGATATTGTTTCCAGTCTTGAATCGTTATTTTTAAGTCAATCGGTGTGCCATCATCAGCTGTCCCAACATTATTGTAACGAATCCATGATTGGCCCTTTTTGGTCTTAGTAACATCCAGACCAATTTTCCCCTCCCACTTTTGTGGTGGCATATTCACAAAAACATCGCTTGTCCATCCGGGGCCGCCTGTTTCAACTTTAGTGACACCTTTAATGAATTTAGCGATAAAACTGTACTTAGCCGGAGCCTCATCATTTGGCGTGACCAGAGACGCATTTGGTGCATTTAAAATAGACGTGCTGTTCGTAGCAGCTCGCTGAAAAAAGGTGGTTTGCACTTCTGCAGGAACCTCGTTTTCTCCTTCAGCATTTGCAACAAACGGTGTTGCCATCGGAACAACCATTCCTGCTAAGATTGTAACGGTTGCTAAACTTTTTAAAATCGCGTGTTTATTCAATTCATCGTCCTCTTTTGATTTATTTTTTTATATTTTTCTACTAACTCCCAAACTTTAAAAAACATAGGAGAACCACGGATATGTTTCATATTTTCACCTCATTTTATAAAACAAAAAAAGCGCTAGAATTTTATCTATCGCTTAATCCATCCTATTCAATTTTTATTGCGTTATCTCTATCTGTGTTAATCTTTACTTCTTCGGGATTTCCAGGTATTGCTGCTAGTGGATAAGAGATAAAATAGAATCGTATATCCGATCGACTCAGTGCATAGGTCAATAATTGTTTTAAAAAGAGTTTATTTTTTTCAGTAATTCCATGACCTGAATGACCCCACAGAACTAGATCATCAATAACAACTATTTTTGTTTCACCACTTAAATTTTCTTGTATCTCTTGAATAATAGTGTGAGTGTTTAAACTCCCAAGACTTCCTGCATCTGAAAACTCAAAGAATTTAACATTTTGTAATTCATTGTACGCATCTTCCGTTCTCTTTGGGAAAGTAAATATTAATTTCTTCTCTGAATTGTTTCTTAAAAGATTGTTTACCTCAGTAGTTTTTCCTGACCCAGCATAACCTGTAACAAACCATAGTTTGGAAATTATCGTTTTAGTTATAGTTAAATATCTGTATTGTTCAAAACAATTTGAAGTAATTACACGGTATTCCTCGGGCTTTAACTCTAAAAGCTCTTTAAGGACTTTGTCTGATTGATCGATAGGCATTGTTTTTATCCTCCTAATATTGGAAAAACATAAATGTCACAAAAAATAGAACAACTTTACCAAACAGTCCAACTACTTTCAAGGTGATTTTCCAAAAAATAATCATTGCAAGGATCGCCAGAAATACTGGAAATGAAAAAGTTAAACCTGTGTATAAATTGGTGTAAATGAAAAATGCCAGTAACAAAAACCCTATATATTTTATCTTGCTCATTATTTTTTCCTCCTAATCTTTTAGATTCACTTTTTGTCATTAATTTGGGTAGATCTTGCTAGCTTGTTGTAATAAGAATCTTTCTTTTTCTGTTTATTTATTTCTTTTAGTGTTTGGTCGTTCTTCTTTGATAGATTGTACAATGCTTCATGACTGATTTGTTCTTCAGCATCAATAATAAATTCAAAATAGGGCTGACCGAGTAGCGGCTTATTTTTTTCATCATGTAATTTTTGAGTTTCCTTTGTATCGACAGTAACATTTACAACTTCCTGCTCAATTTTTCCTTGCTGAATTCCCTCAATTCGAATCATCGTTTTAAAATTACTACGAGTGATTAAACCGATTGATTCAATTTGTAAAAAACTTTGCTCATCTATGAATCCATTTGATAAAATCTCTGCTACTTTGTTTAACGATAATCTCACTTTCTCTAGCTTTGTTTTTGTTTGATTAAAATATAAACGTACATCTTTTCCTGCTCCAGGAACAAGAAACAACGTTTTTGTTTCGTCTCTTACTTCCATAACTTCTCCTTTCATGCTGTTACGTTCATTTTCCTGATAATTTGTTAAATACCTTTTGTTTATCAATAAATAAACAAATAAAAATTTTCGCTCGTTTTATAGCAACCGTAAACGATAACTCTAGAAAAGTAGGATATTTGCTCGCTAAGTATTTCCTAGGTCGTGGCAAATCTTTTCATGTATGTGTCAAACCAGTAATATATTGTTACCTGGTACCTTGAATTCCTTAGTAGACACGCTGATTGATTCAAGGGAGTTTCCCACAGCTCAGTCGGTATTCTTGTAGTTAATAATCACTAGATTTTGTTTTTTTATAAAACCCTGAATTATTTACTAACAAACAAAAGGTATTTAACTCTTTTTTTATTTGTAAACAGCTTTGTTTTCTCTTTTTTCAATATCTCTTAATTCAATGTTTTTTAATAACTCGTAAATATCTATGGCCTGTGTTTTAAAATCACCAACATTTGATTTTTTCCATTGATTATTTTTAGTAGTTAATAATCGATGATTCTTGTTTAGTCTTAATGCAATTATTTTTCCTTCTCTATCAAACAAAATTTTTATTTGATCGTAAATTTCTTCTAAAGAACTTTTACTAAAAATCACATCCATGCTTTTACCCTTTTCAAAATATTTCATGTATCGGTATGCTGTCCCTTGTTCAAGAATCCAATGTTGACCGTTCATTAATTGAACTTTCGCATTTACAGTTCTTAAATCATTCATTCTTACTTCAAGCCCTTTTGTCATAACTTATTCACTCTCCTAAACGAAATAGATTAATTCTTTGACAAGTTAACAGGTAACAAAAAAGAGGGAAGAGTACGCTTAAACTGCGTACTCTTCCCTCTTTAACTGCAAATTCACACTATAATCCGATTTAAAGTTACTAAACAATTAACGAGGTATTTCTCATTCAAAACTAGAGAAATAGTAAAAATATATTTAAAATCATTTTCTTTTCACTCGAAAATTGCTATAATACAGATTGTTGCGACTTTTGTTGCAGCAAAAAGGACCGAGACCAGTTCAAACCTGCACGTTTGAATAGTCGTATCTTCCTCTACTCTAGGGTTACCAGCCCTACGAAGTATGAAGACGGTTCTTTTTTTGTTACCTGCTAACTTCTCACAACTTAGAAATAGCGTGGAAGTTTAATCTAAGTATGTATGATTTTTTATTTAAAGCTATTACAAAAAAATCATAGCACGTTTTATGAAATAAAGTCAAATACTTTTATAAAAATTATAAACTTTATTTCAGATAATTGTTAATAGTTAGCTTTATTGCAACAATTATCTTGAGTAAATTATACCCAAATACTGCAACTTAATTCAACCACCACATTTTCATATAATTCCAGTTGAATACCACATAATATAATTTTAATTATATTTATAGCTAAAAACGCCTATGTATAAAGGTTTTTGAGCGTCAACCATCATTTTTTTTTTGAAAAAAAATAATAAAAAATAGCAAATATCCTCAAATAATCTATTCATATTATTTTTTAACAATTTCTTTACTAATACATTTGACTTATATCTTATGATCTATTTTCTACATTTGGTTTTCTTTAGTACTATTTCTAAAAAAAGTATCAATATCATTCTTTATGTACGTTAAGATTCCCTCATTTTTAAAATACTTAGCAAAAAGAAGTGCCTGCTCATAGTCTTCTTTTGCTGGTTGATCTAATTTGTATAAGTTATATGCTTTTTCGTAGAGTAAATATTCCAAAAAGTAACTCGTAGAACAATGTCGGGCAACTTCTAACCCTTTTTCACTGTAAGTCAATGCATTTTCATATTCTTTTATTTCTGAATAAAATTTAGCTGTATTATAAAACATTCTACATGCTTCTTGGGGGTAATTGTATTTAAGGTTTTCTAGAAATTGAACTGATTTGTCGTAATACACTTTTGCTTGTGAATAGTTTTTCTGCAATTCATGCAGTGTTCCTACAGCGTTTAGGCTTAAAACGTTGTAAATGGTTAGACCTTGATCAGATTGCGAACCTTTCAACAAATAATTTAATGCTTCTTCCTGATCATTATTACCTAATAAACTCGTAAGCCCTTTAAAAAAAAGAAATTTACTAATCAGCTCTTTATTAACATTTTTTTGACTAAAATTAATCTGTTTTATTGCTTGATAGGCCTCTCTGTGTTTCAACTGCATACATAGTGCATTTACTTTTTTTAAAGCATTATCAAGGTAATGAGACTCTACTTCAGTTATACAATCTTCAACATTTATTTCTAGACGATCACACAATGCTATCAATACATCGAAATCTTTACAAATATTTTTATTTTCAATGTTACTTAGCGCAGACTGTGAACAAATTCCTTCTGCTAAAGACTTTTGATTCATCTTTTTAGCTTTACGAGCTTCTTTAATTTTTTTACCAATTATTTTCACAGCTAGCCTCCATTCACACATTCATTTTCATAATTTTAATAGCTCCCTAAATTAAAGAAAAAGCCCTACCCGCTATTCAAGTAAGGCACTCATTTTTCTTATACATGAGGCAGGTTTCCATAAGTACTCGTTCCAAAGATTAATGAAAATAAAGAAAACATAGTTTATACCTCCTTCAGTTTATTATACAATGAGTATAACATCATCGAAAATATATCCAAAATAATATATACATAAAGGAGCTAAATATGAGAGTAAGAGGTCAGAAAATACGAGCTGTACGCATTGAAAAAAAGCTTAGCCAAAAAGACTTAGCGAATGAAATTTGTACTCAAGCAACGATTAGCAACATTGAGAAAAAAGGGATCTGCGATAGCTTACAGATATTTTCTAGAATTTGCAATCGCTTAGAATTAGATATGACTTCATGCATTATTGAACCTACTGAAAAGTCAATCATAGAAACACTACAGACCGCGGAAAAATTATGTGTTCAACTTAATCATAAGAAAGCGTATAAACTCCTTTTAGAGATTCCAGAAAATACTGTTTTTTCAAGTGATTTAATATTTAAAAAGTTGTTATACTTTAGAGGAATAACTAGTTTATTAGGTGAACAAAACAGTACAGAAGCTCTTTTTTATCTTCATAGAGGATCTGAAATTGATGTTAAATCCAATATTTTTAACGCACTAAGTCTTAATGCATTAGGAACTTACTATGAACTAGAAAATGAACCAAAAAAAGCGAAAGTATACTATGATAAATCGTTAGAAAAAGTAAGTGATTTTGAAAAAGAATACCCATTTGAAGTGTGTAGAATTTATTATAATGCTGCAAAATTCTATTCTGAGATAAAAAAATACAAGAAAAGTGTACAATTAAGCGAACTAGGTATTGCAATTTGTAAAGCTAACAACTCTATTTATCTTTTAGATTTTTTACTTTATGAAAAGGCTTTTAACACAAGGAAATTAGGTAAACCTGCAACAGAAGATTATTTACAAGCTTATTATTTCACTAAATTTTTTAATAACAAAAATGCAGCAAGCCGACTAGAAAAAGAACTAACAGAATTAAAAATTGCACACACTTAATTGGATTTTGCAAAATTTTATGATAAAATATTTTTAAGTAAATCAAACAAGGTATGTCCTTGTGAAACTCCAAGCTGTGCATTATCAGCTTGGAGTTTTTTATTGATTCTCAACCCAATTATGAGTAGTTACTCCTGGATTGTTGGAATTACCTTTTTTGTTCAACTGACTTTTTTTCTCTATTGCACATTCAACAAATAAATTATAAAACGACTTGTAGAATAGTCCTTTGGGACTTTTTACAGTAGAATCTGTCTTAATTTTATGCATCACACGTCGTAAACATTTGTCTATTTCTTCTTGATAATCTTCGCCAATCAAAACAAGATTATATTCTTTTTCAACTTTAGTTTTAGCACGTATAATTGTTCCAACCATTTCATGTGCTTCTTGAATAGTATCAGAAAAGGCAGCAATAAATTTTAAGCTATCTTTGTTAAGAAATGTGTTCTCTTGAACTTCTGAAAACTGTTCGAGCAATAATTGTTGTTGCAATCGTTCTTTTTTCGTATCTCTTGTGTCTATTGTATCTAAAGAATTATTTATATAGATATTATCTTTTACTTGTGCGATTTCAGCATATCCACTACTAACAAGGGGTTCGGTGTTTTTTTCACGGCGTGCGATTTCAACATATCCACTACTAACAAGGGTTTCGGTATTTTTTTCACGACGTGCGATTTCAGCATACCCATTACTATTAAGGGTTTCAGTGTTTGTGTTTGCTGACAGGTATAAATCTTCTTTTTTTAACTCTGGCTGTAAGAGATAATATTTGTTTGCTATGTTTTTTCCAGCTTTTGCATCAAAACCGCCTCTGACAACTTCCAATAAGCCATACTTTTCTAATTCGTCTAGGGTAGATTTAACTTTTCCTTGATAGCAATTCAGCATTTCCATGAGATCCTTTTGTTGAAAAATCAAATAAATCATTCCATCATCGTCAATCCAGTTATTTGTGAGAGCAAGAGAAATTTTGTCTTTAAAAAGCATATAAGCAATCTTAGAACTATCTTTCATAGATTTGTATTTTTCATTTTTCAACAGAAACTGTGGGAATTTCCAAAATAGCTCCGAGTAGCTGTTTTGATAACTATACCCCCGTTCTTTAATATTCGTCATTATTTTAGATACTCCTTTATTAGATATACTTTAATCACATAGTAAGCAATTTAAAAATAGCAAAGACAAAAGGCGTTGGCAAGCAATAATAATAGCTATTTAAATTAGTTACCACTTTAATTCTTGTTAGAAACTATTTAGTTACCACCTCGATTTAATAAAATAAGTATTTACACACCACCATTAATATAAAAATAATTTATTTAGTTACTACCTGAATGTATAATTGCTCTCTACTGTAAAGTGAATTATCTACTACTTTTAATGAATAATTAGTTACCACTTTAAATTCATTTAATTACTACTTATTTTGGTATATAAATGTATAATTATTGGTAATAATGATAGTAAGTAAATTAATTAGTTACCACTTTAAATTTATTTAATTACCACTTTAAATATAAAAATATGTGTATTACCTACTACCGAAATTATAATTAGTTACCACCTTCTTGTATTTTAAAAACAATTACCTACCACTTTAAACATAAAGATAAATTAATTAATTACTACCTTTAAATAAATTGATTACCACAGTAATTATTATTTAATTGAAATTAATTACTACCTTAAATACTTCTGGTGGTATTTAAACTAGTTATATTTTAGGTGGTATGTTATAATATTTATAAAATTGTACTTAGAGAGGAAGTTGAATGTATGGTAGCAAAGAAATATGTAATTGGTAACTTTAAAGGTGGCGTCGGTAAAAGTACTTGTGCTCAAATGTTTGGATTTGAGTCAGCAAAATTCAAAGAATTAAAAACATTAATCATTGATCTAGATATGCAAGGAAATACTTCTGATGTTATGAACTTAACGCATATGAATTTTTCTAAAGATGAGGGTGGGGGGGAAGGTGAGTTAATCGAATACACAAATACAATTACTGACGTACTTATTTCAAATATTGATCCACATGACGCTATTTATAAGATTATTAAAAATCTGTATATATTACCTGCGGATATGTCGTTTGAATTATACGATGATTGGATTAAAGATAGATTTCCTAATTCAATTGATAAGTTTAAATACATGGAAGAAAAATTATCTCCTCTATTTAATGATTTTGATGTCATTTATTTGGATGTACCTCCATCAATTTCTATTTATAGTAAATCTGCTATGTATATAGCTGATTGGGCTATTGTTGTGTTACAAACTCAAGTTAAATCTATGCGTAATGCCATGCAGTATTTGGAATATATGGACTTCTTTACTAATGAATTTGATACAAATTTAAAAGTTGCTGGTGTTGTTCCATTTATGTTAGAAAGCGGTGATTCCGTAGATAAAGAAATGTATCAACAAGCACAGGAAATCTATGGAGAGCACTTAATTAAAAACGTTGTGCTAAAAAATGCACGACTTAAAAGATATGATGGATCAGGTATCACTACTGAATTAACTAAAAAAGGAAAATTAAAGCAATGGGATAAGAAATGCCATGAATTATTTATCAACATTTTGGACGAATTAGAAGAACATGAACATTGGTATGAAGGGTAGGTGTAAAGAATGGCTGAGATTAAAAACTTAGGTATCTTTGGTAGTAGTAATAAAGGACTAGATAAAATAAAGCAGCGATCAAAGGAGAAGGCAAGAGAAACAACTATAAGTAATATTCCTAAGACTAATAGTACCTTTAGAAGCCAGAAAACAAGCTCTGTAACTCATGAAGTACCTATTCGAAAGAAAAGAAAAGGTGCCCCAATAACAAAATTTGATAAAGTTTACGCTGCAATGCAATCTGTTAAATTATCTGCCCTTACTAATGCTACAGCAAGCATCATGGTTGAAAAGTATGAAACAAATATGAAAAAAGACGAATTATTGCGAAAAGCTTTAAATGAATATATTCGATTAAATCTTTCTCAAGAAGATAAAAATGATTTACTTAATTCTGTTGCCCTTGAATTAGATTTGTTTAGAGAATCCAATCCTATTATTCCTGATGTAGATATAGACAATAATGTGATACGTTCGTCTGAAGAAATAAAGCAAGAAACGTTTACTGATATAAAGAAACAATGGGGAATCAACGATAAAATAAGAAAATAAAAAAATACCTACCATATTTATTTAAAGTGGTAGGTATTTTTTTATTTTCTTAATGATTTTTTTGAAGTCTATAAGGAGAAGTATAAGTTTTGAATTTTACACTTTCTTTACGTATGTTAAAATATATTTAAGGTGGTAACTAAATTAAATAAAAGTAGTAGATAAATAAGAATTAATATATATTGAATGTTGATTTATACGTAATGAATTTTAATAAAAGGTAGTAGCTAAATAGAATAAATCCGCTAATTACATTATAAGTATAGGGGAAAAGTACTAGACAAAACAATTTAAGGTAGTAACTAAATGTATTAAAAGTGGTAAGTAATACATAATAAATATTGATATATAAGTAATAGAAAGAAATAAAATGTAGAAGTTGAAATGGATAAAAAGCCAGGCATTTTTCGCCTACTTGTTATTTATAGATAGGTTTGTACAGATAATCCTAAGGTGTAATAATCTAAAAATAAGGATTGCTGTTACTTGGTTTTGATTGAACAAAAAAATAGAGATATTGTTAACGCATGTTACACTAAACCTCTTTATCAATAATTTTTTTAGTACGTCTGTAACGTTCTAGGTGCAGTAAATAATCGTCTTGCAGTTTTAGAAGGTCTGAATATACCTGATCCATAGTCTTGCTGGCCGACAAAGAAAGAGAATAAATAAATGAAATAGGAAGTGTTTCAATTTTTTTGTTGCGAGTAATCCAAGAAGAGACAGTTCCTTGAGAGAAAGCATGTAATTCACAAAATTCCTCTACAGTAATCCCTAGTTGTTTGATAATGTATGCGTTGATAGGGTGTGGATATACAAAGGTTTTTCTAGGCATGGTGAGAAATCCTCCTTTATACAATTATTAATGCATTTGCAGTAATATTCTATCAAACTCCAAGCAATAAGGGAAGGACATTCCTGCTTCTTTTTTGTTTGACCTCCTTAAATAATATGTTATACTATAGGTGCGAAATGAGATAAGTTTTACATGAATAGCACAAAAGCCAACCCTATTGCGAGTAGGGTTGGCTTTTTTTACGCTCGCTGCGACTTCGAGCGTGTGGGTTAGAGACAACTTGCTTAGTTATCATCTTCCTCATCTAACCAATGAGAAACCAGTTCAATAACTAGCCCAACAAAAATTGGCGCGATAACCAATGAGATAAGTTCTTTCATAAATAGCACCCCCAATCAGGGGCAAGTTGCCGAACTAATTATAACATAGTCTTAAAATCTATATAGAAACAAAAAAATTTTAGCTCTCTATCTTTAGTACATATACTCGTTTACATAACGAGCATTTATACTTGTCTGAATCACTCGACACTCTACTTGCAAGGCAACCACATGAACACTGCACATAGGCAATACTAGTTGTATTATTATCTTCTTTGATTAGTTTACCTTGGTAATCATATGTTTTCATAAAAATCTCCATCGCTGTAATAGTCGTTAATGAAAGCATCAATTGTTTTACTTTCTTCTTCGGTTAATTCTGAAAATTCTACATCTATAAAAGGATCTTCTAATGTTTCTACTGCAGACCATTTCAAAAACTTATGAATTTTAATATGGCGTATGTCATAAAAATCAATTTGAAAATCTTCAATTAAAACAACATCAAATTCTGCCATGCCACGAAAAACTCCGAACACATGCGGTTTTACACGATCATATTCGTCTAACGAATTTAATTGAATTTCTAGCACTTTATTTTGTTTAATTAAGCGACTTAGCAAGTGTTCTATTTGAGCCTGTGACTGCTGAGTTAAACATTCAATTTCTCTTGAATGATAATCATTTGTCTCTTTGATTGATGCTTGCAACTCTCCTAAAGTGAAAGCGGTTGGCCACTTTAAATCAAAAGGGCGGTCTACATAATCGTTATAATGTTTAAATTCCTTTTTAGTTTTCTTCATTTGTTAACCTCCAAGACCGACGTTACCACCTGCATGACCACCAACTAAGCCCGAACGATTCACAGCTGTTGCCCCATCTAAAAGAGAAGAAGCATGTATCAATGCTTTAAAGCCAAATTTTTGACGTATTTTATCAATCAAATAATCCAACTGATTATCTACAATTTGTTCTTCAGGAACAGAAAAGAGATCTAACTGAAGGGTAGTATCCCAAACCAGTTTTCCAAAGGAAACGCCTAAATTACGAATGTCTATTTCAGGAACATAGTTTTCTCGAAAAAGCTTTAAAACATGCTCGGTTAACACTTTTGTGTTGTTGCTACGAGCGATTTTAAGCTGTTTTCGCCAACCAGACCTGCCCAGTCCATCAACTTGTCCTTTAGAATAACCAACAAAAATTGAAACACACTCAGTTTGATAGTTTGCATTCCTCAATCTGGTTGCTACCTGGTCTGAAAGTTCCTTCAGCACTAATTCAATTTGATCTCTTCTTGCGTAATCTCTAGGTAATACCTGACTATTTCCAAAAGACTTTTCTTTAGCAACTTGTCTTTTTTCCCCTAAAAAACTTCGATCAATACCCCAAGAATGAGCATGCAGCTGTAAACCCATGACACCAAAGCAGTGTTTTAATAAATAAGGATCTGCATGTGCTAAATCATAAATCGACTCAATTCCTGACATCTTTAAACGAGCTGCCATACGCTTGCCAATCCCGCAAAATTCAGTGATAGGGGAGATCGCCCAAACTTTTTCTTCTACGTTTTCGTATCGCCATTCTGCAACAAAACCTGGTGTATTTTTTGCTTCATTATCTAAAGCTAGTTTAGCCAACAATGGATTATCACCAATGCCAATTGTAACGTATAATCCCATATGGTTATAAATGACACGTTGAATAATTTTGGCCAATCGATAAGCAGTATCACAATTAAAATACTTCAGAGAAGCAGTTATATCAATGAAGCTTTCATCCACACTAAAAACAGAATGGTCTTCATCTGCCACAAACCGTTTAAGTAGATTATTAATTTCACTATTTCTCTTCATATATAAATTCATTCTTGGTGGAACAATAAGTAATTCTGGGTGATCAGGCACTTCATCTTTACGAGTCACATTAGAAATTCCCAGGACCTTTTTTGCCAGTGGCGAAGCAGCAAGCACAAGTCCACCTGCATTATCCGCACCACTCATTACTATAAGCATTGTTTTGAGGGAATCTAAGCCACGTTCTACACATTCTACGCTCACGTAAAAGGATTTTACATCGATACATAGAACATCTCTCCGGCGTTCTTTGGAATAATCAAATTTCATGCAAAAAACCGTCCTTTCGAGTTACATTATACGAACTAACGTTCTGTTTTGCAACAACAAAATTTCAGTTTTCCGAATTATTTTGAATTTAAAGTAGCTCAGAAATCTACAGTCATTATTTTTTTAGTTTGTTTTTAACGCGCAAGTAGATATCAGTCAGCCAGTAAATAATTGTAATTAATACTATTATTTTTAGAAAGTTCACCATGAATACTAGATTGAATGCGTATTTTAACCACAAAAGCCATAATATAATCGCGATAACTACTTTTCCAAAGGTATTCACTTTCCTAATTAATAACCAATGTAAAAAATCTTCTCCTCTGTTTTTAGTAGCTCTATATTCTTCTAAAATATTTTTTTTCATGTTTAAACCTCCTTTATTATTTTAATTTTATAAATTCTTGACTTATAATTAAATATTGATTAACATTTAATTATAGAAAGGGGGGTTAATTATGAAAATTAAAAGTGTTTTATTTTTATTTCTTGCTAGTATCATTCTATTCGGATTTTCCCAACAGACAAATGCAGAATCACAAGAGTCAATTGTTACTCCATCACAAGAATCTTATGCACCCGATGTTTTAAATGAACAATTATCGTCTAGCTTATCTACTACCGACGCTATCCAACAACGTGCAGCATATGCTCCTAGCACTTGGTATTACACAACTTACCGTTCGTACGTTGGATACCCGCCTGCAACAATTTATGTTTCAGTCGAAAATACAGCAGTTAAGCGTCGATACCACGGATATTTGACACTAATTTCTACAGGCTATGCTCCAGGAAATTGGAGAACCTACGCAGGAACTCTCTATCTTCAAGGAGGACCTTATCCTATTCCATCATCTTTAAAAGCTACAGACTTATTAGTCAAGCAAGAAAATTAATTTAAGTCCAAAAAATAAAGAAAAGAAGATTTTTAACTTCTTTTCTTTATTTTTTAGTTTTCTGAAAATTTATTTTTTTCATCACTTTTAGAAGATAAATTTTTCTGTTGTTGTCCTATATCGTAAACTCTATCAATTGGATTTTTGTTTATTCCACCTGATCCAGTATCGACCATTGTTCCCCAGCCCTTCTTTACTGGGCTTTTACCTTGACGCTTCATAGCTTCAGCTTTTTTTCTTATTTTATCATGTTTCTTTTTTCTTCTTTCTTCTAAAAAATCAGAAAAATTAGTAAATATACCCATTTTATCATCTCCTCTGTAGAAATAATGCTAATCAACTATTTGTAATTCAGACTAAATTATAAAAAATTATATCATATTTAATATTTTAATCAAATTATAACAATTTGTCGGTTAACGTAATACAGAATCAAACAAGTATTTTTTTATGGAGTAGAATTTTTCTCTACTTTATTTTTCCTTCTTTCTCTTTTCTGCAGTAACTCCGTAATGCTGACGATACCTTTTAAGAGTCCGTCTCGTCTGTTAATACCTTTTTTTCTTCAACTTCTTTATCTGGTACACCTTCAAGAAATAGTTAAAATCCCTATTGGAGTCGTGCATCGTTTTCGCTATTATTTCATTTACCTCTTATCTATCTTTTTGTTTTGCCTGTCTGATATCCTTTTGTCTTGTTTCATATTTCCAGCAAAAAAAGCAATTCCTACTGCATCTGAAGAAAAGACAAATTCTAAAGCTGACCAACGAAACAGTACCGTTAAAATTAAGATAATAAATATTGCAATCACTAAAACGGCGCTTTTGTTCCAAAATTCATTAAACTCTCCACCTTTTTTAAATTATTGAAAGTACACAATCAAACAATCTTTTTTACTTTTTCAATCGTTTTGAGCTACTTCATTTATTTTTTCATCAATTGCGATATAGTTGCCTTGATACAATTTGTAATCTTTATTGCATCTATCACATTTAAACTGATTATACTTTCCTAGTTCTCTTTTAGCTAATTGACCGCAGTCACAATCAATAAAAGTAACTATATTACTTTTGTTACATGTGCTGATTTCGATCCCCCAATGATCATATATTTTTCGAACTACCATTTGTTATCCTCCTTATAACTATATTCTTTAATCATTTCCTTGAATTCTTGTTTTGTTTTAGGGTTCGTTCGTATAACTTCTTCAGCTAATTCTAAAAATACCTGCTCAACTTTTTCTGTCATGCTCTCAAAAATAATCAACGGGTTCTCTTCTTTCTTTACTCGATTCTTATATCTTTGGAAGTTTGCTGAATAGAGTCGCCCATTTGACATTATCTCTATCCCATAACCTGTTACTAAAGAATTTTTCAACAACTGAATAATCTTTTCTCTATTCTCTATGTTAACCACTCCTGAATTATTTCTCACTAAGTAACTGTTCTTCCTTTGCTTGTTTCTTGATTCGTTTGAGTGTAGATAAAGAAATTCCTGTTTTCTTTTCTACTTCCCGCATACTGTTTGTTTCCATTAACTCTAGTGCATGTTTGTATTTATCATTTAGAACTCTTTTCGGACGTCCTTCTCGATAATTTTTATTGTTCGCTCGATGCCACTGTTTCCCTTCTTGCGTTCTCGTCACGATTAAATCTCTTTCAAATTGTGCAAAGCTACCCAGCATATTCATCATTAACGTTTGCATAGAATCACTTTTATTTGGCTCAAAGGTTAGGGCATTATCTAAGAAAGTGATAGTCACTCCTGAATTGTTTAAAGAAGAGATAATTGAATTTAAATCAACAATACTTCTGGCCAGCCGATCAATTTTCGTCACTAAAACTTTATCGTCAGTTTTTACAATAGATAGTAGTTCTTCTAATTCTTTTCTTCCTTCTTTTTTAGTCCCTGTGTATTTCTCACTGAAGATTTTTTCAGCTCCAGCTTGTTCTAGTTTTTGAATCTGGGTTTTGTAATCTTGATTACTAGTACTCACTCTTGAATAACCATAAATAGACAAAATTTCTTCACCTTTTCTGAACATAAGTTTTTGACACCTGATGATTCCAAGTATAGCACGAAAAAACAAAGAGGTCAAAAACTTTTAAGTATCTGAACCCGACGAATTAATTCTAAAATACCTAATCTCGATTGACTAACTAAATTACACTAAGTTAATTAAATGCAGTATATAATCATTTAAAACTAATTAATTATTTAGTATAATGAAAGACAAGAGGTGATTGTATGTTAACCACAAAATCTAGAAAACAAGGAAGTTCTGTAGTATTGACATTACCATCTAATAACGGACAGAAACCAAAAGCAGACCAAGAATATATAGTGATGTATTCTGATGATGGGACAATTACGTTAGTCCCTAAATTACAAGATCCATTTAGTGGTGGATCAGAAGGGGAGTACTACGAAAAAGATGAATGGTATGACATTGAACCTGGAGGGAGAGAATTATTTTAATGAGTGACGAAAAGAAATATATTCCTAAAAAGGGCGATATTGTATGGATAGATTTCGATCCTTCAGCTGGAAAAGAAATACAGAAAAGACGTCCAGGTCTAGTAGTTTCTAGATATGAGTTTAATAGAAAGACAATGTTTGCAGTAATTTGTCCCATAACTTCTACAATTAAAAATATACCAACTCGTTATACATTACCTGATGAAATGGAGACTCATGGACAAGTCGTTATTTCCCAATTAAAATCTTTAGATTTTACAGAAAGAAAGTTAAGCCAAATAGAACATTTACCATTAAAGGATATGGCTAAAATAGATCAAATCATTGAATACATTTTTTAATTATAATAGGAAGAAAGAATACATATAATATTTAATGTTCATGAATTCTTTCTTTTTATAACGTCTATTTACTATAACGTATTATAGTAAACAGACAGAAAGGAGGATAAATTGAACCTAAGAAAAATAGAACATGAAATTGAAGAAATATTGTCTAAGGATATTCATTCATGGGTGCGTCTATACGAGCTAATAAGAGAAGTAGAATATAGTAAATTATGGCGTAATGAGTATAGTTCTTTCACACAGTGGATTAAACATTTAGCATATGTAACAGGAGTAACTGAATCTCTAATATGGAAAAGAAAAAAAGCAGGAGAAATATACTTTGACTACCAGCAACGAGCAGCAGGTAGAGGAGTTAGTGTTCCTAACATAGAGGACGTAGAAGTCAGTCCAGATAACTTTGAATTAGTAGAAAAAATTAGCCAAGGAAACAGCCAAATAAAAGATGAATTGATGCAGCATGTTTTAGCAAAAGATATTAAGAGATCTGACTTATTAAACACTTGGGCAACTATTAAAACGATACAAGCTAAAGAGGGTGGAGGAATAGTTAAAAAAAATAGATACTCTAAATTTGATAGTAGCGATGAACAAATATTCACCATATCTGATTTCTCGTTTGCATTGTCAGATAGTTCGTGGTTACAAAGTACTAATAACTCATATCATTATCATAAAGGAAAATCAGTTTATAAATTAGTTCCCGATTTCTCCTTTTATTCTTCGTTATTAATGAGACAAGTTACTTTAGATTTTTTGTTACTAGAAAACGTTTCTAATAAATATACGCAAGAATTAAATACGCATAGCATCGAAATAGTTTTTTCGGATAACAAACTTAACAATATAATTTTAAATACTAAAACTAATTATAGCTGGGTCGTTGTTCCTGAAGATATCTCACTCATTGCACTTAAACAGCTTCCTAAAGAAATAGGGTTATTAAAGATTTCATCTAAAAGAATAATACAAGTTGTTAGGAATGCAGCACTTACTAATGAAACTAGTAAATTAGATATTTTACAAGCATTCATCGTTAAAACTATATAAATTAATATCTTATATGTAGTAAAACAGCGTTTATTATACATCATCAATAATCTATCATGACGACGTACCACATTTCAAAAAGGCATTGCGTTTATTTTTTCTATAGGAAGAATAAGGGAATTTACTGGAGAAAAGCTAGATAGTAAGTGTCTTTAGATTTTTGATTGTTATATAACTTTCATGCTAAAATGCATTGAAAAAGAAGATTAATAATTAAGGGGCGGTGAATTTATTTGCTAGAAAACAAATTAGGTATTACTAACCAACTTGAATTAAACAGAGCTGAAGAGCGTGTTAGTAAAGAAAAGGCAAAACGACTATATGACTCTAGAGATATTGACAGAGCAGAAGTTGGAACATTCAAAGGGCTATCTTATATCCATAATTATTTGTTTGAAGATATTTATGAATTTGCAGGTAAAGTAAGAAGTCAAAATATTTCTAAAGGAAATTTTCGCTTTGCGCCAGTAATGTACCTAGAAATCGCTTTAGAACATATAGATAAAATGCCACAAAGAAATTTAGATGAAATTGTAGCTAAATATGTTGAAATGAACATTGCTCATCCTTTTCGTGAGGGTAATGGTAGAGCAACGAGAATATGGTTAGACTTAATTTTGAAAAAAGAATTAAAGCAAGTTGTAGACTGGAACTTAATTGATAAGGAAGACTATTTGTCTGCAATGGAAAGAAGTCCGGTTAAAGATCTAGAAATTAAATACCTAATCTCAAATGCTCTAACTGATAAAATTAATGATAGAGAAATCTTCATGAAAGGTATTGATATTAGCTATTATTATGAAGGATATACCGAATACAACGTTGATGACTTATAAATTAAAGGTTTCATTTTAAAGAAAAATTCAAGTTGTTAAGCATGCAGCACTTACCAATGAGACTAGTAGTTTATATATCTTACAAGCATTCATTGTTAAAACCGTTTAACTTAACCTCTTATATGTAATAATAAAAAACATTTATTATTTTTCATTAATGATCTATCCTGTTAATGTACCATACAACAGAAGAAGGGAATGGTTAAATGAAAATTTCAGCTAAATTATTTGTTTTAGGAATAGGCTTAACTTTTGGAGGTCTTATAACAAGTGTTCCAGCAGAAGCAAAAAATATTGTGACGAGTAACTATGAATTAGGAAGTTTTGCTCAAAATGACCCTGTCAATTATTCCTTACTAAGAAGTAAACGCAGCCTCAGTGAAACACCTCCTAGAGTGGATTTTATCGATATTTCCTCTCATAATGGAGAGATTTCTGTAGAACAATTTCAAAAGATGAAAAACATGGGAATTAAAGGCGTAGTAGTCAAACTAACCGAAGGAACAACCTATAAAAACCCGTTAGCACCTAGTCAAATTACCAATGCAAAAAAAGCAGGCCTAACTGTTTCAACATATCATTTTTCTTGGTTTGAAAATCAACAAGAAGCAATTGATCAAGCCAATTACTATGCGGATTACGCAGAAGAATTAGGGCTATCCAAAAAAAGTGTCATGGTTAATGATGCTGAAACAACGCCAATGATTAACGCAGATGCTACAAAAGTTTCTGTCTACTTTAGAGATCAATTAGCAAAACGTGGATTCAAAAACATCGTACATTATTCTAGCGCTAGTTGGTTTAACAATAATTGGATGGAATATGATGTTTTAGGTAAAGAAAACAGTTGGGTGGCAGAATGGCCGGCGAACCCAAGTGCTAATAACTTACTGCACACAGACACAACCGCTTGGCAATGGAGTAGCCAAGGCTCTTTTGATTTCATTCCTGGAATTAGTTTTGATTATAACGTAGATTACTTAGGACGCTTTACTACTAACTAAAAAAGAGCTATTCTTGTCAGAATCGCTCTTTTTTTCATGTCTAATCGACCACTGAATAGACATACCTAAAATACTTCACCAGATAAATAGACAGTCGTTTCCCGCCGACTGTCTAAGACTAAGATAGATTTGTAAAGAAGTGAATAATATGCTTCCTACAATAAAATTCTAGCATATTTAATTTTATTAAGCTAAAATTTTGCTATGATACACAGCATTGTATGGGGGAATAATCCTTTTTAATCTATATTACTTTCAATTCCATCAGCAAGAATTGCTGTAATAGGAATTAAAGTGTACTCTGAGAATGATAGGAATCATAAGAACATTAGAAATAGAAGGCAAAAGGAATCCCTAAAAATAAGGATTCCTTAGTGTGGAAAAATTTAATTATTTGTTTTTTCTATGCCTGAACATTCCTACGAAAGCAGCTAGTATCAATAAGGTAATACCTATAAACGTGATAATTAAACGGTTTTTTTCACCTGTTTTAGGTAGTGCTTTCGTTTCATTATTGCCTTCATTTCCTAATAAAATAACGTTATCCTTAGTCCTTTTTTTTGTTTCTGCTTGTTTATCAGGAGTTGATGAACTAGTTGTTTGTGTAGCAGAATATTTTTCATTAGAGTTTTTTATAGGCTTTGAAGGGTTCTTAGTGTAGATAAAGGTAATAAACTGTTCTTTATCTGTTAAAGTTCCTTTGGTAGGCACATTATCCTTAACTTCTTTGAAAGTATACCCATCAATAGAGATAGGGGTCTCATCGAATTCATCGCCAACGTTGCCAGAGATAACCTTTGACTTACTGATTTCATTACCGTTAATGTCCTGATAATAGACGGTTAAATCTTGAGCCTTGACAGGATTCTTAGTGTAGATAAAGGTAATAAACTGTTCTTTATCTGTTAAAGTTCCTTTGGTAGGCACATTATCCTTAGCTTCTTTGAAAGTATACCCATCAATAGAGATAGGGGTCTCATCGAATTCATCGCCAACGTTGCCAGAGATAACCTTTGACTTACTGATTTCATTACCGTTAATGTCCTGATAATAGACGGTTAAATCTTGAGCCTTGACAGGATTCTTAGTGTAGATAAAGGTAATAAACTGTTCTTTATCTGTAAAGATACCATATGTTTCACCAATTATACTGACAAGTTTATATCCATTAAAAATCTTTTCCTCTGCTTGCCAACTATTATCTAAATATCCACTAATAACAACATCATCTGTTATTCTATTGTTCGATTCGTCAATATATCGAACAATAACATTAGCTCCTTTAGGTTTCATCAAAACATAAGTATCTGCATCTATATATGGATTATAATATTTAGTCAATTCTTCAGAAGTCCAAGCTTTATTACCACTAGGATTTTTTAATGTTCCTGTTCCTAAATTATACCATTTTAAATCTTGACTTATTTGTGGTAAACGGACATCTTTTCCAAACCTAAATTCGTTACCTAATTTTAGAACTGAAAGTGATTTACATAAAAAAAACATAAATAGCATACTTGGATTTTGAACGGTACGAAATGTACTTAAATCTAAGCTTGTAAGTGAAGAACAACGATAAAACATCCCCGTCATATAGGTGACTTCACTAGTATTAAATCCATTAATATTTAAATTACTAAGAGAGGTGCAATCGCTAAACATATAACTCATATTGGTGACTTTAGACGTATCAAAATTACTTAGATTTAAAAATGTAATAGATTTACAACCATTAAACATGGATATCATACTAACTACTTTAGATGTATCAAAATTACTTAGATCAAGTGAAGTAAGAGAGCTGCAATTATAAAATAAAAATTCCATGTCTGTGACCATAGAAGTGTCTATGTTTTCCATTCCGATAAAATTTGTTAAATTGGTATAATCATAGAATAAATAGCTTGCATTTTTTGGAGCTTTTACATTTCCAGCAAATACAATAGTTTTAACTGCTGATCTAGGCACATTTAAACCAGGTACTAAATCAACAGATAAAATAGGAGATAATTCTCCTGAACCAATTGTAAGAACTCCATCACTATCTAAAGATATCGATGACGTTCCCCATGTCCCTGTGCTAATTTCACTAGTTTGTACCATTTCTCTTCTAACTTGAGGAGTATTTTGCCCTTCTTGGTTTCCTTCAAGCTGTTTTAATTGTGTTGGTTCATCTGATGAAGATGGTTGTGTAGTATCTAGTGCCGTTCCTTCTCCTAGTATCTCCTGACTACGTTGTAAGAAACTTTCTGTTGTACTATCCGTACTTGATACGGTAGATGTCTGAGAATTAGTTGTTTTTGTGGTATCTGTAGTTAAATCTATATCAGTTGTGTCCAGAGTGGGAACTGATATACTAGAATCGGGTGTAGGCGTTTTCGTTTCTGCAAATACGGTTATAATGGGTAACATTGTAGTAGAAAGAATGGGCCCGCACATCAAAAGATGTAGATAGATTCTCATTTTTTTACTTTTCTTTTTTTTAGTTTGCATAAAGCTTTATTTTCCTCCAAATGTTTCTGTTCTTCATCCATCTATTCTTTCATTTAAATCATATAGAGTCAAGATATGTTTTCATATCAATGGTTTTTTAATATATTTTCTATAACAAATGCATGGATATATAACATTAAGTCAAGAAACTAGATAGAAAAATAAGAAAATTACCTTTCTGCCTATACAGCTAATTTTTGTTGTTTGTTTTCGAATTCATTTGATGTTAAATAATTGAGCATACGTTTAAAAAACTCAAAAAATTAAAATCTGTTTAATAGTTAATTACACGATGTCTCATTTGCATAGTGTTTAAAATAATGTGTTCAGTTGCTTAATCTTAATTAGTTAGTTATTTTAATATCGCTGAAATTCTGTAAAATAAATGTTTTTGTGTCGCGTTTGACGTTATAATTCAACTTCTTTATTATACTTCGTATAATATATCTTATGTTAACTTAAAATTTCAAAAGACAAAAATAACATTTTTATATTTTGAAATCATGCGAAAGTCAAGTCCCTCTTATTAAATACTGTGCCTATAGATTTTAATCATAATACTATCTTTTATAGAATTATATGATTAACAAGCTAAAATTTTTTTAATAAAATGTATTAAAATGAAACAGAAATTACACTATTCCCAAGGATTTTAGGAGGAATAGAATGAGTTGTAGCATAAATTTCATGCACTCTTACTACTATTTTATCACCTTTCGTTATTTCTTTGTCTAAAGGTAATGAAAAAAGCAGTTTTCCACCTTTATTAAAAGTATCTATTTTTTTTATTTTTTTTATCACATGCTTGCACATTATCAAACGATAAAGAGTAGCTATCATTTTGGTCCAATTGCTTTGGCGTTTCGGTAAGCGTAACAGAAAATTCAATAATTGATTGGGTTGAACCATTATAAATAGATGTTTCTTTTTTTCATTACTTATAATAAGTAAAAAAAATAGAAATAAAGAGGATAAATAGCATTATCACACTAAGTATAGTATTTTTTTTCAAGTGATATCTCCTTTTTTAACATACCCTGTTAATTTTTAACTAATTGTATTTTTAAAAATAAAATAGAATTCTTTTTCAGCTATTTTTCTAACTAGGAGGCTAGTGAACATATTTGAATTCCTGTATCTGTCTACCATCTTTAATGGGCCAGGCCAAGCCAGATTTAAACCTGCACTATCTCCCAAGTAAGCTATTGGCCCTTAATCTTAAATTAATTATACATGAATTTCTCTAGCAAACAATTAGTAAGTCTATAAAAATTAAAAAAATAAGATAAAAAATCTTATACTCCTTTTTTTCCAATAAAAGGAAAAAATTTAGCAGTTCGTTCTGCATATTCTTGAAAGTCTAAACGATCTTTATATTTTTCCTCCAATAACGGAATACCAGAAACAAAAAGCAATAATAACGTAATAACAAGCGGACTTACAATCAACCAAATTTCATTTATACTACTCATAGATAAAAGGAAAATCCCCCACCAACTGGTTGCTTCACCAAAATAATTAGGATGGCGTGTTAAGGACCACAACCCTGTAGTTAATAATTTTCCCTTGTTTTCAGGATTTTTTTTGAACTTCTCTAATTGATAATCTCCTAAAAACTCAAAAATGAAACCTATCATACAGATAATTATACCTAAATATTGCCACCACTTAAAAGTAGTCTCTCTATTAAAAAATGAATGAATCACAGGTAATGCAATAATACACAGTAATATGCCTTGTAACAAAAATACATTCAGGAAAGCTTTTAAATAAACATAATGGTTCCCCCAACGTTTTCTCATGTTTACGTACCGATAATCTTCGGGTTTATTCCAATTTCTTCTTGCTAAATGCCAAATCAACCTGATCCCCCATATAGTTACTAACGCTAAAATAATTATTGACTGATTAGAATGCACTCCTGTTTTTAAATAACATGTCCATGCAACAACAATAAATCCTCCTCCCCATGCAATATCTACCAATCCATAATTTTTCTTATAATTTGAAATTACAAACCATATTAAAAAATATATTAATAACACTATTCCAATTGTTAAAAAAATCATTCGTTTTCCTTCCTCTTTATACCCGCAATTGCAATGCTACCTATACCCGCACTAATAGCTATTGCTGCAGAACTATCTATGACATCACATGGTTTACCTGTTATTATTTTAACTTTATCCGAAAGTATTTTCGCATTTTCATAAGAAGAAACATGCGCAATTGCTACTTCTTCTAATTCATGCTTTTCTACTAAACCAGAAATTATTTTTGTAATTTTGTTAATGCTATGTTTCTGGTTTAAATAAATTCCCTTTAAAACGCCCCGACCAGATTTATCTAAACTAACGATTGGAACAACTGATAGCTTCTTTAACACTCTTCCTAATTTTTGAGGTATTCTACCTGATTGAATCATCGGCTCTAAATCTGCCAAAGCAACATAAATAAATGTTTTTGAGCGAAGATTCTTCAATTTTTTAACTATAATTTCAAATTCAATATTTTTTTCAATTAGTGATACCGCCCTCTTCACTAAAAGTCCCTGAGCTACAGAATTGGTTTTGGAATCTATCAGCCTGATCCATTTTCCTGATAATCCCATTTCTTTTATTCTCTGCGCAATCAATTGATATGTTCCACTGAGTTCTGAAGAAACGGTCAAAACTAATACATGTTCATATTTATCTTCCAAAAAAGAAAGTAATGCATCCACGGATGGAATGGCAGGTTGTGCTGTACTAAGATTTTGCTTATTTACTATCTTTTCTTTAATTAATTTTGCATCCAAAGTTAGCTTATCTAAAAAAACTTGGTTATCACTTAGTATATTGATGGGTAAGCAATGTACTTGATGTTTGAGAAGATAACTACTTGGTAAATCTGCAATAGAATCAGTCACAATTGCAATAGGCGATTTTCTTTTTTTTGTAACTAAATATTGCATTAACATATCATCTACTTTTTGATAAGTAACTTCTCCAAATTCTTCTATGCTTTTTAATACATTTTTTGGTGAATTTGTATGAATATGAATTTTTGATTTCTTTTGATTGCCAATTACAATTAAAGAATCTCCTTTATATTTTAATCTTTTTCGCATATCTTCTGTTGTGATTTGCACTCCGTTTAAAATAAATTCTGCACAAAAACGATATTCTGGTTTATTCGTTATTCTATGCAATAAGTTTTTACTGACTACTGTGCTTACAAGATAATGATTCGAATCATAAAAATTTTCTGTTTTTTCACAGTACTGCTTTGTAAATCCAAAAATAAAATAATAAAATCCCTTTGCTCCAGAATCCACTAAATTATTTTTTTTCAATACAGATAATTGAAATTTTGTATCTTCAACTGCTCTCTCTGTCACTTGAAGGGCATTCACAAGCGCCTCTGAAAAAGATTTTGTTTTAAAAAACTCTTTTTCTAATGTGTCAGACCATAATCTAATAACAGAAAGAATAGTTCCTTCTTTAGGATCCATAACAGCTTCATATGCTTTTAATGATGATTCTTTAAGAGACTTCACAAAGTTACTCGTTGAATCATCAACCTTTGAATAATTTTCTGCTAAAGCATTTAAATATTGTGCAAAAATCAAACCTGAGTTTCCCCTTGCTCCAATTAAAGCAGCCTCTGAAATATCACTTAATAATCTCTGTATTGAATCAGGTTGAGGTGCTACATTATTTAATATTGAATGCATCAAAGAGGCTAAATTGCTTCCAGTATCTCCATCAGCTACTGGAAAAACATTTATTTTGTTTAACTCTTCTTTATTCTCTATAACTAATTCTGCACCGCAAAATATACTTTTCATAAGACGATATTTTTCCAACATTATCATTATATACCTAACCCTTCAAAAAAATTGAGATTTATAAAATAAACAATCCCTACTGTAGCCATAGTCACAAAGATTCCCCAGATAAGATCGATAACAGTCATTGAGACTGGCCAATTTTTTAATGTAGCTAAATTAGTTAAATCATATGTTGCATAACAAACAAAACCAAAAAAAGCGCCAGATAATAATAGATAACCTAAATGATTTCGTTCTATCCCAGGAATCAAAACAAAAACTGTTACCCCAACAACATAAATTACATAAAAAATAATTGCTGGAAATATACGCACCTCTCCCATTAAATGACCAATAAATTGTTAGTACATCCTTTTTGAAACCACCAATAATCAAAATAAATCAAAAACTAAAAATACAATTGCACTTAAAATAAAAATTTTTAAATATTGCTGTATCATATTAAATTCTCCTCACAGAAATACAAATTTACTCTTTCTAAACCCTAAATATAAAATTTTTAAAATACAAAAATTTTTACAAAATATATTTCGATAATAGATTAAACTTTCAAATAAATAATTGGGAAAAATCAACTCATTATTTCTTAACCGATAATAATAAGTTGTTTATACTATATGAATATCCATTTTTAGTACGTACTATTAAAGTTGCTTCAATAACTCGAGAAATGATTCTTACTTTCAGTGAGAAATATCTATTGTATTAACTTTTAAAAATTTTTTATTTTTGAAGAATTTTTTTACCAATCTTTATCACAAATCATAAAAGCCTTCTTTTAAAGCTCTTTCATAAAGCATTATTTACTAATTAACAACTTATCTGCTTAAAATTATACTTGCGGATTCAAAATTAATCCAATATTTGATTCCAAAGTAGAAATTTAGTAAGTCTCTTATTACTTTATTAAGAAAAAAAGGGCTCTATACTTTCTGATGTGGGTATTTTTATCAACTTCTTTTTTGATTCACAAAAAGACATCTCGAAATCCAATAGAATTAAAGTCGACTAACTATTCTAAGTAGGGATCAAGATGGCCTAAACTGAACTTATAAAATATTCTAAACCTATTGGAGTGTCTAAATAATCATATAAAAGTGTAAAAGCAGAATGCCTATGGTTTTCGTAACTTTTATACTTTCAAATTGCGGATTTTTGTCTAACAAGGACAAGCCATATAAACCAAATAAAAAAATCCAGAAGATTTTCTCCTCTGGACTCGACATGATTCTACAATTTCTCTTTACCAACATTATTTGACAAAGAGCCACAATGAGAGTAGGACAATAGTCCTTTCTCAAAAAAACTAAGTCCGATTTTGATGATTACTTTCAAAATCGGACTTGGTTTTTCATTTTTACGTCGCTTTCTCTCCGTATATTTCCCTAATTTTCTTAAATTTAATGCCATGAGCGCCAAGCCAATGTCAATCTTGGCTCCTTGTTTCCCTCGTAAGTGGAAACGTTGGAACGCCAAATGAGCCTTTAGGTGGCCAAACACTGGTTCGACATCGATTTTCCGTTTCCGATAAATCGAACCTGTTTTTTCCTCCAAAAGCTTCTTTTTACATTCGGCTTTGAAATAGCGCCATGTATTATTCACTAAAATTTGTCGGTTTTGCTCACTTTTTGCTTTCGTACATTGACTACGAACAGGACAATCTCGACAATTTTCACATTCATAAATTTCGAAGTCACTTACAAATCTGCCTTTATCTTTTCTTCGACTATATCGCTTGAAGGGAACTGCCCGCTGATTAGGACAAATATATGTATCTTTTTCTTCCAAATAGCACCAGTTATCAACCATAAAAGGATTGTTTCTATAGGTCTTTTTATTTTCTTTATGATAACTAGCATAGGTGATTAATAACATTTTATGCAAGACATCATTGATATACGTATAATTTTCTTCACTTCCATAGCCGGCATCCGCTACAATATACTCGGGTAATTCGTTGTGTTGTTCCAAAAAGCTGTCTAAAAATAGATTTAAGGTTTTTGTATCTGTTTTAGAAAAACTATTTCGCTCTTGAAAAAGGCGGTTATAGGTTTCATATCTTTGTTTTCTTGGTAAATAATCCGCTTGGATTTTGCGTAGATATTTTTTGTAGGTTCTTCTTTTTTTCTTTAATTGGCTTTGTTTTTCTTTCTTTTTTTCATTTTGTAGTTGTTCTTCTGTCTCCACTAACTCTGTTTCCAAGTGATGCGCGATCTCTTCCAATTGGTTGCTTGTCAATCTATCACTTTGGTTTTCTTCTTTTAAAGAAGGCAAGATTTCTTCTTTATAAATGGTAAAGTTGTTTGATTGATGGTATAATTTTTAAACAAAAAGCACTCGCTTCCTTTCTGATTGGGTTTCGTCACTTTAATCTTACAGGAATGAGTGCTTTTTGTGTACTTTGAAATCAAAAAAATGGGACAATAATCAGATTTTTTTCTGATTATTGTCCCATTCTCATTGTTTACATATTAGAACTTCTTATACTAAAGAGCTAAAGATTAAGGTTTTCTATGTTTCCCTTTCTTTTTGAAAGGAAACATCAATGCACCAATTCCTAGGATTGCCGCTCCTAAAGTCGCCAACAATGGACTGTTTTTCGTTCCAGTATGAGGTAAAGTATTCTCTTCTGATCCTTTTTCTTCAGGTTTAGATTGCCCTTCTTGCTCTTTCTTATTTTGAGGTTGCTCATTTTCTTTGGTTTCTTTTCCTGAACTATTCCCTTTTGTATCATGTTGGGCTTCTTTTGAAGGAGCTTCTTTGTCTTTCGTATACACATACTTCACTGTTTGGGCTTGATCTGTAAACTTACCTGTCGCTGCACCCTCTACTTTACTAAATGTGTATCCTGGAATTGTTTTTTGTTCTGACGTATAGTCATCCCCTACATTTCCTTTCAACACCACGTCTTCAGAGATTTTCGCTCCTTTGTCGTCTTCGTAGTGTACGGTGACATCCGCTCCTGCGACCGGATCTTTCGTATACACATACTTCACTGTTTGGGCTTGATCTGTAAACTTACCTGTCGCTGCACCCTCTACTTTACTAAATGTGTATCCTGGAATTGTTTTTTGTTCTGACGTATAGTCATCCCCTACATTTCCTTTCAACACCACGTCTTCAGAGATTTTCGCTCCTTTGTCGTCTTCGTAGTGTACGGTGACATCCGCTCCTGCGACCGGATCTTTCGTATACACATACTTCACTGTTTGGGCTTGATCTGTAAACTTACCTGTCGCTGCACCCTCTACTTTACTAAATGTGTATCCTGGAATTGTTTTTTGTTCTGACGTATAGTCATCCCCTACATTTCCTTTCAACACCACGTCTTCAGAGATTTTCGCTCCTTTGTCGTCTTCGTAGTGTACGGTGACATCCGCTCCTGCGACCGGATCTTTCGTATACACATACTTCACTGTTTGGGCTTGATCTGTAAACTTACCTGTCGCTGCACCCTCTACTTTACTAAATGTGTATCCTGGAATTGTTTTTTGTTCTGACGTATAGTCATCCCCTACATTTCCTTTCAACACCACGTCTTCAGAGATTTTCGCTCCTTTGTCGTCTTCGTAGTGTACGGTGACATCCGCTCCTGCGACCGGATCTTTCGTATACACATACTTCACTGTTTGGGCTTGATCTGTAAACTTACCTGTCGCTGCACCCTCTACTTTACTAAATGTGTATCCTGGAATTGTTTTTTGTTCTGACGTATAGTCATCCCCTACATTTCCTTTCAACACCACGTCTTCAGAGATTTTCGCTCCTTTGTCGTCTTCGTAGTGTACGGTGACATCCGCTCCTGCGACCGGATCTTTCGTATACACATACTTCACTGTTTGGGCTTGATCTGTAAACTTACCTGTCGCTGCACCCTCTACTTTACTAAATGTGTATCCTGGAATTGTTTTTTGTTCTGACGTATAGTCATCCCCTACATTTCCTTTCAACACCACGTCTTCAGAGATTTTCGCTCCTTTGTCGTCTTCGTAGTGTACGGTGACATCCGCTCCTGCGACCGGATCTTTCGTATACACATACTTCACTGTTTGGGCTTGATCTGTAAACTTACCTGTCGCTGCACCCTCTACTTTACTAAATGTGTATCCTGGAATTGTTTTTTGTTCTGACGTATAGTCATCCCCTACATTTCCTTTCAACACCACGTCTTCAGAGATTTTCGCTCCTTTGTCATCTTCGTAGTGTACGGTGACATCCGCTCCTGCGACCGGATCTTTCGTATACACATACTTCACTGTTTGGGCTTGATCTGTAAACTTACCTGTCGCTGCACCCTCTACTTTACTAAATGTGTATCCTGGAATTGTTTTTTGTTCTGACGTATAGTCATCCCCTACATTTCCTTTCAACACCACGTCTTCAGAGATTTTCGCTCCTTTGTCGTCTTCGTAGTGTACGGTGACATCCGCTCCTGCGACCGGATCTTTCGTATACACATACTTCACTGTTTGGGCTTGATCTGTAAACTTACCTGTCGCTGCACCCTCTACTTTACTAAATGTGTATCCTGGAATTGTTTTTTGTTCTGACGTATAGTCATCCCCTACATTTCCTTTCAACACCACGTCTTCAGAGATTTTCGCTCCTTTGTCATCTTCGTAGTGTACGGTGACATCCGCTCCTGCGACCGGATCTTTCGTATACACATACTTCACTGTTTGGGCTTGATCTGTAAACTTACCTGTCGCTGCACCCTCTACTTTACTAAATGTGTATCCTGGAATTGTTTTTTGTTCTGACGTATAGTCATCCCCTACATTTCCTTTCAACACCACGTCTTCAGAGATTTTCGCTCCTTTATCGTCTTCGTAGTGTACGGTGACATCCGCTCCTGCGACCGGATCTTTCGTATACACATACTTCACTGTTTGGGCTTGATCTGTAAACTTACCTGTCGCTGCACCCTCTACTTTACTAAATGTGTATCCTGGAATTGTTTTTTGTTCTGACGTATAGTCATCCCCTACATTTCCTTTCAACACCACGTCTTCAGAGATTTTCGCTCCTTTGTCATCTTCGTAGTGTACGGTGACATCCGCTCCTGCGACCGGATCTTTCGTATACACATACTTCACTGTTTGGGCTTGATCTGTAAACTTACCTGTCGCTGCACCCTCTACTTTACTAAATGTGTATCCTGGAATTGTTTTTTGTTCTGACGTATAGTCATCCCCTACATTTCCTTTCAACACCACGTCTTCAGAGATTTTCGCTCCTTTGTCGTCTTCGTAGTGTACGGTGACATCCGCTCCTGCGACCGGATCTTTCGTATACACATACTTCACTGTTTGGGCTTGATCTGTAAACTTACCTGTCGCTGCACCCTCTACTTTACTAAATGTGTATCCTGGAATTGTTTTTTGTTCTGACGTATAGTCATCCCCTACATTTCCTTTCAACACCACGTCTTCAGAGATTTTCGCTCCTTTGTCATCTTCGTAGTGTACGGTGACATCCGCTCCTGCGACCGGATCTTTCGTTTCCCATACATATGTTCCAGGTTTCGTTCCATCATACGTACTCATAAACTCTGTTGCAGTTAGTGACAATGGCGTTTCCGGTGCATGACCCTCTAGGTCTGACTCATACTTCCATTTACCTGAATAAGAATCATTTTCTTCTGGACTAACTAAATGTGCACTTTCCATAAATTTAAAGTTTGGTCCTAATGTAATACTTCTTAATTTATAAGCATTGTAAAACATGGCATACATAGTTGTCACTTTCGATGTGTCCCATTTACTTACGTCTAATGTAATTAAGCTATTTGCTTCGTAAAACATCGTATTCATGTCTGTTACGTTTGCTGTATTCCAGCCGCTTACATCTAATGTGGTTAAGCTACTTGCTCCGAGAAACATAGCAGACATATCTTTCACGTTTGCTGTATTCCAGCCGCTTACGTCTAATGTAGTTAAGTTACTTGCTCCGTTAAACATAGCAGTCATATCTTTCACGTTTGCTGTATTCCAGCCGCTTACGTCTAATGTAGTTAAGCTACTTGCTCCGTTAAACATCGTACCCATGTCTGTTACGTTTGCTGTATCCCAGCCGCTTACATCTAATGTGGTTAAGCTACTTGCTTTGCTAAACATAGCAGTCATATCTTTCACGTTTGCTGTATCCCAGCCGCTTACGTCTAATGTAGTTAAGCTACTTGCTCCGTTAAACATGAAACTCATACTTATTACATTTGCTGTATTCCAGCCGCTTACATCTAATGTGGTTAAGCTACTTGCTCCGCTAAACATGGCATACATAGTTGTCACTTTTGATGTGTCCCATTTACTTACGTCTAATGTAGTTAAATTCGTATCTTTGCTAAACATAGTCCTCATACTTGTCACGCTACTTACATCTAACTTATCTAACCCATTAATTTCGGTTACCTGTGGTAAATCAGAAAATAATCCATTAGAATCTTCATACGCAATAACTGTGCCTTCAAATACAATTTTTTTAATTATCTCTGCATGGTTTTTCCAAGGAACAGCATCTTCATTAAATGCTCCTGCACTAATGTGTAAGGTACCATCACCATCAAGTCTCCATGGCGCTGTACCGTAGGTTCCACTGGCAACGTCACCTTCTTTTGAGGTATCGCTCCCTTTTATTTTTACTTTTTCTTCAGTAGATGATGTCTCAATAGTTATTGTTGAAATAGAGGTAGTCGGACTTGTCATATTCTCTGATTCAGCCATACTTCTTAACGTAGGGTCTTCTTTCGATAGACTTTCTTTACTGGTTCCTTTTTCCAGTTCATTAGTATCCTCTTTCGAGCTCTCACCCAATGGGCTTAGCACCTTACTTTCAATTGCTGTCGTTTCTGTTTTTAACTTTGTTGACATACTTGTTTCATCCGTTACACCTTGCGCAGAAACAGCAACTCCCTGTCCAATAACAGGAAGCATTAATAATAATGTGCTAAACATTCTTATATGTTTATGCTTCATATTATTTTCTTCCTTTCTTTTTCTCACATTTAATTTTTTATTCTCACTACGTACTCCAAATTTCAGTTTGAGTTTCTCTTTTTTTTATAAACAATAACATCCTCAAATAACAAAGATTTCAACTCATCATAAACTTGAGGGCTCATATTTTTTTTATTGTTCTCAATAAATTCAGTTGCTTCCTTATCTTTTCCTTTGTATAACAAAGAATTCATGCAATTGCGTAATCCCATTTCAGCAAATTTTTCTTCATTTCCAGTAATTCTTCTCATAACACTACTTCTCTTTTTTTTGATTCTCTATATAAATAGAGCGGATCACCAGAAATACAGGAATTTTACTTAATAAGAAAAAAATGCTAACAAGAATTACAACTAATACACTAACAATATGATGTATGTCAGCATTATTGACATTAAATATACTGAACGCAAAGAAAACTAAATATATAACTGACCAGCATAGATTGACATAATAGGGAACAACATTCGGTATTTTCCCTAACTTTATTGTTTTATGCGCTAAATAGAATAAAATAATAAAACCTAAAGAGAAAACGATATCAATAATAGTAATAGCATTATCAAACAGAGGACTTCCAGTAGTTACTTGAACCATACTCTCTGTATTTACATCTCTTATATCTTTCACAAAACTTATGATTGAAAACATCGTTGTAATAACTGTTAAAACCAATGCTAAACTATTCCATAATTCTAATTTCGTTTTTCTTTTTGAATATTCATTCATCTTAATCAATCCTTTCTTTTCTACCTTAAATACATAATAAAATTATCAAAATAACAATAGCTACACTCAAACTAATGATTAGGCTATCACTATTAACTATCTTCCTAGTTTTATGAAAAGATTTTTTTAATTTCAAAGCTTGTTTAACATCAATATCAAAATCTTCGTGTAAATTCCATTTGTAAGAACCATTATTTATTTCTGCTTCTAATGAATAACTACCTTCACCAAGCTCTCTAGGAGAATTTATCGGAATAGAAAACAACGATTTAGGAACAATATCTATTTTTTTATATTGTTTCAATACTTCTTTTCCATTTTTATCCTTCAATTGCATGCTAACAACAACGTCTTTCAGCAAATGCGAAGAATTATTTTTAAAATCTGCATATAAAGTATACACATCTCTTCTGGCTTTTCTAACATTGATTGTTTGCAATTTTATATTAGCTACCTTTTTTTCTTCCTCACCTCCTTGCACAGACACAGGGATATCATAAACCAAAGAATTCTTTTGTCCTCCTATGTATGCCTCAGAAATATGAATTCCTGCAAGTGAATCACCAACAAAATTTTGATTTGGCAATTGAAGACTACCTTCAAGAACTTTACTCGAATACTTTGCTACTTTTATTTTTTTAGGCAACTGGATAAGTGAAATCAATTTATTTTCCTCTGTATTTTTTGCAGGAGTCTTATATTCAATTTTTCCCTCGTCATTTGTACATACAGTATTTAGTTGAATAACATATTCTTGTTCCTTATCTGTATAATTAACTATTTCTAATTGAATGTTTTCTTTTTTTCCTGGCGTCCAAACAAAAGAAAACATATCTTTCCTTTTGCCCCGTTGTTCTCCTTCAAACTTCGGTATTACAGCATAATTTGCTTTAACACTTGAAGCATATACATTATGAACAGTAAACATACTTATAATACCCATTACAGCTATGCTAAGACATAATCTCCATTTTGCTTTTAACATTTCTTGCCCCCCAAAAAAATCACTTGATAAAAAGACAGTCTTGATACATATACTACAATATTGAAATAACTTATACCCGGATAAAAAAGTGTTCCTCAAGCACTTTTTTATAATTAAAGCTTTTCATAATTATTTGAATTAGATATATACTTGTCAAGGGCCGCATAAAAATATAGGTTTATGGACATTGAAAATGTAGGTATTTTGTCTTCTTTTTACTTAATTTATTTTCCTTTTGTCTCACTATAGCTTTTCATTCGATATGAAGGGCCAGTAATTTGTATGATTTTAGAATGATGGACCAGCCGGTCCAATAGAGCATTGGTTAAATTTTTATTCCCAAATATTTCTGACCATTGTGAAAGTGGAATATTCGTTGATTTTCGTTTATAGCGCATATTAATTAATTGAAAAAGTAAGTGGGATCCTTCTTTTGAAAAAGGAAGTAACCTACTTCATCAATAATTAAAACAGAATATCCTGCATATTTTTTAAGCACCGTATCACTGGTTCCACGCTTATATGTTCGAATAAGACTATTGACAAGTTCTGTAGTCACAATTGTATTGCTTGGCTAGGGAAGCATAGTTTGGTTGAATATCGGTCATAATGTGTCGTAAGACTCCTTCTAAGACATCTTTTCGCATGAGTCACTCTCCTTGAATGTTTTCATGAAAAAGAATATCAGATTTTTAATTCAACCTACATTTTCGATGGTCCATTTCCTACATTTTATCGTGGCCCTTTACATATACTAATAGAGTAGACAAATTTATTAATGTTATACTGTCTATAAGTAGACACAAAAATGAAAGGAAGAATTTTTATGTCCAATTACAAAAAATACGACGAAGACTTTAAAAAATCTTTAAAGGATCATTATAAAATGCTTCAAGCGGAAAACGCCTTATGAATTTTTTACGATAAAATGTTGCACTTAATTTTACAATTAGATTTTGTATTATTTTAGATCTTTTTTCTAGGAAAGTGATTTCTTGGGATGTCTACAATAAAATGACGGTTAGTCTCGTTTGTGATACTTCAGAAAAAACTGTTAGTAAAAGAAAATCAACAGCTGCAAGAAAAATTAGCAATTGTTCTATCCTACTCAAAATCAGCTTATCCATGCATGATATAATACTGTAATTGACTCTTTCTTTAAATGGATGAAACATAAACAATTGAAACGTCATACGTTCTCTTCGTTAGAAGAGGTCAAACTTAATTTTTTTAAATATATCGAAAGTTTTTACAATACTAGAAAACCTAATTCAACAATTGATATGCTTTCTCCAAATATAAAAGAAGAAATTTATTCAGCTCTATACTTTTTGATGTTATTATTTTCACCAACATCTTTCTTGATCCACAAAATAGACACCTCGAAATCCTGTAGAATTAAAGTCGCTTAACCCATTCTAATTAGAAAACAAGATGTCCTATACTGAACTTATCAAACAACCTTTATTCACTACCATAATTTGACTTAATACGGCTGCCAAGCCCCTACTTACGTCTTTAAAGATTTTTGCTCCTTTTTTCCTCTTCGTAACGGACTGTTACATCAGCGCCTGCTACTGAAGTTGCTTATTTCATCTCCCATGAATATGTTCCAGGTTTCGTTCCATCATACGTACTCATAAACTCTTTTGCAGTTAGTGACAATGGCGTTTCCGGTGCATGACCCTCTAGGTCTGACTCATACTTCCATTTGCCTGTATAAGAATCATTTTCTTCTGGACTAACTAAATGTGCACTTTCCATAAATTTAAAGTTTGGTCCTAATGTAATACTTCTTAATTTATAAGCATTGTAAAACATGGCATACATAGTTGTCACTTTCGATGTGTCCCATTTACTTACGTCTAATGTAATTAAACTACTTGCTCCGTAAAACATCGTATTCATGTCTGTTACGTTTGCTGTATTCCAGCCGCTTACATCTAATGTGGTTAAGCTACTTGCTCCGAGAAACATAGCAGTCATATCTTTCACGTTTGCTGTATTCCAGCCGCTTACATCTAATGTAGTTAAGCTATTTACTTTATCAAACATGAAACTCATACTTATTACATTTGCTGTATTCCAGCCGCTTACATCTAATGTGGTTAAGCTACTTGCTCCGTTAAACATGGCATACATAGTTGTCACTTTTGATGTGTTCCATTTACTTACGTCTAATGTAGTTAAGCTACTTGCTCCTTTAAACATCGTATTCATGTCTGTTACGTTTGCTGTATTCCAGCCGCTTACATCTAATGTGGTTAAGCTACTTGCTCCGAGAAACATAGCAGTCATATCTTTCACGTTTGCTGTATTCCAGCCGCTTACATCTAATGTAGTTAAGCTATTTGCTTTATCAAACATGAAACTCATACTTATTACATTTGCTGTATTCCAGCCGCTTACATCTAATGTGGTTAAGCTACTTGCTCCGCTAAACATGGCATACATAGTTGTCACTTTTGATGTGTCCCATTTACTTACGTCTAATGTAGTTAAATTCGTATCTTTGCTAAACATAGCCCTCATACTTGTCACGCTACTTACATCTAACTTATCTAACCCATTAATTTCGGTTACCTGTGGTAAATCAGAAAATAATCCATTAGAATCTTCATACGCAATAACTGTGCCTTCAAATACAATTTTTTTAATTATCTCTGCATGGTTTTTCCAAGGAACAGCATCTTCATTAAATGCTCCTGCACTAATGTGTAAGGTACCATCACCATCAAGTCTCCATGGCGCTGTACCGTAGACACCTGAATCAATATCATCTGGGGCTGAAGGAACTTCTTTATCTTTCATATACACATACTTCACTGTTTGCGCTGTATCTGTAAACTTACCTGTCGCTGCACCCTCTACTTTACTAAATGTGTATCCTGGAAGTGCTTTTTGTTCTGACGTATAGTCATCTCCTACATTGCCTTTCAACACCACGTCTTCAGAGATTTTCGATCCTTTGTCGTCTTCGTAGTATACGGTGACATCCGCTCCTGCGACTGGATCTTTCGTTTCCCATACATATGTTCCAGGTTTCGTTTCATAATGCGTACTCATCAACTCTTCTGTAGTTAGTGACAATGGCGTTTCCGGTGCATGGCCCTCTAGGTCTGACTCATACTTCCATTTGCCTGTATAAGAATCATTTTCGTTTGGACCAACTAAATTTACATCTCTCCTAAATTTAGAGTTTGGTCCTAAGGTAATACTTCTCATGTTACTAGCAAACAACATACTTTCTAGGCGTGTTACGCTTACTGTATTCCAGTTTCTTACATCTAATGTAGTTAAGCTATTATCATAACGAAACATAGCAGTCATATTTTCCACGTTTGCTGTGTACCATTTACTTACGTCTAATGTAGTTAAGCGAGTTGCGTTGTCAAACATGAAACTCATATCTTTAACGTTTGCTGTATTCCATTCGCTTACATCTAATGTAGTTAAGCTACTTGCACATTGAAACATAGTATTCATATCCGTCACTTTTGATGTGTCCCATTTACTTACATCTAATGTAGTTAAGTTCCTATCTCCACTAAACATATCCCTCATACTTGTCACTCTACTTACATCTAACTTATCTAACCCATCAATTTCGGTTAATCGTGGTAAATCAGAAAATAATCCATTAGAATTCTCACACGCAATAACTGTGCCTTCAAATACAATTTTTTCAATTAGATCTGCACGCTCTTTCCAAGGTGCTGAATCTTCATCAAATTCTCCGGCTCTAATGTGTAAGACGCCCTCAAAATCAAGCATCCATGGTGCTGTTCCATATGTTCCATAATCAATTTCACCATCTCTTAGGAGTTTTGGAGGTTTTAGTTCTTCTTCAGTAGATAATGTACCAGTAATCATTTTGGAACTAGAGGTAATCGGGCTTGTCACATTCTCTAATTCAGCTACACTGCCTAATGTAGCGTCTGCTTTCGGTAGACTTTCTTCACTGACTCCATTTGCCAGTTCCTGAGGAGCCTCTTTCGAGCTCTCCCCTAAGGGGCTTAATACCTTATTTTCTATTACTGTCGTGTCTGTTATTACGTTTGTTGTTTCATCTGTTGTGCCTTGCGCAGAAACAGAAACTCCCTGTCCCACAACAGGAGCCATTAATAATAATGTGCTAAATATGCTTATATATTTATGCTTCATATTGTTTTCTTTCTTCCTTTCTCTCTCTCATTTAATTATCACTCAATACAACATAACAAAATTTTTTCTTTTAGCGTGTTCCCAAAGAACAACCGATGACAAATTACGTTAGTCGTTTCTTTTACTTTGCTTTCTCCGTTTTAATCGATTAATTTGACGATAAAATGTTCCTGTATATATCTGATTTGTTTCAATAATCTCTTTGATTGAATAATCCCCACTTTTGTACATTAGAACTAAAATATGGATATATACTAATAAATTAGACAGATTTATAAGCTGTAACTGAGTCTTTCTTCAAATGGATGAAACATGAAGAAAGACTCAGTTTCTCTTCCTTGGAAGAGGTCAAGCTTGTTTCAAATATATTGAAGGATTTTATAATCCTAGAAGACCTCATTCAGCCATTGATATGCTTTCTCCAAATCTAAAAGAAAAAATTTATTGGCAATCCCACTAAAAATATTCTCTTTTTCTGTCTACTTTATTGACATTTATCCAGTATTCATATTCTCTTTTAGAGAACCAAATTGAATTTGATTTCGATCCAATTCCTGAATCAAGTTTAAAATGCCCAAAGTGTTCCGTCCAAATCTAGAAATGCTTTCTACTTCAACAATTTCTCATTTTCGAATCGTCTGTAATAAGTTTGTAGGAACGTACCACAAAGCAATTATTATTTAATGTGCATACTATTCTTCACTACCCATAAATTTACTTGATATCGCTGCCAATCCCCCACCTATTAAAGGTGCAGTTAAATATACCCAATAGTGCTCTAACGATGCGCCTCCAGCAAAAAAAGCTGGTCCAAAACTACGCGCAGGATTTAAGGATCCTCCTGTTACATTTAATGCAACAACAATTAAAATTGATAACGATAGTCCGATGGATAATGGAAACAACCACTGGTTACTATTTTTTTCGCTTGTAGTCATTAAAACAATAAATACAAACAAAAATGTTATAAGAACTTCAAAAATAAAAGCTAAGTCTATACCTACTGAAGAAAAATCAGTTTGACCAAATTCACCATCTGGCAACCCTAAAGCTTTAATAAATATAGATAAAATACCTGAAGCAAAAAATGAACCTAAAAATTGCGATAAGACATATAGAAGTCCATCTTTTATGCTCAAACGTTTATTAATTACCATAGCCAAAGAAACCGCAGGATTAAAATGTCCACCAGAAATATTTCCAACTGCGCATATCATAATCGTTACTGCTAAACCGAACGATAACCCAATACTTAAATATCCAATTCTCAATCCTTCTGAACCAGCAATAACTACTGTACCTGTCCCCATAAACACTAATACAAATGTTCCAATAAACTCTGATAAATATTTTTTCAAAATAAACCACTCCTAATGTCCAATATAAATTTTCATACGGTATAACTAAAACAATATATTAATCTACTATATTCCTCCTCTTATTGAAATTAAATTGCTAAGTAAATAACTCAGCATACTGTGATTCAATTTATAATAAGCAGATACACGACATACATCTCTTTGAAGTTGAATCTCTTATATTTAATGATACATATTCTCAATAGTTAAAAATAAATAAACTGAAGAAAATATTGTACATGGATATTTAATATATAAGAATATATGGTCTCAAATAAGAGAATCCCCACTATCTGACAGATTAAAAAAAATAATTAAATGAAAATTCAAAAAAGGCTCTAACACACAAGTCTAATGCAACAGTGAGCATTCTAAATCTAAAATAACTTCCTTAAAGTTATCTATAAATCTAAACTCTAATACATTAAAATTTGCATTTTGATAACACTAGTCTCCTATAGGCTTTGAAATATTATTTTCATTAAAACTCCAACGAATCTTTATATTGCCTTATTAAATAAAATATATTTTACTTAGACAATCCAACAATATCATCACTTTAAAAAAAAAAAAGTTCCTAGAGAACATCGTCGCTATTTTTCTACGTTCTATACAAAACAAGCAAACTAATAATCAAAAACATGAATTCATAAAATTAAATAGCAAATATGCGAAAATAGTGTTTAATTTTCACTATTTAAATAATTATACAATTAGTATTTACATAGGCCATATATGTTACTAGCACAAATAGAATAACAAATCATCGGAATACTAATAAAGAAAATAACGATAGAAAAACAAACCACGGGTTTTCGCAATTTTTAATAATTTTAAATTGCGGATTTTTGTTCAACAAGAGCAAGCAATATTAAACAAAAAAGCCAAAGGAGTTTCTCCTCTGGACTTGATGCTATCCTACATTTTTTCTTTACAAATATTATTTTACAAAGAATGCTCTTTTGAAAGTTGCTCAATTTTATCTTGCTAACATAAAGCCAGAGACCTATAAAAAAATCATGGTTCGTAAAACAGAAGTTCTAAAAAATTCAATAGCACTAAAATTATAGCTTTATTCTTCGTTAAAAATAAAATATATACCTTCCAAAATTCCAAGTCAATAAAAACGGTACCAGTGTTGATTCCTAGAAGTGGTGTTAGTATCAAATCTTAGACACCTTTTCGTAGAGATAAAAATAAATTAAACTTATCTATGAGAGGATGGATTTTACGACCCAATATGAAGAAAATTTTAAACAGATGATTGTTGAGCCGAGTCAAACTGGACGTTCTGTTCGAGGATTGATGAAAGAATATGGCTTATCTGAAGCAACGATTTACAAATGGAAAAATTTATACTTACCAAATCAGTCCACAGGACTGATCGGAAAGAAGCAGCTGAATTGAAAAAAGAAAATACTCGTTTGAAAGAGGAACTTGAAATATTAAAAAAAGCCGCAGCCATATTCTCTCGAAAGACCTAAAGTCGCTTGTTCGATTCATTGAAAAATGGTTTAAGGATTACACTGTTTCTTTGTTGTGTCGGTTATTAAAAATTCCTAGAAGTGTCTACTATTTTTATAAAAATAAATCGTTAACAGCTACAGAAGTCAGAAATAGCCAATTGAAAAAGAAGATTCCAATAATCTTTTTTAACAATAAAAAGAGATATGGTGCAACAAAAATCCATCAAGTGTTGTTAAAAGAAGGGATCTCAGTATCTCTTAAGCATGTACAAAAACTGATGAAATAATTAACTCTAAGGTCAATTGTGGTTAATAAATACAGACCTCAACGGTCTGTTCAACCGGTTGTTTTAAAAGAGAATATCTTAAATCAGGACTTCTCTACTAAAGCATCTGTGAAAAATGGGTAGCTGATATCACTTATATTCCGACTAAGAAAAATGGTTGGTATTATATATATTCGATTATAGATTTACACACGAAAAAGATTATTAGCTATACATTTCCTAAACGAATGACTATCGATTGTGTCTTACACACATTCAATCAAGCAAAGCAACGGTACCACATCCCAAAAGGAATGATTTTATACACTGATGTAGGTAGTCAATATACCGCAATCGAAGTGGAAAATTGGCTTGAAAACAATAAAATAAGGCGTTCCTATAGTCGCAAAGGAACACCATATGATAATGCAAGAATTGAATCCTACCATGCGTCATTGAAAAAAAAAAAGTATACGCGACGACTTACTCAGACTTAGAAGAAGCGAATAGATCCCTATTTAGCTACATTGAAGGATTTTATAATCGTAATCGAATCCATAGTTCGATTTATTACTTAACTCCACAGGAGTTTGAAGATTTAGAAACAGAGAAAATGGCTTAGCGGCCTCTACTAAAATGTGTCCAAGATATTGACTCAAATCCAAAGAATAAACATTTGTACCAGTATTAACAATATGATTAATACCTTCAGTAACATCATTTTTTAATACCAATTGTAAAATGTATGATAGAGTTCAAATTTACATTATCAGTGGTATCGAACCAAATTTTACCCGCTTAGCGAAATAATTTGACTGTAATTCAAAAACAGTGAAAAGGTATTATGAAAATGAATATCAAATATAGTTACTTTCTAAAGATACTTTATTAGCAATCTTCAAAAAAATAATTCGGCGTAACAGAAAACAACTTTTCTTTATCTTGAATATATAACATTTTATAAGCTAAAGACACCACTCCGTCCATCGCTAACTTTTGTAAACACCTAGTCGCATATGATCTTGACACTGCTGCAAAAGAAGCTATCAATTCATGGTTTACATATACAGGAAGATAATATCTTTCATCACATTTTACTCCTAATTTATGTGTTAATAAGATTAATGCATAATTAATTCTTTCTGATCCATTTGACGACATTACTTGCCAGCCCATTGAAAGCATTAATAAATAATATGATAAGCTACTACCGAATATATTGTAAACTTCTGCTTCATTTTTATCCAACTCTCTCTTTGGCAAAATTGTAATTTCTGCATCTTCCAGAACTTGAATTTCCCAATTTTGAGGAGTATTATAAAAAAAAGCAGTTATTCCTAGTATCTCTCCCTCACTGGTTATATTTACAGATCGTCGATTCCCTTGATAATCATAATAAGAACTTATAAGTACACCTTTTTTCACGTAATATAAATATTCAGGAAGAATAAATCTACTAATCCGTTCTTTTCCTTTATAATTAACTTGTCTAAAAGATTTTACATCATAGTTCTTTTCTAAAAAATTCAAAAATTTTAAATTGTTTTCTCTGTATGATTTTTCTAGCTCTTCTAAATGAAATCTTTTCATGTTTTTATTCCTCCTCATATGATACTTTTCATAAGCCACAATCTATAATTCACATTTTATATATAAAAAAATATAAATCAACTCATATGCTTATCATCAAAATTCCAAAAAAATAAAAGAAAAATCTAATCTTTTTAGTAATGTAAATTTGTACTAAAAAGTTATTGAACGGACATAATAGAATATAAAAGTTTGTTAAAATTCCCTCTTAACTTGTCAACCTTCCTCAACTTAATTTTTTATCTATTTTCTGACATGGATACTTTTAAACTTTTATTTATTTCGCAAAAAAATAACATATCAAAATACTAAATATTCTATGTTTTATAGAATATTTAGTATAGAAAAAGTAAAAGGATAATTCTGTAAAGTAAATATGGAAAAATCAACTTAATATCCAAATTTTTGTGAATATTGTACAAATCATTTCAATATTAATCAATACATCAGTCGGACCTTTCGAAATCATCGAATCAATTGGAAAAATCATCTATTAAAAAGTTCAAGCTTGGCTGAAAAACGCCAAGGAAAACAACTCGAAAAATACTGGAAGTTATTACAAAAAATCAAGAGAAGTTGGATAGTTTAAACCGCCGTTGGGGCCCTTCGTTTAAAACTTATTTGACCGAAACAGAGCTTGTGGACAGGCTGATTTCCTATAACGTTGAGTTAACACAAGTCTACACATTGTACCAAGTCTTTTTGTATGCCGTTCATAAACGCAACCAAACGTATTTTGGTGCCTTGCTTACGCAAAGTGTTTCTCACTTGCCAGCTACTTATCAAACAACTATCCGAACCTTTAAAAAATACCAAAAATAAATTCATCATGCCTTGAATTATTCTTATTCGAATGGACAATTGGCGTGTCTAAATAATCATATCAAAGTGTTAAAGCGGAATGCCCATGGTTTTCGTAACTTTTATAATTTCAAATTACGTATTTTCATCCAACAATGACAAGCTATACAAACCAAATAAAAAAATCCAGAAGTTAGATTTCTAGGTCTAACTTCTGGAGGTCGGCTCAAGTTCAATATGTCTCATTTTGATTTTTTACAACTCATAAGTCCTTATTGACAAAAAGTCTAAATTTGTAGAGGATCTGACCTAAGATTGTGAGACAGGAATAAAAAAGCATTTTCCTAGACTGCTGATTTCCGATAGTCTATCGGCGATTGGTAGTCTAGTTTTTGTTGAATTCGACTTTCATTATAATAAGTAGTGAGGCATGAAACGATTCGATGCAGGCATTATCTGAAGGTGTCCCTTTGCGGGACATACTCATGGTAATGCCTTTTGTTTTTATTTGATTCTGGTAGTCAAAAGAAGTATAAACAGAGCCCTGATCACTATGCAATAGACAATCCGTTGTTTGGGGCAATTGATCAAGTGTATCCAGAACAAAAGCCGTATCTTGCTTATCACCGATGGTATAGGCAATAATTTCACCATTGTATAAATCCATAATTGAAGACAAATACAATTGCTTTTGACCAAAAGGCAGATAAGTAATATCTGTTACCAATTTCTTTAAAGGAGCGTCTGAAGAAAATTGTCTATTTAGCTTGTTCTCGACAACCGTGTAAGGTTGTCCCACTTTACTGCGTTTCTTCATTTTCACGCGACAATTCCAATGATATTTCTGCATAATCTTTTGTACGGTGTTTTTGTTTACTTTGTATTTCTGATTAATCAACGCAGTAATCTTTCGATAGCCATATCGAAACTTATGCTGGAAGCAAAGTCGACGAACGGCTTCTTCAAGAGGTGTTAACTTTCCCAAGTCTTTTCGATGAGTCCAACGATAATAAGTAGCTCGCGAAACGCCGAAAAGTTGACACAATGCAGTAATGGTTATTTTTTCTTTCATTTTTTTAACTAATTCTACAAATATTTCTGGCTCCACGTCCTTTCCAATTCTTTGTACTTTTTTAGCACCTCACTATGCATTTTTAAATAGTTATTTTCATTTCTAAGCTGTTGTTCATTTGATAGAATTTCTGGACCTTTACCATAAGCATATTGTTTTCCAACGGGTTGAACCAGACGATGATTCTCGCCATTACGGTACCAACGCCACCATGTTTCAATTTGTGTTTTGTTTTTAATGCCTAATTCTTCCATAATCGTTTTTACAGGAATATTCTCTTTTTTCATCTGTATAGCCATTTCTTTGATGTGGATCGGATAAGACACTCGATTTCCCATTGAAAAAGCACCTCCTAGTTAAATTCATTTTAACGTGAATTCAACAAGAGGTGCTTTTTTATTTTGTCTCAGTTTATTGGGTCAGTTCATAAATACTTTACGAATTCTATTTATTTATAGTATTTAACCAAAAGCATTTATTCATGCCTTTACTTTTTCTAATATCTTCTTCAAGCATATTATTTACATGTTTGTATGATGAACCTAACTTGTCTCTGCTTTTTTCAAGTAATATTTCGGCCTCTTTATACTGGCCTGTCCTCACCATTTTTTTTAATTCATTTACTAATCGTTCATAAGACATAATATCAAACCTCTCAAAATAATTCTGAATATTATAAATCAAACATACATTATCGATTCTCTCAAAAATTAAAATCTCTTCTAAATTTAAATACCGACTTTAGCGTTCCGTTTTCTCCATATATATATATTCTCTCAATGTCTATTTCTTTTTTTAAAAGGCTAACTACATACATTCGATTAGCATTGTTTATAGAAATTTTCAACCTATACAGTATGTCATCTAAAGAAAGACCTCCTGCATGGTTCTTTAAGATAACTTTCACTTGGTTTATTTTGGTTACAAACATTCCCATTCCCTCTTCTCTAAATTTATAAATAACTCGTATTCAAAAAAGCTCATCCATTCTACTTCACTCATCATCGATTAGTATTCAGTCTACAATCATAAAAAATATTACTTATCAAAAAAACATACCAACAATTAACTTAAAAATAACAATTACACTCTACTCCCTTTCATAAGAGATAGCTTTAACTATATGAATTTATTCTGTCCGATAATTAGGGGTAAGCATTTTTAATTTTTCTACATCTAATATATATAGCTTCCTATCCCTAACACTAACTACTCCTTTTTTTTCTAAAACAGCTATATGTCTAGTAACATATGATCTTGATACTGCAGAAAAACTAGCTATAAAATTATGATTTACATATTCTGGAAAAGTATATCCTTTATATTCATCCAACCCAAGTTTTTCCACCAAAAATAACAATGCGTAGTTAATTCTTTCCGCACCCTCCGATAACATAGCCTGCCAACTAATATATACAACAGTTAAATAATATTGAGAATACACAGCGAATATATAATATAATTCTTTCGCATATCTTTCCAATATGAATGAAGGAATTACAACTAATTCTACATCTTCTAATACTTCTATTTCCCAGACCACAGGTATTTCCCCTGACAAAGTAGATAATCCCAAAACCTCATCCTTCACGAGCACATCTAAAGATTTTTTATTACCTTCATAATCATTAAATGATCTCATAATTACTCCTTTGCGTATATAAAAAATCTTTTTCTCCGTAATATATGATTCAATCTTAGAACCTTTTTTGAAAGTAAGTCTTTTTAGGTCTTCTATAATAAAATCTTTTTCTAATAATTTAAAAAAACTTTTATTATTAGAAACATATTTTCGTTCTATAGAGCTAAGCGTATGTCTAATCATAAAATGATTCTTCCCCTCATGTTGTATTTCAATACTTACAAATGAATATCTAATATGATTATACCTACAGCAAAAAAACATGTAAGTTCCTAGAGAACAGAAAAATATAGAATAGAGACTAAAAAAAGAGAGCGTTTAAAACGCGTACCATTTATTCTTTAATACCCAGCAATCTTTCAATTCCTCCAAATATAGTTTTTCTCCAGAGTTTAAAATCATACTAAAACTAGAATTGCTGTTGTATTCCATAACATCTGGTTTTGTAACTACATATATCGACTTACATCTAGCTTCTTTATCAACAATAGTTATTGCTGATAAAACTCCATCAGCCCAATACCTATCTATTCGATTCAATTCTTTTATATCATCTTGTAAATTATTTAATAAGCATAATCCTTTTTCTTCTTTTATAGATATAATTGAAATATAGTTCATAGATATTGCTAATATTCTTAAAACACATTCTCTAGCTACGATATCTGGATATACCAGAGTTCTTTCATAAAACTGATTCGACTTTTCATTGTACATTTTAACTGTCAACAATATATATAAGTCTTTGAAATTTTTTTTGTCATAGATATCAACATTTCCCCTTCTTAATTCATTAATTACAGAACTTTCAAAAGTACTATTATCAGTTAAGAGTATACTCCTGAAAACTTCCCCATTTTTAAAAGTCATAACTGTGTTACCTTTATCAAAATTTTATGTGTTTATAATCTTTTGGCTTGTAACATCAAGCGTATATATAATATTTGTTCTATTCCTGAATCAATTATCGTAAAGCTTGTTGACTCAGATGTTGATAAATTTTTACTAAGTACATCGCTCTTCGTTAACACATTATTATCTGTTAACGAAATTTTAAAAAGTTCATAGTATATGACTTACTTTATTACAATTTTTTTCATATATCTTCAATCTTCATTCAACAAAATCTATAATCAACCTACCTGCTTAACTCTTACTATGTCTAAATACTAAACTTAATTTAATATACAGAATAACACTTGTCACGTTCCTAAGTAACAATAAAAAAATATAGATTGGCTAAATACTATACAAAAAAACAAGTTATCTAAACTAAAAAAATACACTGGAGGATTCTTTGTATCAAGTTTTCAACATTGAATCTATTCAAAAGAGGTAAAATAACAAATTTTCGATTTATATCTTACAGGAAAACCTATATTTGAAATCATTCGAGAGTACGAGCTAACCACTTCTACCTTTGATAAATAGGCAGGCAGGTTCAATATACTAGTTATTTTAAGGAAAAAGACAGTCATATCCTAGAGCGACAGCAGTTGATCGCTTTGCGAAAGAAAAATAAACAGTTGGAAATGGAGAATGATATTTTAAAGTAATAGGCGCTGATATTCGGAAGAAAAAACAAGTACTTTATGCCAACAAACTAACATAATCGCTATCAGCGATGTTCATAACGAACCAAAACAGGCGAATTTGTCGATTCAAAGTCAGTCATCGAAAAATTGGGCTTTTGATGATTATGATGAAGTAATGGGAATTGCGTTTAACCTACACCTTCGCTAATTTTAAGGTGCCTAATTCATCTTGTAACGAAACTAAAACAGCAAATTTATTAGATCGAAGACTCTCAAAAGAAACGCCACTGGGAATAATCATTACCACTCTTACCTATATGCATATTGGTAGATATTAGCATTATCTAGTATGTATTTATAAGATGATCATTCGTGGTTCCTGCAGAACAAACAAAAGTCAAAAAACATGTTATAAGTATAGGTAGTAGTTAATTTTTTATAATTAACTACTACCTATACAATGAGTGAGTAAAACACAAAAATATTACTATGCGTCGCCTTCTATAATAATTGCTTTCTGTATATTTACTCACTCATTGTCAGTATTTTTTCATATCTAAGGATACGCTCTCTTCATGAAGTTGTGTCATATCGTAAAATCGAAGAAAGCCTTTATGTCCGATATATCCATATTTGTCACACAAATATTTATCCTTGGGTACAAAAATACGGTAGAATTCTTTTGAAAGAAAATATTTTCATGACAGGAGTCGCTCGCCAAAAAAATGTTTCTGTTTCTTTTGCTCACTGCATACTGAGACGATTTCACCAAACTCTGAATCTGTTTAAAAGAACCTTACCAATGGTTCTTTACTTTGATGAAGTTAAATCTATTCGTCAGCTTTCTGGTGCCATGAGTTTTATCATTTTAAATGGCCAAACAAGAAAATCACTTGATATTGTTAAAAACCGACAATTGCCTTATTTAGAACGTTATTTTCATCATTTCCATATTGTTCAGCACATCGGTCGGACCTTTCGAAATCATCGAATCACTTGGACAAACCACCTATTAAAAAGCTCAAGTTTAGCTTAAAAACGACAAGGCAAACAATTCAAAAATACTGGAAGTTATTACAAAAAAATTGGGATAGTTTAAATCCGCTGTTGGCGCCCTTCGTTTAAAACTTATTTAACATAAACAAAGCTTGTGAACAGACTACTTTCCTATAGTGTTGAGTTAACACAAGGCTATACCTTGTACCCAGACTTTTTTGCATGCCATTCATAAACGAAACCAAACGTATTTTTATGCCTTACTTACGTAAAGTATTTCTCACTTGCAAGCTACTTATCAAGCCACCTTACGAAGCTTTAAAAATACCAAAAACAGATTCATCATACATTGAATTATTCTTATTCGAATGGACAATTAGAGCATCTAAATAATCATATCAAAGTATTCAAGCAGAATATCCGTGGTTTTCGTAACTTTTATAATTTCAAATTTTCGTCCAAAAACGACAAGCAATACAAACCAAATAGAAAAATCCAGAGGATTTTATTCTCTGGATGTAACGCGATTCTACAATTTCTCTTTACAAACATTATTTGACAAAGATCCTATGTATTTGTCTACGAAAAAAGCTTGAAACTCAAGCTATGTATAAATTTTTTAAACGCTCAGAGAAACCGTTCAGAGAAATTCAGTTCTTATACCACCATAAGAACTGAATTTTCTTCTTATCTAAAGATATCCCGCCTCTCGATGTCATTTTTATAGAATAACATGATATCTCTTTATTATTTAATAAATACAAAATTTTGTCATTTTAGCTAAGAAAATAACCTCCCTACAACTTAATTCAACAGTAAAAAACATTTAATTTGTGCACTATTTACATTTCTATCCGTTTCTATAAAATTGATATAACAAAATGACCAATAAAATACTTAAGAAAAAATAACCAATTATTTTAAAAATTAAAAACAATACCATGCGAACCTCTTTTCTAAACAGTAGGTAGTTTTAAAATTAATTGTGTGTGATAATTAATGTAAGTAATTTTTATTTTTTGAACGTCAACTATTCACTATCTATCACTAGCACCCATTCTATATATTATTTATTTAAAAAATTTTTTTACTCACTAATCTTTTTAACTCTTTTATCTGGTTAAATAAAAAATATATATCATTAAAACATTTCCGTTGTTCAATTTGATTATATATATTTTACTTTTTTCTTATGATATTCACTAAATGAAAAAATTGCAGTTATTTTCAATATCCATGAGGGGAAAGTATGCGAATAATCCCACCGCCAGCTAATGAACTTATCTCATCCATTGCTTTATTATCAGTTAATTCCAATTTCGATTCAACTTAAACTGACGAATAAACCGTTGCAAAAGAACGTTCCCAACTAAAATATAGATTAAAAAGCTTAATAAAACAAACGCTAAAAATTCAAAAGAATCTACATTATCATCTACTAATAGTAATGCTGTTATTATACCCAAATTTAATATGCTGTTTTCATTTTCACTAAATTACACCTCTATTCTAATCTTACTATTTCCTAATGCACATTCGCCAGCAGCCAGCCTAATTATTTTGGATAAAAAAGGAGCCTTTTTACTCATTTGCAGAGAGGTTAATAAGATAAAAAACTATATGCATCATACAACACGCATCTACTCCGTGTATGTTCCTAAGTCACACAAAGCAATAGTTTTATTATACTTAACAACCTATAGAATCCTGACTATCTACTTACAATGTCTAGTTAATTTTCTCTTATATATACATTTTTTATTAAAACAATTTGGAGAATAGAAACTATCAGTATGCTAACAAATCGTAAAGTATACGAATCAATTATTTACATATCTGGATTTAACAAATCTAATTAGCGTAAATAGTTGGCTATTTTACACAGCTAGTCATAGTTCCTAAGGAACAAACAATGACTGAAAATTGTAATATAATTTTTTTAGGTGCTAATTATTTCCAGATTAGACACTACCTCAAAAAAACCGACTACAATATAGTTTGTTATACCTCCCAAGTTGCATCCATTTTTTAACTTTTCATTTAATATAATCAATCTATACTGTAGTCGGTTATTTATTTAATCCACTATTTCCCCTGCTAACGCAACGGTATAATTAAGCAACCCCTATCCATGAACATCCATCGAATAAAGTTTATAAACCTTTGAATAAAGACTCTGATGAAGCTCTAATCGCTTCATCAGTTTTGGAAGAGTAGTTTTCTTTCGTCTAAATCATACCAATTTCTACTTCGCCATTGTTTGGGTTTATACTTAAACAGATTTATAAATAGTTCTTCATAATATTCTTTCATATCATTTAATGATTCTTCTCCAGGTACTTCTGCATAAATTTCTTCTAAGCTATATTTAGAATGTTCCTCACCATTATTTTTCTCAAAATCTATCATACATGTAATATTATTCAGTCTACTATGATAAAGAAATACCTTTATTCGTCTATCTGTATCTTTTTGAAGTATATATAGCAAATATAAATATACTTCAAAAATTAATCTAGACAAAACACCTATTGAATCATATCTATTTAACGAACAAATCTACAAATTGTCTCTGCTCTATCAACCACATTCGTTATCTAAAGTTTGGTAAGTTTTCTATTCCTGTGTCAACTTTTAGTATACTGGCTCATAAGAAAGTATAGAGCCTTTATTTTACATTCCCCATAAAAACAATACGAATTAATGCATAACCCAAACAAGATTTTCTTTTTCACTAAAGTTCGCTTTAAAATCTTCTTTTTCGATAGGGACAATCACTTTTTCTGTAATTTTTACCAATATTTCGCCTACAGAAACCTCTATAGCTCCTGTAGGTAACGGAATCATTACGCAGCCAGTTGTTTTAAACTTTTTTGTTGGTGTAATAGGATAGGGAGACACAAATTGTTCCAGAAATTCAATTTTACTAGGCTCATAAATAATATACTCGAAAGGGATATTGTTAAAACAATAATGACGGACATTTTGATTCATCGATGGGGCATACGTTGACAAAATACGTGCTCGTTTACTGGTTATTAACTGACTAACTGTCGTTAAAGTACCATTTTCTAATTCAATATACATACTTTCCCAATATTTCATCGGAACTTTTACATGCTTACTAATTTGAGAAGGAGCAACACCTAGAAGCCTTGCTACCTGATCTATGTCTCGTGCATAAACTAGATACTTCGCTCCATCTTTAATAGTTATCTCAAATAATTGCTTCTCTATTTTTCTAATAGCCGACACTAACTTAACCTCTGTTAGCTCATCTTCATTGATTATGGCTTCTTCTTGTTCTTTTTGAATCTTCTTTAATGCCCGTTCTTGTTTCAATAAGACTTGTTCTTGCTTCATTAATTTCTTGTACTGCTCACATAACAAACAATAAGGATCTTTTCCTATTCTATGTTCTATTAGGTCAATATCTGATTCGTGTTTTTCTTGCAACAATGCTGATTTTTTTTGCACTTGTTGTACTGTCAAAGCCATGTATACACCTCGCTATTTTTCTACTAAAATGTATTCGCCTAATTTGAGTTGGTATTTTCGATTACAAAGACTACGTCTAAAATGTATGTGCCTTGGATATATACTAATAAAGTAGACAGATTTATAAATGGTATACTGTCTATAAGTAAACACAAAAATGAAAAGAAGAACGTTTCTGTCCAATTACAAAAAATACGATGGAGATTTCAAAAAAAGCTTGGTCAATCTTTATTATGGTGGAAAAACTCAATCCAGTTTATGCAAAGAATATAGCGTCTCACAAACAGCCATCTCACGATGGATCAAACTCTATTCTGAAGTGGAAATGGAACCAGGTGAACTTCTGATTGCTAAGCAAGTAAGAGAACTTCAAAAACAAAAGGCTGCTTTAGAAGAGGAGAACCTTATCTTAAAAAAGCGATTGCCATATTCACGCCACACTCCACCAATGACTAAGAGCTATCTCCTTGCTTCAATCAGAACACACTATTTCTAAGTTATGTCGTGTCATGAAAGTCAATCGTAGTACGTTTTATAAATATAACAACAGAAAACTTTCCGCTCGCTTTCGTGAAAATCAAGAAATAAAACGGTTGATTCTCCAGATTTATACAGAAACAAACTATCGATTAGGTGCTGCTAAAATACAAATTCTTTTACAACGTGAACATGGTGTTTCTATTAGTATCAACCGAGTGTACCGTCTAATGAAATCAGTGAAATTACCGAAAATGGTGACCGCGAAGCCAAAATTTCGCTATCATAAACCTACGGTTTCTTTGGCTTGTCCTAATTTAGTACAACAACCATTTGAAACAAGCCAGCCCAACAAAGTATGGATAAGTAATATCTCTTATATTCCAGTAAAAAATGGATTCGTTTATCTTTGTGTTATTTTGGATCTTTTTTCTAGGAAAGTGATTGCTTGGAATGTATGCAATAAAATGACGACGAGTCTCGTTTGCGATACCTTAGAAAAAGCGGTTAGTAAAAGAAAAACTACAGCTTTAGTTATCTTTCACTCTGATAGAGGATCACAATATCTTTCAAACGCTTCAAGAAAAATTGGTGATTGTTCCCTGTTATGAAGTGACCTTTGTCAATAGTCAATTTTCTCATAAAAATAAGTCTTTTGATGGCGTACAAAAACTCCAGAAATAAGATCTATCGACAGTCAACCACTCTTTTATTCGTGGATTGGTTACCTCAGGTTAATGGTCCGTCGTTAGGCTCTTATAATCTCCAAGCGTGGATCACAGACCTTGTCGTCTTTTTGGATAGCTAATCCATCAAAACGGATCTGTGCCAGAAGAGGGAAAACGTAGATAGCCAGACCTGCGTCTATCTCTGAAGCTTTTCTACGCCATCAATTTATTTTTTTGTTCAACTGTTGCGCGGTTCACTCCAACCCTTTCATTTTTATTTTTAAATTATTTTTTGTGTTTCTATCCCCCAGATAAAACAAGCTAATTCTCTTGCTACTGCTGTAATTGCTACATTTCTGGGTTTTCCTTGATAAATCATTCGATGGTACTTTCTTTGTAATCGTTCAATGGCTTGGTCTGCGTAGGCAATCACCTTGCTTTCTTGTCCTTTTTGTCTTGCTTTTACTCGTTTTGATTTCATTCCGATGGTACCTTTTACTAATGCGTTGGCACATTCGACTAGCGTAGACCTTACGGTCGAATTCCCTTGTTTCGTAATACCACTTCGATTCACTTTTTCGCCACTGGACTGCTCACTTGGCGTTAATCCTAAATATGCGGTAAATGCTTTTACTGTTGGAAACCTTGTGAAATCTGATATTTCAACGTGAACCGTCATTGCCGCCGCTGTATCAATTCCTTTTAAACATCTTAATTGTGCCACTGGTTCTTCGTATCTTTCCTGGTGTAACAAGTCTTCTATTCTTTGGCTAAAACGCTCAATTTTATCTGTTAACACATCATATTGTAATAAATACTCTTCAAGCGTTTCTTTTAATAATCCTATTAATTTCAAATTTGTTAGCCATTTCATATGGGCAATCGTCCAACTTGATTTCCCTTCGTACTTCAGTCCGTGTCGTAATAAAAATGCTTTTATCTGTTGCTTAATTTTCTTTAATGATTTCTTGAAGTCATCCATCATCCGAATGTATTCTTTTACGGAAACATCCTCTTCATCTGGGACGTAAACTTCTCTATACGTATTGTTTGCTAAGTTTAGTGCAATCATTTTGGCATCCAAACGATCATTTTTTACAACTTTGTTTTTTGAAGAACGATACATTGTTGTTGGTGCTAATATTTCACAGGCAATCCCCAGATTATGCAGTGAATACACTAGACATCCTGCCTCATAGCCAGCTTTAAATTGAATTTTTTCTTCGTGTCTCTCAGCTATTTTTTTGATAAATTTTTTTACCAGTTTTACATCAGAAGCACATCATGCTTCTCCTAAAATTTCACCTGTTACTCCGTCTAATGCACATAAGTTAACTGTTTCTTTGTGGACATCCATTCCGATATAGACTATATTTTCCATAGTGGCCTCCTATTGTCATAGGGTAATAACCCATTAATAATTTTTCTCTTTAAGTTATTATGAGTTTAAATCCCTGACTTGACAATCTAGAGGGGTCACTTCATATTATCTCCCACTCAAAATTAGCTTATCCATGGGACAATGCTGTCACTGAGTCTTTCTTCAAATGGATGAAACATGAAGAATTGAAACGCCACAGTTTCTCTTCCTTGGAAGAGGTCAAGCTTGCTTGTTTTAAATATATTGAAGGATTTTATAATCCTAGAAGACCTCATTCAGCCATTGATATGCTTTCTCCAAATCTAAAAGAAGAAATTTATTGGCAATCCCACTAAAAATATTCTCTTTTTCTGTCTACTTTATTGACATTTATCCACTAAAATTTTTTGAAATTCGGGACGATTCGTATCTTTATCATAAATTTTATTCAAACTCTTTTTTTATAGTTCAACCTCTTAAGTGTGGACTATAAAAATAAGAACCTGTATCTTGAGTAATACTTACATAGTTATTTACATAGCTATTAGCTCTTCAGATATCCTTTTAACGTATCAATAGCCATGTCAGTATCTAAGTCTGTTAAAGGACTAGCAATACAAACCAAATAAAAAAACCAGAGGATTTCCTCCTCTGGACGCGACATAATTCTACAATTTCTCTTTACCAATATTATTTGACAAAGAGCCAAAAGAACCTATATTTATTAATTCACAAATCAATTTTCTTCCTATAACAAATTAAACTTTACATTCCAATACGCATTGTTCAATTTGTTTAAAATTTTTTTGTTAGAGTATTCATTGACACTATAAGTGTATGCATCTATATTAATTTTACACTCGTACACTCCTTTATGAAGTCCTTTCAGAGAACTCTTATCAAATTCAGGTTTAACAACCGCTTGACCAGACTTAATTAATTTTGATTCATAAATTAACTTTTCATTATCTTCAACAGTAATTGATATTTTATATTTAAAAAATACTTTACTATTACTTTTAGGATTAACTAATTCTATTGGTATTCTTTGTTGCGACGCATCCATTTGTATATTTTTTTCATAGGCAGGGAAAATTATATTACTTGATATATTATTTTCGTACTCAGTATTATAATTAACTGATCCTTGTTCGATATTTTCATCAGTAAAAAATTTTTTCCACAAAAAAAATAGTACAATTATTAGGATAAAGATTATTAAAAATTTTTTCTTTGTATCTTTGTCTTTCAACATCTCTCTCTCCCTTATCATTCTTATACCCTAAAAGGTATGTAAAAAACTAATCGGAATTATAAAAATATATTTCCGATTAGCTTTTAATAACAACTGGTTCTATTTCAAAATTATTTATCATAGATACCAGCACTAATTTTATTCCACTACAATATTAGATGCGGACCAAGAAATAACAGTTTCTAGGGATGCAGCTTTTGTTACTGGTTCTTGACTAATAATATTGCCTAAATCTGATTGAAACATGATTTCAAATTTAGGAGATACAGCCCCTGACTTTTCTGTTTTAATTATTACTGGCTGCTGAGCATCGAAAGTATTTTTACCGTCAGCCAAAGTTTTACCTTGTTCTGATAAAAACATATTTAGATATGACGCTTCGACATACTTATCTTGGAATTTTGGAAATAAATCATCTAAGCTTACTCCCGAATTACCATCTATAGCTTTAGTTATAGAATTATCATGTAATATTGGCATCCCTTTTCCAATTAAATCTGGCGTGTATTCAATTGAAAACTGATGATTAAAGTACGGATCAATATAGTCTCCTGAACCATCCACTTTAGTAATCCCAAGTGTTCCTGTAGCTTGATATCCTTCATTTTTAGGCTCTAATTTAACCGTTGCAGGTACACTTAAAGCCCACGGCTCTGGTCCTATTTCAGCTTCATAAGTGATTTTAGATTTCCCAACTTGTTTTTCCTTGTTTTCATCCGCAAATACCGAGCTAGAATTTAATCCTAAACTCATAACACATAAAGCTACAACTCCAATTATTTTAATATTCATTTTAATCACCTCGTACATTATTATATCGTAAGCCGCTCTTCAAAATAAGTTCCTCAGGAACCTTAATTAAAAAATTGTATTTTAGGATAATTTGATCAATGTAAATCCAGCATGCATTAAATGCTTCCTATCCAAAAATATGATTATCATGGATATACATCTATACCATCGAATTACTTGGACAAACCGCCTATCCTATTAAAAAATTTAAGTTCAGCTGAAAAACGACAGGGGAAACAGCTCAAAAATACTGGAAGTTATTACAAAAAATCAAGAAAAGTTGGATAGTTTCAACTGCCGTTGGAGTCCTTTCTGTAAAAATTATTTAACCGAAGCAGAGATTTTGGACAGACCACTTTCCTATAGAGTTGAGTTAACACAAGTCTCCACGTTGTACAAAGACTTTTTTCATGCCATTCATAAACGAAACCAAATGTTTTTTGATGCCTTGCTTACACAAAATATTTTTCACTTTCCAGCTACTTATAAAACAACTATACGAACTTTTAAAAAAATACCAAAAACAAATTCATCATGCCTTGAATAATTCTTATTACAATGGAAAATTGGAGTGTCTAAATAATCATATCAAAACGTTAAAACGCACAAGCAATACTGAGTTAGTCAAGAAAAGTTGACACATAAAAGTCTATTTTTTCTGTATCTATTTTTGTGTCTCCGTTGACAAAGTCAAGTTCAAAATATGTTGAATGAGTGAGACACCTACTAATGATTCATGTGGACGAACAAACATGTAGTAATTGTCAATGTATTCACGAACAATTCGTTTAGCTTGTACCAATGAATGAAAGACGTGCCACTTTAATTCTTCTCGTTTTAAAATGCTGAAAAAAGATTTAATCACGGCATTATCCCAGAAATTAACCTTACGGGACATGCTCTGAGTCCATTTTAATATCTCAAGCTTATGAACTACTTTTTACTCGTAAATTGACTTACTTGGTCGCTATGAAATAAAACATGTTCTCCAGGTAAATTTATCCGTGCTTGATCAATGAATTCTGTAACCATTTCAGCTTCACAAGTCAAGGCAGTTTTGTAGCCAACGATTGAACATGTTGCTAGTTCTAATGCTGCACATAAATAAATCTTTCTTCTGTTATGCAGGGGCCATTCCGTAATATAGCGCACAACACGAGGCATTTCCTGTACGTTATCCGAGATTTCAAACTTTCTATCTAGCTTGTTTTCAAAGGATTTATGGGGTTTATTCTTCTTTTTATAGGTTTTAAAAATTTTAGAAACAAGTCCATGGGATTTAAGGACAGATTTAACAAAACCTAGGGATAGCTCGTGCTTTTGATTAATTAGATAGTCATATATTTTTTACCACTCATTTTTTGATTGAACTTAAAGAAGGTGTCAATGACAAGGGTTCTAAGTTCGGTATATTTCTGCTGTCTAGACGTAGGTTTACGTTGGGTAAAGCGATAATATCCCTGACGGGATAAGTTTAAACGTTGACATAATCATTTAATTCCAAATTCTTAATGGTTCAGGTGGATAAACGGAAATCTTATAGGTTTTGGCTCTTGGCAAAGAAGGCGGTCGCTTTTTAGGAATTCATTTTCCTTTTTAAGTACTTTAAGCTCTTTTTCAAGTTCCCGCTGTCGCTAATCTAAGTCAGACTGCTTATCTGAGCGCCCTAATTCATAGGTATCAATCCATTTTTTGATTATTTCCTGACTTAAGTTAAATTCTCTGGTAACACTTGCTTTTGTTCGGACTTCTTCAACCACTAGGTTGACACAATGTTGTTTAAAAAGATTCTTCATATCTCATTGGAATATTCACCTCATCTAAAGTTTGGTAAGTTTTCTATTCCTGTGTCAACTTTTAGTATACTGGCTCATAAGAAAGTATAGAGCCTTTATTTTACATTCCCCATAAAAACAATACGAATTAATGCATAACCCAAACAAGATTTTCTTTTTCACTAAAGTTCGCTTTAAAATCTTCTTTTTCGATAGGGACAATCACTTTTTCTGTAATTTTTACCAATATTTCGCCTACAGAAACCTCTATAGCTCCTGTAGGTAACGGAATCATTACGCAGCCAGTTGTTTTAAACTTTTTTGTTGGTGTAATAGGATAGGGAGACACAAATTGTTCCAGAAATTCAATTTTACTAGGCTCATAAATAATATACTCGAAAGGGATATTGTTAAAACAATAATGACGGACATTTTGATTCATCGATGGGGCATACGTTGACAAAATACGTGCTCGTTTACTGGTTATTAACTGACTAACTGTCGTTAAAGTACCATTTTCTAATTCAATATACATACTTTCCCAATATTTCATCGGAACTTTTACATGCTTACTAATTTGAGAAGGAGCAACACCTAGAAGCCTTGCTACCTGATCTATGTCTCGTGCATAAACTAGATACTTCGCTCCATCTTTAATAGTTATCTCAAATAATTGCTTCTCTATTTTTCTAATAGCCGACACTAACTTAACCTCTGTTAGCTCATCTTCATTGATTATGGCTTCTTCTTGTTCTTTTTGAATCTTCTTTAATGCCCGTTCTTGTTTCAATAAGACTTGTTCTTGCTTCATTAATTTCTTGTACTGCTCACATAACAAACAATAAGGATCTTTTCCTATTCTATGTTCTATTAGGTCAATATCTGATTCGTGTTTTTCTTGCAACAATGCTGATTTTTTTTGCACTTGTTGTACTGTCAAAGCCATGTATACACCTCGCTATTTTTCTACTAAAATGTATTCGCCTAATTTGAGTTGGTATTTTCGATTACAAAGACTACGTCTAAAATGTATGTGCCTTGGATATATACTAATAAAGTAGACAGATTTATAAATGGTATACTGTCTATAAGTAAACACAAAAATGAAAAGAAGAACGTTTCTGTCCAATTACAAAAAATACGATGGAGATTTCAAAAAAAGCTTGGTCAATCTTTATTATGGTGGAAAAACTCAATCCAGTTTATGCAAAGAATATAGCGTCTCACAAACAGCCATCTCACGATGGATCAAACTCTATTCTGAAGTGGAAATGGAACCAGGTGAACTTCTGATTGCTAAGCAAGTAAGAGAACTTCAAAAACAAAAGGCTGCTTTAGAAGAGGAGAACCTTATCTTAAAAAAGCGATTGCCATATTCACGCCACACTCCACCAATGACTAAGAGCTATCTCCTTGCTTCAATCAGAACACACTATTTCTAAGTTATGTCGTGTCATGAAAGTCAATCGTAGTACGTTTTATAAATATAACAACAGAAAACTTTCCGCTCGCTTTCGTGAAAATCAAGAAATAAAACGGTTGATTCTCCAGATTTATACAGAAACAAACTATCGATTAGGTGCTGCTAAAATACAAATTCTTTTACAACGTGAACATGGTGTTTCTATTAGTATCAACCGAGTGTACCGTCTAATGAAATCAGTGAAATTACCGAAAATGGTGACCGCGAAGCCAAAATTTCGCTATCATAAACCTACGGTTTCTTTGGCTTGTCCTAATTTAGTACAACAACCATTTGAAACAAGCCAGCCCAACAAAGTATGGATAAGTAATATCTCTTATATTCCAGTAAAAAATGGATTCGTTTATCTTTGTGTTATTTTGGATCTTTTTTCTAGGAAAGTGATTGCTTGGAATGTATGCAATAAAATGACGACGAGTCTCGTTTGCGATACCTTAGAAAAAGCGGTTAGTAAAAGAAAAACTACAGCTTTAGTTATCTTTCACTCTGATAGAGGATCACAATATCTTTCAAACGCTTCAAGAAAAATTGGTGATTGTTCAGCTAATCCATGGAACAAAGCTTTAACTGAGTCTTTCTTCAAATGGATGAAACATTAAGAAAAAATTTTATACTCCTAGAAGACCTCATTCAGCCATTGATAGGATTTCTCCAAATCTAAAAAAAGGAATTTATTGGCAATCCCATTAAAAACATTCTCTTTTTCTGTCTACTTTATTGACATTTATCCAATCTTTCTTGACTCACAAAAAAGACCCCTCGAAATCCCGGAGAATTAAAGTCGCTGAAACCATTCTAAGGAGGAAACAAGACGTCCTATACGGAACTTATAAAACAAAAACTATAAAATAGTAACCATATTTTGACAAAACATTATTGGGGTTTCGTAACCCAATTAACCGTTCAATCGTAAATAGTTCCACCAATCAGCGTAATCAAACCTATTTTAAGGCTTTCACTTACCAACTTATTATCAAGCAACCTTTATTCACTACCCATAATTTTACTTAATACAGCTGTCAAGACCCTACTTACGTCTTAAAAGATTTTTGCTCCTTTGTTTTCTTTGTAGCGTACTGTTACATCAGCTCATGCGACTGAAGTTGCTTATCTCATATCCCATACATATGTTCCAGGTTTCGTTCCATTGTGCATACTCATCAACTTTTCTGTAGTTAGTGACAATGGATTTTCTGGAACATGCCCATCTAAGTCTGACTCATACTTCCATTTGCCTGTATAAGAATCATTTTCTTCTGGGATATATAAATTTACATCTCTGTTAAATTTAGTGTGTCGTCCTAAGGTAATACTTCTTATGTTCTTAGCGAACAACATAGAATCTAGTTCTGTTATGCTTTCTGTATTCCAGCCGCTTACATCTAATGTAGTTAATTTACTATCTCCACTAAACATATCCCTCATACTTGTCACTCTACTTACATCTAACTTATCTAACCCATCAATTTCGGTTAATAGTGGTAAATCAGAAAATACTCCATTAGAATTCTCATACGCAATAACTGTGCCTTCAAATACAATTTTTTCAATTAGGTCTGCATGCTCTTTCCAAGGTTCTGAATCCTCATCAAATTCACCGTCTCTAATGTGTAAGACGCCCTCAAAATCAAGCATCCACGGTGCTGTTCCATATGTTCCAGCTCAATTTCACCGTTTCTTAGGATTTTTGGAGTATTTGTTTTTCCTTTAGTAGATAATGTACCAGTAATCATTTTTGAACTAGAGGTAATCGGGCTTGTCACGTTCTCTGATTCATCCACACTGCCTAATGTAGCGTCTGCTTTCGGTAGACTTTCTTCACTGACTCCATTTGCCAGTTCCTGAGGAGCCTCTTTCGAGCTCTCCCCTAAGGGGCTTAATACCTTATTTTCTATTGCTGTTGTGTCTGCTGTTACGCTTATTGTTTCATCTGTTGCGCCTTGCGCAGAAACAGAAATTCCCTGTCCTACAACAGGAGCCATAATAATAATGTGCTAAATATGCTTATATATCTATGCTTCATATTGTTTTCTTTCTTCCTTTCAAATTTAGTTGTCACTCAATAAAACATAACAAAAATTTTTCTTTTAGCATGTTCCTGAGGAACGGAAAAACCTATGATTTACAGAACTGAAGAATCAGAATTTATTCTTCAATCTTATATTTTTTTCAGTTCACCAATGCTTAATGAGTTAGTCAAGGAAAATAGACTTTTCTGTGTCAACTTTCCTTGACTAACTCATTAAGTAATGTTGCATACAGTATTAGCGTTAGCGTAAAATAATTATTGGAAAAAATAAAAAGAGATTTCTCCACATATGCTAAAAACGAGAGTGGGACAATAGTCCTTTCTCAAAAAAACTAAGTCCGATTTTGATGATTACTTTCAAAATCGGACTTGGTTTTTCATTTTTACGTCGCTTTCTCTCCGTATATTTCCCTAATTTTCTTAAATTTAATGCCATGAGCGCCAAGCCAATGTCAATCTTGGCTCCTTGTTTCCCTCGTAAGTGGAAACGTTGGAACGCCAAATGAGCCTTTAGGTGGCCAAACACTGGTTCGACATCGATTTTCCGTTTCCGATAAATCGAACCTGTTTTTTCCTCCAAAAGCTTCTTTTTACATTCGGCTTTGAAATAGCGCCATGTATTATTCACTAAAATTTGTCGGTTTTGCTCACTTTTTGCTTTCGTACATTGACTACGAACAGGACAATCTCGACAATTTTCACATTCATAAATTTCGAAGTCACTTACAAATCTGCCTTTATCTTTTCTTCGACTATATCGCTTGAAGGGAACTGCCCGCTGATTAGGACAAATATATGTATCTTTTTCTTCCAAATAGCACCAGTTATCAACCATAAAAGGATTGTTTCTATAGGTCTTTTTATTTTCTTTATGATAACTAGCATAGGTGATTAATGACATTTTATGCAAGACATCATTGATATACGTATAATTTTCTTCACTTCCATAGCCGGCATCCGCTACAATATACTCGGGTAATTCGTTGTGTTGTTCCAAAAAGCTGTTTAAAAATAGATTTAAGGTTTTTGTATCTGTTTTAGAAAAACTATTTCGCTCTTGAAAAAGGCGGTTATAGGTTTCATATCTTTGTTTTCTTGGTAAATAATCCGCTTGGATTTTGCGTAGATATTTTTTGTAGGTTCTTCTTTTTTTCTTTAATTGGCTTTGTTTTTCTTTCTTTTTTTCATTTTGTAGTTGTTCTTCTGTCTCCACTAACTCTGTTTCCAAGTGATGCGCGATTTCTTCCAACATGTTTAATAAAGAATGCTAGTCATCAACATGATCAACACTGAGATTCTTAAAGTATCTTTATGAAAATCAAGTATGCATAGCTTGAATGGCCTACCACATACCTAGTATTCATTGGAATAGGTAAAAGCCAACAGGGTATACCCTGTTGGTCTTTTATTATCTTTAATTAATATGAATAATTAATTTGTACTCAAACTCTTTTTGTCTATCCAACCTCTTAAATCTGGACTATAAAAATAAGAACCTGCATCTTGAGTAATACTTACATAGTTATTTGCATAGCTATTAGCTCTTCCAATATTCTTAAACCCTTTTTGCCCCCAAGGCAATGTATCAATAGTCATGTTAGTATCTAAAACTGTTAAATGATTTCTTTTCTCTCTCATTATCCATTTTTTATTGGTTGTAACATTTGTACTCTTAATTGCATCTACTTGCCTTTGAACATTTACATTAAAAGCTTTTTTGTCAATCCATCCTAAATTAGGCACAAAATAATATGATCCACTCCGAGCGTTTATGATAACTGACTGATTAATATGATCTTTTGTATAGCCAATATGTTGAATTCCCGCTTGCCAGGGAATGTAATCAATGGAATATCCACTTTTTTCAATCTTTGCTTGAACATTTGTCGCTATCACTTCAGTTAATGCTTTTTTATCGACCCATCCTCGCAGTTCATCACAATAAACATACGGTGCAGCTTCTTGTGTCGCAGTAACTACCCATCCTGCAAACTTTCCTGAAGTATTTATTCTTTCAGATCCGAGTCGCCCTGCCGGAAGAGTATTAATCGTTTCCGTATTTGTATTTACCATCATTGTTTTGTTGATTTCAGTTATTGTCATTGGGTTTTCATTCTCGTCGACATAGTTACCTTGTTGAAAATTATACCATGTCCTATACCATTCATATTGGTAGGGACCTAACGTCATGTATGGCGATTTACTAGAAACAATAAACGTATCTTCCCACCATGGATTCCAATAATGATAGAAAGGATTATACGGTCCCATAGCCCCAGGTTTAGCTGCAGTATAACCCATCAATACAATGGCATGTCCATTGGCTGTGTCTGCTTTTAAATCCGTTATAATTGGACGATTGTTGTCTATTTCATTTTTTATTTTGTCAAAAGTAATAGTATTCGTTTCAAACCTAATATTTTTGTTGAATGCTTTTTTTACATAATTTATCGCAGGTCCTATACTAGTATTAATAACCCAATCAATAGAAGATTTTTCCTCTTCTGTTGCATTTGGAAAAGATTGATCAATTATTTTTTTTGCTGAAGTAATCTCTGCATTTGCTTGATTATTTATAACAGCAGCTAATGCATAATATTCACACCATGGTTTTTCTCCTTGTGTTTCATATACCGTCCAAGGTAACACATTACTTTCAAATTCAACAGAAGCTCGTTTCACGCGTAAATTAGGTTTTGCACTTGCTTCAGTTATATCATAGACAACAGAATCAATACTACCTGTATTTGTTGGAGAACTCGCAAGAGAGTCTACATACAGTAACGGCTTTTTCTGCCCTTGGTAATCATAAAAAATATTTTGACTAACTCCAAATAAAGCAATAGGTAGGCTTTGATCCGTTGCATGTGTGTTACTTAATTCTTCTAATTTAGTCGCCAACATTTTCGATAAAATAAAACTATCAGCATTCAGTCCATCAGACGAATCTAGCTGAAGCATATACGCAATTCTTTTTTCCTGATTACTAATAATAGGGAAATTATACTTAATGCTTTCTGGATAACTAATTGTAAAAGGTTTTCCTAGATAGTAATCAGAAACACTTCCATTTTCAGGATAAATCATATTAGTTAAATATTCTTCCCAATGTTGCGAAGCTAAAGTTGTTATTTCTACAGGAATCTTCTCTGTCTTTACGTATAGTGACGTGGCTTCTGAATTTCGTGGAAAACCAACAATCCCTAAAATAAGTAATCCTAACAGAAATATTAATAGTTTAATTCTCTTTAAAATTTTCATTTTTACCCCTCTTTATTTATAAAAACCATATAAAGTTTTATCCCACTTAAATGTAACATTTGCTGACGGATCTATTGTACTTTCATTCATTAGTAAGAAAATTTCATTTTTGGTTGCATCATTAATAAATCCTTTACCATGATTTAAGCTTTTATACATATACATGATCATTGATGGCTGATTTGGAAATGAAATTTTTTGATACCCATAAACAAGAACTGCCGTTTCTTGCTCAATCCAATAATCACCGTTAGCTGTCAGAAAGGCAATCACAGGACGTTTATTAGATAACTCTTCTTTCAATAGGTTTGTGTCTAAACTTCCATTTACTATTTTAGTGTTGTAATTTTGGCTATGCAGAAATTCATTTTCTTGTTCTAAATTAGCTGTAACGGATTTTAACTGACTTTCTGTGTAGTAAGGATAAACATATTTAAGTAAGTGGTTGACTTTTCTATCCGTTGATTTTTCTACAAAATTTAGTGCTTCAATTACCGATTCTGGTGTTGCTTGCATGGTAAATTTTTTTTGGTAGGGTTCATTAAACTCTTGAATTATTGTAGTTTCTACTTCAGGTGCAACTGGCTGGTTAGAGTCTGCACTAGCTTTTGTGTCAAAAATAAATAAAAAACTAATTATACAGCTTAAAGATATAAACATTTTATTTTTCAAAAAAACACTCCCTTTTTGCATAATGCCAAACCTATTGCCCACAATAACATAGCTAATCTGTTACTGTGGGCAATAACTTATTTGTTATTTTCCAAGACAAAATAACTGATAATTGGTGAAAAAATTTAAAAGACCAATCTACTACATCCCTCTCTCTAATAAGTTATAAAAAAGAGAAAAAAGCAAGTATAGTTATTAAGACTAGAAAAGTAGCATCCTGCTTCTTATTATATGTGTTAATTTCTTTATTAGTAACGCATAGGATTTCTGTAAAAATCATTCTGATACCTGCTTAAATATAGATATTAAATCAATGTAAGCACCAATCTACTTACTATCTTTTCCAATAAAATAGCTCAAAATAGGTACAGACACATAAAAAATTAATGGACTATAATATTTTGATTGATTAGTAAAAATATACATAAAAATAACTAGAGCTATTATTAAAATAAGAAAAAATATATTTCTTACTTTTTTATGCATATGCGTTGATTCCCATATTTGTAATATCTAAAGTTTCCGTTATCGTAATTCTCGCTCCAGCTTTAGTATCTCCATCTTTTTCATGATCTCTCATAATACCATTAGCAGTAGCAAAACGATAAGAAGCATAAGATCCTAATGCTACAACGACTGCAGCTAATCCCGCAGTTGCTCCAGTTGCAATACCCATAGCGCCAGCAATTGCAGCAGCAATACCCCCAGATCCACCTGAAGCCCCTTCCATTAATCCTAATTTAGCAAACAAATCAGCCAACTTATTAATCCCTGCCTGATTATAAGCATAGAAATTCAATCCCCCATTAACTATTCTAAGCTCTGTAGAAGGTCGTGCATTTCTTAAAACAGGCATATCCGGACTGATAGCATCAGCAAAATTGACTGTGGCTCCTTCATATTGGCTTAAAAGGCGATTTACTTCATCCAATTTTTCAGCAGGTGTCATATTTTCCATTTTCTTCAGTTGATTGTCGACTACTTTTTCTATTTCATTTACTTTTTGATTATAAGATTCGCTAGCATACACCGAACCACCAGTACTTATAAAAGGAAATAGAGCAAGGGCCAGCATTGCGAAAAAGCAGATTGTTTTTGATTTTTTAAACATTTAATTACCCCCAATTTTTAATTGTTAATGATTATATTGTTATACAAAAACCCAATTTAAGTTATCATAAATATATAACCCCTTTAATTAATACTTGCAAATATAGTTTACCTCTCATTTTAAATAATTGCAACCGGTTTCGATATTTATTAGTGCAAAAAGAGTAACCCTATTGAAATTATTCTTTTCATATGTTATACAATGATTGTAGGAAGCACAAATCACTTCTTTACAAATCTATCTCTTTTGCCAGTCGGCGGAAAACGACTGGCTATTTATCTGGTAACAAAAAAAGCAATCAGTGGTCGATTGCTTTTTTCCATTATCATAATGTAATTTTATTATTTATCTCCTCTTAATTGCTTGTAGTGAGCCGATTCTAATTCATCCGCTGTTTGCCTTAACCATTGAATTAATCCCGATGTATCAAAGGTTAAAGCTACTTTTTTCGTTCTACTTCCCTCATGTGTTCCTTTTTTACTAAGTAGAATAGTACTTGGCCATTCTACTGGTACATCAGGAGTAGCAATTACAATTGAGCCGTTGTAACTTCTTTCTTCATTTATTGAGTTCAGTTCTGATTTCATTACTTTGTATCTCCTTTCATTTTGAATTTCATTCCTTCATTGAAGCATGGTTAATTAAATATTCATACGTAATCCTATTTCTAAAAGTTCCATCACCAATGTACATTTGAAATCTTTCAACTTCTCCTCCATCTTCAATTTCTTCAAACATAATTTTAAATAACTGGCGCTTCTCTCTAATCGTTTCATCAAGTATCTGTAGTTCAGCAATCAATCTATGAGTAACCAACTCTCCTTTAAACGATCGAACGATTTTTCCTTTTCTGTTGTATTTTACTCTAATACACTTCTCTTTATTTTCCATACTCATCATTCTCCTTTTTAATGCTGCATGTAACCTTTGTGTAGCTACCTCTACTTTTTTCATACATAGTGTGGCAGTTACTACAAACAAACGTCTCATACATGCCAATAACTCGGTCTGCTTGACGACCACAATCACAATCAATCGTATAAACTAAATTACCTTTGTTCCAACGTGTGATTTCAATTCCGTGTGAGTCATACTCTTTTCTGATTTTCAATAAACTTCTCCTCCTCTGTGCTAAACTTTTTAAAGGTTCCAGTCGGGCAAAATAGCCCAACTGTCACCAAAATCTTTTGTTTTTTATGCTGTACGTAAAATGCTGCCACTTATTGGTTCAAATTGAATCATTCCAAATTCTGAAAACGAAGGTTGATTCGTGTTGACTACATAGACATACTGTCTGTAAGACTCTAAATCTCTGTGGCAATAAAGCCAATCGCTAGTATCACATCCAACGTAGAATAATGATAAAAATCTCTGGCCATCTACTGTCTTAGTCTCAGTTACGTAATACACTAAAAACCCATACTTTTTTTCTACTTCCTTTACAATCACTTCTATCTCTTCCGTCAATAAAGCATTCTCTCCAGGAAAACAATTGCTAGTATAGTGACACTTATCTTTTTCTATAAATTGATCAATGGTAGAATTTGCAATATCTAAAATCATCATTCTGTACCATGCTTCTTTTTTCAATGCTTCACTTGCCCCTACAGTGTTACTTAATTTTTTCATATCTGTTCCTCCAAAATCTTTGTTTTTTTTAAGTTTTGTTACTGTTTTTTGGTTATTTACAATAAATGTATTAATCATTTTTTGAGTGATTATTTCTGGAATAAATCCTTGCTTAATAAACAATAATTGTTCAATTTCTTCACGCCGTCTGTTCGCCATTTTTAAGTTCTGCTTATCGAGTCTGTCCTTTTTTTGGTATACCTTTTCTTTTAATCTTCGTTGTTCTTTTCTTAAAACACTCAAAGCAATTGTTAATTCAGACGTGTTGAACGATTCCAACTCCTTTTTCCTTGTGTATTGATAAAAACATGGGTCATTTATTGGCACAAACAATTTAATATCCATGCTACGTCCACCTCCCTGCTAAATTTTTCCAATAATAAGATTTTGATTTTTTTCTTTTTGCACGTAGTTTATTTTTTATGATTTTTAAGTGTTGGGTGCGCAGCTAACAGACACCAGGCACAAAGAAATAACAAGGGCAAGCGTAGCTTGTGCATTTTACCCTTGTTATTTCGACTGCAAGGTGTATGATTCCAAGTACTCAACACGAATCTTAAAAAATTGTTGTGCATGAAGAAATGGGTTAAAATGGTTTGATTATTGTTTTTTCCAGGGAGCGAACAACGTTCGTTACCTGGAACTTACTCTGCGGAATGTTTCCTTGTGATCCACAAGGAACAAGAATTTTCAATTTGCCGGCACGTTAAGCGAGATACGAGTAGTAGAGGTAAACGTTCCATATTCTGTAGGAATATGAGGAGAACGTTTTATTGAAAAATCTTGAATATAGCAGCCAAAAAGGTTGGCTTTGTAGCAAGGGCTACTGCACCGTAGCGGAACAACCTTTTTCTACTTTATTTCTTTACTTAATCTCTTATGGTTTGTTCATTAACTTATCTATGTAAAAAGAGGAAGAGCATTGAATGAAACGTTCAATGCTCTTCCTCTTTCTTATTCTCTAAATCCTTTGGGCGTTACATAGCCTTCTAGGCTCCAGATTCCTATTTTCTTTTGTTTCGCTTGTTCTTGTGCTTCATTTAATTCATTTAAATAGTTACTTTTGGTACGATTTGTGTAGGCAACACGTACCAGTCCTTCTTCTACTAATATTTTTTGAACTAGCTGACCGTCTGCAAAAATAAACGCTAAAGAACGGCCATACTTATCTTCTTCGTTACCAGGTTCTTTTTCTATTTCTATTTTTGAAGCATTCGTAAGTATTTCTTTCGTACGATCACTCGCCTCTTTTCCATATGGCTGAATTGGCGTGTTGGGTTTTACCGATTCAGGCGTATCGATCAATAGATATCGAACCCGTTTCGTTTTCCCATTTACTGAAAAATCACTTGTATCACCGGCTACATTTTTGACTAGAGTCACTTGCTGTTTGTCGTTATGCGACGGCTGCTTTTCGCTTGTTGTGTTTGAACAACTCGCTAAAAACATTGAAACGACTAAAGTAAGCCATATCATAAACTGTTTAGCGTATTTTTTATTTTTTTTTCATACGTTTAAATCCTCATTTATCGGTCTATGTCTCTTTTTCTAAGTTGAGACTTAATTTTATAAGTTTTCGCACGATCAATTTGTTTTTCTTCAATTGGTTCTCGTAACGCGTGTTCTCTCTCTTTTTTTGAAGGAAGCGTACTTAATAATCGTTTAAATGCTTCATTTTCTAATTCAGGGGTTTTAGCCTGATAATACCGCATCAAATTTGTAGTGAAATCAACACGATCTAAATCATTGAACGGCAAAGTTAAATAGTTTTCATTTTCAAAAGTATTCATTGCTGCATTTGCTGCGATTAATGCCGTTCGTTTATTTCCATCTTGGAAAGGCTGTAACTTAGAAATACGTGCAAATACACGCCACGCATCCTCTTCTGTTTTCTCTGAAGCTTCAAAATCATTTACAATGTTATCTAAATCTGCGCGACTAATAACTTCAGGTGGAAAATAAGCGTCTTGACTCGCTTCATCGATAATGATCGCAATCTGATCATCCGAATTGTAATACGCATTTCTTAAATGACCTGGCATATTTGGCTGTTCATTAGAAGTTGAATCAAATTGTTTATTAATTGCAATGATTCCTTCTGTGCTAAATCCTATTTCTTTTACTGCATCGATTCCTTTTAGAGTATCAGTAAAAATGGCAATATCATCTTGGTTCTGACGAAGAGGCTTTACTGATTTCTGATCCAACGCTTTTTTTGTCTGAAGAACGGTACTTCCGTAGTTGTTTAAACTACCTAAAGAAGTAATAAATTTTGCTAACGCTGTATTATCCATGATTTTCACCTACTTTTTATGCTTAATATTTTCAACTGCCTTTTTGTCTTGTGGACGTAAGCCAATGAGCAGCTCTTCTTTTCGTTGCTTAACACTAGCTTTATACTTTTCTCTGAGTGAAGATTTTTTATCCATCAGTAACTCCCTTTCTAAAACAATTCATCAATTGAAGGAACTGGTTCTTCTATTTTTAAACTTTGTACAAACTCATCTTTTAAAATTTCCTCTATCTCTAACATTTTACTATAACGACGTTTTGCTACATCTAAAATGTTTCCGCTTTGATCAAATTCAATTTGGTGCATTCGTTCTGTTTCTTCATTCGTCATGTACGCATTCTTTGCTTCAATCCAATTGCCCAATTCCTCTGTCATACCTAACTCACAATACTTGGTCGGATTGTATTCACGTAAAGCATTAAATACATACTTTGAATATTTCCCCATTAGTTTATCTGGATCAACGTACTCTTCTTTATCTGCTAAACCTCTATAATAGTTATCGATTGCTTCTCTCAGCCCTTGATTCATGCCTTTTTCCTCACTTTCGTGTAATGGTAAATGTTGTGCCAACGAATATCCTTGTTCAAATCCTCTCAAATAGGCACTATTTTTTGATTCTTTACTTCTTAATTTTTTTTCTAACAACTGATAAACACTTGTATCATAAATCTCGTATCCTTCTTTTTTACTTGTCAATTCAGCTTTTAATACACCAGTACGGCACCAACGACGAATTACTTGCTCGCTCGTTGAAATGCCATACTGTTGAAATATTTTCAAAACATCTTTAATAGTTAGCATATCTTTACCCCTCTTTAATGTTACATTTAGAAAAATAGTAACGTTACTCTTTTCTAAAAAGTAACACTAAAAAAAGTAAAAGTCAATGATTATCTATCAAAACCGTATTCATTTCTTTGTGCTTTTTGCTGCTTTAATTTTTCTTTATTTTGTATCTCTTCGCCTTTATCTATTTCTGGAGATAAAGCAATGTTGATTTCTGCTTGTTTTTCAAGTAACTGTATTAATTTTTCTTCTTGTTCAAATGGTTGATTATGCTGCGCTTTGTATTGCTCTTTTTGGTGAGCTAACTCAGCCAGTTCATTTTCTTTATTCTTCAATCGACGTTCTGGATCGATATTCTCCATTCGTTGAACGGTTCCTATCGGACTCGTTAAACTTAGGCTTGTTCCGTAACTATGATTTCCTTCTAAATACAGACTGTACGTTGCCAACGAGCTTTTACGAATCGTAACATCAAACCCCTGGTATTTACCGACTGTAACTTCTTTAATAGTGGGATTTTTTAATACTTTTACTTGTTCATGAATGTATTCACCTGCCTGTTTTTTGTCGGTAAATGTTAGAGTGTCTGTCGTAAATTGAAATTCATCCGTTGTTTCATCTTTGATACGGTCCATGTCTTTGGTAATGTTAGCTACTTCAAGTTTTAATTGCTTTTCTCTTTGCGGTAATTCTTCGTTTAACGCTTTGTTAATCGTTACCTGTTGTTCTTGCCAACTTGTTTTAAGAATACGTAATTTAGTAACCTCATTATCGATAGTCATTTTTTCTGCAATTAATGGATTGTTTGTAGCGATTGCTTTCACCTCAGCTGCACTTAAAACTGTTTCATCGAGATCATCACACGAACGAGAAATACTTTTATTATTCATGATTTGAGTAATGTATCTCAATTTTTGCTCTTGAATTTGCCAAAGGTAAGCATCAAATGTACCTTCAGTTACATAGTAATGAATGCTTACTTCTTTATTTTCATTTCCTTGTCTCACAATACGACCATCACGCTGAGTGAGGTCACTTGGACGCCACGGACAATCCAAATGGTGTGCAGCAATCAATTTGTTTTGTACATTTGTTCCTGTTCCAACCTTATTTGTACTTCCTAATAACACGCGTACTTGGCCATTTCGAACTTTCTCAAAGAGTAATTCACGCTGTTTTTCATTTTTAGCATCATGAATGAAAGCAATTTCTTCTTTGGGAACACCTTTTTTCATGAGTTGATCTTTTATTTCATCGTAGACATTAAAATGGCCCTTTTTAGGCGTTCCAGAATCACAAAAAATCATTTGTGTGCTTCGCTTGTTCGTCGTCTCCTGGTAAATATCAAATACATTTTGAACACAAGCTTGGACTTTACTCGAATCAGTTTCGCTAAAGGCTTCATCCAACAAGCGCATGTCTAGTGACATGAGCTTTGCTTCATGCGTTAATTTCAACATGTTGTCATTACTTGGATCAACCAACCCATTTCTTATACGTTCTGCCCTAACACTGAATTCTTCCATCATTTCTTGTTGTTTTTCTGTCGGATAAGTTAAAACAATGTTAGGCTTTCCACCTTTAATGTTTGGCACTGGCAGATCTAGCATGTCTGCTGTTTGAATATCTGCAATCATTGAAAAAGCAGTCATTAGCTCTGGTACATTGTGAAACTTTGCAAAGCGATTTTTTACTCGATAACCACTGCCTTCAGGAGTAATCTCCATTGTAGAAGTAATTTCTCCAAACATATTTGCCCAATCGTCAAAGCTGTATATGCCTGATTTCTCTAAAACATCTGGTTGTAAGTATTTTTGCATCGTATACAATTCACTCATACTGTTAGAAATAGGCGTTCCTGTCGCAAATACTACTCCTGTGTTGTCATTATTTTCGTAAATGTACTGAACTTTCATGTACATGTCCATAGCACGTTGGGAGTTAGAGTTGTTTACACCAGCAACGTTTGATAATTTCGTGTAATTAAATAGATTTTTGTAATAATGCGCTTCGTCAACAAACAAAAAGTCTACTCCTAATTCTTCAAATGTTAAAAGTTCATCTTTGTCCTTACTGTTGATTAAATTGGTCATACGTTCTCTTAAACGTTTTTCCATCCGTTTCATGTCTTTAAACGACCATGAGTCACCATTTGACTGTTTTTGGCGATCAATTGCTTCTGTAATAACATTAATTTCTTCTCTTAGTTTTCTTACTTGGAATTCTTTAGATAGAGAAATTTTTTCAAACTGTGTTTGGCCAATAATGATAGCGTCATAGTTTCCTGTAGCAATTTTTGATACAAAATTCTTCCGGTTATTTTTTTCAAAATCTTTCTTAGTTGTTGCTAAAACTTTCTTATCGGGGAAGAACCTCAAAAGTTCCTGGGCATATTCCGCCGTTAAATGGTTAGGAACAACGTGCATCGGCTTGTTTACAAGGCCTTTTTCTTTCAACAACATACCAGAAGTAATCATCGTTAACGTTTTTCCTGAGCCAACAACATGGCCATACAATCCACGTTTTTCGATTAACGTTCGTAAGACAGCATTTTTTTGGTGTGGTCGTAATTCGTAGTTTTTATTTAACCCTTTAATTTCTAAAAAAGACCCATCGTACTGTCTAGGAACATAACGGTTAAAACGATCATTGTATCGTTGTACAACAAGCTCAGACCTTTCTGGATTTGAAGCAATCCAGTTGCTAAAGGTAGACTGTATAAGCGCTTGTTTTTCTCTTGCAAGCAATGTTTCTTTTTGATTCAATTCGTAACGTACATTTCCATCAGAATCTTCTACACGATCTTTTACTTCAGTAATTTTCATGTTTAAAGAATCTTCTAATAGTTTGTATGCGTTGGCTCGACTAGTTCCATACTTTTTCGTTGAAATTAGGCTTGTATCTGATCTTTTCCCTTTAATAAAATAGGCTTGTGTTATCGAGTTGTAGTCAAACTGGATAATGTCGTAATTAAAGTAGTAAGGTCTTGTCTCAAAGACTTCTTGTGCAAATGCTTTGTAATATTCACGTGGTATGATTGGTGAACCCAATTTAATATCTATATCTTTTAGACCAATTCGTTTTGGTTGAACGGTTTCTAAAGCTTCAACATTTTCTGGAAACTGTTCTTTAAATACCTGAGCTGTTTCAATTTTTGAAACAACATCTCCAGATAAATATTCTTCTCTGGTCACCCATCTTGGTTCTATTTCTTCGTCGTAAACGTCTAAGTCAACAAAAATAGCCCCTTGTAATTCTTCGATAATCTCATCTTTAGGCTTTCCATACAGTTCACTCATGTATTCCAATCGTACTTCTTCATACTTTGCTAATGATTGATACAGTGCATCGTGTGCAGTATCCACATGAGTAATTTCAACTTTTGGTACGATAGTTGCTTCTCTGAAAATATCTGCTTTTACGTAGCTACCATCTTTTTGCTTTATTTCTGTTGATAATAATAGTTGTAGCGAATCGTCTGCTCTAAATAGATTTTCATTTACTTTGTCGTGTAAATGTCCGTATTTACTAACAAAATCATCGTATCGTTCATTAAGAATACGCAAATGTTGATCAAACGTCTCTTGCTCATAGTTTGGCTTTTGTTGATACGCAATCACTCTACGTAATTGATCTCTGTATTTTATCATCCCTTCTATCCGGTCTTTTTTCTTTTGAGATAACTTATCGTGATTTATTAGACCTTCGGTCTCTTTAAAAAACAATTGATTATCAATCATCACAAAAGAAAAATTCGGTACATCGTCAACTTCAATATCAGCGACATCTATTATTTCAACATCAGAAATACTTAATTCTGCTTGTTCGTTTTCAATAATTTCTGAATTGATTTCTTTTACTGAATTTTCTTCAACATCCATCAAACGGTTCTCTAAGCTATTTGGAAGTTGACTTAGCGCTTCTTCCAGCTGATTTTGTAAAGTAACTTTCTTATTAGGAATAACAGTCATTGTTTTTCCTCTAAAGTTCTTAACATCAAGCTCCCCTAAAACCAAATGTTTATTTTCATTGAAGTAACGATTCATTACAACTGACTCATTATTTACGACTACTGAATTTGTGAATACCCATTCTGGCATAGCTGTATTTTCTAGCTCTTCTTCATTCTTAGGCTTTTTAAAGAACAAAATATCTGTTACCACCTCTGTTCCTGCAATGCGTTTAAACGCATTGTTAGGCAGTCTTATAGCACCTAATAGATCCGCTTGCTTTGCCCACGGACCTCGTATTTCGTTAGCTTGTTTATCTAACGTTCCGGAAGAAGAAATGACAGCCAGTATCCCATCATCTTTTAAAAGTTTTAAAGATTTTGAAATAAAATAATCATGAATTTGCATACCTTTTTTAAACATTTTTTTGTCTTTAATTTCAAAATTATCAAACGGAATATTTCCTACAATCAAATCAAAACTTTTTTCCTTTAATTGAACATCTTGAAATGGTTGAATAAACACATTTGCATCATCATGCAAATAACTGGCTATTTTACCTGTAATCGAATCAATTTCAACTCCAGTTAATGAAACATTATCTTTTAATTCTTGTGGCATAGCAGAAAAGAAATTGCCTGTTCCCATCGCAGGGTCTAAAACATTCCCTGATTGAAACCCCATAGCTTTTATTTTTTTGTAAATGCCCTCAACAATCATCGGATCTGTGTAGTAGGCTGTTAAAACAGATTCTTCCATTTGCTCATATTCTTCTTCAGTAACTAGCCTTTGTAGCTCTTCTCTAATCGTTTTGTAGGATTCATTTTCTCTTCGGTAGTCAAATACTTCAGACAAGCCGCCCCATCCTACATATTTACTTAAAACAAATTTTTCTTCCTGAGTTGGTGTACGTTCTTCGTTTTCTAATTTTCTTAACAGACGAATAGCTTCAACGTTATCGTTAATTTTTTCTTTCTTAGTTTGTCCATATATTTCCTTATCAGGAAAATGAAAGCCTGCTGGTTGATATTCTTGTAAATTTGACAAAGTGTTTTCAGGTTCTTTTGACTCTTCTAAAATTTCTGGTGAAAACAACTCTTCTTGTGCATAATCATTAATAATTTCTTCGCTTTTACTTACTGACTGTTTTTCAACAGCTTCTGGGTTCTCTATTAATGAAGTTTCTTCTCTATCTCTTTTTTCCTTGATTTCTTTGTGTTTTTCTTCTAATCGATTTAAGGTGTAATTTACGACAACATTACTAGCCCTGACAGTGTTGATAAATTCAACCGGGTTCATGTTTTCAACTTCTGCATAGATTCTTGTAAAAGTTTCTTCTTGTGGTAAACCAAATTTTTGTAACAAAGTGTTCTCTGTTAGCAAAGCAACCAATTGTTCATACGCTACTTCTGTACCATCAACCTTCATTTCATCAATCATTTGTTGAGCATAAGAATAAATATCCTTATGAATTGTTTGATCACCATGATTTTCTGCTAGTAATACTAATAGCTCCTCTGACGTTATCGTCCAATTGTAGGTTTCTACTGGTTCACCAATAGTCTGTGTTATGTCAAAATAATAGTTTTGCTTACTGTTTTCGTTAGAAATATCTTTTAATGTGCGAATAGAACGAGCTTTGGCTTTTATAATTCGACCATGTTTATTCCAAATGTCAAAAGAAGCGACGTACGTCGCTTCTTTATTTTGGCTGTGAATAGATAAAATGTCGTTCATAGGATATTTGTACAAATACGTGTTCTGTCTTAAAAACGAATGCAATGATTCTTTTGATCGAGTGATACCGTAAACGGTCTTTTGAAACGCTTCTTGAATACTCTTTCCTGTCTTTATCATCGGTTACTTTTCCTCCATGTCAATTTATGCTTAAAAAGGTAAATCTTCATCATTGAAATTTATTGGCCGAGAAATACTAGCAAAAGGGTCGTCATCTGCTAATCGATTTTGCAAATTAGATTGTTTTCCAGGCTGTTCTTTAACCTCTGTATCTGCTTGTTCTTTAGGAAGGAATTCCATTTGTTGATATGTTTCGACTAAAATCTCAGTAACGTAAACTTGGTTACCTTCTTTATTCTGGTAAGATCGTTTTCTTAAAGGACCAGTTACACCAATTAACATTCCCTTTTTTGTGTTACGCTCCAGCGATTCCGCGGGTTTACCCCAGATAACACAGTCAATAAAGTCTGCTTCATATTCTCCATTAGCATTGGTGTAATTCCGTTGAGACGCTAATGTAAAAGAAGCGACCGCTTTATCGCTTTTTGTGTAATATAAATCAATATCCTTTGTCAAACGCCCTACTAAATTCGAGTTGTTTATCATAATTCATTCTCCATTCTTTATTGTATTTTCATGCGCACAAACACGCGTGTGATCATGCGCATGTTTGTGTTTATCGATCTAATTCTTGTGATTGTTGTTGTTCATACTTTAATTGTTTTCTCTTTCTTTCAAGAGCCTTTAACTGTTCTTTTTTTCTACGTTCCTTTGCTGCTACAGTTTCTATTTCTTGTTGTTTTTGCGTTTTTCTGTACTGATTCATTGTTTTACTCTCCTCTTTTGCTTACTATTTGCCAAAGTCAAAAACGACTAAATAATTATCAAGTTTTAAAGCAGCATCAAACAATCCTTTTTTTCCTTTAAACCCTTTCACCTTTTTGTTCGTTTTTCCCTGTTTTATAAGTTCTTTTAAAACTGTATCAGGTAGCTTTTTTTGTGCTAAAGTAAGCCAAATTTTAAAATCACATTCTTCATTTTGACAACTAGCTAATTTATTAAACTTCTTTACTTCTCCATGTTTGCATTTAGGACAAGTACCTAAGATTGATTTCTCTTCTATTTGCTTTTGCTCCTGTTCAAATGTTGAAAAATCAACACGTGCTATATCACTTGGTACGTTTTCTAACAAATGAAGGATAAATTTTTTGATATTCGCCAAAAAATGTTCCTGGGTTCCTTGTTTTTTCCCTATGCTTTTGAGAGAACTTTCCCATTTTGCTGTCATTTCTGCACTTGATAACAAGGGTTGTGCTTCTACAGATTTGCAAAGAAGTTTTCCTTTTTCCGTGACTGTTAATCTATTTTTCTGCGAGACAATATATTTTTTTTGCTTTAGTGTTTCGATAATGCTTGCACGTGTCGCTTCAGTTCCAATCCCTTCAACTTCCTTTAGAATTTTTATTGCCTCTTCATTATCAACCGTTTTGTTTGCGGTTTTCATGGCTGTCAATAAAGTCCCTTCCGTAAACGGTTTTGGTGGTTTTGTTTCTTTTTCTTGAAGTTGAATATCTGCTGTTACTGTTTCGCCTATCGATACCTTAGGTAAAGCAATATCCTTTTCTTGCGCTTCTTTGGTATCCTTGTCTGTTTCAAAAACTTTTTTCCATCCTTGTTTAACAGGTACTTTTCCAGTTGTTTTGAAGATAAGCTCTGATACTTTCGTTTCAATCGTAGTTTCCTCATATTCGTAATCGGATAAGAACATAGCTACAGTAGTTTTCAACACTAACTTGTAAATATTTTTTTGTAACGTCGTGAGACCTTCAAATTGATTGCTGCTAGGAACTTGTTTCGTTGGAATTATCGCATAATGCTCTTGCACTTTATTGCTATCAACATATCGTTTTCTTGGCTTGTCTTGAACCAAGGGTTCATCGATAGAAAGAAACGAGCAATAGTTTTGATAGTTTTCTTTTAAATACTGGAACTCTGAATCGGTGATATAAGGCGTATCTGTCCGAGGATAAGATAAAAGTTTTGCCTCATACAGTCCTTGCATAGCATTCAACGTTTCATTGGCCGTCGCTTGGTACATTTGGTTGACCTTGGATTGTAAACTACTCAAAGAAAATAAATGAGGACTCTTCGTATCCTTCTTCTCTTTTTCTACATTGGAAATAACTCCGTGTTCTTTTTTAGTAGACAGGCCATTTCGTGAAAGAAAGGCGGTAGCTGCTTCTTTTGTTTTGAAAGTTTGTAAAGGATTCAGACGTCCCTTAAATTGACCTTGATTTGTTAAAATCATTGCTTCAACGTCAAAATATGGTTCCTTTTTAAATTGTTCAATCGCTATTTGTCGTTGGTAAATCATGTAGAGCGTAGGGGTTTGCACTCGTCCTAATGAAAAAGTTTCACGTATTCCTTTTTTCTGCATTTCTAAACTGTAAAGTACACTGCCATTCATGCCCAACAACCAATCCGAAATTTGTCTGGTCTGCGCTTCAATGTAAAAGGGATAATAGTCCTCTGCAGGCTTTAATTGCTTGAACCCTTGGTAAATCACGTCTTTTTCTAAAGAGTTGATCCACAATCTTTTGTATGTTTTTGCCTTAGAAAAAGCACCGGCTTTTTTGATAATAGACCAGCCAATATTTTCCCCTTCCCTGTCACTATCCGTCGCTATGACAATGGTATCTGCTTGTTTTAAAAGTTTTGCGACGATGTTAAATTGCTTTTGCTTATCCTTCGGCACGTTAAACATAAATTGATTGGGGAAAATTGGAAGTGCATCGAGCGACCATTTTTTCCAACGTTCATCATAATAACCAGGTTCCGCTAATTCTACTAAATGACCAAAACCAAAAGTAATAAAGGTTTCTCCTGAAAAAAGTGGATCAGATATTTCAAAGTATCCTTCTTTTTTCTTACTCGCTTTGAATGATTGTGCATAAGCCAATGCTTGACTAGGCTTTTCTGCAAGAATAACTGTTTTCATTCTTCTATCCTCCTAAAAAAGGCAGTAGGGTTCAAAAACCTACTGCCTACAATATTTTTTATCTTTCAATGGCCATTTGTTGCGCGTGTTTTCGTTGAACATTTTGTTCTTTTGTTCTTTCAGGATTCGTTTGTTTGTTGTCGCTTGATTTTTCATAGGCGTCTTTGATAGCAGGCGCTGTTGATTCATACAAAAGACCCTTG
>NZ_JBIOOE010000001.1:2395000-2788216 GCF_051712085.1 Enterococcus sp. DIV1537a | reverse complement strand
ACAGTGACCTCCTATATGTTTAAATTTTGGTTATCTAAAAAATGTGGATAACTTAAAAGAATGAGCATAGTCGATTTTAGCATTTTTTTAAAACTTTTTCCACAAGCAATTGTTCAATGTGGAAAAAAAGTACACAAGGGTGAAAAAAGTTTTCCACAGGGTGTCGACACTTGCGGAAGAAAGTGGTTTTTGAATGAGTTATCCACAAAAAGTTGAGAATAATTAAGCTTGACACAATCATGTTTCAAGAACTTATCAACAGCTAAAAAAACACCTGTGCAAAACTTTTTAACAGGCTGTTTTTTTGTGTAAAACTAGTGGAAAAATGGCTGTGAACAGAAAAAAATGTGGGAAACTATCCACAAGCTACTCACAGGAAAATTTAATTTGTGGATAATTGAAACGAATCTTTCTCAGGAAATATTTCTTAAATTTTATTGACAAAAGACCCTATTACTCGTTATACTATCAAAGTATGTCTATATATTGATGGATAGTTACAATTTCAGGAGGTGTAATTGCATGAAAAGAACGTATCAACCAAACAAACGTAAACGCCAAAAAGTTCACGGATTCCGTAAACGTATGAGCACTAAAAATGGCCGTCGCGTATTAGCAAGCCGTCGTCGTAAAGGTAGAAAAGTTATTTCTGCTTAATGATGGTCTGGTCTTTTAAACAGTCAATTTCTAAGAACCCTTAGTTATCTCCATAATTTTTTGGAAGATGTGAAGATAACTAAGGGTTCTTTTTCTGTTTTCAATAAAAGAAAGCAGGATTCTATAGAAAAGGCTACTAAAAAAGAGCGGAAATATGCTATTATTATTAAGAAGTAAAAAAATATAGAAACAAAGGGATGCCGATGAAAAAGTCCTACCGTGTCAAGAAAGAAAAAGAATTTCAACAGGTGTTTAATAAAAAACAATCTTGTGCAAATCGTCGTTTCGTGGTGTACGTTTTAGAGAAACCACAACAAGCCCATTTTCGAGTGGGGATTTCTGTTGGGAAAAAAATTGGAAACGCGGTCACAAGAAATGCTGTGAAGCGGAAAATCCGCGCGAGTTTATTTCAATTAAAAGACCGTATCTCTCCAGAAATTGATTTTATCGTGATTGCACGTCCAGGATTGGAAAAATTATCGTCTGAAGAAGTGAAAGCTAATTTAACACATGTGTTAAATTTAGCTAAAATATTAGATGTAAGAGAGGGAATTGAGTAGTGAAGAAGTATAAGCGCTTATTATTAATGGCTGGGTTAGTGACCTTAGTCTTTGTTTTATCCGCCTGCGGAACCGCGCCCGTAAGTGAAAGTAGTACAGGAATTTGGGATCGATACATTGTTTATTATTTTGCCCAAGCGATTAAGTTCCTATCATTAGGCGGCAGTGTCGGAATTGGGATTATCCTATTTACGTTAGTCATCCGGATTATTTTATTGCCGTTGATGCATTTCCAAACGAAGAGTATGCGTAAAACACAAGAGTTGCAACCGCAATTAAAGGCCTTGCAACAAAAATATTCTTCAAAAGATCCTGAAACACAACGCTTATTCCGAGAAGAACAGCAACGTTTGTATGCAGAGAATAATGTGAATCCTTACATTGGCTGTTTACCATTGTTGGTTCAACTACCAATCATGATGGCTTTGTATCAAGCCATTTCACGCGTGCCTGAGTTAAAAGAAGGAACGTTCTTGTGGTTAAACCTCGATAAGCCGGATCCGTATTTAATTTTACCGATTTTAGCAGCTGTCTTTACGTTTGCTAGTACGTATCTTTCAAGTATGAGCCAACTAGAAACAAATGCCTCACTGAAAATTATGAATTACGTTATGCCAGCGATGATCTTCTTTATGGGGATTTCATTAGCCAGCAGTTTATCTCTTTACTGGGTGGTCTCAAATGCCTTCCAAACAGGGCAAACATTGTTATTAAACAATCCATTCAAAATCCGTAAAGAGCGGGAGGAAGCAGCACGTCAAGCCAAAGCACGGGAGCGAGCGCTTGAACGAGCAAAAAGTCCTAAGAAAAAAGGGAAGAAAAAATAAAGGAGGTCGTTCAGATGCCGATTTATGAAGGAAATACAATCGAAGAAGCAACGCAGAAAGGCTTACAAGCACTTGGTTTAACCAAAGAGGATGTTACAATTGATGTGTTAGACGAAGGAAAAAAAGGATTTTTAGGTCTAGGAAAAAAACTTGCCCAAATTTCAATGGAACCAACGATTAGTGAGCAAGTCACAGAAGCGGTCGAAGAAACAGTGGAAGATATTGTTGTTGCCGATGAAGCAACAGCAGTGGAAGAAGCAGTTGAGGAATTAACCGAAGCAATTCCTAGTCTCTCAGAGGAATCAACACATTCTTTAGAAAATCTGGAAGATGAAGCTGCTATTACTGAATTAGCGATGTATTTAACGAATATTTCAAATGAACTGAACGCCCCTGCCATGGTTCGCATAGCGCGCGAGAATGGCAATATTATCTTCCATTTAGAAACAGAAAAACAAGGTATCTTAATTGGAAAACACGGAAAAGTGTTAAATGCGTTACAGTATTTAGCGCAAGTCTTTATTCACCGCATTGCAAGCAATAAGCTATCGATTGTTGTGAATGTCGGAAATTATCGTGAAAAACGTCATGAAATTTTGGAACGTTTAGCGAAACGCACCGCGGAAAAAGCCAAACGCACTGGGCGGCCAGTCTTCTTGGAACCAATGCCGGCTTTTGAAAGAAAACAAATTCATCACACGCTAAGTAAAGATGAGCAAATCAAAACCCATTCTGAAGGGGATGAACCTTATCGGTATTTAGTGGTTGAACCAGTTAAGAAGTATTTTTAAACAAACAAAGAAACGTTGGCAACTCTCAGCAGGGACTGAATAGTTGCCAACGTTTCTTTGTTAAATGATTTTTTAGCCGTCTCCGTTTCTTTTTTATGTTATGATAATCAGTAATTACTCCAGTAGTAAATTCAAATGAAAAAGTTTTGTAAAGAGACGTAGGGGGAGCAACAGGTATGCGTACGGAGAAAATACTGGTTGTAGATGATGATGCAGCAGTTCGTCGCTTGATTTGGAAAGCATTACAATCAACAGGTATTCTTATTTACCAAAGTGAATCAATTGAAAAAACAAAAGATATCGTGTCCAGAGTTACCTTTGATTTGTTCATTTTAGATGATAACTTGGAACATGACAGCGATGGTTACTACTTAGTCCAAATGATTAGAGAGAAATATCCACTAGTGCCAATTATCTTTTTTAGTAGCAAAAAAGAAGAAGAGGATATCATTGCAGCCTTGGAAATGGGCGTGGATAGTTATATAACGAAACCTTTTTCCTTGAATGTTTTTAAGGCTCAGGTGATTGCTTCGTTGAATCGAGCTCGAATGATTCGAAAACAATTGAATGTTTATAAAAAAGAAGAACTACAGGTAGGCGATTTCCGTTTTGATTATGGTCGTTATCAACTATTTAAAAAGGATTTACCTATTTCATTGTCTTCGAAAGAAGTTCAATTAATTCAATTTTTTCTGGAGAATCCCGAGCAAGTATTCTCTAAAGAACAAATTTACAGCAGTGTTTGGGGTACTGGGGATGTCGATGCGAATACGATTATGGTTTTTATTAATCGTTTACGAAGTAAATTAGAAGAAAACCCGAAAGAACCTTGTTACCTTCGGACCGTTTGGGGCATTGGTTATACCTTTACGCCAGATGGTTGCGTACAAAAAAAATGAAAAAAGGCCCGCAGTTGCACGAGCGACTGCGGGTCTTTTTTGCTTATTCAATTTGCCGACGTTCCATTTCTTTCAAAATAAATTGAAGCGAACGATTTAGATGTTCATGGGTTAAAAGTGTGATCTGGTCAATATTCTTTGTTTTCATTCCGCGGAAAATTAACCAATGTTCTTCTAGGGCAATACTACGACGTTCTGAGGCACGAATCGCAATATCTCTGAAATAGATTAAGTAAGCATGGAGATCAGTCACAATTTTTTTTAAACGTAGCATCTGACTCTTAGTATAAATAAAGGAATTAAAATCTGAAAAGTTCTGTAGTAAGTCATCTACTTGGTTATTTTTATTGTATTGTTCTCCTTCGAGAAGTAAGGCTTCCAATTCATCAAAATCTTCTGGTGTCATGAGTTCCATGGCTTTAATGGTTGCTAAAGTGTCCAAAGATTTACGAATATCATAAATTTCATAAGCATCTTTCATACTAATCCCTTTAACCACGATACCCACCATAGGTATATGTTCCACCAATTGTTCTTTGACCAATTCTTGTAAAGCAAAGCGAATGGGCGTCCGACTAATGTTTAATTGCTCGGAAAATTCTTTTTCGTTAATCCGTTCACCTGCAGGAATATCCCCTAAAATAATGGTTTTTTTAAAGGCTTCGTAGGTACAAATTTTTAGAGGTTTACTGCTGGTTAAATCTAAGTTCCGTTTTACTGCTTCAACCGTTGGATTCATATGAGGCACCTCCCTATAGGTTATTTTTATAGATAATAAATATAATATTAAAAATGAAAATATAACGCAAGAAAAGACAAAATGAAAAGAAAACCGAGGAGAAAAGGTACTCCTACGGTTTCAGCGACGACGTTTAATTTTGTGGAATAAATAAAGGCATGTGACCTAAAGCAACAATTGTTACAACGAAAATAACGAAAATTCCTAAGGCATATTTTGCCGATTCTTTTTGCCATTGACCCATATCTAAACCAGTTAAACGTAATAGCAAGTAAATAAATGCCACTAATGGACTTAATAAGTGGAACGCTTGCCCCATTAAGGAAGCTAAAGCCATAGACATATTGTCAAATCCATAAGAACGTCCAGCTTCTGCTAGGACTGGTAAGACACCGAAATAGAAACCATCGTTTGAAATAAAGAATGTTCCTGGTGCTGAAATGAACGCAATCACTAAGCCCCAAGCGCCGGCTAATTGTTTTGGAATAATATTAACAAAGCTATTTGCTAAGGCATTGGCCATACCAGAACCTTGGAATAAGCCCATGAAGACGCCAGCAGCAAAAACTAAGATAACTACTTGCACAGCATCACCAGCATTTGCACTGATGCGGCTGCTTTGATCTTTTAATTTTGGATAGTTGATCATTAAAGCGATACAAGTACCAACTAGGAATAATAATAACGGTGGCATTTCAATCCACGAAGGCAAACCTAATTGACCAACGAATGAACTTAGGACTAACCAACCGATTAAGACAATCGTTAAAATACCATTGAACGCAAAATTCTTTGGACGACGAATTTCTAATAACTCAGGATCGTTAACAATAGTCATTTCTTCCAATTCTTTATCAGTAAGCGTTGTCACGCCTAAGCGAGCACGTTCTTTTTTCCCCATGCGATAAGCAACAAAGAAGATAACATACAATACAGATAAAATCATACCAGGTGCTAAATAAGAAAGAATGTCGGCATCAACTTCTAGTACGGCCATGGCACGAGCTGTTGGACCGCCCCAAGGTAATAAGTTCATAATGGTGTTTTGTAAGATAACAAGCACACCTAAATTCATCAATTTCATATTAAGTTTTTTGTAGATGGGAATAAACGCAGAACAGCAAATCAAGGTAGTGGTTGTTCCATCTCCGTTTAAGGAAACAGCAGCAGCAACTACCGCAGTAGCCATCAAGACTTTCATTGGATCGCCTTTAGCAAAGTAAATCATTTTTTTAGTGATTGGGTCAAACAAACCAGCATCCAACATAATAGAGAAGTAAAGAATGGCAAATAATAACATAATACCAGTTTTTGAAGTAGTTGAAATCCCATCTAAGACGAAATTCCCAATGTTGACTTCAGGGACAACACCGTCAGCACCAGGTGGCGGACTCGCTACTCCAGTTGCAATTGCAATCAAAGTAAAAATAAGAGGAATAATTACTAAAGATGTAAACGGTGACAATTTCTTTTTCATGATTACATACATAAAGATGATAATCATACCATAAGCTAAAATAGTGAGTAACATGTTTTTCTTCCTTTCTTTTTTTAGAACTTTTTTGTAAGCGTTAACAACCGGTGTTAATAAAAAAGAATAGCCATGAGAAATGTTTCACAGTATTCTGGTTTACAACAAAAAATATTTTTTGTGTTTGTCTATAGTGTGAGAATATACAAACTTTCGCAGAGAATAAATAGCCTAAAACAAAAAGAACATCAAAAAAACAATTCAACAATCAAATTCTTATTAATAACTTAATATAATATTAATAGAATCTTAACGGCTGATAAATGCTTATATACCAATGTTTACAGAGTTTTTTTCACAAAATAAACAATAAAAGAACAATCTGAGCTAGTGTTTTCACTAGGTTTTTTAACGGTTTTTTCTATAATGAACGTATACCAAGAATTAGTGAAAGGAGAGACAATATGGGCCTATTTAAGTCCTTATTCAAGAAAGAGCAACACACACAGGATACCGAGATTAATGAAAGCGTTATCCAACGTGAAGCGGATAACTTGGAAAAGCGATGGATAGATATACCAGCATATATTCCTGCTGAGCCAAAAGAATATCAATTGGTAAGTATTGTGGCCACTGCCATCGCAGCAGGAGAGTTTCCAGAAAGTCGTTTTGTTATCAAAAAAATCGCAAAACGAAATCCAGAAGCAAAAGAAGTTGCCATTATTGCAGCCAGTATAGCTGCAGAGCTTTCAGAAGAGTCTCAGCTAGTTGTCAAAAGAATTTCAAAACAAAACCTTGAGGAGGATCATTATGTTACGCAAATTTAAAATTTCAATTGATGGGAAAGAATATTTAGTCGAGATGGAAGAAATCGGTGGCGTCCCACAACCAGCACCTGTTGCGCCACAACCAACAGCGCCAGTTGCTACGACAGAAACACCAGCCCCTGCTGTTGAAGAAGCCCCAGCGCCAGCAGCACAGCCAGCCGCCCCAGCAGGAGCAGATGCAATGCTTGCGCCAATGCCAGGAACTGTGTTAAAAGTATTAGTCAATGTTGGTGATACGGTGTCTGAGAACCAACCATTGTTAATTTTAGAAGCAATGAAGATGGAAAATGAAATCGTTGCAGGAAAAGCAGGTACGGTAACAGGAATTCATGTTACCCAAGGCCAAATTGTGAATCCAGGGGAACCATTAATAACAATTAACTAGAATTAATTTAAGAAGAGGAAGTGATTTGTGTGGAGACACTGATTCAAGGTGTTATAGGAATGGGCCAAGAACCAGGACGCATTGTGATGATGCTGATTGGTGGACTATTAATGTATTTAGGAATAAAAAAAGAGTATGAACCAACACTTTTAGTGCCGATGGGTTTAGGAACGATTTTAGTGAACTTTCCTAATTCCGGCGTATTGAGCGCTGGCGGCGAGCCAGGTCCGTTTAATGTTCTTTTTGATTTTGGAATAAAAACAGAGTTATTCCCGTTATTATTATTTATTGGGATTGGGGCAATGATTGATTTCGGGCCATTGTTACAAAATCCGTTTATGTTGATGTTTGGTGCCGCTGCACAGTTTGGGATTTTCTTTACAGTTATTATGGCTGTTTTATTAGGTTTTGATTTAAACGATGCTGCTTCGATTGGGATTATTGGTGCCGCTGATGGTCCAACGTCTATTTTCGTAGCAAATACCTTACATTCAAAATACATGGGGGCCATAATGGTTGCCGCTTACTCCTACATGGCGTTAGTTCCGATTATTCAACCAGTAGCGATTAAAGCAGTGACGACGAAAGCCGAACGTCGGATCCGTATGACTTATCGGGCCGGTGAAGTTTCTCAAACAGCGAAAATTCTTTTCCCGGTTGTTATTACGATTGTCGCAGGGTTAATTGCGCCGGTGTCATTACCATTAGTTGGTTTCTTAATGTTTGGGAACTTATTAAGAGAATGTGGCGTTTTGGATCGCTTATCCATTACAGCTCAAAATGAATTGGTGAATATTATTAGTATCTTGCTAGGACTATCTATTTCCGTTAGCATGAACTATGCAGAGTTCTTAAAAGTCGATACGTTGATGGTTATTGGCTTAGGGTTAGTCGCCTTTATTATGGACTCAGTCGGCGGCGTACTTTTTGCTAAATTCTTGAATTTATTTAGAAAAGAAAAAATTAATCCAATGATTGGTGCTGCGGGTATTTCCGCTTTCCCAATGTCTAGTCGGGTTATTCAAAAAATGGCTACGGATGAAGACCCACAAAACTTTATTTTAATGCATGCTGCTGGTGCCAACGTTTCAGGACAAATCGCTTCTGTAATTGCTGGTGGCTTACTATTAGCCTTTTTAACATAGGACGGAAAGGAGAACGAATACATGTCTGTTAACATGGAAGATTTAAAAATTGCTTTTGAACTGTTAGGTTTTGGTTGGGGCGGCGTTTTCGTTGTTTTATTTATCATTTATCTAGCGTCTAAATTACTAACAAAATTATTTCCAATTAAAAAATAAAGGAGGTTATTGCTGTGAGCAGCGTATATACAATGAAAAGAATCTGGTTGCAAAAAGATAAAAAAGCTTATCAAGCTTGGCGCGAATTAATGGAAAACGCCGCATTGCAAACGACAGAAGCACTTGATTACACCGTTGGCATATATGATGACACAGCATTAATCGCCTCTGGCTCGCTTTCAGGCAAAACGATTAAGTGCGTGGCCGTTTGTAAAAAATATCAATCTGAAAATTTGTTAACCCAATTGGTAGTTCATCTACTTGAAAAACTGAGAGAAGAAAACCAATTACACAGTTTTTTGTATACAAAACCAAAAAATGAACAAATTTTTCAGTCGCTAGGCTTTCAAAAAGTGGTTGCGAATCAAGAGGTGCTATTTATGGAGCAAGGCAAACCAGATTTTGCCGATTATCTTGGTTACCTGACACAGCATAAAAAAGCAGGACCAGCCAGTAGCATTGTCATGAATGCAAATCCTTTTACGAAAGGCCATCAGTACTTAGTCGAAAAAGCAGCCAAAGAAAGTCCGCACGTTTATGTGTTTGTTTTATCTGAAGATAAATCGCTGTTTTCAAAAGAAGCACGTTTCGCAATGGTGCAAAAAGGGGTCGCCCATTTACCCAATGTGACAGTCCTATCTACAGAAGATTACTTAGTTTCGTCTGCGACTTTTCCTACCTATTTTTTGAAAGAAAAAGCGCCATTAGAGGTAGCTGCAATTCAAGCAACGCTTGATGCAACGTTATTTAAAGAAAGAATTGCGCCAATACTTGAAATTCAGCAACGTTATGTGGGAGAAGAGCCTTATTCAGAAGTGACCGATGTCTACAATCAAGCAATGCAACAAGTTTTCGGACAAACGATAACGCTAACCATTGTCCCGCGATTAGCGATTGGTGGAGAGCTGATTAGTGCGACGAAAGTTCGCAAAGCGATGGCTGAAGGCGACAAAGAGACACTCAAGAAGTTTTTACCAGCAACAAGTTATCAATACTTAGTAGAACACAAGAAACTAATGAGGTGAAGAAAGTGAAGATTATCAAAAATGCTACTGCAGGAACAGTAGAATCAAGTGATATTATGATTACCGTCCAACCCATTGAATCAACAGAAAATACCATTGAATTAGAAAGTAGTGTCGAAAAACAATTTGGCAATCAAATTCGTCAGGTGATTACGACAACTTTGGAACATTTAGATGTCCAAGGCGTTGCGGTCAAGGCGATTGATAAAGGGGCATTAGATTGTACAATCAAAGCTCGGATGATTACAGTTTTACATCGAGGCGCTGAAAAAGAAACGTATGATTGGAAGGAGTTGGACTCATGGAACGTTTAAGAAGAACAATGATGTTTGTCCCTGGAGCGAACGCAGCAATGCTAAGAGATGCACCTTTGTATGGGGCAGATTCAATCATGTTTGATTTAGAAGATGCAGTTTCATTAAAAGAAAAAGACTCTGCCCGTGTTTTAGTCCATTCTGCTTTGAAAACTTTCGATTATGGCAATATTGAAATTGTTGTTCGGATCAATGCTTTAGATGCCGGTGGCGCAGAAGATATTGAAGCAATGGTCTTAGCTGGTGTCGATGTGATTCGTTTACCAAAAACAGAAACAGCCCAAGATATCATTGATGTCGAGGCAGTCATTACAGAAGTAGAACAGCAAAATGACATTCCCGTAGGAACAACGAAAATGATGGCTGCTATCGAATCGGCTGAAGGTGTTCTAAATGCGCCCGCGATTGCCAAAAGTTCAACTCGCTTGATTGGCATCGCGTTAGGCGCCGAAGACTATGTTACCAATATGAAAACACGGCGCCATCCAGATGGCCAAGAACTATTCTTTGCTCGTAGCATGATTTTACATGCCGCTCGAGCAGCTGGGATTGCAGCTATTGATACGGTCTATTCAGATGTAGACAATACGGAAGGCTTTGAAGCCGAAGTTCGTTTGATTAAACAGCTAGGTTTCGATGGGAAATCGGTGATTAACCCTCGTCAAATCCCATTAGTTAATACTATTTATGCGCCAACAGAAAAAGAAATCCAGAATGCTAAGGAAGTAATCTGGGGCATTCGGGAAGCCGAAGCAAAAGGTTCCGGTGTTATCTCCGTAAATGGAAAAATGGTTGATAAACCAATTGTTGAACGAGCTGAACGGGTCATTGCGTTAGCATTGGCGGCTAAATTAATTACCGAGGAGGAAATATAGACATGGTAGTAAATAAAGTAGGCAAAGACATTCCTCAATCTTATGCAGAGCAATACGGCATTTATGAAGGAGAATTAGCACACATTGGTGCTTATCAAGAAGCGAGCCGAGCAATTAAACCAGTGAAACCTCGGGAGACAAAACTTTTAGGAAGTATTCGTGAAGCAATTGAAAAAACAGGGTTGAAAGATGGCATGACCATCTCTTTCCATCACCATTTCCGTGAAGGAGACTATGTGATGAATTTAGTTTTAGCCGAGATTGCCGCCATGGGGCTGAAAAACATTTCGATTGCACCTAGTTCAATTGCAAATGTTCATGAACCTTTGATCGAACACATTAAAAATGGAGTAGTCACCAACATTACTTCTTCAGGTTTGAGAGATAAAGTAGGCGCCGCTATTTCAGCAGGTATCATGGAAAATCCTGTGGTGATTCGTTCACATGGTGGCCGGGCACGGGCAGTAGCAGCAGGCGATATCCATATTGATGTAGCTTTCTTAGGTGCACCAAGTTCAGACGCTTATGGAAATGCGAATGGAACCAAAGGAAAAGCTACCTGTGGTTCTCTTGGATATGCGATGGTCGATGCAAAATATGCGGATCAAGTGGTCATCATTACTGACACATTAGTACCATATCCTAATACCCCTATCAGTATTCCACAAACAGATGTTGATTATGTGGTAGAAATTGATGCAATTGGTGATCCAGATGGAATTGCCAAAGGCGCAACACGTTTTACAAAGAATCCTAAAGAATTATTGATTGCTGAATATGCTGCAAAAATAATTACACATTCTCCTTACTACAAAGAAGGCTTCTCATTCCAAACAGGAACAGGTGGCTCTTCACTAGCAGTTACGCGGTTCATGAGAGAACAAATGCTTAAAGATGGCATTAAAGCAAGTTTCGCTTTAGGCGGAATTACGAATGCAATGGTGGAACTTTTGGAAGAAGGCTTAGTAGAAAAAATTATTGACGTCCAAGATTTTGATCATCCATCAGCTATTTCTTTAGGAGAAAATGCCAATCATTATGAAATTGATGCCAATATGTATGCTTCACCGCTTAGCAAAGGGGCGGTTATTAATCAATTAGACACAGCTATTTTATCTGCTTTAGAAGTGGACACAGATTTTAATGTAAATGTCATTACTGGTTCAGATGGTGTCATCCGTGGTGCTTCTGGCGGACATTCCGATACAAGTATGGCTTGTAAAATGAGTCTAGTGATTGCACCACTTGTTCGTGGACGGATTCCAACAATCGTTGAGCAAGTAAATACAGTCGTTACACCAGGTACGAGTGTCGATGTCGTAGTAACGGAAGTCGGCATTGCAATCAATCCAAAAAGAACAGACTTAATTGATTGTTTTAAAACCTTAGATGTTCCTCAGTTTACGTTAGAAGAGTTGAAAGACAAAGCCTACAACATTGTTGGCACCCCGGCACCAATTAAATATGGAGACAAAGTTGTTGCGTTAATTGAATACCGAGATGGTAGTCTAATTGATGTGGTACGCAATGTTTAATGGGGAAAAAGTAACACTTTTAGAGATGTTGGATGCTCGCGAACAAAGAGCTGCCACACAGAAGGAGTTGTTAGAAACAGCACCAGAAGCTAGTCTCTTATCTGCCACAATGAATATTCCTGGAGAAGTAAAAAATTCGCCCACCTTAACGGCTGTTTTTTTAGAAGTAATTGACGAAGTCGAGCAACAATTGCTGGATCAAGTACCGATTGTTAATTTTTACCGGAATGAAAAGACAGGGCCTGAATATTATTTGGCGGTTTCGTTAGCCCCGCAAGAGTTAAAACAAAGAATGGTCAAAATTGAAGAAACACATCCTTATGGTCGTTTAGTGGACCTAGATGTTTTATGGGGAAACGAGGAACTAAAAAGCCTTCATCGAGGAGATTTAGGCTTGCCACCACGGCGCTGTTTTATTTGCCAAGAAGAGGCGAAAGTCTGTGGACGAAATCGACGTCACAGTCTTGAAGCAATGCAAGAAAAAATAACAGAAATAATTTTGACACGAAAGGAGCAGCCAAGTGAGTAAAAAAATTCGTTTTACAGAAACGGTGCTACGGGATGGACAACAAAGTTTAATTGCAACACGGATGCCAACCTCAGATATGCTGCCGATTATTAAAACAATGGACGAGGCAGGATTTCATGCATTAGAAATGTGGGGCGGGGCAACGTTTGATTCCTGTGTCCGCTATTTAAACGAGGATCCTTGGGAACGTCTTCGCCAAATTCGCAAAGAAGTTAAAAATACCAAACTTCAAATGTTATTACGAGGACAAAATTTACTAGGATATCGTCATTACGCTGATGATGTGGTGCGGGCCTTTGTCGAAAAATCAGTTGAAAACGGGATTGATATTATTCGTATTTTCGATGCCTTGAATGATGTCCGTAATTTACAAACAGCAATTCAAACAACAAAAGAAGCTGGCGGACACTGTCAAGCAGCGATCTCTTATACCACGAGTGAAATTCATACCATCGATTACTTTGTAAAATTAGCCAAAGAATTAAGTCAAACAGGAGCGGATTCCATTTGTATTAAGGACATGGCAGGCGTTTTGACGCCACAAACTGGTTTTGAATTAGTGAGCAAAATGAAAGATGCCATTGATTTACCTTTAGAGGTGCATACGCATGCGACTAGTGGTATTTCTGAGATGACCTATTTAAAAGTTGCTGAAGCAGGTGCGGATATCATCGATACAGCTATTTCTTCTTTCGCTGGCGGTACGAGTCAACCAGCCACAGAATCTGTAGCCATTGCGTTAGAAGATTTAGGCTTTGAAACAGGTTTAAATATGGAAAAAGTAACAGAGATTGCTGACTATTTCAATCCGATTCGTGATCGCTTTAGAAGTGAAGGCATTTTAAACCCTAAAGTTAAAGATACGGAACCGAAAACCTTGATTTATCAAGTGCCTGGTGGTATGTTATCAAACTTATTAAGTCAATTAACGGAGCAAGGTTTACAAGACAAATATGAAGAAGTTTTAGCTGAAGTACCTAAAGTAAGAGCGGATTTAGGGTACCCACCACTAGTTACGCCGCTTTCACAAATGGTTGGAACACAAGCCTTAATGAATGTGATTTCTGGGGAAAGATATTCCTTAATACCGAATGAAATCAAAGATTATGTGCGCGGAGAATATGGCAAATCACCAGCACCTATCGCAGAAGAGATTAAACAAAAAATCATTGGGGATGAAGAGGTAATCACTTGTCGACCAGCGGATTTATTGAAACCAGAGTTGCATAGTTTAGAAAATGAAATCCAACAATATGCAAAATCTGAAGAGGATGTCCTATTATATGCGATGTTCCCACAACAAGGAAAAGACTTTTTAGGACGTCGCGAAGATCCTTTTTACGATGTACCGTTACAGAAAGTGACAGTCAAACTTGACTTGCCAGAATAGAACGGGCAAGTGCTCCGCAAATGTATAAAGAAGCAAGGGTTTGAGCGACGATAACGGTTGTTCAAACCCTTGCTTCATCAAATAGAAAAAAGGCAGCCCGTGAAAGGAAGTGACAATGTGTTAGAAGAAGTTCTAGCAATTCATCAAAAAAATATTGGTGTGCTAAGTCTTGAAGCAACAGAAGCGGTATTAAACCATCATGATTTAGCCAAAATGTATACACCTGGTGTCGCAGAATTGAGTTTAATGATTGCCCAAAATCATGAATTAGCGCGCGAGTGGACCATTAGTGGTAAGTTAATTGCGGTTATTACAGATGGATCAGCTGTTCTGGGTCTCGGCAATATGGGCACGCAAGCGGGCTTGCCAATTGTTGAAGGCAAAGCTTTACTTTATAAAAATTTGGCGGGGGTCGATGCTATTCCTTTAGCACTGGAACAAAAATCAGTGGACGAGATGGTTCAAACAATTGAAAATTTACAAAATAGTTTTGCAGGAATCCATTTAGAAGATATTTCTGCACCAAAATGTTTTGAAATTGAAGAAAAACTTCAACAACGTTTGAACATTCCTGTGTATCATGATGACCAAGAAGGAACAGCCATCGTCGTTTTAGCTGGGCTAATTAACGCAGCTAAAATTAAAGGAAAACCTTTAAATGAATTACGTGTGGTGATTAACGGAGTTGGTGCTTCTGGTGTAGCGACCGCTAAGTTATGTATTCAAGCGGGGATTACGCATCTCACCTTAGTAGATCGCCAAGGTGTTTTAAGAGAAGAAGACCCGACATTGAATCCTTACCAACGTGCTTTGCTTCGACAGGTAATAAAACCATCAGTAGAAAACAAAGATTTAGCCACCGCTGTCGTCAATCAGGATGTTTTTTTAGGCTTATCAGAAGCGGATGTGCTAACGCCAGCCCTGATTAAATCAATGAACCAAGACCCAATTATCTTTGCTTTAGCAAATCCTAAACCAGAAATTGAACCAGCCCTCGCCCAAGCCAATGGTGTCCGTTTATTAGCAACTGGTTCTTCCAAATATCCGAATCAAGTGAACAACATTTTAGCTTTTCCAGGTCTTTTTAAAGGGTTATTGGCAGCGAAAGGCAGAAAAGTCGATGTCGGTTTGCAAATGACAGTAGCACGAAGCTTGGCCGCTATGATTTCAGAACCCACAGCAGAAAAATTCATACCTAATGTATTTGATGGCGGCGTAGTTGACACGGTTTTTAATGCTGTACTAGACTATATAAAACAAGAAAAGGCCACGGCAGAAGAAGGGACGTAAAAGGCAATGACAAAGCAAGCAAGGAGTAAATTAGCGCAGCAAGCACAATTGGCACTACTCTATGAAGTGACCTGTTTAAATAAACCAGGCTTGGTGGATCCAGTCGATGCAGGCGCCCATCAAGATATGGATGTTTTCACTTTTTTAGAAAGTAGTGTGGTTTTGACTCCTTATTTTGAAACCTTCGTTCAAGCTGGGACAGAGCTACGTCATTTGCCGATTGAGGCAACATTTCGCACGATTCGACAAGTTGGTTTAGAAGCAGAACGAGCGATGTTTGAGGCAACAGAAGGTATCAATACACATAAAGGAGCAATTTTTTCTCTAGGTATTTTTTTAGCTATCTGTGGTCGTCTAATGATTTGGGAGACCCCTTGCACCTTACAATTGTTTCAACAAACGCTTCAAACAATGACGCAAGACTTATTGGCCGACTTTGAAAACCTCGCTACGAATGAGCTAGAAAAACTAACTTGGGGTGAACGACTATTTGTTCAGCATGGCTTGACTGGAATCCGTGGTGAGGCGCAACAAGGCTATCCCGCTGTCTTTGAACAGGGAGTGCCTTATTATCAAAAACATCAAGGCACACAACAACAAAAACTCATTGATACGCTCCTTTATTTATCGCTCTATGTTGAGGATACGAATTTGATTAAACGAAGTCAAAATGTCCAAATTTTTGAAATATATCAACCGTTAATCCAGGAATATTTTGCTTTAGGGGGGATACAAACGTTACGGGGAACCCTTTGCTTAGAAAGATTGAATCACTTATTCAAAGAAAAAAATTGGAGTATTGGTGGCAGTGCAGATGCTTTAATTTTGGTGGTGTTTTTAGATAAACTAATGAAATTAAATTGGCTGACGCCTTAATTAAAAAGATAGTTACAACGCTGATTTGGTCAGTTATTTTGACCTTATATGCCTATGGAAAGGTCTCAAGAGAATTCAAGAAAGCGATTGACAAATACCACGAAACACAGTATATTTTATTACGAAATCATTCTTATCAGAGTATACAAATACGATGATAAACAGTTGAAGCGAATCTTGATTTGCTTTTCCTAAACCTGATTCTTTTAGAATCAGGTTTTTGTTTATCTAAAAGGCGGCATTCGTTCAAAAACGGCTGTCGCCTTTTTTTATGAAATTTTTTTAATATAAAAAATTTCATAAAAAAATCTTAAAAACAGAAAAAATTGTTATAGATTAGAGTCATTTTTTTGATGTAAAGTTTTTATGACTTACAGCCATAAAATTGATAAAAACAGTCAAAGAAGCAGAAAAAATAATAGTGGAATTTCTCAAAAAAATAAAAAAATTTTCCGTTATTTAATTATCGATTTATCAAACGATAAGTTATAATAAAATAATTTATTTATCTTTAATAATTGGGAAGAAACGTATAAACTTCCTCATTTTCCTCTCATTGTATAATAACTCACTAATGAATTAGTGAGTTTTTTAACATATCCAGGATGTTTGTTATCAAATGAATTTTTATATAAAAATTCACAGCATTATATTTTGAAAAGCTGAAGAAATGTACTAAACTGCAGGTGTTAAATCCATTTAAATCGCTAAAGGGGGAGATGAACAACTAGGGGAAGCTAATGATCTTGGTATTTATCGTTTATTTTAAAGAAAAGAGGGACGATCAGATGAAAAAGAAAATTGTTGAGGATTTTAATCGGAAAAGTCAGCATAAAAAATGGACAAAACGCAAGATGCTTAATTTAGCAATATCAAGTGGTTTATTATTTACGTCATTAGCAATCCCTGTAAGTATAGCTGTTACCTCTGGCACAATCAGTGCATTAGCAGCGGTCTTGGATATCGAACTATTATCAAATGTTACGTCAAATAATGACAGTGGTACTTCAACGAGTAATCGTTGGACAGTCGCAAACCAAAATCAACCAGTTAATTTCACGGTTTCTGGTGGCGCTTTAGCAGATGCTTCCGCTGTGTTTAGTGGACAAAAACAAGCGGTGTTAGTGGTTCCTCCTGAGTTAAGAGGAAATGTAGCTGCAGCAGGCAGCGCAGCAATCAATACCAACGTTACGATTGATCTTTCAAAAGTTACTTTTTTGACTGCCGTTTTGAATGCAGCCAATGATTTAACCAATGTCATTACTCAAATTACCAGTGGGGCGTTAGGGAATTTAACTGGTGTTGATATTGATTTGACGGAAGTGAATCGTCAGTTGGAATTAGTGAATAACATTGAAAACTTAGGTGCTGCTTCATTTACAGCTCCGGAAACATTAGCAGCTGACGGCTCATACATTAGCGCACCAATTAGTGATGGTTTAGGGTTAGTTTTAGCCCAAAATGTTTCAAACATCTTACAAGATTTGAATGCGGCCGTTCAAGCTTTGGAGGCAAAAGGAACCAGTATCCCAAGTAATCTTGTCGCCGCAGCCATAAATGCAGCCTTGCTTCCTGTCAAAGGCACGGTAAACGTGGCTGTTTCAGGTGCTTTGCCTTTATTAGCGGTTGGTGGTTCAGGTGTGAATGAGTTAGTGGATGCTTCTTTACTAGGCGCAACTACGGTTACTTTACCAACTACCGTTTCAACACCTCAAAATTTATCCAATAATTTAGATGCTCGTTTTGTAGGAACAGTCGTTCAAACAGATCTTTTAGACGTTAATTTATTAGCAACAGCAGACGGTGTATCCAACATTTATTTTGCTGCAGGTACTACTAGTGAAGTAACCGCACCTACCGTAACAGGAGTAACAGGCAATTCAACAGCAGGTTACGAAGTTAAAGGAACTGCCGATGCCAATACCACGGTTGAAATCCGAAATGCAGGAGGCACCGTGATAGGCACAGGTACTGCTGATGGGACAGGGGCATTTACAGTTACCATTCCCGCAGGTGAAGCAGGCGCCAATGAAACGTTAACCGCCGTAGCGAAAAACGCTAGCGGCACAGAAAGTACGCCAACAACGTTCCAAACACCAGCGGATGAGGCAACCGTAACCGCACCAACAATCACAGGAGTAACAGGCAATTCAACGGCAGGTTACGAAGTTAAAGGAATTGCCGATGCCAATGCCACGGTTGAAATCCGAAATGCAGGAGGCACCGTGATAGGCACAGGGACCGCCGATGGGACAGGGGCATTTACAGTTACCATTCCCGCAGGTGAAGCAGGCGCCAATGAAACGTTAACCGCCGTAGCGAAAAACGCCAGCGGTACAGAAAGTACGCCAACAACGTTCCAAACGCCAGCGGATGAGACAACCGTAACCGCACCAACAATCACAGGAGTGACAGGTAATTCAACGGCAGGTTACGAAGTTAAAGGAACTGCCGATGCCAATGCCACGGTTGAAATCCGAAATGCAGGAGGTGCCGTGATAGGCACAGGGAGCGCCGATGGGACAGGAGCGTTTACAGTTACCATTCCCGCAGGTGAAGCAGGTGCCAATGAAACATTAACGGCTGTAGCGAAAAACGCCAGCGGTACAGAAAGTACGCCAACAACGTTCCAAACGCCAGCGGATCCTAATACGCCCGTGGCGACGCCAATTGTTGAGACTGTAACAGGTAGTACAACAAAAGGCTATGAGGTCAAAGGGACTGCTGAAGTTGGCACCACCATTGAGGTTCGCGATGCAGCTGGCACGGTCCTTGGTACTGCAACAACTGGAACTGATGGAAAATATACAGTGACTTTAGCTCCAGGAAAAGCAACAGCAAATCAAACGCTGAGCGTTGTAGCGAAAAACGCTAGTGGCACGGAAAGTCAACCAGCAACGGCGACAACACCAGCTGATGTCACTGCACCAACAGTTGATAACATCACAGGTAACTCTGGTTCGGGTTATGAAATTACAGGAACAGCAGACCCTAACACAACAATCGAAGTTCGTGATCCAGCTGGGGCAGTCATTGGTACAGGTACCTCTGATGCGAATGGTGATTTTACTGTAACGCTACCAACGGGAACGACCGATCCTGGGGATACGTTAACAGTGATTGGAAAGGATAACGCGGGAAATGAAAGTCAACCGACTGAAGTCCTTGTTCCTGCTGATGCTACGGTTACAGCACCAACTGTAACAGGAGTCACAGGTAATTCAGTTGCTGGCTATCAGGTGACAGGTACCGCTGATCCGAATGCTACCATCGAAATTCGTGATGTAGATGGGAATGTGATTGCAACAGGGACTGCCGATGGGACTGGTTCCTTTGCCGTGAACCTTCCAGCTGGGACGGCAAATGCGAATGAAACATTGACAGCGTTAGCCAAAGATCCTGCTGGCAATCCAAGTACACCGACAACCTTCCAAACACCAGCAGATGAAGTAGTGGCACCGCCAAGTGTCGACAAAGTTACTGGGAATACAACACAAGGATATCAAGTGACAGGTACTGCTGAACTTGGCACTACCATTGAAGTTCGTGCAACAGACGGAACAGTTTTAGGCACCGCAACAACTGGACCGACTGGCCAATATACTGTGACGTTAGCTTCAGGAAAAGCAACAGCGAAACAAACAGTGAATGTAGTTGCTAAAAATGATACTGGACTTGAGAGTCAACCAACTACAGCTATGACACCCGCTGATGTTACCACACCAACAATTGGTGACATTACTGGAGATTCAACAACTGGTTATGAAATCACTGGGACGGCGGACCCTAATACCACCATTGAAGTACGGAACCCAGATGGAACAATTATTGGTACAACGACAACGGATGATCAAGGAAACTTTACTGTGGACCTTCCAGCGGGAGCCGCTAATCCTGGTGATACATTAACAGTTGTTGGAAAAGACGGTGACGGCAATGAAAGTCAACCAACGGAAGTGACGGTCCCTGAAGATGCAACCGTAGCAGCACCAACTGTGACGACTGTTACAGGAACAACCGCCACTGGGTATCAAGTAACCGGCACGGCAGAGCCAAATGTCACCATTGAGATTCACAATGAAGCAGGTTTAGTTATTGCTACGGGAACAACTGATGGTGCTGGCGCCTTTACAATCACTCTTCCGACGGGCACAGCAACAGCTAACGAAGCCTTAACTGCCATTGCGAAAGATGCTGCTGGGAAAGAAAGTAATCCGACTGCTTTCAAAACACCTGCTGATCCAGATGCACCAGTCGCGACACCTACTGTTGACAAAATTACTGGTAGCACGACAAAAGGCTATCAAGTAGTAGGAGCAGCAGAAGTTGGTACAACAGTTGAGGTGCGTGACGCCGATGGCACAGTCCTTGGCATGGCAACTACTGGAACTGATGGCAAATACACAGTGACTTTAGAGCCAGGGAAGGCCTCAGCTAACGAAACAATAACTGTCGTAGCGAAAAATGCAACAGGAAAAGAAAGTCAGCCAGCTACAGCAACTACACCAGCCGACTTAGCCACACCAACCATTGATTCTATTACCGGAAATTCTAGTAAAGGTTACGAAATCACTGGAACGGCGGAGCCCAAAACTACTATTGATGTCCGTGACGCAGACGGAACCATCATTGCTGCTACAACTGCTAACGAAACCGGCCAATATACGGTGACTCTACCAGCTGGCGTAGTGACACCAGGAGAAACGATTACGATTATTAGCAAAGATAGCGCTGGTAATGAAAGTCAACCAGCTACAGCCGTTATTCCAGCGGATGTTGTTTTAGCGGCGCCAACTATTACGAAGGTTGAAGGAAACAAAGCCAATGGCTATACAGTCACTGGAACTGCTGATCCAAATGTCACGGTTCAATTTTACAATAGCAGTGAAAAATTATTGGCAAGTGGCAATACAACTACTGGAGGCACCTTCTCCGTTCATATTGCAGCAGGGTTAGCAACAGAAAAAGAAACGTTAACCGCACTAACCACAGATACACAAGGAAATGTGAGTCCTAAAACCACATTTATGACGCCAGCCGATATTACGGGAGAACCAGAAATTAAAATTGCGGCACCAACTGTTTCTTCAGTTTTAGGAACGTCTAAAGCCGGCTACCTCATCAAAGGAACAGCTGAACCAAACCGAATCATTCAAATTAGTAACCGACTATTAAGAAGTGTGATTGCTGTAGGTGCCACCGATGCTGAGGGCAACTTCGCTATCCAATTAACTGCGGGACAAGCGACTGCTCAACAAAGTTTACTTGCGACAGCTACCGATGGCGCAGGACATTACAGTACGGCTACAACCTTCATGACACCAGCCGACCCAACGAATCCTGGAGGAGGCAATGGTAACACTGGTGGAAATAACGGCAATACAGGCGGCAACACAGGAAACAATGGCGCAACTGGTGGGAATAATGGGAATGGTTCAAACACAGGTTCAAATCCAAATGGAGGTTCTGGTTTAGGGACAACAGGTTCTGGCTTAGGTTCACTAGGCAATGGCCTCGGTACAAATGGTAGTGCCTACAATCCGAAACTAAGTACCATCAGTTATGGCACTGGAAATCACGGGAAAACAGGCTACTTACCTAGTACAGGTGAAAAAGAGTCCTCAGCCGTGACAACAAGTTTGTTTGGCGCCTTTGTCGCATTCCTTGCGAGCATGGGAATCATCAAACGCAAACGTAAAAACTAGCTCTCTCCTTTAATTCCTATAGATGAGAAAACGTATTGTTGAGAATTCCCCACTCAATGATACGTTTTCTCGTTCCATTTAATGAAGAAAAATTGCCAAATAGAATAAAATGTGCTATTCTATTTTCAGAAAATCGAAGGAACAAGCAGTGAAAGTGCTAAATCCAACCTGAATTTTTTAATGCAGGAGGAGTGGGCGCTTTTTTTGTTGTTATGAAGAAAGGAAGCTAATTATGCAATCAGCTACAATGGAATTTGATACAATTGCGGCGATTTCTACGCCGCCAGGTGAAGGTGCGATTAGTATTGTTCGCTTAAGTGGCGAGCAAGCAGTTGCTATTGCAAACAAAGTTTATCGGTCAGGCACTAAAGATTTAGCTAAAGTCCCCACGCACACGATTCATTATGGTCATATTGTTGATCCGCAAAACGATCAATTGATTGATGAAGTCATGCTTTCTGTGATGCGGGCACCGAAAACATTTACACGAGAAGACGTGGTAGAAATTAACTGTCATGGCGGCATTGTCGTGGTGAACCAACTACTGCAATTACTGTTACGTGAAGGCGCACGAATGGCCGAACCTGGGGAATTTACAAAACGTGCTTTTCTAAATGGCCGAATGGATCTTTCACAAGCAGAAGCAGTGATGGACTTAATCCGTGCTAAAACGGATAAAGCGATGAATGTTGCATTGAACCAATTGGATGGTAACTTGTCGGCGTTAATTCGTTCATTAAGACAAGAAATTTTAAATACTTTAGCGCAAGTAGAAGTTAATATCGATTATCCAGAGTATGATGATGTCGAAGAATTAACCACGAAATTACTTTTAGAAAAAGCCGAATTTGTGAAAGCACAGATTCAACAATTATTAACGACCGCTAAACAAGGAAAAATTTTGCGAGAAGGTCTAAGTACAGCAATTATTGGCCGACCAAATGTCGGGAAATCCAGTTTGTTAAACCATCTGTTACGAGAAGAAAAAGCTATCGTTACAGATATTGCTGGAACGACACGTGATGTCATTGAAGAATACGTTAACGTTCGCGGCGTTCCTTTAAAATTAATTGATACAGCGGGGATTCGCGAAACAGAAGACATTGTGGAACGAATTGGTGTCGAACGTAGCCGCAAAGCGTTAGCAGATTCGGATTTAATTTTGTTAGTCTTAAATCAAAGCGAAAAATTGACAGAGGAAGATCGTCAACTGTTGGAAGCAACGAAAGGCTTAAAACGCGTTATTCTTTTAAATAAAATGGACTTACCGACAAAACTGGATCCTAACGAATTACAAGAATTAGTCCCTGCAGAAGAAATTTTATCCGTTTCGGTGTTGTCAAACACAGGCTTAGACCAGTTAGAAGCGAAAATTGCTGATCTTTTCTTTGGCGGCCAAACAGGCGAAAAAGATGCTACCTATATTTCTAATACACGTCATATTGCTTTGCTGGATCAAGCAGCGCTTTCGTTACAAGAAGTGATTAACGGCATCGAAGCAGGTATGCCAGTCGATTTAGTTCAAATTGATATGACCCGTTGTTGGGATTATTTAGGGGAAATCGTCGGCGATAGTGTCCAAGATGAATTAATTACACAGTTATTTAGTCAATTTTGTTTAGGAAAATAAGACAAGAGAGGAATTTTTTATGAATCAATATCAAGCAGAATCATATGATGTTATTGTCGTCGGTGCTGGACATGCTGGCTCTGAAGCAGCCTTAGCAGCCGCACGAATGGGCGTTAAAACGTTACTTTTAACGATTAATTTAGATATGGTTGCTTTTATGCCATGTAACCCTTCTGTTGGTGGACCTGCCAAAGGAGTCGTTGTCCGAGAAATCGATGCATTAGGCGGCGAAATGGGTAAAAACATTGATAAAACCTACATCCAAATGCGGATGCTAAATACTGGTAAAGGTCCAGCAGTGCGTGCGTTGCGCGCGCAAGCCGACAAACATGCCTATGCGACAGAAATGAAACATACCATTGAAAAAGAAGAAAATTTAACCCTTCGTCAAGGGATTGTTGAAGAATTAATCGTGGAAGATGGCGTTTGTCGTGGTGTTGTAACTTCAACAGGTGCCGCATACCGTAGTCAAGCAGTGGTGATTACTGCCGGTACTGCCTTGCGTGGCGAAATTATTATTGGTGAATTAAAATATTCATCAGGACCAAACAATTCACAACCTTCCGTTGGTTTAGCCAATCATTTAAAAGAATTAGGTTTAGAAATCGATCGCTTTAAAACAGGAACGCCGCCGCGAGTAAAATCAAGTACGATTGATTATTCTGTGACAGAGGAACAACCAGGCGATAAAGAACCCAACCATTTTAGTTACAGCACGCCAGATAGTGCCTACAATCAAAACCAAGAACCTTGTTGGTTAACTTATACGAATGAAACAACCCATGAAATTATTCAAAAAAATCTACACCGCGCCCCAATGTTTACTGGGATTGTGGAAGGTGTGGGCGCTCGGTATTGCCCATCCATCGAGGACAAAATTGTTCGTTTTGCAGACAAACCAAGACACCAATTGTTCTTGGAACCAGAAGGGTTGAATACCGAAGAAGTTTACGTCCAAGGCTTATCTACTTCTTTACCAGAAGATGTCCAAACAGAAATGCTTCATTCTATTGAAGGATTAGAAAAAGTAGAAATGATGCGTACAGGTTACGCCATTGAATACGATGTGGTAGTCCCTCACCAATTACGCCCAACATTAGAAACAAAGGTCATTGAGAATCTTTATACAGCAGGTCAAACGAACGGAACTAGTGGCTACGAAGAAGCTGCTGGTCAAGGCTTGATGGCAGGAATTAATGCTGCATTGAAAATTCAAGGCAAAGAGCCTCTTGTTTTAAAACGTAGTGACGGCTATATTGGCGTCATGATTGACGATTTAGTTACAAAAGGTACCAACGAACCTTATCGCTTATTAACGTCACGTGCGGAGTATCGTTTGATTTTACGACATGACAATGCGGACTTACGTTTAACAGAAATGGGTCATGAAATTGGCTTAGTCAAAGAAGAACAATATGCCGCCTATCTAGTCAAAAAAGCGGCTGTTGAAGCGGAAATTGCCCGCTTAGGCAAACATCGGATTAAACCAACCAAAGAAGTGCAAGCATTTTTGGAAACCAAAGGCGCTGCTGGCTTAAAAGATGGTATTTTAGCTAGAGATTTTCTGAAACGCCCAGAAATCAGTTATCAAGAAGTCGCTCAATTTATTCCCGCACCTGAAGAGGCGCTCAATCCAAAAGTGATTGAACAAGTAGAAATTCAAATCAAGTACGAAGGCTACATTAAAAAAGCCATGGAAAAAGTTGAGAAACTAAAACGCATGGAAGCAAAACGCATTCCAGAAAACATTGATTACCAAGCGATTAACGGTTTGGCGACAGAAGCAAAACAAAAACTACAAAAAATCCAACCAGAAACGATTGCCCAAGCAAGCCGTATCAGCGGTGTGAACCCCGCTGACATTAGCATTTTGATGGTTTACATCGAACAAGGAAAAATCGCGAAAGTGCAAAGATAATAAAAATTTGAAGCAGTTGCTTCTTCACGGATGATTGATTGTGAAGAAGCAACTGCTTTTTTGTTTTGAATTAGTCTACTTTTTTTTCTAAACTGCAAAAAAAGACTGTCTTAAATAATTTCACAAACTGACCTATACTGAAAGCGCAAACAAATGATAGGAGTGGAACAAATGACAGATTGGTTAAGAATTAAAGGAAAAGTAGTGATTGTTACAGGAGGCTCATCTGGTATTGGTCGCAGCATTGTTGAAAGCTTGTTAGCACAAGAGGTCTATGTCGCTAATTTTGATATTTCAGCATCAGAAACGCAACATGAGCATTTACTCTTTGTGAAAGTCGATGTAACTTCTCGAGCAGAAGTAGAAGCGGGTGTCGCTCAAGTGGTGGAAAAATTTGGAACCGTAGATGGCCTAGTAAACAATGCCGGCATCAATATTCCTCGTCTATTGGTGGATAAAAATCATCCTCATGGGCCTTATGAATTATCGGATGAGGTATTCGATAAAATTGTAGCCATCAATCAAAAAGGGCTCTACCTAATGAGCCGAGCAGTGGGCCGAATTCTTGTACAAAAACAAACAGGTGTCATTATTAATATGTCTTCAGAAGCTGGATTAGAAGGCTCCGAAGGGCAAAGCGCCTACGCTGCAACGAAAGCAGCGGTCAGCAGTTATACACGTTCATGGGCTAAAGAGTTAGGAAAATCAAACGTCCGTGTCGTGGGGATTGCGCCAGGCATTATGGAAGAAACTGGTTTGCGCACTTTAGCATACGAAGAAGCATTGGCTTATACACGAAACATTTCTGTTGAGCAATTGCGAGCAGGTTATTCAAAAACAAGTACGATTCCATTAGGTCGTAGCGGAAAACTCCATGAAGTCGCTGACTTAGTATGCTATTATTTATCAGACCGTTCAAGCTATATTACAGGCATCACCACAAACGTAGCTGGAGGTAAAACAAGAGGATAGAGGTGGGAAAACTAAATGACGCTAGTAAATAGATGGTACCAAGTAATAAAATTACTAGTTGATCACAAAGGAATGAGCTTACAGGAATTGCAAGAAAAATTAGCCGCAAGTCCTCAAACAGTTCGTAAAAACATTGATACATTGAATGATGAATTAATCGGTATCGCCCAAATTATTCAGAAGGAAAATCTCTTTCAGTTAGAAATCAATAACTTTGAAGGTTTTGAAGAGGTTTTGTCTGGACGGCTAAAAAGGGAATCTGATTTTAATTCTTCAAGCAAGCGTGTTTCCTACATTATCAAACGATTAATAGAAGAAGATCAATTTTTTTCAACTTATGATTTATCCGAAGAACTCGCCGTTAGTCGCGGCACAGTTAATAAAGACATTAAGCGCATGAAAGAGCTGATTGCTCCTTGGCAGGTTGCGGTTGTAGGCACGCCAAACCGTGGCATTCATTTAGAAGGAAAAGAGTTTGATTTACGCTTACTTCATGTGAATTACGTCCAAGAATATTTTGAAGAACAGTTTCTTCATGAAACTACCAAACAAATGATACAAAAAATAATCAAAGAAACAAGACTAGCAAAACAAGATAGTTTTCTTTTACGAAGAGTGGTTTCAATTGTTTTGCAGCGTGTTTTAGCTGGAAAACTCATTACGGAACTACCACCAGAATATGTTGATTATGTTCGTCATAACGAGCAGATTGAAGAACTGATGTATCACTTGGAAATAACCTATAATGTAACGTTAAGCCAATGGGAACGTTCCTTTATCAGCTTTCCTTTTAACATCAACACAAACCATATTCGTAATTCTTTATTGGCTGATGAAGGACTCTTAGCTGACTATTTTCAAAAAATGATGAAAAAAATTCATCATTCAGTTGTCGTTGAATTTGATGAGGACTTCTTGTTTTCAGAAATGAAAGATCATTTAAGAAACGTGATGAATCGACTCGTTTTTCATGTGGAATGTCACGATTTATTTTATGGAGAAATTGAACGACAATATCCTTTGGCCTATGAATTAGCCAAAATTGGCTTGCAAGAATTGGGCCGTTTGTTGAATCGTTGTGTGCCGACGGTTGAATTTGGGTATCTCGCTTTGTATTTTGAACTAGCATTGAGAGGGAACTATGAAGCGGGAGCCAAAAAAGAAATCGCTGTAATCTGCAGTACAGGTCATGGAACGGCCTTGATCATTCAGCGGCAATTGGAAAAAGTTTTGGGTCCAGACGTCCAGATTGCCCATTTTTCTGAAGAAGAGGCAGAGAGAAGAGAATTGAATCAATATTTTGCTATTTTTACAACCATTCTCTTAAAAAATATTCGACCACAAACACCGATGATCCATTTAACTAATTTATTTAACGATACTTGGCTCAGAAATGAGTGGCAGAGAGCAAAAGAAATTCGTTCCGTGGAATCTCAAAATATTCATATGACCTATCAATTATTAGAGAATACTCAAGGTTACCGAGCGAATATTCAGAAAATGGTTGCTGATTTAGAAGCAGAAAAATTAGTAGATCCCCAATTTATCGAACGAATTTTTACTAGAGAAAATCAACAAACAACTATTTTTGAATCGGGGATTGCCTTTCCCCATACAATTAATCAAGCCTTACCAACGATTATTTTATCGATTGGGGTTTTTGAAGAATCACTGGTTACACCAGAAGGTAAAGTTGATGTTATTTTGCTGTTGGGTATTCCAGAAGAGCTGACTGCCACTGTTGAAGCAGAGTTACTACAACTATATGACCGCTTGTTTACAATCGCAGGAGACGAACGTTTACGTAATGAATTACGGAAGCAACGAGATCTTTTAGCGGTTAAAGAGTGGATGCAAAGGAAGGGGATTATCATATGAGTTTTATCTACGTATTCGGGGCGCTTTTTTTAACAGCTTACTTCGTTCAGATAGCTATGGGAATGAAACAGATTAAACACTTTAATCAAAACTACCAAGAATTGCGACAATTAGGAAAAGTCGCGATTGGTCGACGTGCAGGGAAGTTAAAAGCAGGCACGATTATCTTGTTTGCTGTGGATTCACAAGGGAAAATCTTAGCCGCTAGAAAGATGCAAGGTGTCACCGTTCTAGCTAAATTTCATTCCTTACCTCAGTACGTGAACGAGGATATTCATTATATGGATCATTACCATCCACTCGTACAAAAGGAAAATAAATTAACCCAACAAGCGATGGAAAATGCACGAGAAATTTACTTACGTGTTGAGCTTGGCAATTATCAAGAAACACAACCATTAACGCCGCTTAATGGAGCCAAAATTCAATGGCAATTATGGAAAAATAAAGTACAAACAAAATTGAAAGGAAGTGTCGAGTAATGTCTTATATTACAAAATTTGCGGAAGGATTTATGCACCTTTTCCAAACAGGAGCAGAAACATTTATTTCTTGGATGACAGGCATCGTACCTGTTGTTTTGATGTTAATGGTAGCTATGAATACTTTAATTGCTTTTCTAGGAGAAGAAAGAGTAACCAAAGTAGCCAAACTTTCTGCTAAAAATCCTGTTACGCGATATTTAGTGCTGCCTTTTTTATCCGCTTTTATGTTAGGCAATCCAATGTCCTTTACGATGGCTCGATTTTTACCAGAATACTATAAACCTAGCTATTATGCTGCACAAGCGCAATTTTGTCATACCAGTAATGGAGTTTTCCCTCATATTAATCCTGGTGAATTGTTCGTTTGGTTAGGGATTGCGCAAGGGATTGATACGTTAGGACTAAATTCGATGGACCTAGCGATTCGCTATATGTTTGTAGGGATATTAATGAATTTTATTGGCGGTTGGGTTACCGATTTCACTACCGCCTATGTTTGCAAACAACAAGGAATTACCCTTAGTAAAACAGTAGAGATTGCTGTGGATTAGAAAGGAGCAAGGTGCGATGACGTACAATAGTATTAAGGTAGTTAAAGGAAATGGCGGTTATGGTGGGCCCTTAGTAATTACACCGACAGAAGAAAAACATAAATTTATTTACATTACAGGTGGCGGCGAGAAACCCGCAATCGTTGATAAAATCGTAGAATTGACAGGAATGGAAGCGGTCAATGGTTTTAAGACATCGATTCCAGATGATGAAATCGCATTAGCCATTATTGATTGTGGAGGCACTCTTCGTTGCGGGATTTATCCTAAAAAAGGAATTCCTACTATTAACGTTGTTCCAACTGGCAAAAGTGGTCCCTTAGCACAATACATTAATGAGACAATTTATGTTTCCGCTGTAGGCCCGAAACAGATTACATTGACATCAGAAGAAGCTTCTGCTGATACAGAAAAGCCCACCTCGAAAAAAACAGAATTTAAATATGATACAAGTAAAAAAATTACTGAACAAAAAGCGGAACAACAAAGTTTTGTTGCGAAAATTGGTATGGGTGCAGGAAAAGTTGTAGCGACATTCAACCAATCAGCCCGTGAAGGCGTACAAACGATGATCAATACAGTGATTCCGTTTATGGCATTTGTTTCTTTATTAATTGGTGTGATTCAAGGTTCAGGAATTGGTGAATTTTTTGCCAATATCATGGCGCCATTGGCAGGAAACATTGTGGGGTTAACAATTATTGGTTTTATTTGTTCTCTGCCGTTTCTTTCTCCTTTATTAGGTCCTGGAGCAGTAATCAGCCAAGTAATTGGTACGTTAATTGGTGTGGAAATTGGGAAAGGCAACATTCCGCCACAACTAGCTTTACCAGCATTGTTTGCTATTAATACACAAAACGCATGCGACTTTATTCCCGTGGGTTTAGGCTTGGAAGAAGCTGAAGCTGAAACCGTTGAAGTCGGGGTCCCTTCTGTTTTATATTCTCGTTTCTTAAATGGTGCCCCTCGAGTACTAGTTGCTTGGTTAGCAAGTTTTGGATTGTATAGTTAAAAAATTTTTTTGGAGGATGGGAAATGTCAGTATTTACAACAAAGGTTCAGTCTATTGGACCAGAAGCCGAATTATTTAAAGAAGAAAAAATGGTCATCTTATTTGGAAAAGATGCACCAGATGCTTTAGCAGATTATTGTTATAACATTGAGGTTCAGCCAGTCACAGAAGCGATTACGGACAAGCAAACGTTAGTGATTGATGAACAAACTTACCAGATTACCGCTGTAGGCGAGGTAGTATTAACTAATTTAGACACATTGGGTCACATTACTATTAAATTTGATGGCGCAACAACACCTGAATTACCAGGTACATTATATGTTGAAGAAAAAACTATTCCTGAAATAACTGTTGGTACAACAATCACTATTCTATAATTATCGTTTAAGGGAGGAACGTAAAAGATGGAATTTATGCTAGATACAATTAATCTTGAGGCTATTCGAAAGTATCAGAAAATTTTACCACTGGCAGGCGTAACGTCTAATCCTAGTATTGTTAAGCAAGCAGGAAAAATTGACTTCTTTGCGCAGATGAAAGAAATCAAAAAAACGATTGGACAAGCGAGTTTGCACGTCCAAGTGGTCGGTCAAACGACAGAAGAGATGCTAGAAGATGCCCAAACCATTGTACAACAATTAGGCCAAGAAACATTCATTAAAATCCCAGTCAATGAAGCAGGCTTGGCAGCCATCAAACAACTAAAGCAGGCAAATTATCGGATAACAGCAACCGCTATTTATACAGAATTTCAAGGTTATCTAGCGATTGCGGCAGGTGCAGATTATTTAGCGCCGTATTATAATAGGATGGAGAATTTAACAATTGATTCTCAAAAGGTTATTGAGCATTTAGCTGCAGAAATTAAACGGACGAACGCAAAGAGTAAGATCTTAGCTGCTAGTTTTAAAAACGTGGCACAAATTAATCAAGCCTGTCAAATGGGGGCGCAAGCGGTCACTATCGCACCAGAACTCGTGACACAAGGCTTGGCAATGCCCGCCATTCAAAAAGCAGTAACTGATTTTCAGGAAGATTGGGTTGCTGTTTTTGGAGTAGAAACGGTAAACGAATTAGCATAAAAAGAACGAGAAGAAAAAGCGGCCATTTTTCTTCTCGTTCTTTTTTTGTTTCACATGAAACATCTACGATTATTCACTTGCTTAAAAATTAGACAATTTTCTTTATTTGTCAAAGAATTTCTTAAAAAAAAGGGTTATCTTTTGGGTATTTTTTTTGGTAGCAGTATGATGAGGGTATCAAATGATAGGAGGAAACGAGAATGAGATACACAAATGGAAATTATGAAGCATTTGCTCGACCAAGAAAACCAAAAGGTGTAGATGACAAGAGTGCCTATATCGTTGGTGGTGGCCTAGCAGGTTTAGCAACGGCTGTTTTCTTAATTCGTGACGGTCAAATGAAGGGCGAAAATATTCACATTTTTGAAGAACTTACGCTGTCTGGCGGTTCTTTAGATGGTAAATTTATTCCTCATGATGGCTTTGTCACTCGCGGCGGACGCGAAATGGAAAACCATTTCGAGTGTTTGTGGGATCTATTTCGTTCGGTACCATCATTAGAAGTAGAAGATGCCTCTGTCCTAGATGAGTTTTACCGGTTAGATTTAGATGATCCGAATTCTTCAAATTGCCGCATTATTCATAACCGTGGCGAGCGTGTCCCAGATGATGGACAATTTACTTTATCCAAAAAAGCACAAAAAGAAATCGTTGATTTATTTATGACTTCTGAAGATCAATTAATTGGCAAAAAAATTGAAGATGTTTTCGGCGAAGAATTTTTTGAATCCAACTTTTGGATCTATTGGTGTTCAATGTTTGCTTTTGAAAAATGGCACTCTGCCATTGAAATGCGCCGTTACATCATGCGCTTTATCCACCACATCAAAGGTTTGCCTGACTTTACAGCCTTGAAGTTTACCAAATACAATCAATACGAATCGTTAGTGAAACCATTATTAAGCTTTTTAACCAATCAAGGGGTAGACTTTCAATATGAAACAACGATCAATGATATCCAAGTCGACATCAAAGGAGCTACTAAAGTTGCTCGGCGATTATTGTTGACACAAGCGGGCAAAACCAAAGAAATTCCTTTAACTGAAAATGATTTAGTCTTCGTAACGAATGGCTCAATTACTGAAAGTTCGACGCAAGGAGATCATCATACACCAGCACCAATTACTCATGAACTAGGGGGAAGTTGGAATCTCTGGAAAAACTTAGCAAAACAATCCCCAGAATTTGGGCACCCAGAAGTTTTCTGTGAAAATTTACCAGATGAAAGTTGGTTTGTCTCAGCAACGATTACGTGGGAAAATTTCGATATTGAACCGTATCTTTCTCGGTTAACACATCGTAAATTACGCACAGGAAAAATTGTCACAGGTGGTATTATTACTATCAAAGACTCTAATTGGATGATGAGTTTTGCTATGCATAGACAACCGCATTTCAAAGAACAAAATGATCAACAATCTATAACTTGGGTATATGGATTACTTTCTAATAAACCAGGAAATTATATTAAAAAACCAATCGAACAATGTACAGGCCAAGAAATTACGCAAGAGTTACTTTATCATTTAGGGGTCCCAGAAGGGGAAATTGAACGTATTTCAGAAGAATCGGCTACCACTATTCCGGTGTATATGCCGTTTATCACTTCTTACTTTATGTTAAGAGAACCAGGCGATCGACCATTAGTTGTACCAAACGGCTCTAAAAATCTTGCTTTCATTGGGAACTTCGCAGATACTGAACGAGATACGGTGTTTACAACAGAGTATTCTGTACGGACAGCGATGGAAGCTGTTTATCAATTGCTAGAGGTTGAACGCGGAGTACCAGAAGTGTTTGCTTCTGCATACGACTTGCGCGTCTTAGCAAACTCTGTTTATTATTTATCTGACAAGAAAAAATTAACAGAAATGGATATGCCGTTCGTGGAACGCAAAATGGTTGAACACTTTGTGAAGAAATTTGAGGATACGTATATTGGTGATATTTTAAGAGAAAATCATTTAATTTAGTTGAAAAAGCGAGTGTAAATCACTCGCTTTTTTTGTTAGATTATCAATTGTTGAATAAATATTCATTATTATGTATATTTCTTTTGTGATTTTATGGATATTAAATATATAATATATCGAATGGAGGTAGAAAGTATACAACTTCGCAAAAAAATCTTAATTTCTGAAGAGACTTTTTCAAAATTTTGTTGAAAAGAAGGCGCATTTTTACCATAGTTTCTTCACATTTAACGGCTATTATTTAAACATACCCGATAAACAAAACCCTAACAAAACACTTTTTCATTTTTTAACTCCTCCGCCCGCCCTTCCCCAAAGGGCGGGTTGTTTTTTTTGCGTTAAAGCAGTTGGCATTTTGCGGGGAAAGGATTATCATTATAGAAGAAGTATATAGAAAAAGGCGGCGAGAAGATGGGACGTTGGCAAGAATTACAACAAGCAATGAGTGCTGGTGTAGAGGCGGCGATTGACGCTGGCTGGGACCGCCAAGCTGTTTATGGATTAGTGGAAAGCGCCATAAAAGACACGCGTTTCTTGCCACTTAAGCAAGCGAAAACAGCAGTCGCGGAACTGTTTTCTGAAGTGGAAGAAGTGGGCTCTTCAGCGTATGAGCGATTATTTCGCTTTTCGGCTTATCGTCCGCAAGAAAAGCTCTCGTTACTTTTATGGCAATTAGGTGCAGTGTTGGATCAGCATGGCATGTTGCAATTAGTAGGACCTTATCGTTTCTCGAAGACGATTGCACCGCATGCGACGTTTTGGCACTTACTGGCAAAAACAGTTCAAAAAGCCTATCCGTTAGGTCTTCTTGGGAGCTTTAATCAAGAGAAAGCGAAAAAGATACATCAATTGAGAATGTATATTGATCGTCAAAATATCACGTATATCCGCGATTTTTTTAAACAAGAAGGGGACACCGATGAACAGGCATTAAAACGTTATGTTTTTGCGGCCAAGCCGCAAGGAATGGGCGGGCGGAAACTGAAAAAAAGCTCTGCTCGTTTGCATAACAAATACCCTGAGGGGGCATCTTATTCTTTAATTAATAAGAAACGATTGACACCTAATTTTCACAGTGAGTTTATTTTGAATGAAGAAGGGACCTTTGTAACCCAGTGGGATGTGTTAGTTGAGGACTGGCGAGGCAGATTAATTAGTAATCCAGCCTATTATCAAGCGGCCAAAAACAGTGAATACCAGGAAAAAGTCTTGAATGGTGAATCGTTTAATTATGCAAATCGGAATAATCGTACCCATGAATTACTAGATAGTTCACCACCAGGGAGATTTGATCATCAATTACGAAAAACAGCCAAAAAAGGTTGGTTAAGTCCCCGTATCCAAGAATACGACTACCGCAGAGAACGACAAATAAAGTGCGATGATTATAGTAAGTAAAACAAGCCAATGTTTCACATGAAACATTGGCTTGTTTTACTCTTAGAGAAAGGCGGTTTTCGTTGCCGCCAATTGAACATTTTGGCCCATGGCTAGAGACTTTTTACCACATAAAAAGGCGGTTTTTTCTTTTATCATTCAGGCAAAAATCTTCCGAAAAGCATTGCAAGAAATTGCTATTTGCGTTAAAGTAGGAAAAGATGATTGTGAAACATTTTTCTGTTTCACAAAAAAGGAAGGAGTCCTTATGCTACCCGAAGAATTTAGACAACTATTAGCCGTAAAAGGCATTGAATTGACAGACCAACAGATGACACAATTTGACCAATATTTCCATTTATTAGTAGAATGGAATGAAAAAATGAATTTAACAGCCATTACAGAAGAAAAAGAAGTTTATTTGAAACATTTCTATGATTCTGTTTCGTTGGCATTCTTTGAAGATTTTGCCAGTGACAAAGCCATTTGTGATGTTGGCGCAGGCGCAGGATTTCCAAGTATTCCTTTGAAAATTGTTTTTCCTTCATTAAATGTCACAATTGTTGACTCTTTAAATAAACGAATTACTTTCCTAACAGAGTTGGTGAATCGACTAGGTTTGGCTAATGTTTCTTTGTATCATGATCGTGCAGAAACATTTGGTCAAAAAGCAGAATTTCGTGGCGCGTTTGATTACGTTACAGCGCGAGCAGTTGCACGGTTGAATGTTTTAAGTGAACTGTGTTTACCCTTAGTTAAAAAAGAAGGCTATTTTTTAGCCTTAAAAGCATCGAAAAGTGAAGAAGAAATTAATGAAGCAAAACCTGCAATCGCTACATTAGGCGGTCAATTTCAAAAAGAAGTTGATTTTACTTTGCCGATTACGGCAGACGAACGCCACATTGTCGTGATTCAAAAGAAAAAAGAAACCCCTAAAAAATATCCCAGAAAACCTGGATTACCAAATAAACAACCGATTAAATAAGATGGAGGCACACACATGACACGAATTATTTCTGTAGCGAACCAAAAAGGCGGCGTTGGTAAAACAACGACCACTGTAAATTTAGGCGCATGTTTAGCAAACTTAGGCAAAAAAGTCTTACTGATCGACATTGATGCACAAGGAAATGCTACCAGTGGCATGGGTGTCCCTAAACCAGATGTCGCACACGATGTGTATGATGTCCTTGTAAATGAAGAACCAATCACTAGCGTGGTTCAACATACCAGCCGTGAAAATTTAGATATTGTCCCTGCAACTATTCAATTAGCAGGCGCTGAAATTGAATTAACTTCAATGATGGCTCGAGAATCGCGCTTGAAATTAGCAATTGATGAAGTAAGAGACATGTATGATTTCGTTTTAATTGATTGCCCGCCTTCTCTAGGGCATTTAACAATCAATGCTTTTACAGCAAGTGATTCGATTCTAATTCCTGTTCAATGTGAATATTACGCATTAGAAGGCTTGAGTCAATTGCTAAATACGATTCGCTTGGTTCAAAAACATTTTAACCCTGAATTGAAAATTGAAGGGGTCTTGTTAACCATGTACGATGCTCGGACCAATTTAGGTGCCGAAGTCGTTGAAGAAGTCCGTAAATATTTCCGTGAAAAAGTCTATGACACGATTATTCCAAGAAATGTCCGTTTATCCGAAGCACCAAGTCATGGTTTACCAATCATTGACTATGATATTCGCTCAAAAGGTGCCGAAGTGTATCAAGCACTAGCAAAGGAAGTGTTGGAGAATGAATAAAGGCAAAGGTTTAGGCAGAGGCATCGATGCCTTGTTTCAAGATATCGCAAAGCTAGAAGATGTCGACGTTAAGAACGAACAAGTGACAGAAATTCTATTAAACGAACTTCGTCCCAATCCTTACCAACCGCGGAAAACATTTGATGAAACCTCTTTACAAGAACTTGCAAACTCGATTCTACATTCCGGTGTATTTCAACCAATTATTGTCCGTAAATCGGCAGTTAAAGGCTATGAAATTATTGCAGGTGAGCGTCGGTTCCGGGCTTCTAAATTAGCCGGCAAAGAAAAAATTCCCGCAATTATTCGCGAATTTGATGAAGAATCCATGATGCAAGTTGCTGTTTTGGAAAACTTACAAAGGGAAGATTTAAATCCGCTAGAAGAAGCAGAAGCCTATGAAATGCTAATGAAAAATTTGAAATTAACACAAGCGGAAGTCGCAGAACGTTTGGGCAAAAGTCGTCCGTATATTGCCAATTATTTACGGTTGCTAACCTTACCAGATGCGGTCAAAGCAATGGTTCAAAAACAAAGCATGTCAATGGGTCAAGCACGGACGTTATTAGGCTTGAAGAACAAAGAACAGCTATTGCCATTAGCTAATCGTTGTATTAAAGACAATTTAACGGTTCGACAATTAGAACAACTTGTCGCTGAATTAAACGAAACACAAGGCAAAAAGGGCAAAAAAGCGAAAAAAGCCATCAAAGAAAAACCCATTTATATTCGAGAAAGTGAAGACCGCTTAATGGATAAATTTGGGACAACCGTAGCGATTCAAGAAAAAGAAGGCAAAGGAAAAATTGAAATTGAGTACTTGTCCTCTTCGGATTTGGCTAGAATTTTAGATATTTTAGATATTCATTTTGACGAGGAATAAGAAGCAAGGTGAGAAAGTAAGATAGAAAGTCACAAATCCTTTTGCTAGTTTCGTTAAAAAATGGTATTGTAATCATGGTATTTTTATATAAGTAAGAGAAGAAAGAAGGCTTGGAACATGTATGATTTAGGCGATATTGTCGAAATGAAAAAGCCGCATGCTTGCCAAGCAAATCGTTGGCAAATCATTCGCATGGGCGCTGATATCAAAATCAAGTGCACGAATTGCGGGCATATTGTCATGATGCCGCGTCGTGATTTTACTAAAAAATTAAAAAAAGTAATCGAGAAAAAAGCAGACTAATGCTTTGATGCCTCTAATAGAAAAGAGAATAGACTGAGAGAAAGAGTGGAAAACAAATGGCACTAACAGCTGGAATTGTCGGCTTACCAAACGTTGGTAAATCGACCTTATTTAACGCAATTACAAAAGCAGGAGCAGAAGCTGCAAATTATCCCTTTGCAACGATTGATCCGAACGTCGGCATGGTTGAAGTACCAGATGCCCGTTTACAACGCTTGACAGAACTAGTAAAACCGAAAAAAACAGTTCCCACAACGTTTGAATTTACAGACATCGCCGGAATTGTTAAAGGTGCCAGCAAAGGAGAAGGGCTGGGAAATCAGTTTTTAAGTCACATTCGTCAAGTAGATGCAATCTGTCACGTGGTTCGTTGTTTTGATGACGAAAATATCATGCGTGAACAAAATCGGGATGCGGATTTCGTTGATCCTTTAGCAGACATTGATACAATTAATTTAGAGCTAATTTTAGCAGATTTAGATTCAATCAATAAGCGCTATACTCGCGTGGCTAAAATGGCGAAAGCAAAAGATAAAGAAGCGGTGGAAGAATTAGCTGTTTTAGACAAAATTAAACCAGTTTTAGAAGAAGGTTTATCTGCTCGTACGATTGAATTTACGCCAGAAGAAGAGAAAATTGTTAAATCTCTTTTCTTATTAACCACAAAGCCGGTCCTTTATGTAGCAAATGTTTCAGAAGATGAAGTGGCGGATCCAGACAACAATGAGTATGTACAACAAGTTCGTAATTTTGCAACCAGTGAAAATGCGGAAGTAATCGTGGTTAGTGCGCGAGCAGAAGAAGAAATTGCTGAATTGGATTCTGAAGAAGACAAGGCTGAATTTTTAGAAGCAATGGGTATTGAACAATCTGGCTTAGATCAATTGATTCGTGCGGCTTACGATTTGTTAGGCTTAGCTACCTACTTTACAGCTGGTGAACAAGAAGTTCGTGCGTGGACGTTCCGTAAGGGAATCAAGGCACCTCAAGCAGCTGGGATTATCCACAGTGATTTTGAACGAGGCTTCATTCGTGCGGAAACTGTTTCTTATGAAGACCTAGATAAATATGGCAATATGCAAGCTGCCAAAGAAGCGGGCCGTGTTCGTTTAGAAGGAAAAGACTACGTCGTTCAAGATGGCGATGTTATGTTGTTCCGTTTTAACGTTTAAGAAAAGACCCATGCCCAACAAGCAATTTGTTTTGGGGTAAGCCCACATATTTAAGGCCATTCAGCCGTTTAGAAAGAGGTTCCCTCTACATGAGGGTGAGGAGGATACAACTATGGAAGCAGAAGCATTACGAGCAATCGTGGCTGAGAATCGTCAATTAGAACAGAATTTGACTAAAAGAAATGAACAATACATTTTTGACTTAAAAAAATCATTAAAAGCGGCTAATTTATCTGAAGAAGAGCTAGCATTGGCTCTACACGGTATTTTGCCAGAATTAGTAGCCGGTCAAAAAACAGGCAAAACAGCCCGTCAGTTATTTGGCACTGTTTCAGAACGGACGGAAGCAATTTTAAATAAACCAGCAGAAGTCAAAGAACCAGCGGGCTGGATGATTTGGCTCGACAATACCTTACTATTACTTGGTTTATTAACAATCATGTTAGCGGCGATGTCTCTATTTTCAAAAGGAACCGCACAGCCTCTCGGATTAACCACATATATCTTAGGTGCGATGGCTGGGGGTTATGTTTTCTATCTAATGCACAAATATGTTTACCGTTTTGATCGTCAAGGTGGCGACAAAAGCAAACGTCCTGGTTGGTTAAAAACGACCGCCATTCTATTTGGTGGGATGTTCTTGTGGATTGCAGTTTTCGCCGGTTCAGCGATGCTGCCACCAGTGATCAATCCCATTTTAGATCCGATGATTGCTTTAGTAATCGGTGCGTTAGCCTTTGTAGCACGCTATTTCTTCAAGAAAAAATACAATATTCAAGGTAGTTTCATGACACGTCAATAAACGGTGCGCGCTCAATTGTGAAGGCGCTCGGCTGACGCAGAAACTGCAACAAGCAAAGTCGCTCTCTCAATAGAGCGTTTTAACAGTTAAAGCCTGGGGGATTAGTCGAAAAAACTAGTGTCCCAGGCTTCTGTTTTCAGAAGTTTGCTAAAGAAAGGAGCCTCTTATGGGACAACAAGTGAAGTCTTGGTGCCGTCAACACGAGCGGCTACTCATTTTTATTAGTTTTCTCTTATTAAGTGGACTTTCTCTTTATTTTGTCTATTTTCAAGAGAATTTTTTACGAGCAAGTGATTTCCGCTTTCATCAAAATCGGGTGGAAGGTCTCGCATTAGCAATTAAAAACAACGACTGGTTTCCTAAAATCAATTATTTTTTCTTGGGAGGCTATGGCTATGCCTCTAGTTTGTTTTATCCAGATGTGTATCTTTATTTACCTGCGCTTTTGCGTGTTCTGGGGCTTTCCTTTGTCGCTAGTATGGCGATTTTTGTGTTTGCAGTAAACTTGGCAACATTTAATCTTACTTATTATGCAGGCCGATTAATGGCGCTCTCTAAAAAAAGAAGCTATCTCTTTGCCATTTTGTATGGCTTATCTATTTACCGCATGCAAGACTTGTTTAATCGCCAAGCGTTAGGAGAATTTTTGGCGCTAAGCTTTTTTCCGTTGGTCTTAGCGAGCCTGTTTTTATTACGAAAGGGAACCACGAAATGTTGGCCGTTGTTAACGCTGGCGATGACTGGCATTGGGTTGGCTCACTTTATTTCTATTGAAATGGTTTCTATTTGGATTGGGTTATACATTCTGTTTTATTGGCAGCAGTTTTTTAAAAAGGAGGTCCTGTGGGCATTAGCGAAGGCTGCAGGTCTGACACTGCTTTGGCTGGCCTTTTATCTTTTACCAGTTGCTGAACAAATGAAAAATCAAGTGTTTAAAGTTACATCCAATCCACTCACTTATATTTCCGAAAGAAGTTATCCCATTGATTCTCTTTTCATTAATAGTTTAAAGAGCAGTGTTTTTCACGCGAAAACAGCGAATCTAGGAACCCTTTTGTTTGTGGGACTTGTTGTAGCAGTGGTTTCGCTTGCCAGCAAAAAAATTCAGAACAAACGGTTTATTGGTTTGACGCTGGTACTCTTATTGATGGTTACCACGCTTTTTCCTTGGCACTGGCTGAACCACACGCCTTTAAATACGATTCAGTTTCCTTGGCGGTTTTTAGGGATTCTTTCTGTAATGCTCGCTTTTTTCATTGCACAAGACGAATGGGGCGTTTTCCGTAAATCTTGGACCGTGGCTTTGTTGGTTTTCCTTGCCATCAGTAATTTGGGCATTTATCAATATCAAAGTATTCAGTCACAACAAGGCCGCCTGTTAACAAAAGCTGAGTATGAGCAGCCAACGCCTTTTTATATCGGTGCGGGCCATGAATATTTACCAGATGAAATCAATTATCAGGAATTATTGAAACAGAAAAAACGACAACTTGATTATTCGGCAGAACAAGTAACCATTACAAACGTTAGAATGCCTTATGGGAAAATTTCATTTGACTACCAAGTGGTGAAGCAATCAGCGAAGGTGACCGTTCCTTTTATTTATTACTTAGGCTATCAAGCCACGATTCAAATGAAAAACCAAACGGGCGCTAAAAAAATGAGCCTAACCAATCAAGGAGGCTTAGCCGCTCTTTCTTTATCTGGTACAGGACATGTCGACATCCGTTACCAAAGAACAAAAGTGCAAAAAATAGGGACAATGATGACCTTGCTTTCTGTCGGCGGTTTTGGATTTAGCCGATTTTTACAACAAAAAAAGAAACACAAGATAAAAGAACAACGATGAAAGTAGGACCTTAATTAGGAAGAGTTGAATAAAGGACAAACCGATTTTGGCGTTTTGTCCTTTATTCCTCATTGATTATTTAAACAAATCTAGTTGACTTCCTTAGTATTATCTGTTATTTTCATATATAAAATTAAGTCGAGGAGTGGACAAAAAAATGTCAAATTGGGAAACAAAATTTGCGAAAAAAGGTCTTACATTTGATGATGTGCTATTAATCCCTGCAGAAAGCCATGTCTTACCAAATGATGTAGACATGAGTGTACAATTAGCTAAAAATATCAAGTTAAATATTCCATTGATGAGTGCCAGTATGGATACTGTTACAGATAGTAATATGGCAATTGCGATGGCTCGTCAAGGTGGACTAGGTGTCGTACATAAAAATATGACTGTCGCCCAACAAGCAGACGAAGTACGTAAAGTCAAACGTTCTGAAAGCGGCGTTATCATTGATCCATTCTTTCTAACACCAACAAACTTAGTAGCGGATGCAGAAGAATTAATGAGTCGTTACCGTATTAGCGGTGTGCCAATTGTAGAAACAATGGAAAACCGTAAATTAGTCGGAATTATTACAAACCGTGATATGCGTTTTGTAACGGACTACCAAATCAAAATCGAAGAAGTCATGACAAAAGATCATTTAGTCACTGCGCCAGTTGGCACATCTTTAAAAGATGCAGAAAAAATCTTACAAAAACATAAAATCGAAAAATTACCAATCGTTGATGAAGCAGGTCGCTTAAGTGGCTTAATTACAATTAAAGACATTGAAAAAGTGATTGAATTCCCAAATGCTGCCAAAGACGAACACGGTCGTTTACTTGTGGCGGCAGCAGTCGGCGTCACTAGTGATACGTTCGAACGTGCGGAAGCATTATTAGAAGCAGGTGCCGATGCGATTGTTATCGATACTGCACATGGCCATAGTGCCGGCGTTATTCGCAAAATTAAAGAAATTCGTGAAACGTTCCCTGAAGCAACATTAATTGCTGGTAATGTTGCCACTGCTGAAGCAACCAAAGCATTGTATGATGTCGGCGTTGACGTTGTCAAAGTTGGTATTGGACCTGGTTCAATTTGTACAACACGTGTCGTTGCTGGTGTTGGTGTTCCTCAATTAACAGCGATTTATGATGCTGCTTCTGTAGCTAGAGAATATGGTAAAGCAATTATCGCTGATGGCGGTATTAAATATTCTGGTGATATCGTGAAAGCCTTAGCTGCTGGCGGCCATGCTGTAATGCTAGGAAGTATGTTAGCTGGTACAGATGAATCTCCAGGCGAATTTGAAATTTATCAAGGCCGTCGTTTCAAAACTTACCGTGGCATGGGCTCATTGGGCGCAATGGAAAAAGGATCAAGTGATCGTTACTTCCAAGGAAGTGTCAATGAAGCAAACAAATTAGTGCCAGAAGGAATCGAAGGACGTGTCGCTTACAAAGGAAGCGTTTCTGATATTGTCTTCCAATTAATCGGTGGCTTGAAATCAGGGATGGGTTACGTCGGTGCAGCAGACCTGAAAGCGTTGCGTGAAGAAGCACAATTTGTTCAAATGAGTGGTAACGGATTGAAAGAATCACATCCACATGACGTTCAAATCACAAAAGAAGCACCAAACTATTCTGTTCAATAAAATAAAAGCTGATTTTTTTGAAATTTAAAAGAGGCAGACGTCATTTCGACGTCTGCCTCTTTTTCTGTAGAATGAAGGAGTTGCTTCTGTTTCCACCGTTTATCAGGCTCCTTTTTCTGTAGAATAAAAGCCGTTATCTGATATCAGACAACGACCTTCATCTTCCCTTTATTTAATAACTGTTAGGTTACCCATGTAAGGTACTAGGACTTCTGGTACAGTCACAGAGCCATCTTCGTTTTGGTAGTTTTCTAAAATAGCAGCGACTGTCCGTCCCACGGCTAAACCAGAACCATTGAGTGTATGCGCATATTGGACTTTATCGTTTTCATCACGGTAACGAATCATCGCACGGCGCGCTTGGAAATCTTCACAGTTTGAGCATGAACTGATTTCACGGTATGTCTCTTGAGCGGGAATCCAAACTTCCAAGTCATAAGTTTTCGCAGCTGAGAAGCCCATGTCACCTGTTGAAAGAGCCATGACACGGTAAGGTAATCCCAGTTTTTGCAGAATTTCTTCGGCATTATTCGTCATTTTTTCTAATTCCTCATAAGAATGCTCTGCATCACTAAATTTAACCATTTCGACTTTATTAAATTGGTGTAAACGAATTAACCCACGTGTGTCACGACCAGCGCTACCAGCTTCAGAACGGAAAGAAGGGCTCAAGGCCGTAAAGTAAATCGGTAAATCCTTGCCATCTAAAATTTCATTGTTGTAGTAATTGGTTAGAGGGACTTCCGCAGTTGGAATTAACGTTAAATCCGTATCTTGTAATTGGAAGACATCTTCTTTAAACTTAGGAAATTGGCCAGTTCCGAACATGGCGGTGTCATTAACGATGTAAGGCGTAATCATTTCTGTATACCCATGTTCATAAACATGTAAATCTAACATGAAGTTGTATAACGCACGTTCTAAGCGAGCACCTAAGCCTTTGTAATAAACAAAACGGCTACCAGCTACTTTGGCACCACGTTCAAAATCTAGAATGCCTAAGTTTTCAGCGACTTCCCAGTGTGGTTTTGGTTCAAAAGCAAAAGTTCTTGGTTCACTCCAACGACGTACTTCTACATTTTCTTCTTCACCAGCACCAACAGGCACAGAATCATCTGGCAAGTTCGGTAAAGTAGTTGTGATCCCACGTAGCTCTTCGTCAATAGCGTTAATTTCTGCATCTAACGCTTTAATATTGCCGCCGACTTCTTTCATTTCCGCGATTTTGGCCGTTGCATCTTCTTTGTTCCGTTTTAATTGAGCAATTTCAGCAGACACATCATTCCGGTATTTTTTCATTTCTTCGACTTTGACTAATAAATCACGGCGACTTTCATCTAAACGCAGAAATTCCACTAAGATTTCTTCTTTCACGCCACGGGTTTGTAGCTTTGCTTTTACTTCGTCAAAATTTTGACGCATCATTTTTACATCTAACATATTTTTTCCTCCTTAAAATTAGTACATAATCAATAATAACTGTTGTAGAAAACAACAAAAAAGCCATCTCACCCCAAAAATAAATATTCTTGGGACGAAATGACTGGAAATCTCGCGGTACCACCCAAGTTCAGTAATGTTACTGCCCTTGATTTGCAGATAACGGCTGCAGACCGTTCCAACTTATTTCGCTGGACACCTGGAAGAGACGGACTTCTTTATAGATGAATGTTTGCTCGCACCCCCGCAAACTCTCTGGAATTCAGTGCCATAAATACTTTTTCTCTTAGTTTTCTCTTTTCTATAGAATACCGAAAAAGTTCAGGGATGTCAATTAACTCTCTGATTTCTTGTTGGTACGCTGTAAGGGTAGATGAATAATAAAGGAAGTCCACTTTTGATCAGACTTCGCATAAATATATCCACCATGTAAAGCGACAATACTTTGTGCAATAGCCAGACCTAAACCAGTTCCACCCGTTTCTTGTGATCGGGATTCTTCGACACGATAGAAGCGATCAAATAACTGATCTAAAGAATGTTTAGGAATAGCTGGTCCATCATTGCGAACAGCGATAATTGCTTCGGTGCCGACTTTGTCTACTTCCATCACAATATGATGGCCCCCTTTGCCATATTTCAAAGCGTTTGAAAGAAGGTTGTTAAAGACTCTGACTAGTTTTTCCGTATCGCCTTCCATCATTAAAGAAGCTGGATTGGCTTTTACTTGGATTTGCATATTAATCTTTTTCGCTTCCAATTCAAAATCGGCAGCAAGCTGTTCAATTAATTGTGCCATATCAAAAGTCGTCGTATGAATCGGTACACTTGGTTGACGGACTTTTGTATATTCAAAAAGATCATCAACTAATAATTTCATTTGTTTCGCTTTGACGTAAGCGGTATGCGTATATTTCAGTAAATCTTCTTGGCTATGAAATTGACGATCTTCAATCAATCCCAGATAACCAATAATAGAAGTTAACGGTGTCCGAATATCATGACTGACATTCGTAATTAATTCATCTTTTGATTTTTCAATTCGCCGTTCATCTTCAATGGCTGCGACAGTACTATCCACCAGACCGTTAATACTCGTCACGACTTTTGCTAAATCACCACTTAATTCAAACGGAATGCGGTGATTGTAATTACCATCAGCGATGTAATGTAACTCACTGATAATATGACGCAATTGCATTTGGTGGTAGCGACGAATTAAGCGCCAATAGAGAACAGCTGCATCTACTAAAAAGAAAATGGGTAAGACAAATTTATTCCAGCTCCAAAACAAATCAGTATTTAATTCTTTAGCGACCGCATCCTTAGTGGCCCAGATGACACCAGCTAAGGGCGAGTTTTCACTAAGTAGTTGTCCTAAAAGGAACATAATTGAGACATTTAATAGTAGTAATAAAACAATTGTCACAATTGCTTCTGCTAATAACTCGCTGATTTCTTTAGAAGTTAAGGTAATTCGTTTTTGTTTTTCAATCTTTTTAGGTTTAACGAGCATCGATCTTATATCCAACTCCCCACACTGTTTGAATGACTTTTTCTCCACCAGTTGCTTCTTCAATCTTATCTCTTAAATGACTGACGTGAACCATCACGGTTTTAGCAGAAACAATACTTTCTTGTTGCCACACACGCTCAAAAATTTCATCCGCACTAAACACACGATTTGGATGACTAGCTAATAGATAGAGGATACCAAACTCAAGAGCGGTTAATTGAATTTCTTTTCCTTCTATTGTTTTGACTTCGTGAGAGTCCTTATTAATCATTAACGGGCCGACTTCTAATTCATCGGGTTCCTCTTTGGTTAATTGCATTTGGCTTCTACGTAAAATAGACTTCACCCGAGCCATTACTTCTAAAGGATTAAAAGGCTTGGTGACATAATCGTCTGCACCAGCAACTAAGCCTTTTATTTTATCCATATCGGTTGTTTTTGCTGTTAACATAATAATTGGAATTTGCGATTCTTTTCGAAGTTCTTTTACTACTTCCATTCCATCCATGATTGGCATCATAATGTCCAAGATTAATAAATCAATATCTGGTGTTGTGTGCAATTTGGATAATGCTTCTTTTCCATCATAAGCTTTCACGACTTCGTATCCTTCATTATGAATATAAATACTCAACAGTTCTACAATTTCTTTATCATCATCTGCAACTAAAATTTTCATAAGCGTTCATTTCCTCCATATATAAAAAATCTCTTTTCCATATTTTAACAAATAATTGCTAAAAAGGACAAAATCCTTGATATATTACGATAAATTTAGAAGATTTTGCTAAAAGTTAATAAATTATAGCCAAAAAAGGATGAAAGGGGGTAAAAAGCGAACGAAAATACCTATACCAATCATAATAATCGGTATTGAAAAAAAGTTTAAAAAAAGTGAAAATAATGATTGACCAATGCTTGAAATCTTGGTATATTATTACATGTCGCAAGGCGAGTTACACAGCTGAGCGATTCAGAAATCAACAATTAAATAACAATTCTTGATTTCAAATCTCTCGAAAAAAGTTTGAAAAAACAACAAAAAAAGTTGTTGACAAATAACAAGCGAGATGATAAGATATAGAAGTTGTCACAACAGGCAACAACAACCGAGCGAAACAACTTAAAGAACTTTTTTAAAAAAAGTTCTTGACATTCAAACGAAAGTTTGTTATGATATAAAAGTTGCTGCGAGGTAACGTAGACCTTTGAAAACTGAACAAAGAATAGACGAACCAAATGTGTAGGGCGTCTTGATTCAATTCAAGACAACAAACATTTTTAACAAGCAAGCAATATGCTAGCAAACAAATTGAGCTTAACAATCGCAAGATTGTTCTAACTTTTATTATGAGAGTTTGATCCTGGCTCAGGACGAACGCTGGCGGCGTGCCTAATACATGCAAGTCGAACGCTTCTTTCCTCCCGAGTGCTTGCACTCAATTGGAAAGAGGAGTGGCGGACGGGTGAGTAACACGTGGGTAACCTACCCATCAGAGGGGGATAACACTTGGAAACAGGTGCTAATACCGCATAACAGTTTATGCCGCATGGCATAAGAGTGAAAGGCGCTTTCGGGTGTCGCTGATGGATGGACCCGCGGTGCATTAGCTAGTTGGTGAGGTAACGGCTCACCAAGGCCACGATGCATAGCCGACCTGAGAGGGTGATCGGCCACACTGGGACTGAGACACGGCCCAGACTCCTACGGGAGGCAGCAGTAGGGAATCTTCGGCAATGGACGAAAGTCTGACCGAGCAACGCCGCGTGAGTGAAGAAGGTTTTCGGATCGTAAAACTCTGTTGTTAGAGAAGAACAAGGACGTTAGTAACTGAACGTCCCCTGACGGTATCTAACCAGAAAGCCACGGCTAACTACGTGCCAGCAGCCGCGGTAATACGTAGGTGGCAAGCGTTGTCCGGATTTATTGGGCGTAAAGCGAGCGCAGGCGGTTTCTTAAGTCTGATGTGAAAGCCCCCGGCTCAACCGGGGAGGGTCATTGGAAACTGGGAGACTTGAGTGCAGAAGAGGAGAGTGGAATTCCATGTGTAGCGGTGAAATGCGTAGATATATGGAGGAACACCAGTGGCGAAGGCGGCTCTCTGGTCTGTAACTGACGCTGAGGCTCGAAAGCGTGGGGAGCAAACAGGATTAGATACCCTGGTAGTCCACGCCGTAAACGATGAGTGCTAAGTGTTGGAGGGTTTCCGCCCTTCAGTGCTGCAGCAAACGCATTAAGCACTCCGCCTGGGGAGTACGACCGCAAGGTTGAAACTCAAAGGAATTGACGGGGGCCCGCACAAGCGGTGGAGCATGTGGTTTAATTCGAAGCAACGCGAAGAACCTTACCAGGTCTTGACATCCTTTGACCACTCTAGAGATAGAGCTTTCCCTTCGGGGACAAAGTGACAGGTGGTGCATGGTTGTCGTCAGCTCGTGTCGTGAGATGTTGGGTTAAGTCCCGCAACGAGCGCAACCCTTATTGTTAGTTGCCATCATTTAGTTGGGCACTCTAGCGAGACTGCCGGTGACAAACCGGAGGAAGGTGGGGATGACGTCAAATCATCATGCCCCTTATGACCTGGGCTACACACGTGCTACAATGGGAAGTACAACGAGTCGCTAGACCGCGAGGTCATGCAAATCTCTTAAAGCTTCTCTCAGTTCGGATTGCAGGCTGCAACTCGCCTGCATGAAGCCGGAATCGCTAGTAATCGCGGATCAGCACGCCGCGGTGAATACGTTCCCGGGCCTTGTACACACCGCCCGTCACACCACGAGAGTTTGTAACACCCGAAGTCGGTGAGGTAACCTTTTTGGAGCCAGCCGCCTAAGGTGGGATAGATGATTGGGGTGAAGTCGTAACAAGGTAGCCGTATCGGAAGGTGCGGCTGGATCACCTCCTTTCTAAGGAATATTACGGAAATACACATTTCGTCTTTACTTTGTTCAGTTTTGAGAGGTCTACTCTCAAAACATTCGTTCATTGAAAACTGGATATTGAAGTAAAAAAAATCAAAACAAACCGAGAACACCGCGTTGAATGAGTTTTTTAATAAGTTCAATTGCTTATTTATTGATTAACCTTCTATCGCTAGAAGAAGTGATCAAGACCCAACCGTAAGGTTGATAAGGTTAAGTGAATAAGGGCGCACGGTGGATGCCTTGGCACTAGGAGCCGATGAAGGACGGGACTAACACCGATATGCTTTGGGGAGCTGTAAGTAAGCTATGATCCAGAGATTTCCGAATGGGGGAACCCAATATCTTTTATAGGATATTACTTTTCAGTGAATACATAGCTGATTAGAGGTAGACGCAGAGAACTGAAACATCTTAGTACCTGCAGGAAGAGAAAGAAAATTCGATTCCCTGAGTAGCGGCGAGCGAAACGGGAAGAGCCCAAACCAACAAGCTTGCTTGTTGGGGTTGTAGGACTCCGATATGGTAGTCTGTTAGTATAGTTGAAGGATTTGGAAAATTCCGCTAAAGAGGGTGAAAGCCCCGTAGACGAAATGCTGACAACACCTAGGAGGATCCTGAGTACGGCGGAACACGAGAAATTCCGTCGGAATCCGCGGGGACCATCCCGCAAGGCTAAATACTCCCTAGTGACCGATAGTGAACCAGTACCGTGAGGGAAAGGTGAAAAGCACCCCGGAAGGGGAGTGAAATAGATCCTGAAACCGTGTGCCTACAACAAGTCAAAGCTCGTTAATGAGTGATGGCGTGCCTTTTGTAGAATGAACCGGCGAGTTACGATTGCATGCGAGGTTAAGTCGAAGAGACGGAGCCGCAGCGAAAGCGAGTCTGAATAGGGCGAATGAGTATGTAGTCGTAGACCCGAAACCATGTGATCTACCCATGTCCAGGTTGAAGGTGCGGTAAAACGCACTGGAGGACCGAACCCACGTACGTTGAAAAGTGCGGGGATGAGGTGTGGGTAGCGGAGAAATTCCAAACGAACTTGGAGATAGCTGGTTCTCTCCGAAATAGCTTTAGGGCTAGCCTCGGAATTGAGAATGATGGAGGTAGAGCACTGTTTGGACTAGGGGCCCATCTCGGGTTACCGAATTCAGATAAACTCCGAATGCCATTCATTTATATCCGGGAGTCAGACTGCGAGTGATAAGATCCGTAGTCGAAAGGGAAACAGCCCAGACCACCAGCTAAGGTCCCAAAATATATGTTAAGTGGAAAAGGATGTGGGGTTGCACAGACAACTAGGATGTTGGCTTAGAAGCAGCCACCATTTAAAGAGTGCGTAATAGCTCACTAGTCGAGTGACCCTGCGCCGAAAATGTACCGGGGCTAAACATATTACCGAAGCTGTGGACTACACCATTAGGTGTAGTGGTAGGAGAGCGTTCTAAGGGCGTTGAAGGTCGATCGTGAGGACGGCTGGAGCGCTTAGAAGTGAGAATGCCGGTATGAGTAGCGAAAGACAGGTGAGAATCCTGTCCACCGTATGACTAAGGTTTCCTGGGGAAGGCTCGTCCGCCCAGGGTTAGTCGGGACCTAAGCCGAGGCCGATAGGCGTAGGCGATGGACAACAGGTTGATATTCCTGTACCAGTTGTTTTTGTTTGAGCAATGGAGGGACGCAGTAGGCTAAGGAATGCATGCGATTGGAAGTGCATGTCCAAGCAATGAGTCTTGAGTAGAGTTAAATGCTTTACTCTTTAAGGACAAGTTGTGACGGGGAGCGAAATAATAGTAGCGAAGTTCCTGATGTCACACTGCCAAGAAAAGCTTCTAGTGAGAAAACAACTGCCCGTACCGTAAACCGACACAGGTAGTCGAGGAGAGTATCCTAAGGTGAGCGAGCGAACTCTCGTTAAGGAACTCGGCAAAATGACCCCGTAACTTCGGGAGAAGGGGTGCTGACGACCGTCAGCCGCAGTGAATAGGCCCAAGCGACTGTTTATCAAAAACACAGGTCTCTGCAAAATCGTAAGATGAAGTATAGGGGCTGACGCCTGCCCGGTGCTGGAAGGTTAAGAGGATGGGTTAGCTTCGGCGAAGCTCAGAATTGAAGCCCCAGTAAACGGCGGCCGTAACTATAACGGTCCTAAGGTAGCGAAATTCCTTGTCGGGTAAGTTCCGACCCGCACGAAAGGCGTAACGATTTGGGCACTGTCTCAACGAGAGACTCGGTGAAATTTTAGTACCTGTGAAGATGCAGGTTACCCGCGACAGGACGGAAAGACCCCATGGAGCTTTACTGTAGTTTGATATTGAGTGTTTGTACCACATGTACAGGATAGGTAGGAGCCGATGAGACCGGAACGCTAGTTTCGGAGGAGGCGCTGGTGGGATACTACCCTTGTGTTATGAACCCTCTAACCCGCACCACTAATCGTGGTGGGAGACAGTGTCAGATGGGCAGTTTGACTGGGGCGGTCGCCTCCTAAAAGGTAACGGAGGCGCCCAAAGGTTCCCTCAGAATGGTTGGAAATCATTCGAAGAGTGTAAAGGCAGAAGGGAGCTTGACTGCGAGACCTACAAGTCGAGCAGGGACGAAAGTCGGGCTTAGTGATCCGGTGGTTCCGCATGGAAGGGCCATCGCTCAACGGATAAAAGCTACCCTGGGGATAACAGGCTTATCTCCCCCAAGAGTCCACATCGACGGGGAGGTTTGGCACCTCGATGTCGGCTCGTCGCATCCTGGGGCTGTAGTCGGTCCCAAGGGTTGGGCTGTTCGCCCATTAAAGCGGCACGCGAGCTGGGTTCAGAACGTCGTGAGACAGTTCGGTCCCTATCCGTCGCGGGCGTTGGAAATTTGAGAGGAGCTGTCCTTAGTACGAGAGGACCGGGATGGACTTACCGCTGGTGTACCAGTTGTTCTGCCAAGGGCATTGCTGGGTAGCTATGTAGGGAAGGGATAAACGCTGAAAGCATCTAAGTGTGAAGCCCACCTCAAGATGAGATTTCCCATTTCTTTAAGAAAGTAAGACCCCTGAGAGATGATCAGGTAGATAGGTTGGAAGTGGAAGGCTAGTGATAGTTGGAGCGGACCAATACTAATCGGTCGAGGACTTAACCAAAGAATGGATAAGTAAAAGCAACTTGGTTATTTTGATTCAAACTTCAATCCAGTTTTGAGTGAATGAAGATTCAACTCAATAAGAAACAACACCCAGTGTGGTGGCGATAGCGAGAAGGATACACCTGTTCCCATGCCGAACACAGAAGTTAAGCTTCTTAGCGCCGATTGTAGTGAAGGGTTTCCCTTTGTGAGAGTAGGACGTCGCCACGCGAATTGTTGTTTTTGGAGGTTTAGCTCAGCTGGGAGAGCACCTGCCTTACAAGCAGGGGGTCAGCGGTTCGATCCCGTTAACCTCCATTTTTTGAGCCGTTAGCTCAGTTGGTAGAGCATCTGACTTTTAATCAGAGGGTCACAGGTTCGAGCCCTGTACGGCTCATATTCATATTTCATTTGCGGGTGTGGCGGAATTGGCAGACGCACTAGATTTAGGATCTAGCGCCGCAAGGCGTGGGGGTTCAAGTCCCTTCACCCGCATATTTAGCCGGCTTAGCTCAGTTGGTAGAGCATCTGATTTGTAATCAGAGGGTCGAGGGTTCAAGTCCTTTAGCCGGCACCATTTTGCGGAAATAGCTCAGTGGTAGAGCACCACCTTGCCAAGGTGGGGGTCGCGGGTTCGAACCCCGTTTTCCGCTTAGCCAATTCATTACGCCGGGGTGGCGGAACTGGCAGACGCACAGGACTTAAAATCCTGCGGTGAGTGATCACCGTACCGGTTCGATTCCGGTCCTCGGCATTGTTTTATATTTAGCACCCATAGCTCAACTGGATAGAGTGTTTGACTACGAATCAAAAGGTTAGGGGTTCGACTCCCTTTGGGTGCATAGTTGAGTGATTGACTAAGTTTTAAAAAGGTGCACGTGAGTTTCTTTTTAATTCGATAGTCTTTTTTTATTACTTTAACTTCATAGCCCGGGAAGTAGCTCAGCTTGGTAGAGCACTTGGTTTGGGACCAAGGGGTCGCAGGTTCGAATCCTGTCTTCCCGATTGTGAAAAACAGTACTGATCATCAGTACTGTTTTTTTGTTTTGTTTAAAATTTAAGTATCGAAGTAGGTGTATTTTTTTGTGATGTGTAATTCTTATCGAAATTGCGACTAAAAATACAGGAATAAAGGACATTGAGAATATATTCGATGGCTAGTTGAGAGGAAAAGGTCGAGACTTTGAAATCGGCATGTTCAACGTTAGGAATGGGCAAAATCACTGTGGCGTATTTAGCTAATTGGCTGTTCAAGTCTGAAGTAATGGCAATAATCGGGGTGCCTCCTTCTGCAAAAATCCGTGCTTCATTTACGATTTCTGCAGTGTTACCACTGTAAGAGACGAGGATGGCTACGTCATTTTTGGTGGCATTGATGGCTAAATAAAATTGTTCAGCTTGATAAGGGATTAAATGGATAAATAGCTGAATGCGTAATAACTTTGTTTGAAAATCCGTTAAGCGAATGTAGGAGTTACTGACGCCTACTGCTAAAATATTTTCAGCGGTTAAAAGTAAATCAATGCTTTTATTTAACATGGCCTCGGTTAATAACTGTTGAGTGGATTGAACGGTTTCAGTCGTTAACTGCGCAATTTTCTTGGCAATTAGTAAATCAGAATCTTGCGCTAAAAAAGGCATATTCGCATCAACATTCCGGATTGCTTGGTAGTGAATTTCTAAGTCGCGGGACAAGCGGATTTTAAATTCTTTGAAACCGCTAGTTTCTGTTTTTTTACACAAACGAACAATCGTGGAAGTTGAAGAGTTGGTGGCTTCTGCTAGTTCATAAATCGACATATGCAGGACTCGTTCAGTATGAGATAAAATAAAATCAATAATTAGCCCTTCGTTATATGTATAGCGTTCTTTTTGTTCTAAACATTCGATTAGATTCAATGGGTTCACCTCTCTGTGGTACTTTGTTTCGCTTTCAGTATACCTTAAGCGTATGAATTATGAAACATAGTTACAGAATCAGTTAGTCGTATTTACATCAGAAAGCGGTTTCTTTATGATGAGGATATCACAAAGGATTAAGGAGAGAAGTGAAATGGATAAGTTAACAAACTGGGTGGAGCAAGCCGTAGTGCCTAAAGTTTCAAGGATTACAAGTTTACGTTATTTTCAAGCCTTAAGAAATGGTTTTTTTGCAATTATGCCGTTAACAATTATTGGATCGATTTTTATGTTGATTACAGATTTTCCAGTAGCAGGGTATGGCGATTTTATGGCTGGAATTTTCGGTGCAGGTTGGGCGGATATGATTTCACCAGCTTATCGAGCAACTTTCAACATGATGGGAATTATTTTTGCTGGGACGATGTCCTATAAATTGGCGGAAAGTTACGAAATGGATCGTTTAACTTCATTAATTTTAGGAATTGTTGCTTACGTAGTCGTTTTACCGAAAACGGTGACTACTGAATCAGGCGAAGTTGTGACGAAAGTTTTATCGTTTGATTGGTTAGGAACGCAAGGGGTGATTACGGCCATTATTATGTCAATTCTTTCGGTTGAGTTGACTCGTTTCTGTATTAAGAAAAAATTAGTCATCAAAATGCCTGACAGCGTACCTGCTATGGTGAGCCAAGCTTTTAGTGCATTGATTCCTGGGATTTTTGTGGTAGCGGTGGCTTTATTGATTAATGGGATTGGGCTTTCATTTGCGGATTCCTTCCCGCAATTAATTTATGCGGTGATTCAAGCGCCACTGCAAGGTTTAATCGGAACCCCTTTTGCAATTATTATTGTGGCTGGCTTAAATGGACTGTTCTGGTGGTTTGGAATTCATCCAACTGTCATCAATTCCATGCTGTATCCTATTTTATATGCGAATGCAGACAAAAACCAAAGCTTAGCGGAATTAGGACAATTAACTGCTCAAAATGGCAACTTTGGCACGGTCCAAATGCTCGATCAATTTGCCACAATTGGAGGCGCTGGTTGCACGATTGGCTTGGCTATTGCAATGGCCATCGTCGGACATTCGTCTAGAATGAAAGCCATGTCGAAAATTTCGTTTGTTCCAGCATTTTTCAACATTAATGAACCCTTGATTTTTGGACTCCCAGTTATTTTTAACCCTTTATTATTGATTCCGATTGCGGTCGCGCCGATTGTATCGGTCTTGATTGCCTTTCTGTCAATGAAAATTGGGTTCATGCCAATGTTTACAAACATTCAAGCACCATGGGCTACGCCCTTTCTGTTTTCGGGCTTTTTAGTGGGAAAATGGCAAGGTGCAGTGACGCAAGTTTTAGCTGTTGCCGCTAGTGTCGTTATTTATTATCCATTTGTAAAAGCCTTAGATCAACAATATCAAAAAGAAGAAGCCCATGAAGTACCAGAAACATTGTAGAGAAAGAGGAGTGAAGGAAATGCATGTTGAGAATGATGAAAATATTTGCTGTGAAGTGGAAAAAGGAATAGAAAAAATGTATCATCCGATGGTGCCCGAGTTGGTTCAAACCTCTTCCTTTTATTTTCCAACTTACGAAGAATTTATGGCAGCGAGTATGGATGAAAAAAATAATTATGTTTACACACGTGGCACCAACCCCACAACAGAAATTTTAGAGAAAAAAATTGCTCGTTTGGAACGTGGAGAAAAATGTAAAGTTTTTGCCTCAGGAATGGGCGCTATTTCGGCAACGCTGTTTACGTTGCTCCAACAAGGTGATCATGTTTTAATGGTCAATACAATTTATGGAGAATCTGTTTCGTTTGTGCAATATTTAGAGAAATTTGGCGTATCCTTGACCAAAGTAGACGTTGCAGAAACAGAAGAACTTTTTCAATTTGTTCAGGAAAACACTAAAGTCATTTACTTTGAAAGTCCGTCCTCACAAAAGTTTGAACTGCTAGATTTAGAAAAAATAACTGCGTTAGCACAAAAAATCGGCGCATACACTGTCATTGATAATACGTGGGCGTCACCGTTATTTCAGCATCCTTTATGCCATAATGTGGACCTAGTGATTCATTCTTGTTCCAAATATATTGGTGGTCATTCGGATATTGTAGCGGGGGCTGTCATTGGCAAAGCAGCGCTTGTAGATCAAATTTTTGAACATGGTCATCAAGCTTTAGGAGCAGTCAATAGTCCCTTCAATTCTTGGTTAGCGTTACGTGGTATTCGTACCATGCCCGTTCGGTTGGCGCATCAGTCTCAAGCCATCCAAACGGTGCTGTCGGCTTTGCAAAAGGATTCGCGAATCAGCCGCTTATATCATCCTTTTGTAGGAAATCAACAACAACAAGCGTTAGCAGAAAAATATTTAACAGGTTATGGCTCATTGTTTGCGATTGATTTAAAAGATACCGATTTTGAACGTTTGAAAACATTTGTGAATGCATTGACGTTGGTCACAATTGGGGTCAGTTGGGGTGGTTTTGAAAGTTTGGCCTTGCCTGTATTCAAAGGCAATAACTTGGCGGCTGTTCAGAAAAGAGGTTTGTCGCCAGCGCACATTCGCATGTACGTTGGTTTGGAAGAGCCAACATCTATTATCGATGATATTCAACAAGCCTTGGATCAAGCCTATGGCGAAGAATCGTTTTTGTGAGACATTAAGGCGGAGCCATTGTCTGCCTGTGATTCAATAACATATTTTCAATTTTAGGAGGGGAACTTAAGTCAGTTTGACTGAGGTTGCTCCTCCTGTTTTGCATTTTTTTATTAAAGTCAAAGCGTTCCTCTTTATTTAATAGGCAAAGTTCGATATAATAATGGTCAATATTAGTCAAGAGAGAAGAAGGATGGAAGACTATGAGTAATCAAAATACGTCAGATTTAATCGAGGCTTATTTAAAAAAGATTTTAGAAGAAAGTAATAAAATTGAAATCCGTCGGGCGGAAATGGCTAATTTATTTAATTGCGTTCCTTCACAAATTAACTATGTAATTAATACACGTTTTACCATCCAACGAGGCTACGCAGTTGAAAGTAAACGTGGTGGAGGCGGCTATATTCGCATTGTCAAAGTACAAATTTCAGATAACGATCAATTACTAAAACAAATGGATCAATTGATTGGCGCAACCTTAACAGAAAAAGATGCGCTAACATTTATTCAAACATTGTATGAAGAAGAAGTGATTACGAAAAAGGAAGGCAATTTAATGCTAGCTGCTTTAAGTAAAAGCACATTGAATGGCCTGGGGAATCACGAAGATTTTCTAAGAGCTCAAATAATGCGTTCATTTTTAGAGCGCTTGAGCTATGAGGAGGAATAACTATGGATGAACTATTTACAGAAAGTGCGAAAGCCGTACTGGCGATTGCCCAAGAAGAAGCGAAGTATTTTCGTCATCAATCCGTCGGTTCTGAGCATTTATTATTAGCACTCGTTTTAGAACCGAATGGGATTGCCGGAAAAACATTACGACAATTGAATACTGACACAGAAGACATCCGTGAAGAAATTGAGCATTTAAGTGGCTATGGCACCATGCAAAGTCCAATGGGGAATAACAACTTATACTTACCTTATTCACCAAGAGCCAAACAAATCTTTGCCTATGCTGGAGATGAAGCGAAGCGCTTAGGGGCTCAAAAGATTGGTACCGAGCATTTATTATTAGGCTTGTTAAGAGACGAAGAAATTTTAGCGTCTAGAATTTTAGTGAATTTAGGATTAAGCTTATCCAAAATGCGTCAATTATTATTGAAAAAAATGGGCGTTTCCGAACCCAATGGCGCACAACGTCGTCGGAATGGTCAAAATAAAAATGCGCCACAAGGGACGCCAACATTGGATTCTTTAGCAAGAGATTTAACCAAGTTAGCACGAGAACAAAGCTTGGATCCAGTAGTTGGTCGCGGGACCGAAGTTCGTCGTTTGATTCAAATTTTGAGTCGCCGTACCAAAAACAATCCTGTCTTAGTCGGTGAACCAGGTGTTGGGAAAACAGCGATAGCAGAAGGCTTAGCCCAGAAAATTGTCAACCGGGAAGTCCCTGAAGATATGCAAGGCAAACGTTTAATGATGCTAGACATGGGTGCCTTGGTTGCTGGAACCAAATATCGAGGTGAGTTCGAAGATCGCTTGAAAAAAGTTGTCGATGAAATCTATCAAGATGGACAAGTCATTTTATTTATCGACGAATTGCATACCTTGATCGGTGCTGGCGGTGCAGAAGGGGCGATTGATGCTTCAAATATTTTAAAACCTGCTTTAGCACGTGGTGAGTTGCAAACCATTGGTGCGACAACTCTGGATGAATACCAAAAATATATTGAAAAAGATGCCGCTTTGGAACGTCGTTTTGCCCGTATTCAAGTAGCAGAACCAACGCCAGAAGAAGCAGAAGAAATTCTAAAAGGCTTGCGTTCACGCTATGAAAAACATCATGGCGTAGAAATTACAGATGAAGCTCTACATGCGGCGGTTCAATTATCGATTCGCTATTTAAATGACCGCCAATTACCAGATAAAGCAATTGATTTAATGGATGAATCTGCAGCGAAAGTTCGTTTAGATAAGGCAGATCAACCTTCAGAAATTAATGAATTGCGTACCGAAATTTCTCAATTAATTACGGAAAAAGAAGAGGCCATTCAAAACCAATCATTTGAAAGTGCTGCTCGGATTCGTCAAAAAGAAAAACAAGTGATGGAAAAATTAGAAGAATTGATTGCAGTGAAAGAAAAAAGTCTGTCTGGTTACAGTACACAAGTAACAGAAGAAGACGTGGCTGGGGTTGTTTCACAATGGACAGGCGTTCCCTTGCAGCAGCTAGAGAAGAAAGAAAGCGAACGATTGATGGAATTAGAAACCATTTTACATCAACGGGTCGTTGGCCAAAATGAAGCAGTTGAAGCTGTTTCACGCGCTATCCGTCGTGCGCGTAGTGGCTTGAAAGACCCAGCAAGACCGATTGGTTCCTTCATGTTCTTAGGACCAACAGGGGTTGGGAAAACAGAACTTGCCAAAGCCTTAGCCGAAGCGATGTTTGGCAGCGAAGAAGCGTTGATTCGCGTGGACATGTCTGAGTTTATGGAAAAATACAGTACTAGCCGTTTAATCGGTTCTCCTCCAGGTTATGTCGGCTACGAAGAAGGCGGCCAACTAACTGAAAAAATTCGTCAACGTCCTTATTCCGTTATTTTGCTAGATGAAGTAGAAAAAGCCCATCCAGATGTCTTTAATATTTTATTACAAGTCTTAGATGATGGCCATTTAACGGATGCCAAAGGACGAAAAGTCGATTTCCGTAACACGATTTTAATCATGACCTCCAATTTAGGGGCAACAGCGATTCGTGAAGAAAAACATGTCGGCTTCAATGTGAAAGACATTTCTAAAAATCATGAATTAATGCAAAAACGAATCATGGAAGAATTGAAAAAAGCCTTCCGTCCAGAATTCTTAAATCGAATTGATGAAACGGTTGTCTTCCATTCCTTGAAACAAGAGGAAATTCATGAAATCGTGAAAATTATGAGTCAATCTGTCGTGAAACGGATGGCCGAACAAGAGGTTAAAGTGAAAATCACACCAGCTGCAATTGAAGTTATTGGTAAAGTTGGGTTTGATCCAGAATATGGCGCACGTCCAATTCGTCGGGCCTTGCAAAAAGAAGTGGAAGATCGTTTAAGTGAAGCCCTTCTTTCCGGTCAAATTCAGTTAGGGGATAAAGTAACTTTAGGCGCTAGCAAAGGCAAAATTACGTTAAATGTGCGGGCACCAAAAGCACCAAAGACAGAAGCGAAAGAATTACAAACTGTATAGATAAGATGCAAAGGAGGTCGGGACAGAAGTGTTTAACTCCGAGAAATAAGCCGAAGGGGTTGCTTCTGTTCTCGCCGTGTATCAGTTTTTGAGCGTGGAGCAAAAATCCAAAGTGATTTTTGTCCCACGCTCCTTTTTCTATTTTCCAGTGGCGATTTCTTTTTGAGAATTGCCAGATTGATTTTTCTGTGCTACGTTAATAAGGAGGGGTGATGGAATGGAACAATCTTTTTTTCGAGAATTACTACATTATCAACGTCCAAAGGATAATCCTTTTCGACTAGTGTTTGCTGGCTTGGTTATGTTCAGCATTCTTTTTTTGGGCTATATCAATCATCAATTATTGATTTCAAGCTTTGGCTCGTTAGGTATTTTTACTTTTTTATATTATCAGCCGTTACCATTAAAACAGTTAATGACTCGTTTATCTGTGGTCGGTAGTTACCTTTTTTTAGGAAATTTGTTAGGCATGTTATCGACCCATATTGCATGGCTCATTCCCATTGTTGTTGCACTGGTCGGTTTTGGTGGCCGCTTTTTCTTTGAAGTCTACGATATTTCAAAACCAGGGGCCTTCTTTGGTGTGATGGTGACAGCGATGGGTGCCAGTACGAGCATTCCGTTAGCAAAAATTCCGTTCATGAGTGGTTGTATGTTATTAGGCATTGGCTTTTCCATTTTGTTTGCACTAGTGTTGCATTTTACAGAGAAGGAAATCAGTGCCCCGCTAGCTAAGCGATCATTACGGGAACGAATTTATCGGCATCCAGAAGCGCCATTAGATAGCATATATTATAGCTTTGTCTTATTTTTTGCTGTATATATCAGCGAAAGTTTACATTTACAGAATCCGTATTGGTTAGTCGTTTCCTGTGCATCCATTTTACAAGGAGACAATTTACGTGCGATTAAGCAGCGAAATATTCAGCGAATTTTTGGCACAACGATTGGTTTGGTTATTTCCGCTTTTCTGCTTAATTTAGCTTTGACAACTTTTGAATCGATTGTCGTGATTACGATCTTATTTGTGACCGTTGAGTATTTTATTCGTCGTAATTATGGATTGGCGCAATTTTTCACAACGCCTATGGCTCTGATGCTTTCATTGCTCGTTCGTCAGCAGTACGTGATAACGTTGATTCAATTCCGCTTTTTGGGGATTGTTTTGGGTAGCTTGCTAGGCTTAGCAGCAGCGTGGCTATTCACCATTGTAGTAACGTTTTATGAACGAAAATACCACTTGAACGAGTGACCAAAGAACAGATGACCAGTAATTAAAAAAAAGAGCATTTGGTAGGTAAGCGGATGGCGCTTCTCTACCAAAATTTTTTTCGGAAACATTGTGAAAAATGTACGTTTAATACAGATAGGCTCTTTTAAAGTTTGTGAACGTATGATACTATTAAACGGTCATAAAGAAGGAGGCTATATTTATGATTGAACTGATTGCAACTGCAGAATCTGTTGAGCAGGCTGTAGAATTACTCGCAACAGGTGTGGATACATTATATATTGGAGAAGAAACATTCGGGTTGCGTTTGCCCGTATCTTTTACACGAGATGAACAACGCGAGATTGTGAAACGTGCACATGAAATGGGCAAACAAGTGCTAGTTGCAGTAAATGGCATTATGCACCCTGAAAAAATGAAATTAGTCCCAGAGTATCTGACATTTTTAAAAGAAATCAACGTCGATAAAATTACTTTGGGTGATCCAGGGATTGTGTTTATTATGCAACGAGATGGATTAGAAATTCCTTACGTTTATGATGGCGAAACCTTAGTAACGAGCTCACGTCAAATCAATTTTTGGAGTAAACGAGGAGCCATCGGAGCTGTCCTAGCTCGGGAAGTACCTTTTGAAGAAATGGTAGCAATGGAAGAAAACTTAGCAGTTCCAGCTGAAATTCTTGTCTATGGGGCGACGTGTATTCATCAATCGAAACGCCCATTAATTCAAAATTACTACAATTACACAAAGAACGACAAAGGGGTTACGAAAGACGAAGGGCTGTTTATTTCTGAACCCAAAAAACCAGAAACCCACTATTCCATTTATGAAGATAGTCATGGTACGCATATTTTTGCCAATAACGATGTGAACTTGATGAATGAGTTAACAAACTTGTATGACCATCACTATCGCACATGGAAGCTCGATGGCCTTTACACACCAGGTGAAAATTTTGTCGCGATTGCTCGCTTATTTGCTGAAGCGAAAGCAGCACTTGAAGCGGGAACTTGGTCAGAAGATCAAGCAGCTCATGCAACAGCTGAAATTGAAAAATTACATCCAACAGGTCGTGGCTTAGATAATGGTTTCTTTGATTTAAGTGCCGACGCAATAAAATAAATTGATTCATTTAAGGGGAAGAAGAACATGAAAGTAATGACAGAACGAACATTGAAGCGTCCCGAGGTGTTGGCTCCAGCCGGGACGCTAGAAAAACTAAAAGTCGCAATTCGTTACGGTGCCGATGCCGTTTATATCGGAGGGAATGCCTACGGTCTGCGTAGCCGCGCAGGAAATTTCACGCCAGAAGAAATGGCGGAAGGCGTAGCCTTTGCCCGCGAACATAATGCGAAAGTTTATGTCGCTGCCAATATGGTCACTCATGAAGGAAACCAGGAAGGGGCAGGAGCGTTTTTCAGAGAATTGCGAGACATCGGAATTTCAGCTGTGATTGTTTCCGATCCAGCTTTAATCGAAATTTGTGCGACAGAAGCACCAGGTTTACCTATCCATTTATCGACACAAGCTTCAGCAACTAACTATGAAACATTAGAATTTTGGAAAAATGAAGGCTTAGAACGTGTGGTTTTAGCGCGCGAAGTTTCAATGGAGGAAGTTGCAGCGATTCGTGAAAATACGGACATTGAGATTGAAGCCTTTATTCATGGAGCAATGTGTATTTCATATTCAGGACGTTGTACTTTGTCCAATCATATGTCGATGCGGGATGCCAATCGTGGCGGTTGTTCTCAATCTTGTCGCTGGAAATATGAGTTATTTGATATGCCTTTTGGGACAGAACGTCGGAGCAAAACCAGTGAAGGGGAAGTTGAAGAAGAGTTTTCAATGAGCGCCGTAGATATGTCTATGATTGAACATATTCCAGAATTAATTGAAAATGGTGTCGATAGTTTTAAAATTGAAGGCCGCATGAAATCCATTCACTATGTTTCGACAGTCGCTAATGTGTATAAAAAAGCCGTCGATTCTTACATGGAAGACCCTGAAAACTATGTCTGCCAACAAGAGTGGATTGATGAATTATGGAAAGTAGCACAACGTGAATTAGCAACTGGTTTTTATTACAATACACCAAGTGAAAATGAACAATTATTCGGCGAACGTCGTAAAATTCCACAATATAAATTTGTTGGCGAAGTGATTGCGTACAACGAAAAGACGCAAGTCGCGACAATTCGTCAACGGAACCTTTTCAGTGTCGGCGATGAAATTGAATTTTATGGTCCCGGGTTTACCCATTTCCACCAAACCGTCAAAGAGATGTATAATGAAGACGGTGAAGCGATCGATCGGGCACCTAATCCCATGATGTTATTAACAATGGAAGTGACGCAACCTGTTGCAGTCGGCGATATGATTCGTAAGAAAAAATAAACCAGCCAAAAGGAGGAGTAAATATGAGTGTCCGTGTGAATGATTTATTAAAATTACCGTCTTTGCGAGAAGCAACGGTACTTTCTGGTAAAAACCAATTGGACACATCTGTTGCTTCTCTTTCTTTTTTAGAAGTCTCTGATATGTCTTTGTTTTCGGAAAAACTTCACAAAACAAATGAATACCATGCTGGTGAAATTTTGATTGGTTCATTTTGTGCCATTCGTCATGATGTGGTGAAGCAATGCGAAACGATTCGGCATCTACATGAATTAGGCGAGGTAGGCCTAATCTTGTACTACGTCGGGATTATCGTACCGAAAGTTGCAGAGGAAGTGATTCAATTAGCGGATTCTTTAGGTTTTATTTTAATCCAAATGCCTAAAAACGATCCCACATTACGCTATAACGAAGTCATTTATGAAGTCATGAAATTGTTAGTCAATAAAAATAAAATGACTTCTTTTGCAACGGACCTCTTGGAAAAAGTTTCCCTTTTGCCTGAACAAAACCGCAGTGTGGAAATGACCTTGAAAATCCTATCCGATTTTTTAAAAGTCAACATTGCGTTAACCACCTATACCAATGAAATCATCAGCACCATCAATTGGCCGCGAAGCACGAAATTGCCCTTAACCAAGTTACTTTATCAATCACAAGAGAAAGTAGCGCTGGGAGAAACGACCTACTTCATTACCTCGCAAAAACTTCCCCAGAAAGATGGACAAACATTGAAGCTTTACTTCATTCGAGAAGAAGAGCAGTTAACCTCTTTTGAGATGAATCAAGCGGTGGAAGTCGTTCAGATGGCTCTGAATTTATGGGGGAAAAACTATGACGAAGTCAGTGAGTATGCCTTAGTCCAAGCAATCATTAACGATGAAAGTGATAAGATGTACCAATTAGCCAAAAAATTAATGATTGATATTTCTTCTGTCGAAACGATGTGGCTTTTGCCCATTTGGCAACAAGGACAAGAAATCCACGCTATTCAGCAAGATTTGAAAGATTTCCTACGTTACTATTACCAAACAACGATTGTCCAGCAAACAGAAAATTATCTGATTGTTCTCTTAGGTAATTATTTACACAAACAGCCTGAAGCCACGATTAGTAAAGAATACTTGCAAGCCACAGACTATCAGGACTATTTAGGTGAAATCATCCTTTGTCCGAAAGTTCGTAACACGACTGAAGTGCGTGTCAGCTACCAAACCGCTAATCAAGTCGCGCCGTTTTTAAAGCGCGTCTATCCACAAAGAAAAGTGTTATCAATCGCGGAAATTCGTACAGTTCAACAAATGATGACGTGTCTCCAAGCAGGAGAAGAAGCAATCCAACAACGCTTAGCAGTTATCCAACCTCTCTTAAAAGAATCAGAGCAGTTAATGACATTAGGAACGTTTTTACTAGATGCAAGTAGTGATTTTAAAGAATGCGGCGAACGCCTATTTGTTCATAAAAATACGGTCAAATATCGTATCAGTAAAATTAATGAAGCGCTCGGCTATGATATGACCAACGCCGCCGAAGCCTATGAAGTCTATTTGGCGATGATCTTATATCGCTTGGTCACGAATGAATGAAAAAAGCAGACAATCGGCAGTAGCCGATTTGTCTGCTTTTTTATTTTAAGTCAAAACTTCCTCGATATTTTTTTCAATTTGAAAAAGACCTATGACTGATTTTTCGTTATAATTGAAAAAATAATTAAGGAGGAATGAGAATGAAATTAAAAAACGAGCAACAACAATCGTGGCTTAGCTTAGCATTTGTTTGGGCGGGCGCAATGATTAGCGTGCCAGGATTAATTATTGGAGGAACGTTAGTTGCAGGCATGCCTTTATGGGAAGCTTTGTTAACAGGATTTATTGGTTATGGTATTATTGTTATTTTAATGATTTTACAAGGAATTCAAAGTTCCGACTTACAAGAACCTTCTGTCAAAGTCGCTTCTCAAGTGTTTGGCATTCAAGGTTCGCAAAAGATTATTTCCATTATTCTAGCGATTGCTTGCTTAGGTTGGTTTGGTTTGCAAGCCAATGTCAGCGGCGGCGCCTTCACGAACTTTTTAAAAATTTACGGCATTGATTTACCTGTGTCGCTTTCTTCCTTAATCTGGGGAATTATTATGCTTATTTCGGCTCTTTATGGCATAAAAATATTGAAAATTCTGAATTATTTTGCGGTTCCTGTGTTAGTTCTGGTTTGTCTTTATGGCTTGGTGGCTTCGTTAAGAAACAACGGTTGGGCGGCTGTTAGTCAATATACCCCTCAAACAGCAGGAAGCTTTATGTCGGGTCTTTCAATGACTGTCGGTTCTTTTGCATTAGGCGCAGTAATTGCTGGAGATTACTCTCAATATGTTTCTTCTCGTAAAGATGTGGTCAAAGCGGCCACCTTAGGGATTTTACCGACAGGCTTGTTGATGATTGGCGTTGGTGCGGTCTTGACCATTGCTTCGAACACCGCAGATATCACGGAAGTTTTTATGAATCTCGGTTTTCCAGTTTTAGGAATTATTGCGCTGATTTTAGCAACTTGGACCACGAATGCCGTGAATGCTTTTTCTGGCGGACTGGCCTTGATTAATGTCTTTGATATTCCAAAAGAAAAAGAAAAAGTCGCTGTCGGTGCGGCCGGCGCCATTGGGACCTTATTAGCAGTTGTGGGGATTTTAAATTACTTTACGCCGATTATGTCCGTCCTTTCTGCGATGGTTCCACCAGTGGCTGGTGTAATGATTGCTGCCTATTGGTTGATTAACAAAGGCGATCGAACCAAATGGCAGCCAACGCCTGGCGTGAATAAATTAGGTGTTTTTTCATGGCTAATTGGTGCTGCAGTGGGGGGGGTGTGGGCTTCGGGTTAGCAGATTGTGTTCAAACTGGAATGTTTACAGATATTGAAGTGATAAAACGGTATCTTCACGAAGCAACCTACGTTTTTATTAATGGTGACTTTGACCGACTAAGTTACTTAGAAATTGGGATTGCACTTTCCTTAGGCAAAACACTTTATGTCATTACAATGAATCCAAACGTAACGAAAGAAGATTTAGGAATTCCCTTCGACAATGCTACGATTGAATTCCTTTCCCCCAGTGCTTTTACGGAACGAATCCATGAAACAGAAGCAGCAGAAAACTAAACAAAAGTAAGTAATACGACTGTCTTTTTTTGCTATTTTTTGCGATAATAAAGGAGAAAGTTCAAATTGAAAGGGAGCCAGAATAAATGAAAACCTATGATTATATTGTTATTGGTGGCGGTAGTGGCGGGATTGCTTCTGCTAACCGCGCAGGAATGCACGGAGCTAACGTCCTTTTAATTGAAGGCAACGAAATTGGTGGGACCTGTGTCAACGTTGGTTGTGTGCCTAAAAAAGTCATGTGGCAAGCCAGCAGCATGATGGAAATGATGGAAAGAGATACAGCAGGCTACGGGTTTGATGTTGAAATCAAAAATTTTAGCTTTAAACAATTAGTTGAAAATCGTGAAAAATATATCGACTTCTTACATGGTGCGTATAATCGTGGTTTAGACAGTAACAACATTGAACGTATCCATGGTTACGCTACGTTTACTGGGGAGCAAACAATTGAAGTCAATGGGACAGAATATACGGCGCCGCACATTTTAATCGCGACAGGTGGTCGTCCGAAAAAACTAGGTATTCCAGGAGAAGAATATGCCTTAGATTCAAACGGCTTCTTTGCATTAGAAGAAATGCCAAAACGTGTGGTCTTTGTCGGTGCAGGTTACATCGCAGCCGAATTAGCAGGAACCTTACATGGCTTAGGCGCAGAAACACATTGGGCCTTCCGTCATGAACGACCATTACGAAGCTTTGATGACATGCTTTCTGAAAAAGTCGTAGAACGCTATCAAGAAATGGGCATGCAAATTCATCCGAATGCAACACCAGCTAAAATTGAAAAAACGGCGCAGAATGAGTACGTTATTACATTTGAAAATGGTGAATCAATTACGACAGATGCCGTGATTTTCGGGACAGGCCGTCAGCCGAACACGGATCAATTAGGCTTAGAAAATACGAAAGTAGCTCTTGATGAAAAAGGCTACGTCAAAGTAGATAAATTCCAAAATACCACGCAAAATGGCATCTACGCAGTCGGCGATGTCATTGGGAAAATCGACTTAACGCCAGTCGCGATTGCCGCTGGTCGGCGCCTGTCTGAACGCTTATTTAACGGACAAACCGATTTATATTTGGATTATAACTTGGTACCAACGGTGGTCTTTACCCATCCACCAGTTGCGACAATTGGCTTGACGGAAAAAGCAGCGCTTGAAGAATATGGTGAAGACCAAGTGAAAATCTATCGCTCTAGCTTTACGCCAATGTACTTCGCTTTAGGAGAATACCGTCAAAAATGCGACATGAAATTAATCTGTGTCGGTAAAGAAGAAAAAATTGTCGGTTTGCATGGCATCGGCATCGGTGTTGACGAAATGCTACAAGGCTTTGCAGTCGCTATTAAAATGGGCGCGACCAAAGCTGATTTTGATAATACTGTTGCGATTCATCCAACAGGCTCAGAAGAATTTGTAACAATGCGATAAAAGGAGAATAAACCCCGAAAAAGAGCGTTGCATTAGCAACGCTCTTTTTTGAATACACGAGTTATTTCATTCAATTTATAACCAATTGGGTGCTGACAAACGTGATGAAATTAGCTATTTTCTATTATCAGTTGCAACATTTTTTTCATTAAAATGTTGATATAAGGAAGTATCAGAAACGAGTAATTCAATGATTTCAGATTTATCTATAATAGTAATTCTTTGTCGAGACAAAAACGCAATAAATTGTGGTAAAAATCTTTTGGCATAGATATCTAAATATAACTTTGTGGTTTGATTATTATAGGTGACTAGTAAGTAAAAATAGTCGGGACTACTATCAAAAGCGGACGCTCTTATCTTTTTGGTATAAATGATTTCTATGGATTCAATTTCAGAATAAGGAATTTTTATTTGTGTAGAACTGTTTTTTATGCATTCAATGATTTTCAGAATCGGGTTTCTGGAGAATTGATGGACCATAATATCTTGTTGGTTAATTATCCAATAATCTGAAAAGATGATTGGAAAAACTAAAAGTAGACCGATAAATATGATTGCACTAAACAACCAAAAAGGTTGATAACCAAAACCAGTAAGTAGCAAAGAGAAACAAGTCCAAACAATACAAAATAAAATTCCTTTTTTTAGATTATAAATTTTTCCAACAACTTGGGGCTTTTTAAAATAAGGACTACCTTGGATTAGCTCATCAATAGAAATATTGTATAAATCAGAAAGCATCAGTAAATTATCAATTGAAGGGATGGATTGTCCAGTTTCCCATTTGGAAACAGCTTGTGTAGTGACATGTAATTTTTGGGCAATTTGTTCTTGCGTATAGTGATTATTTATTCTCCGTGTTTTTAAAATAGTTTGGATTAACATTATTCGTTACCTCCTTGATTTTAGAGTAGTCTATTCCGCTATATGTTTCAATCAACTAGTGGTTGATAAGCAAATAATTGCTATTAAATAAACAATAACATCTTTTAACTACTGACTTTTCCAAGAAATATGCTATGATTAAAAAAATCAGCAAAACAGAGGGTAGGGAGTTAGAGGATGGATAAAATTAGAATCAACAACTTGAAATTTTTCACAAAAAATGGTGTTTTGGCAGAAGAAAAACGTCTAGGACAGCAAGTAGAAATCGACCTTGAAATGCAGTTGTCGCTAGCCGAGGCAGGGCGAACAGATGATGTCACCCAAACCGTCAATTATGCCGAAGTGAATGAATTGATTGCCCAACGAGTAAACAATCACTCGTACGATTTAATCGAAGGTTTAGCGAGTGCTATTTTAGATGATATTTCCGCAGATTATCAAGAACAATTGAACAAAATTATCATTAAAATTAGAAAATATAGTGTGCCGATGCCCGGCCTTTTTGACAATATTGAAATTGAAATGGAGCGAGAAGTATAGATGATTGGCTATGTAGCATTAGGTAGTAACATCGGTGATCCGTACGCAAATTTAGTGAAAGCCCGCAATTATTTAAACGAAGACCCGCAGATTCAGGTCGTGGCTTCTTCAAAACTTTATGAAACGGATCCTTACGGCTATACAGACCAAGATGATTTTTTGAACGCCGTATTGAAAATTGATACTAGCTATACCGCTGAAGAGTTATTGGCTGTTACCCAAGGGATTGAGCAAGCAATGAAACGTAAAAAATTAATTCACTGGGGTCCGCGGATTATTGATATTGATATTTTATTATTAGGGGAGCAGTCAGTCACGTTGCCCCACTTACAAGTTCCTCATCAAGAATTAACAAAACGGTCATTTGTTTTGATTCCCTTAAGTGATGTTTACGCAGAGGAACAACTATTGGGCGCGCCAATAGCTACATGGATTCAGCGCAGTGGCAATCAAGAAGAAGTGCGAGTAAGCGAAAAGGAATGGTAGAGATGGAGCAGGAAAAACAAGCGCAAATTGAGCAGGCAGTTACCACAATCTTAGAAGCAGTGGGGGAAGATACTCAACGGTCAGGACTCATTGATACACCCAAACGTGTAGCTAAAATGTATGCAGAAGTTTTTAGTGGATTAACCGAACCTGAATTTGACGATTATAAATTATTTGATAGCTTAAATGAAGGCGAAATGGTTCTAGTAAAAGATATTGCCTTTTATTCAATGTGTGAACACCATTTATTGCCATTTTATGGAAAAGTACATGTCGCTTATCTGCCAGAAAGTGGCAAAGTATTGGGACTAAGCAAGTTACCAAGATTAGTAGAACATTGTGCCAAACGTCCCACAGTTCAAGAAGATTTAACAGTGACAATTGCCCGCAAACTCCAAGAAAATATTCCCGTCAAAGGCATTGCAGTAGCCATTGAAGCGGAACATATGTGTATGACGATGCGCGGCGTGAAAACACCACAAAGTAGCACCAAAACATTTCAATTTACCGGACTATTTAAAGAACAAGAGTGGAAAAATCAATTTTTAATGGAGATACGTTAGAAAATGGAAATCATTGTTGGCACGAATAACCAAGGTAAGTTAAAAGAAATGCAATCAGGACTTAAGGACCCCGCTATTCAACTTGTCTCTTATCGAAAGTATACAACCAGTCAAGAACAACCTGCAGAAACTGGCACTACGTATGCTGAAAATGCTTATCTAAAAGCTCGCTTTTTCCAACAATTAATTGGCCGCCCAGTGTTAGGTGATGATGGCGGCTTAACGTTAACTGCTTTTCCTGATTTATTAGGTATTCATACAAGCCGCTTTTTCCATTCAGCCAATCCGGAAGAACAGAACCGCGAACTGTTGCACTTATTTGAAGGGCAACAGTCGACCCGAGAGTTAACCTTATCAGCCACGTTGGTCTATGTACTCGACGACGACAAACTGTTGCAAACGGAAGCCACTTTGACTGGTGAATTAGTTGAACCGCGCGGTACAGGTGGTTATGGCTTTGATCCGATTATTTATTTACCAGATCGAGGCAAAACCTTAGCGGAGTTGTCCACGAGTGAACGAATGAAGATAAGTCCTAGAATGCGGGCTTTACGAAAGATGATTCAGCAGATAAAGGAGCAATGTGACAATGATTGATTTAAAAAAGAATTACCAAATTATGGGGATTGTCAACACGACCCCCGACTCTTTTTCTGATGGCGGTAGCTACACAACGGTCGACGTGGCCTATCAACATGCGCTTCATCTACTAGAAGCGGGGGCCGATATTTTAGACATTGGCGGCCAATCCACACGTCCTGGCTACGAAGAAGTTTCTCCACAAGTTGAGGTAGACCGAGTATTACCATTAATAAAAAAAATACGTGAGACTTCTCTAGCGCCGATTTCTGTGGATACCTACTATCCCGAAGTAGCAGAAGCCGCGATCCAAGCTGGCGCCACAATGATTAATGACATCAAAGGATTAGACACTCCGGGGATGGCAGAAGTCCTCGCACAATATCCTGAAGTCCAAGTTGTGATTATGCATTCTAGAAAACGCCAATCGCTTTCTTTAAAAGAAGAGTTGCACCAATTTTATACAGAAAAAATTGAACAATGCCAAAAATATGGGCTTTCCTTAGAAAAAATTTGTTTCGATCCAGGGATTGGCTTTCATAAAACTGTCGCAGAAAACCTTCAACTGTTAAAAGATCCTAACGCCTTTCGCTACCAAGATTATCCGTTACTGTACGGCGTTTCTCGCAAACGAACTATTGGCGCTTTAACGAACGAACCAGAACCAGCCAACCGTGATTTTGGCTCAGCCGCTGCTTCCTTGTATGCAGCACAACAAGGCGTAGAAATTTTACGTGTTCATAATGTCCAAGGCTTAAAACAAACATTTGATGTCTGGCGAGCATTGTCGGAGAAAGAGTAAAGGTAGACCAATAGACTAAACAGAGGTCGGGACAGAAGTGTTTAACTCCGAGAACCAAGTAGGTACTGTTTAACATCTATTTGCTTTGCAAATAGTGTTTCTCAGCACTTAAGAAGGCTAAACTGCGACGAATGCTCACATGAGAAAGCCAATAAGAAGGAATTTCCGAAAATTGTTCTATAATTTTTGGAGACCAAGTCCTTCAATTCTTAGTGATTTATCACTTAGAGATTGATGAGATCGGAGCTCTGCGAAGTAGGTATTGTTCATCACTTTCAAAGAACAAATTGCGACGAGTAACCGCAGGAGCAATTGTAAGGAATGAACTGCGACGAGTAACCGCAGGAGCACTTTCTTAGTTCTTCGTGATTCTCAACACTTGGAAGGATTAAGATACGCCGAACACTTGTGTGAGAAAGTCAATTTCGGCTTATTGTTTTCTCGCCAAAGGCTCGTCACAGTTTTATCCTTGTAAGTTCCGAAGGACCTTCACCATGTAGTTACGATGATTTCATCTGTTCATGCTTCGCAGTGAAACATCGCAACTCTTAGAGCTGTAGCTCTTTTGAAGGCTGTACTGTGACGAGACGCATGTCGAGAAAACACCTTAGAAGTTGTTGAGATTGGAGCAACGCGTAGTGTAGCTTCTGTTCCCGCCGTTTATCGGTTTTTGATGGTCGGTCTGTTTAGTCTAAAAAATTTTGGTTGGCTGAATCGTTTTATCCCAGTAAACGGCTTGTGATTTTTTATCATAAAAGAAAGCGGCTATTGGATAATCAGGAAAGTAAGCGTATTCTAGGAAGGTAAAAATGTGTTATACTACACAAGTAGGAAGTTTATGACGGTGGCAATTTCTCAAAAAAAGGAGGACTGCCAATGTTTTTGCTTGTTTGCTCTTTCCCTAGAAAGGAATAGCAGTGACTGTCTTTGAAGCATTGATGCTTGCGATCGCTTTCGCAACATTAATTGTTAAAATCAGTAATAAAAACAACAAAAAATAAACCCGTCATAATCTTTAGCCAGGATTAACGGGTTTATTTCCGTATCAAAATCAAGCTACCGTCTTAAACGGTCTACCCGAGAGCGTATATCTAGTACGCTCTCTTCGTGTTTATTATACCAAGGTATCACCTAAAAAGCTAGCCGCTAAATCTTCGATAGGATCCAGCGGCTTTTTTAATTCTCTCTTGTCAAAATCATTTTGTGTAATTTAATACAAATTTCAGCTTTCTTATGTCGAGAACATAGCTGAGTGGCTAAGTATTTTGATATTTTTGTTTAATAGATGTTAGCTTTTATAAACAAATAATTTTCTCCTGTTACTCTGGCACCAATATTTTTAATGCCTATACCATTCTTTGATTTACCAGAAACATGGACCCCAATAATTTGGCCATTACTATTAAAAATCGGGCTTCCTGAATTACCGCCAACAGCATCTGTATCATAAGATATATCTAAATCATCAATATCAAGAATGGTTCCTGTATGATACCATTGTTCTCTTGCTTTATCTGCACCATAACCACTGATGAAAGCAGTTTTTCCAACTTCTGTTGCGTCCGTGATAGAAAAAGTAGGTACGAAGTCGCTAATATTTAAGCCAGAGTTATTTGGTTTCGTTTTAATAATGGCGATATCATATTTATCCATTTTACCACTTGAAAAGTATTGCGGATGAATGATTACTGAATCAATTAAAAATTTTCCATAAGGATATGTTGAACCAGTTCTTCCTGGTGCAACAAAAGACTGTGTGCGCTTTTCGTAATCTGTCAAGAAGTTTTCTGCGACATGAGCAGCTGTTAATAAAGTGTTTTTTCCAACCACGAAAGATGTACCTCTAGAAACCATATTATTTTCAATATACATTTGTGTATAGGCAATACTAGAAAAAGGTGTTTTAGTCGTATCCTCCACTTTCAATCGGTCATCATCCCCAATTATCTTTATAATATTTGGCTCGTTACTTTCTTCATTCGCTTGGGCTGTTACTCCCCAAAAAGTAATCACACACATCAAGGATAGTATGGGTAAAGTAAAAAATTTGTATTTCATCGTGTAGAATCCTTCTTTCTATATCATTTGAAGTTTTATTATATATTAATAAAATGAATATAAATATATTATTTTTATGATTCTTGAGAATTGGTATAAATATTTAATAGTGAGCACACTTTATTTTAATCAATCATAATTAAAAAAAGATGTAAGCAAATATCTTTTTTTGAATAATACTTTCATATAGAATGTTAAATTGGTTTTAAATAACTTAACAAGGAGAAAGAGATGAAAAAATTTCGTATATTTTTTGCAATGACATTCTTAGCCGTTTCTTTTTTATTCATAAATAGTCCCAGTGTGGAGGCAGCAAGTTATACTAATAACGATGGAGTAATCAATGTGACATTACAAAATGGCCCGAAATTTACACCTGCCAATAGCATGAAATTTAAGTTTGATTTTGACTTATCTGGAGTATCTATTAAGTCTGGGGATACTTTCGAAATTGACTATCCTGAATCTATTGAATATTGGGGAGATCCTAATTTTAATTTTTATGACGAAGAAGGTAATCTATATGGGACAGGCGTGAATAAAGATAGGAAAATAATAATAACTTTTATTGATACTGTGGAAAATAAAACAGATATCAAAGGTTATTTGAATGCCCAATTTAAGCCAACACCAAATAAAATGTCCTTAGGTAAAAATACATTAACATTTGACTCTAAAAATGGGATTATCCCAATTGAAGTTGAACTTGTCGACTCGATAAAAAATATAAGTAAAAAAGGTACTGTCCAGAAAATGCCGAATGGAGAAAACGGCATTCGTTGGACAATAATTATAAATAGAAATAGCCTTTTTATGAACAATATACAGCTAGAGGATATTATTACTGATCCTGCATTAAAATATGTGCCTGGGACACTTAAAGTATCTGAAGGAATCTGGATAGATGATGTTAAGACGTCTTATAAACGTGTTCGAACTATGACTCCTGACGTTGAATACACAGTTTCTGAGGTAGAAAATGGGATAACTCTCCTTATTCCTTCTTCTGAAACAATGTATGTAGTAGATATGTTTACGAGTGTTTCTAACCCTCAACTTCTAAATACTAAAGGTAGTACTTTTTCGAACAATGCGACTCTTAAGTGGGGAGATGAAAATGGTGAAAGCCAATCAGAAAGTGTACAGTCATTGTTAACTATAAAAAATAATGATACTGGAATTGGTGGAAGTACTACCCCAACTACAAATAGTTCTGATTCAACTACAGAAACTTCTAGTAACTCTGAATCCCAAACGGAAGAAACGAAAAATAATGTATCTTCGAGTGATACTATTTCAAGTCAACCTGAAGTGACAGATAATTCAGTAATAGAAACCTCTGAAAGCATGTCAAACTCGACTTTAGATTCGAATGAACACAATGCCTCTTCTACTTCTTCGGATAGTACTTTGGAAAAAGAGTCAAATATTTCAATAGAATCAACGGATAGCCTAACAGGAGATTCGACTACACTGACGACCACAGACAATAAAAATATAGAAACAAATGACACAGAAATTTCTGATTCATCTGCAACAATTACCAGTGACTTCTCCAACCCATTTGAATCCAACAGAGAACAGAATAGTCAGATGAATCGTAAACTTACTAAGACAGCAAAAGATTCTAAACAAAACGCGAAATCTAAAAAAGCGTTCAAAGAGCACCTTCCTCAAACAGGTCAAGTAGAAAATAAAATGTTTATAATAGTGGGTATTGTTGCTTCTATGTTATCGTTTATTATCCTAACAAAATATAATAAATAAACATAAAAAAGAGCGTGGGACAAAAATCCAAAGTGATTTTTGTCCCACGCTTAAAAATTGATCAACGTCGGGAACAGAACCAACATTATGCGTTACTTCAATCTCAATAAATTCTAAGGTGCTTTCTCGACATACGTCTCGTCACAGCCCAGCCTTCAAAAGAGTTACAGCTCTAAGAGTTGCGATGTTTCACTGTGAAGCATGAGAACAAATAAAATTAACGTACCTACTTGGTGAAGGTCCTTCGGAACTTACAAGGATAAAACTGTGACGAGCCTTTGGAGGAGAAAACAATAAACCAAAATTGACTTTCTCACACAAGCGTTAGGCGTATCTTAATCCTTCCAAGTGTTGAGAATCAAGAAGAACTAAGAAAGTGCTCCTGCGGTTACTCGTCGCAATTTGTCCTTTGAAAGTGATGGACAAGACCAACTTGGTTCTCGGAGCTAAACAGTTCTGTCCCGACCTCGAAGTCCAAGAGGCCATGTTCGATCTTCCCTTCACTTACAACTATACGCTTAAAAGAGCAATAGAGGGTAAATTCATCCGTCGATGAATTTACCCTCTAATCTTAGTATGTTCAGTGTTAAGATTATCACTTGTTTGTAAGCGTAAGATAAACTGAGAAGAAAATTCGTTATTATTAGATGACAAGAGAGAATTAATTTTCTCTTGTCAAAATCGTTTGTGTAATTTCATACAATTGTTCTTTCGCCTTAGCCTTTGTTTCAGGAAGTTTGCTGATTTCTTTCAACGCTTTTTCCGTGTAATGAGTGGCTAATTGTTGGGCCTTTTCTACGCCACCTAGTTCATGGACAAGACGATAAATTTCCTGTGTTTCTTCATCGGTCAAGGCTTCTTTTTTCATTAAAAGTGGCAACAAGACTTCACAATTGGCTTCAAGTGCATAAATCAAGGGCAAAGAATACACGCCTTGACGTACGTCTTCTAAGACGGGTTTGCCGATAGCATCGGCAGTTTGTGTATAGTCCAAAATATCATCAATAATTTGAAAAGCCAGTCCGATATTTTCGCCGATTTCACCACAACGTTTGGCAAAGCGTTGGGAGGTGCCACTTTCATAGGCACCGACAAAACAACTTAGCGCAAACAGTTCCGCAGTTTTCCCGGAAATATTTTTTAAATATTGGTCAATCGTTACCTCGAAATTATAGCGATTGTCCATTTGACCAAGCTCACCAGTCAGGACTTTTTCCATACTGCGCGAATTTAATTGAATGCTTTTTAATGAAGAAGAATAATCAGATAAGAGCTTGAAACAGCAAACAAAAAGATAATCGCCTGTATACACGGCTGTGCTATTTCCAAAGCGCGAACGCAATGTTGGCAAGCCACGACGCGTATCGGCTTCGTCGACAATATCGTCGTGAACTAACGTGGCGGTATGCAGTAATTCAATGGAAGCCGCTAACGCTGTCGCCTTTTTAGGGTCCCGCTGTTCACCAAAATAAGAGAACAACAGTTGGTAGGCTGGACGTAGCAATTTGCCGCCAGAATGAATCATGTCATGGACAGCAGCTTGAATCTCTTGATTATCGATTTGAACCGCTTGTTCCATCAAGCGAAGAGTAGTTGTTAATTCTTTTGATAACGTAGGATAGGTATTCCACATAGGATGTATATTCATAAGATGACTCCTTTAATTGTGGCGGACAGGTTTTCAATTAGAAAAATTGACTCCACTTATGTTTCGTTGTTTGTTCATAATTCAGTTGGAATTTTCGTAACGTCTGGACATGTTGTAGTAAATAATTAGCGGCAATCCCAATGGCAATCCCCGAAAGTAACCCAAACAGAGATAGAAATGGTAAGTACAGCATCGGCGCCCACGAATGAGCAAAGAAAGAGGTCGTTAGCAACTGACCAACGTTGTGTAAGAAACCACCAACGGCACTAATCCCGATAATGCTGACCCGTTTTGGCCCCAGCTGCTTGACAAGCAACATGCCGAAATAACTTAATAAGGCACCACTGGCACTATAGAAAAAGGTCGAAAGTGTACCGCCCAGTAATGTCGTTAAAATCAAACGTAAACAGACTAGGAAAAAACTATCACGCTTACGCATGGTGAAAATCGCAATAATAGTAATTAAATTTGCTAGACCGAGCTTTGCCCCAGGAGCAAATGCGAAAGGGTAAGGAATCATATTTTCGATTAAGCCAATAATGACCCCTTGGGCAACGAGCATAGCAATATAAATATTCTTGTGTAATTTGCTCATAGTTGTCGTGCTTAATAAATTAAGCTACCGTCTTCACTCCCATCAGAAGCTTCCACGGTGATAAACAAATTGTGGGGTAGACAGGCAATCGGGGTTTCACCAGGTTTGGAAATCCAGCCTCGCCGAACATCCACTAAGTCAGCACAGTTGGCTTCCTTCACGCGGATACGATCACCATCTACTTCAATCAGGTTGTAATCACCGTCTTTTGCTTCGTATTTATATGTATAATGTGGGCCGTCCTTTTTTAAGTCAAAGACTTTGATTACTTTGTTGTCTACTTTCAAGACTGCTTGATACGTAGCCGCTTCTTGACCACGGTTTTGCATGGCAAAAACAACAAGGGGCAGAAAAGAACCAAGAACTAAAACAGCAATAATAATAACGTCCCATGTTTTCAAGCGACTTTTCTTAATGAATTCTTTGATCGTCATTTTCTTCTCTCTCCTTTGGTGTTTTTTTCTTGTCTATCATAACACAGTGAACGGAAAAGAAGTATTCTTTTCCAGTTGAGCCACCATATTATATAAAAGAAAATATGTGGGACAAAAGTCATGCTTGACTGCTGTCCCACATACTAAATCCTATGATAGTCAGCTGGAGACATGTGTCTCAGCTTTTGCTCGTAGTTGTCAATCGATTATCGATTGCTTACTTACCGCCGTATCTAGCTTTCGGGGTACCATACCACGCTTTACCAAGTTTGCGTTGAATCCATGGAATTACCCAGCGGTCTAAACCGACAGCACGGCCTGAACCGTTCATCAAAGCAAAAGCGACAAAGATAAACCAGATATTTACCCAATAGAACATGCCAGATAAACAGAAGGCAATTGTTAAACCAATTGTAGCAGCACTTGATAACCAAGTGAATAAACCAGCAATCAATGCTAAAGCAATACATACTTCAACGATTGTCATGAATTTTTGCATGAACAAAGCAACTTCTTGGTTTGGCATCATAAATTTCATTACGCTTTCGAACCATTTAGGCATGTGATCAAACACTTGCATTGGTGTTTCGCCGTAAGCGTAGCTTAAACCAAAGTGCGCTGCTTGTGTTGCCGCATCGGCACCACCGCTTGCCGCCGCATCCGCCGCACCACTTGCAGCAGTTGTTGCTGTTTCAGTTGCTTGAGAAGCACCTGTTGTTACTTGTTCTTGTAACCAAGGGAATGGGAACACGACTTTATCTGTGAACCAAGAACCATCACCAAACCAAGTGCTTGGTTTCAAGTAATCGCCGTTGCCGACAATTTTCTTCATTGATTCGACTAACCAAACCATACCATAGAAGACACGTAGCGGAACACTCCACAAGACATTGCCGTAACGAGACGTATGTCCGCGAGCAACAGAACGATCATCTTTAATATGGAAGATTTCGTGCATAATGTATTGGAACATGTAGTAACCAGAACGAATATCAAAGAAGTATTTCAAGTTAACGATATGTTTCATAATGATGGCTAAGAAACCACTCAAATGAATTTTATCGAATAAGTTGGCAACGCCCCATTTCGCGCCGATGGAAACCATGAATCCTTGGTAGTTTCCTTTAAAGGCGTGTTTTTCGCCGCCTTTAATATCTGCAACGATGTTGGCAGCCGCAGTATGACCTGTTTGTTCAGCTGCTTGAACGATTTGAGGAGTTGGTGTATTTGGTGTTTCTTCGTAATAAACCAAGTCACCAATGATATAAATGTTTTTGTCTTCGTAACCTTTTGCTTGCATGTATTCATTCGCAACTAAACGACTACCACGTGCTGCTTCTAAACCAAAGTCAGCGGCATCAGAAGTTGCTTTCACACCAGCTGTCCAGATTAACGTATGCGTTGGTACTTCAGAACCATCTTTTAATTTAATGTGATCTGCTGCAACTTCAACGATTAGTGAGTTCAATAATAATTGAACATTTTTCTTTTCTAGATAACGTTCTGCTTTGGCAGCATCGTTACGAGATAACATGTTTAAGATGGTTGGCATTGCTTCAACAACCATTAATGTAATTTCGTCTGGATCAATTTTGGCATCTTTCGCTAAACGATCTTTCCAGTCGATTAATTCGCCGACCATTTCGATCCCAGTAAAACCAGAACCACAGACAACGAATGTTAACATTGCTTTGCGTACTTCAGCATCTGGTTCGATGGCTGCTTTAGCAACGGTTGCTTCAATGTGATGACGAATTTTCACTGCATCATCAAATGACCATAAGGTGAAACCATTTTCTTTCACGCCTGGTGTTCCAAAGTCGTTTGGTTCGCCACCCATACCCAGAATTAACTGGTCAAATGGATAAGAACCTGCTAAAGTTTTCACAACTTTGTTTTCTTTGTCGATCCCAGTAACAGTATCTGTTACCAATTTTACGTTTTTCTTGCGTGAGAACAAACGTTGTAAGTCGTATTGAATTGCTTCTGGTTCAACACGTCCGCCTGCTACTTCATGCAATTCGGTCATCATAGTGTGGTAAGAATGGCGATCAATCAATGTGATTGTTACGTCCGTATCTTTTTTAAATTTCTTTGCTAGAAATTTAGTAGCTGAAACGCCAGCATACCCAGCACCTACAACGACAATATTTTGCTTTGTCATTGACAATCCGCTCCTTAATATTGTAAGTAGTAAAATAGTGATAATGATTAATAAGTACACAATCGACTAACATTATATAAGTATTTCACGAATTTGTCTAATATAAATTTTAATTGTCAACAAATTTACTCCAACGATGAGTTTTTGATGAAAAAAAGACCGAAATGTAAATATTTTTAGGGGATGGTCTTGACAACGTTTTTAAAACCATTATAATGTGTAATGTATCACAAACTTTTGATGTTTGTGAAAATCATGAAAGAAAAGGTGACTATCAATGAAAGTGAATAAATTTGTTAAAGGTTTTGCGGCAATTGCATTATTTAGTTTAGTATTAGCAGGCTGTGGCGCAGACAAGAAAGACAACACAACGAACTCTTCTAGCGCAGCATCTTCAGAAACGAAAAAATCAACTGAATCATCAGCACCAGCGAAAAAAGTTGCCGGTGGCGATTTAAAAGATGGTACGTATAAATTAGAAGAAAAAAATGAAAAAAATGGTTACCGTGCAGTCTTTGAAATGACTGTAAAAGACGGCAAAATCACTGAATCTAAATATGACAACATCAATGCTGACGGCAAATCTAAAACAGAAGACACTAAGTATGAAGAAAGCATGAAAGCAAAATCTGGTGTTGGACCAAAAGAATACATCAAACAATTAAACGATTCTTTTGTTAAAGCACAAAGCGCAAGCGGTGTGGAAGTAGTAACTGGCGCGACTCATTCATCTGAATCATTCCAAAACTACGCACAACAATTAATCCAAGCAGCACAAGCTGGTAACACAGACACAATCGAAATCGACAATGGGGCAACATTGAAAGATGGTACGTACTCATTGAAAGAAAAAAATGACTCAAACGGCTACCACACAACATTCTCAATGACTGTGAAAGATGGTAAAGTGACTGAATCTAACTACGATAATGTGAACGCTGACGGCAAATCTAAAAAAGATGACACTGAATACGAAAGCAAAATGAAAGACGTTACTGGCGTTGGACCAAAAGAATATATCGAAACATTAAACAAAGAATTTGTTAAAGCAATGGGCGAAGAAGACGGCTCACCTGCAGGTGTTGAAGTGGTAACTGGTGCAACACACAGCACACATTCATTCATCAACTACGCACAACAATTAGTGAACGCTGCTGAAAAAGGCGACACAACTGAAATCGTTGTTGACAACATCGTAACAAAATAATTAGAAATAAATGAATCGTGAAGTAGTTCCTGAAATGCTTTTCAGCAATTACTTAGCACCATTGAGGGGTTGGGAAAAAGTCGGTTGGCTGACTTTCCCGCCCCTTTTTCTTCGCTAGTTCTGTCCATCATTTCACAAATTTTTTTCACAGAAATTTGTGAATTTCCAAGAGAAAGACTTTTCATTTTTTCAAAAAAAGGCTACTATGCAAGAGAACTTATTTTTTTAATTAAAGAAGGAAAGAAGAGGGAATCCTATGAAAAAGAAACTTCTGCTCATGGTGAGTGTTCTAGCAGTGCTGTTTGTGGCAGCTGCTTGTTCCTCAAAACCAGAAGCGAAAATTAATACAGAACCATACTCTGACCGTCAAACAATGCTTGGTACCTACGTTCAAATTCGCATCTACGATGATGGCAAAGAAGACGTCTTACCGAAAGCCTTTGCCCGTGTCAAAGAACTAGGCGATAAAATCACGGTCAACCAACCAGGTTCAGAAATTGATGAAATCAACCAAGAAGCAGGCGTGAAACCAGTCAAAGTCTCAGATGACCTGTATCCTTTGTTGAAAAAAGCCTATGAATATAGCAAAGACTCTCGCGGTGGTTTCGACATGGCGATTGGCCCAATCACCTCTATGTGGCACATTGGCTTCGATGATGCCCGCAAACCAAGCCAAGCCGAAATTGATCAAGCCTTGAAACTTGTCGATTACACGAAAGTCAAATTCAACGACAAAGAGCAAACCGTTTACCTTGAAGAAAAAGGCATGCAATTGGATTTAGGCGCAATTGCCAAAGGCTTCATCACCGACGAAGTCGTGAAAGTTCTGAAAGACAACGGCGTCACCACCGCTATCGTCGATTTAGGTGGGAATGTTTACGTCTTAGGGCACAGCCCGCGTGGCAAAGACATGGACTGGACAGTCGGCATTCAAGATCCGAATAAAGCCCGCAACACAGTCTTAGGTCAAGTCAAAGAAAGCAACAAAACCTTAGTCACATCAGGAATTTATGAACGTTACTTAAAAGTCGATGGCAAAACATACCACCATCTCTTCGATCGTGAAACTGGCTATCCGTTTGATAACGACATCGCGGGTGTCACCATTATCACCGACAAATCCATCGATGGTGATGGTCTCTCAACAGCCGTCTTCTCAATGGGCGTCAAAAAAGGACTAGAATATGTCGAAAGTCTGAAAGGAACCGATGCCATTTTCGTCACAAAAGACGACAAAGTCTACATCAGCAAAGATATCGAAGGCAACTTTGAAATCGGCAAAGACTCTGGCTATACGATGGGGAATCGGGCCGATTTGAAATAAGGAGCGACTAAAAATGTCTTTAAATGTGTTTTTAAAAGTAGTGGAAATTCAGACGAAGCTTGCCAGTCTCTTTCCCTTTATCATCGGGGTCTTGTTTTCAATGACCTATTTTGGGGAAGTCCAGTGGGGCAACACGCTGGTTTTCTTCATTGGCATGGTGGTCTTTGATATGGCCACCACTGCCATTAATAATTACATGGACTTCAAAAAAGCTAAATCAGACGTCTATAAATATGAAGAAAATATTATCGGACAATCAGGCGTTTCACCACAACTGGTCCGCAACATGATTTTCGCCATGATTGCCTTCACTGCCGTTGTGGGTGCGTACTTAACGGTTCAAACCGGCTGGCTCTTCCTCGTATTAGGGGGGATTTGCTGCTTCATCGGTATTTTCTACACGTATGGACCGATTCCGTTATCTCGCATGCCTTTGGGAGAAATTTTCAGTGGCTTCACGATGGGCTTAGGCATCTTCGTCTTAACCGTTTACTTGAACGTCGTCACCAAGCCGCCGTTTTACTTAACGGTTGATTTCGCCAGTGGCGCCTTTCGCTTAGACGGCAATCTCTGGGCGGTGCTTGCGATTGTCGTGGCTTCCTTGCCCTTGGTCTGTTCGATTGCTAACATCATGCTCGCCAATAATTTACGAGACTTAGATACGGATATTGAGAACCATCGTTATACGTTAGTCTATTACATCGGGCGCCCAGCAGGGATTGTCCTGTTTCAAGCGTTAGCGTTAACTGGTTATCTGGTGATTTTATTCGGCTTCATTAGTGGTATTTATCAATGGCCAGTGTTAATTACATTTGCCACTTTACCTGTCATTTGGAAAAATATTCAAACGTTTAAACAAGAATTGCCGCAGCCAAAAAGTTTCCGCCATTCCATTAAAAACTTACTGGTTTTCAATGGGACCTATGTTTTAGGGCTATTAATTAGTGCGTTGCTTGGTTAGAACCAAAAAAAGTGAGAGGAATGCGAAAAAAATCTTGTTTTTTTAAAAAAGAAGGCGTCGGAATAATTAAGAAAAGCTCAAAATGTTAGTCTTTAATGCTAACATTTTGAGCTTTTCTCGTTAAAAAGAGTAAAAACTTAAACTTTGAACGTGTAGTTTCGAGGAAAAGTAGGCGTAAAACAACGTTTTTGTTGGTCGATAATTAAATAACAAGCTTGTAAACGCTGTTCTATCAATGTATTTCAAAAATTTCGCATAGGGTGCGTAAAAATCGTCAACTTCTACAGGGGGTTTCTTTGTTATCATAGAGGTATGAAAAAAGGTTGTTTGAGCATTCGATAAACACAAGCTCAAATCTGTTGTTGATTTAAAAGGAGGTTTTAAAATGAAAAAAAAGCGTTATTTAATGATTGTGTGTCTACTATCTTCTCCTAGTTTCTTTATAAATGTTGAAGCGTCTGATGGTGGTTCTAGTTCGGTGGGGATTGAATTTTACCAAAATCCGAGAACACCCGCTCCTAAAGATGCCCCGCCGAAAACAGATGCGCCAGCTACTGATCCCAAGGAACCAGCTGGTCCTCCGCAAGGAGATCAACGAAGTGGTGGTTCGACACAGACCACCACAACTGGCTCAACGCTCCCTCGTACAGGGAGCAAGAGTCAGGCAAATCTTAGCATTCTCGGCTTGGTCTTAATTGGACTTGTCGGAATGGTACATAGAAAGAGGGGACGACATGAAGCGAAATAAATGGCAACGGCTTGCAGCTATTGGCTTATGTGGTTCTTTGCTAGTAAATGCCTTTTCTGGCGTGACGGCAGTTGCGGAAACCGTGACGATTGAAAGTAGTCCCACTGCCGAAAGTAGCGTGAAAGAAGAAACACAAGCAAGTAGTGAAACGCAAACAACCAGTGAAACAACGACTGACACCAGTCGGGAAGTCGCAGAGAAGACAGAGCAATCAGTAGAGGTGCAGAATCAAGGAACTGTTGATACATCACAAGATGCCTCCGCAGAAAATAATCAATCAAAAGACTTTCCGCCAACCGAGGCGACAACGACATCCTTGGAGGGGAATCCACTCAAAATTGAGTCGAGAGGGCTTCCTTTAAAAACGATTGTTTATCCAGATATTCGATATGATTTTGTAGATGAAACGGGGGCACCGTTTGTAGAACCATTATCTTTTTTTGGGAATTATCAAGCAGATATAGGTTTCACTGGTACTAGTCCAATAGTTACTTTACCCGCACCCTACGATAAACTGTCTGCGCAGGCGAATGGTGTAGGTTCCTATATTTTAAGTATCAATAATGGTGCGGGGTTTCCGCTTACTCCGCAAATGATAGAAAAGTATGGGGGTGGTGGAACAGCCCCTGTCACGAAGTATAGGGCAGCATTTCGATTAGATAAATTGCAAATTACGACACCCTTGAAATTTGTGGATAGTATTGAGTATGAGGAGAACAGTTTTTGGAACATGTACGTGTATGCAGGGGCGAATTCTACCACGGGCATTTTTGACACTAGTATCGAGGAACCACTAATATACCCTTTAGACTCGTTAGGCTCGGATGCAAAGTTTGAAAAAAATACGCTGGGTTATTTTGAAATCATTAGCCCAAGTGCTTTTTTGATGACAAGTGGTGCCTTTGCTGGTTGGACGATTCCTGGATATAGTAATATTAGATTAGTTGGCTTTGATGGTACAAATACAATTAAATCAAAAATGATTTACAAAGTTACTCGAAAACAAGTCACAGAAAAATTTGTTGATGGAACAGGTGTGGCAATTACACCACCGACTGGTTTTACGCAAAATAAGAAAACACCGATGACAAGTAACAAATTTACTTATACAAGTGCCAAAACCTTGCCAGATACGTACACAGCAGGAGGTAAAACCTACAAATTCAAAGGCTGGTACAAAGGCAAGACCAAACCAGCGACTTTAAAAACAACGAAGACACCAAGTTACGCTGTAACTTACGATGACAATGACGACATGACAGCGGTCTATGAGGAAGTCGTACCTAAAACAGTTACGGTACCAGCAGTTGATTATTTATTTGGTTTTATCAACGAGAAAGGTGTATACGACTATAATGCGAAACTAACTGCAACTATCACAGAGGTCAGTGGTGGAACAGTCAAAAACGGTAGTGCAATCACTAGTGTACCCGAAGGTGTTTTCCAAAAATTAACAATTCCTAGTAAAACATTAACCTATACGGAAACGTCACCCGCATATTATGGCGTTACTAAAGCGAATGTGCAAGTACCAAAATACTATAAACAACCAACCGTTAAGCCAGGCAGTTATTTTACTGGACCTCTTGGCGGCTATCCGATGGCTATCATCGCTCTGCAAAACATTGCCAACGGTCAAAAAAGTAGCGCTTCTGTAGACGGTTCACGCTTTGATGTTGTCCCCAATGAGTCAGCTAAGCCTAACAATTATTTGTTGGTAAGCAATTCATGGGCAAATGATACAACTAAGACAGCCTTTTCAAAAGCCTTAAGCATGACTACAACCGTAAATGCACCATCCTTCTTTACAACAGAGGATAAAATGTTTTATTTCTTAGAAAACCGGCGTGTCACTGAAAATTTTGTTGATTCTAATGGCACGAAAATCACACCACCAACCGGCTTTACCCAAGGCAAAAAAACGGTGATTGATAATGATTCATATACCTTTACCCAAAGTGGGACATTACCAGACACTTACACAAGTGGTGGCAAAACTTACCAATTGAAAGGTTGGTACAAAGGGAAAACCCCATCTACTACCTTGGACACCGGAAAGCCAACGTATAAAGTAACGTATGATGATAATGATGATTTGACTGTGGTCTATGAAGAAAAAGCACAAATAACAACAGTTCCTACGATTACTTATAAATTTGGCTTTATTAATGAAAAAGGTGAATATGTAGCTCCTACTAATTTTGCAATGACAACTAATTTAACAGAAGTAAGTAATGCAACAGCAATGAACGTGGGTACTGCTACAGGAACAAATGTTGGCAATTTAAAACAATTAACCATTCCTGGGAGACAGCTTACGTATACGAAAGACACAAATCCAAGCTTTTATGGAGCAACTGATTTTCGTTTAGCAATTCCGAAATACTATCAGACGCCAACTGTAACGCCAGGAACACACTATAGTGGATCAACGACTGCCTATCCGATTGCGACTACAAAATTAAAGTATGTGTCTTCAACAACAGAAGATCGTGTGCAAACAGATGGTCAAGCGTATCGTTTATATACCACGAATACAGCGAACTCTTATTCGATATATAGACGTAGTTGGAGTGATGACACAACCGGCACTATTTTTTCAGATGCTTTAACGAGGTTTACAACGCAAGCATCTCCTGCCTACTATACGACAGATGATACGATGTTTTATTTCTTAGAAAATCGGCGTGTCACTGAAAATTTTGTTGATTCTAATGGTACGAAAATCACACCACCAACTGACTTTACCCAAGGCAAACAAACGGTAATTGATAGTGATAACTTTACCTATACCCAAGAGGGAACCTTACCATACATTTACAAAATCAACAATAAACCTTATATCTTAAAAGGCTGGTACAAGGGAAAAAATAAACCAGAAAAACTGAATCAAATTACCAAAGATAAACGTACTATTTCTTATCCAGTCAGCTATGATGACCAAGATGATGTCACCGTTGTTTACGATGAGCTAAAACTAGGCGGTAATACCATTCAATTTGGCTTTGTAAATGAACAAGGCAACTATATTGCGCCCAACAATTTCCAAATCAAGACTGATGTAGGCAAAATGATTAATCAGACTCCCTATGTCAAAGAACAAACGGTTAGCAGTATCGTTAATGGTAATTATTTACAATTAATCATCCCTTCTTACGCACCAGCAGATGGCATCGAGATTGGTTCTGGTTCATATGGATCGAAAAATAGTATTGTAACTGCACCTAGATATTACAAAACACCAACTGTAACGCCACCAAATACGTACACTGGTACTCCTTATCCAGTCGCCACTGGTGTTTATAAAACCTACTCAGATGATTTAGCCTTTGCTTATGAGCCAAGTCGTTTAGATCTGACACCTGTTACTGGTTCGCAAACTGACTATAAAATAATGGAAGTATCCTGGACAGATGATGAATCGAAAACAACTTTCTCATCCTTGTATAAAATGAATTATGATAGTGCTTCAACGAATACGATAAAATTGTTTGAAGTATATCCAACTAGTTTAGTCAACTATTATGTGGAAAATCGTCGCGTCACTGAAAATTTCGTCGATGCCACTGGCGCCAAAATCACGCCACCAACGGGCTTTACCCAAGGCAAACAAACGGTGATTGATAGTGATCCATATACCTTTACCCAAAGTGGCACCTTACCAGCTACTTACACAGCAGATGGCAAAACATACAAACTAAAAGGCTGGTATAAAGGAAAAGACAAACCGACAACCTTGAGAACAGATACACCAACTTATGAAGTAACTTATGACGATAATGATGATTTAACAGTTGTCTATGATGAACAAACATCAATTACTTTGCCAGGTGCAACCTATCAATTTGGTTTTATTGATGATTCTGGTAAGATAGTTGACCCATCAAAAGTTGGTTTAACCTATGATTTATGGCTGCTAGATAAAAAAGTAAGTACCGTTACTAATAAAAATCTAAGTGGAGTCAATATTGGCAATGTTAAGTCAATGAGTATTCCTGATAAAGAAATTCCATCGCCTGTTTTTGAAGACGGAAATAGTCTGTTTAGTCCTATCAACATGACGTTCTCCTTGCCAAAATACTATTCAAGTATGACTATCAATAATGGCTTGAATAGCAGTTATCTGATTCCTGTGGTTACTGAACATCGAAGTAATGAAGCGCCAAAAGAATTCCCAACAACAGATGCTAGTTTTGCTTTACAAAAGGTAGCAGACCAAGCGTATACCACAGCATATACGAATAGTAATTCGTCAGCACCTAATATTAAGTTCCCAATCCTTTATCGTCGGTATGCAGTTCCGCCAATAGGGGTCGATCCTTATACTAACTACTCAACCTTTAGCGGCCCAGTATATTATACGTTAAATCAACGCCGGATTACCGAAAGCTTTGTTGATACTACTGGTGAAAAAATTACACCGCCAACCGGCTTTACTCAAGGAAATCAAGTGCTGATCACGAATAACGACTTCACGTATACTAGTGCGAAAGCCTTACCCGCTAGCTATACAGCAGATGGTAAAACCTATCAACTAAAAGGCTGGTACAAAGGAAAAGACAAGCCGGCAACGTTAAGTACAGGCACACCAACTTATAAAGTTACTTACGACGATAATGATGATTTAACTGTTGTTTATGACGAAGCGAAAGTTACTTTGCCAGGCTATACCTATCAATTTGGCTTTGTAGACGAAGCAGGTCAACTAATTAATCCTGAACTTGTGAACATGACGTATGATATGTGGTTTTTTGAAGACAAGATAGAAAAGATTTTAGAAAAGTCAGTCAAAGCAACTAATTCAGGTGATTTAAAAGAAATGAAAATTGCTGATAAAGTGGTGAAAGAACCAACGGTTGAAACGCTAGGTGAGGATACTATTTATAGTCCTATAAATATTCAGTTTACTTTGCCAAAATATTACGAAACGATTGTAGCTAGTGAAGGTAGCGATACTAACTATCCCCTGCCTCAGATGATTCAAAATTCGTCAGGTCGTGAGTCGGCAGTTGTAGCCACTAAAGATACTTTTGCTTTAAAAAAATTGACAGATCAAACCTTCGGAATGAAAACTCTATATACTAATAGTCTTGTACCGAATACGCCATATCCCATTCCCTTTAGACGCTACACGAAATGGGCTGGTGGAACAGTTCCTGTTAATACAACCTATATGGAAGTTATGAGTCCTGTCTTTTATATGTTAAAAAATCGTCGAATAACGGAAAGTTTTGTCGATGCCACTGGTGCCAAAATCACGCCACCAACCGGCTTCACGCAAGGCAAACAAATCGTGATTGATAGTGACAACTTCACGTATACGAGTGCAAAAGCTTTACCAACTAGCTACACAGCAGATGGTAAGACGTATCTGTTCCAAGGTTGGTACAAAGGCAAAACGAAACCGAACACGTTGACCACCAGCACTACGCCAACGTATGACACAACCTTTGACGACAATGACGATATGACAGCAGTCTACAAAGAAGCAAGCATCAGCGCTAACTTAACGATGCGTGGTGCAGTCGATGTCATTGACAATGGCGCAACGATGGAATATTGGGAAGTGCTTTTAAAAAATACTGGAGAAGCACCATTAACTTCAATCAAAATCAAGCCGACTACTGAATGGGTAGCTGGCATCAGTGCCCCAACCAACTTGTTCATTTTAGGTACTGGTCAAAATGCGAAATCGCCTAAAATTACAAAGGAACAGTGGGAAGCAGGTTTTGAGATTCCTTTAGACAAAAGTCTTCCTGTTGGTGGGCAACTAACAATTAATCTCATAGGAACAAAAGTTACTGGACAACCAAACCAGGTGCTAAAAGCCGCTGTGGAAGTATCAGGAAACTTTAACAAACTGACGGCCTCAGATACTGTTCGGATCAAAGATTTAGATCAAGAAACAAAGGAACCAACTGGGGAAGGATTTATCAGTGTACCAACTTTCGATTTTGGTCAAGTTGGCGTTGCTAGCGCTACGAAGCAACATGGTTTGAAGAAAGCCGCTGATTACTATGGCAACGGTACTCGTAATCCCTATGTACGAATTAAGAAAACGCAACCGAATTGGAGTTTAACGGCACAACTGTCCCAACCAAAATCAGTTACAGACAGCTTGCCAACAGCAACTCGCTTATTATTAGGTGCGGCTCCTGTTTCAAGTTTCTCCAATTACAATCAACCAACGGAGTTGAAAAATGCCATTGGTACCACGAATGCCATTCACTTAACGGCAAATAATGCGGCGACCAGCATTATTGCCAACCAACAATTCACTGGTAGTGATGTCTATCAATTGGACTTTACGTTTGATAATATCAAACTAGAAGTACCAGCCAATCAAGGAACGGCTGGTCAACAATACCAAGCCGCCGTCACTTGGAATTTAGTGACTGGACCGTAAAAATAAAAGATGCCCGAGCCTTGAAATAGGAGGCTCGGGCATCTTTTATTGATGGTCTTTTTAAGGTCGTTGTGCTATAACGGTAATGAAAAGAGAGATATGCTGTAACATACCTCTCTAATGTAGAGCCGTTACTAACGATGATAAAAATTAATATTTTTGAAATGACCGTCTAACTAGGCAAAGTTAAGCAGCGCCCCTTTCATTAAGGGGCACTGCTTTATAGTCGTTATTGCGATTGTTCAGTGTCTTTTGTAGAGAGGTTCATTTGTTCTTTGATGGCATTTTCGACACGTTGGCGTTCACTCTCTTCCACAAGTTGATAAGAAATACCTTCAATCCCTGTCACGCCATCGCCAGTGTAATCGTAGCCTTTTAATTGATCGGTTTCAATCGTTTTTAGTGCGGGGGTGTATTTTTTTAGCATTGCCATCATTTGGTCAAAGGACAAGTCGGTTTCGCCATGTTCGCCGATTACGTCCAGAATTTCTTGATATTTTAGTAAGCTGTTAAAAGAAAGTAGTTTGTTGGTTAATTCGATTAAAACTTCTCGTTGGCGGCGTTGACGACCATAGTCGCCTTCGGGGTCTTCGTAACGCATGCGCGCGTATTGTAAAGCTTCCCAGCCACCTAAATGTTGTTTGCCTTTCGGATAATGAATCCCTTCAGCGTCAAAAGCAAAGGCATTGTCGACAGTGACGCCGCCCACCGCATCGCCAAGGTCCTTCATAGCATCCATATCAATTGAAAAGTAATGATTGATTGGGATGTGCAAGACATTTTCAACCGTTTTAATTTGCATATCGGCACCACCGAAAACGTGGGCCGCATTGATTTTATTGTATTCGCCATTGGTGCCAGCCATTTCCACATAGTAGTCACGCGGGATGCTGGTGATGGTAGTTTTTTGTAATTGATTATTCACTGTAACCACCATTAAGGCGTTGGAGCGGTAATCGGTTTTGCGTTTTGAGTCATTCGCAATTCCCATAATTAAGAAACTAACCGGCTCACCTTTGGCTAAATCGGGACTCTTCGTGGAAGATTTTCTTGGTTTATACATGGTGTTCGCCGTTTTTTGCAAATTACGATACATGCTGACGCCGTAAGCGGAAACAGAAAGTGTGCCTAAAAATAAAAGGGTTAAACTAAAGACCACGAATAAACTTTTTCTTTTACGAGAATGGCGGCGCCGGCGTTGTGTCGGTACTTCTGCTTCCTCTGGTTCAGGTGCCGGCAAATAACGTTGAACAATTTGAAATGAAAAGTTGATCCAGCTATAACTTAGGAGCATCCCAGCGATGACATCACTAGGATAATGAACGCGTAAGATTAAGCGACCTAACACAATCAAAACTAAATAAGTGAGTAAGAAAATTTTGATTCCTTTGGTTTTTTCGACATGAAGATAGGCCAAAATGATCAAAATCGTACAGACTAGCGCCATTGCTAATAATGAATGTCCGCTGGGAAAGCTAGCAGAGCTTCGATCAGCTAAAGCGCCTAGGTTTGGTCGAGCCCGACCCACCACATGTTTAAAAACGCTCCCTAAAAAGCCGACAGCTAATAGGTTACTGACAGCCCAAAAGGCTAGAATTTTTTCTTTTTTGCGTAAAAGGTACACCATCAATAATAAGAAGAATAGCAGCATTGGTCCAATTGTGGCTGTTTTTGCTAACAGATTGACCGCTGTTAAAAGTGGGGCATTTAATTGCCATTTGATGTGATAGATAGCTTCGTCCATTTGTTGAAACCAATTTGGACTAGCCGCCACTAACAAAGTGAGGAAAGAAAAACAAAGCGTTGTTAGGGCATAAAGTGGAAATTTTTTATTCGATGTTTGCATGAGAATCCCTTTCTTTTTCCCTTGAAAGAGTAGACTAAGCCAGCATCGATCGTAAATAAGCGCTTGCGACTAAACAGGACACAGCAAGCCAATCGGTTCTCATCGTCTGAGCTTTAGCACTATCCAACGTAAAGATTTCTCTTAGCTATTTTTAGAAGAGCCTTAATTCGACCATTCCTGTTTTACACATTGGTGTCTTTCGACATTTCTGCGCAATAGCCTATGTTTGGATAGGAGCCTCACCTAACAAGGTTATTTTATCTAACGCTAGAAGTATAGAATTTATGCAGCGGTTCTCACAATGAAGTTTAAGAAAATTTATTGTTTTTTAAATAAATTTAAAGGTGTGGGGAAGTGAAGCAGTTAAAAAAAACAGTACTTGAGCATTCTAAAAAAAGAGTGGGCAAGGCTGTTCTCGGTTAATCGCTATAAATAGTAGGTGTTCAATAATGATAAATTAAAAAACAAACATTTTTTATAAGAGTGCTATAAGTTTTTCTCAGTAAAAAAGGCGGACAGTTGCTATTGAATTGCTAGTTCATTTAAAATAAATATGTCGACAATAATTGTGCACAAAGTTGATGGTCGCTATCGAAAAAGTAAAAATGATGTTGTGGAGATTTTACGTTTCAGTTGATTAAGATTACATGTTTTTTGAAGGGTTTTGCTTATAAGGGAGCGATATACATGAAAAAAATGATGTTATTCATAATTGCAGTAGGCGCAACGATGATCAGTGTTTTTGCTTTAGGAGATGCACAGCAGAGTTATGCACACGGCTATGTTGATAGCCCAGTCAGTCGAGTCAAAAATGCGGAAGCAAACGGATTTGGATGGGGGCCTGGTCAAGACAGCTCACAGCCAGAAATTATCACGACACCCCAAGGAATTGAAGCGCCAACTAAATTATTAGACACGGGTCAATTAAATGGAAGGTTGCCTTCAGCTGGATTAGCAAGCTATTCCAAACTAGATGAACAAACAGCCACTCGTTGGGTAAAAAGTAATATAACAACAGGAGAGAATAATTTTAAATGGGTGATGACGGCAAAACATAAGACCAATCGTTTTAGATACTATATGACGAAACCTGGATGGAATCCTAATGCACCATTAACGATGGACGAAATGGAACTGATTGGCATAGTAGGGCAACCAATCGGTCAAGATTTACCTCCTGGTCAAGAATTTATGGTCAATGATACAGAAACACACAGAATAAATATTCCCGCTGATAGGAAAGGATACCATGTTATTTATGCCGTTTGGGATATCAATGACACGATTAATTTATTTTATCAAGCGATAGATGTTAATGTTCAATAATCAGGTATCAAGATAATGCGGCTGAGACAAAAGTGTTAAGCGCCAAGAACCAAGTAGGTCCTGTTCATCATCAAATCACTACGTTCTTCGTGATTCTCAACATTTGGAAGGATTAAGATACGCCGAACACTTGTGTGAGAAAGTCAATTTTGGCTTATTTTCGAAGGGGCTGCTTTTGTTCAGCTGATTATTTTCAGAAGTAGAAAGTGGGACATCAGTCAAAACGACTGATGTCCCGCTTTCTTTTTTCTAAATTTCCCTACTTATCCTCGACGCCATTCACCAATCTGGTCCAAACTAATTTCCCCAGAAGACAACGTTTTGGCCGTGCCATCAGGCAACTGGACAATCAATTCTCCATTTCCATTAATGGTTGTCGCAACGCCGCGGAAGTCTTGCCCATTTTGGGTAAAAGCGACGTCTTTGCCAATCACAAAGGAGCGTTGTCGGTATTCTTCTAAAAAGTCTTTCGTTGAACGTTCGTCTAAAATTTGATAAAAATGATTCCAAATGTTGGCGACTAATTCATTTCGCGTCGCCGTCGGTTCACCATCTGGGAAAAGGGAAGTCACTTTCTGCCGAATGTCCTCAGGAAATTCGGTTTCTGTAATTGAAAAATTAATCCCCATGCCGATGATAACATTGGAAATCTGCCCTGTTTCCACATTGCTCATGGCTTCCGACAAAATCCCGCAAACTTTTTTGCCATTTAAATAAAGATCATTGACCCATTTAATTTCTGTGTGAACGCCTGCCAGAGCATCCATTGCTCGAGCGACCGCTACGGCCATAATCACAGTATATTGGGCGATTTCTTCAAAATTTTGGTTCGGTTGAAGCACCATGCTCATGTAAATCCCTTTACCTGGCGTAGCGAAAAATGGTCGGCCGAACCTGCCCCGCGGCATTTCTTGCATGTCAGCAACAATCAATGTATTGTCGGGCGTCTGGTCTAAAATCGCCCGCTTAGCATCGGTCATGGTAGATTCAGATGTTTCTAGGACGGTAATTGTTAAAGGCGGCGTTTGGGGCCATAATGCCAACTGAATGCCTTCTGCAGAAAGGACATCTGATTTCTCAAGGCGATACCCCTTATTTTGCACGCTAGTAATTTGATAGCCATCTTTTTTCAATTCATTAATCGCTTTCCAAATAGCTGTGCGAGATAAGGACAGACGTTGTGCCATCTCTTCGCCTGAAAGGAATGCGGGCGTTTGTTTCATCAATAAAGTTAGGACTTGGCTTTTTGTCGACATATTTTTTCCTCCGATTCGTTATGCTTATTGTAGCGGAAAGGAAAAGGCTTGGTCAACTAGTGAAAAAATCCATCTTAGGATGGAGGAAAATGAAGCAGGCGTTTGCTATACTTGTTTTATTGAGAAGGAGTGAGGGGAATGGAAAAGCAACAATATGTTTGTGAGAAATGTGGCAACATGCACTATGTGTCGGACCAATTTCAAGCAACAGGTGGGAACTTTGCGAAAATTTTTGATGTTCAAAATAAAAAATTTATTACAATTAGCTGTACCCAATGCGGCTACACCGAACTTTACCGCAGCCAAACAAGCGGCGGCATGAATGTCCTAGACTTTTTATTAGGTGGCGGTTAGTCAAAAACGAATGCATCTTTGCATTCGTTTTTTTGTGTGAATAGAAGATAGGGGAAAATGCGTAATTATTTATTACGCATTTTTTCATTAAAACCCTTTACAAAAAAACTCCTTTTTATGAAAAAGAAAACCTTAAAGAAACCCTTGACTTTTCTAGACAAAGGTAGTAAAATCTATAGAGCAAAAACTATCTGAAAGTGACGAAGCAGGAGCGAAATATTGTCCGTTCCGGTTTTTTATAGGAAAACAAAAGTAGAAACGCCAGAAAATTTTTCGGAAGCATGTTCTATTTTTGGTTTTTTTTTGCTTAAAAACTGCAAAAAATGCTTTTTGTTACATATATTTAATATATGTAACGTAAATGTAATTTTTCGGATCGGTGTTTTGATAGACTTATAACTAGAGGGGTGAAGAGCTTGGCTGGACACGTAGTAAAATACGGAAAGCATCGCGAACGTAGAAGTTTCGCACGTATCAGTGAAGTATTGGAATTACCAAATTTAATTGAAATCCAAACAGACTCTTATCAATGGTTTTTAGATGAGGGACTTCGTGAAATGTTTGAAGACATTTTACCAATTGATGATTTCCAAGGAAACTTATCCTTAGAATTTGTTGACTATGAATTAAAAGAACCAAAGTACACAGTAGAAGAAGCCCGCGCACATGATGCCAACTATTCTGCGCCATTACATGTAACATTACGTTTAACCAACCGTGAAACAGGTGAAATTAAATCCCAAGAAGTCTTCTTCGGCGATTTCCCATTAATGACAGAAATGGGTACCTTCATCATCAACGGGGCAGAACGTGTTATCGTTTCCCAATTAGTTCGTTCTCCAGGTGTTTATTTCCATGGAAAAGTGGACAAAAACGGCAAAGAAGGTTTTGGCTCAACAGTCATTCCTAACCGTGGTGCATGGTTAGAAATGGAAACAGATGCGAAAGACATTTCTTATGTTCGGATTGACCGCACACGTAAAATTCCTTTAACTGTGTTAGTTCGTGCTTTAGGTTTCGGTTCAGATGATACCATCTTCGAAATTTTCGGCGACAGCGAAAGCTTACGCAACACAATTGAAAAAGATTTACACAAAAACGCAAGTGATTCTCGTACAGAAGAAGGCTTGAAAGACATTTATGAACGTCTTCGCCCAGGCGAACCAAAAACAGCAGATAGCTCACGTAGCTTGTTAACTGCACGTTTCTTTGATCCAAAACGTTATGATTTGGCAAACGTTGGTCGCTACAAAGTTAACAAAAAATTAGACTTAAAAACACGTCTATTAAACTTAACCTTAGCTGAAACGCTAGTTGATCCAGAAACTGGTGAAATCATTGTCGAAAAAGGCACGGTTTTAACACACCAAATCATGGAAACATTAGGCGAATACATTGACAACGGCTTAAACAGTGTAACTTACTATCCAAGTGAAGATGCGGTAGTAACTGAACCAATGACGATTCAAGTGATTCAAGTTCTTTCACCAAAAGATCCTGAACGTATCGTGAATGTGATTGGTAACGGCTATCCAGACGATAGCGTAAAAACAGTTCGTCCAGCAGATATCGTTGCTTCAATGAGCTACTTCTTCAACTTAATGGAAGATATCGGCAATGTCGATGACATCGACCACTTAGGTAATCGTCGTATCCGTTCAGTAGGCGAATTATTACAAAACCAATTCCGTATTGGCTTAGCCCGTATGGAACGTGTGGTTCGTGAAAGAATGTCTATTCAAGACACAGAAACATTGACACCACAACAATTAATTAACATCCGTCCAGTGGTAGCAAGTATCAAAGAATTCTTTGGTTCTTCACAGTTATCACAGTTCATGGACCAAACAAACCCATTAGGTGAGTTAACCCATAAACGTCGTCTATCAGCCTTAGGGCCTGGTGGTTTGACTCGTGACCGTGCCGGTTATGAAGTTCGTGACGTTCACTACTCTCACTATGGTCGTATGTGTCCAATTGAAACGCCTGAGGGACCAAATATCGGGTTGATCAATAGCTTATCTAGTTATGCGAAAGTGAATAAATTTGGTTTCATCGAAACGCCTTATCGCCGTGTTGATCGTGCGACAGGCCGTGTTACTGATCAAGTAGATTACTTAACAGCAGACATCGAAGACCATTATATCGTAGCGCAAGCGAACTCACTTTTAAATGAAGATGGCACATTTGCCAATGATGTTGTTATGGCGCGTCTACAAAGTGAAAACTTAGAAGTTGCCGTAGACAAAGTTGACTACATGGACGTTTCACCAAAACAAGTAGTCGCAGTCGCAACAGCATGTATTCCTTTCTTAGAAAACGATGACTCCAACCGTGCCTTGATGGGTGCCAACATGCAGCGTCAAGCGGTGCCGTTAATTCAACCACGCTCTCCGTGGGTAGGTACAGGTATGGAATATAAATCAGCCCATGACTCAGGTGCTGCTTTACTATGTAAACATGACGGTGTCGTAGAATTCGTCGATGCAAAAGAAATTCGCGTTCGTCGCGACAATGGCGCATTAGACAAATATATGGTTACTAAATTCCGTCGTTCTAACTCAGGAACAAGCTACAACCAACGCCCAATTGTTCACTTAGGTGAAAAAGTTGAAAAAGGCGATACTTTAGCGGATGGGCCTTCTATGGAAGAAGGCGAAATGGCTTTAGGGCAAAACGTCTTAGTTGCCTTCATGACATGGGAAGGTTACAACTACGAGGATGCCATTATCATGAGCCGTCGTTTAGTTAAAGACGATGTTTACACTTCTGTGCATATTGAAGAATATGAATCAGAAGCACGTGATACAAAATTAGGACCTGAAGAAATTACCCGTGAAATTCCAAACGTTGGGGAAGACGCATTGAAAGACTTAGACGAAATGGGGATTATCCGCATTGGTGCTGAAGTTCAAGATGGCGACTTACTAGTTGGGAAAGTCACACCTAAAGGGGTTACAGAATTATCTGCAGAAGAACGTTTATTACACGCAATCTTCGGGGAAAAAGCCCGCGAAGTTCGTGATACGTCTCTCCGTGTACCTCACGGTGGCGGCGGTATCGTTCATGATGTGAAAATCTTTACTCGTGAAGCTGGCGATGAATTATCACCAGGTGTCAACATGTTAGTTCGTGTCTATATCGTTCAAAAACGTAAAATTCACGAAGGAGATAAAATGGCGGGACGTCACGGAAATAAAGGGGTTGTTTCCCGTATTATGCCGGAAGAAGATATGCCATTCTTACCTGACGGAACACCTGTTGATATCATGTTGAACCCATTAGGGGTACCTTCTCGTATGAATATCGGACAAGTACTTGAATTACACTTAGGTATGGCTGCTCGCCAATTAGGTATTCACGTCGCAACACCTGTTTTCGATGGGGCAACCGATGAAGACGTTTGGGAAACTGTTCGTGAAGCTGGTATGGCTAGCGATGCTAAAACAGTTCTTTACGATGGACGTACAGGTGAACCATTTGATAACCGTATTTCCGTTGGTGTCATGTATATGATTAAATTAGCCCACATGGTTGATGACAAATTGCATGCTCGTTCAATCGGACCTTACTCTCTTGTTACGCAACAACCGTTGGGTGGTAAAGCTCAATTCGGTGGACAACGTTTCGGGGAAATGGAAGTTTGGGCACTGGAAGCTTACGGTGCTGCTTACACATTACAAGAAATCTTAACTTACAAATCTGATGACGTTGTCGGACGTGTGAAAACATACGAAGCCATCGTTAAAGGTGAACCAATTCCAAAACCAGGTGTGCCTGAATCATTCCGAGTATTAGTGAAAGAATTACAATCACTTGGTTTAGACATGCGTGTCTTGGACATTGAGGAAGCTGAGATTGAGTTACGCGATATGGACGATGACGATGATGATTTAATCACCGTTGACGCACTAACCAAATTTGCGGAACAACAATCAGCGAAACAGCTGGAAAAAGAAGCAGAATCAGTCGTGAAAGAAGAAGCACAAGACGTTGTTCAAGAAATTGAAACAGCCGAAGACAGAGACTAATTTGTCGCTACCACTCTGATGAGTTGATTCAACTGCGACTTTGTTGCAACTGCGCAAGCCATTACTTGTTCCAAGTGTCGTCAGACCTTCTTTCAAGTGATGCTTGCCATTTGCTAACAAGTTGCTGACTCAGCTTCTCTAAATAAGGAAATGGAGGGAATTCCTTTTGATCGATGTAAATAAATTCGAAAGTATGCAAATAGGGCTTGCTTCACCAGAAAAGATCAGAAGTTGGTCTTATGGGGAAGTTAAAAAACCCGAAACAATTAACTACCGTACATTAAAACCCGAACGTGAAGGGTTATTCTGTGAACGCATTTTTGGTCCAACCAAAGACTGGGAATGTGCTTGTGGTAAATATAAACGTATCCGTTATAAAGGTATTGTCTGTGACCGTTGTGGCGTTGAAGTCACTCGTTCAAAAGTACGTCGTGAACGTATGGGACATATTGAATTAGCCGCACCAGTTTCACATATCTGGTACTTTAAAGGAATTCCATCTCGGATGGGTCTTGTTTTAGACATGAGCCCTCGTGCATTGGAAGAAGTCATTTATTTTGCTTCATACGTTGTCATCGAACCAGGTGACACAACATTAGAGAAAAAACAATTGTTAACGGAACGCGAATATCGTGAAAAACGTGAACAATATGGCCAAGCCTTCAAAGCTGCTATGGGTGCCGAAGCCGTGAAACAATTATTAGATAACGTCGATTTAGATGGCGAAGTTGCGCAATTAAAAGAAGAATTGAAAACAGCTTCTGGTCAAAAACGGACACGTGCCATCCGTCGTTTAGACATCTTAGAAGCCTTCCGTGCTTCAGGTAACCAACCAAGCTGGATGGTAATGGATGTTATCCCAGTTATTCCACCAGATTTACGTCCGATGGTTCAATTGGAAGGTGGTCGTTTTGCAACAAGTGACTTAAACGACTTATACCGCCGTGTTATCAACCGTAACAACCGTCTAAAACGTTTATTAGACTTAAATGCACCAAGCATCATTGTTCAAAACGAAAAACGGATGTTACAAGAAGCGGTCGATGCTTTAATCGATAATGGTCGTCGTGGCCGTCCAGTTACTGGACCAGGTAACCGTCCATTGAAATCTCTTTCTCACATGTTGAAAGGGAAACAAGGTCGTTTCCGTCAAAACTTACTAGGTAAACGTGTTGACTATTCTGGTCGTTCCGTAATCGTCGTTGGTCCGTTCTTAAAAATGTACCAATGTGGTTTACCAAAAGAAATGGCGATTGAATTATTCAAACCATTTGTAATGCGTGAATTAGTACAACGTGAAATTGCGACAAACATTAAAAATGCGAAACGTAAAATCGAACGTGGCGAAGATGAAGTTTGGGATATCTTAGAAGAAGTTATCCAAGAACACCCAGTTTTACTTAACCGGGCACCTACGTTGCATAGATTAGGGATCCAAGCTTTCGAACCTGTTCTTGTTGAAGGTCGTGCGATTCGTCTTCACCCATTAGTTTGTGAAGCCTACAATGCCGATTTCGATGGAGACCAAATGGCGGTTCACGTGCCTCTAAACGAAGAAGCACAAGCAGAAGCTCGTATGTTAATGCTTGCTGCCCAAAATATCTTGAACCCGAAAGATGGTAAACCAGTTGTTACACCATCTCAAGATATGGTCTTAGGTAACTACTATCTAACAATGGAAGAAGAAGGCCGTGAAGGGGAAGGTATGATCTTCCGCGACATGAACGAAGCTGTTTTAGCATGGCAAAATGGCTACGTGCATTTACACTCACGGATTGGGGTTCAAACAACACTTTTAGGTGACAAACCATTTACTGATTGGCAAAAAGAACGAATCTTAATCACCACAGTTGGTAAGATCATCTTTAACGAAATCATGCCTGTTGAGTTCCCTTACTTGAACGAACCAACAGACTATAACTTAACTGTTCAAACACCAGATAAATACTTCGTAGAAGCTGGTACAGACATTCCTGCACATATTAAAGAGCAAGAATTAGTTTTACCATTCAAGAAGAAAAATCTTGGAAATATCATTGCTGAAGTCTTCAAGAGATTCCACATTACGGAAACCTCTAAAATGCTTGACCGCATGAAAGACTTAGGTTACAAACACTCAACTTATGCTGGGATGACGGTAGGGATTGCCGATATCATGGTTCTTCATGAAAAACAAGCAATCATTGACGCTGCCCACAAACAAGTTGAAACAATTACTAAACAATTCCGTCGTGGTTTAATTACTGATGACGAACGTTATGAACGTGTAATCGGCGTTTGGAACGGTGCCAAAGACGAAATCCAACAAAAACTGATCGAAAGTATGGAAGCTCGTAACCCAATCTTCATGATGTCTGACTCTGGAGCCCGTGGTAACATCTCCAACTTTACACAGTTAGCTGGTATGCGTGGTTTGATGGCCGCTCCGAATGGACGAATCATGGAATTACCAATCATCTCAAACTTCCGTGAAGGACTTTCTGTCTTAGAAATGTTTATCTCAACTCACGGGGCTCGTAAAGGGATGACCGATACGGCCTTGAAGACAGCCGATTCAGGTTACTTAACACGTCGTTTAGTTGACGTTGCCCAAGACGTAATCATTCGTGAAGACGACTGTGGCACTGACCGTGGTCTTGAAATCGAAGCCATTCGTGAAGGTAACGAAATTATCGAACCATTAGACGAACGTCTATTAGGTCGTTATACACGTAAATCAGTTGTTCATCCAGAAACTGGTGCAATCATCATTGGTGCGGATCAATTAATCACTGAAGATCTTGCAAGAGAAATCGTGGACGCTGGTATTGAAAAAGTAACCATCCGTTCTGTCTTTACATGTAACACAAAACATGGTGTATGTAAGCACTGTTACGGACGTAACTTGGCAACTGGTTCTGACGTTGAAGTCGGAGAAGCAGTTGGTACAATCGCCGCTCAATCAATCGGGGAACCTGGTACACAGTTAACCATGCGTACGTTCCATACCGGTGGGGTTGCCGGTGACGATATCACTCAAGGTTTACCTCGTATCCAAGAAATCTTTGAAGCACGTAATCCGAAAGGGCAAGCAGTGATTACAGAAGTAACCGGTGAAGTTATCGATATTTCTGAAGATCCTGCCACACGTCAAAAAGAAGTAACCATCAAAGGAAAAACAGATACACGTACCTATACTGTCCCTTACACTGCACGTATGAAAGTTGCTGAAGGCGACATTATCCACCGTGGTGCACCGTTGACAGAAGGTTCAATTGATCCAAAACAATTATTACAAGTTCGTGATGTTTTATCTGTTGAAAACTACCTATTACGTGAAGTACAACGTGTTTACCGTATGCAAGGGGTAGAAATCGGCGACAAACATATCGAAGTAATGGTTCGTCAAATGTTACGTAAAATCCGCGTAATGGATCCAGGTGACACTGAAATCCTTCCAGGAACATTAATGGACATCGCAGAATTTAAAGACCGTAACTACGACACATTAGTTGCTGGTGGCGTCCCTGCTACTAGTCGTCCAGTCTTACTTGGTATTACCAAAGCGTCATTGGAAACAAACAGCTTCTTATCTGCTGCATCCTTCCAAGAAACAACACGCGTGTTAACAGATGCTGCTATCCGTGGCAAAAAAGATCCATTACTTGGATTGAAAGAAAATGTTATCATTGGTAAAATCATCCCAGCTGGTACTGGTATGGCTCGTTACCGTAACATGGAACCAAAAGAAGTTGGCGTAGCTAGCGAAAACGTTTATAGTATTTCAGACATTGAAGCACAAATGGCTGCTGAAGATGCGTTGAAAAACATCAATAAATAAACCCTAAAAAGCCGCAAGGAGCATGCTCCTTGCGGCTTTTTTTATTTGCTATAACCAACTGATTGTGAGTAAGCCCAAACTTAAAAAGGGGACAAAGGGAAGTTTCTGTTCAACTGGATACCTCAAAAATTTACAACTGTAGCCATAGATTAGGCCATAACTACTGGCAAAAAATAGCAGCATCAGCAACTGAGGTACCTGTAAAAAACAGCCCCACAAACCCAGTAACAAAAGATCCCCTCGCCCCATGGCTTCCGGAAAATAATATAAGACGGCTCGGAAAAAACAAAAACAAAAAAGACCAGTCAGTAAGTAAAACGAATGCTGACCCGCCATTTTCAGCAAGCAAAGCACAAAAAAACTCGGATAAAGAATCTTCGGTTCAACCACTAAATACCAGTAATCAATCAAGGATAATGTGAAAGCGCTCGTCAGCCACCACCAGAGAATCAAAGCATCAATCGTCAGGCCAGCTGAAAAACAGCTTGCGGTTAAGCCGCCCATGACAAGTTCTGCTAAAAGATAACTCTTAGCTACTGGCTGTTGACACTTTCGACAACGAAAGCGCTGCAGCAAAATCGAAACAACTGGAATTAATTCATAGAGTTGTAGAGGCTGGTAGCAACCTTGACAGTGGGAAGGGGGCCACCACAAAGAACGCCCTACTGGTAAGCGCTCCGCCACTAAGCATAAAAAAGAACCGAAACAGGCACCAATCAAAAAGAGACTCAAGAAAAACATAGGTTACCTCCTTAAAAATAAACTACGCTTTTTTTAAACTTTTTCGTTTGACTAGACAAATCTTTTTTTGTTAGGAATAATAAAAGAAACAAGAAATGAGGGAATCAAATGGAAAAATTAGCGATTGGTGTCGACGTTGGCACCACGCAAGCCAAAGCAGTGGCTTTTCAAGCAAATGGCACAGTCGTAGCTTCTAGCTATGTGCGTTATCCATTAATTCAAGAGACTGAAGGAATGGCGGAGCAAGACCCAGAAACGCTGTTCCAAGCTGTGGTGAACTGTATTCGAACCGTCACACAGCAAGTGAAGAATCAACCAATTGGGCTCATTTCTTTTGCTTCGGCGATGCATGGCTTAATTGCCATGGATGCGCAAGGACGCCCATTGACCCAAGTGATTACTTGGGCTGACACCCGAGCATCTGATTATGCGGAAGCGTTAAAAGAAACGCCAGCGGCCCAATTGTTTTATCAATTGACAGGGATGCCAGTTCATCCAATGGCACCTTTGTACAAGATTCGCTGGCTGCAGGAAAATCAGCCAGCCGTTGCGCAGAGCGCGGCCAAGTTTATTGGGATTAAGGACTACATTTTTTACCGTTTCTTTGGCGAATACTGGACAGATTATAGTAGTGCTTCAGGAATGGGTTTATTTAATATTCGCACGCGGCAATGGGAATCGTCGATTTTAGCGTATTTATCTATTGAGGAGGAACAGTTGCCAAAAGTTGCCCCGTCAACGTTCATTTTTCCAGCGTTAGCGCCTTCTTGGCAAGAGATGCTTGGTGTTACAGAGGAAACGGTTTTAGTTCTTGGTGGCGCGGATGGCCCGTTGTCTAATTTAGGTTTGGGAGCGCTAGGAACGGGTGTAGCGACTTTGACCGTCGGTACGAGCGGTGCACTTCGGTATATTGTCGAAGAACCTTTTTTGCATCCGCAAGGTGAAACGTTTTGTTTTGCTCTAGATGAACAGCACTGGGTGATTGGTGGCGCCAGTAGTAATGGTGCAGTTGCATTAGATTGGGCGAGCCAAACGATTTTTGCAGAAGAACGTCAGCAAGCTATTCAAAACGGGACCAATATCTATGACCCAATTATGGCCAAAATTGCAACCGTGCCAGCTGGGGCAAATGGCTTACTGTTTCATCCTTATTTGCTAGGTGAACGAGCACCGCTGTGGAATGCAGAGGCGAGCGCAAGTTTTATTGGCTTGCGCAAAAATCACCACGCCGGACATTTAGCTCGAGCGGTGGTGGAAGGAATCTGTTTCAATTTAAAAACTATTTTAGAGGATTTGAAACAACTCGGTGGACCCGTTCAGGAGATTCGGGCGACAGGCGGCTTTGCTGATTCCCCTGTGTTCCGTCAAATCATGGCTGATGTGCTGGGAGAAACGTTATCGTTCACTGATAGCACCGAAGCTTCGGCATTAGGCGCTGTTTTGCTAGGTTGGCAAGGCTTAGGTCAGTTACCAAATTTACAAGCAGCGGCGCAACAGGTGCTGATTCATGAAACGGTCACGCCACGAGCGGATCAATTGCTAGTTTATCAAGAACTGTATCCTGTTTTTCAAGAAACCCAACAAATTTTAGCACAAAGTTATCAAAAATTAGCAGAATTCCGAAAATAATTGATAGTAAATAGCTTTGACAAATGGCTGAGAAGTTGCTTAACTAGAAGAGAGACAAAGACTTGAGGAAATGAGGATGAGAAATGAAGAAGCAGCTACTACCACTATTTCTGTTATTCATTGGGGCGTTAGCAAGTTGCAGTGCACCGTCTCATTCCGGCGAAAAAGCAGCGCAACAGTTGGTAGATTACTTTATTTATCAAGAAAAGACAGCGACATTCTCTCAAACTTTTCGTGAATCGAAAGTCTTAGTGGAGCATTTGCAGACGAGCCGTCAACAGTTCCAGAAGCAGTTTTTCAATAGCTTAAAAGAAATGAACGCTGAAGTCACCGAGACCGAAGCCCAGAAGCTTAGCGCAGAATTACTAGCTCAAGTGAAGAAAAAAGCGTCATATCAACTAGTAGCCACGAAAGAATTGAATGGGCAAGCGACAATCACTTTTCAGATTAAGGGCTTAGATTTTGTGACGGCGATTGAAGATACAACCACTGCTCTTCTTCAGCAAACGCAACAGGCGACACAAGCGCTAGACATGCAGCACACGTTAGCCGTTTTAAAAAAAGAAATCCAACAAATCAATGTCAGCCATGTGCCAGTTGAACTGCCATTAACGGTTAAGCAAGTAGAAGGGCAATGGTACTTGCCGGCAGCGGAGCAACTGAGACTGAATCAGTTTTTTTTAGCTTTCGTCACAGGAAAAGAAGATACTGACAAGTTGACGGAGGCACTCGACACGATCCTCACTCAAGCGGAACAAAAAGTCGTCACTGCGGATGAAAAAACAGCGATTTCAGGAAATTAATTAGATTCTTAATTGTAATTATTATAATTTGATAATAATTTTAAAAAAGAAAGGTTTTCAGTGTACTTTTTTCACAATTCATATTACACTAAGAGTGTAGAAAAAATATTTAGGAGGATGACAAAGAATGAAATTTGAAAAAACAAAAGAAATTTTGAACCAACTCGTTGCAGATTTAAGCCAATTTTCCGTGGTAATTCATCAAACACATTGGTATATGCGTGGACCTGAATTTTTAACACTTCACCCACAAATGGATGAATACATGGATCAAATCAATGAGCAATTAGATGTTGTTTCAGAACGTTTAATCACATTGGACGGCTCTCCATTCTCAACATTGCGTGAATTCGCAGAAAATACAAAAATTGAAGATGAAATTGGTAATTGGGACCGCACCATTCCAGAACGTATGGAAAAATTAGTAGCAGGCTACCGTTACTTAGCAGATCTTTACGCAAAAGGAATCGAAGTTTCTGGTGAAGAAGGCGACGACTGCACACAAGACATTTTCATCGCAAACAAAACAGACATCGAAAAAAATATTTGGATGTTACAAGCCAAACTTGGCAAAGCGCCTGGTATTGACGCATAATTTAAAACAACTCCCAAAGCCGCTGACGTTGACGTTGGCGGTTTTTTTCTGTTTAAAAGGCACAAAAAAATAAGTGAAAATCTATTTTCTGAAAGCGCAGAAAAACATTGACTTTATCAGTGATTGAAGGTAAAATATTAAATGGTATTGTTTGCCCCACAATGAGCCCCGGAAACTCAAGTGTATGTCAAACATCGAAAACAAAATTGGAGGAAAGAAACGTGCGTACAACATATATGGCCAAAGCTGGCGAAGTAGAACGTAAATGGTACGTAGTAGATGCAACAGATGTTCCTTTAGGACGTCTATCAGCAGTTGTTGCTTCTGTACTACGTGGTAAAAATAAACCAACATTCACACCACATGTGGATACTGGAGATTTCGTAATCGTAATTAACGCTGATAAAGTAAAATTAACAGGTAAAAAAGCTACAGACAAAATTTACTACCGTCACTCAATGTATCCTGGAGGATTAAAATCAGTGACTGCTGGTGAATTACGCGACAAAAACTCTCGCCGTCTTATCGAAACTTCTGTAAAAGGTATGCTACCTAAAAACACTTTAGGACGTAAACAATTTACTAAATTGAACGTATACGGTGGAGCTGAGCATCCACATGCTGCACAACAACCAGAAGTATTAGATATCACGAACTTAATTTAAGGAGGGAAATTCATTGGCACAAGTACAATATAGCGGCACAGGCCGTCGTAAAAATGCAGTTGCCCGCGTACGCTTAGTACCAGGTACTGGTAAAATTACTGTAAACAAAAAAGACGTAGAAGAATATATTCCACATGCTGACTTGCGTGAAGTTATCAACCAACCATTTGGCGTAACTGAAACAAAAGGCGCTTACGATGTAATCGTAAACGTAAACGGTGGTGGCTATGCTGGACAATCAGGAGCTATCCGTCACGGAATCGCTCGTGCATTGTTACAAGTAGATCCTGACTTCCGTTCTGCTTTAAAACGCGCTGGGTTACTTACTCGTGACGCACGTATGGTTGAACGTAAAAAACCAGGTCTTAAAAAAGCTCGTAAAGCTTCACAGTTCTCAAAACGTTAATCAACTCCTTGTTGTATCAACGTTTACAAGAGATTTTTGGTTCAAGTTGGTTCAAATCAACTGGACAAAGAATTTAACAAGTTTAAAGCATCAGCATTTTGCTGGTGCTTTTTTTTTGCATTAATTCAAGATAGTAGTTTTGTGTTGTTTGGACATTAATATGACTTAAGCGTTTTGATACAAAGGTATTATCATAATCTACTTGCTTGTCATCTATAGACGATAGAAATTATTTATCATTAGTTGTGCTAATCATCCTAAATTTGAGTAAAGATCGCCATCATATTTAGCAACTTTTTAAATGCATAAATTTCGCTAACAGATGTATCTTTCCTGAAATCTTGAATAACCTCATTTACATAAAATCAAATTTGGGAATTTTTATTAGATTTTAAAAATTCACTTAATATGAATTGTTTCTTAGTTGTTGATGTGTATTATTTTTACATTTCTCCGTTGATGTTTTGAGTACAATTAATTAACAATGTAAGTGCAATAACTATAATTAAACTAAACCTTTTTCATGTTTACCTCTCTTTATTTTTTAGTTACAACGATGTTTTTTCTAAGTAATTTCACTATTTCTTGTGTTAGTATATAAATGTATAATTTTTGTGTTATAATTACTGTGCATTAGGTATAAACTGATGAGAGGAGCTTGATGATGAAATATGGGAAAATATTTAAGAAATTGTATGAACAAAACTATAATTTTAAGTTAGTTCCTTATGATTGTGCTCCCTCTAATTATTCAGAATTGATAAAAAAGCAAAAGCAGGAAGGGTTTAGACAAGTCCTGTTTAATGTAGAGTTAATGCTAGACTTAGTTAAAGCCGTTTATATTTATCCAGATTTGTATTTGCAAAAAATCAAAATGTGTTCAGATGCAGAAGAAAATGTTCAGTCTGAAATTGATGATTTAGTAATAGAATCCCGTTCAAATAGAGAATTAATATTTAGAATAATTGATGAACTCGAATGGTATTCTGATAGAGAATCTATTGATATTTTTGAAATACATTTCTATGATAAAGAAACATCAAGCAAAACAGTTTTAAAGTCCAATGGTATTGTTTATGGCGATGAAATTGATTCGTTATTCAAACAGTTTATATATCCGCAGTTAATGAGGTATTTTGATGAAGGATAATATAAAGAAACAATTAATACAATTGGTTGTTGTTATTAGTTCGGGAATATGTGCGTATTTTTTTCCTATAGCATCTAAGTTTCTAAATATTCAGTCAGATAAGATATTAATAGGATTTGATATTGCTATTTTTAATACCTGTATAAGTATATTACTGGCAGTCATTCAAGACTTTTTTATGAAAAAGAAGATGAATGTAACAGTCTCTGTGAAATCGGGTAGCCAAGAATCGAATAAATTATATATTTCTAATGATGATGTGGATGAAGAAAAAACGATTGATGTTGTAGTAAATATAGATGTAAGTGGGAAAAAGCGGTTTTGTAAAAAGAACATAATGATAAAATGTCCAACATCATATATTCTACAGTTAGAAAAAAGGAAAAATGTTTCTTTTATAAAAGAAATTACGACATCAGAAGAGTATGAGATAGACTTAAATGAAATGTTATCTAAAAGTCCCGAATTTGATATTTCTTTTTCAAGAGAAATTCATTTTTCTCTTTTACTAGAAGAGCATAATCGAGGGAATAAAGATGAACTAAGGTTTGAAAGGGAAAAAAATTGGGGTTTGATCAGCATTAATAGTAATGGGCTTAAATTAATTCAAAAATAGGGTGGTTGAAGCATAATGGCATATTCAAAGTGGGTGGATAATACAGATAATTCTTTAGAAAGTTTGATAGATAAGTTTTTAATAAATAGAGAGGGGACATTGGACCCATTTAGTAATGAAACTCTATTACACAAAGTAGATTTGGCATTTGATGATAACCAAACATTTAAAATTGACGAAAAGGTAGTTACATATAACTATTTAGTTTATCAATATGAGTATATAAGAAAGAATGAGATAACTAACCCAATAAGAGAAAAAAGAGTAGGATTGTATGTTGCAGATATAATAATTTTTAACTATAATTTTAAAAATTACTACATTGTAGATAAAGGATACACTACCCCCACTCTTGGGAATTTAAGAACTTTAGCCGGATATTCGGGTAAGATGGAGATATCGGAGCAACGAATTATTGGTATTAAAACTGATTTGTTTATATGGATGATTCACCATTTACTTGATAATCCCAATTCGTTCCTTAATGATCAAAATAACACAAAAGTAGAGAGTGTTATTGGGTTTAAAGGCTCTACAGCAGATAAATTAGCAGAAATTTCTGGTTCAGGAGAAAAGATAATGAAGATGTTAACGACGCTTTTATTTCTTTTTGAGAATCAAAAAATTTCCAAAGTGGAAACAACTGTTTTTAGAAAAGATGAACGCTTCAAGTTGACGTTAGGTGAAAAGAGCCTGGTAGAGATTGATTTCAATTCTTTTGAAGGTGAGGACTTTTTTGTAGGGAAAGAAGAACTTAAATCAAAAGTCGCAATAAAAGTTTTTGTGGATGTAATACCCAACCTTATTTCAATTTTTTCCGATGAAATAGATTCAAAAAAATGGTCAATGAGAAAAGAAGAGAAGTTTTTTAAAGATATTGGAAGAGACTTGTCGAGAAAAATAAATGAAAAATTACGAACTAAAAACAAATGATTTTTAATAGTATATTTGAGTGATTATTCACAGATATTGTATTCAACTAACATCTATTTTGGTTCAAATTGGTTCAAGTACCATCAATAAACATCCAAATCTGTCCATCTCAATCCATATTCTAAACTAGTAAGTTATTTATATAAAAGGATTCTGATGGATTGGAATTCCTAAATGATAGCAAGTTCTGTTCTCAATACGTTAATTATTTGGAGTCGTTGCGAACGTGTTCGCTTACGAATCAATTACAATGTTTCAAGACACTTTCCATTTTTTGGAAGGTGTCTTTTTTTATGGTAGCGACAGTGTGGGTTCTGTCATAAACCAGTATATAAAAATTCACATACTGACAATATGTTTATCTTTCTTACCAAGAGAATAATTGATTCCGATTTCAGCAAGTATACTCATTACGAATAACGCACTTACGCAGATGATACATTTCTTTTTAGTTGATTTCCTCATTTTGATCGCCGCTATTTCTTTTTTCTTTGAATTCATCATACGTTTTTGGGAGATATTTCTTTATTAACTTTTTCTCTCTTGCGTTTTGGAGGGAGTAAGTTGCGGTTTTTTGAGAGATTAGTATGTTTAAACTGAAGAGTTATTAAATAATTAAAGTATAGTAAATCAAAAAACAAATATAATAAATGAAATTTACGCCACTAATATTGCAACCCTAGCTGATTTATGCGATCCTAAATATAATAAAACTAACAAAATCAATTAGATTAGAGGGTTAAAATATATGAAAAAAGAAATTCACGTAGTAGGAGCAATCATAGTGGAGAACGGGAAAGTTTTGTGTTGTCAAAGAGGACCTGAACGTGCATTAGCAAATCTTTGGGAATTTCCTGGTGGAAAAATCGAGAATGGTGAGACGAAAGTTCAAGCGCTTGAACGTGAATTGCAAGAAGAATTAAAAATAGAAGTAACGATCGTCAAGGAAGAGTATGCTTTTTGTCGATATGAGTATGATTTTGGTTTCGTTAATTTAACTACATTTATCTGTTATTTAGAATCAGGTGAACCTCAGTTGACAGAACATCTACAAATTAAATGGCTAACACCAAATGAATTAAACCAACTTGAGTGGGCGCCTGCTGATATTCCTACTGTGGAAAAATTAGTAGAAAAAGGTGTGGGAACTGAACAAAATGGATAATTTAGAATTGGCGTTACAAAAGGCATTTATTAATAAGGAAGCTCTAGGTGACGAACTTACACCTAAATTTATTGTGAACAATCCCAAAAAACATGATTATTTATTGAATACATTAAGTAAAGATTTGAAAAGCTGTAAGACTTTTTTTATAGCCGTTGCATTTATAACACCTAGTGGTTTAAATGCAATAAAAACACAACTGGCTGATCTGGCTTTGCGTGGAATCTCTGGAAAAATTTTAACATCAACATACTTAAATTTTAATGATCCACACGTATTTCGAGCATTGTTGAATATTCCAAATGTAGAAGTACGAGTTTCTAAAAAAGAAGGTTTTCATTCAAAAGGATATTTGTTTGAGATGGAGGATTATCAAAGCTTTGTTATTGGTAGTTCGAACCTAACAATGTCTGCTTTGAAACTTAACTATGAATGGAATGTTAGATTAACTTCAAGAGAGAATGGCGAGATGGTTTCTTCTATTCAAAAGCATCTCATTCAAGAATGGCATGAGGCACAGTCGCTAACCCTAGAATGGGTCGATGCATTTGAAAAAAATTATCATCCTATTGTTAATAGAAAGATGTTAGTACAAGATGTTTCTGAAAACGAGTGTTTAGATACGCAATATATTTTGCCGAACTCTATGCAGAAAGAAGCGCTTAGAAGTTTAAAATCGCTTAGAGAAACGGGCGCAACTAAGGGAATGATTGTTTCGGCGACTGGTACAGGGAAAACGTATCTAGCAGCATTTGATGTGCAGCAATTCAATCCTAAACGTGTATTATTTATTGTTCATAGTGAGCTAATTTTAATGAAAGCATTAGAATCATTCAAATTGATTTTAGGTGGAAAAGATGATGATTATGGTGTTTTATCAGGGAATTCTAAGAATTTTGATGCAAAATATCTATTTGGAACAATTCAAACAGTATCTAAAAGTGAATATCAAGAGCGTTTAGGAAAAGAAGCGTTTGACTATATTTTGATTGATGAAGTCCATAAAGCTGGAGCGAAATCTTATATTAAAGCCATTGAATTTTTCAATCCCAAGTTTTTATTGGGGATGACGGCTACACCTGAAAGAACAGATAATTTTAATATCTTTGAGCTATTTGATTATAATGTAGCGTATGAAATACGTTTGCAAGCCGCTTTAGAAGCAGAACTGCTTTGTCCATTTTATTATTTTGGCGTAACTGATTATGAAAAAGATGGTGAAATCATTGATGAAACAACCGATTTAAAACGTTTGCTACAGGAAGAGCGAGTTGATTTTTTAATAAAAAAAATTAACTATTATGGTTATTCGGGAGATAGTCCTCGAGGCTTGGTGTTTTGTAGTCGTAAAGACGAAGCAAGGCAGTTAGCAGAGATGTTTAACGATCGTGGAATTCCGAGTGCTTATTTATCTGGTGACCATAATTTTGATAAAAGAGAAAAGGAAATTAAGCGTTTAGATACTGGAGAGATTCATTATATCTTCACGGTTGATATTTTTAATGAAGGCATTGATATCCCTAAAGTAAATCAAGTAATTATGCTGCGAAATACGCAATCTAGTATTATTTTTATTCAGCAATTAGGTCGGGGGCTAAGAAAAGACCCATCAAAAGAATTTGTTACGGTAATTGATTTTATTGGTAATTATAAAAATAACTATATGATTCCTATGGCTTTATCTGGAGATAGTTCTCAAACTAAGAATAGTTTACGTCGCGATACAATTGATGTGACGTATATCAGTGGTTTATCTTCAATTAATTTTGAAAAAGTTGCTCGTGAACGTATCTTTAAATCAATTGATCAAGCTAAATTAGATGCGATGTCAGAACTAAAAGCTAGTTATTTTAAGTTGAAAAATCGGTTGAATAGGGTTCCTTACCTGAATGATTTTCAAGTGTTAGATGGCGTGGATCCATTGTTGATTATAGGTAAAGAAAAAACATACTATAATTTCTTGGAGAGAATTGGGGAAACAGAAGCTAAATTAAGTGAAGAAGAAAACGGTGCACTAAAATTTGTTTCTGTAGAATTGCTATCAGGAATTCGCCCGCATGAACTTTATGTTATTGAAGAATTTTTAATGACAGATAAAGAACAGTTATCTTTAGAGGAAATCACAGCGCTGTTTGATACGTTTAACCTGACGTATACGACAGATACTCTAGCATCTGTTGTTAAAGTCTTAGATTTATCTTTTTACGAGTCAACAATTAGAAAACGTTATTTGTTATCACAAATGTTTAAGATGAAAGAGAATTGTTTACAAATAACAGAAAAATTCAGAGAGTTTAAAAAGAATTCTTATTTTATCAATTTGATGTTAGATGTAATCCATACAGGGATTAACAAATCTATGGAGTATGATTTATCACAACCGTTAAATTTATACAAAAAATATCGTCGTAAAGATGTTTTACGATTATTAAATATGAACTTTAATCAAAATGAACAAAGCATTGGTGGATATACAAACAGTAACAATCATTTTGCTATTTTTGTAACTTTGGATAAAGGCAAAGATTTTAAAGCTGCACGTATTGCTTATGAGGATGAATTTATTGATGAACGAACATTCCATTGGTATACAAAAGCGCCTAGAAATCTACGCTCACCAGAAGTTCAACTTTTGCGGAATCCTGGGGAATATAAATTTCATTTATTTGTGAAACGGAAATATAATCAAAAAGAGAACGAAACAGATTTCTATTATCTAGGCGAAGTAGTCCCTCTTCAAGAAACTATCCAACAAGTCGAAAAACAAGACAAAGAGGGTAAGAAAAAAAGCGTCGTTAAATTAGACTTTACCTTAGAAACACCTGTAGAACCTAATATGTATGAATTTTTAACGCAGAACACAAACTAAAAAAAGCCACTTTCCTCTGGAAAGTGGCTTTTCCCATCCCCCCTCACCGAGAAGACAAAATTTCATAAATCACATAGAGTTCCCAGTTGGAAATTTCTATTCGATAAAACTGTTCTAGAGTATAGAAAATGTTTTTAGCATTTTGGAAAAATGGTTTTTGGTTAATGGTTAGTTCCTCTAGGTTAGCAGGGATTTCATAGTCTTCAACGCCGAGCATTGTCCGCTCTACCATGAGCGCGTTGTGCATCATTAAGTTAAATTTCATTTTGCCGCTGAGTGTGAGATCGAAGCGTTTTTCAATGTTTTTTGTAACGTTTTCGACTTGTTTAATAATGACGTCAGGATTTAGAAATTCTAGTTTTTCTGACAAGCCTTCTTTCGAGAAGAAGTGAACAAATTCGTTAATCATGCTATCAATGTTATTGGGATGCATCAAGTTTTGGAAAGGTTCCATCAACTGGGTTCCTGCATCTTCGTCTAACATGTCTAAGAGATTTACGCTAGCAACATTCGTATGGTTGTCTAAGTAAGACGTCGTCAAAATGAGCGAGGTTTCTTTTAAATAATTTTCTTCGGCGTTGGCAATGTCTAACGTGTTCACCAAATCTTTGTATTTTAGGGTAATGACTTTAATGTCAGTATACAGGTATTTTTGACAGATTTGTTTGATTTGCTTGGCAATATCCAGACCTGAAATACTAGAGACAATGATATTTTTTTCTACTGAAAAGCCTTCAAAGTACTGTACATCGGTTTTAAATTTTTTTTCAGCGGTTTTAGCAATACCATAGAAAAGTTGTTCGTTCATTAATTGATGACCAATTTCCAACGCATAGGCAGTGGTCAGGTTATTGATCACCAAAAGTTCTCCAAGAATTTGCGGTTTCAAACTTTTATAAAGTTGTGTCAGGGAACCCATATCGACGAGCATAATGACGCCTTGTGATGTGTCCCGCTGAGAAAGCCAGTCTTTAACTTCGGCGACGATATCTCGGACGGAGGAGGTTAAGGGCATGTTAATCGCATCGAAAATATAGGTACCACATAATTTGTTGGCAACGGCTTGAATACTTGTGGCAGTCGATTCACCATGCGCCACGAGGAGCGCTTGGTAAGGAATCGTTTCAGAAATTTCTCCGCTAAGTAATATAGATAAGAGTACCTCTGTCAAGAAACGGTATTCTTCTGGCAGCGGACTGACTAAGTTTTTCACGAGGGAAACCGTTCGCGGATAGTGTTCTTTTAATTGTGTTTGGACCGGAAGGAGCACTGTTTCGTTAAATGTTGGCGGTAAAATTTTCAGCAATTTGGCAACATCTTTCATCGGTTTTTCAGTTTGTTCAGGTTGGTTAATAATTAGTTTGTTTTTGGTTTGGACTTCCGTGACTAGGTTTTGTAAAAAGTAATCATTTTCCAAGGTTATTTCATCGTCTAAACAATATTTAATGAATTGTGTCAGTTCAGTTTTTAAGTGGGCCAGTGTTTTTTCTTTTGTAAATAAGGCTTCAAATGTTGCGAAAATATCGGAAGAAAGTGTGTCTTCTTCCAACACTTCTTTGTCTAAAGGAATCGCAATCATTGGTTGAGTCGCATCGCCAATGACGACAGGTTGATTGGGCAAAGTTTTTCGTAATTGCGACGCGCAAAGGAGCTGCACTTTGTTGGATAAACTTCCCACGTTACCAGGTTCGTCATTTTCTAATAATGCCGTAAAGATTTCTTCGTCCACGTTGATGTCTTTGGTCATTCGTTTCGCTTCTCGGTGGAATAAGTTTTTTAAAATCGCAATCCGTTCTCGAATGGGGCGCTCTTTGAAGTTCGGAAGTGAGACGATTACGGAAATTCGGCGATAAAAGGTTGGTAATAAGACTTTTTTCGGGTTTTCGGTGGTCGCAAATAGTAGCCGGACCTTGGAGTGGACCATTTTTCCTTCTTCACCAATGGGGCGGAAGGTCCCTGTATCCATAAACTGAAAGAGTTTTTCTTGGTTTTCATTGGATAATCGATGTACTTCATCTAAAAAGAGTACAGAATTATTGGCTTGGGCCAAGAGTCCTTGCTTTTCTGATTCAGCTCCAGTAAATGCGCCTTTGGTATGGCCGAAGAGAATGGATGATAGCAATTCGGGATTGTTGGCATAATCGGCACAGTTAAAGGTGTAGAATTTTTCCAGGCCAATGATTTGTTCATTTTTCAGATACTCATAAATCAGTTTTGCCAAAAAGCTTTTGCCGACGCCACTGGCTCCATGGATTAATAAAGGCATACCCAATGGGGGATACAACATAGCGGCTTTGCATTGTTCAATGGCTTTTTTGGCGCTGCCTTGGCTACCGATGTATTGTCGAAACACATCGGTCGTGGGGGTTGTTGCACGGGTTAATTGCCAATAAACGGGTTTTTTTCCCGTTTGTTGGACTTCACCTTTTTCCAATAATTTATTTAAGTATAAGCTGGTTACCGAGCGGCTTAATTGAATTTTTGTGGCAATTTCTTGTGTGCTCATCGGGGTATTGCTAGTTTCTAAAATATCAACTAAGTGTTGGTAGGTCTCCAAGCGCATGATTCATCGTCCTTCCAAAAGAGAGGTCGGGACAGGGGTTGCTTCTGTTCCCGCCGTTTATCAGCTTTTAAGCCTGAGATAAAAATCACTTTGGATTTTTGTCTCAGGCTCTAAGTGTTTAATAATTAAATGTTTATTGTTTCAATTTTAACAGATGCCTAGTAATCCTAGCAAGATGCCTAAGAACATGATACCAAACATCACCACGTTAACATTGACTTTTTTGCGTAATAGCCAGAAAGCAAGTAACATCACGGCTAATGGTACGATACCGACGAATAGTTGATCCAAATAGTCTTGGATTTTAACTACGTCTTCGCTTCCTTTAACGGAAACTTCAAGAATCGTTTTGAATTTTACATTTGAAGCAGTCATACTGCCCATCATCATTAAGCCTAGCATACTTGATACTTTTGTGAGTATCTTCATTCCGCCTGATTCGTACATTTTTTGGATAAAACTTTCACCGATTGAGTAGCCGCTATACAACGCATAATAGTGAATTAAGAACGCAGGAACGTTGTATAAAAGTAAGAAGACAATCGCCCCTAATGGCGAACCAGTGCTGGCTAATGAAATCCCAATACCAGCAGCAATAACACGTAAGATGCCCCAGAAGAAGGAATCACCGATGCCTGAAAGTGGCCCCATTAGTGAGGCTTTAACTGCTGTAATAGAGCTAGCATCAAAATTTTCGTCTTCACTGTTTTGTTTTTCCATCGAAGCGACGAGCCCCATGATGAAGTTATTGATATGCATGGTTGCATTGAACCAAGTGGTGTGACGCACCAATGCCTCGGCCCGTTCTTCCTTGGTTTTATAAAAACGATTGATAACTGGGAGTAAAGTGTACATGACACCCACTGCGTGGTATTGTGTAGCTCCTGTCCGGCTAGCGTTCATCGTCCAAGAACGCCAGAAAACAGAGCGCATCATTTTTTTCTCTTCTTTAGATAAATTCTCTTTTAACTTCATGCGAAAAAGTCCTCCTCTTCGATTTCTTTCGCGCTGCCTTCAACCGCAGAAGACGCCGCAGGTTTTCTTTTTAGAATGTCGCGGAATTCTACATCCCGTTGGGCACTCACGACACAAATTACTGTCCCGATGACCGCCACCGCAACGGCTGGTAATTGTAGGTACGCGGTTAAAACAAAGCCTAAAATGTAAAAGACGGCTAATTTATTATCCCATAATAGTTTCATTAACATAGCAAACCCAACGGCAGGTAAAAGTCCGCCAGCTGCGCTTAAGCCGTTCATCAAATTTTGTGGAATGCTTTCAACAAACAGATTTACTGGCCCGCTTCCTGCTAAAATTCCGATAAATGAAATCGAAGCGATGATTAAATAATAAATAATCCACGTTCCGTAATGCAGTGTCACAACCATTTTTTGGTTGCCTTCACGTGCTGCTTTGTCAAGAGAAGGAGCAAAGATATTCATAAAGACATTTTTTAAAAACATCACCACGAAAGCGGCTAACATCCCAATTGGTACGGCTAACGTCATGGCGGCTTTTTGTTCGACATTTGAAATAATTGCAAACGTTGTGGCTAAAGTAGTCGCAGTTACAGGTTCCGCGGCGATAACACCACCGATATTAACATTTCCTAAGAAAATTGCTTCCAAAGAGGCCCCCATTAAGACCCCTGTTTTCATGTCGCCCATTAAAATTCCTGTGACTAATCCAACGACTAAGGGACGTTCCATCATACTTTGACCAGTTAAATAATTCCCAGCAAAACAGATAAATACAGCTAAGGCTGCCATTGTTGCATGCATAAGCATTGTTCATTTCCTCCTTTTAATTGACGGCTTGTTTTAGACTTAATTTTGAGTTGGTTGGCAGTACTTGGTTATAGCTTTCCACGTGAGTCAAACTGGCTAATTCTTTGGCAGCTTCTAACTCTTCAGGGTTTAATTGGACACTTGGGAAAACCATTGTTTTGGTGGCTGGATCTGATTTATCAAAGCGGCCAGCGTTGGCAACATTCACACTTTCAATATCTGTCACGTTTTTCGCAATTTTAGTAGCATCCGCTACACTGTTCACAATTACAAAAATTCGTTTGTCTTTGCCACGAGGATCATTGAAGACATCAATCGCATCATCAACTGAGCGAATTAATAGTTTCATGCCATTAGGGACCGCCATTTTTAACGTCATTTGCATTACTTCGTTTTTGGCTGCTTCATCATTCGCTACAACTAATAAGGGGGCATTCAATTCTTTGGTCCAAACTACGGCTACTTGGCCGTGAATTAATCTGTCGTCTACTCGTACTTGTGTAATCATTTTAATTTCCTCCTAAAAAAAATTCTCTTCTTCATTTGATGGGTTTAATTCAACGAATTGAATTTGTGCTTCAGCAATTGCTGCTTGAATATCTTCTTTGGTTAGCTTTTCGCCTTCTTTTAAGAAAATCAGCGACAAGGCAATGGCTAAGTTGGCATTGGAAATGATAAAAACATTGTCTGGTTTTGTCGTCATGACTTCTTGAACAATTTTTTGATTGACACTACCACCATATAAATCTGTTAAAATAATAGCTTGTTCTTCTGCGCCTAGGGACTGAAGAAACGTTTGAATAATTGGCGTGTAGTCCTCAGGAGTCACATAGGCATTGATGACCGCCAGCTCTTTTCCTTTGTCTGCGAGAATATCCAAGGAACTTTGGAAGCCTTTCGCTAAGTTTCCGTGACTAGCAATTAAAAATTTTCTTTTCATTCTTTTCACCTCACTTTTATATAAAGCAAGTTCTATGCCAAAAAAAGAGAACTCTAAATCCTTTATTTGAAAGGGTTTTAACGCTCTCGAAACTGTTTAAACAGTTTCAAGTCAAAATAAACACGTTAATCGTTGGCTAGTTTGTTGTTGAAAAATAGCTAAGCAAAACTGTGAAATTTAATCAAAATAACCCCCGTTTTTATCGAGAAGTGTTACAATAATACTCATGAATATTTATACATTAAGGAGAGTTACGAATGACTGATGCTCTTGTGATACAAGATTTACGCAAAGTGTACGCTTCAGGTGTTGAAGCGTTGCGGGGGATTGATTTAACAGTCGAAGAAGGCGATTTTTATGCTCTTTTGGGACCGAATGGCGCAGGAAAATCAACGACGATTGGGATTGTGACCTCGTTAGTTAATAAGACTTCGGGGAAAGTCAAAATTTTTGGGTATGATTTAGATACGGAAATGGTGCGGGCGAAGCAACAGATTGGGTTAGTGCCGCAGGAGTTTAACTTCAATCCGTTTGAAACGGTCCAACAGATTGTGGTCAATCAAGCGGGCTATTATGGGGTGTCTCGTAAAGAAGCCATGAAACGGAGTGAAAAATATTTAAAACAATCCAACTTATGGGAAAAACGGAACGAGCGGGCTCGGATGCTTTCTGGCGGAATGAAACGTCGCTTGATGATTGCTCGCGCGCTGATGCATGAGCCGAAGTTATTGATTTTAGATGAACCAACTGCAGGTGTCGATATTGAATTGCGCCGTGAAATGTGGGCCTTTTTACAAGAGTTAAATGCGCAGGGAACCACGATTATTTTGACGACCCATTACTTAGAAGAAGCTGAGATGTTGTGTCGCAACATTGGGATTATTCAGTCTGGTGAATTGATTGAAAACACCAGCATGAAGCACTTGTTAGCAAAATTACAATTTGAAACGTTTATTTTTGATTTAGCACCTTATACGCAGGCGCCAGTTATTGAAGGCTATCAAAGCGTATTTGAGGACGAGTTAACGTTAGCGGTGGAAGTGGAACGAAACCAAGGAGTCAATCACTTGTTTGAACAGCTAAGTCAACAAGGAATCAAAGTATTGTCAATGCGGAATAAGTCCAACCGTTTGGAAGAGCTCTTCTTGAAGATTACCGAGGATACGTACCAAAGGGAGGATCAACATGTTTAGTCTGTATTTTACTGCTTTAAAAAGTTTAGCTGTGAAGGAAACCAACCGTTATTTACGGATTTGGGTCCAAACACTGGTACCGCCAGTGATTACGACGTCCTTATACTTTGTGATTTTTGGGAAAATGATTGGCGGGCGAATTGGCGACATGGGCGGTTTTTCTTATATGGAATTTATCGTGCCAGGTTTAATTATGATGTCAGCCATTACAAGCTCGTACGCCAATGTTTCGTCTTCCTTTTTCTCACAAAAATTCCAGAAAAATATCGAAGAAATTCTCGTGGCGCCAGTTCCAACTCATGTGATTATTTGGGGATTTGTGATTGGTGGCGTTGGTCGTAGTATTTTGGTCGGTGCGTTAGTCACCATCATTTCTCTATTTTTTGTCCCATTGCACGTTGTTTCTTGGCTGATGGTCATCATGACTTTATTGATGACAGCGATTCTTTTTTCTTTAGCTGGTTTGTTAAATGGTATTTTTGCGCAATCCTATGATGATGTATCGATTGTGCCGACCTTTGTGTTACAGCCTTTAACCTATTTGGGTGGGGTTTTCTATGCCATTTCCATGTTGCCGCCATTTTGGCAAGCTGTCTCAAAAGTTAATCCGATTGTTTACATGATTTCTGGGTTCCGCTACGGTTTCCTAGGGGTTCAAGATGTGCCAATTGGTATTTCTATGACCATTTTAATCTTATTTATTGTCGTTTTATATGGCATTTGTTGGTACCTTGTAGAAACAGGGCGTGGCTTACGTAGTTAAGCCGTAAAAAGATTAAACTGTCTGAATCACTCATTCTAGCGAGCAGATTCAGATAGTTTTCTTGTTTCTAAGTATGCCTTTTTTGATTCTTCGTGCATTTCCCTGTATAATAGCAATGTTTCGCACCAGAATATGTCGACAAGTTGTCGTTGAAAATAAAGAAAAAATCAGAAACGGAGTATATGAAGATGAGCAAGAATTTTTGGGCAACATTGCCAAAGCCCTTTTTTGTTTTAGCACCGATGGAAGACGTCACTGATGTGGTCTTTCGTCATGTCGTGAAAGAAGCTGGGGCACCAGATGTGTTTTTTACAGAGTTTACTAATTCAGATAGTTATTGTCATCCTGAAGGAAAAGACAGTGTGCGCGGGCGCCTCGTTTTTACAGAAGATGAACAGCCAATGGTGGCACATATTTGGGGGGATAAACCGGAATTTTTCCGTGAAATGAGTATAGGTGTAGCGGAGATGGGCTTTCAAGGATTAGACATAAATATGGGCTGTCCTGTGCCCAACGTGGCTGAGCGTGGAAAAGGCAGCGGATTAATTTTGCGCCCAGAAGTCGCGGCTGAATTGATTGACGCCGCCAAAGCAGGTGGCTTACCTGTTAGTGTCAAAACACGCATTGGGTTTACTGAAATGGCGGAAATGGAGGCGTGGATCACGCATTTATTAGAGCAAGACATTGCGAATCTATCCATTCATTTGCGAACACGAAAAGAGATGAGCAAAGTGGATGCCCATTGGGAGGTCATTCCGCAAATTATGGCTATTCGGGACCGTGTCGCACCGCAAACGACAATTACGATTAATGGGGATATTCCCGATCGTCAAAAGGGCCTAGAATTAGCAGAACAATATGGTGTAGATGGCATCATGATTGGTCGGGGGATTTTTAAAAATCCTTATGCCTTTGAAAAAGAACCCAAAACACATACGCCACAAGAATTACTGGGCTTGCTACGTTTACAATTGGATTTGCAAGACAAATATGCGAAATTGGTGCCTCGCTCCATCGTTGGGCTGCATCGCTTCTTTAAAATTTATGTCAAAGGCTTTCCAGGTGCCAGTGATTTAAGAGCACAATTAATGAATACAAAATCAACGGATGAAGTGCGCCAGTTGTTAGCGACGTTTGAAGTAGAACATGGTGTGCTTGACTAAATAAAAAAAGAGAGGAGGCAGCATTTTAGCTAATGCTATCTCCTCTCTTTTGAATGCTTAATGCGCAATCATTTCTTGGGCAATTTCTTGTTTGCTTAAGTCGCTTGGATAATACGTTGGCCAGTTGTCCATTTCATTGAACAGACTTTCTTGGCTATCGCCGCCGAAGAAGATGTGGAAATGAGCGGCTTTCGTTGGTGCGATGTTATGGTCGCTAAATTGGACGTATTTAAACCGCCCAGCATTGGCATCGTCTGTTTCAAAAAGGAAACGGACGCCACGGTTGCCTTTTGCATAGTTTAAAATTTTATAACCGGCTGCTTTATAGGTGAATTTTTGTGGTTTGCCATTGACCAGAAATTCAATGGTGGAATCAGTGATGTTGATGTGGTCGACATCGGTTTGATAGCCGGCATCATAGTAGGTTTTGTATTCGGCTGGTGTTTTATCTTTTTTCAGTTTCGCTTTGTAATCGAAGACTTGGTCTAATGTGCCATCTTTTAATAAAGGATAGACGGATTGCCAATTTCCAGCGTAATCTGCCAGTGTTCTCTCAGCCACCTCACTGTCTTTGAAATAGCCGTTAGCCACGGTTTTTTCTGTTTTTTCAGAGGTTTCTGGCTGAACCTCTTTACCAGCTGTATCTGTTGTTTTTTTCAAAGCAGTTAAGTTTTCTTTCATTACAGAAAGATAATCTTCGCCATTGTCCATTTGTTTTTGTGTCAAACTTTCTAGCGGGTTTAGGACTTCCAATTGAACATTTGCTTCGTCAGCTAACGTTTTAGCAATTTTATCGTTGGCATTTTTTTCAAAATAAATATAGCGAATTTGATTGTCTGTGACATATTTTTTCAACTCTGCCAAGCGCCCTGCTGTTGGCTCTTGTTCAGGTGTTAAACCAGCTATTGGCACTTGTTTTAAGCCGTAATCTAAGGCAAGATAACCAAATGCAGCATGTTGGGTAACAAAACTTTTTTGCTTAGCGTCTTTCAAAGCTGTTTGGAACTCTTTGTCTAAGGCCGTTAATTTTGTTAAGTATTTTTCTGCGTTTGTTTCAAATGTTTTGGCTTTTTTAGGGTAAAGTTTGACTAATTGTTCTTTGATGTTTGTAACTTCTTGGATGGCACGATGGGGCGAAACCCAAGTATGCGGGTCTAATTCATGGTGGTGTCCTTCTTCGCCATGTTCGTGGTCATGGTCGTGTCCGTCTTCGTCACTGCCAGGAAGTAAGACCATGTTTTCGGTACCTTTAATGACGTTCGGGGCTCCTTTTTTCCAGCCTTTAGCAGCTTTTGGTACCCAAGATTCCATATTTTCATTGTGGTAAACGAAAACATCCGCATCATGGATGGTAGCCATATCTTTGGCGGATGGTTCATAATCGTGAGGTTCAGAACCAGCAGGGATTAACAATTTGACGTCTCCTTCATCGCCTACAATATTTTTAGTGAAATCGTACATAGGATAAAAAGTCGTGACAATGGATAGTTTTTCTTTACCGTCAGCGGTTTTGTCAGAGGTGTTTGTTCTGCCGCAAGCGCCGAAAAGGATTAGCGATAAGGCGGCTAACAGGGGAAGAGTAAATTTTTTCATAGGTGTGCTCCTTTAGTGAATTACGCAATTTTCTTTTGTTTATTGCGCTTATGTTCTTTAATGATTTTAAGTGCGCGTTTTCGTGTTTTGATGTTGGGACTTTTCAGTCGACGATAAGCGCTAGATAAGTCAGTTTTTTCCATTATATAGGACCTCCATTTCGTAAAAAAATAATTTACGGAGTAGCTATTTTGTTGAGGGTTTGAAAGGTTTCTTGAATTTTTTTTGTCTCTAATTCTTTGCCAATCAGAACAATTGTCGTTTCTTGAGGGAGTTGATTCGTCATTTGAAAGGCCACTTGCTGGTTGACGCCTTGCATGGCAATGGCCAAGTCATGCTCCTGTAAGGCGAGAATCCCTTTGAAACGGTATAACTTTTCCTGATGCGTATACATTAACCAATCAAGCCAACGAGTGAAAAGAGGTTCGTTGAGGGCTGAGGACGCCGTTAACGTAAGGGAGTGAAAGGTATGGTGATGATGCTCGTGGGCGTGCTCATGCGGGGAATGAGTCATTTCGTGTTCTGTAAGTGTTGCCGTAAACTTATTTAATTGAAAAAAGTCACTAGCCAAAAGAGGCTCGTTGGCTTGAAAGGATAAAATATCAGCAAAAGGATTAATGGTACGAAGGGTTTCTTGGAACGTTGGTAGCTGAGTGCTGTCTGCTGGTTCCTTGACAGAAAAAAAGAGGCGATCTGCTAAGGCCAGTTGTTTGATGGCTTCGGTTTCTTGAAGTTGCTGTTGCCAATGATGCCCATCAACGACCGTTAAGAGACTGTCTATATAGAAATGATTTTTGATGTGCGGGGTCGTTAAAATTGTTTGAATGATTGGTTGCGGATCAGCAATGCCCGTTGTTTCTAAAATGACTTGGGCAATGGGTTGTTGTTCTTCTTGATACACTTCTAAGATTGCTGATAAAGAGGCAAGAAGATCTCCTCGTAAGCTGCAGCACATGCAACCGTTATTTAATTGAATAATTCGTTCCGTGGTTTGTAAAAGTAATGCGTGGTCAACGCCTGTTTGACCAAATTCATTTTCAATAATAATAATTTCTTCTTTAGGAAACGGTGATTGCGCAAGCGCATGGTTAATTAAGGTTGTTTTTCCTGCGCCTAAAAAGCCAGAAACAATGGTGATTGGAATGCCCATCAAGTTTTCCTCCTGTTATTTGACTTCAGTGAAAAGTGCGCGGCGCCGTAGTTTTGGTGAATATTTTTTCAGCTGTAATTTTTCTGGTGTATTTCGTTTGTTTTTACTTGTTAAGTAAAGGCGCTCGCCAGTTTCAGCGCAAGCTAACGTAATGGTTTGGCGCATAGTGCCGTCCTCCAATTTGATTTTTTTAATTGCGTATAAAAGATAAAGGGGGCTGCGAGGTCAGCCCAAATGCGACTGTCCTCGCTAGTTGTCTTTATCGAAATAATGAGTTACCAGCTTGCTTTTTTGACGCCAGGAATCAAGCCTTGGTGAGCCAATTCACGGAAACGAATCCGAGACATGCCAAATTTACGCATGTAGCCACGTGGGCGCCCATCTGTTTGATCGCGGAGTTTTAAGCGACTTGGATGAGCATCTTTTGGCAATTTGCTAAGACCTTCATAATCGCCAGCTTCTTTTAAGGCTTGGCGAATAGGCGCATATTTTGCAATCATTGCTTGTTGTTTTTTTGCTTTAGCAATTTTTGATTTTTTAGCCATAAGGCACTTCCTTTCTTTTTGGATTTATAAAATATAAATCGTAATGGTTACGATTTGAACGGAAGTATATTATCAGGTGTTGCGTTGTTTGTCAAGTGAGAATTTTGTTTTTTTTAGGACTTGCTAAGTTGAGAAGTTAGAAATGTTTGTTTTAGCGCTGTTTTGTAGTATCTTTTAAGAAAGAGTAAAAAGGAGTGAAGATGGCAATGGTAGAACGTTTGACGATTATTCGTGGTGTGGAAAAATTTGAATTACAAACGAAAACAGCGCGCTGGGTGTTAGCAAAAGAAGAGGGATATTCGCCAGTTCAAATGCTCGTTTCGGCAATTGGCGCTTGTGGGGGATACGTGTATCAATCCGTTTTGGAAAATTCGCACATTCCCTTTGAGTTTGAAAAAATAGAAGTCACGTATTCAAGAGAAGTAGAGAGACGCGCACAACCATTAAAACAGGTGACGATTCTCTTTTATGTGTCTGTTCCAGAAGCCTTTCAAGCACGGGCGACACGGTGTTTGAAGCTTGTCTCCCCAAACTGTCCAGTGATTCAATCATTGGCTGAAAGAATTACTGTCGAAGAAACAGTTGTATTTAAAAAGTAAACTATTAGAGACATTATCGTTACGAGCGCTTTTCCCTTTTTGGATGCCTCGTTTCTGAGAATGTCTTTTTTTAGTAGGAGCGTGGGGAAATAGCTGTAGAAACAGGAAATTTTTAATTCATTTGTACAAAATAATACAGACAAAAAACAGATAGTGTTTTTTTCACAAATAAAAAGGTTGCTTTTTTTTCTGTTTTAGTAGATGATGTAAGTAGTTACATCTCTGATATAACGCTGTTTTTCGAAACGTGTGTTATTTTTTAATTCGTAATAGTTTTTTTAAATCGTTTCACAGAATTACTTTAATTGTTATACAGTTTTTTTAGTTGTTATAGTTTGTTTGTCGGCCTTTAGGAGGTAATCATGATTGAGTTAGTGAATGTGTCGAAAGTCTATCAAGAGACACACGCGTTAAAAAATATTCACTTTTCTGTCCAACCAGGAGAAATCGTTGGGATTGTTGGGAAAAGTGGCTCTGGCAAGTCCACGTTGTTACGTTTGTTGAATTTAATGGAACAACCGAGTGAAGGGGAGATTCGTATTGATGGTAGAAATGTTCAAACCTTCTCTAAAAAAGAAGTTCGCCAGCAGCAACAACAAATGGGGATGGTGTTTCAGCATTACAATTTGTTAGAAAATTTGAAAATTTATGATAATGTTGCGTTGCCTTTGAAACTTTTAAAAGAGAAACAGCCTGAAAAAATTGAGCGTTTATTAACGTTTGTTGATATGGCCCATAAGGCAGAAGCGTATCCTGCTCAGCTTTCTGGTGGGGAAAAACAGCGTGTCTCTATTGCTCGAGCGTTGAGCCGTAATCCAAAATGGTTATTATGTGACGAGGCAACGAGTTCATTAGATGAAGAAAATACAGAAAGTGTCGTTCGACTATTACATAAGACGCATCAGGAATTACGACCGACTATTTTCTTTGTTAGTCACGAATTAGAAACCGTGAAGCGCTTATGTAATCGTATCTTAGTGATGGAAAAAGGTCAGTTAATTGGCGAATTTCTGAATAATCCTCAGCAATATGAGGAAGAACCGCTTTCCTATTTAGAAAAAGTGGAAAGGAGTTTGCGTCCATGACTTTTTCAGAAACCTTTGCCGAATATTGGCCATCTATGCTGATTGGTTTAAAAGAAACAGGGATTATGATGTCGATTTCGATGGCTATCTGTTTGCTTGTTGGCTTGCCTTTAGGCTTAGGACTATTTTTGGCTAATCCGAAAGTCAAAGGGCATCAACCTTGGCTGTACTGGGTTTTAAATTTCATTGTAACTGTTATTCGCTCGTTTCCTTATTTATTATTTGTGATTGCGTTGATTCCAGTTACTCGTTCTGTTTTAGGAAAGGCGTTTGGCCCAATTCCTTCATCTGTGCCATTGAGTATTGTTGCGATCGCGATTTTTGCTCGCTTGGTTGAACAAGTGCTGTTGGATGTTCCAGAAGAAATTTATTTTTTAGCTAATTCGTTAGGTACCTCGAAAGTCCAATACATTTGGCACTTTTTATTGGTGGAAGCACGTAGCGGATTGGTCCTTGCTTACACAACCACGACAGTGAGTATGGTTTCATATTCCACGGTGATGGGTGTTGTTGGTGGCGGCGGGATTGGCGATTTTGCAGTTCGTGTCGGGTATCAACGGTATGAATACGGTATTATGTATGTTGCCATTGTGATTATGATTGCACTGGTCTTCATTTTACAAATGCTTGGGAACTTCATTGCCCAAAAACTAGACAAAAGAAAGTAGGAGGACAAAAGAATGAAGAAGTTTTATTTAGCAACATTCGCTGTTATTGCAACAGTTATTTTAGCTGCCTGTGGGGGAAATAAACAAGCAGACCAGAAAGAAGACAAGGAGATTACCGTGGCCGTGCAATTGGAATCTTCAAAAGATATCTTGGAGATTGCCAAGAAAGAAGCTGAGAAAAAAGGGTACAAAATTAACATTATGGAAGTGAGCGACAATGTTGCCTACAACGATGCCGTGCAACATGACGAAGCGGATGCTAATTTTGCGCAACATCAACCTTTCATGGAAATGTTTAACAAAGAGAAAAAAGCTGATTTAGTGGCTGTGCAACCGATTTATTATTTTGCTGGTGGTTTCTATTCAAAAGAATACCAAGATGCGAAAGATTTACCTGAAAATGCCAAAGTGGGGATTCCTAGCGATCCAACCAATGAAGGTCGTGCTTTAGCAATTTTAAATGCAAACGGCGTGATTAAATTAAAAGAAGGTGTCGGCTTTAATGGCACGGTGGCAGATGTCGTGGAAAATCCTAAAAACATCACTTTTGAAAGCATTGATTTACTGAATTTAGCTAAAGCCTATGATGAAAAAGACATCGCTATGGTGTTCTGCTACCCAGCCTACTTAGAACCTGCTGGTTTAACAACGAAAGATGCGATTTTGTTAGAAGATGAAGAAGCAAGTAAACATTACGCATTGCAAGTTGTGACACGCAAAGGAGAAAAAGATAGCGAAAAAATCAAGGTTTTAAAAGAAGCGATGACAACAAAAGAAGTTGCTGAATACATCAAGAAAAATTCTAAAGGTGCCAATATTCCTGCGTTTTAATGAATAGAAAAAATGAAGCCTCTTTTTTGAGAAGCTTCATTTTTTTCTTTTCCTTGATTTATAGTATAGTTAATAGGAAGGAGGTGCCGGTGTGGTCGAATTATTTATTTTAATGATGGAACGGGTGGGCTTAATTATTTTACTGGCCTTTCTTTTAGTGAATGTGCCTTATTTTAAGCGTGTTTTATTAAGTCGTGAAAAAATGTCTTCAAAAGTTCAGTTGATTTTGATTTTTGGTTTATTTGCTATTATTTCTAATTTTACAGGTATCGAAATCGCTAAGAATCAGATTGTTCCCAATAATTTACTAACCTATTTAAGCAGCAATGCTTCTATTGCGAATACGCGTACGTTAGTAATTGGCGTTTCTGGATTAGTGGGTGGTCCGATTGTCGGCAGTACGGTTGGTTTAATTGCTGGCTTTCATCGGGTTATTCAAGGCGGGGGGCATAGTTTCTTTTATGTGCCTGCTTCTTTAATTGTTGGCTTAATTGCCGGTTTTTTAGGGAGCCGCATGGCAAAGCAAACCGTTTTTCCGTCTGCCGGCTTTTCTGCCATTGTCGGAGCGTGCATGGAAATGATTCAGATGATTTTTATTTTCTTTTTCAGCGGTGATCTATCGGATGGAGCCACGTTGGTTCGTTTTATTGCGCTGCCAATGATTTTGTTAAATAGCGTAGGAACGTTTATTTTTATGTCGATTCTAACGACGACATTAAAACAAGAAGAGCAGGCCAAAGCGGTTCAGACGCACGATGTTTTGGAATTAGCAGCGGAAACACTGCCATATTTTCGAGAAGGACTCAATAAAAATTCCAGCAAAAAAGTTGCGGAGATTATTAAGCATTATACAAAAGTCAGTGCGATTAGCATGACAAACAGTCATCAAATTTTAGCTCATGTTGGCGCAGGAAGCGACCATCATATTCCAGAGCTAGAAGTCATCACGGAGCTTTCTCGGGAAGTGTTACGGACGGGCCAAATGACCATCGCGCATGCCAAAGAAGAAGTTGGTTGTTCGGACCCTAATTGTCCGTTGCAAGCGGCGATTGTGATTCCATTATTTTCCCATCAGCAAATTGTTGGCACCTTAAAAATGTATTTTACGGATCCAGCGCAGTTAACGCATGTCGAGGAACAGTTAGCAGAAGGTCTTGGGACAATTTTTTCTTCACAAATTGAATTAGGGGAAGCGGAAGTACAATCAAAATTACTTAAAGAAGCTGAAATTAAATCCTTGCAAGCGCAAGTGAACCCGCATTTCTTCTTTAATGCCATCAATACTATTTCCGCATTAATGCGGAAAGACAGTGAAAAAGCGCGGAAACTATTGCTCCAATTAAGCAAATACTTTCGAGGCAACTTGCAGGGAGCCGTGCAAACTACGATCCCAGTTTCACAAGAACTAGAACAAGTAAAAGCCTATTTGTCATTAGAACAAGCACGGTTTCCGAATCGTTATCAAGTAACATTTGACGTGGAAGAAGCGGTTGCTTCAGAAAAGGTACCGCCGTATGCGATTCAGGTGTTAGTGGAAAATACCATCAAGCATGCATTTGGCAGCCGGAAGGAGAACAATCAAGTTCGGGTAGTGGTCAAAGCAAAACAACATAAATTACATGTGGATGTGTATGACAATGGGCAAGGGATTCCTGAAGAACGCCGCTTGCTATTAGGAAAGACAACAGTGACTTCGGAAAAAGGCACCGGCACGGCACTGGAAAACTTGTCCCGCAGAATGGCGAACCTTTATGGATCAGAAGGTTGTTTTTTAATTGAAAATTTAGAGACAGGCGGGAGCCATGTTCATTTAGAAATCCCGATGGAACAGGAGGAATTAGATGCACGTATTAATCGTTGATGATGAGCCCTTAGCACGAGAAGAATTGAGCTATCTTGTTTCCCAACATCCGCAAGTGACGAGCGTTGCAGAAGCGGATTCTGTGGCGGAGGCAATGGAAGAGATGATGGATCAAAAGCCAGATCTGTTATTTTTAGATATTCATTTGACTGATGAAAGCGGGTTTGATTTAGCGGAAAAATTAACCCATCTTAAAAAAGCGCCCTACTTGGTCTTTGCAACCGCCTATGATCAATATGCGTTAAAGGCCTTTCAAGTGAATGCAAAAGATTATATTTTGAAACCTTTTGAAGAAGAAAAAATAACACAAGTCATTGAAAAAGCATCGAAAGAAATGGCTCAAGCTGTCCCAGAAAACACTGCTGAAAAAGGACCAAAATCTGAAGCAATACCTATTCAAGGGGAAGACCGCATTTATCTTGTGGCGCCAGAAGATATTTACCTCGTTTCTGTCGAAGAACGGCAACTGAGCATTTTTGTAGATCAACAGGTCTACAAGATGACAGGGACCCTCAACAGTATTGAACAAAAATTACCTGCCGCGCTCTTTATTAAAACGCACCGAAGTTTCATCTTGAATCGAACAAAAATTCAAGAAATCCAGCCGTGGTTTAATAACACGTTGCAAGTAATTTTAACCAACGGCTCAAAAGTACCTGTTAGCCGTTCATACGTCAAAGAATTTAAAGAAAAACTTGGCTTAAGTTAAAAAATCACCACTTGAAATGTCGAATGCATTTCAAGTGGTGATTTTTGCATTTGATGAAGAAATTCTGGCATTTCATGAAAAAAAGCCCTTAAAAAAACGTTTTCTTTATATACTTAACCCATAGAAAACAGACAAAAGGGAGCGAAGAAGCATGGAAAAGAAAGTATATTCATTTTTACAACAAGCAGCAGTTTTTGCTATTATTATGTTAATCGCCAACGGCTTGGCGTTCATTTCCCCAATACCAATACCTGCTTCAGTAATTGGCATGGTGTTATTGTTCATTGGTTTATGTACAAAAGTTGTTAAATTGGAGCAAGTGGAAGGGCTAGGTAATAGCTTATCAACGGTTATTACATTTTTATTTGTTCCTTCAGGGATTTCCTTAGTTAATTCTTTAGGGATTATGCAACAATTTGGCGTTCAAATTGTTTTTGTTATTTTAGTAGCGACACTAGCGTTACTAGCAACGACTGGTTGGACGGGCGCCTTTTTATTGCATATGAAAGATGCTCGAAAAGAAAAAGAACCCGCAGCAACGAAGAAAGCGAAAGGAGAGGTTCGCGCATGAATCCGTATGTTGGTATTATTATTTCATTAGCTGTATTTGGCATAGGTACTTGGTTGTTTAAAAAAAGTAAAGGTTTCTTCTTATTTACGCCATTATTCGTTGCGATGATTTTAGGCGTTGTCGTTTTAAAAGTAACAGGAATTAGTTACGAGCAATACAATGAAGGTGGCAAATATATCAGCTTCTTTCTAGAGCCTGCGACAGTAGCGTTTGCGATTCCTTTATATAAAAAGAGAGACGTGTTGAAAAAATATTGGTTAGAAATTTTAACGGCGTTAACAATTGGTTCTTTCGGTTCGCTAGTGGCTGTTTATTTTGCAGGAAAAGTGATTGGCATGGATAATCATTTAGTGGCCTCAATCTTACCACAAGCTGCTACAACAGCGATTGCCGTACCTATTTCTCAAACTGTTGGCGGCATTGCTTCTATTACGGCGTTTACCGTAATCTTCAATGGTGTACTAACCTATGCCTTGGGTCGAATTGCATTGAAATGGTTTAAGATTAACAATCCAATCGCCAAAGGTTTAGCTTTAGGTGCGGCCGGACATGCCCTAGGTGTGGCAGTTGGCATGGAAATGGGTGAAACAGAGGCTGCTATGGCTAGTATTTCTGTCGTAGTGGTTGGCGTAGTTACTGTTTTAGTAGTTCCTTTCTTTGCAACGGTCATTGGTCTATAAAAAAGTGAGGAATCCCACTTTTTTATGAGTAGCTAATTTCTATCAGCTAGCAGTCTCTGCTTATTCTGTTCCCGCCGTTTATCAATTTTTAAGCCTGGGACAAAAATTCAAAGTGATTTTTGTCCCAGGCTCTTTTGTGTTGTTCACAGGATTTTTTGAATATAGATAGGTCGGATTGACCAGTCTTTTTATAGAATGGTTGCTCCTAAAGTTTGTTTAAAGTGGCGTAACGCCCATTCGTGTCCTTGTTCATCAAAACTAGCAACGGCATGCTCGGGAATCATTAATTGATAGCCTAAATTATAGGCATCAACAGCCGTATGCAACACGCAAATATCTGTACAAACACCAGTTAAACAAAGCTCTGTAATTCCTCGTTCTCGTAATCGAATGTCCAAATCTGTACCACTAAAAGCAGAATAGTGCCGTTTGTCCATCCAATAAACGGTTGCCTCATTTTTGTGAGCTTGATAAAAATCAGCTAGCGAGCCAAACAGATTACGCCCGTCAGTTCCTAAGACATTGTGGGGTGGGAAAAGTTTATTTTCAGGATGATAGTGATCTAGGGGGTCATGCCCATCAATGGCAAAAACCACAAAATCGCCATTGTCAAAATAGTGCTTTGTTTGTTGAACAAGGGCCGTTTCAATGGCTTGTCCAGCGGCACCAGTGGTTAGTTTTCCGTCTGTGGCGACAAAATCATTCGTATAATCAATGGAAATCAGAGCTTTCATTTGGCAACCTCCTAAAGGTTAAAGTCATTTTGTTCATTTTACAGCTTTTAAGAAAGCATTTCAAATGATAAAAGTACATCAAATTCTAAAAAAGCTGTTTCAAAATAAACGCTTTGGCTAAAAAACATGCTATAATTTTGCTACAAATTAAAGCAGGTGAATAGAGTGAAAAGAAAAATCGTACGTTTTATCCTTTGGTTGTTAGGAATCCTTGTGGTTATTTGCTTAGGCGTGTTTCTCGCCTTTCAATTATCCCCTAAGCCAGGCGCTTGGGTCATCAACCAGTTATTCGCAGGCGAAGTTGAAATAAAAGATTCAGCTTCCTATGATAAAGCATTGCCCAATGTTCAATTGCAAGAAAATCAAACATACCCTTCTTCAAGAAAAAATAATACCTTTGATTTGTATTATCCCAAAACGTCAAAACAAGCGGTACCAGTCGTTTTATGGGTCCATGGTGGTGGCTATGTGGGAGGAGATAAGTCTGGGATGAAAGAGTTTGCGACACGTTTAGTGGCTGATTCCTCAGTTGCCTTTATTTCAATGAATTATGAATTAGCACCAGATGCACCTTATCCAAGCCAGCTCCAGCAGGTCAATGAACTTGTTCAATTTTTATTAGAAAAGAAACAGGCGTATCCCATGTTAGATTTATCTAAGCTTTTTATTGGCGGGGACAGTGCGGGTGCACAGATTGCTCTACAATATGCAACAGTTCAAACCAATGCCAACTATGCCAAAGAACTAGGGATGACTGCAGCGTTGCCGGCTAGCCATTTAAAAGGCACACTCTCGTATTGTGGTCCGGTGGATTTGAAACAAATGGCCAACCAACAAAGTGATAATCGTTTTATGAAATTTTTCGTTAAAACAGTGGCTTGGTCCTTGCTCGGCACTAAAGACTGGCAGACGAGTGCAGAACTGCAAGAAGTGAGTTTAGTGGATAAAGTCACCAAAGAATTTCCCCCGACGTATCTAACAGATGGCAATAGTTTTTCATTCCAAGAGCAAGGACTAGCCTTGGTTCAGCGGTTAAAAACTTTAAATGTTCCAGTTTCAGCTCTCTTTTTCAAAGATAAGAAAGCAACAATCACCCACGAATATCAATTCGACTATCAAACAAAAGAAGCTAAACAATGTTACCAAGAAACAGTCCAGTTTGTGAATACGTATAAATAAACAGAGGCCTTAGAAATATTTCTAAGGCCTCTGTTTATTTATTTTTGTCATTTTTTTAGCTGAGAAATATGTATAAATTAAACAAAAATGTTTATTTAATGATGTTTACATGAGAAAAAATCCGTGCTATACTACGAACTCGTTTGTTAATTTTAATGTTAAAAATAACGTTTTTGTTATTTTTGTGAACAAATTAACATTTTTATCTTACAAAAACAGCAAAAAATTCGTTTAGTTAACAAAAAGAAAATTAAAAAATAAATTTTTTTTTTGAAATTAAGAAAATATCTTTAAAAAAATCAGAAGAAAACTTCGTATACTTGAGCCATAGGTTGGTTGTGGAAAGTTTACTTCGAGGGAGGAGTGATGAAGTTAATGAAAAAGAAAATCGCTGTTTTATTGGCAACTTGTTTACTTGTACAACCATTTTTATCTGTTTCAGCGTGGGCGATTGAAGGGGAGCAACAAACAGAACGTACGCAGACACAGCCAAAAACAGCAGAAACCAGTACAAGTGAAGCAACAAAAGAAAGCAGCGCACATTCTATAGAACAGTCATCAATGACGGAATCTAGTGCTATCACAGAAAAAGTAACCACCTCTTCCACAGAAACAAAACCAAGCGAAGAGCAGAAGCAAATCACGTTGACCTTTGAAACAACGGATCAAGCTTTGTTTCTAAATGATGCCAAAAGTTATCAAGTGGTAAAAGAAAAAAATCAGCCACTTCGGACAGAAGAATTACCAAAATGGGCGAATAGTGAGGAAAATGCGACTTTCGTTGGCTGGTCTTACCAAGGAAAAACATATACAAATGAAGAACTTCTTCAATTAGAGTTTTCAGAAGATACACAACTTACAGCTGTCTTTAAACAGAAACGGACACGCATGGCCAGAGCTGTTTCAGTTGATCAGTCCATTGCGGACACAATTGCTCCTGCGGATAAAACAAAAGTGATTGTTGTGCCAAGTCCAGCAGGAGATGGAGCAGCGTACAAAGAATATGCATCGACAGAGGCTGGTTTGAAAGAAGCCTTGTTTGATTTGTATCAACAGGGGAACAATGGCGATTTCACTCTTTATATAGGAACTAATATTACAACGGGTACGGCGACCACCGCTAAAGTGATTCCTGACACCGTTACGGCAAGTAATATGACCTTTTACGCCTTGCAAGGCAAGGTCAATCATTTAGTGATTACTGGAAACAGCGCGGATCCGATTAGTATGGATCAAACGGCGCCAACGGGTTCTAAGACGTTAGGATTTAATCAAAATATCTTTTTTGGCTCAAACATCACTTTGAGAAATCTAAACTATACAGGTACGAATATGTATTTAAATGGTTACAGTTTGAACTTGAATGGCGGTTCTAGTGGAAACGGTCTGACCGTATACGGTGGAACGGATACAGGAGATGTTTCAGGAAACCCAACTTTAACAGTAAATAGTACAGGTACAGGGACATGGAATTTCTATGGCGGAAACCAAAATGGTGGTAATTTAGCTGGAAATCCTACGATTGTTATTAACAATACACGGAGCGGACTAAATACATTAAGTGGGGGCGCCAATATTGGGACAGTGACTGGGAATACTTCATTGGTTGTCAATGATTCTGGTGGCAGAATTGCTTCAATTTATGGGGGCGGTTATGGGACCAACGCAACCAACACAGCGAATGTTACTGGTAACGTCTCAACAAAGGTTGCGATTACGAATGCTGCTACAGGTTTCCAATTAAGTACGTATTATGGCGGTGTTCAATACGGAAATATTGGTGGAAAAGTAACAAACGATATTTCTGGATATGGCCGTTGGTATACAGCGGGTCAACGTTTTATTGGTGGCTCTTCCCGTGGCGATATAGGAACGAATCGTACGACTGATGGAATTACTACAAATTTAAATACACAGTTGTATAGTGCGGGTCGTGCAGATTTTGAAGGAGGCAACCAATATTCTGGAACGATCATCGGAGATATTACGAATGTGGTTACAGCAGGAACGAATTCCGCTGGTGGTATTAATGATTTTAACGGCGGTGCTGGTAACAATGTTTCGAAATTTAACAAGAGTCAAATTGGGGCCTCAAATGAAGCAACGTATGATGCTTATACACCACAGCAAAGAGCAGAATTAGCCAAATCAGCAGCAGCTTTTAAAGTTTTTGGAAATATTTCTTCTAAATTAGTCAGCGGTTCGTTTAATAATGGTGCAATTTATTCAACTGCAGCTGGCCGCGGCGGCTATATTGAAGGAAATACAACAATTGAAGTGGGAACAGCGAATGGTGATGGGTCTTTAGGTGGCGATGGTATGGCTTATTCAGGCGCAAAACCGACGAGTTTAGATTATTCAACGACCGATAAAAGTCGTGGGTATAGTTCAGGTTGGGATATTGTTGGTGGCGGCGGCTATCCTGCTAGTAATGATACTTGGGATATCTATATAAAAGGAGATACTAAGACTGTTTTAAATAATACCATTGCTCGCTGGACATATGGTGGCTCTTTTTCAGGTGTCGTTGAAGGAAATACTTCTAACACATTGAATGGCGGGATTGCTGACACATTAGAAGGAACAGGCTATCAAGCAGCTAGAGTTTATGGGAACGGTCAAACAATCGTTAATAATGGTCAAGTCGATTGGTTTCTTTCAGGCGGTGGCTGGAATGATGCCAAAAATGTTGGGAATGTCGGTGTAACGGTTTATGAAGGAGTAATTAATGCTTCAATGGGCGCTTCTTATGGAGCAAGCGGTGGTCATACAATTACTGGTAATTCAGACAACCGCATTTACGGAGGAAATTTCTCAGGAACTCCTCGGACAGGCGCGAACGGTTTTTCAGGTGGGATTACCAATGCGGGCTCACTTCTTGGAAATGCCAAACTCTTAATTGATTTAAGAAACTACAACGGAGAGTTTAAGTTGCCTGGTAATACCTACATTACTGGTGGTCGGCCCTATGGTCAAAATACGACACTAGGAACGGATGAATCAAACACAATTACTTTAAATATTTTCACTAAAACAGGTGTGGAATCTTTAAATGGGGCCAGCATTTACGGTGATGGTGGAACCAATGCTGCGTATACCAAGAACGGCAAGATTACAATGAATATTCAAGCAACGGGTTCTAGTATTGGAAATTTATATGCGACACAGTATTCCAATATCAGTGGCGGAAAAATCTTACGTGATGTTACCGCAAATGTTCAAGGTGCAGTTAGTATTAACGGTTTATCCGGTGGTTCATCAACAGATAATTTTACTAATGCAATTGTGAATGCTAGTTCAAATAAAGTGGCCTTTAACTTTGGGACTAACGTTGACGGCACCAATAACTATCAAACAGAACCACTAAATGCGACAGGCTTAGGCGTTGTCAACTTTACGGAATTAAATGTCACCAATGGCATTAAATTAATGGCTAATGGTGGGAACATCAAAAATGGCGTTTCTGCTACTGCCGCGAATCATAGTACGACTTACAATGAATTCGGATCAATTCATCTATCTAAAAACGCTGGAATTGGGATTACCAACACGGCCAATTTAATTTCAGCTAGCAAACTAACGGTTCAGGATCATGCAACATTAGAAACAATTCCTGGTACAGGTAAAGTAAACATTGCGGATTTTGAAGCTGTCGATCCAACAAAAGATGAACTTTTATGGATTAAACCAACGACAGATACAACTGCTTTGGTGGATAGCACAGGGACTTGGTTTGGAAATGTCAAAGCCTATCAGGTCTTGACGATTAATCCAACGGTCAATAATGCTACAAAACTTACGCCAACAACGTTTCATGGGATTGAAAAAGCGACTGGAAAAACATTTATTGGCGATAACGATGTGACCAAGGGCGCCAATGGCTATGGGATAGCAATTCCTGGCTCTATCATCGATTATGAAGTGGAAACGCCTGGAATTGTGGCAGGTGCAGGTACTATTTCTCATGATGTAAAAGAGGTCAAAGCCGGCAATGCGCCATTAACCTTACAAGCGTGGGGCACCGAAGTAGCTGGACAAAAAGTTCAAAAAGGACGTTTGATGATTCCGACCTCAAGTGCTTTAACACCAACCCTAAGCTTCCTTCCTGACGAAGTAACAGGTTCTTGGTTGCACCAAGGAACGGTTAAGTCTAGTGAAGTTGGGAGCGCGATAGAGCAAATTCCAGAGCAAAAAGATACCACCCCGCTTTCATGGAAAGCGACGAATATGAACTACAGTTATCAGGTGAAAGTTCAATTTTCAAATAAAGTGGAACTTTCAGGGCAATCGGTGATTGTCACAGAAGATGAGGCAGCGCAACTAACGACTGTTGATAAGGTAGTGGAAATGCTCGGTGCAAAAGGTCGGCCGTTTTTCAAGACCTCATTAAAAGAGACGGATTTACCACAAATTCAAGCGCCGTTAGCAGAAAAAACTGTATCGCGGACACATGATATTCAATTAGAAGCAGGGACGTCAGGGGATAATTTGCAAAACAAAACGGTTCATTTAGTTGTTGTGAAAAATGAAAGTGTCCTTGCCAAAGATCGTTCGTTTGCTTTGTATGCGACAAGTGCGCATTTGAAATTAAAAGAAGCAAATGGCTTAACGAATTCAGACGAGTTGGCACAATGGACACAAGCAACGGTGATTTTCGCAGATGGTCGGGCCAATCAAACACCAAGTCTTGATGCCGCAACCTTCCAAGCCATTCAACAAGCGAAACCAGAAGAATTAGCCAAAACGGTGCCAGCCAATTATCAATTTACAGAAGCTGGTGAAATGTTAAATAAAAAAGTCAATGTGTCTATTTCAGGTGAATTAACGTTAGAAAAAGTACCTAAAACAATTGATTTTGGCAAACAAAAAATTTCTGCCAAGCCAGAAGTTTACTGGCCAACTCTTTCAGATGATTTAGTCGTTCAAGACACACGCGGGACAGAAAGTACGCCTTGGAAACTGAATGTTCAGATAACGAATCCCTTAACGAACGGCACAGATCAATTGGAAGATTTGTCATTGGTTACAGACAAAGGAGAATTTTTACTCAATAAGGGAGATACGGTTGTTACAGAAAATGAAGGCTCCGGTTCAGGTAGTTATACAATTAACCAAGGTTGGGGTGCGGCAAACCAACGGGGGCTTAAACTATCTGTGCCAGTCGAGAAACAAAAAGTTGGCGAATTCAAAGGGACATTGTCATGGTCATTAGTCATGGCACCATAACAAGGAGGAGAGAAGTGAGATGAAAAAATACCTTTTGCTTAGTTGTTTTTTAGGTCTTTTCAGCTTCTGTCATTCAGACACTGCGTTTGGGGAAGCAGCTTATGAAAATAGTGGTGTTGTCTCCTTTTATGGAACGTATGAATATCCCACAGAAGAGTCGACAACAGCGACTAGTAATTCTTCCACAACGACCGAACCCACCAAGCCAGCTGACGGAGGCGCTTCATCCGTCCTTTCTTCTGGCGTATATGGGTCGCGACAAGGAAGATTACCAGCGACAGGTACCACCAATCAAGGACCATTTATTTATTTGGGAATCAGCCTTATCACTATAGGCATATTATTTATTAAAAGGAGAAAAGAAGATGAAAAAAACAGTATTAGCAGTAGTAGGGATTGTAGGATTTAGCGGTGTCCTAGCGACACAACAAGCATTTGCGGAAGACATTAACGTGAACTATACAAGTAATGGCGCCATTACATTTGAACCAGATACAGATCCAACGAAGCCAGTTAACCCAACCAATCCAGATGAAAAAGTTGAACCAGAAGATCCAACTGACCCAACTGGACCAAAACCAGGGACTGCAGGCCCCTTATCAATTGACTATGCTTCAAGCTTTCAATTTGGCGCCCAAAAAATCACTTCCGACACGAAAGATTATTACGCACAAATTCAAACATTTAAAGATGGAACAACAGGTCCAAACTATGTTCAGGTAACGGATAAACGTGGGACACAAGAAGGCTGGACGTTAAGCGCTGTACAAAATGCGCAATTCAAAACAGCCCAAAATGAAGAATTAGTGGGGGCCGCTTTATCGATTGCCAATGCAGGTGTGACATCGATTGTTGATGCCGCATACGCGCCAACACCAACAGCAGCACATACCTTTGTTCCTGGAACAGAAGTAGAATTAGTCAAAGCAGAAGATGGCAAAGGAATGGGGACTTGGGTCTATCGTTTTGGGAAAGATGCGACAGAAGGTGCTACTGCCGTGAAATTAAATGTTCCAGGTAAAGCGATTAAATTAGCAAAAGAATATCGTACGACCTTAACATGGACATTGAAATCTGTACCAACGAATGTTGGAGGCTAAGTAAATGAAAAAAACAGTCGTCTACTCCTTGTTATTCGGAACAATGTTGCTTGGCGCCACTGTTCCTGCTGAAGCGGCGACGGTCGTTTTTGATAGCGAACAGTCGATTGTTTTTACCCCAAGCACAGATGGGACGGATCCAGTAAATCCAGAAAATCCCGATCCAGAAAAACCAGTTCGACCAGTCGATCCAACGAATCCTGATGGACCTAATCCAGGCACACCTGGGCCACTTTCCATCGATTATGCCTCAAGTTTGGATTTTGGGAGTAATGAGATATCGAATAAGGATCAAACGTATTTTGCCAGAGCGCAAACCTATAAAAATCCAGATGGTTCAGCAAGTGAATTGGCAACTGCTAATTATGTACAAGTAAGTGATTTACGGGGAACCAATGCTGGCTGGGTTTTAAAAGTGAAACAAAATGGTCAATTTCGTAATGCAGAAACATTACACAAAGAATTAACAGGCGCCACCGTCGCCTTTACTGAGCCCAGTGTGCGCTCAAATGCGACGGACGTATTGCCGCCAACTGCTACCGCAAACATTCAATTAGATGCTGCGGGCGCAGAAACTGTTGTCATGCAAGCCCCAGAAAAGACCGGCGCCGGAACGTGGATCACGCTGTGGGGGCAAGCAGAAAAAGTGACCGAAAAAAATCAACAAGGACAGCAAGTAAATGCCACGATCACACGGGCAATCTCACTAACTGTTCCCGGGAAAACCCCTAAGGATGCAGTACAATATAAAACAACATTGACTTGGCTACTTTCAGATGTACCAGTAAATAATGGAGGGAAATAAATGAAAAAGACAAAAGTAATGACATTGATGGCAACCACAACTTTAGGCGCATTGGCACTTGTACCAATGAGTGCATTAGCAGTCGACGGTGGTGAATACCAAACAAACGGAGCGATTCAATTTGCACCAAATACGAACCCAACGAATCCAGTTGATCCGACGAATCCAGACCCGGATAAACCAATTACGCCAGTTGATCCAACTGATCCGACAGGGCCTAAGCCAGGGACAGCAGGTCCGTTATCCATTGACTATGCATCTAGCTTATCTTTTGGGGAACAAACGATTACCTCAAAAAATATGACCTACTATGCAGAAACACAAAAATACAAAGATAACGCTGGTGCCGATCAAGAAGGCCCGAACTTTGTTCAAGTCTCAGATAATCGTGGGACTGAAACAGGTTGGACGTTAAAAGTAAAACAAAATGGTCAATTCAAAACTGAAGCCAACCAAGAACTAACAGCGGCCAAAGTAACTTTAAGCAACGGACGCGTGGTTTCAGCTTCACAATCTGCAAAACCAACGACAGCGCCAGCTACGATTGAATTAAACCCAACTGGGGCTGAATCAGTGGTCATGGCTGCTGGCGATAAAGAAGGTGCGGGCACGTACTTAATGAGCTGGGGCGATAGTGTAGATGCCGCTAAAACAAGTATTTCATTAGAAGTACCTGGTTCAACCACAAAATATGCGAAAAAATACACGACAACTTTTACTTGGACTTTGACAGATACACCTGCTAACACAGGAAACTAAGAACGACAGCATACACGCAAGATCGGGATATAAGTCAAAAATTTTTTGGCTTATCTTTCGGTCTTTTGGTGCTTATAATACAACAAAGAATGACAGACATAGGAGAATGAATATGAACAGATGGAAAGTATATGCAACGGTAATCGCTTGTATGTTATTTGGCTGGATTGGCGTGGAGGCGCACGCTTCTGAATTTAATTTTGCGGTCACACCAACAATTCCCGAAAATCAAGTGGATAAATCAAAAACCTACTTTGACTTAAAAATGGTGCCTGGTGCCAAACAAACCGTAGAAATTCAGTTACGCAATGATACAGATGAAGACATTATCATTGAAAATACGGTGAACTCAGCGACAACAAATTTAAATGGCGTAGTAGAATATGGCCAAAACGGGATCAAACCTGACAAAACTTTACGCTTTAACTTAAAAGATTATGTGGAAGCACCGAAAGAAATCATCTTGCCGAAGCATTCCCAAAAGACATTACCTTTAACCATCACGATGCCTAAAGATTCTTTTGATGGCGTGATGGCTGGCGGCATAACACTCAAAGAGAAAAAGAAAGAAACCACGACTTCTGCGGATCAATCAAAAGGGTTAGCTATTAATAATGAATACTCCTATGTTGTGGCTATTATTCTTCAGCAAAATGAGACAAAGGTTCAACCAGATTTAAAATTACTGGGGGTTAAACCAGGCCAAGTCAACGCGCGAAACGTCATCAATGTTTCTTTACAAAACCCACAAGCGGCCTACTTAAACCAATTACATTTAATCAATACTGTTTCAAAAGGAGGCGAAACGCTTTACCAATCCGATACTGAGGATATGCAAGTGGCGCCAAACTCTAACTTTAGTTACCCAATTTCTTTAAAAGGGGAACGATTAACGCCAGGGAAATATGTCTTGAAATCAACGGCCTATGGTGTAAAAGATGAAAAGGGCACCTATCAAGTCAAAGGTGCCAATGGTGAAGAACGGTACCTGTACAAATGGGAATTTACAAAAGAATTTACTATTTCTGGGGACGTTGCTAAAGAATTAAATGAAAAAGACGTAACCATTAAAGGAACCAATTGGTGGTTGTATCTACTGATTGCATTAATCATTCTAGCGCTGCTCTTATTGATTTTCTTCTTGTATCGTAAAAAGAAAAAAGAGGAAGAACAACAATCTGAGCAATAAAAAGGGCTATCTATTGACAAAAAGGGTTTTCCTTGTAAAAGTAAAGGTACTTTTACAAGGAATTGCTTCCCATAAAGTAGAGGTAGAGAGAGTGAGAAGCCATGAGAAAAAAGTATCTTTTTTTATTTAGTTCTTTGCTAATTTTTACGGCTGTCGAAATAGAACCAATTCAAACATTGGCGACACCTATTTATAATCCCTTAGAACCAACGGAAGAAATTCAACCAAAACCAGAATCAATCACCCCTCAGGAAAAGTCAGAACCGGAACAACCTGCGCCAACCCCTCCGGAAGATCAAAAAACAACGGTTCCTTCTGAAGAAAAAAAGCCTTCACCCAAGAAAAAAGACAAACCTGTGGAGAAACCGGCAATGTCAAAAGAAAAAAAGAAACAAACAAAAGAAACAACGGCTCATCCCTTACAAGTGAATAAAGATTTTGTCTTTCCTAACGGACTTGGTGCAGGCGGCGATGAAGAATCTGAAAGCTATTTAGCAGCGGTTGGGTACTTTCTTTCAGGAAATGGATTGTATGGGAAAAAAATGGATGTGAGAGAAGTCTATGATATTGATGATGTTTTTAAATAAAGTGGATAAAAGAAAAATCGCCTTATTTCAGTTACTGGAAAATGCACCGATGTTAACAGAGTCAAAAGAAACCGTAATGCAGGAGTTAGAATTATCTGAATTTATCGTGAACAAAACGGTCGCTGAATTAAATGCCGATTTTATTGAATTTGGTTTATCAGAGGATTTTCAAATTGTGAGCGATGGTATTTTCTTAACTCTTAATGAATCAGGAACGGAAACTTCCGCTACCTTGATTGATTGCTATATTAAAGAGTCGTTACGTTTTGCTATGTTTCAAGATTTCTTTTTTCAGCGTTTTGATTCTGTGAATGAGTTTGCTTTAGAACACTTTGTTAGTCACACATTGGCTTATAAGGAGTTCAAGGAATTAAAGAAAATGCTGGAAAATTATCAAATTACAATTAATAAAGAATTTCACTTGGTGGGAAATGAAACCAATTTACGTGAAGTAACAACACTGGTTTTTTTACAATTATACCAACGTGATTTTTCATTGTACGGTAAAAAAGTTTTAGAGCAGATTCGGAACTTTGAGCTATTTTTTTCTGAGAAGGTTCATCTTAATCAGCGTGCGGGCTATGCACAAGCTAAATGTTTTCATTTTTTGGCGGTTTCTTTAGTACGAACGCAGCAACAATTTTATGTAGAGAAAAAAGTAGATTCGCAAGTGTTAAAACAATTAGCCGGTGACAATCAGCAGAATGTTTTCAATTGGTTAGAGAGTCTTCAAGTCCCAGAACCACAACGAACAAACGAAGGCAATTATTTACTCTTATTTTTAATTGCTGAAGAGTGGCTTCAAGTAGCTTCAGCAGCACTTTGCCAAAGATTTGCAGAAATTCAACAATTGAATCGTGACTTGTTAAGCTATTTAAAAATACAATTTCAGCTTTCCGAGGAAGTCCTGCGAGGTTTTGAACAAAAAGTAACAATCGTTCATTTTAAATTGTTCCATTTTCCAATAGAAGCAAACTATAGTTATCGCAAAATGGATATAACCTACTTTGCAGAAACGTATACAGAGTATTTTTCTGCTAGTCGACAATTTATTCAAGAACAAAAAACGAATCCCGCTGTTTGGGATGCCAGACAGTTTTTATTTTATCGGTATCTGTTGTTAATGGTGGATGCGTTACCATTGAAAAAAGTTTTGGCTCCGATTACATTGTGTGTCGACTTTTCCTTTGGTGAAGCCTATAATCGTATGATACAAAAAAACATTGAAAAAATTACGGAATGGAATATCATTTTCAAAGCACATGTAGATGAAAGTGTACAATTAATTTTATCGGATATTCATTTTGTCGATTGGCCTGAGATTACTCAAATTATTTGGCTAGCGCCACCACGTCCTATTGATTGGTCGCATTTTATTAAAACGCTGAGTGCACTAAGACCGCACTCGGGAGAAGAAAACAAGGTCGGGACAGCACCGCTTAGCTCCGAGAAATAAGAAGAAATTTCCGGAAATTGTTCTTTAATTTTTGGATCATTTCGGCTTATTTCCGAAGGAGCTGGTTCTGTTCCCGCCGTTTATCAGATTTTGAGCGTGAAGCAAAAATCCAAAGTGATTTTTGTACCACGCTTTTTCTTTTAGAATATAAAAATTAAAAATAATAAAAAAGTTGAAACTTTTTATGCTTGTGATTCGTCTATATAAGTGTACAGGAAAGGAGGTTCCAGAAATCGATGGTTTTCGATGGTTGGAAAAGAAAAAAACAAATTCGCGCGTTAGAAACGCTTGTGGATACCAAATATGAAAAAATGTATCGCATTGCCTTTAACTATACACATTCGAAAGAAGATGCCTTGGATGTGATTCAAGAAAGCTTTGAAAAGGCACTGAAGGCCATCCAAAAAGGACCAGATATTAATGATTTTGAAGCGTGGTTCTTTCGAATTCTGCTTTCTGTAGCGACAGATTATTGGCGTAAAAAGAAACGAGAAGCTGTTCATATTGAAAAAGATGAACATGTGTTAGCCCTTTTAAATAATCCCCAACGCAGTTTTTTAGAAATTGAAGAAATTATTAATCAATTAGATAGTCCCAATCGTGAAATTATTCTATTAAAATTTTTTGAAGGATTTACGCTAAAAGAAATTGCCTTGATCCTGGATATTAACGAAAACACGATTAAAACGAAGATGTACCGCAGTTTGAATGAACTCCGAAGTCTATTGAATTAGTAAAAGAAAGGAAGCGAAAAAATAATGGAAGATTTTGTAAAAAGTGTTGTTAAAAACTTTTCAAAAGAATACCGCCAACAACCGTTGCCAACGGATCTACAAGCGGAAGTCAAAGCGCGTTTTCATAAAGAGAAAAAGCGGTACACCTGGCTTCGTTTTAGAAACCGCTCACTGCAAAGTAGTTTAGTGGTGGCTTGTGGCTTTGTCTTATCAGTCAATTTGTTTCCAGGTTTTAGTGAAGCAGCCCGCAACATTCCTGTGTTAGATAAAATTGTTCAATTAGTCACCATCAAAACGTTGACAGCGAAAAAACAGGAAAGTGAAGTAAACATCGATGTCCCTAAAATCCAAACATCCCAAGAATCTTCAGTAGCCGACACGCTCAACAAAAAATACTTGAAAGAAGCCCAAACAGAATTTCAACAAGTCAAAGGGCAATTGTTTGATGGTTCTCGTGTTTCAGTCACTGGAGATTATGAAAAAGTTGTGGACGACCGTCGCTTCCTAGTGGTCAAACGAACCTTCACAGAAATTAAAGGCAGCTCTGCGACGACAACGAAATATGACACCATCGACAAACGAGCCAATGTTGTCGTTTCACTCCCCTTAATTTTTAAAAATGATTTTTACATTGATGTCATTAGTAGTGAAATTAAACAACAAATAGCAGACCAAATGAAGAACGATAGCAATAAAATATACTGGTCCGAAAAAGAGGATGCCCCCAGTGATGTTCAACCCTTCAAAAAAATTAAAAAGGACCAACCTTTCTATATCAATGAAAAACACCAATTAGTGATTGTGTTTCCTCAAGGAGAGATTGCGCCTTACTATATGGGCACCCCTGAATTTGTGATTCCTAATCAAGTCATTGAGAATGAATTGGCAGCGCCTAATTATTTAAAATAAACTCAGCAAAAAACACGCGACATTTCTTAAAACTGTCGCGTGTTTTTTGCTGACCTAACCAAGTCAGTTGCGGTTTTACTGAGAGAAGCGTACACTAGAATTAAGCATAACAAGAAAGGGCGAATGGCAATGGAAAAATCAGAAAAAATTAGTATTTTACAAGATGTGGTCAAAATTAAATCTGTAAATGGAAATGAAGAAGAAGTGGCAATCTATTTACAAAATCTTTTGAAAAAATATGAGATCCCTTCTGAACTTGTTTCTTATGCACCAAATCGTAGTAGTTTGGTTGCTTATTTAGGTGAAAACCGAGAAAAAGTCTTAGGGTTTAGTGGCCACATGGACGTGGTTTCTGAAGGGGACGAAAGTCAATGGACTTTCCCGCCATTTGCGGCCCATATTGAAGGAAATAAATTGTATGGCCGTGGCGCAACGGACATGAAAAGCGGCTTAGTCGCAATGGTTTTAGCAATGATTGAATTAAAAGAAAAGGAAGTTCCATTAAATGGAGCGGTTAAATTTTTAGGTACAGTTGGTGAAGAAGTCGGTGAGCTAGGTGCTGGCCAATTAACTGAAAAAGGCTATGCGGATGATTTAAGTGCCTTAGTCATTGGAGAACCAACCAATTATAACTTGATGTATGCGCACATGGGTTCAATTAACTATTCTGTTGTGTCACACGGAAAAGAAGCCCACAGTTCGATGCCAGAAGAAGGCATTAACGCGATTAATAATTTGAACGAATTTATTACAGAAGCAAACCAACAAATGGCGGAAGTCACAGCAAACTATGAAAATCCTGAATTGGGTCGAACGATTCACAATGTAACCGTCATTAAAGGTGGCACACAAGTGAACAGTATTCCAGGTCAAGCAGCCTTGCAAGGGAATATCCGTTCAATTCCAGAATTCAGCAACGACCAAGTCATTGCATTATTACAAAAAATTGTCGATGAATTGAACAAAAAAGAAAAACATCAGTTAGAATTAACGATTGATTACAATAAAATTCCTGTAAAAGCTGAGAAAGATTCTGCGTTAATTCAAGCCATTCAAGCCCAATTTGATCAACCATTACCATTAGTGACAAGCGCTGGGACCACAGACTTAGCTGAATTTACTAAATCAGACAATACATTTGATTGCGTTGTCTTTGGACCAGGTGTGACCACTACTGCACACCAAGTCGACGAATATGTCGAAATTGATAATTATTTAGATATGATTGATAAGTATCAAGCGATAGCAAAAAGTTATTTAAATTAAAAAAATGTCGCGCCTGAATCATAAGAATCAGGGGCGACATTTTTTATAAGGTTTATTCCACCACAGTCCATTCATTTAAGGTTTTGCCGTTCTCATCAACTAACTCTAACCAGCTGTTTGTTCCAGCAAAATAGAGAAACAAGCCGACTTCATTAACGCTTTTTAAGACGATATCTTCCGTTGTGACAAAGTTTTTAAATTGGCCCTTGCGTTCATCACGAAGTTTTTCACCAAATCTAGCGGAGAAACCGACAGACCCGTCTTTATTTAAAGGGGCTTCTGGCATCATTGTCGCGCCAGCTTTAATAAGCATTTCATTGCGCTTTTGCCAAAAAACAGTTGCTTTGCTTTGTCGAGTATCAATATAAAAAGGAATTTGGCTAACTTCTTTTGTCCATTTGTGGCGTGCTTTGGCTGGTCTGGCTTTCTTCGGCGCCGGTTTTTTAAACAGAGAGTAGCCAAAACGTTCCAAGATAAAGGTGACTGTTTCTTTATAGTTAGTCACTGTCGCTACCGCACTTTTCGGAATTTTGACTGTCGTTGGGGTTGCTTCCAATGTTAAACCACTTTCTTTCGCATCATCTAGGAAAGCTTGCGCTAAATAGGCAAGTTCTGTGTCCCAAGTCGGTTTCAACAAAATCGAGTGATCAAAAGAAACTTCTTTATATGTAGCTTTTTCTTCAGCAAGTCCTAAAGCAACTAGTTGGTTATCTCTTAGCAAGAAAAGAATCGCTGCTTCTTTTTTCGGTAATTTAGTTGTTTGTTCAATGATTAAGTGGGCCTGATCGGCTAAATCAATGAGTGTCTTTGTTTTTTTTAGATCAACGGTTAAATGTAAGTCCATGAAGTCTGCTCCTTTATCGTTAGTTTCTTCATTGTAACATGAAACAGTGTCTTCGTCTTTTAACGAGTCAGCAACCTTACAATATTGTTTGAAACAAAAAGAAGCTTTCATGGTATACTTACTCACATGCATAATTTTTAATGAGGAAAGTAGAGGAACAAGAATGAAAACACTTGGCAATATTTTATGGTTCATCTTTGGCGGCTTTTTTGGTGGCTTATCTTGGCTATTCGCAGGCGTGATTTGGTGCATTACAATCATTGGTATTCCGATTGGTTTACAATGTTTCAAATTAGCGGGATTGAGCTTTTGGCCGTTTAAAAAGCGAGTCGTGTATAGTGATAGCGGCGTATCTTTGGTGGTAAACATTATTTGGCTGATTATCAGTGGACTACCATTAGCAATTGGGCATTGTATTAGTGGCTTGTTGCTTTGTCTGACAATCATCGGTATTCCGTTTGGGCAACAATCCTTTAAATTGGCGAAATTAGCGTTAATGCCGTTTGGGGCCCGTGTTGTTTCAACAAATGATTTTTATTTTGAATAGTCAGAGGTTTCTCATTGACAAATAAAACGAAACAGCGTATTCTGTAAATGTAACAAATAACGTTACATTTAGTTTGGAGTGATTAGACATGGCCATGTCAACGAAATTAAGTGTTGCGATTCATATTTTAAGTTTGATTGAAACAGGTCCTCAAGAACAAGTGACTTCTGAATACATTGCTTCGAGCGTGAATACGAATCCAGTCGTTGTTCGACGACTAATGAGCCAGTTAAAAAAAGCCGGCTTGATTCATTCCATGCGTGGAGCCAATAAAAATACCTTATTAAAGAAACCAGAAGAGATCTCACTGTATGAAATTTATACAGCGGTTGAATTGGAACGAGAGATTTTCAATATTCATCAAAATCCTAATCCAAACTGTTCCGTTGGGGCAAATATCCAATCGGTACTAGAAACTGAATTTACTAAAGTGCAACAAAAAATGGAAGAAGAATTGAAAAGCATCACCTTAGCAGATGTGATTCATGAAATAGAAGTTAAGAGAGATAAGTAATCTCTCTACTTTTAAAGTGTCAAATGTAACTATTTTAGTTCTGTTTAAAAATGAAAGGATGATTTACATGAAAGTAGCAGTATTAGGAGCAACAGGAAAAGAAGGACAATTACTTTTAGCAGAAGCTAAACGTCGCGGGATGGACGTGACAGCCATCGTTCGTAATGCCTCAAAAATAACAGATGGCACACCGACCATTGAAAAAGATGTTTATCAATTAACAACAGAAGATATCCAAGCGTTTGATGTATTAATTAGTGCCTTAGGATTCCCTGATGTGCAAGATTTCCCCAAATCTACCCAGCATTTGATTGAGATTTTAACCAATCAAAAAACGCGCTTGTTTGTCGTTGGGGGCGCTGGAACCTTGTATGTGGACCCAGAACACACAACTCAATTAAAAGATACACCATCATTCCCAGCAGAAATTCAGCCATTAGCTTCGGCGATGGGCGAAGCTTTAAACTTATTGAAAGAAGCTCAAAACATTCACTGGACCTATATTAGTCCTGCAGCCATGTTTGATGCTGATGGTCCTGCGACAGGTCATTATGAAGTCGCTGGCGAAGAATTAACAACCAATAGTCAAGGTGACAGCTACATTAGTTACGCAGACTACGCCGTTGCCATGTTAGATGAAGTGGAAAGTAATACACACCCAAATCAACGAATTAGTGTGTATCAATAAAAGAAACAAGAAAAATGGGGCCTCCGTTAAAACAACGGAGACCCCATTTTCTTGTTTGATTAATTATTACTAATGTATTTACTGTTTGGGTGCTCGGTATCCTGCTGCTTCTGCTTCTTCAACAGTAGAGAACCAAGCTACTGGATTCGTAGTTCTATTATAATATCTACTTCCAGGTACATGATAAATTCCATTACGTGACCCTTTAATTAAGGCGTTACCGCTTGGTGCTTCCGCAGCAGCCGTCTCGACTTCCGCCGGCGCCTGTGCGGCTTGTTGCGCCTCTGCTTCAGCTTGCGCTTTTGCTGCCGCTTCGGCTTGTTCTTTTTGCGCTTTTTCAGCGGCTAGTTTCTGAGCTTCTGCTTCTTTTCGTTGTTTTTCTTTGTGGGCATCTAATTGAGTTTTAACAACGGCTACCCGTTTTGTTAAAGCTTGATTTGGGGAGTTTAAAGCGTCAATTTGTTTGATCGCTTCATTATAGTAAGCTTCATTGGTTGGTTCTTGTTCAGCTTTTTCAACAGCGGCAGTTGCACTGGCGACTAATTGTTCATTTTTTTCTTTTTCAGCGATAGCGGTTTGAACAGTCGTTAATCGTTGTTGAAATCCTTCTTTGCCAACTGGGGCAGCAGCTACTAATTTTTCAGCTGCTTGATAATCGCTTTTACTTTTAGATTTTTCAGCAGTTGTAACTGCTTCATCAACAGGTACTGCTTCTTTGATTTTTTCAAGGCGATCATTGTATTCCTCGTATTCTTGACTTAATGAAGATACTAAGGTTGCGGCTTCATCATAGTTTTTCTGAGAAGGTTGTTTTTCAGCGTAAGCTAAGGCTTTTTCTGTTTTGGCCAATTCTTGTTCAGAATCTGTGATGCTCGCAATAAATTCTTTTGATGGTGTGACTTCGACTGATTTTTCAACTTTGGTATCTTTCTTCTCAGCAACAAAGGTGATTTTTTGCGTTTTTTCATCGGACAGCTTTACTTTGTAAGCAAACGTTTTGTCTTTCGTTTTTACTTCCTTGCCATTGGCCGTTAGTTTGCTGTTGCCGTCGTATTCGCCTTTGATGGTGGCTGAGCCATTGGCATCGGTTTCAACACTCTCTGCATCAAGTGAAAGTGTCGGGGAAGAATCTGTCGTGGCAACCCCACCAATAAATAGAGCGGCACTTGCTAATGCGGCATAGCCATATTGTTTTTTCGGTTGTTTCTTAATTAATGCTTTGATAGTCAGTCCCCCGCTGACAAGTAACCCTAATAGACCCAAAAGTCCTAATACTACACTCATTCATTTCTCTCCTTTCGATATAACGTTATTATACAATGTATTGTGAGAAAATGAACATTTTTTTCGTAATAATTAATAAATTTCCTGATAAAAAAATTATTTCCTGAAGCTCAAATTCTTTTGTAAAAATTTTGTTGTGCTAAAATGGAAAGTGAGTTTAACTACGTATGTTATTAGAGAAGGGGAAATCAATGAAAGCAGAAATCATTGCAGTCGGAACAGAGTTATTACTGGGACAAGTAGTGAATACCAACGCAACCTTTTTATCAGAAGAGTTAGCTGCGCTAGGCATCGATGTTTACTATCAGACCGTTGTTGGTGATAACGGCGGCCGCTTAGAAACGCTACTAACAGAAGCAGAACAAAGAAGTGATTTAATTGTCCTTTGTGGAGGGCTAGGACCTACAGAAGACGATTTAACCAAGCAAGTTGTCGCACAACATCTCCATAAATCATTAGTAGAAGATCAAGAAGGATTGAACCGCTTACACCAGTTTTTCCAACAGTCTAAGCGGCCAATGACGGAAAATAATCTACGACAAGTGTTAGCCATTGAAGGTGGACAAGTTCTTCAAAACCCGACAGGATTAGCGGTTGGTTCTTTCGTAACAGAAGGGACAACAAGCTATTTGCTCTTACCAGGGCCGCCCAATGAATTAATTCCGATGTTCCAACAAGCGGCACGACCTTTATTGATTGATGCGTTTCCACAAGAAGAACAATTGATTTCAAGAGTCTTGCGTTTTTATGGCATTGGTGAATCACAGCTGGTGACCGAGATTCAAACGTTGATTGCGCATCAAACGAATCCAACCATTGCGCCTTATGCTAAGCCTAATGAAGTGACACTTCGTTTAACAGTTAAAACAAAAGACTTAGTAGCTGGCGAAGAATTATTAACAGCGACGGAAGAAAAGGTTTTAGCTAAAGTGGGAGACTATTTTTATGGGTATGGGGATGACAATAGTTTAGCCAAGGTAACAGTGGATTTGTTATTACAAAACGGACAAACCGTCACGGCTGCTGAGAGTCTCACCTCTGGCCTATTCCAAAGTACACTGGGGGAAATTGCGGGTGCTTCGAAGATTTTTAAGGGAGGCTTCGTGACGTATTCGCAAGAAACAAAAGAGAACTTTTTAGGAATTTCTCATGAACTTTTAGAAGAACATGGCACGGTAAGTGAAGCGTGTGCCAAAGAAATGGCAGAGAAAGCGCGTCAGTTAGCTAAATCTAACTATGGTTTATCATTTACTGGGGTCGCTGGTGACCCAATCGAAGGTCAACCGACAGGCACTGTTTGGATTGGGCTGGCGGAAGAAGGCCAACCAACCGTTGCAGAATGTTTCCATTTTAACCGTGACCGAAATTATATTAGACAGAGTGCGGTTATGCGAGGGTTAGATCTTTTGCGGCGCCGAATCATTAATAAAAAATAAATATGCGAATGTTTGTTCGGTTTTTTCTTGCTTTTTTGGTACAAAAGAGATATGATAGACCTACTAACAGGAAATGAAAAATAAGTTTATATAAATTAAAGGAGGATTATCCATTGGCAGATGATCGTAAAGTGGCTTTAGATGCCGCACTGAAAAAAATTGAAAAGAACTTTGGGAAAGGCTCTATTATGAAATTAGGCGAAAAAGCTGATCAAAAAATTTCAACTATCCCTAGTGGTTCTTTAGCGTTAGATGTTGCATTGGGCGTAGGTGGGTATCCACGTGGCCGAATTATTGAAGTATATGGTCCTGAGAGTTCAGGTAAAACAACTGTTTCTTTACACGCAATTGCAGAAGTGCAACGAAATGGTGGAACAGCCGCTTTTATCGATGCTGAGCATGCATTGGATCCTCAATATGCGGAGAAACTAGGCGTTAACATTGATGAATTACTTTTATCTCAACCAGATACGGGTGAGCAAGGCTTAGAGATTGCCGATGCCTTAGTTTCAAGTGGTGCGATTGACATCGTTGTCATCGACTCGGTTGCTGCGTTAGTTCCTCGTGCAGAGATTGATGGTGAGATGGGAGCGAGCCATGTCGGCTTACAAGCTCGACTAATGTCTCAAGCACTACGTAAATTATCAGGCTCAATTAATAAGACAAAAACAATTGCTATTTTCATTAACCAAATTCGTGAAAAAGTTGGCGTGATGTTCGGAAATCCTGAAACAACTCCTGGTGGACGTGCATTGAAATTCTACGCAACGGTTCGTCTAGAAGTCCGTCGTGCAGAGCAGTTAAAACAAGGAACAGACATCGTCGGTAACCGCACAAAAATTAAAGTCGTTAAAAACAAAGTGGCGCCACCATTTAAAGTGGCAGAAGTTGATATCATGTATGGTCAAGGGATTTCCCAAGAAGGCGAATTACTAGATATGGCTGTGGAAAAAGACCTTATCAGTAAAAGTGGTGCTTGGTATGGCTACAAAGAAGAACGAATTGGCCAAGGCCGTGAAAATGCCAAACAATACATGGCGGATCATCCTGAAATGATGGCAGAAGTGTCTAAATTGGTCCGTGATGCATATGGCATCGGTGACGGTTCAACCATTACAGAAGAAGCAGAAGGTCAAGAAGAATTACCCTTAGATGAATAAATAACGAGTGAATACGACTCGTTAAGAAGAAAGACAACACTTACTGAACAGGACAGGTGTTGTCTTTTTTTGTTTCCTAAGGATAGGAAAAATATTTATTTGTAAGCGAATACAAGTTTTTTCTATAATTAAGACACAAAAAAGAAAGTGGTGGAGAAAATGAAAAATATTTTACTAATTTGTGGTTCGGGTGCATCAAGTGGATTCATGGCTGCAGCGATTAGAAAAGCTGCTAAAAAAAGACAGATTGAAGTGACAGTTAAAGCGACAAGTGAATCTCAACTGGATGAACGTATAAATGAAATTGATTGTTTGTTAATTGGACCACATTTAGCTTATATGTTAAATGATATTCAAGAGCAAATGGCTGAGAAAAAAGTGAAGGCTATGATTATTCCACAAGCTATTTATGGAACCTTAGATGGAGAAAAAGCCTTAGACCTAATAATGACAATGGAGGAATGAGTGAATGAAAAAAATTATGGATTTTATGACGAACTCTTTCGCGCCGAAAGTGAATAAAGTAGTTAAAAATCCTTGGATTTCTGCTATACAGGATGCAATTATGGCGGCTCTTCCATTGGTTTTTGTAGGTTCGTTAGTTACAGTGGTCTCTTTGTTAAAAAATCTCTTTCCAAGCATGCCAGATTTTTCAATGATTAGTAATTTTTCTTTTGGAATGTTTGGGTTAATCGTTTCGTTTATGATTCCTTATTATTTGATGGAGAAGAAAGGTCATAGCGGACAAAAATTAATAGCAGGTGCTACTAGCATTGTTTTGTTTATGATGTTGCTCTTTCCAACGTTATCTGAGAAAGGTGAAATTACCTTTATTCTTTCAAGGTTTGGTGCAACAGGGATGTTTTTAGCGATGATTACAGGCCTTTTTGTTAGTCTTGTGATGCATTTGGCTGCCAAAAAATCTTTTTTTGATGAAGATACACCAATTCCCGATTTTGTGGTTGGTTGGTTTAATAGTCTGCTGCCAATTACCTTTATCTTGTTTGTCGGTTGGTTGATCACTATTCAATTTAGGATTGATTTTTTTGATATCGTTATTCTAATTTTCAGTCCATTAGCAAATATTGTGCAATCATATCCGGGGTTTGTTTTATCTGTGTTTATTCCAGTCTTTCTTTATACATTTGGAATCTCTGGTTGGGTGATGATGCCTGTAATCTATCCTGTTTATATGGCTGGTTTAGCTGCAAATGCAGAAGCTGTAGCGAATGGTGGTCATGCAGTGAATATTGCGACACAAGAAACGTGTTACGCTTTTTCATCGATGGGCGGGATTGGTGCAACATTGTCCTTGTCTGTCATGATGGTTTTACTTAGCAAATCTGCACAACTAAAAGCAATTGGCAAAGCCGTGTTGATTCCTTCAATTTTTAATATCAACGAGCCACTAGTTTTCGGTGCGCCAATTGCCTTTAATCCATACTTGATGATTCCTATGTGGATTAATGCACTCGTTGTTCCATCAATTGCCTACGCTACGATGTATTGGGGATTCGTCAATATTCCTACGCAAAGCTTTTTATTATGGTATATGCCATATCCATTTACCTCTTATTTAGCGACACAAGATATTCGAGCGGTTGTTGTTTGCGTGCTTATTTTTGTCATTACATGGCTGGTATTCTTGCCATTTTTCAAAGCATATGATCAATCACTGCTTAAGCAAGAAAAAGAAGTGCAAAAAGAAGTAATTATTTAAGGTTAAAGGAGAGGTTATTATGGAAGAAAATGAGCAGTTAAATCAGTTATCAATGAATATTTTAATTCATGCAGGAAATGCGAGAGACCATCTAGTTCAAGCGTTAGAAAAATTAGAAGAGACTTCGTATGAGCAGGCACAAAAGGAGTTAATAGAGGCACGGAAAGAAGTCGTTTTAGCACATGGCATACAGACAGATACGTTACAATTAGAAGCTTCAGGAGAACAAATTCGTTACTCGACGCTGTTTTGTCATGCACAAGATACCTTAATGACGGCTCAAAGTGAAATTTTAATTGGTGAGCATTTAGTGAAGCTTTTTAAAAAGTTTAGTCAACAATTATGTCAGGAGGAAAAATAATGTTTAAAGATTATCAGATGCCAAAGGATTTTTTATGGGGTGGCGCAATTGCCGCAAATCAAGCAGAAGGAGCGTTTCAAGTAGATGGTAAAGGCATCAGTTTAGCGGATGTACACAAATACTATCCAGATAAAACAAATGCAGAAATCAGCCAAGAACAAATAAAAGGCATGTCTGTAGCAGACATTCAAGCGAATCTAGCAGATACTGATGGCTACTATCCTAAACGTCATGGGATTGATTTTTATCATACTTATCCAGAAGATTTAGCATTGCTTAAAGAATTAGGTTTCAAAACATTCCGAACTTCTATTGATTGGACGCGGATTTTTCCAACAGGGGAAGAAGAAACACCAAACGAAGCGGGCTTGGCTTATTATGATCGATTAATCGACAAAATCATTGAATTAGGGATGGAACCAATCATCACTATTCTACATTATGAAACTCCGATTGAAATTTCATTGAAATATGGTGGTTGGAACAATCGAAAAGTTATTGATTTATTTGTAAAATATGGCAAAGTCCTTTTGGAACGTTACAAAGAAAAAGTAAAATATTGGATTGTCATTAATCAAATTAATCTGATTCAATTTGAACCGTTTAACTCAACAGCAATTCCTTATGATACAGTGGATAATTATGAAGAAGCAAGTTTTCAAGCGATTCACCATCAGTTTATCGCAAGTGCACAATTAGTTGCGTACGCTAAAAAAATTAATCCTCAAATGCAAATGGGAACAATGGTTGCCGACTGTACTGCCTACCCTTTTTCGTGTAAGCCAGATGACGTCATTTTAGCCATGAAGCGAAATCGAATGGAATACTTTTATACAGATGTTCAATTTCGTGGTGAGTACCCGCAATATGCGTTGAACTATTTTGAAGAACACGGAATTGAGATAGATATTACACTTGAAGATCAACAAATGCTAAAAGAAAATACAATGGATTATTTAGCAATTTCTTATTATTATTCACAGATGGTTGATTCAGAAAAAAATTCAATGAATCCAGCATCTGTCACGCCAAATCCAACACTGAAAGTCAATCCTTGGGGCTGGGCAGTAGACCCTCAGGGATTATACAACTCACTTTCTCAATATTGGGATCGTTATGGGAAACCGATAATTATAGCGGAAAATGGGTTTGGTATGTATGATAAAGTGACAGATGGTCAAATCCATGATGATTATCGAATTTCTTATTTATCTGAACACATCCAACAAATGAAAAAAGCCATGTATGATGGCGTAGATGTGATTGCTTATTGTGCTTGGGGACCGATTGATATCATTAGTTGTTCTTCAGCGCAAATGGAAAAACGATATGGGTTTGTTTATGTTGATTTAGATAATGAAGGGAAGGGAACAGGAAAACGTATGAAAAAAGATAGCTTTACTTGGTATCAAAAAGTGATTGCAACCAATGGTGAAGAAATCTAGATTAATTGAAGAAGTTGATTATTGTTTTAATAAAAAGCAATCGTCTTCTTCTTTTCTTTTAAAGGGATGTGGGAAGGTTGGAAAGTAAGCAAAGAGAGATAATACTTTTTTTAGAAAGTCAGCAACATCATTGGGTGACAGCCAAAGAGTTAGCAGAATTTTGTGGTTGTACAACAAGAACGATTCGCAACCGTGTCGCAAAAATCAATGAAGCCTACCCAGAAGCTATTTTGTCTAGTCAACGGGGCTATCGTAGAAATGATCAAATTTCGATTTTACAGGAAACGCCCAGTAAGGAACGAAAAGCTAGAATTTTTCTTGAACTATTAAAACATTCCTCTGAAGGAGTGAACCTGTACGATTTAGCTGATTGTTTATACATTTCTGAATCAACCGCCAAAAATGACCTTCAACAATTAAAAGAAGAGTTAGCAAATCAACAAACAACGATTTGTTTTAAAGGAGCGAATATTTGGTTAACAGGAACAGAACGCGCTAAACGGCAATACATGGTTTCATTATTATATGCAGAAAGTGATTTTCAAGAAAAATTGACCCGTAGTGTACGGGAAATGATTGGCTATATTTCGTTAGAAGAGTTAGAGGAAATGATTCAACAAACTTTTTTTAATTATGAAAGAAGGTTAAACCAGTATGTCTTGAACAATATTGTTTTACATTATGCGATTAGCATTGAGCGTATCCGACAAGGCCACACCTTGTTAACGAAACCAAAATTAGCAGAAAATCACTCAGAAGAATATCAAATGGCCAAAGAAATTGCCCTACGTTTAGAAGAAACTTACGACATTCTATTCTCGAAAGAAGAGTTAGCGCAACTTTCGTTATTATTTGTAGGAATTCAAAAAGAACACACAGTGAATAGTGAAAAAACACAATTACAACAGATTGTGAATCCGAAAATTATTGAAGTGTTAGAAGAAGTTTTACAAAAGGTTGAGCAAATCTATTTTATTCAATTGAAAAACAAAGAGTTTTTCAATAAATTAGCAATTCATTTACAGGGACTATATGATCGTTCAAATGTTGAAGCTTTTACAAGGAATAGTCGTTTATGGGACTTAAAGACAGGCTATCCTTTGATTTATGACATTTCTGTTTACATTTCCTCCTTTATTCAAGAACGTTTAAATATTTGGTTTACAGAAGATGAGATTTCTTTTATCGCTTTACATCTTGGCTCATTTTTGGAAAGTCAGCGAACAGAACAGCAACCATTTCTCCTTTTACTAGTGGTGGAAGATTATCATAATATGCGTGAAGTGCTTCAGAAAAAACTTCAAGAACATTTTGGGAACCAAATAAATATAAAAGTCGTTCGTCAGACCAATATTGATCAGAAAAAATTTGATTTGCTAGTCACTACTAATCGTAGGTTAGCCACAAAATATGAAGGAGCAATCTTTATTCATCCCTTTATTACAACAAAAGAACTGCGGAAAATTGAAAATCGAATGTATCTTTTAAAAGGACAAAAGCGAAAGCGGCAGATGGAGATAAGAACAGATCAGTTCATTGCTAAGGAGTTATATTTTAGCCAGATTGATCCAGCAGATTTAACCCCTGAAATGTTACTTGATCAAATGATTCAACGAATGAGAATACAAAAATATTGTTCGAGTGATTTTAAAAAAAGTGTGAAAAAACGAGAACAGCTTTCTCCAACAAGTTTTCCATCAGGTATCGCTGTCCCCCATGCTATTGATCGGACAGCAGAGAAAAGTGGTATTTCAATCATGACCTTACAAGAGCCGATTCGGTGGGCCAATTATGAGGTGAAGTTGGTGGCTTTAGTAGCAATTCGTCAAGAAGACGCACCAATCTTTGATGACTTTTTTGAAAAATTTATTGAAATCATGTCCGAACCCATCCACATCAAGCAGCTTAGTCAAACGGCAGACTATGCGGCGTTTGTTCTAAAATTTAAACAATTCGTGACGGCGGAAACCTAAAAATGTGACGTTGTCTAATATTTGCTGCCCTTTCCAAAAGAAAGGGCTTTTTTAAGTTGACACCTTTCGCGACAAACATTAGAATAAAATTGTGTGTATGCACAAATATGCAAGTAGGCATATTGATAATTGATTTTAGTTTATCAAAAAACTACAAGATATGAATTAACAAAAAGATAGTATGGAGGTGGAAATATGGTTTTAAATATTCTCCTCGCTATCGTCGGTTTGATTGTCGGTCTTGGTTTAGGATTTGTTATTGCAAAGTCACGTCATGATAAAGCAATAAATGGTGCAAAAATTTCAGCGTCGAGTATTCTCGAGAACGCTCGGAAAGAATCAGAAACACTGAAAAAAGAAGCATTGCTAGAAGCTAAGGAAGAGAACCAGAAGTATCGTTCAGAAATTGAAAGTGAGTTGAAAGAAAGCAGATTAGAACTTAAATCTCAAGAAAATCGTTTAATCCAACGGGAACAAACGTTGGATCGTAAAGATGACTCTCTTGAAAAACGTGAAGGCTCACTGGAAGAAAAAGAAGAGAAACTTGGTGCTAGACAGCAATTAATTGATGAGCGAGAAAAAGAAGTAGAAAACTTAATTAATCAGCAACATCAAGAATTAGAACGAATTGCTTCCCTTTCAAAAGAAGAAGCAAAATCGATTATTATGAAGTCAACAGAAGAAGAGTTGAATCATGAACTAACCTTGATGGTCAAGGAGTCAGAACAACGTGCCAAAGAAGAATCTGATCGCAAAGCGAAGAACTTGCTTTCCCTAGCAATTCAACGTTGCGCCGCCGATTCTGTTTCTGAAACAACTGTTTCCGTGGTCACTTTACCAAATGATGAGATGAAAGGTCGCATTATTGGTCGTGAAGGACGTAATATTCGTACATTGGAAACATTAACAGGGATTGACTTAATCATTGATGATACGCCAGAAGCGGTTGTGTTATCCGGATTTGATCCAATCAGACGAGAAATCGCTCGAATGACCTTGGAAAAATTAATCCAAGATGGTCGGATTCATCCCGCTCGTATCGAAGAAATGGTAGAAAAATCACGTAAAGAAATGGATGAACGGATTCGTGAATACGGAGAACAAGCAGCCTTTGAAGTAGGTGCTCATACGTTACATCCTGATTTAATTAAAATTTTAGGCCGTTTACGTTTCAGAACAAGTTATGGTCAAAATGTCTTGAACCACTCAATCGAAGTAGCAAAACTGGCTGGCGTTTTAGCCGCCGAATTAGGCGAAGATGTTCAATTAGCCAAACGTGCAGGGTTACTACATGATATTGGGAAAGCATTAGATCATGAAATTGAAGGCTCTCACGTTGAGATTGGCGCAGAATTAGCTGCGAAATATAAAGAAAATTCAGTAGTTATTAATGCCATTGCCTCGCATCATGGTGATGTGGAAGCAACCTCAGTTATTTCTGTTTTAGTGGCAGCCGCAGATGCGTTATCTGCAGCCCGTCCAGGTGCACGTAGTGAATCGTTAGAAAACTACATTCGCCGCTTAGAAAACTTAGAAAATATTTCTAATAGTTTTGAAGGCGTTGATTCAAGTTTTGCTGTTCAAGCAGGACGTGAAGTTCGTGTCATGGTGAAACCAGAAGAAATTTCTGATTTAGAATCTGTTCGTTTAGTTCGAGACATTCGGAAGAAAATTGAAGATGACTTGGATTATCCAGGACATATCAAAGTAACGGTTATCCGTGAAACACGTGCCGTTGACTATGCGAAATAAAATAAAAAGCGAATAAGTATCGCGTGTAGTGTCTCAACGAACAATTGCAAGGATTGTTCGTTGAGACACTTTTTTTAATCTTTTAAAACCAAAACTTTCTTTTCAAAGCGAAAACAACTATAATAAACAAGAGATGTTAAAAAGAGAAGAGGAACCTTTTTGCGTATATTATTTATAGGAGATGTTGTCGGTTCTTTAGGAAGAGAAGCCTTAGCAACGTATGTCCCTAAATTAAAGAAGAAATATCGTCCACAAGTGACCATTGCCAATGGTGAAAATGCGGCATCTGGTCGGGGAATTACTGGCAAGATTTATAAGAAATTTTTGCAAGATGGTGTCGATGTTGTTACGATGGGTAACCATACGTGGGACAACAAGGATATCTTTGAATTCATTGATGATGCGAAGAAAATGGTTCGTCCAGCGAACTTTCCAGAAGATGTGCCTGGTCAAGGAATGGTTTTTGTGAAAGTCAATCAATTGGAACTAGCGGTGATTAATTTACAGGCCCGCACATTTATGGTGCCATTGGAAGATCCTTTCAAGAAAGCCGCCGAGCTAGTGGCTATCGCTCGCAAACGAACACCGCTCATTTTTGTGGATTTTCATGGCGAAACGACGAGTGAAAAACAAGCCATGAGCTGGTTTTTAGATGGCCAAGTTTCAGCCGTTGTTGGAACACATACGCATGTTCAAACAAATGATGCTCGGATTTTACCGAAAGGGACAGCCTTCTTAAGTGATGTCGGTATGACCGGACCTTATGATGGGATTCTAGGAATGAAGCGTGAACCGATTATTGAGAAGTTTATGACAGCATTGCCGAAGCGCTTTGAGGTAGTCGAAACAGGGCGGACAATTTTATCTGCCTGTATTTTAGAGATTGATGACCAAACGGGCCAAGCGAAGATGATTGAGCCGATTCAGATTAGCGAAGATCGCCCGTTTCAAGAATAATAGAAGAAAAGTTAATCTCGGATCATTAAGAGGTTAACTTTTTCTGCTCTTATAGAAAAAGTGCCGGTGAAAGATGAAGGTGAAAAAAATGGAGCCGTTGAATTTAGATGCACAAAGTAATAAAGAATTAGAAAAATTGTTACATTTAATTGGACAAGATGAAGTCATTCAGCGCTACCAAGCGATTGAAGAAAAGGTAAAGAAAAACAAAAAGCTGACAGAATTAGTGGAAGAAATTAAAGCTGCGCAAAAAGATGCGGTTCAATTTGCTCACTATGGCAAACCAACTGCTGAAAAAGAAGCCATTCAACGAGCTGATGCGAAAACAAAAGAATTTGATGAGCACCCACTCGTTGTAGCCTACCGCGAACAACTGATCGAAGCCAATGACTTAGTCCAACATGTCACGGCGCTCATTCAATACCGCGTGAACGAAGAGCTAGAGAAGGAAGGGAATTAAATGCCACAAAAGACAAAAAATACACCCATGATGGAACAATATTTGTCCATTAAGGCCCAATACAAGGATGCGTTTTTATTTTATCGCTTAGGTGATTTTTATGAATTATTTTATGAAGATGCTATCAATGCAGCGCAAATCTTAGAATTGACGTTAACCAGTCGTAACCGCAATGCGGATGATCCGATTCCTATGTGTGGAGTTCCTTATCATGCCGCGCAAGGCTACATTGATACGTTGATTGAGCAAGGCTATAAAGTAGCGATTTGTGAGCAAGTGGAAGATCCAAAGACTACCAAGGGCATGGTCAAACGAGAAGTGGTCCAGTTGGTAACGCCAGGAACGGTGATGAATAGTAAAGGCTTGGAAGCCAAAGACAATAATTACTTAACCGCTGTGCTAACAGATGGTAATCATTTCGGTTTTGCCTATGTAGATTTGAGTACAGGCGAATTAAAAACAGCAGTCTTGGCTGATGAAGAGGGCGTTTTAAACGAAGCTTCTGCGTTGCAAACAAAAGAAATGGTCCTAGGTTCAGGGATTCCTGAATCGTTAAAAGAGAACTTAAGTTTACGTTTAAACATCATCTTTTCGACACAAGAAACGGTGGAAGAAAATGCCGAGTTTAGTTTTTTAACCAATGAACTGATTAATCCATTAGAAATTGAAATTACAGGCAAGTTATTATCTTATTTATCTGTTACCCAAAAGCGGAGCTTGTCCCATATTCAGAAAGCTGTGGAATATCAGCCAGATCATTTCTTGAAAATGGATCATTATTCTAAATTCAATTTAGAATTGAGTCAGTCGATTCGAACAGGACAGAAAAAAGGGACTCTTTTGTGGCTATTAGATGAAACGAAAACAGCTATGGGCGGCCGTTTGTTGAAACAATGGTTGGATCGTCCGCTAATTCAGGAACGTCAAATTAAGGCGCGTCAAGAAATGGTGCAATCCTTATTAAATGCCTATTTTGAACGCTTAGATTTGCAAGCAGCATTGACGAACGTTTATGATTTAGAGCGGTTGGCAGGACGCGTGGCATTCGGCAGTGTGAATGGGCGTGATTTAATTCAATTACGGACCTCTTTAGAACAAGTACCAACGATTCGACAGTTAATTGTCGGGATCAATCAAGGGGAATGGGATGATTTGTTAGTCGACTTAAACCCCGTTGAAGATTTAGTGGCATTGATTGCGACGGCGATTAATGAAGAAGCCCCTTTACAAATTACTGAAGGAAATGTTATTAAAGACGGCTATAACGACCAATTAGATGAATACCGTGATGCCATGCGCAATGGTAAGCAATGGTTAGCGGAGTTAGAAGCGAAAGAACGCCAAGAAACAGGGATTAAAAACTTGAAGATTGGCTACAATCGTGTCTTTGGTTATTTCATTGAAATCACTAAGTCAAATTTAGCGAATTTAGAAGAAGGAAAATACGAGCGGAAGCAAACATTAGCTAATGCGGAGCGCTTTATTACGCCCAAACTAAAAGAACTAGAGCGTTTAATCTTAGAAGCCGAAGAAAAATCAGTTGAACTAGAATATCAATTGTTCTTGGCCGTGAGAGAACAAGTGAAAACGAATATTGATCGATTGCAAACACTGGCTAAAACCATTAGTGCGGTTGATGTTTTACAATCTTTTGCAACAATTAGTGAACGGTATCAATACGTTCGACCAACGTTAAGAAGTAACACGAAAAATTTGGCGATTGTCGAAGGACGACACCCAGTCGTGGAAAAAGTTTTAGGGCATCAAGAATACATTCCAAACAGTATCCGCATGAACCCAGAAACAGATATTCTCTTGATTACTGGACCAAACATGTCAGGGAAAAGTACCTACATGCGTCAATTGGCTTTGACGGTGGTCATGGCGCAAATTGGCTGTTTTGTACCAGCGGAAAGTGCTGAAATGCCGATTTTCGATCAAATTTTTACACGGATTGGGGCCTCTGATGACCTAATTGCAGGGCAAAGTACCTTTATGGTAGAAATGATGGAAGCCAACCAAGCACTGCGGCATGCCACGCCTAACAGCCTAATTTTATTTGATGAATTAGGACGCGGCACGGCAACCTATGATGGAATGGCGCTAGCGCAAGCCATCATTGAATATATCCATCGTGAAGTACAAGCCAAAACGCTATTCTCTACACATTATCATGAACTAACTGTTCTAGATGAAACCTTAAAAGGCTTGAAGAATATTCACGTGGGCGCTGTCGAAAAAGATGGCGAAGTGGTCTTTCTTCATAAAATGATGGAAGGACCTGCTGATAAGAGCTATGGGATACATGTTGCTAAAATCGCTGGTTTACCAAGCTCGCTTTTAGAACGAGCAGCCACCATTTTATCCGCTTTAGAAGCGGAAGAAACAACGATTCCAAGTTCAGTTCATCATGAAGAAGTTTCAGAAGTCCATGAAGAAACCGAGCAACTTTCATTATTTAAAGAAGTTTCAACAGAAGAATTAAGTGTCATTGACACATTGAAGAAAATGAATCTATTAGAAATGACACCACTAGATGCGTTAAACATGCTTCATCAATTGCAAAAACGTATCTAATTAGGAACCGAACCGGTTAGGAGGTCGTGAAATGGGGAAAATTCAAGAACTATCCGAACAACTAGCCAACCAGATTGCTGCTGGTGAAGTTGTTGAACGTCCCGCTTCTGTCGTCAAAGAATTGGTGGAAAATGCACTGGATGCAGGAAGCACCCAAATTGATATTTTTATTGAAGAAGCTGGCTTGAAAACCATTCAAATTATTGATAATGGTGAAGGAATTGCCAAAGAAGATGTACTGAATGCCTTCAAACGCCATGCCACAAGCAAAATTCATACGAGAGATGATTTGTTCCGAATTCGCAGCTTGGGGTTCCGAGGCGAAGCCTTACCAAGTATTGCCTCAGTTTCTGAAATGATTGTCGAAACTGCCACAGCTGAGGAAGAAGAAGGCAGCTATGTGATTCTAAAAGGGGGCAAGGTCGAAGAAAACCGACCAGCAGCCCTCCGTAAAGGCACAAAAATGACCGTTTCTAATTTATTTTATAATACGCCTGCTCGTTTGAAATACGTCAAAACGATCCAAACGGAATTGGCCAATATCGGTGACATTGTCAATCGTCTGGCGTTAAGTCACCCTAAAGTCGCTTTTCGCTTAGTTCATGACGGCCACAAAATGATGAGTACAACAGGCAATGGTGATTTAAAACAAACGATTGCGGGGATTTATGGCATTAGCACCGCAAAGAAAATGTTGAAAATTGAAGGAAAAGACCTTGATTTTACTTTGACAGGGTATGTCTCATTGCCAGAAGTCACACGGGCCAGTCGCAACTATTTATCAACGATTATCAATGGTCGTTATATTAAAAATTTCGCGTTAAATAAAGCAATTGTAGCCGGCTATGGTTCGAAACTAATGGTGGGGCGTTTTCCAATTGCTGTGTTAGAAATTGAAATGGATCCGCTGTTAGTCGATGTCAATGTCCATCCTACTAAGCAAGAAGTTCGTTTAAGTAAAGAAAAAGATTTAATGGCATTAATTGAACAGGCGATTCAAGAAGTGTTGAGCCAAGAACAGTTGATTCCCAATGCGGCAGACAATTTGCGTTTTAAAAAGAAACTACCGCCAGAACCTAAAGCCGAACAAATGGAAATTCCTCTATCGACTGAACAACCTGCGGTAAAACAACGACCGGGCAGCTTAAGCTATAATCCTGCAACGGGTCGCTTCTATGCGGAACATGCGACAGACGAAACACCAGTCTCAAGCGCCCCTGAAACTGTCAACCAGACAGAAAGAGCAGTGGATCCAATGGACGACCCATTTGCGCCGCCAGTGCCAGAATCAACGAGTGTAGCGGAAGAAACGTCAGCTTACGAAACCTCTTCGGCAGCTGCTGATTCCGCAAATCATTGGGAAACAGCTAGTAATGAGCAACAGGTAATAGCCGAAGAAACGAAAATAACTGAAGTGCCTGATTCAGAACCTTCTCTGCGTTCATCAGAGGCTGCTGACGAGGTTTTCCAAGAAGAAATGAAACTTCACCCGGAATTCGATGCCAATAGCGCTGCGAGCCAAAGAGAACTGAAACAAGCCCTGAACAAGTTGGAAGAAGAACGACCGACAGAACGTTTTCCTGAGCTAGAATACTTCGGTCAAATGCACGGAACTTATTTATTCGCACAAAGCAAAGATGGTCTGTTTATTATCGACCAACACGCTGCCCAAGAACGAATTAAATACGAGTACTTCCGTGAAAAAATTGGCGAAGTCAGTGATGATTTACAAGAACTATTGGTACCAATCGTTATTGATTATCCAAATAGCGATGCCTTGAAAATTAAAGAGCAGAAAGAAACCCTTGCGGAAGTCGGCATCCATTTGGAAGACTTTGGACAAAATAGTTTCATTGTGCGGGAGCACCCAACTTGGTATCCTGCAGGCGAAGAGGAAAGCATTGTTCGCGAGATGATTGACATGTTGCTAACAACTGGCTCGGTCAGCGTGAAAAAATTCCGTGAAGCAACTGCCATTATGATGAGCTGTAAGCGATCCATCAAAGCCAATCATTACCTCAATGAGCAACAAGCACGCGTGCTATTAAAAGATTTAGCCTTGTGCGAAAATCCGTTTAATTGTCCGCATGGACGTCCGGTGCTGATTCATTTTACGAATTCAGATATGGAACGAATGTTTAAACGCATTCAAGACCCCCATTAAAAAGAAACGAGGCGTCATCAATTTATGCAAATTATTTTAGCATCCCAATCTCCTCGCCGTCAGGAGTTATTAAAGCGTGTGGTTCCAACTTTTACGATTGCACCAGCCGATATCGATGAAACTGTTGGCAAAGACGGCTTACCAGCAGAATATGTGGCGCAAATGGCTGCCCAAAAAGCAGCGGCTATAGCAGAGCAATCCCCCGAAGCACTAGTCATTGGCTGCGATACAATTGTGGCATTGGCGGGAGAAATCCTCGGCAAACCGACTTCTCGGGAAGACGGCTATCGCATGTTGCGCCTCCTAAGTGGCAAAACACATGACGTGTATACAAGTGTGACGTTGAAACAAGGGGAAAAAGAGCGTTCCGCGACAGTTCATTCAACCGTGACGTTTTATCCACTGACAGACACGGAAATCCATGCGTACTTAGATACCGCAGAATATGCCGACAAAGCAGGCGCTTATGGTATCCAAGGACAAGGAGCATTACTAATTGAAGCAATCGCCGGCGATTATTACGCCATTATGGGCTTACCAATTGCCAAAGTAGCCCGACTGCTAAAAGAATTCAACTAATAAAAGATAGTCCTTTTCATTCGTCAAAAAGAGAAAGGACTGTCTTTTACTATGCAAACTATTAGGTGCCTGTTTGGCAAACGTGGTATCATTGAACCCAATAAATTGAACAGAAGAAAAGGAGTGGACAGAATGACAAAACCAACAGAAGAAGAATTAAAACAAACCTTGACGGATCTTCAATATGCCGTCACACAAGAAAACGCAACAGAACGCCCTTTTTCAGGAGAATATGATGACTTTTACCAAGACGGAATCTATGTAGACATTGTTAGTGGCGAACCGTTGTTTAGCTCCCTGGACAAATACGATGCTGGTTGCGGCTGGCCATCCTTTACCAAACCAATTGAAAAACGTGGCGTCAAAGAAAAAGCTGATTTTAGTCACGGCATGCACCGAGTAGAAGTTCGCAGTCAAGAAGCGGATTCACATTTAGGGCATGTTTTCACTGATGGCCCACTCCAAGAAGGCGGCTTGCGTTATTGCATTAATGCGGCAGCTTTGAGATTTGTGCCAGTGGCAGATTTAGAAAAAGAAGGCTATGGCGAGTACCTTTCTTTATTCAAATAATCCTCATTTTTTAGACAAATACGATAAAATAGTTAGAAGAAAGCGACTTTTGATGAATATCTTGTATGAAATACAGAAAATCTCTTGATTTATTTGGCTAGGACTACTATTATTTTAGAAGGAAAGTATTGTTCAGTTTTAACGAATTGGCTGAAATAGAAAGTGGAGGTTCTAATGTCGAAACATTATTTTGATCCAAGATTGAAAATCTTTTCTTTGAACTCTAATCGTCCCTTAGCAGAAAAAATTGCGGATGCTGTGGGTGTGGAGCTAGGAAAGTGCTCTGTAACACAATTTAGTGATGGCGAAATTCAAGTGAATATTGAAGAAAGTATTCGTGGTGCACATGTTTACGTCATTCAATCAACAAGTAGCCCTGTTAACGATAACTTAATGGAACTATTAATCATGATTGATGCGTTAAAACGTGCAAGTGCTAAAACAATTAACGTGGTTATGCCTTATTATGGGTATGCACGTCAAGACCGTAAAGCACGTGCCCGGGAACCAATCACTGCTAAACTTGTTGCAAACATGATTGAAAAAGCTGGTGCAACAAGAATGTTGACATTGGACTTACATGCGGTCCAAATTCAAGGATTCTTTGATATTCCAGTGGATCATTTGATGGGTGCACCATTAATTGCCGATTACTTCATCGAACACGGCATTCAAGGCGATGACGTCGTTGTCGTTTCCCCTGACCATGGTGGTGTAACGCGTGCGCGTAAATTGGCAGAATTCTTAAAAGCACCAATTGCGATCATTGACAAACGTCGTCCAAAAGCGAACGTAGCAGAAGTAATGAATATCATTGGTCATGTGGAAGGCAAAACATGTGTCTTAATTGATGACATGATTGACACAGCGGGGACAATTTCTCTTGCTGCAAACGCATTGAAAGAAGCCGGAGCAAAAGACGTTTACGCTTCTTGTACACATCCCGTTTTATCAGGACCAGCCTTACAACGTATTGAAGATTCAGCAATTGAACGCTTAGTTGTAACAGACTCTATTTACCTATCTGATGATCGTAAAATTGCAAAAATTGACGAAGTCAGCGTTGGTGAATTAATCGGAGATGCGATTAAACGTATCCACGAAAACAAACCAGTTAGTCCGTTATTTGAAACAAAAAATAAATAATTACAAAAACCCGCCCACATCATTTTTCTGATGTGGGCGGGTTTTTCTCTAAATCATTTTATCTAAAAATATATTGTAACCTGAATATTTATTAGGCATTCATGATATACGATAAGTGTAGAGTAGTTAAGGCGGAGGCAAGCGCAAAGGAACATGCGCTTTGCGACGAGCATCGCAACAAAGTGAGAAGCGTAGGAGCAGAGACTTTCCTCTTTCGGTGAGGTGATGCGTATGAGCGTACTTCCAAAATTTACAGAAAGGAGAGGCCTTTTGTCAGCATATGAAACAATTCAGACGATCCTAGGTTTTGGTATGTTTACCATTGCTTTGATTGCACTGATTGTTAAATTGCTTAAAAATGACAATAAAAAATAACCGTCAACTTTGACCGAGTACGGTTATTTTTAAATAATTCAAAAAGTCACCGTCTTAAACGGCTCTGCATCAGAGAGGTATGTTGACGCATATCTCTCTTTTCGTTTTCATTATAGCACATTTTCCCGAAAAGTACGAATAAATTTAGCGTTAATCCGTGAAATCCTAAAAGCTGTTAAAAATGACAATAAAAAATAACCGTCAACTTTGATCGAGTACGGTTATTTTTTGTAACAAAATCGGTCACCGTCTCAAACGGCTCTACAATAGAGAGGTATGTTGAAGTATCTCTCTTTTCATCTACATTCTAGCATAGATACAATGTAGATGAAAAGAGGTGCCTGCTGCTAAAGGTTCTTGTCATTCTTTAGCGATTGAGCAGTGTATCAACGCTTAGTTCAGTCATTTCAGAAACTTGCATGTCGGCTCCGATTAAGGGTTGGTTGGCCGACAAGCCGACGGCATAGATGCCCGCGGCTTTCAAGCCGTCAATGCCTGATTGTGCATCTTCAAAGCCAATGGCTTTTTGCGGTAGCACGCCAATACTGTCAGCGGCGGCTAAAAAGATTTCAGGATCAGGTTTGCCTTTACTTAACGAGTCGGGATCGACAATTGTGGCGAAGTACGCGCGCACGCCTAATTTTTCCAAAATCAGGGGCGCGTTTTTTGATGCCGAAGCCACGGCACAGGGAATGTGACGTGCTTGGGCTTGTTGTAGCAATGGCACGACACCAGGTAAAACATCTTCTGTTGTTAAATGTTCTAATAATTGAACGTAGTGGTCATTTTTTTGCTGAGCTAAGGCTTCTTTTTCTGCTGGAGTAAACGCATTTTCACGGTGGCCGTGGGCTAAAATGCGGTCCAAGGAATCCATCCGACTAATGCCTTTTAATGTTTCGTTGAAGGTTTCGTCAATGGGGATACCTAGCGAATCGGCCAACGCTTTCCAAGCTTGATAATGAAATTTGGCGGTGTCTGTAATGACACCATCCAAATCAAAAATAAATCCAATCGTCATTGTGGTTCGCTCCTTTATTGATAATGTACTTCTTTTGGTCGTTCGGCGGTTAACGGAATCAACGCGCCCTGAACCAATAATTGTGTGTCTTTATCTGCTGTAATCGTGACACTGGTTTGTGTTAATGAAAATTGATATGTCACGCCTTGATGAATAAACTGGAAGGCCAGCGCTTGCCAATGTTCAGGTAAGTTTGGACAAATTGATAACTCGTTCTGGCGCGTGTCAACGCCTGCATACGTCGCTAAAGTAACGTGGATCGTCGCAGCCATGACCCCTGTATGAATCCCTTCAGCGGTCGTGCCACCTTGAATGTCACGATAATCGGAATACAACGCTTCTTGATAAAGTTGCCAAGATAGCTCATGGAATTGCGCCATTTCTGCCAATTGGGCATGAACAATTCGTGACAAAGTCGAACCATGAGACGTCCGTTTTAGATAATATAAAAGATTTTTTTCCAAATAATCCGCAGGCAATTGATACCCTAAATCTTCTAAAATTTGATCCACCCGAGTTTTGTCTAAGTTGTAGAACAACATTAATGTGTCGGCTTGTTTCGCCACTTTGTAATCATCGGGAGATTCTCCTTCGGCTTTTAAAATTCGATCCATGCGGTAAATATTGCCGTATTTCTCTTTCATCGCCGCCCAGTCAATTTCTTTTAAGCCGAAATACCCTTCATATTGCGCAATAATACCGTCAGAATTAACTTCAATTTCCAGTGAATTTTGAATTTGTTGCATGCGGGCTAGATCAGCAGAAGTAGTCTGCATTTTGGCAAAAAGTTGTGCCTGTTCTTCCTCAGAGAAAAGTGCCAAAATGTTGGTTAATTCTTCGAATAGCCAAACCACCATCAAATTCGTATAGGCGTTGTTTTTCAAGCCGCTTTCCGCTTGGTCTGGATAGCCCTCGTGAAACTCATCAGGTCCCATCACTTTATCAATAAAGAACCGTCCTGTTGCGTCATCTAACGTCGCAGCGCTGTTCCAAAATTGAGCGATTTCTAACAACATTTCGCCGCCATATTGTTTCATAAATTCATGATCCTGTGTACTATGCCAATACAACCAAGTATTGTAAGCAATCGCTAAGGACACATGCCGTTGCAAAATACTATGATCCTCGCCCCAATGTCCATTCAACGGATTTAAGTGAAGTTTTTGCGTGGTTTCACGCCCATCACGCCCTGATTGCCACGGATACATTGCGCCACGATACTGGCTGGCCGCCGCATTCTCCTTCGCCTTCTCTAATCGATGGTAGCGGTACAGCAACAATTGTTTCGCTGTGTCAGGATAATGTTGAATATAAAAAGGTAAAATAAAAATTTCATCCCAGAAAATATGTCCACGATACGCTTCACCATGCAAGCCTCGGGCGGTAATCGAGACGTCCAATGCTTGGGCTTGGTTACTAAAAGGCGAAGCCGAAGCCAGCAAGTGATAACTGTGAATCCGTAAAAGTTTTTGAGACATCAAATCGCCTGTCACGGTAATGTTGGCTTGTTGCCAAAGGGTTTGCCAAGCGCGAGCGCTTTCCTGAGCGGCGGCCGCAAAAGAGTCCTTCGGCGTAAACGGTACCTGCCAACTTTGTTCGGCGTGGCTGGCTTGCACAAAGACTTGTTTTTCTAGCGTATAGCGCGTGCCTTGGTGCGCCATCACGGTCACCACTTGGGCGATTTTTTCCGCTTCTTCTTGAATCATAATGGCTTCTTTTTCAAAAAAATCGCCGGTTATCAAGGCCGTTTCTCGGACGCTTAAGTTGGATTGATTGGTACAAACCTCAATCACGGTTTTGTTTTCCTGCGCGCTTAATGCTGTCACCTGAAAATGTTTCGCTGTTAAGTTGCGATACCGCGCCACGTTATAGTTGTAGACACTGCCATCCGTGACGGTTTTCAAAGTAATCGGGGCCGAAAAGTTTAACGGCTCAAACGTATATTGCAGATGATAGTCATTCGGCTGTGCCATATTGGCGATTTTTTTCGTCGTTAATTTAATTTGCTGATTGTGGGCATCTTTCAAAATCATTTCTGCGACAAACAATCCCGTTTTCAAGTTCAATTGACGGTGTAATTGTTGTAGCGTGTCTGGAGAAATCGTTAACCAGTCAGTGGCATCGCCAATTTTTAAAGCGATGTGTTGGTTGTCAGGAGCATTGACGAAATCTTCATTTTCCACTACTTGACCCGCCACTTCCGAAGCCGCTGTATTATAAAGCCCCGCAATGTAGGTCGCTGGATAATGGTCATCAGAAATCGTCATCTCAGGTGTTGTGCCGCGCAAGCCTAAAAAGCCATTGCCGACAGTTAATAGGGACTCCACCCCATATTCATTTTTCCCAGGCACGTAGCCATAATAGTCCAAATGCCAAGCCAAATACTGCCGTTTTTCTTCAAATGCTTCCAGCAGATTCGGTGCCGCCGCTTGTTCAGCTGCTGTTAAAAGTGGCGTGTTCAACTGTTCCGCGAACGCTTGAATCACCGCTTGCGGAACTAGCGCCAACGTTTCCTCTGGCGAAAAGAAGTCCGCTGGGAACTCAGCCACAATCCCTCCCAGAATCGGCGCAGCCTCTGCCAAAATCAATTGGCACAGTTCAGGAACCGTTTCTTCGACAGTCAAAGCTTCAAAAGGGAACGTTTTTTGGTGAAGCGGTTCCAATTTATGGTTAAAAAAAGTCGTCGTTAGTTGGTTCGTTGCGAATGTTAATTCTAAAATGGTCATGTTTGGCGCCTCCTTACAAACTTGTATAGACATGTTGTGTTTGACTACAGTATAGTATGAACGAATCAGAATTACAAGGATTTTCCCTAGATTCTTGGGAAAACTTTTCCAGAAGGGGGCTGTAACAGACTGCGCTGGGTCCGAAAAAAGGCGGTCAAGCAGTGGTTTGGCTGGGGGAGTTTGTGGCGTAAGCAAGGCAGAAAGTGCAGGGGATTTTTCTGACCAGCTCTAGGTTTTTCGGTGGGAATATGCTATGCTTTTAGAAAAGAAATTGTTGGTAGAGGAGGATCGGCATGAACAAGTTTCATGACATATTTTTAGAATTAGAACAACAAATTGTCCAAGGCGACTATCAGCCAGGCGATTTATTACCTAGTGAAAATCAATTAGTGGAAACTTACAATGTTTCCCGTGAAACAATTCGGAAAGCCTTGAATTTACTGATTAACGCTGGCTACATTCAGAAAAAACAAGGCAAAGGCTCGATTGTGCTCAACTTTAAAAAGTTTAATTTTCCTATTTCAGGGGTGACCAGTTACAAGGAATTACAACAAACGCAACATATTGAAAGTCATACTCATGTGGTTTCCTTAGAAGAAATTCCTGTGGAGCGTAACTTGGCTCAGTTGACTGGTTGGAGGGAAGGGGCCCCTGTGTGGCGCTTAGTTCGGCAACGGGAGATTGAAGGGGAAGTCGATATTTTAGATATTGATTACTTGATTAAAGAAATTGTCCCGGAACTGCCGAAGCACCGTGCCGAAGATTCGATTTTCGATTATCTGGAAAACGACCTTGGCTTGGCGATTAGTTACGCCCAGAAAGAGATTACCGTGGAACCGCTCACAGAGATGGACAAGCAGCTGATTGGTGAAGTGGAAGGCAATCATGTCGTCGTGGTCCGCAGTATCATGAACTTGGAAGATACCCGCTGTTTTGGTTATACGGAATCCCGTCACCGCTTAAACAAATTTAAGTTTGTAGAATTTGCGCGTCGTCGTAAGTTGTAAGTTTTGGCGATTAGCAAACACCAAAATGGCTGTCATTAAATGAATTTTGCCGTTTTTTTCGCCGCAACTGCTGATAAATGTATAAGATTTTAGGAGAAAACGTCACAAAGTAGAGGTTCGCTTCTAAAATTTTGCCGTTTTCTCCTTATTTATTAAAGAATTTCCCCAAGAAATGAATTAAATAACAGACATGGATGCCAAAAAAATATTGTAAAAATGGCTTAAAATTCGGCTGAAGCGTTGATTTTAAGAGGGATTTCGGTTTTTGAACAGAGTGGTTAAATATTTAAAATCACAGAGAAATGAAATTCTTGTATAATAAGGCTATAGCTTCAGAAGCGCCGAAGAAACAACTAGCGGTTTCTGGCAATTCATACAGTAAAAGGAGACGTACATATGAAAAAGAAAGTTTTAGCAAGTTTATTGGTTGGTAGTGCTGTGGTGGGCGCTAGTTTAGCACCCTTGTCTGCACAGGCGGTAACGACAGGAAATACGCCAGTGACGGTGGGGTTTGAAGGGGGAAGTTTGCCGGATGGGAATGGAGATCCGAATACAGTAAGACCTGATCCAGATGCTACAAATAGCAATTTCGATTTACTATTTATTCCTAGAGAATTTGATTTTGGGAAATTATCGCTTTCGGATGATTTAACTAAACCAATTCCTAATAAAGCGGATGAAGGACGTAATGGGAAGATGGAATCTGTTGGTGTCGGCGATATACGAGGAACCAAAGAAGGCTGGCATGTGACTACTCAATCCACGGGTATGAAGCTTGGCGAGGAGAATTTGGAAGGCAGTATCACAACTGGTAAAAATGTTTTATATCCATTAATCTATGATGAGGAAACTAAAACGTATGTTTTTCAAAATCCTGTTCTTGCGGACCCAGTTACCAAACCTGAAATGGATGAAACACCATTTTCATTTTCAATTCCTTTAGGCGGAGATGCAGTGCTCCTTGCGAATGCCACAGCAGGAAGAGGGCAAGGATTATGGCAATTTTCAATGTTTGTTACCTCATTAAATATCACTACCCCCGCCTACAATATAAAAGCAGGGAACTACACAGGTAACGTCACCTGGAATCTCGTCGCAGGGCCATCAATCTAAGCATAAACAAAAAAGTCATCCCGATAGGATGTCTTTTTGCTTATTTCTCTGTGAAGGTGCTGTCTGTTTTGACTGCTTCAGCAGGTGGTGTTTGCGCTGCTAATAAGTCGCGAATTTCTTTTAAGTAATCTTCGCTAGTTGGTGCCACTCACCGCTTAAACAAATTTAAGTTTGTGGAATTCGCCTGCCGCCGCAAGTTGTAAGTCTTGGCGACTAGCAAATGCAAAAGTGGCTGTCATTAAATGAAATTTTACGTTTTTTTTTTTGCCGCAACCGCGAATAAATGTATAAGATTTTAGGAGAAAACGTCATAATGTTAGAGTGTAACCTCTACTTTGTGACGTTTTCTCGTTGTTTATTAAATACTTTCAACACAAAATGTATTAAATAACATCGATAACTATTGAAAAGTACTAAAAAAGCGGCTTGAAACTAAGGGTAAATGCTGCTTTTAAAGGAAATGTCGTTTTTTGATAAGGACTGTTAAATATTTAAAATCACAGGGAAGTCGGAATCTTGTATAATAAGGCTATAGCTTCAGAAGCGTCGAAGAAATGATCAGCGCGCTCTGGAAATTCATAATAGTTAAAGGAGACGTACATATGAAAAAGAAAGTTTTAGCAAGTTTATTGGTTGGTAGCGCCGTGGTAGGCGCAAGTTTAGCACCCTTGTCAGTACAGGCGGTAACAACAGGGAATACGCCAGTGACAGTGGGTTTTGAAGGGGGAACGTTACCAGATGGGGATGGTTTTGATAACACAAAGGATCCAGATCCTAATACATCAAACGGGAACTTTGATTTACTTTTTATCCCTGAAGCAATTTCATTTGATAAAACTTCTGTATCAGGTGATTTATCATCTATCAAGTCTAATTCGTATGTCAATTATGCAGTTGGTGACATTCGAGGGACGAAAGAAGGATGGCATGTAACCGCGACACTTCCTGAAATGAAAAATGGTGAGGATAAGTTATCTGGTATATATTCTTTTAAACAGACAGGATATGTATTATCTTATAATGAAGATACAAACAGGTTTGATGCTACAGATGGTTTAAATGATTTTACTAATAGTCCTGTTGCACCTGTACTTTCAGCTACAAGTATTACCATTGGAGAAGATGCTTCATTAATGGCTAACGCTTCTAGTGGAAAAGGACAAGGAATGTGGAATTCTTTTATGACTGGACATACATTAACCATCACGACCCCTTATCAACAAATCAAAGCCGGTAACTATACAGGGGAAATCACCTGGAATCTCGTGGCAGGACCATCTCTCTAAGACCAAACAAAAAAGTCATCCCCTCAGGATGACTTTTTGCTTATTTCTCTGTGAAGGTGCTGTCTGTTTTGACAGTTTCAGCAGGCGGTGTTTGCGCCGCTAATAAGTCGCGAATTTCTTTTAAGTAATCTTCGCTCGTTGGTACCACTTCTTCTTCTTCTGCCGCTTCTTCTTTTTTGCCACGGTTTTTCATTTTGTTGGCCGCTTTGACAATCAAGAAGAGGACGAAGGCCGTAATTAAAAATGTAATAAGTGCACTAATCACGCTACCAATATTGAATTCAACGCCTTCGACTTTATAAACAAGGGCACCCAATGCATCGTCGGCACTCTTTTTCCCAGTCGTCAAGACAAAAATCAGACTAATTAACGGGGTAATCAAGCCTTCTACTACTTGTGTCACAATCGCTGTAAACGCACTACCAATGACAACACCAACGGCTAGGTCTAAGACACTTCCGCGCATGATAAACTCTTTAAATTCTTTAATCATTCCTGTTTTCCTCCTCACTTTAAAAACAGTATACCGAATCTTCTTGAAAATTTGAACTGAAAAACTCTTATCATTCAGAAAGCACCTGAAGCTGTGTTATAATGGAGCTATTGGAAAAAACATTAAAAAATGCTTTAGAATTTACGCGATACATATATTTCACAGCATTCTTTAGGTAAGATGAAGCAAATGAAGGAGCGATGCGGCAATGTCTGTTCAATTAGTTAAAGGCGTGAATTTACACGTCATTCCTACAGAAAAATATAAAACGGTGCGTCTTTTAGTCCGCTTTAATACACGATTAAATCATGAAACCATTACAAAAAGAACGCTGTTGTCCAGTTTAATGGAAACCAACAGCTTGAATTACCCGAATCAAGTCAAGTTAAGTGAGCGTTTGGCGGAACTTTACGGCGCCAGCTTTGGGATTGGCGTTTCCAAAAAAGGCAATCAACATTGGTTTAATATTTCTATGAACATTGTCAATGATCATTATTTACAGGATAGTCAGGTGCTTGCCGAAGCGGTGGACTTTTTGAAGGAAATTATTTTTGCCCCCAATATTCAAGCGGGCCAATTCGAGGCAGAAACCTTCCAACGGGAGAAAGAGAACTTGAAAGCGTACTTGGAAAGTATTGTGGAGGATAAGCAAACCTATGCTTCTTTGGCGCTTCAAAGTGTCTATTTTAATCAATCGGAGGATCAAAAAATCCCTAGTTTCGGAACCGTTGCGGCGTTAGCTGAGGAAACAGCGGCATCATTAGCAGCGTATTATCAGAAAATGCTGGCGGAAGATCAAGTGGATATTTTTGTTTTAGGTGATGTTAATGAGGCGGAGCTAGTGCCGTTATTCAAGCAATTACCGTTTACGCCTCGTGAAGAAGGCAAAGCCGCGATTTTCTACAATCAACCGATTCGCAACGTGATTGAAGAGCGGACCGAGCGTGAGGTGCTAGCCCAATCGAAATTAAACTTGGCTTACAACACGGATATTTATTATGGCGATAGCTATTATTTTGCGTTGCAAGTGTTTAATGGGATTTTTGGCGGTTTCCCGCATTCCAAATTATTTATGAATGTCCGTGAGAAAGAGCATTTAGCGTATTATGCTTCTAGTAGTATCGACACCTTCCGTGGCTTCATGACGGTTCAAACAGGGATCGATGGCAAAAATCGGAATCAGGTCTTGCGTTTGATTTCGACAGAATTGGAAAATATTCGCTTAGGTAAGATTAGCGAATTAGAAATTGAACAAACGAAAGCAATGCTAAAAAATCAGTATATCTTAGCGTTAGATAATGCAGGCGCGTGGCTGGAAAAAGAATACTTGAACGAATTAATGCCGCAGACGATGCTGACGGCGGAGGAATGGATTGAGCGGATCAATGCCGTGACTATTCCAGAAATCCAAGAAGTAGCCAAACGCTTGGAACTTCAAGCGATCTTCTTTTTGGAAGGAGAAACGGAAAATGATTAAAAAAGACTATGCACAAATTAAAGAAACATTGTATACAGAAACACTGGCGAATGGGTTAAAAGTTTACCTATTGCCGAAAAATGATTTCCAAAAAACATATGGCTTGTTTACGACCGATTATGGTTCCATCGACAATACGTTCGTGCCAATTGGTCAAGAGGAAATGATTGAAGTACCTGACGGAATCGCCCACTTTTTAGAACATAAAATGTTTGAAAAAGAAGATGGCGATGTCTTCCAAAAATTTGGACAACAAGGGGCTTCAGCGAATGCCTTTACCAGTTTTACGAAGACGAGTTATTTGTTTTCAACGACGGATCAAGTGACACAAAATCTAGAAACGTTGCTTGATTTTGTGCAATCGCCGTATTTCACGAAGGAAACGGTCGAAAAAGAAAAAGGCATCATCGGACAAGAAATTCAAATGTATTTAGATGATCCTAACTGGCGCTTGTTCTTTGGGATTTTAGGCAACCTTTATCCGAAACATCCATTGCATATTGATATTGCCGGCACAGTGGCAAGTATTGCGGAGATTACCGCAGAGGATTTGTATACATGTTACAATACGTTTTATCATCCAAGTAATATGACCTTATTCGTGGTAGGGAAAATGGACCCTGAAGCGTTAATGGCCTTCATTCGTGAAAACCAAGCGGCGAAAGAGTTTCCTGCCGCCCAACCTATTCGTCGGCATTTCCCTGAAGAAACAGCTGCTGACATTGTCAAAGAGAGCGCCATTGAAATGGCAGTCACACGGGCAAAAGTGCTTGTTGGCTTGAAAGGCTTAGATGAAGTGCCAACAACGGGTCGTGACTTAATGAAATATCAAGTCACCGTGAATTTGTTGTTACAATTATTGTTTGGTAATACCTCTCAAAACTATTTAGCTCTTTATGATGAAGGCTTGTTAGATGATAGTTTTAGTTATGACTTTAATTTAGATCGCAGTTTCCATTTTGCGGATATTGGCGGCGATAGTGAGCAACCAGAAGTCTTAGCAGAACGAATTGAAGCTATTTTATTATCTGCCACAACAAGTCCAGAATTAACGGAAGAAAATTTGTCCTTATTGAAGAAAAAAATGATTGGTAAATATTTCCAATCCTTAAACTCTTTAGAGTATATCGCTAACCAATTTTCACAATCATTGTTTGGGGAAACCACGCTGTTTGATAAGATTGAAGTCATTGAAAGCATTCAATTAGCCGACGTCCGCCAAGTAGCAGAGACCTTGATTCGTGAAGAAGGATTGAGCCGTTTCTACATGTATCCTAAAGGAGAAACCGAGCAATAAACCAACTGTTTAAGAAAAAGAAAAATCTTTGAAATCTTTCAATTTTGTTATCCTCAGTTGGCTTCTTTTGTGGTATTCTTAAAGGACGGGAATGTTTTCCTTGGCAATTGAAAAAGACTGATGAGACAATCGATAAATTAACAAAATAGACTGGAGAAGATGGACGAGTGGCCAGCGTAAATATTGGAGAAACACTAAAAGAAGCAAGATTGCAGAAGAACATCTCAATTGATGAACTGCAACAAATGACAAAAATTCAAAAAAGATATTTAGAAATTATTGAACAAAACGATTTTGAGTCCTTACCAGGCACCTTTTATGTGCGGGCGTTTATCCGCCAATATGCAAGTGCGGTCGGCTTAGATGGCAATCAATTGGTAGATATCTATGATGGCAAAGAACCAGCAATTGTCGAAGAACCCAAGCCAGTGTATGAAGAGCTTGAAGGATCACGTAAGCAATTGCATGACGAAGAAAAGCAATCCAGTTGGTTACTGCGGAACTTACCAGCCATTGCCTTTTCGTTAATTGGTTTAGCCATTGCGGTCGTGGTGCTGTATATTATGTGGCAAGATCAAAAAGCCGAACCGATTATTCAAACACCGGCAACTAGTGCCAGTGTGGAAAAACCCAAAGAATCAAGTCAAGCCCCAGAAAGTAGCACACAAAGTAGTACACCGCCGTTTTCTTCAAGCGAACCAGAGAAGAAAACAGCTGTGGCTGTGGTGAGCGATGCCAACAATCAAGTGACTGCAACGGTTAAAGATGCGAATAGTCCAATCAACATTACCTTTAAAGGGACTGAAGGCTCTTGCTGGATTGGCGTGATGGTCGATGGCAACTACACCTACCAACACACCCTGCAAGCAGGAGAGACCCAAACAACAGCTTTACCTGCGAATGCCGCCAATGCGACACTGATTCTAGGCGCCTCAAATAACGTCGCCATTCAAGTCGATGGCGCCGATTTAACACTGGAAAAAACGCCAGTTTTAATTCGTAAGGATGTTACATTAGGGATTACGTATCGTTAGAAATGGTGTAAGAAGAATCTGGATAAACTGTCAAACGGCAATTATTCCAGATTCTTTTCTTTTATAATTAACAGCGCTCTTTTTACAAACGTTTCTATGATAAAGTATAATTAACAGCGAATAGTTAAAAAAGACGACAATAATAATTCAAGAGAGAAGGGGTTATCAATGCTTAAAATAGTTAATAAAAAATTTAATCTTATCACCATATTTTCAATCGCTCTGTTGGTCATGGGCTTCTTGATTGTTGGCTTACAACTGTATTTCTACTTTATCTATGGTTCTAAATTTTTAGACAGTATCACATTGATTGGAATGATTAATTTAGGTTTAGGCTATTACCAGCTCTTTCTAAAAAAAGGCAAGAATATTTCTGAATAAACTGTCAAACGGCAATTATTCCAGATTCTTTTCTTTTTTTCGTGACACTGCCAGCAAGATAACGTAAAATAGAACAGGAGAAGGAAGGGGCAATTGAAGTGAATTTACCAAATAAATTAACAGTTTTAAGAATATTTATGATTCCGATTTTTATTATTATTGTGTCGGTGCCGATGGACTGGGGAACGATTAGTTTTGGCGACACAACGTTAGCCGTTACCCAATTAGTGGGCGCGATTATTTTTGCAGTTGCTAGTTTTACAGACTGGTTGGATGGCAAAATTGCCCGTGCGCAAGGCTTGGTGACGAACTTCGGAAAATTTGCGGACCCATTAGCGGACAAAATGCTAGTGATGACCGCTTTTATCGTCTTAGTTGGTCAAGGCAAAGTACCCGCTTGGATTGTAGCAATTATTGTTTGTCGTGAATTGGCAGTAACTGGTTTACGGTTGTTATTAGTCGAACATGGCGAAGTAATGGCCGCAGCTTGGCCGGGAAAAGTAAAAACAGCTACCCAAATGGTTGCAATTATTTTACTATTCATTAACAACATTCCATTTTCAGCACTCCATCTACCACTAGATCAAATCATGCTATATGCCTGCTTGATTTTCACCATTTACTCTGGTGTTGATTATTTTGCTAAGAATAAAGATGTTTTTAAAGGTTCGATGTAAAGAGAGAATCAAAACGCTTGGCTTGTGCCAAGCGTTTTTTTAGTATTCATGATTGAATCGGCAAATAGATTTTTAAGTAGAGGAACAGATGAATCGATAAAACAAATCGGCAATTTCTTTATGCTATTTTTCATTTTGGTTATATCTACATACAAATAATTAGTTTGTTGTTGACAAAGTAAACTAAATAGATTACTATTTAGTTCGTTAGCTTATATATAAACTAAATAATTTTTTTGGAGGAAATTATGAAAAAAACAGATATTTTAAATAAACTATTAAAAATTGCTCAACAACCTTACTTAATCTTTGCTTCTAGCATAGAGGAAAAACCAGATAACACTTTTGAAACGTTAAAATTGCTTGCTTCTGAAGAAAATGTAACAGCTGGAAGAATCGCTGAATATTTAGATATAAAACCTTCTAGTGTGACACAAATCATAAAAAAATTAGAGTCTGTTAAAGCAGTTAAACGAGTCAAAAATGAATCAGATGCTCGGGTCACATTTGTTGTATTGACTGATAAGGGACGAGAAAGTTTAAGTACTCAAGGAAATATTTCTAATGGATTTAATGAAGAAATGTTTAAGGGCTTTTCAGAGGAGGAACTAGAGTCTTTAAATAATTATTTAGAACGTATAGAAAAGAATATTTCTAGTGAAGAATTTTTAGATAAAATTGAAACAATTTTTGGCGACGATAAAAATTGGGAACATTTCAGAAAAATATCAGCTAGATATGGTAGAGCTAGAGAACAGATGATGGGACATGATGGCTTTGGTAGATTTGGTGAATTCAACGGTGAATACGGTGGCTTTGAAGGATGGAAGAGAGGTCGGAGAAGATAATGGCAGTAGGTGGAGGCGGCAAAAATAGTCATGATTCTATCCGAGCAGATAAAACAAAATTTTCGTTTAAAGAATTTTTAGGCTTAATCAAGATGACAGAGCCTAACTATTTACTGCTTGGCATTGGGATGATATTTCTTGTGATTTCTTCTAGTATCCAAGTGTACGTTCCAAAACTTGCTTCAAGTTTAGTCAATAATTTTCAAAAGGGAGTAGATTATAGTTTATTAGGTAAAGTTGTTGGATTATTTATATTTTCAGCACTCGTTTCTGCATTAGGAGGGACAATTTTAGGTATTTTTGGTGAAAATGTCATCCAAAATATGCGTAAACGCTTATGGAATAAATTAACTATTCTAAAAGTTTCTTATTTTGACTCTGTTAAAGCGGGTGAAATATCCAGCCGGGTCGTAAATGATACTAATCAAGTTAAGCAATTGTTAGCCGTTACTTTTCCTCAAACAGTTGCCAGTGTGATTACAGTTATTGGTACGGTATATATGATGATTAAAATGGATTGGCATATGTCGCTTGCTATGGTAATTGCTGTTCCTGTTGTAATCCTTTGTATGATTCCAGTAATGGCATTTGGTTCAAAAGTTAGTCACATTCGCCAAGATGCTATGAGTCAATTTAATGGACTTGCTACTGAAACGTTGAGTGAAATTCGTTTAGTCAAAACTTCTAATGCTGAATCTCAGGCGCAGGTTCGTGCTGCAAATGAAGTGGATCGGTTATTTAATGTAGGGAAAAAAGAAGCAATATTTGATGCATCTATGCAACCAATTATGATGATGGTCTTTATGAGCATGGTATTTGGGCTATTAGCATATGGGATGCATCGAATTGCCATTGGTGTGATGACAATCGGAACATTGATGAGTTTCTTAATGTATCTATTTAATCTTATTGGTGCCATGCCAATCATTGCGACGTTATTTTCTGAAGTAGCTAAAGCAGCAGGATCAACGCGACGAGTGCAAGAATTGTTATCTAGAGAACCTGAAGACTTTGAAAGTGGACAAGATATTGATTTATCGGAAAAGACTTTATCAGTTAAAAATGTAAAATTTTCTTATGAAGATGCACCAGAGGAACCTATCTTAACAGACATTTCTTTTACTGCTCAGCCAAACCAAGTAATTGCTTTTGCTGGCCCATCAGGTGGCGGAAAATCGACGATTTTTAGTTTAATTGAAAGGTTTTATGAACCTACAGAAGGACAAATTAAATTTGGAGATATTGACATAAAAGATATCAAATTATCAGATTATCGTCGTCAAATCGGCTTTGTATCACAGGATTCTGCGATTATGGCAGGGACAATCAGAGATAATCTAACGTATGGGTTAGCAGAAAACTTCTCAGATGAACAACTATGGGATGTCTTGGAACTAGCATATGCGCGAAAATTTGTAGAAGAAATGCCAGATAAATTGAATACGGAAGTCGGTGAACGTGGCGTTAAAATTTCTGGAGGACAAAGACAGCGTATTGCAATTGCTCGTGCATTCTTGCGGAATCCCAAGATTCTAATGTTAGATGAAGCTACTGCTAGCCTAGATTCAGAATCTGAGATGAAGGTTCAAGAGGCATTGTCCAATTTAATGAAGGGCCGAACGACATTGGTTATTGCCCATAGATTGTCGACAATTGTTGATGCGGATAGCATTTACTTTGTTGAAAAAGGGAAAGTAACTGGTTCAGGAAAACATGATGAGCTAGTAAGTAAACATAAAACTTACGCTAAATATGTGTCCGAACAATTTAAAGTAACGGAATGAACGAAATAAGCAAATTTAAAATAAAGCTAAGACAACACATGCATTTAACTAATTGTCTTAAGATTTAGAAAGAACTTGGACATAACCCCCAAGTTCTTTTTTCTAACTTATTTTTACCCCCAAGATAAAAAGCGTGAGACAAAAATCACTTTGGATTTTTGCTCTACGCTCAAAAACTAATAAACGGCGGGAACAGAAGCAACTCCTTCGGAAATAAGCCGAAATTCTCCAAAAATTAAAGAACAATTTTCGGAAATTCCTTCTTATTTCTCGGAGTTAAACACTTCTGTCCCGACCTCTTTAAATACCTCCATGATAGTTCACTTACTTCATAAAATGTAGAGTCACGGTATAAAGCCAATTTGCGAGGACCGATATTACAAAAATAAGCACCATTCAGATCTTTACGACAAGTAATGCGGATCGGTCTTAGTCGTGCTAATGTTGTCGCGGATTTTTTTCAAGGAATCGGCATTTTGATCAAAATTGTGATACATCGTATTTGTATATAAAATATCCATTACCGTTAAGTAACTAATCCGTGAAGCCAAGGATTCCGCACGAAACAAGCCTTCTTCGGTGACGACAATAATTGCTTCGTCGGACAAGCCTGCCAACTCTGAACCGCTGTTACCAGTTAACGTAATCATTTTTGCGTTGGTTTTTTTAACTTGTCGTGCTAGGTTGATTGATTCTTTGGTTTTGCCTGAATGGGAAAAAATAAACACGCAATCTTCACTGGTTAATTTTGTGACAAAGCTTAACTGCATGTGGTAATCAAAAATGTAGTTACACCGATAGTTGGTCCGAATGAATTTATGGAAACTATCAAAAGCCACAATCGAGGAGCCGCCTTGCCCAAAAAAATGAAGCGTTTTGGCAGAGTACATCAAAGCCAACACGTTATCTAACAGCTCCTTTGTTAAGAACTGTGTAGCGTTACTGAGGGAATAAATATTGGCTTGTAAGACTTTTTTAGCAATCGTAATACTATCATCATCTGGTGAAATATCATCGGCGCCATTCACGCTATTGACGTTTTGAAAAGTCGGCTGATAATTAGAATTTCTGGCAATATCAATTTTAAATTCTTGGAACCCAGAATAGCCAATCTTTTTTACAAATTGATACACGGAAGATTGGGAGACGCCAATTTCGTTGGCCAAACTTTCTAACGTCATTTGTGTCAATAATGATTCAGAATGAACAAAGTAATCGGAAATTTTCTTTTCTGTGAGGCTCAAATTCGGTTTTTTGATCCGAATCCGTTGATCCAAATAGTGGTTTTTCATTAACACGTTCCTCCAATCTTATTTTTTTAAAAATAGAATGAATGCCTTTTCATTGTTGGTATAGACTGATTATAGTGGAAAAAGAGGACAAATACAATTTCTCTTTTTCTCCACAAAAAAGAAATTCTTTAAAAAAAGCCAAAAAAAATAAATAATCTTTTTTCTGAAAAATGAAGGGGTCTTGAAAAGACTTCTCTCAACTAAAGAAAGTAGCCAGTAAAAAGAACGTGATACCAAGAGATTTACTTGTGTTTTTTGTATGAAAGCTCCTTAAAAATAAAAACGTTTTACCTTTTGAGCAGGCAAGATTTTTGCTAAAAAATAAAAAATATTTTTTAATTAGTGTAATCGTTTACATTATTTTTTTTATCCTTTATGATTGAAGTATCAAAAGAGGCAGGTGAAAGAAAAATGGACATTGGCTTTATTGGACTTGGGAAAATGGGTTTGAACATGGCGTTAAATGTTCACGAACAAGGCTGGCCCGTTATTGGCTTTGATGTAACAAAGGAAGCAAGAGCGACTGCTAGAGAACAGGGTCTTTCCGTTGTAGATTCGTTGTCAGAATTATTGAAAGCGCTTAATAAAAGGAAGGTGATTTTTTTAAGTACCCCCGCTGGTCAGATTACCAATCAATTAGTGGCAGAATTGGTAGAGCAATTAGCACCAGAGGATATCATTGTGGATAGTGGCAATTCAAATTTTCATGATAGTGTCGCGAATGCTCAACTTGCCAAGGAAAAAGGAATTTATTTTATTGATTGTGGTACTTCTGGTGGCATCAAAGGAGCGCGGGAAGGAGCGTGCTTAATGGTTGGCGGTGCGCCTGAAGCTGTCAAAGTGTTAACCCCATTTTTTGAAGATTTAGCTTGTGAACAAGGGTATCTTTATGCTGGGAAATCAGGAGCTGGTCACTATTTGAAAATGGTGCATAACGGGATTGAGTACGTCATGATGCAAGCCATGGGCGAAGGATTCAATTTATTAGAAGCTGCCGAATATGATTTTGCGTTGGAGAAAGTAGCCGATGTGTGGAATCACGGCTCGATTATTGAAGCTCGCTTGATGGGCTTAGCGAAAGAGGTTTTTGCGGAAAATCCTACGTTAGCCAATCTAGAAGGGAAAGTGGCAGCAAATGGCGAAGCCAAATGGATGATTGAAGAAGCATTGCGTTTGGAGATGCCCGTCCCAACTACGGCGTTGTCCTTATTTACTCGAAATGAAAGTATGCTAGCAAATCATTTTTCAAACAAAGTGGTCGCTTCTTTGCGACAAGGATTTGGCGGGCATGAAGTCGTAAAAAGTCAGTAAAGGAGTTTAGTCATGTTAAAAAAACAAAAAATTGCCATAGTGAATTCCAGTAGTTTTGGTCAAATTTTTCCTGAACACTTGACGCGCTTAGAAAAAATAGGCACCGTGAAGCATTTTACAGTCGACAGTGAAATTGGTGGCAAAGAGTTAGCGGAACGTTTACAAGGATATACGATTATTATTGCTAGCGTGACGCCATTTTTCACGAAAGAATTTTTTGAACATAAAGATGAATTGTTGCTGATTTCTCGCCATGGTATTGGGTATAACAACATCGATTTAGACGCTGCAAAACAGCACGACACAATTGTTTCCATCATCCCAGCTTTAGTAGAACGAGATGCCGTGGCGGAAAACAATGTCACAAATTTACTAGCTGTTTTACGGCAAACCGTGGCTGCAGATGCCAGCGTTAAAGCAGATCAATGGGAAAAACGAGCGAATTTTGTCGGTCGGACGTTATTTAACAAAACTGTGGGTGTCATTGGTGTTGGGAACACAGGAAGTTGTGTCGTGGAGACGTTACGAAACGGATTTCGCTGTGACGTGTTAGCGTATGATCCCTATAAATCCGCCACTTATCTGCAAAGTTATGGAGCCAAAAAAGTAGACTTAGATACGTTGCTAGCTTCAGCAGACATCATTTGTTTATGTGCCAATTTAACTGAAGAAAGTTATCACATGATTGGCTCGGCGGAAATTGCCAAGATGAAAGACGGCGTCTATCTTTCCAATAGCGCACGAGGCGCCTTGATTGATGAAGAAGCCATGATCGCCGGTTTACAATCGGGCAAAATTGCTGGGCTTGGGACAGATGTTTTAGAAGAGGAACCAGGTCGGAAAAATCATCCTTATCTTGCGTTTGAAAATGTAGTAATGACGCCGCATACCTCCGCTTATACCATGGAATGCCTGCAAGCGATGGGAGAAAAATGCGTGCAAGATGTGGAAGACGTGGTGCAAGGTATTTTACCTCAACGGGCAGTGCAAGAAGTCAGTCGTTACGTTAGTTAAGAAGGAGGAGGAGCATGTTAACTGATTTAAAAGTGAAAGTTGGACCGCAATTTTATCGTTACCACGAAGGCGCCTTAGCTTCGGTGCCGTCACTTTTCAAGGAATATCACGCCCAACGAATTTTGGTGGTGCATGGCACCGTATCCTTTGAAAAAGCTCAGCCATTTTTGTCCTTCTTGGCAGATTCAGAGTATCAATTCTTCTATCACACTTACACAGGAGAATGCAGTTATTTTGGCGCCGAACAAATTTCACAGCAAATAAAGGAACACCAGATTGACTTTCTTCTGGGAGTCGGCGGCGGTAAGTTAGCCGATTTAGTGGGCTACAGCGCCCATTTAAACAATCTGAATTTTGGCTTGGTCCCCACTTTGGCTAGTAACTGTGCGCCGTGGACACCGTTAGCTGTGATGTATCAAGAAAATGGCGCGGCCGAAGGCAAAACGGAACATTTCTTTCGCCAAGCTGCGTTTTTAATCACCGATCCTAAGTTGCTTCTTGATGCACCCCGTGATTATTTTGTCGCTGGTTTAGCTGATACGTTAGCGAAATGGTATGAATCAGAGACTATTTTACGCCAAGCCCATTTGCAAGGGGAACCCTTTTTACAATTAGCGGGAGCGACCGCCAAGCTTTCGCAAGAAGCGATTATGCGGGACTCAAAAGCAGCCTTAGCAGCGATGGACGAGGGCAAACTCACGCCTGAATTTGTCCATCTTTCAGAAATTGTTTTCGCTGTTTCTGGATTAGTCGGCGGCTTCGGTGACAAATACGCCCGCAATGCAGCAGCACACGCCATGCATGATGCTATGAGTAAATTTTTACCCAAAAGTCATGACTATTTACATGGCGAAAAAGTAGCTTACGGCATCTTCTATCAATTAGCATTGGAAAAAAGGTGGGCCATCATAGACGCATTAATCCCCTTTTATCAAGAGCTAAACTTGCCCATGTCGTTACGACAAATGGGCCTTTACCCAGAAGAAGCAGTACTCGATGCAATGGTTCAATTTATTGATTCAAAAGAAAAGGTTCATTTAATTCCTATTGAGATTTCGGAAGAACGTTTACGTCAAGGGATTGAAGAGCTAGAAAAGTATATCCAAAACCAAGGATAAGAAGGAGGAACTATGGAAACGTTAAGTGTTTTACAAAGTTTGATAATGGCGCTTTGGGTGGCAGCAATTATGTCCAGATGGCTTGGAGGAGGAGCAACGTTAACGTTGCGTTTCTCGCCCTTAATGACAGGGTTAGTAGCAGGTTTAGTGATGGGCGATGTCCCGAAAGCGATGATTGTCACCGCAGCATTACAAATGATTTACATGGGTGTTTTTTCACCAGGTGGCTCTATGCCAGCAGAACCATCAATTGCGGCAGCGATTGCTGTGCCAGTTGCGTTGCTAGGGAATTTGAAGCCGGAAGCGGCTATCGCCGTAGCGGTTCCTGTCGGTCTTTTAGGAAGTTATTTATATCAATTCCGTTTCTTTATTAACACGTTTTTAGGGAAGTATACCGATCGTGCGGTGGCTGAATTAAATTCTAAAAAAATTGCCCGCTCAATTATCTGGTATCCAACGATTGCCTCATTTATTTTATTCGTTCCATTAGTCTTTTTTGCTCTTTATTTAGGGGCACCAGTCATTGCCGATATTATTAAAGCATTAGAAGGAACCGTTGTGATTCACGTGTTAGAAGTAGTCGGTGGTGGTTTAGCCGCAATTGGGATTGCGACAACGGTCTATGTCATTGGTCGAAAAGATTTCTTGGTTTTCTTTTTCCTTGCATACTTCATGAGTATCGTCTTTAAGTCATTGGAAATTACCATGGTAACGTATGCCATCTTTGGCGTAATTATTGCGTTAATTTTTGTGCAAGTCCAAAAAGGCAAACCTGTAGCAGAAAGTGCTGGTTCCGCCAGTGCCACCACTGATTTTGATGATGATGACGATTACGATGACGGGTTTTAAAAGAAAAAGGAGGAACTGAAATGACGGAAACAACAGAAAAAGTCGTGCCGAAAACAACGAATTTAGCACCAGAAGAAATTACCAATAAAGATGTTACAAAAGCCTATCTCCGTTGGCATTTTGCCAATGAAATTCCCCATTCCTTTGAACGTTACTTGGCGCCTTCGTTATTGTACGCAATGATGCCACTTTTAAAGAAATTATATAAAGACGATGAACAATTAAAAGCCGCTTATATGCGTCAACTGCTGTTTTTCAATACGCAATTAAGTTGGGGCGGCGGGGTCATTACTGGGTTGATGGCTTCTATGGAACAAGAGCGGGCCAAAGAAGAACATGAAGGCCGCGAAATCATGATGCAAGATGATTTAATGTATAACACCAAAGCTGGATTGATGGGCGCGTTAGCGGGGATTGGTGATGCGATTGACTCAGGTACGGTTCAATATATTTTTATTGCGATTGCGGTGCCGTGGGCGCAACAAGGTAGCGCATTAGGTGCGATTTTCCCATTTGTGGCGTTTGCCCTTTATCAAGTACTGTTAGGTGTGTTCTTTGCGAGACAATCCTTCAAAATGGGGCGGAATGCTACAGGCTTAATGCAAAGTGCGGGGATTCAAAAAGCCATTGAAATGTTATCTGTTTTAGGGTTGTTCATGATGGGAATTTTAGCTGGTAATTATGTCAAAGTTTCTTCAACTCTTCAATTTAAACTTTCTGGCCGTGAGTTTGTGGTCCAAGATATCCTTGATCAGATTGTCCCAGGACTCTTGCCGCTAGCTGTCGTAATGGGCGTGTATTGGTTCTATACGAAAAAAGGCTTGAAAGTTACACAAGCATTATTGTGGTTAACAGGTATCTTAATTGTCTTAGCAACAGTCGGTATTTTATAAAAAGAAAAGGACGTGAATCAGATGGGCGTAGTAAATTTAGCAAGAGTAGATGAACGATTAATTCATGGACAAGTGATGGTGACCTTGTCCCAAAAAAGTGGCGTTAATTCCATTTTCGTTGTCGATGAAGTGGTGGCAAAGGATAAATTTATGCGTGATTTATACAAAAGTGCAGGCAGTCGGACAGGACAAAAAACCATTGTCATTACGCCGGAAAAAGCTAAATTTTATTGGGATGAATACCAATTCAAAGAGTACAACTGTATTTTAATCGCTAAAACCGTCTCTGTAATTTATGACTTAGTAAAACACGGAGTCCCTATGAAGGAGTTAAACATCGGCGGTATTGCACAGAAGAATCCAGAAAAAGATTTATTAGTAACCAAATCAGTTTATTTAAACAAAGAAGATGCTGAAAAATTAAAAGAACTACATGAGGTGTATGGCGTAGAAGATATTTATTTCCAAGCAACGCCTTCTGCACCAAAAACTAGTTTAAAAGAGGTTTTAGGCAAATTTAATTTATAAAAAAGGCCAGTCGCTTGAGTCATTGCATGACTGTTTGAAGTAATGACTCAAGCCACTGAACTGAAGGAGGAACTTTTATGTTAGGGATTGTGATTGCTACACATGGTGCACTAAGTGACGGTGCGAAAGACGCAGCTACCGTGATTATGGGCGCAACCGAAAATATCGAAACCGTTAATCTAAATAGTGGAGACGATGTCCAAGCACTAGGCGGACAAATTAAAACAGCGATTGAGAACGTCCAACAAGGGGATGGCGTGTTGGTCATGGTTGACTTATTAAGTGCGAGTCCTTACAATCAGGCAGTTTTGGTGATTAACGAACTCGAACCAGCACTACAAAAGAAAATCTTTGTGGTGAGTGGTACCAACCTACCAATGGTCTTAGAAGCGATAAACCATCAATTATTGGGCACACCGATTGCTGAAGCGGCGCAAGCGATTGTTGCGCAAGGCAAAGAAAGTGTGCAAGCATGGGATATTTCTATGACTTCCTTTGAGGATGAAGAGGATGAGGACGATGATTTTTAAGAATGTAGTAAAGGGTGAAAGCAATGAAATGGGGATTTAGATGGTACGGAGCGGCAGGCGATGCCATTCCGTTAAAACACATTCGACAGATTCCAGGAATTACTGGCGTTGTCGGTACCTTGTTAAATAAACTACCAGGTGATGTTTGGACAGTAGCCGAAATTCAGGCACTTAAACAATCGGTAGAACAAGAAGGATTGGCACTTTTAGGAATTGAAAGTGTCGCTATTCATGATGCCATTAAAGCGGGAACGGATCAACGAGACCATTATATTGATAATTATCGCCAAACGTTACGTAACTTGGGGAAATGCGGAATTTCCTTAGTGTGCTACAGTTTCAAACCTATTTTTGGTTGGGCTAAAACGGACTTGGCGTATGAGAATGAAGATGGCAGCTTATCGTTGTTATTTGATCAAGCTGTGGTAGAGAACATGCAGCCAGAAGACATGTATCAATTGATTCACAGTCAGTCAAAAGGATTCCGGTTACCAGGTTGGGAAGAGGAGCGTTTGCAACAATTTCAAGAATTGAAAGCCATGTATGCTGGCGTAACAGAAGAAGATTTGGTCGAAAATTTGCGCTACTTTTTAGAACGTGTGATTCCTGTCTGTGAAGAAGAAAATATCAAAATGGGGATTCACCCTGATGATCCACCTTGGGAAATTTTTGGTTTGCCAAGAATCACTAAAAATTTAGCGGATTTAAAACGGATCCTTTCCTTAGTGGACTCACCAGCAAATGGGATTACATTTTGTACAGGTTCCCTCGGTGCGGACCCGACGAATGATTTGCCTACTATGATTCGTGAAATAGGTCACAGAATTAATTTTGTTCATTTCCGCAATGTGAAGTATTTAGGTGAGCATCGTTTTGAAGAAACGGCGCATCCGAGTGTCGCTGGTTCGTTAGATATGGCGGAATTAATGCAAGCACTGGTAGATGTAGGGTATGAAGGTGTTATTCGTCCTGACCATGGGCGGGCAATTTGGGATGAAAAAGCGATGCCTGGTTATGGTTTATACGATCGAGCAATGGGGTTGACCTATATTCAAGGACTGTACGAAGCAACCAAAGCCAAACAAAATAGGAAGTGACAGAATGGAAACAAAAGTTGAAAAAAATCAACTGTATCAACAATTAGCGACATGTAAACTTTTACCACTATACACTGCAACAGATTTACGCTATTTGCCACAAGTAGAATCAGTCTTAGTAGAAAACGAATTACCGTTTATTGAAGTCACTTTTCGGAGTCAGCTGGCCTTGCCTGCCATCAAACAACTTGCTGCTTCAGGGAATTTAATTGTGGGCGCAGGAACTGTTAGAACCTTGAAAGAAGCCCAAGAGGCAGTAGCGAACGGTGCACAGTTCATTGTTTCCCCAGCGATTGTTCCAGAAGTCATTGATTTTTGTCTGGCAAATGAGGTGCCTATTTTTCCAGGAACAGCTACGCCTGGGGAGATTCAGCGAGCGCTGGCGTATGGCTTACGAGTGGTTAAATTTTTCCCAGCCGATATTTACGGCGGGTTAAAAGCCATCAAAAGTTTAAGTGGCCCGTTTTATGATGTTCAATTTTTACCAACTGGTGGGATTGATGAAACAAACTTTATAGAGTATGTGGAAGCCAAAGAAGTATTAGCAGTGGGCGGGTCCTTTATTTTATCAGAAAAGATGCTTCAAGAAGATGAAGCTTCGGCACGCCAGCATGTTCAATCTTTACTCACGAAAATCAAAGAACGACAAGCAAAATAAAAAGATGGGCTAAGTTTTGTTACTTAGTCCTCTTTTTTTTTCTGTCCAAATACTACTGACATTATTTTAGTTTTCATTTTGTAAAAATAGTATAGGAGAAAAGCAATCAGTTATGTATAATTAGTGAAAGAAGGTTGCGTGAAGTAAAAATAAAAAGGAGAGCAAAGGATGTTAAAAAATGTAGAAGTGTTCTGGCAAAACTTTTTAGATAAACATGAATTAGATATGCTGATGCCCGATGTGTGGATGTTTGGTGATGGCTCTTCTGAGATGGGTAATCGTTTGGGTCAATTGGTTGTTTCTGGTCGTAAGACAGCGACATGTTCTTCTTTAGATATTTATAAGATGGAAGGAGAACAACTCCCTAAAGCTGGTCAATACGACATAATTTTAGATGGTCAGTCTCAACCGCTGGCTATTATTCGAACAACCAAAGTTGAAATTATGCCCATGAACAAGGTCTCAGAATCTTTTGCGCAAGCAGAAGGTGAAGGAGATTTGACATTGGATTATTGGTATGAAGAGCATGCGCGGTTCTTTAAAGAAGAACTGGCCCCCTATCAGCTACAATTTTATCCCGACATGCTGTTAGTTTGCCAAAGTTTTGAAGTGGTGGATCTTTATACAGAAAAAGAATAAACAGAGAAGCGGTGACTGACACGATTGAAACGAGCAGTCGTCGCTTTTTTTACTGATTTTTTGAAAAAGTTGCGTATGTTTATATAGACAGGGTGATAGAAAAGAGATGTGTATTTTAAGTGTCGAGGAAAAGATGGTACAATAACCTAAGGAATACTAACAAGGAGTGAATGTTATGAAAGAAGAATTTTCATATGAAATTTTAGAAGAAGTCGCTGTGTTATCTGAGAATGCTCGTGGCTGGCGTAAAGAATTAAATTTAATTAGTTGGAATGGTCGTCCACCAAAATTTGATTTGCGTGAGTGGGCCCCTGATCACGAAAAAATGGGTAAAGGCATCACCTTAACTAACGAAGAATTTGCTGAATTAAGCAAAACAATTAAATCCATGTAAAAGGAGCACCCTGTCAATGAAAAGTATGACTGGATTTGGAAAAAAGACCATTCAAAATGAAAATTATCAATTGGATATCGAAGTCAAAAGTGTTAATCAGCGGTTTTTAGATATTCAATTGCGTATGCCAAAGGAACTGAATGCCTATGAACTGGTGATTCGGCAAGTAATCAAACGCACGTTAAAACGTGGGCGTGTGGAAGTCTATGTAAATCTCCAAAAAATCGGCAACAATCAAAAAGAAGTACGCGTGCAGTGGGACTTAATTGATCAATTATTAACTTCGGTAGATCAACATTTAAAGGAAAACTATCCGGAAGCAACGTTTGATGCAGGGGACACGGTCAACCATTTATTAAAGCAAAATGATTTTGTCGAAATAGTGGAAGCAGAAATCGTTGATCAGACATTTGAACCATTTCTTGTTCAAGCATTTGAAGCAGCCATCGCTAGTCTTGACCAAAGCCGTGTGCAAGAAGGAACGCAAATTAAACAAGTCCTGCTTGACTACGTAGCAGTGTTGACCCAATCAATTCAAGAGCTGCAAGCGTTTGTGGGTGTTTTTGAACAAGAATACCGTCAGCGTTTTGAAGCGAAATTAAACGAATGGTTAGGGAGCCAAGTGGATGAAACACGCTTATTAACAGAAATGGCCATTTTATTGGAAAAAGGCGATATTCATGAAGAATTGGATCGTTTGGATATCCATATTGATAAGTTGCATCAGTTGCTTGATGAAACAGAACCAGTGGGCCGAGAACTAGACTTCTTAATTCAAGAAATGAACCGTGAAGTCAATACGATTGGTTCGAAATCAAGTCCAATTGAAATAAAAAATAGTGTCGTTCAAATGAAAACAACCTTAGAAAAGATTCGTGAACAAATTCAAAATGTCGAATAGAGAAAATGGTTTCGTGTTTTTCCAGAAAACGCTATGCTATAATATAGAAGTAACGAATAAATGACAGAGGTGAAAGCAATGACTAAATTTTATGATGTAACCTTTCAAGAATTAAGTGGTCGTTCTGTGGTAAAAACAGAAGTCGCTTCAGACAGAGAACCATTTGACGTCTGGCAAGATGCTTGTGCAAGCTATTCTGAAACAGAATTAAATATCCAAATTAACGAAGACACGTTTGTTACTTTGAATCGTCACTTTGTTGTGCGCATTGACGTGAAAGAAGTTGACGGCCCTGTCGACAAACAAGTTCGTCGTCGCGATGAATTGATGAACGTGGTCAATACGCTTTCTAATATGGGCTTATAAAAAATACCACCAAGCATTTCACGCTTGGTGGTATTTTTTTAAAATTAGAATAAAAGAAACAAGCCAACGGCGCATAGGAAAGAAAGGACTGCGGCACTTAAAAAGATTGTCCGCATGGCTGCAGTTTTACTGCTTTCTTTGCCGTGTTTTTTTTGACGTTCTAAACGTTTTTGAAGCTGACGGGTAATTACTGAGAAGATTAGCCCGAAAAGGACTAAAACACTTGTGGCAATCGATTTGGGAATAAAATGATTCGGTTCTGCAACGGTGGTATCCCCAGAATGTTCGTTTGATTCTTCCGCAGCTTCAGCTGTTGTTTGTTTTGGCTTAACTTCTTGGTAAGCCACTTTAGGCGCTTGAACAGTACTATTTAACAATGTCAAAGGCGTGTCGACTTGCACCTGCCCTGCTACTAATTTAAAAGTAGGCTGACTGCCTTTGGGAACGACACCGTATAAATCGTTAGCCAAAGTGACTTTTTTGTGATCAATGGTTTGTGGTCCTTTGTCTAAAAGTTTTTTGCGTTCGTATGTCGTATAGGCATAGTCCAGCAAAGCATTCCCAGCCACATGCCGTTCGTATTCACCATCTTGGTTTTGCCAATTACCAACGCCTAAAATGACTTCAATTAAACGGAAATCTCCTTGTTTGACAGTCGCAATATAGTTAAAACCGCCTGTTGGACTAGAGCCTGTTTTTAAACCATCCACGCCTTGGTAGCCATACTTAGCGCCTGGTAAAGAATAATTGTACGCTTCAAAAGTTTCCTCGTAAGGCGTGCCGACCATTGTTTTCACCACTGGTTTATTGGTGATTTCTAAAATTTCTGGATAATTTTTCAGAAAATGATAGGTTAGTGAAGCTAAATCCCTAGCTGTAGAGACGTTATCGCCATTTGGGTCAATTCCTTGCATTTGATACAGGCCGTTAAAGGCACTTGCTTGCGCCCCACTGCAGTTGTAATAGGTAGTATTTGTCATCCCTAATTCAGCCGCTTTTTGGTTCATTAAATGAACAAAGTCAGTAGGCTGGTTCCCTGAAATTAAATTTGCCAACATGAGAGTCGCCACATTAGAAGAGGGGACAGCAATCATTTTTAACAGTTCACGGACTGGATAAGCAACACCTAACGTAATTTTGTTATTACTAATGGCGTATATTTTAGAAATATCGACATCTTTTTGCGTAGCAGTCACAGTCGTATCCATTGTAAATTTTCCTTGCTCCATTGCTTCAAAGGCCAAGTACATGGTCATCACTTTGGCAATACTGGCAGGATTCCACGCTAAATCTGGTTGCTGCGACCAGAGAATTTCTCCAGAATCAGCATCAACAACGATGGCTGCTTTGGGGATGCCATCCGCTTTCAGAGTCGTCCCCATTTTTTTAGCAATCGCGGTAATATCTTCTTCTGCGTGAGTCACAGTAGGTTGGGCAAAAAAGGCCCCACAACTGACAACTAAGCCTAGCAGAAACAATGTAAATGGTTTAATTCGTGCGATGTTTCTCAGTCCTTTCTTATTCACGTTTTTTCATCCTAAAGGAGTCATCACTTCATTTTACTTAAAAAATGGCTGCCTGTATAGGAATTCTAGGTAATTTGTTTAAAAAAAGAACAAGTTATGAAAGCCAAATTAAAGAAGAAATGTTATTTTTTCAGTGAATCTCCAAGAAAGTCTTGAAAATTGCAGAAAAAAAGTGCAAAATAGAACTAATACTGTGAAATTATGTTTTGAAAGGAAGTCGTTATGTCAGAGCGCGGGTTATTAATCGTATTGTCAGGTCCTTCAGGAGTGGGGAAAGGGACTGTAAGAAAGGCTATTTTCGACAGTGAAGAAAATGATTTTCAATATTCAATCTCAATGACCACTCGGAAACAGCGAGAAGGCGAAGTGGATGGAGTAGATTACTATTTCCGTTCAAGAGAAGAATTTGAAGCGATGATTGAAGCTGGAGAAATGTTGGAATATGCGGAATATGTTGGTAACTATTATGGGACACCATTAACGTATGTTAACCAGACGCTAGATGAAGGCAAAGACGTCTTTTTAGAAATCGAAGTCCAAGGGGCTAAACAAGTCAAAGACAAAGTGCCTGATGGCGTATTTATCTTTTTGACACCCCCCGATTTAGCGGAATTAAAATCAAGAATTATTGGCCGCGGAACAGATGAAATGTCTGTGATTGAAGAACGAATGGCTGTGGCCAGAGAAGAAATCGAAATGATGGCGCTGTATGATTATGCGGTAGTGAATGATGAAGTTCCTTTAGCCGTGCAACGAATTAAAGACATTATCGCGAGTGAGCACTTCCGTGTTGACCGTGTAATTGGAAAATATATTAAAATGTTAGAGGAGATGTAGCCTTATGATGTTAAAACCGTCAATTGACTCATTGTTAAAAGAAGTCCCTTCAAAATATTCTTTGGTTATTTTAGCAAGCAAACGTGCGCATGAATTAGATGAAGGCGTTCAACCAACCGTTGAATCCTTTGATTCTGTAAAAAGTGTGGGTCGTGCGTTAGAAGAAATCGAAGCAGGAACAGTGATCAGTGATCCAAATCCTGAAGAAAAACGCGAACGTCTACGCATTGAACGTGAAGAACGCAAACGCCAACGTGAACAAGAACAAAAAGAATTAGAAAACCGTTTACGTGACGAAAAAAATTAATTGAATGATTGTCAACGAATGGAGAAAGCCGTCTGTCTATTTCAGAGGCTTTCTCTTCGTTTATTCTGAAAGGTGCCAGCGAGACACACAAGACAAATCAGTCAATCTTTAGTACAATAGGCAAAGAGAATTTACATAAAAAGGAGGACGCACCATGCAAAAAGTAGCCAAAGTTATTGTGGATGTACCAACGATGCAAACCGATCAACCATTCACTTATTTAGTTCCTGAAAATTTAAATGAGCAATTGGCTGTCGGCATGCGTGTAGAAGTGCCTTTTGGTAACGGTAATCGGCATGTTCAAGGGTTTGTTTTAGCCATTGAACCAATGGCTGCAACGGTTCTTGACGAAGCCAACGTTCAGTTGAAAGAACTAGTGGCGGTATTGGACTTAAAACCTGTCTTAAATACAGAAATGTTGGCTTTAGCTGATTATATGAAGGAAAAAACGTTTGCCTTTAAAATCACTTGTTTGCAAACCATGTTACCTAGCGTAATGCGTGCCGATTACCAAAAATATATTTATTTAACGGATGAGCTTTCTGAAGAATTACAAGATCAGTTATTTTATGGTTTAGAGGAAATTTCGTGGGACCAAGCGCAAGAACGTGGGATTTTGCCTCAACTAATGGCGTTGCGTAAACAGCAAAAAGTCGATATTCGCTACGAAGTTACGACGAGAAATAAAGTCAAAATGGTCCGCTTCATTCAAGCCGCTAAGGAATTTGAACAACTAGAGGAAATTCGTTTGGGTTTACGCAAGGGAGCTAAGAAGAAAGAGCAACTTCTTTACTATTTACAACGCTTGGGCACTGAAAAAATCACCGCTGTGAAGGAAATGAAAGAATTAGGTTTCAGTACCGCGCTTTTAAATGAAGCGGCCAAAAACGGCTGGTTAACGTTCATTGAAAAAGAAGCGTATCGTGATCCGTTTGCTAATCAGACGTTTGAAAAAACGACTGCGTTATCTTTGAACGCAGAACAACAGGTGGCTGTGGAAACAATCTTACAATCGGTCCAAGAACAGCAAAGTCAAACCTATTTATTGGAAGGTATTACAGGAAGCGGGAAAACAGAAGTTTATCTACAGGTCATTGCAGAAGTTCTTAACCAAGGCAAAACAGCCATTATGCTTGTTCCTGAAATTTCTTTAACTCCACAAATGGTGCAACGCTTTAAAAGTCGCTTTGGCGAACATGTTGCTGTAATGCATAGTGGCTTATCGCAAGGTGAAAAATACGATGAGTGGCGGAAGATTGAACGAGGAGAAGCGGAAGTGGTGGTTGGCGCGCGTTCTGCCATTTTTGCGCCAATCGAAAACATCGGTGTGATCATTATTGATGAAGAACACGAGGCAAGTTATAAACAAGAAGAAACCCCCCGCTACCACGCGAGAGATTTAGCGATTTGGCGTTCGGAGTATCATCATTGCCCTGTTGTTTTAGGCAGTGCCACGCCATCCTTGGAATCACGCGCTCGTGCGCAAAAAAACGTTTATCAGCGGTTACGATTAACACAGCGTGCCAATCAAGCGGCAACCTTGCCCACGATTGATGTAGTGGATATGCGTCAAGAAGTAGAAAATGGCAATGTCTCTTCTTTTTCCATGTCGTTGCAAGAAAAACTCCAAGAACGCTTAGAGAAAAACGAACAAAGTGTTCTCCTGCTTAATCGCCGTGGCTATTCGTCATTTGTGATGTGTCGCGATTGTGGCTATGTGTTGCCGTGTCCGAATTGTGATATTTCCTTAACTTTGCATATGGATAGCAAAACAATGAAATGTCATTATTGTGGGCATGAAGAGCGGATTCCTTATCGCTGTCCTAACTGTGGCCAAGATAAAATTCGTTACTACGGAACAGGCACACAAAAAGTAGAAGAAGAATTACAAACGTTGTTACCAGACAGTCGTATTCTCCGAATGGATGTTGATACGACCCGTCGCAAAGGTGCGCATGAAAAGATTTTGCGAACATTTGGTGAAGGACAAGCGGATATCTTATTAGGCACACAAATGATTGCCAAAGGACTGGACTTTCCAAATGTGACGTTAGTCGGTGTCTTAAATGCTGATACCGCCTTGAATTTACCCGATTTTCGTTCCAGTGAACGGACCTTCCAATTATTGACACAGGTCAGCGGCCGCGCTGGTCGCGCTGAAAAACCGGGAGAAGTCATCATTCAATCTTTTAACCCCGAGCATTATGCGATACAATTGGCAAAAGCCCAAGATTATGAAGATTTTTATACAAAAGAAATGTATATTCGTCATCGTGGGAATTATCCGCCGTACTATTTTACGGTCCAAATTACGGCCAGCCATCCTGAAGAAAATGAAGCAGCGAAACAAATGTTTCAAATTGCGACGAAATTAAAACAAGGCTTATCGCCGCAAGCTATTTTGTTGGGACCAACGCCCAACGCAATTATGCGTGTCAATAATCGGTACTTTTATCAAGTGATTATCAAGTATAAACAAGAACCAATGCTTCAACCATTATTGAAAGAAATTTTAACCGATACACAACGAGCAACGGCTCGTGGTTTAAAACTTTCCATTGATGCAGAACCCATGAATTTTATTTAAAAAATACAGCTTTGAAAGGAGCACTTATGCGCTATCCAGTTGTGATTCACCCGAACGAACACTTAAAAATGAAGGCTCAACCTGTGACGATTATTACCGATGAAATTGTGCAGTTACTAGAGGACATGTATGAAACAATGCTGGCCCATGATGGGATTGGCTTAGCAGCCCCGCAAATTGGGAAAAATTTACAAATGGCAGTGATTGAAATCGATGAAGAATCTGGTCGTTTTGAACTAATTAATCCTGTGATTATTGAAAAAAAAGGAACCAGTATTGATGTGGAAGGCTGTTTAAGTATTCCAGAAACATATGGAACCGTTGAACGAGCAGATGAAGTGACTGTCCGTTATTTTGACCGTGAAGGTGAAGAAATGGAAGTTACGGCTTACGGCTATTTAGCTCGAGCTTTTCAACACGAAATTGATCATTTGAATGGCGAGTTATTTATCGACAAAATGATTGAGAAAATTGCACCAGAAGATTTAGAAGCGTATATGGAGGAACATTTTGATGACTAAAATTGTATTTATGGGCACACCAGCCTTTTCTGTTCCGATTTTAGAAAGTTTAATCGAGGCAGGCTATGACGTTCAAGCGGTTGTCACGCAACCAGATCGACCAGTTGGCCGAAAAAAAGTGATTACCCCAACGCCTGTCAAAGAAGCAGCTTTAAAACATAACTTATTAGTCTTACAACCAGAGAAAATTTCAGGTTCTCCTGAAATGGAAAAAGTGATTGACTTAGCACCAGATTTAATTGTGACAGCAGCCTTTGGACAATTTTTACCAGAGAAAATTTTAAAAGCGCCCAAACTAGGTGCGATTAATGTCCATGCCTCACTTTTACCAAAATATCGTGGCGGCGCACCTGTACATTACTCGATTATTGAAGGAGAAAAAGAAACAGGCGTCACGATTATGGAAATGGTGAAAAAAATGGATGCTGGCGCGATTTTAGCGCAACGTGCAATTCCGATTACGAAACAAGACGATGTAGGCACCATGTTTGAAAAATTAAGCATTCTAGGAAAAGAACTTTTATTAGAGACGTTACCTAAGCTAATTGCTGGCGAAATCACGCCTATTCCACAAGTGGAAGAAGAGGCTACTTTTTCACCAAATATTACTCGAGAACAAGAACGAATTGACTGGCAAAAAACTGCTGAGGCAATTGATAACCAAGTGCGTGGTATGCGTCCTTGGCCAACAGCGTTCACAACCTATCAAGGGACCAACTGGAAAATTTGGGCAGTGACACCACTGACTGAAACAACAACCAGCGCCCCAGGAACGATTATCCAACGTAGTAAAAAAGCGCTATGGATTGCTTGTGGCGAAGGGACAGTTCTTCAAATTGATCGCCTGCAACCAGCAGGTAAAGGTCAATTAACGATTCAAGAATTTTTAAATGGCGTTGGTCAAAATGTCGCAGAAAAAGATAAGGTGGACTAACAAAAATGGCTGAAAAAATCCCCAAGAAATTAAAACGTTCTGTTCGATACGTTGCTTTAGAAACCATCGAACGTGTGGATAAAGGTGGGGCGTACTCCAATCTTTTACTTAATGAAATGATGACAAAATCAGAACTAAGCGAGAAAGATGGCCGCTTGTTTACAGAACTTGTCTACGGCACAATTAGTCGCAAATTATTGTTGGAATACTACTTAACACCATTTGTTAAGAAACCGCAAAAAGTCGATAATTGGGTGAAAAATTTATTGATTTTATCGTTATATCAATTACTTTATTTAGATAAAGTGCCCGATCATGCAGTCATTAATGAAGCGGTTGAAATTGGCAAACGTCGTGGCAATCCTGGGATTGGTAAATTCGTGAATGGCGTGCTGCGGGCGTTCCAACGAAATGGAGCACCTAGTTTGGCCGCAATTAGCGATCCAGTTGATCGTTTAGCCACGGAAATTAGCATGCCACGTTGGTTAACAGAAAAATTACTTGCCCAATTAGGCGAAGAAGAAACACGGCAGTTAGGTTTGTCATTATTTGAAAAAAGTCATGCGAGTGGCCGAGTAAACACACGGTTTATTTCACGAGAAGAAGCGCTGGAAGAATTACAAGAAACAGGGATTGCCGCGAAGGAAAGTCAACTTTCCCCTTATGGTGTTGTCGCTGAAAAAGGCTACTTAGCTGGCAGTGAACTGTTTATTAACGGTTGTTTAACCATTCAAGATGAAAGCTCTATGCTCGTGGCTCCAGCGATGCAAATTGAACCGCATCATCGTGTCTTGGATGCTTGTGCGGCTCCTGGTGGCAAAACGACTCATATCGCAACTTTTTTAGAGGCTGAAGCAGGTGGTCGTGTGACTTCTTTAGATATTCATGCGCACAAAATTAAGCTAATTAATGAAAATGCGCAACGCCTCCACGTGGCGGATGTCGTCCAAGCAGAAAAGCTTGATGCGCGACAAGTGGCCGAAGAATTTCCCGCAGAAACCTTTGATCGGATTTTAGTTGATGCACCATGTTCAGGCTTAGGGCTAATGCGCCGTAAACCAGACATTAAATATCATAAAACGGCCAATGATTTTCAAAATTTACCTAAAATTCAGTTAGAAATCTTAGAAAGTGTTGCCCCAACACTAAAACAATGGGGTATAATGGTCTATAGCACTTGTACTATTACGCCAGAAGAAAATCAGGAAGTAGTGGCAGCCTTTTTAGCCAAACACCCTGAATTTGAAAAAATTGAAATTGTTGCAAATGAAAACGTCCAAGCAGTAGTAAAAGAGCAAGAACTGGTTCTGTATCCCCATCAATACATGACAGATGGCTTCTTTATTTGCTGTATGCGGAAAGTTAGTTCAAATGAGGTGAAATAATTTGGAAATCAACGTTCAATCAGATGTCGGTCGCAAAAGAAATACGAACCAAGATTATGCCAACGTTTTTGAGAACCAGCAACACATAACCTTTGCTGTTTTAGCAGATGGCATGGGTGGCCACCAAGCAGGTGATGTCGCTAGCCAAATGGCAGTCAATAATTTAGGTGAGAGTTGGTCCAATGCGTCTGTCGACTCAGCTGAAAAATCTGCACAGTGGTTAATTCAAGCAATTCAAAAGGAAAATGAAAAAATTTATGAACGCGGACAATCGAAACCAGAGTATTTAGGAATGGGGACAACCGTGGTTGGTGCCATTCTTTTACCGGATTCATTTGTCTTAGCAAATGTGGGGGACAGTCGTGCTTATTTAGTTCGTGACCAACACATGTTACAATTAACAGAAGATCATTCCTTAGTGAATGAACTAGTAAAATCAGGGGAGATTACTCGTGAGATGGCTGCAAATCATCCACGAAAAAATGTCCTAACACGTTCTTTGGGAATGCCTGGTACTGTCGAAGTCGATGTAACCAATCATGAATGGCTGCCTAATGACTATTTATTGTTATGTTCGGACGGCTTAACCAATATGGTTCCTGAGACAAAAATTTTAGAAATTTTAGAGACGTCAGATCCCTTAGAATCCAAATTGAGCCAACTCGTTGCTCAAGCAAATGAAGCGGGTGGTTTAGATAACATTACCGTGTTAGTGATACACTTTGACGAACAGAAGGAGGAAAACCAATGATAGAAATCGGCAAGAAGCTGAATGGTCGATATCACATTATTGGCAGCATCGGAAGTGGCGGCATGGCCAACGTCTATTTAGCACACGATTTAATTTTAGACCGAGACGTTGCAGTAAAAGTCTTGCGCTTTGACTTCCAAAACGATCAAGCCGCCATCCGACGTTTTCAGCGTGAAGCACTAGCCGCAACTGAGCTGGTTCACCCGAATATCGTCAGTGTGTACGATGTAGGCGAAGAAGATGGACTACAGTATTTAGTCATGGAATATGTGAAAGGAATGGACTTAAAACGTTACATCCAAACGCATTTCCCAATTCCTTATTCCACAGTTGTGGACATTACGCAACAAATTTTATCTGCTGTCGCAATGGCACATGAACATAGAATTATTCACCGGGATTTAAAACCGCAAAACATTCTGATTGACGAACACGGCACAGTCAAAATTACTGACTTTGGGATTGCGATTGCCTTGTCAGAAACGTCAATTACGCAAACGAACACAATGTTAGGTTCGGTGCATTACTTATCGCCAGAACAAGCGCGCGGAAGCATGGCGACCAACCAATCAGATATTTACGCTGTGGGAATTATTCTCTATGAAATGCTAACGGGGAATGTACCGTTTGATGGTGAATCAGCCGTAACGATTGCCTTAAAACATTTTCAAGAAGAAATTCCTTCTGTCAAAATGTTTGATCCAGGGATTCCTCAATCATTGGAAAATGTGGTTCGTCACGCAACCGCAAAAGACCCAAGCGATCGCTACAAAACAGCGAATGAGATGGCAGAAGACTTATACACGTCCTTGTCAGCCAGTCGTTTAAACGAACCTGCGTGGGAACCAACGGCTTTATTAGGAGAAACGAAAGTATTAACTCCGATTCCCGAAGACATCGCTGAACCGGAAGAGACAACGCCTGTCGAAGTTCCAGAAGATATCGCAGATGACATTTTAGCTGAACAACCACCGAAGAAAAACCGCAAAAAATTGTGGATTGGCTTAGCAATTGCGGCATTAATTGCTTTAGCAATAGGTGGCTTAGCCTTTGCAATGTCGGGCGGTAAAGACGTTGAAGTTCCTGATGTTACAAATGAAACGAAAGCGGCCGCTTCACAAGCGCTACAAAGTGCCGGGCTGAAAGTCGATAGTGAAACCAAAAAAATTCCCGACGATAAGATTGAAGAAGGCAAGGTGGTCAAAACAGACCCCGAAGCAAAATCATCTGTGAAAAAAGGCCGATCTGTTACTTTATATATCAGCTCTGGAACAGAAAAAATTGAGATGGCCGATTATACAAAGGAATCGTATGAATCTGCTGTCGAAGCCTTGAAAAAACTAGGGTTTTCAGAAGACCAAATTACAACGAAAAAAGAATACAGTGATTCTGTGTCTACAGATAACATTATTAAACAAAAACCAGCTGCAGGTAAAAAAGTTGATCCGAAAAAAGACAACGTCACTTTAACGGTCAGTGAAGGACCAGAAGCGGTTACTTTGCCTAGTTACGCCGGTTATTCTTACACAAATGCAGTAAATGCACTGGCACAATTAGGTATTTCTGAATCTCAAATTACGCGTGTCGACCAAGCAAGCGATACGGTAGAACCAGGTTTAGTCATTACGCAAGACCCCGCACCAGGGGGCACCGTAGTACCTAAAAATGGTCAAGTGACATTATATGTAAGTAAAGGTAGCGACAAAGTGACACTTTCTGATTATAGCGGAATTTCTTATGATAATGCGGTAAGTCGCTTAATTGCTTTAGGTATCCCAGAATCTCAAATTAAACGAGTGGACGAAGAAAGCGACAAAGTTGAAAAAGATACCGTGATTAGTCAAGAACCAGCTTCTGGTACCGCTGTTGATCCGAAAAATGACACGATTACTTTACATGTCAGCAAAGGCAGCGACTCAGTAACTGTTCCCGATATTTCAGGTTATTCGCCAAAAGCTGCAGAAGACAGCATCAATAACGCTGGCCTTAAAATCAATGAACAAGGATTATCTGGCTCTGGCGATGGCCAAGTCGTTGAACGAACTAGCCCATCCGCTGGCAGCAAAGTCAAAAAAGGCGACGCTGTTACGGTTTATTATTCAAAAGCAAATGATTCAAAAAGCACCAATAGTGAAAGTAGTACGAGTAATTAAGACAAGAGGTTGGGACAGGAGCGTTTAGCTTCAAGAACCAAGTAGGTACTGTTTAACATTTATTTGCTTTTCAAATAGTGTTTCTCAGCAATAAGAAGAAGCTGCTCCTGTCCCGCAGTTTATCTTAAGGTTTAAGTCTAGGAAGGTAAGTCATTTCGACTTATGTCCTAGGCTCTTTTTAATTAATAGAATCGAGAGGCTCCCTTGATTTCTCTGCCACTATCCTGTATATTCGAAAGTAGTTAGGAGTGGTTTATCTGAAAGGTCAAATCAGAAAAGCGTTAAGCGGTTTTTATTATGTATACGCAGATGGAGAAACATATCAAACAAGAGCGCGAGGGAATTTTCGTAATCGAAAAATTACGCCACTCGTGGGAGATGAAGTACTTTTTGAAAGCGATAATTTAACAGATGGTTATGTGTTGGAAATTTTACCAAGACGAAATGAATTAGTGCGCCCGCCTGTTGCAAATGTGGATCTAGGTGTGGTTGTCATGAGTATGGTTTCGCCAAATTTTTCGTTTAATTTGTTGGATCGTTTCTTAGTCAGCTTAGAGTATAAGGATATAGAACCAGTTATTTATTTAACGAAAGTTGATCTATTAGATGAGCCGCAACGTCAAGAAGTCACTGAAATTAAACAGATTTATGAAGCGTTAGGTTATGCGGTGATCGCTTCGGAAGACGTAGAAGCCACCAAAGAATTAGAACGCTTTTTCCCAGAACGGTTGACTGTTTTTATGGGACAATCAGGCGCTGGAAAATCAACATTGTTGAATCAAATTTCACCAGAATTACAACTAGCAACTGCGGAAATTTCCCAATCTTTAGGACGGGGCAAGCATACGACCCGTCACGTGGAATTGATTCCGTTATACGACGGTTTGGTTGCTGATACACCAGGATTTAGTGCCATCGATTTCTTGGAGATGGAAGCAGTGGAATTACCAAAGCAATTTCCTGAATTTGTTGCCGCGGCCTCTCACTGTAAGTTTCGTGAATGTATGCACCACAAAGAACCTGGTTGTGAAGTGAAACGTCAAGTGGAAGCGGGAACCATTGCGACGAGTCGTTACGAAAATTATTTACAGTTTTTAATGGAAATCGAGAATCGACGACCTGTTTATAAGAAAAAATCATAGCAAATATAAAGGGAGCGAGCCAAATGAAACTAGCACCATCCATTTTAAGTGCCGATTTTGCCAATTTAGAAAGAGATATCCGTTTAGTAGAAGAATTAGGAGCAGATTATATTCATGTTGATGTTATGGACGGTCAATTTGTGCCCAACATTACCTTAGGACCGAATATCGTTTCAGCGATTCGTCCAGTGACAAAACTACCATTGGATGTTCATTTGATGATTGTACAACCTGAAAACTATATCAATGCCTTTGCGGAAGCCGGTGCGGATATTATTACCGTCCATCAAGAAGCAACACCCCATATTCATCGTGCCTTACAAATGATTAAAAATGCGGGTGTGAAAGCTGGCGTAACCATCAATCCTGGGACACCACTTTCGATGATTGAAAATGTATTAGACTTAGCAGACCAAGTCTTGGTAATGACTGTCAATCCAGGCTTTGGCGGACAATCATTTATTGAAAACTCACTAGAAAAAATTGCTCAATTAAAAGAATGGAAAGAAACAAAAGGATACACCTATGAAATTGAAGTCGATGGCGGGATTGTTCCTGAAACTGCCGCACGCTGTAAAGAAGCTGGTGCGGAAGTGTTTGTTGCAGGCTCCTACATTTATAATGCTGAAAATCCTCAAGAACGAATCGATGCACTGAGAGCAGTGCTAGACAAATGAGTCGTGTCTTACTGGTAGCTGGCGGCAATCCAAGTGATTGGCCAACCATTGAACCAGCTACGTATGATTATTTCGTAGGTATTGATCGCGGCTGTCTCCATTTATTAGAGGCCGATTTACCGTTACAATTAGCGGTGGGCGATTTTGATTCATTATCACGAGAAGAATACCATTTTGTCCAAGAAACTGCCGAAACACTCATTCAAGCACCTGCTGAAAAAGATGATACAGACACACAATTAGCGCTTCAAGAAGCTTTACAACGATTTCCACAAGCAGAGATGACGATTATCGGTGCGACAGGGGGCAGAATTGACCACCTGTTAGCCAATCTTTGGTTACCCTTTGAACCACGATTTCAAGGCGTACTTCGTCAAATCCGTCTATGCGATCGTCAAAATAGCATCCAGTATTACGCCCCTGGTTCGTATATCGTACCGAAAGAGCCAGATAAAGAATATCTGGCCTACTGCTGTTTGACGCCTGTAGAAAACTTGACGCTACGACGCAGTAAATATTTATTAACCAATCAAGATGTTCCTTACCCAACATCGTATGCAAGTAATGAATTTATCGAAGAAGCCGCTGCTTTTTCCTTCGATGCAGGGATGATTGCGGTTATTCAAAGTAAAGACAAGTAAAAAGAGGTTGGACCTTCATCAATGCGATGAAGGTCCAACCTCTTTTTTTATGCAATAAAAAAAGCCGAACAACGAACGTCCAGCTTTGCTTATTTAAGTTTATTAAACACGTTCGATTTTACCAGATTTCAAAGCACGAGTTGACACCCAAACTTTTTTAGGTTTACCATCGATTAATACGCGAACTTTTTGTAAGTTAGGTTTCACAGTGCGTTTTGTTGAGTTCATCGCATGTGAACGGTTATTACCACTTGAAGTCTTACGACCAGTGAAGTAACATACTTTTGCCATTTTAAGTTTCCTCCTTTGCCTTGATCTTGGAGCGATAATATTCAGCTCATACTAACTTAATTTATCATATTAGGCACTGATTTGCAAGAAGATTTTTTTCTATGATTTGACTTTAGCAATCAAAAAGAGTAAATTAAAATCTTGCTAGAATGTTCACTTAGAAGTGGAAGAATGAAAATATCTGACGAACTTCCTTTTAATTAAAGGCTGGATATGATAAAATGTTATGGAAGAAAATAGGGCGAATGTGCTCTTATAAGGAGGCTTTCATCAATGGCTGTAAAAATTCAAACACCCGCAGGTACCATTGAGATTACCAATGATGTGATCGCTACAGTAGTTGGCGGAGCTGCGACAGATATTTACGGAATTGTCGGAATGGCAAGCAAAAATCAAATTAAAGATAACTTAAACGATATTTTACGTCGTGAGAATTACTCACGTGGTGTCGTTGTTCGTCAAGAAGACAACGGAATCGCAGTGGATGTCTACACGATTGTTAGTTATGGTACAAAAATTTCTGAAGTTTCTCGTAACGTCCAAGAAAAAGTAAAATATAATCTTGAAACATTATTAGGTGTCACTGCGAATTCAGTTAACGTTTTTGTTCAAGGAGTTCGTGTATTACCGGATTAGAGGTAGTGTACTGTCAACGATGCAATTGCACAAGGAAGTCGTGTGTTGCCGTTAGCGGTAAATCTGAAGGAGGATTTTTTAGGTGAATGTAACAGAAATCAGCGCAGGTCAGTTCCAGGAAATGGTCCAGGCAGGTGCGACTCGTCTGCACACAAATGCAGAATATGTCAACTCATTAAACGTTTTCCCTGTACCCGATGGTGATACAGGAACAAATATGAACTTATCAATGACCAGTGGTGCAAAGGCTGTGGCCGATTCTCGCTCTGAAAAAGTAGGAGAATTAGCAGGTGCGTTATCCAAAGGGTTATTAATGGGTGCTCGTGGAAACTCTGGGGTTATTTTATCTCAATTATTCCGCGGCTTCTCAAAACAAATTCCTGAGGTTACAACATTAAATGCCAAAGACTTGGCCGCTGCCTTTACACATGGTGTAGAAACAGCGTATAAAGCAGTGATGAAACCCGTTGAAGGAACAATCTTAACTGTTTCTCGTGAAGCGGCGCGTTCTGGTGAACGTAAAGCGAAAGAAACAGATGATTGTATCGAAGTTATGACAGCTGTTGTAGCAGGTGCTAAACGTGCCTTAGCGAAAACACCTGATTTATTACCTGTCCTAAAAGAAGTCGGCGTTGTAGATAGTGGGGGTCAAGGACTACTATTTATCTATGAAGGATTTTTAGAAGCGCTTAGTGGTGAATTTTTACCAACTGAGACGTATGAACCAAGTCCTGCCGAAATGGACGAAATGGTTAATGCTGAACATCATCGTGGTGTTAGTGGCCACGTTGCGACAGAAGACATTAAATTTGGCTATTGTACAGAAATTATGGTTCGTATCGGCGAAGGCCCAACCGTGGACAGCGCTTTTGATTATGAAACATTCAGAAACTACTTAAATGAATTAGGCGATTCTCTATTAGTCGTTAACGATGACGAAATTATCAAAGTTCACGTACACACTGAGCATCCAGGTGAAGTGATGAACTACGGCCAAAAATTTGGTTCGTTAGTAAAAATAAAAGTAGACAATATGCGTTTACAACATGAAACGTTAGTTGAACGCGATGCTCAGCAAGAAGCGTTGACTGAAAAAGTTCGCGTACCGTTTGCTGTGATTGCTATTGCAGCCGGTGAAGGCGTTCAAGAATTATTCCGAAGTTTAGGTGCAAGCTACATTATTAGTGGTGGCCAAACAATGAACCCAAGTACGGAAGATATTTTAAAAGCAGTCAAAGAAGTGAATGCAGAGCAAGTCATTATCTTACCAAACAACAAAAACATCTTTATGGCGGCTGATCAAGCAGCAGAAGTTGCCGATGTACCAGTAGCGGTTGTTCCATCTAAAACCATTTCTCAAGGAATGACAGCAATGTTAGCTTTCAATGATCAACAATCATTAGAAGAAAACAAAGCAAGTATGACGGAAATGTTAGACAGCGTTGTGAGTGGTCAAGTAACCACAGCTGTTCGTGACACAACCATTGATGACGTTGAAATTAAAAAAGATGACTTCTTAGGAATGATTGATGGTAAAATCGTCGTTTCTGAAGCAGATCGTTTTAATGCATCATTAGACACGTTGAACCGCATGATCGATGAAGACACTGAAATCGTGACAATTATTGTCGGCGAAGATGGTTCGGTTGAAGAAGCTGAAAAGCTAATCGCTATTTTAGTTTCTGAAAACGATGAACTAGAAACAGAACTTCATGAAGGTGGACAACCTGTGTATCCATACTTATTCTCAGCAGAATAGGTTTTCGTGATGAAAAAATAAAAACGAATAGGCTGGTTCATTAGTTAGGGCTAATGAACCAGCCTATTTAATGAATGATCCATTTTTTTGCGTATATTAATGAGGAGGGGATTTTATGGACATCACAGATTTAGTCAGCGTATTGCCCGGTGTTGGCCCAAAACGTGCTGAAAATTTACAAGAACTGGGGATTGCTACAATTGAAGACTTATTGACGTATTATCCCTTCCGCTACGATGATATCCAAGAAAAGGATTTAAGTGAGATTCAGGATCAGGAAAAAGTTACGCTAAAAGGGCTAGTGGTTTCGGAAGCAGTCGTTAGTCGGTACGGTTATAAAAAGAGCCGGTTAACGTTTCGAATGATGCAGGAACATGCGGTCATTAATGTTTCCTTCTTCAACCAACCTTTTTTAAAAGACAAAGTAGTTCTTTCCGAAGAAATTGCTGTTTATGGCAAGTGGGACGCCAAGAGAAAATCATTAAATGGCATGAAAATCTTAGCTTCTAAAGGAGACAATGAAGATTTCGCCCCCATTTATCATGTGAATAAAAAAGTCCGCCAAAGCACGTTGGTTCAGTTAATCCGCACTGCTTTTGAAGAGTATGGTTCACTGATTGAAGAGATTTTACCGAATGATTTATTAGAAAAGTACCGCTTGATGCCTAGAAAAGAAGCAATGTGGGCGATGCATTTTCCCGGTAATCCAGAAGAAAGCCATCAAGCCAAACGGCGAGTAGTCTTTGAAGAGTTTTTCCTTTTTCAACTTAAAATGCAAGGACTGAAGAAACAAGAAAAAGCGGAAAAAAATGGCTTAGCCATTCAATATGATGTGGATTGCTTAAAAACGTTCACCCAAGGACTGCCGTTTGAATTGACAGGCGCCCAAAAAAAAGTGACCAATGAAATTTGTCGAGACTTACGAAGTCCGAAGCATATGCAACGATTGCTTCAAGGTGACGTGGGGAGTGGGAAAACGGTAGTGGCTGCGATTGCGCTATACGCCACCATGACCGCTGGCTTTCAAGGGGCGTTAATGGTTCCGACTGAAATTTTAGCGCAACAGCACATGGAAAGCTTACAGCAGTTGTTTGATCCATTAGAAGTTCGAACGGCCTTATTAACAGGTTCCACCAAAACGAAAGAACGTCGTCTAATTCTCGAAGAACTGGCCAATGGCGAGATTGACATTGTGGTAGGGACCCATGCTTTGATACAACAAGATGTCTGTTTTCATCAATTAGGTTTGGTAATCACCGATGAGCAACATCGTTTTGGTGTGAATCAGAGAAAAATATTAAGAGAAAAAGGCTTAAAACCAGATGTTCTATTTATGACGGCCACTCCGATTCCTCGAACGTTAGCAATTACAGCCTATGGCGAAATGGATGTATCAATCATTGATGAAATGCCAGCTGGACGGATTCCAATCGAAACACGTTGGATTCGGCCGCCGCAGTTAGATACTGTTTTAGAATGGATGGAAAAAGAGCTGGCTCGAGGACATCAAGCCTATATTATTTGTCCATTGATTGAAGAATCAGAAGCCTTAGATGTGAAAAACGCAACAGAAATTTTTGAACATATGCAAAGCTTTTATTCCCCAAGATATCAAGTGGGATTACTACATGGTAAAATGAAAAACCAAGAAAAAGATGACATTATGCAGGAGTTCAAAGACAATCAGCTGCAATTATTGGTTTCTACCACCGTTATTGAAGTTGGCGTGAATGTACCAAATGCCACGGTGATGTTAATTATGGATGCGGACCGGTTTGGGTTAGCACAGTTACATCAGTTACGGGGCCGTGTTGGGCGTGGCTCCAGTGCTTCTTATTGTATTTTAGTAGCCAATCCGAAAAATGAAATGGGCGTTGAGCGTATGAAAATCATGACAGAAACCACCAATGGTTTTGTCTTGAGTGAGCGTGATTTGGAACTTCGCGGACCTGGGGAAGTGTTCGGTGCACGGCAATCAGGGGTGCCTCAATTTGCGGTAGGAGATATCGTGACGGACTTTAACATTTTAGAAGTTGCGCGCCAAGAAGCAAGTGCCCTATGGCAAGTGAAAGAATGGTGGCAATATCCTGCTTATCAAGGCTTAGCCAATCGAGTGAAACCCCAAGATGAGGCAGCCCAATTTTTCGATTAGAAGAGGTAATTTTTGAAGCCAGAAAGTAAAAGCCAATGCGTATTTCTTTGAAAAAAATATGTTATACTTGTTAGGAAACAAAAAAGTAGGAGGGAATCACTCATGAAAATTGCTGTAGATGCAATGGGTGGAGATAACGCCCCACAAGCAATTGTTGAAGGGGTTATGCTAGCCAAACAAGACTTCCCAGACATTGAATTTCAATTATATGGAAAAGAAGCCGAAATAAAAAAATACATCACCGATGAAAAAAACATTACGATTATTCATACCGATGAAAAAATTGCTAGTGACGATGAGCCAGTTAAAGCAATCCGTCGTAAGAAAACTGCTTCCATGGTTTTAGCAGCGCAAGCAGTTAAAAATGGGGAAGCCGATGCGATTTTTTCTGCAGGCAACACCGGAGCGCTATTAGCAGCGGGTCTGTTCATTGTCGGCCGCATCAAAAATGTGGAACGTCCCGGTTTGATGTCAACTTTACCTGTCATGGGAGAACCAGACAAAGGGTTTGACATGTTAGATTTAGGAGCCAATGCAGACAATAAACCAGAACATTTGGTTCAGTATGCCGTTTTAGGTTCATTCTATGCTGAAAAAGTTCGGAACGTTCAGAATCCTCGTGTCGGTCTATTAAATAACGGAACTGAGGAAACAAAGGGCAGTGAATTAACGAAAAAAGCCTTCGAATTGTTAGCAGCAGATGAAACGATTAATTTTGTCGGAAACGTTGAAGCACGAGAATTATTAAATGGCGTAGCTGACGTGGTGGTGACAGATGGCTTCACAGGAAACGCCGTTTTAAAATCCATCGAAGGCACAGCTATGAACATGATGAGCTTGCTGAAAACAGCGATTCTTTCTGAAGGTGTCAAAGGAAAAATGGGCGCCTTATTATTAAAGAATGCGTTGCGTGGCATGAAAGACGAAATGGACTACTCAAAACATGGGGGAGCGGTTTTATTTGGCTTAAAAGCGCCAGTCATTAAAACGCATGGGGCCACGGGTCCTGATGCCGTCCGCTACACCATTCGTCAAATTCATACAATGTTAGAAACCCAAGTTGTCCCACAATTAGTGGAATATTATGAAGGCAAAGTAGAGTAATTTGCAATTGTCTTGACATCAGTTTGTTACTCAAATGAAAAAAAGATGGACAAATACCCAAATTGTGAGTACAATGTATCTTAGCGTTTTAGTAAAAGAAAGAACCTTTTTTCAAAAGCAGTGGAGGTGAATACAGTTGACTCGTGAAGAAGTACTTCAAAAAGTAGCGAAGATTATCTCAAACCACTTTGATATTGAAGCGGATCAAGTAACAGATCAATTAAACATTAAAGATGATTTGAACGCTGACTCAATTAGCGTAATGGAGTTTGTTTTAGAACTTGAAGATGAATTTGGAACAGAGATTTCAGATGAAGATGCAGAAAAAATTGAAACAGTTGGTGCCGCTGTAGATTATATTGTGAGTAATTCATAAAAAATAATAAGACAAAGTCGATTGACATTCGTGTTGATCGACTTTTTTTGCGTACATAATGGTTATTTTATTAAGCAATAAGGCTATTTTTACACATATTTTTGTAAAAAAAATCATACATGTAAAAAAATAACTGCGAAAAAAGTTATTTTATCTTGCTTTTTATGGAATAATTCTATAAAATTATGAAAAAACAATGAGCTGTAAATTAACATTGATAAAAATTAGAAAGTGCTATCATTAAATATTAGTTAATTTATATAATGTTTTTGAAAGGACGTAAGGGGTGCGTATGGATGCAAGGAAATGAACAATTACTAGAGGTTTCAGGATTAGAAACAGCATTTAGAATCAAAGATGATTATTATAATGCCGTCGATGATGTTTCATTTGAATTGAAGAAAAATGAGATTCTGGCAATCGTCGGAGAATCTGGTTGTGGAAAAAGTACCTTAGCAACAACGATTATGGGCTTACATGATCCCAATCATACCAAAATTACTGGGGAAATTTTATACAACAATTTAAACTTAACTACGTTTAATGAAACATTGTACAACAAAGTCAGAGGAAACGATATTGGGATGATTTTCCAAGATCCGTTGTCTGCACTGAATCCGCTCATGCGAATTGAAGACCAAATTAAAGAAAGTCTAACGTATCATACCAAAATGACCGCACAACAAAAACAAGCACGGGCCATTGAACTGTTAGATCAAGTGGGGATTCCCAACCCAGAGCGTGTCGGGAAACAGTATCCTCATGAATTGTCTGGCGGCATGCGCCAACGGGTGATTATTGCCATTGCAATCGCGTGTAAACCACCGATTTTAATTGCAGATGAACCAACAACGGCCTTAGACGTTACCATTCAGGCACAAATTCTCGATTTGTTAAAAGATTTACAAGAAGAAACAGGGAGCGGCATTATTTTAATTACCCATGACTTAGGTGTAGTTGCGGAAATGGCTGATCGTGTAGCGGTTATGTATGCGGGTCAGTTTGTAGAAGTAGCCACTGCTGAAGAATTGTTTAGTCATCCGAAACATCCATATACACGTTCCTTACTTCAGTCCATTCCCCAAGAGAATTCAGATGAAGAAGAACTTCATGTGATTGAAGGGATTGTTCCTTCGTTAACCAAATTACCTAGAAAAGGTTGTCGGTTTGCCCCACGAATTCCTTGGATTGATGCATCGGAACATGAAGAAAATCCAACATTACATGAAGTTGCACCGAATCATTATGTTCGTTGTACATGTTATAAACATTTTCATTTTAGAGACGGGGAAGGGGAAGCGTAATGACAGAAATTATTCAAATTAAAGATTTAAAAGTTCATTATCCAATTCGCAGCGGCTTCTTCAATCGAATCACTGATCATGTTTTGGCGGTTGATGGTGTGGATTTCATGATTGAACAAGGTAAAACGTATGGGTTAGTTGGTGAATCGGGTTCTGGAAAATCAACGACAGGAAAAGCAATTATTGGTTTAGAAAAAATTACAAATGGTGAAATTATTTATCAAGGACAAGATGTAACCAAGCCGCGAAGTCGAAAAGCGATCGGATACAACAAAGATGTCCAAATGATTTTCCAAGATTCGATGTCAAGTTTAAACCCTAAAAAACGAGTACTAGATATTATCGCCGAACCAATTCGAAATTTTGAACGGTTAAGTGACCAAGAAGAAAAGAAAAAAGTCAAAAGTTTGTTGGATATTGTGGGGATGCCAGAAGATGCGTTGTACAAATATCCTCATGAATTTTCTGGTGGGCAACGCCAACGTTTAGGCGTCGCCCGAGCGGTGGCTACCAGCCCCAAATTAATTATTGCAGATGAACCTGTTTCAGCACTGGATTTATCTGTGCAAGCACAGGTATTGAATTTTATGAAAAACATTCAACAGGAATATGGGTTAAGTTACTTATTTATTTCCCATGATTTGGGCGTAGTTAAACATATGTGTGACAACATTGCCATTATGTACAAAGGCCGTTTTGTAGAAATCGGTACACGCCAAGATATTTACACTAATCCACAACACATTTATACCAAACGCTTACTTTCAGCAATTCCTAAAATTGACGTAGCGAACCGAGAAGCTCACAAAGAAGAACGAAGAAGAGTTGAGCAAGAGTATCGGGAAAATCATAAAGACTATTATGATGAAAATGGGCGGGTTTATAACTTACATGCGATTAGTCCAACCCACCAAGTAGCGTTAAAAAATGGAGGTGCTGAATAATGTGGAAAACAATTTTACGCCGTTTGTTATTGATGATTCCGCAAGTGATTATTTTAAGTGTCTTGATTTTCCTGTTGGCTAAAATGATGCCAGGTGATCCGTTTACAGGATTGATTAATCCGAACCAAGACCCGAAAGTGATTGAAGCCATGCGCGAAGCTGCCGGGTTAAATGATCCTTGGTACGAACAATATTTCCGTTGGATTGGCAATGCCTTACATGGAGATTTTGGTCATAGTTTTATCTTTAAGTTACCTGTGTCCACGCTCATTGCTGGTCGGGTGGGGAATACGATTGCATTGGCCGCTGTGTCAGTTATAATCACGTATTTAATCGCCATTCCTTTCGGTTTAATTGCTGGCCGTTACCAAAATTCATGGTTTGACAAAATGGTGGTTATCTACAACTTCTTCAGTTTTGCCGTGCCATTATTCATCTTTGCCTTGATTATGCTCTTTATTTTTGGGTATCGCTTAGACTGGTTCCCAACGAGTGGAACCGTGACTGTTGGTTTGGCTGAGGGAACGTGGCCGTATTATTTAGATAAACTGAAGCATTTAATTTTACCAGGGGTCACTCAAGCGTTGCTAGGGACAGCGGTCACTATTCAATATTTGCGCAGTGAAGTGATTGATGTTAAAAACATGGACTTTGTTCGGACTGCTCGTTCAAAAGGAGTGCCAACGAATAAAATTTTTAATCGACACATTTTTAGAAATGCAGCATTACCAATTGCCTCTCAATTAGGTTATGAAATTACTGCTTTGATTGCCGGATCAGTCGTTATTGAAAAGATTTTTGCTTTCCCAGGAATTGGAAAATTATTTATTGATAGTATCATTCAACGTGACTATTCCGTTATTACCGCTCTCGTGTTGATTTTGGGATTGGCAACCCTTATCGGAACCTTAATTTCTGATATTGTAATGAGTATTGTTGATCCAAGAATTCGAATTCAGTAGAAAAAACACGAAGAAAGGGTGATAAAAATGGAATTGACAGAAGAAAAAAGAGAAGAAGTCTTACAAGAAAGTATTCCACCAATGGGCTTTCGGATGATTGCGCGAGAATTCGTCAAAGAAAAAATGGCGATGTTTTCTTTAATCCTTTTGGTCATTATCTTATTAGCCGTTTTTATCGGTTCGTTAGTGTTAGACCAAAGTGCCGTTATGCATGTAAGTATTTTAGATAAATATGCGGAACCAGGTACCGTTACAATGAATGGCACCAAGTTCATTTTAGGTGCCGATGAAGGGGGTCGTGATGTTTTAGGACAATTGATTATCGGGGCTAGAAACTCTATTTTAATCGGTTTTGCCATTACGATTATTACGTCTATTATCGGGGTCGGTTTAGGGATTATTTCCGGTTATTATGGAGGCATGATTGATAATATTTTGATGCGTATCGTGGATTTTATTATGATTTTGCCAATTATGTTAATTATTATTGTGTTCGTTTCCGTGATTCCTAAATATAGTATCTGGTCCTTTATTTGGATTATGTGTGCGTTTTATTGGGTTGGAAAAGCGCGGTTGTTCCGCAGTAAAACGTTATCTGAAGGGCGCCGAGATTACGTTAGTGCCTCTAAGACAATGGGAACAAGCGATTTTAAAATTATGTTTCGAGAAATTATGCCGAATTTAAGTTCATTAATTATTACGAACTTAACGATTAATTTCGCGGCCAATATCGGGATCGAAACAACGTTAACTTTCTTAGGCTTCGGGTTACCACAAAGTGTCCCAAGTTTAGGAACCTTAATTGGCTACGCCAGCAGTGGGGATGTATTAGTCAATAAACAATGGGTTTGGTTACCTGCATCAATTCTAATTTTAGTCTTGATGTTAAGTATAAACTATGTTGGACAAGCATTTAAGCGCTCAGCAGATGCACGACAACGATTAGGCTAATTAGCCAAAAAATGAGGGAGGAAAAGAGATGAACAAGAAACGGATTTTAGGTGCAATCACGTTAGCTTCTGTGTTAGTATTCGGGTTAGCTGCATGTGGTGGCGGCAATAAAGGCGGGGGCAATAAAGCAACGGAAACAGAAGACATTTCAAAAATGCCAATCGCTGTTAAAAATGATAAAAAAGCAATTGATGGCGGGACATTAGATGTCGCTGTAGTTATGGATACACAATTCCAAGGACTTTTCCAGCAAGAATTTTATCAAGACAACTATGATGCACAATACATGCTTCCAACGGTACAGCCATTATTTAACAATGATGCAGACTTTAAGATTGTCGATGGGGGTCCTGCGGATCTGAAATTAGATGAAGATGCCAATACAGCAACCATTAAATTACGTGACAATTTGAAATGGTCTGACGGTAAAGATGTGACGGCAGATGACGTGATTTTCTCTTATGAAGTCATTGGTCATAAAGACTATACAGGGATTCGTTATGATGATAACTTTACGAATATTGTTGGCATGGAAGACTACCATGATGGTAAATCGCCAACCATTTCTGGCATAGAAAAAGTCAATGATAAAGAAGTTAAAATCACTTATAAAGAAGTTCACCCAGGAATGCAACAATTAGGTGGCGGTGTTTGGGGTTCAGTTTTACCAAAACATGCCTTTGAAGGAATTGCTGTTAAAGACATGGAATCAAGCGATGCAGTTCGTAAAAACCCTGTGACTATTGGACCATACTACATGAGTAATATTGTGACAGGTGAATCTGTTGAATACCTACCAAATGAGCATTACTACGGTGGCAAACCTAAATTAGATAAATTAGTGTTCAAATCTGTTCCTTCTGCGAGCATTGTAGAAGCGATGAAAGCGAAACAATACGATATTGCATTATCAATGCCAACAGATACGTATCCAACATACAAAGATACTGAAGGGTATCAAATCTTAGGACGTCCCGAACAAGCCTACACGTATATTGGCTTTAAAATGGGTACGTTTGACAAAGAAACAAATACAGTGAAATACAATCCAAAAGCTAAAATGGCAGATAAAAGCTTACGTCAAGCCATGGGCTATGCAATTGACAATGATGCAGTCGGCCAAAAATTCTACAACGGCTTACGAACAGGGGCAACAACGTTAATCCCACCAGTCTTCAAGAGCTTGCATGATAGCGAAGCGAAAGGCTATACGCTTGATTTAGACAAAGCGAAAAAATTATTAGATGATGCTGGTTATAAAGACGTAGACGGCGATGGCATTCGCGAAGACAAAGAAGGCAAACCACTAGAAATCAAGTTTGCTTCAATGTCAGGCGGCGAAACTGCACAACCACTTGCTGATTACTATGTCCAACAATGGAAAGAAATTGGCTTAAACGTAACGTATACAACAGGACGCTTAATTGATTTCCAAGCATTCTATGACAAATTGAAAAATGATGATCCAGAAGTAGATATCTATCAAGGCGCGTGGGGCACAGGTTCAGATCCTTCACCAACCGGCTTATATGGTCCAAACTCAGCCTTTAACTACACACGTTTTGAGTCAGAAGAAAATACTAAATTACTTGATGCGATCGATTCAAAAGCATCATTTGATGAAGAAAAACGTAAAAAAGCCTTCTACGATTGGCAAGAGTATGCCATTGATGAAGCATTTGTAATCCCAACGCTTTACAGAAATGAAGTCTTGCCTGTCAACGACCGTGTAGTTGACTTTACTTGGGCAGTTGATACGAAAGATAATCCATGGGCAACGGTGGGTGTCACTGCGGAAAAACGTTAAACAACGTTCCGCTGATTTAATAGAGATAGAACGAGGTCGGGACAGAAGTGTTTAACTCCGAGAAATAAGGAGGAGTTGCTTCTGTTCCCGCGGTTTATCAGTTTTTGAGCGTGGCGCAAAAATCCAAAGTGATTTTTGTCCCACGCTCTTTCTATCTCTTACGTAAACAAACGCTTTTATCTCAGTCATAGCCCTATTTATTTATTTTTTTCTAAAAAATAATGAGAACACAGTGAATAACAGGCTTTTTCTGAATAGAACCATTTAAAAAAAGTGAAAAAAAAAGTATAATGAAACAAGGTGTAAATAAATGTAAAGGAATGTGGAGAATGGACAATCAGTTAACAACAGAGTTAAAAGAACGTTACGGCATTGTTTTCCATGATGTCAATCTATTAGAGCAAGCTTTTACTCATTCATCCTATGTGAATGAGCATCGCTATTTAAAATTATCCGATAATGAACGTCTTGAATTTTTAGGAGATGCAGTTTTAGAATTAATTGTTTCACAATATTTGTATTTAAAATTCCCAGAACTTCCAGAAGGAAAATTAACGAAGATGCGCGCAGCCATCGTTCGGGAAGATAGTTTAGCCAAATTTGCGAAAGAATGTCACTTCGACAACTACATTTTATTAGGTAAAGGAGAAGAAGCATCGGGCGGACGAACACGTGCATCATTATTATGTGACTTATTTGAAGCCTTTTTAGGTGCCCTCTACTTAGACCAAAAAGTTGGCGCAGCCAAGAAATTTATTGAAGACGTTATTTTTCCGAAAATTGATGCCGGTGCTTTTTCACATGAGATGGATCACAAAACACAATTACAAGAAGTTTTACAACGCAAAGGCGATGTTTCAATTGAATATCGCTTAATTAAAGAAGAAGGCCCTGCTCATGACCGCACCTTTTTCACTGAAGTTTACATGAATGGTGAACTCATTGGGTTAGGCCAAGGAAAATCGAAGAAGTTAGCTGAACAGGATGCCGCTGAGCGGGCACTGAAAAGTATTCCTCAGTAAGGCTGGAAGGAGCAATATTCGTGTATTTAAAACGAATTGAAATTACAGGATTTAAATCATTTGCAGATAAAACCATTATTGAATTTGAAGATGATGTGACAGCAGTGGTTGGTCCGAATGGAAGTGGGAAAAGTAATATCACGGAAGCTGTTCGCTGGGTATTAGGTGAACAATCTGCGAAAAACCTTCGCGGTGGCAAAATGAACGACATTATCTTTGCCGGTTCGGAAGGTCGTAAGCCGCTAAATATTGCGGAAGTTACCGTGACTTTAGACAACAGCGACCATTATTTAGCATTGGATTATAGTGAGATTAGTGTCACCCGTCGTTTAAAACGAACGGGCGAAAGTGACTTTTTTATTAATAAACAAGCGTGCCGTTTAAAAGACATTCAAGATTTATTTATGGATTCAGGGTTAGGCAAAGAATCTTTTTCAATTATTTCACAAGGGAAAGTTGAAGCGATTTTTAATAGTAAACCTGAAGACCGTCGAGGGATTTTTGAAGAAGCAGCGGGCGTTTTAAAATACAAACAACGAAAGAAAAAAGCTGAACAAAAGCTTTTCGAAACTGAGGACAACTTAAGCCGTGTCCAAGATATCATTTACGAGTTGGAAGACCAATTAGTTCCTCTAGCCGCCCAAGCAGATGCGGCTAAAAAGTATTTAGCTTTGAAAGAAGAACTTACCGAAATTGATGTCAATTTAACTGTGATCGAAATTCAAGAAGCAAAAGCTATTTGGGAAACGAAAACGCAAGAATTAACAGCCATTGAAGAAAAGTTAGCTGGCGCAAGTAAGCAAGTCCATGACCTAGAAGGCAAATTGGTACGTTTACGAAGCAAGCGCAATCGTTTAGATGAACAAATTGAAACGGAACAACAACAATTATTACAAGTGACAGAAGCGTTGAAACAAGCAGAAGGACAAAAAAATGTTTTAATTGAACGTTCCAAACACACCTCCCAAACGGCAAGCGAATACGAAGAGACATTGGCAGAAACGGCCGAAAAAATTGTTCGCTATCGGGAAGAATTGCAGACGCTGGAAACAGCAATCGCAGAAAAAACGGCACAACGTCAGACGTTAAAAGAAGCATTGGCTTTGGCAACGAAAGATGTGGAAAAATATAGTAAGTCTTCTAAAGAATTGATGGAAGAATTGCGCAGTCAGTATGTGGAAGTCATGCAAGAACAAGCCAATACAGCCAATGACTTAAAATATTTAGAACGACAATATCAACAAGAAACAGCTAAAAATCAACAATCGCTAGCAAAACACGAAGCGCTAGAAGAACAGATGGTTGAAGCTCTCGCAATGAAAGAGACGCTAGAAAAAGAGCAAAAAGTCGCAAAACAAGGCTTACAAGAACAACTGGAAGAATACACCGGGTTGAAAGCAACGCTTGAAGCCAAACGTGAACGATTAGCACAGCGTCAAAACGATATGTACCAAGCGATGAATCAAGTGCAACAAGCGAAGGCACGCCAAAAAAGTTTGCAAGAAATTCAAGAAAATTACGCTGGCTTCTATCAAGGCGTGAAAGCTGTATTGCGTCACAAAAACCAATTAACTGGGATTGTTGGCGCAGTGGCTGAGTTAATTGAAGTGCCTAAAGAATATACGTTGGCGATTGAAACGGCCTTAGGTGGTGCGGCACAACATATTGTTGTGGAAAATGAGAAAGATGGTCGAGCAGGCATTACCTTCCTAAAACAACAACACAGTGGCCGGGCAACCTTTTTACCATTGACTACCATTAAGCCGCGCTCTGTATCGGCGATGGTTCAGAATCGTTTGGCTGGTGCACCGGGCTTCGTGGGGATTGCCAGTGAATTAGTTCGTTATCCAGAACAAGTACAAACCGTTATTCAAAATCTCTTAGGCGTCACGATTTTAGCGGCAGATTTAACGAGTGCCAACCAGTTAGCAAAATTAGTCAATTACCAATATCGTGTTGTCTCATTGGAAGGCGATGTGATGAATCCTGGCGGTTCGATGACTGGGGGAGCCAATAAACGTGGCAACCAAGGAAGCCTATTTTCACAAGCGCAAGAACTTCAAACAATTACTGAACAAATGACTCAATTAGAAACACAACTAAGAAGTGTAGAACAAGAAGTCCAAGCGCTCTCGCAAGAAGTGAAAACAGCCACGGAACGTGCAGAAATGTTGCGCTCTGCTGGTGAACAAAATCGTTTAAAACAACAAGAAATTGACAATAAATTAGCCAATCAAACAGAAACGATTACTCGTTTAACAAAAGAAAAACGTCTGTTTGAATATGAATCACGGGAATTGCATCAATTCTTAACCGAATATCAAACGAAAAAAGCCACATTGACAGAGCAACAAGCAAACTTAACGGCAACGAAAGAACGTTTAGATGCTGAAATGAAACAAGTGGAACAAGAAGCTAGCCAAATGGAAACCTTTAAAGCCCAAGCGCAAGAACGCTTGACGACAGTTCAAGCAGAACAAGCAGTAGCGGCGGAACAATGTGCCCATTTTGCTCGTCAAAAGCAAGACAAACAAGAACAATTGGACGAATTGTTGATTCGAGAAACGGCCATCCGTCAACAGCTACAACAATTAAGTAGCCATTCTAGCGATCACCAGTTAACCGAAGAAGGCTTAGCGGCACAAGTCGCGCAATTAGCGGAGAAACAAACAGCGTTGCAAACGTCTTTACAAACGGCACGTAGTCAACGACAAGCGTTGCAAGAAGAAGTAGACGAGTTAGATACAAAATTAGCGGAAGAAAACAAACGCCAACAACAGTATTTAGCAGATAAAACACAAATTGAAGTCCTAAAAAATCGTGCAGAAATGCAATTAGATAGCTCATTAAGTTACTTACAGGAAGAATACAGCTTAACCTTTGAAGCTGCCTATGAAGCGTATTTCCCAATCGATGATTTAGCGCAAGCACAGCAAACAGTGAAACGCCTAAAACAAGAAATTGAGCGGTTAGGACCTGTTAACTTAAGTGCCATCGAGCAATTTGAACAAGTCGATGAACGCCATCAATTTTTAGTCAGTCAACGAGATGATTTATTAAATGCGAAAGAACAATTATTTGAAACCATGGATGAAATGGACCAAGAAGTGAAAGAACGGTTTAAAGAAGTCTTTGAAGCAATTCGTGGCCAGTTCAAAGTGGTATTTCCTAATATGTTTGGAGGCGGACGGGCAGAACTGGTGCTAACCAATCCAGAGGATCTCTTGAATACAGGGATTGAGATTGAGGCGCAACCACCAGGGAAAAAATTACAACATTTAAGCTTGTTGTCTGGAGGCGAACGGGCATTAACGGCGATTGCGTTACTCTTTTCAATTATTCGTGTTCGACCAGTTCCGTTCTGTATTTTAGATGAAGTAGAAGCAGCTTTAGATGAAGCCAACGTTGCTCGTTTTGGCCATTATTTAAGCGAATTTGAAGATGGCACACAGTTTATTGTGGTGACACATCGTAAAGGGACAATGGAAGCCGCAGATGTTTTATATGGCGTGACTATGCAAGAATCTGGGGTTTCAAAAATCGTTTCAGTTCGCTTGGAAGAGGTCAAAGAAGGTGGCGCAATTGAAAAAAGCAATTAGCCAGAAGCAAGGAGGAGCGAACGTTTGATAAAATTAGTTGCTATTGATTTAGATGGAACATTATTAAATAGCCAAAAAGAGATTTCTTTACGGAATAAACAAGCACTGATGGCTGCGAAACAAGCAGGCGTGAAAGTTGTTATCTGCACAGGTCGACCTTTGGCAGCTATTGGTCCTTACTTAGAAGAATTAGGTTTACAAGATGAAGGCGATTATAGCATTACTTTTAACGGCGGGTTGGTTCAAAAAAATGATACAGGGGCCATTATTGAGAAAACATTGATGCCCTTGGAAGCGATTCATGAGCTGTACCAATTAGCAACCACACTCAACATGCCGTTTGATGTCTTATCCGATGAGGTCGTGATGCAATTGCCTTCTGCACCTAATTATCCTTCAATTTATAGTTCTCTAAACAAATTATTAACCTTTGAGTCCTACAAATTAGAAGAGTTAACCCCGAATCGAATTTATAATAAAGTTGTTGTTGCGATTGATGAAGCGTATTTAAATGAACGCATCAAGGAAATTCCGGCCTCTTTTTATGAGCGCTTTGAAATTATTAAAACGCGAAATAACTTATTAGAATTTATGCCAAAAGGGATTACGAAAGCCTATGGTATTTCCTTGTTAGCCAAAGATTTAGGAATCCGTGCGGAAGAAATCATGACCCTAGGGGACGAAGAAAATGATTTACCGATGATTGAATACGCTGGCTTAGGTGTCGCCATGGCAAATGCGATTCCATTAGTTAAAGAAGCTGCAGATGTCGTTACAGACACGAATGACCAAGATGGCGTTGCCAAAGCGGTCGAAAAATATATTTTAATGCCGTTGGAAGGAGGCCAATAAGAATGGGATTTTTTGATAAAATTAAAAAAGCTTTTTCCGCTGAAAAAAAGGAAGAAGAAAAACAAGAGATTGTTGAAGAAACAGTAGACGAAACACCTAGTGATGAATCAGCGCCTGCTGAATCAAAAGAAACCGCAGCAGAAGAGGCGCAAACAACGCCAGAAACGACAGCGGAAGAAGTCGCAGAAACAGCCGATTTAACAGATAACGCTGAAATGGAAAAATTAGCTGGCGTAGAAGAAGCATTAGAAGAAGAGCCAGAAGAAATCTTGACAGAGGAAACACAAGAAGTTGTTGTGGAAGCGCCTGAGGAAGAAAGTAGTGTCGTGACTCCGTTGACAGAACCAACAGACACGCAGGTTTCAGAAGAAATTGAAGAGTCGAAAGAAGAGCAAGTCCAAGAAAAATATGAAAAAGGCTTGGAAAAAACACGTAAAACATTTGGTCAACGGTTGAACGAATTGTTTGCTAATTTCCGGAGCGTCGATGAAGATTTCTTTGAAGAATTAGAAGAAACGTTAATTGGTGCAGACGTAGGCTTTGATACATCCTTAAAAATTACAGAAGCCTTGCGACAAGAAGTGAAACTGCGAAATGTGAAAAAACCAGCTCAAGTTCAAAATACCATCATTGAAAAAATGGTTGATTTGTATGAAGAAGCAGGAATTAATGAAAATAATGCGATTAACTTACAGCCAAATGGCTTAACCGTGATTTTATTTGTTGGTGTTAATGGAGTTGGTAAAACAACCAGCATTGGTAAATTAGCCCATCAATACAAGTTGGAAGGAAAGAAAGTTTTAATGGCCGCTGCCGATACGTTCCGAGCGGGCGCCATCGATCAATTAGTTGTTTGGGGTGAACGGGCTGGCGTTGAAGTTGTGCGTGGGAATGCTGGCGGCGACCCAGCAGCGGTCGTTTTCGATGCAGTGGAACGTGCCAAGGCAGAACAGGCCGATGTTTTGCTAGTGGATACAGCAGGTCGTTTACAAAATAAAGTCAACTTAATGAAGGAATTAGAAAAAATTAAACGAGTCATTCAACGAGAAATTCCAGATGCGCCTCACGAAGTTCTCTTAGTCGTGGACGCAACTACTGGGCAAAATGCGATGACACAAGCCAAACAGTTCAAAGAAACAACCGATGTCACTGGCTTAGTTTTAACCAAACTAGACGGAACAGCCAAAGGTGGTATTGTCATTGCTATTCGGAATGAATTACACTTGCCAGTGAAATTAGTTGGTCTAGGTGAAGGCATTAACGATTTAGAACCATTCAATGCCAACGATTTCGCAATGGGCTTATTTAAAGGCTTATTAAAAGATGTTTAGTTGTAGAAAATAAACAGGTTTGGGAAGAACGTGGGACAGGAGTATTTAGCTTCAAGAATGAAGAAGCTACTCCTGTCCCGCCGTTTATTTTAGGATTGGGACGGATGTTCTAAGTTCTTCCTAAATTGTTTCTGAAAAAAATGAAGGAGTGAGGGAGAAGATGACAGAACAAATGTGGATTGAGAAGTTAGGATTAGAAGCGCATCCTGAGGGCGGTTATTTTAAACAAACCAATAAAAGTGAACAATTGATTCCGACCAAACGAGGCGAACGGGCGTTGCATACAGCGATTTTATTTCTATTAAATACAGAAAGTCCGTCACATTTTCATCGTTTAAAAGCGGATGAATTATGGTTTTTTCACGATGGTCAGCCGTTAACCGTTCACTGTATTTTTCCTGATGGAACATATCAAGCTGTTCAGTTAGGGAAAGACTTAGTTCAAGGGCAACAGCTTTCGTTCTCAGTTCCTGCCGGCACAATCTTTGGCTCTACAGTAGCGACAGGATTTGCGTTAGTCAGTTGTGTGGTTACACCAGGCTTTGAGTTTGAAGACTTCGAGTTATTTACTCAAGCGGAATTGTTAAACGATTATCCACAACATAGTGAAATCATTCAGCACTTGGCTTATCGAGAATTACCTTAAGAAAACGTTTTAGTAACATTTCTTTTATGAATATGCTAGTATAAATCAAACAAGCTTGTTGATTTTGTCGCAACGCACACTTAGCTGTCGTAGATGATTAAAAGAAAGGGATGAATCACATGGGCACAATGGTTTTTGTTAACTTCCCAGTAGCGGATGTCCAACGTTCTACAGCATTTTATGAAAAACTTGGATTCAAAAAGAACGAGGAATTTTCAACAGAGGAAGCTAGTTCGATGATGTGGGATGATCAATTTTGGATTATGTTGTTGAACCATGATTTTTATGGAAAATTTATCCAAGAAAAGCAAATTATTGATGCGCAAACAACCAGTGGAGCATTAATTTCCTTTAGTTTAGAGAGTGCCGAAGCCGTAAAACAGTTTGGCGAAACCGCCAAAGCTAACGGAGGCAACTGTTACCGAGTTGATATGGGAATACCAGAAGAGCAAATGTATGGCTTAGAAGTGCAAGATTTGGATGGCAATAGCTTAGAACCTGTCTGGATGAAGATGTAAAAAGAGCCGCAAAATCTCTACAGATTTTGCGGCTCTTCTCCTACAAAAAACTATTGTAAATTATTGGCATTAGTAGCTTCAACGCCATAAGAATCAGCTACTTTTTTCAAGCTAAATCCTTTTCCGTAGACTTCACTTGCACTCATTGAAATCAAAAAGGCTTCTTCATCAATCTCAAGAATGGCTTCTTTTAAGCGGGGAAAATCTTTTTCACGAATGACGGTCATTAAGAGCATGCCTTTCGCGCTTCGATAACCGCCTTCGATTGGCACCAAGGTCACACCTTTATCTAGTTCACGTAATAAGCGTTCTTGAATAGCGACATATTTTGGTGAAATAATCATCACATTCTTCGAGCGAACCAGGCCAACTTGAATCATGTCAACGACACGACCAATTGTAAATAAACAAATTAAAGAGAATAACACAATATCTGCATTAAAAGCGTACATTGCTGATAAAATGACTAAACCATCGACGAATAAAATAGCAATACCTAAGGAAACTTTGAAGTATTTATTGACAATTTGTGAAATGATTGCTGTACCACCAGTTGAGGCATTGCCACGGAAAACCAAGCCTAGGCCAGCACCTGTAATAATACCGCCAAATAATGCTGCTAGAAAAATATTATGTGTTAAAACAGGCATCCCCGAAGTAATTCCTACAAAAAATGGATAAATAAGACTGCCATAAATGGTTTTGACACCGACCTCTTTCCCAAGAAGTAAGAAACAAAGCACTAAAAGAGGAATATTGATGGCGTAAAGAACAATGGCGGGACTAATCCCGAAAACATAATTAATAACAATACTAATGCCATTGGCTCCGCCTGCGACAAGTTTATTTGGCAATAAGACCGCATTGATTGAAATGGCCAAAATGAATGCACCGACTGTTACATAGGCGGTGTCTTTTAAACGTTGGGCTGTAAAAAATTTGTTCATAAAATACCTCCAATTATTTATTAGTTTAGTGAATGATGACATAAAAAAAGACAGAACATGAGAGACAAGCCTAATCGACTTATGTCCCACACTCTAAATCTTCAACTAATCAACTGAACACTTTTTCCTTATACTAACATGAAATACGACAAGAAAACATAGTGAACAAACAATTTTTTGGAAAAGAGGTCGGGACAGAACCGTTTAGCTCCGAGAACCAAGTAGGTACTGATTAACATCTATTTGCTTTGCAAATAGTGTTTCTCAGCAATAAGAAGAAATTTCCGAAAATTGCTCTTTAATTTTTGGAGACCAAGTAGGTATTGTTCATCATCGAATCACTACGTTCTTCGTGATTCTCAACAATTTCGGCTTATTTCCGAAGGACCTTCACCAAGTAGGTACGATGATTTCATCTGTTCATGCTTCACAGTGAAACATCGCAACTCTTAGAGCTGTAGCTCTTTTGAAGGCTTTACTGTGACGAGACGCATGTCGAGAAAACACCTTAGAAGTTGTTGTGATCGAAGCAACGCGTAGTGTTGGTTCTGTTCCCGCCGTTTATCATGTTTTGAGCCCGGAACAAAAATCCAAAGTGATTTTTGTCACAGGCTCAAAAAAGTCAAAAAGCGGCCAGCCCAAATAGCTTCATGATGTTGGATAATTTGTGCCGCGGTTAAATGTCCATTATCCAAGGTGGAAGTGGTTTTCGGTGTCATCAAACACGTATAGCCTAAACCATGAGCCACCCGAATTGTAGTGTCCACACAAAACTCGGTTTGGACACCAGCAATTTCTAACGTTTGAATGGCTTGTTCCGTCAATAAATCATTTAAATTTGTTTGGTAAAAGGCATTCGCATGTGTTTTGCGGATGAAAAAATCTGTAGGTTGTGCATCCAGTTTTTCAAAAAGTTGCCAAGAGTCTGAGCCAAAAGGTAATTCGGTTTCTTCATGTTGAACAAAAATAATGGGCGCATGGTGTTGGCGGTAGACAGCAATACGCTGATTGACTTTATCCAACACTGCTGGTAGACGGTACAATTGCTGCGTCGGACTTTCGATGCCTTTTTGAAAGTCAATTAAAAGTAATGCACGATTTTTCATGAGCAATCCCCACTTTCTATAAACTAGTTGTTTTCAGTATAACGGAAAAAGGCGCTCTCTAAAAGTGTCTCGAAAATTCCCAAGCGAACGTTCAAAAAAACAGCATATTTACTCGTTTTCCTATATAATAGTAAGAGAAACAGATAGTTTGTAGAAAGAAAGGCGACAAGATGAATTATAGAGAATTAATGCAAAAGAAAAATGTTCGTCCTTACGTATTGATGGCTCGTTTTGGTTTAGAAAAAGAAAACCAACGTAGTACACGAGAAGGGCTTTTAGCGACAACTGATCATCCCACGGTTTTTGGTAACCGTTCTTATCATCCATATATTCAAACAGATTTTAGTGAAACACAATTAGAACTAATCACGCCTGTAGCAAATAGCGGCACAGAAATGCTTCGTTTTTTAGATGCCATTCACGATGTGGCTCGTCGTTCGATTCCAGAAGATGAAATGCTGTGGCCATTAAGTATGCCGCCACAATTACCAACAAAAGATGAAGAGATTAAAATTGCTAAATTAGATCAATATGATGCGGTGTTATATCGTCGTTATTTGGCAAAAGAGTATGGCAAACGAAAACAAATGGTCAGCGGAATTCATTTTAATTTTGAATATGACCAAGCCCTGATTCAGCAATTATATGATGAACAATCCGAAGTGACAGACTGCAAACAATTTAAAACGAAAGTGTACATGAAAGTTGCCCGTAACTTTTTACGTTATCGCTGGTTAATTACGTATCTTTTTGGGGCTTCACCAGTTAGTGAAGACGGCTACTTTAGAGTCTATGACGACCAACCACAAGAACCCATTCGCAGTATTCGGAATAGTACGTATGGCTACAGAAATCATGACAATGTGAAAGTATCTTATGCCTCATTGGAACGCTATTTAGAAGATATTCATCGCATGGTGGAAAATGGTTTACTTTCTGAAGAAAAAGAATTTTATGCGCCTGTGCGCTTACGTGGTGGGAAACAAATGTCTGATCTGCCTAAAACAGGTATTCGCTATATCGAGTTGCGTAATTTAGACTTAAATCCTTTTTCACGTTTAGGCATTGTGGAAGATACCGTGGATTTCTTACATTATTTCATGTTGTATTTATTGTGGACAGATGAAAAAGAAGAAGCGGATGAATGGGTAAAAACTGGCGATATTTTTAATGAACAAGTGGCTCTTGGTCATCCTCATGAAACGATTAAGTTAATTGCAGAAGGCGATCGGATTTTTTCAGAAATGATTGATATGTTAGATGCTCTAGGCATTCGTAAAGGCAAAGAAGTCGTCGGTAAGTATTATCAACAACTGCGGAATCCTCAAGACACCGTTTCTGGCAAAATGTGGACGATTATTCAAGAAAACTCCAACAGTGAACTGGGAAACATTTTTGGAAACCAATATCAAAGTATGGCCTTTGAACGCCCTTATCAATTAGCTGGTTTCCGTGAGATGGAATTATCCACACAAATTTTCTTATTTGATGCGATTCAAAAAGGTTTGGAAATCGAAATTTTAGATGAACAAGAGCAATTTTTGAAACTGCAACATGGCGAGCACATTGAATACGTCAAAAATGCCAACATGACTAGCAAAGATAACTACGTGGTACCATTGATTATGGAAAACAAAACCGTGACAAAGAAAATTTTGTCTGCAGCAGGTTTCCATGTGCCTGGCGGTGAAGAATTTTCATCTTTTATTGAGGCACAAGAAGCACATTTACGCTACGCCAATAAAGCGTTTGTCGTGAAACCAAAATCAACGAATTACGGTTTAGGAATTACCATTTTTAAAGAAGGCGCTTCGTTGGAAGACTTTACGGAAGCGTTACGGATTGCTTTTAAAGAGGACACAGCGGTTTTAATTGAAGAGTTTTTACCTGGAACAGAATATCGGTTCTTTGTGTTAGATAATGATGTAAAAGCCATCATGTTGCGCGTGCCAGCCAATGTTACCGGAGATGGCAAACATACTGTAGAAGAATTGGTGGCCGCTAAAAATAGTGATCCATTGCGGGGGACCAATCACCGTGCACCACTAGAATTAATTCAGTTAAATGATTTAGAAAAACTAATGTTGAAAGAACAAGGTTTAACTATCTATTCTGTGCCAGAAAAAGAGCAAATCGTGTACTTGCGAGAAAATTCTAATGTTAGCACGGGCGGGGATTCGATTGATATGACCGATGTCATTGATGATAGTTATAAACAAATCGCCATTGAGGCCGTAGCTTCTTTAGGAGCCAAAATTTGTGGCATTGATTTAATCATTCCTGACAAAGACGTAAAAGGCACACGTGATAGCTTAACGTACGGGATTATTGAAGCAAACTTTAATCCAGCCATGCACATGCATGTGTATCCTTACGCTGGAAAAGGACGCCGTTTAACAATGGACGTTTTAAAACTTTTATACCCAGAAGTGGTTCAATAAAAAAAGAATACCGCTAAAAAATTCATAATAGATTTTTTGGCGGTATTTTTTATAAAAGCGTTTTCTTGGTGCACCCAATAGGTTATACTAAAGTTATTGCCAATGAAAGTTGTATGACGGTGTCTCTGAGTTAGAGAGGCAGGTGATGCCTATGTGTATCCGATGCACTTTAACGAAAGGAGCATTTTTTTTGTCAATCGAAGCGACATTGGAATTGATGATTAGTTTTGCAACCCTTGTTGCGTTACTGATTTTCGGTATCCTTGAAGCAACGAAAAACAATAAAAAATAACCGTTCACAAGCTTCGTAGGCCGAACGGTTAAGATTCAAAACTTAACTCAGTAAGCCACCGGTTCTTATAACTGGTGTTGGTATAAAAGGAGAGGTATGTACCCGCATACCTCTCTTTTTCATCTTTATAATAGCATAATTCTATTATAAATGGAAGCGCTCATAACTTTCCTTGAGCTTTTTATGAGTGAAATAGTTTTTGCCAAAAGCCTTTTTTAGCTGTTGGCTCTTCTTTTGGCGTTTCTGTTGCTTGAGGATATTTTTCTGTAACGTCAATCACAGGTTCATCGACTGCATGTTTTTCAGCTAACAGTAATCCGAGAGAGTCAGGGTTGTTCTCCACAAAATTGTTAACAATCTTAAAGGTTGCGCCATGCTGATTTAATAATTTAATATAGGTACTTTGCAGGTCAGAAGAGATTTCGCCATTTAAAAGTACTGTAACTTCAGGATGCTTCGCTAATTCTTCTAATAAATGTTTTTGGTTCTGTGCATCTTTCATTTCAGCGACGGTCATGGAGAGACGGCAGCGTTCACGAAATGTGCCCATGTATTTGTGTTGTTCTTCAGGATTAACGAGGGGCGTACCGTACATTCCTTTATCCAGACGTTGTTGTAAGTCATCATTCGCCATTCAGTAACACTCCTTTCCTAACGTTTCCCTCCATTATAGCATATCTTAGATAAGTCGTTGGTCAGTCGGCTTGAGAAGAAGTTTTTAATAAAGGAAAAAAAGTGGTTGCATTTGTGATGGTTTTCTCATACACTGTAATTAAGAATGAGAATCATTCTCAATTAAATAAAAATGGAGTTTTCTCATGAAAAAGATTGGTTTGTTTGTTCTACTATTACTTTTCAGCTTATTGTCATTAGTGATAGGGGTGAAGGACATTGCACTTTCTCAATTGTTTCAATTAGATGCGCAGCAACAATTTGTTTTATTTACCACCCGTGTTCCCCGCACGTTGAGTTTAATCATTGCTGGTAGTACGATGAGTATTTCTGGATTGATTATGCAGCAACTCACACAAAATAAATTTGTCGCTCCTAGTGTCGCTGGAACAACCGATAGTGCAAGGTTGGGTATTTTAGTCGCAATGTTATTTTTCCCAACAGCTCCGTTTCTCTATCGAACGGCAATTGCTTTTATTTTTGCGCTAAGCGGGACCTTATTATTCTTAGCGCTCATTCGATTATTACCAAGTAAGAATCAAGTGATGGTCCCTTTGGTGGGCGTGATGTTTGGTAACATTCTAGGCTCAATTGCCACATTTTTTGCCTATCAATACCAATTGGTTCAAAATATGTCTGCTTGGTTACAAGGAAATTTTTCCACAGTTATGAAAGGGAATTATGAATGGTTATTCTTAATGATTCCTTTGTGGTTTGTTATTTATTTATTTGCTTATCATTTCACTGTCGTTGGTATGGGTGAAGCATTTGCAAATAGTCTTGGCGTCCATTACCAGCGAATTCAGTTTTTAGGTTTGACGCTGGTTGCTTTAGCAAGTGCCATCGTTTTATTGATGGTGGGGAATATTCCGTTTTTAGGGGTTGTGATTCCCAATCTCGTGTCTTTACGTTATGGCGATCATATGAAAAATACCTTGTGGTTAACTGGGAGTTGTGGGAGTTTGTTCTTGTTAATCTGTGATATTTTAGCACGAGTATTGATTGCCCCCTATGAAATTCCTGTCAGCGTGGTTGTCGGAACATTAGGGAGCATTTTGTTCATTTTATTATTACTAAGGGGGCGCAAACGATGAAACGGCCTTTAAAAAAATGGCTTTCATTACTTTTGCTTTTAGCTGCCGTAGTAATTGTGAGTCTTTGTTATTTAACTTATAACACGTATGGCAATTGGTCCTTTGCTTTGGCGTTACGAGGGAAAAAGTTATTGGCTTTTATTTTTGTCGGAATCGCTGCGGCTTTTTCAACCATTAGTTTTCAAACGGTCACGCAAAATCATTTCCTAACGCCAAACATTTTAGGGATGGATTCCTTGTATGTCTTTGTGCAGACGGTGTTATTTTTTCTTTTAGGAGGCGCACAAGCGTTAGGTCAAGTAAGTCTTGGTTCGTTTTTGATGAACGTCTTTTTAATGGTATTTTTAAGCACTAGTTTATCGTATTTTCTATTACGCAAAAATCAATCCGACCTATTCTTATTGTTGATGATTGGCATGATTTTAGGTACTTTTTTCAGTAGTATCAGTACGTTTTTACAAGTGATTATGGATCCTAACGAATACGACTTACTCCAAGGAAAGTTGTTTGCCAGTTTCGGTAACGTCAATAGTCAGTATCTCGTTTTCGTTGGTGTGGCGGTACTCATGATTTGTGGGATACTTTGGCGGGAAAGTTACCGTTTAGACGTTTTACATTTAGGGAACCATCAAGCCCAGAATTTGGGGATTGCTGTGAATCAGTTTCAATTAGTGTTGTTGTGTTTGATCAGTAGTCTGGTCGGCTTATCAACAGCATTAGTGGGACCGATTACATTTTTAGGTTTTATCGTGGCCAATATGAGTTATCAATTCATGAAAACCTATCGCCACCGAGAACTGTTTGTGGCAGGGAGTTTAATAGCAGTCTTTTTACTGGTGTTTGGTCAATTGATGGTTGAACAGGTCTTTCATTTGAATACCCCGCTCAGTGTGGTGATTCAATTTGTTGGGGGCGTTTATTTTATATGGAAAATTATTGCAGAAAGGAAGCAACGCACATGATCCAGATGAGTGATGTATCAAAAAAATATGGCGATAAATTTGTCGTTTCAGACATTGATTTACCTATTTCTGAAGGCAAATTAACGGCCTTTATTGGGCCGAATGGCGCTGGGAAAAGCACGCTGCTAGCCATGATGAGTCGCTTAATTCCCAAAGATACCGGGGAAATTTATCTGGACAAGCAAGAAGTAAAAACCTGGAAGCAATCGGCTTTTTCACAAAAAATTGCCCTTTTAAAACAAGCCAACGGTGTACAACTTAAATTAACTGTGCGAGAACTGGTCAATTTTGGTCGTTTTCCTTATTCCAAAGGTCGCTTAAAAAGCGCTGATCATGAAAAAGTAACAGAAGCACTGGAACAATTGGGCTTAACTGAAATGGCAGAAGAATACATTGATACCCTTTCTGGAGGCCAATTACAACGGGCGTATATTGCCATGATTTTAGCCCAAGATACCGATTATATTTTATTGGATGAGCCCTTAAATAACCTCGACATGAATTATGCGGTTCAAATGATGCAGATTCTTAAACGCTTAGTGGATGAACTAGGAAAAACGATTCTGATTGTTCTACATGATATTAATTTTGCCGCAAGCTATGCAGATGAAATTGTCGCCATGAAAGGCGGAAAGCTCTATGCGCATGGCGCAACAGAGGAAGTTATTCAAACAAGTATTTTAAATGATCTTTATGAAATGAATATCCGGATTTGTGAAATTGAAGGAAAACGCTTTTGTCTTTATCACTAAATCGGGCAATTTAAAAATAACGTTTTTGGAGGAAAAGAATGAAAAAGAAATTTTTAGCAATGATGGCAGTTTCAATGATGGGACTGTTAATGTTAAGTGCTTGTCAAACAAATAAAAAAACAGCAGATTCTGCAACAACAGAAACAGCAGCTAAAACGGAAGTCACAGTCAAAGACACCAATGGTCAATTAACCGTTCCCAAAAATCCTAAGAAAGTCGTTGTTTTTGATAATGGTTCCTTGGATACAATGGATGCACTAGGTGTTGGTGACCGCGTGGTAGGTGCGCCAACCAAAAATATCCCTGCGTATTTGGAAAAATACCAAAAAGTTGAATCAGCAGGCGGTATTAAAGAACCAGATTTAGAAAAAATCAATCAACTAAAACCAGACTTAATTATTATTTCTGGTCGTCAACAAGATTATCAAGAACAATTAAAAGCCATTGCGCCAACCATTTACTTAGCTGTAGATGCCAAAAATCCTTGGGCATCAACGAAACAAAATATCGAAACGTTAGGCACTATTTTTGATAAAGAAGAGGTAGCCAAAGAAAAAATAACCGGCTTAGAAAAAGAAATTGCTGACGTGAAAAAACAAGCAGAAGCTAGCGCGAATAATGCGCTTGTTGTGTTAGTTAACGAAGGACAACTTTCCGCTTACGGAAAAGGCTCTCGTTTCGGTTTAATTCATGATACATTTGGCTTCAAAGCAGCAGACGATAAGATTGAAGCTTCCACTCATGGGCAAAGTGTTTCTTACGAATATGTTTTAGAAAAAAATCCTGGGATTCTCTTTGTGGTAGATCGCACCAAAGCAATTGGTGGCGACGATTCAAAAGATAACGTCGCTGCAAACGAATTGATTCAAAAAACCGATGCTGGTAAAAATGATAAAGTCATTATGCTTCAACCAGATGTTTGGTATCTAAGCGGTGGTGGATTAGAATCAATGCATTTGATGATAGAAGACGTTAAAAAATGATTAGAGTAAAATTGTTTTAGAAAAGAGGGATTGAAACCTCTTTTCTTTTTTTGATGAAAAACAAAAAAGTTTTAAATTAAAAATGTAGTTGACGGCCTCGAAAATGTTTGCTAAACTATCCGTAAATCAGTATGATTGATGAAACAAATAAAAGAACAAAATGTGATGAGAAGGAAAGTACTTTTTAAAATAGCTTGCAGAGAGCCTCGTTTGGTGAGAAGAGGTAGTGACGTTAAAGGGGAAAATGGCCTTTGAACAGGTTGGTTGAAGCCGTTTGCTTAAACCAATTCAGGTGCGCCTGTTATAGCGCTACAGTATGATTGTACTGGAAACGAGCGGATCTTTTTTAGCGAAGAGATCAACAAAGGTGGTACCGCGATTGCATAAGCATTCGTCCTTTTTAGGACGAATGCTTTTTTTATTTGTTTAAAAAATATGAGGGGGCAACAACATGAAATTGGGGAAAAAAGTAGTAGGTTTGATTGCAACAGGGTTTCTTTTAGCCGCATGTGGCGGAACCAAAGAAGCGGCAGAGAAAGTAGATTCGGGAAATTTAGCAGCTGAACAAAAAATCAGTATTAGTTCACCTGCATCAATCTCAACATTGGATACAACACAAACAACAGATAAAAATACCTTTACAATGGCGCAACATTTATTTGAAGGCCTGTATCGGTTTGATGATGATAGTGCCACGGTGCCAGCTCTAGCTAAAGATGTCAAGATTAGTGACGATGGGCGCAAGTACCACTTTACCTTGCGGGAAGGGATTAAGTGGAGTAACGGCGAGCCAATCACGGCCCAAGATTTTGTTTATTCTTGGAAAAAACTGGTGACACCAGCGACGATTGGACCGAATGCCTATTTACTAGATAGTGTTAAAAATAGTTTTGAAATACGCAACGGTGAAAAGTCAGTCGATGAATTAGGGATTTCAGCCCCTAATGACAAAGAATTCATTGTTGAATTAAAACAGGCCCAACCTTCCTTCTTAGCAGTCGTTTCGATTGCTTGGTTAGCGCCACAAAATCAAAAATTTGTCGAAGCGCAAGGCAAAGATTACGCCTTGGATAGTGAACATTTACTTTATAGCGGGCCATTTACGCTAGCCAATTGGGATGCGACTTCAGATACTTGGACATTGAAAAAAAATCCAGAATACTATGATGCGGATCAAGTGAAACTGGCAGAAGTTGCGGTTAGTACAATCAAAGAAGATAATACTGGGATTAACTTATATCAAGCGAATGAACTAGACTTAGTTCGCATTAACGGACAATATGTTCAACAATATCAAGAGGATCCAGGCTATGTCAGTCATCCAGATGTGGCCAACTACTTCTTAGATTTCAACAAAAAAGAAGGAACGCCATTAGCGAATGTTCATTTACGAAAAGCGATTGGCCAAGCAATTGATAAAGAAGCCTTAACACAAAGTGTCTTAAACGATGGGTCAAAACCCCTCAACGGATTGATTCCAAGTAAACTTTATGCGAACCCAGAAACAGATGAAGATTTCCGAGCTTACAGTGGCGAATATTTGAAAAATGACATCAAAAAAGCCCAAGCTGAATGGACGAAAGCCCAAGCGGATGTCGGTAAAAAAGTGAAACTTTCCTTGCTAGCGGCAGATACAGATCAAGGAAAACGAATTGCGGAATATGTTCAAAGTCAGTTACAAGAAAATCTGCCAGGTTTAGAAATTACCATTTCATCGCAACCAAGTAATAATGTGAACCAATCGCGACGTGAAAAAAATTACGAGTTGTCTCTTTCAGGTTGGATTGCCGGCAGTAGTGAATTAGACTCTTACTTTAACTTATATGCAGGAGAATCAAGTTACAATTATGGCAATTATCATAATGCCAAATACGACCAACTGGTAGAAGATGCACGAACGATTAATGCCAATAATCCAGAGAAACAGTTTGCAGAATACAAAGAAGCGGAAGACATCTTGTTGAACCAAGATGCTGCCCAAGTACCGCTGTATCAAAGTGCCTCAAATTATCTAATCAATCCTAAATTGAAAGGCATTAGTTATCACTTGTATGGGGATTATTTCCACTTGCGCAATGCTTATTTAACAGAATGATTCAGGAAGAAGGAGTAAAAAATGGAAAAATTAGTCGAACGATTTTTAACTTACGTGAAAGTTAACACCCGTTCAGATGCCAACAGTCAAACCACACCGACGACGGTCGGGCAAGTGGTTTTAGCAAGAATGATTGAAACAGAACTGCATGAATTAGGTTTGGCCGATGTGCATTATAACGAACAAAACGGTTTTTTAACGGCAAGGTTGCCTGGTAACCAACCTGCAGCGAAGAGCATCGGCTTGATTGCACATCTGGATACGGCGGATTTTTCAGCAGAAAACATCCGTCCACAAGTCATCACTAATTATGATGGCCAAGATGTCCTCTTGAATCAAGAACAAGGCATCGTTTTATCGGTTGCTGAATTTCCCAATTTAAAAGAGTATCAAGGGGAAACGTTGATTACTACAGACGGAACCACACTTTTAGGAGCAGATGACAAAGCGGGAATTGTCGAGATTTTAGCTGCTGTTGAGTATTTTTTGGCACATCCAGAAGTAGCGCGGGGGGATGTTTGGCTCGCTTTCGGTCCAGATGAAGAGATTGGACGCGGGGCCGATCAATTTGATGCGCCGAACTTCCCAGTCGCTTTTGCGTATACAATCGACAGTGGCCGCGTGGGGCATTTCGAGTATGAAACGTTTAACGCTGCTCAAGCTGTGATAACAATTGAGGGAACCAGTGTCCATCCGGGAACGGCCTATGGTTCGTTAGTAAATGCCATTAAATTAGGCGAACAACTTGATCAATCACTGCCGCAAAAGGAAGTACCAGAACAAACACGTGGAAATGAAGGATTTTATTTACTCAATAAATTTACAGGAAGTATTGAAAAAGCAGAACTTGTCTATATCATTCGGGATCATGATCAAGAAAACTTTCAAGCGAGAAAGCAATTTTTGGAAAAACAAGTCCAACGTTTAAATGCGCTGGCGGATAAACCCAGACTAACAATTACTTTCCAAGACCAATACTATAATATGAAGGAAATCATCGAAAAAGATTGGACGCCTGTAGAATTGGCCGTCCAAGCAATGGAAAGTTGTGACATTGAACCAATCATCACGCCATTTCGTGGCGGGACAGATGGTTCTAAGATTTCTTTCATGGGCATTCCCACGCCTAATCTATTTACAGGTGGCGAGAATTTTCACGGGCAATATGAATTTATTACCGTTGAATCAATGGCCAAAGCTGTTCAAACGATCATTGCCATCATTCGCTTAAACGCCAATTAAAGAAACACGCGAGGGAAATGCCGATTTTCCTTGCGTGTTTCGCTGTTTTTCGGTAAAGTATTTAGAAAAGTAGGGAGTTTTGCTCATGAATTATCCATTGATTTTTGCAGAAAACCAACAATTGGAAACGGAACGATTGCATTTACGACCAGTGACATTAGCAGATACAGATGATTTATTTGAATATGCTTCAGATGAAGAAACGACGCGTTTTGTGTTTCCTAAAAATGAAACCAAAGAAGAAACAAGAGCCAGTATTGCGAAATATTTTATGGGGGAACCATTAGGAAAATATGGGATTGAAGTGAAAAAAACAGGCAAAATGATTGGCACGATTGATTTGCGGGTCAATGAAACCAATAATATTGGAGAATTAGGCTATGTCTTGAACCGTGCCTTTTGGGGCAAAGGCTACATGCCTGAAGCCGCGACGGCGTTAGTTGAACTGGGTTTTGCAAAAATGAAACTCATGAGAATCTTTGCTTTACATGATCAAGACAATCCAGCTTCTGGTCGTGTCATGGAGAAAATTGGTTTTACCTACGAAGGAACACTGCCCAATGCCCGAATTAGTAAAGGGAAAATTGTCACAGATGTTTATCGTGGGATGACGCTGGAAACATGGCAAAATCGACAAAAATAGAAGTGTAAGACGAGTTGAGAGAGGAATTAGAGAAATGTTGATGTTTACAGAAAAAGAATTCGCAGCCTTTGAAGTTGCTGGATTAGATGAACGAATGGCGGTTATCCGTGCGCAAATTCAACCGATTTTTCAAGAATTAGACACGTATTTTGCCGAACAACTAGCGCCTGAACTAGGAACGGAGTTGTTTGTCCATATTGCGCAACATCGCCGTCGCACCGTGTATCCACCAGAAAATACTTGGTCCGCACTCAGTCCGAATAAGCGCGGCTATAAAATGCAGCCGCATTTTCAATTAGGCATTTGGGGCGACTATGTGTTTATGTGGTTGTCATTTATTGATAATCCTAAAAATGAAAAGCAGATTGCGCAAGCCTTTTTAGAGAATCAGCAATTATTCCAAGTATTACCAGAAGATACGTATGTTTCTTTGGATCACACGGTTCCTCAAATTACTCCGCTGCCAGACACGGATTTAGAAAAAGCCTTAACTCGTTTTAGAGATGTAAAGAAAGGGGAATTTGAAATCGGGCGCATCATTCCCAAAGATAGTGCTTTATGGCAAAGCCCTGAAAAAGCACGAGCTTATATGTTGGCAACCTACCAACAACTCCTGCCATTGTACCAATTGGCTGTTGCCCAATAAGAGAAACAGACAGTTATTTTGTGTTTTAGTGTTATTTTATCGAATTATCCAATCGTCAAAAATGAGAAAAGCTCACAATGTTAGTATCGAAAACTAACTTTGTGAGCTTTTCTGAGGTTTGGTTAGTAAAAATTTAAGAAATTAAAGGCGATTTCTAAAGGATAAACGTGTTTCGACAATCATTTTCAAAGGATAGCTTTAAATAACAAAGTGCGAAACCCTTGCCATATAAGAGTTTTGTGGAAAATAGGGTTGTCAAATGGAAAATAATGGTGTTTTGGAAAGCTTTTTCTTTGTTATTATAGAGACATGAAAAAAGGTGGTTTGAGCAGTAATTGTAGAGAAACTCAAATCTGTTGTTGAATTAAAAGGAGGTTTTTAAATGAAAAAAAGCGTTATTTAATGATTGCGTGCCTACTATTTTCCCCTAGTTTTTTTATAAATGTTGAAGCGTCTGAACGTGGTTCTAGTTCGGTGGGGATTGAATTTTACAAAAAGGCACCCCCGAAAGAAGAGCCCTCACCGAAAACAGATCAACCAGGGGCAAGTCCTAAGAGGAAAGGACTAGGACAGACAGGCACTAATCAAGGTGTAGCAGGTGGTCAAGGCACCATTACCACTGGCAATAAACAGCTACCGCGCACAGGGAGTAAGCGGCAGGCGAATCTTAGCATTCTCGGCTTAGCCTTAATTGGCTTAGTGGGAATGGTACATAGAAAGAAGGGGCAGCATGAAACAGATAAAATTTAAACAGTTAGCAACATTTGGCTTATGTTGTTCATTATTAGGCAATTCATTGACAGGCGTCACAGCGGTTGCGGAAACTGTGACGATTGAAAGTAGTCCGACGACAGAGTCTACGAAAGAAAGTACAGAGAAAAATACTAAGGAAAGTACAAGAGAAACAGAATTACAGACAAATAAAACAGAAGAAGAGACTTCAAAAGTAGAAGTCACCAAGGAAGAAACTACTTCAGAAAAACAAGAGACCACGGAAACGGTTGAAGAAGGAAACTCAAAGGCTACGGAAGAGTTTAACGACTGAGGGAGTCTGTTACAACCAAAGCAAATTTCTCCTAAAGCAGCGAAAGCGGTAGAACAAACTGCGACTATTCCAGCTGTTACATATAGATTCGGCTTTATTAATGAAAAAGGAGCGATGATTGCACCATCTTCTTTTGTGATGCAAACTAATTTAACGACGGTCATGAATGCAACGTCGAAACAAGTCGGCACAGCTACTGGAGTAAATAATGGTAGTTTAAAACACTTGACAATACCAAGCCAAATGTTGACACATACAGCTGGGACTAACCCCGCCTTTTCAGGTGCAACAGATTTTCAACTAACAATTCCAAGATATTATAAGACGCCTACAGTAAAACCAGGAGCACACTATACAGGATCTAGTACGGCTTACCCAATAGCTACAACAAAAGTAAGATATATAAATAATACACATGAGGAACGTCTTGAAGTGAACGGGGAACAGTATCGCTTACATGCAACAACAACTGCCCATTCTTATGGAATGTATCAAAGTTATTGGGTGATAGATTCAACCAAAACAAGGCTGAACGGGGTTTTATCGCGTGCTATTACAGATAATGATGTAGGAAACAGCCAACCAAGCTATTACACCACAGACGATACGATGTATTATTTCTTAGAAAACCGCCGTATTACTGAGAATTTCGTCGATGCCACAGGTGCCAAAATTACACCACCAACTGGCTTCACACAAGGGAAACAAACAGTGATTGATAGTAGCCCGTACACCTTTAAACAAAGTGGCACTTTACCAGATACTTACACAAGTGGCGGTAAAACTTACAAGTTCAAAGGTTGGTACAAAGGCAAAACCAAACCAACAACCTTACAAACAACGAAAACACCAAGCTATGCAGTGACCTTTAATGATAATGATGATTTGAATGTGGTGTATGAGGTGGACACGACTAAAGACTACAATTTCCCAAGTAGAGCTGTAAGCTTCCAATTTGTCAATGAAGCCGGAGCAATTTTATTACCAACGCCTTTTACAATAACAACCGATTTACAACAAGAAATTAATTCCGCTTATACAAAGCTTGGATCAATTACTGGAACTAATTCAGGAAATACCAAACAGGTGACGATTCCTGCTAGAACGATTAGAGCAGATGTATCTTTAGGCGGTGTGAATAACTATGGAACGACTAATACGAGAATTACTATTCCAAAATTTTATGAAAATATCTCTGTCTACACGGGAAGTTCTTATACACAAGCTACGTTGAATCGTTATTCAACTGCAGATAATACATTAATCGGTAACCCAGCCAGTAATGCGCCATTGTATTACGGACTAAACAAAATGACAACAACACAATTTAAAATGGATGAATTTGATTCGACAACTACAATTCCAGAACAATCGAAGTATCTGTATAATTGATTGTATGTATCAGGAGCAACAAATCTATTTAATTCTTATTACACACCAGTAGGGACGATTTACTATCAGTTAACCAATCGCAAGGTTACCGAGAATTTCGTCGATGCCACGGGTGCTAAAATCACGCCGCCTGCTGATTTCACCCAAGGCAAACAAACCGTGATTGACAGTGATAACTTCACGTATACGAGCACCAAAGCCTTGCCAGCTAGCTACACAGCAGATGGTAAATCTTATCAGTTCAAAGGTTGGTACAAAGGTACTGATAAAACTGCGCTGAAAACGACGAAAACGCCAAGTTATGCCGTAACTTACGATGACAAAGATGACATGACGGCAGTCTATGAGGAAGTCCAAGCAACGGCAGAAATGACGGTCAATCGGTTACTAGAAGTTGTCCCCAATGAAGCTTCTATGATTTGGACAGTTAGACTAAAAAACACCAGTGAAGTTCCGTTGACCAATGTTAAACTAGCACCAACGGCCAAATGGGCGGCAGGTATTTCGGCGCCGACCCAATTAGCTGTTCGCATTAGTAATACACCAAACAAAATTATCCCAGTGACGGCAGAACAATGGCGCACAGGAGTTAACTTGGGTGTGGAAATTCCGGTGAATGGTGAAGCTTTAGTGACAGTGAACACAGCGAAAATCACTGGAGAACCAAGGCAACTTTTAACCGCAGAAATGACAGCTAGTAACTTTGTGCGTATTCAAGGCGAAGATCAAACGATTACGCCTGCGCCAGCAGAGGAAGGTTTCATTAGTACACCAACGTTTGATTTTGGGAAAATTACGATTAGCAGTAGTGCCAAACAGTACGGTCTGAAAAAAGCAGCTGATTATTATGGGAATGGCACACGTAATCCGTATTTGCGGATAAAGAAAAGCCAACCCAATTGGCAGTTGACAGCACAATTATCACAGCTAAAAGCGTCTGCCGATAGTTTGCCAACTAGTACGCGCTTATTATTAGGCAATGCAGACGTTGTAACAATCGAAAACTATAATCAAGTCACAGAATTAACGAATAAAGTTGGAATTACGGAGCCGTTAGCTTTGACGAGTGATGGCACATCTACACCAGTAATTCTTAATAACCAATTTACAGGTAATGATGTCTATCAATTAGAGTTTGATTTTGTTAGCGTGAAATTAGAGGTTCCTGCCAATCAAGGGAAAATAAATGAAAAATATCAAGGAACGGCAACGTGGAACTTAGTCACTGGACCTTAAAAAAAATAGTAAATCGCCCTCAAAAAGTCTAACTTTTTGGGGACGGTTTACTATTTTATGGAAAGCCAATTTTATCTAACGGATAATAACGAAAAGTCAAAACACCTTCCACACTCTCTTGTTTAACAAAGCCAAAGTAACGACTGTCATCTGAGCGCGGGCGATTATCCCCCAAGACAAAATACATGCCTTCTGGAACGGTCAGGGATTGGGTGGCTTCTAAGGTCTCTAAGGTAAAATCTTGGGTATAATTTTCATTTTTAGAGACATTTCGTTTAGCACTTGCTAAGTAATCTTCACTGAGTGATACACCATTAATATAAAGGGTATCATCGCGATACTCGACTGTTTCGCCAGGTAAACCAATTAAACGTTTGGCTACTCGTTGGTCGTTGCGAGGACTAGGGAAAGCGATAATATCAAAGCGCTGAGGCTTTTTAATCGAGGTCACCCATAAACGGTCGTTGTTATGAAGTGTTGGTTCCATTGAAGAGCCGTTCACCGCAGCAGGGGAGAACACATAGTGTCGAATCAGCAAGACAGCGACGACTAACAAAACCAACTGAACCAATCGTTTTAATAATGAGGACATGGACTTCACTCCTTTGTCCTTTTAGTGTACTACAGACAAGGAAAAGAAAAAAGTTTTCCCCTTAAGAAAGGTGTGCTAAAAAACGTTTCATAAAGCGTTGGCGAATTAAAATACCAACATAAGCAGCTGCGACAGCCTTGATGATACCAGGAATAATAAACGGAGCAAACCCGCCAGCGAAAGCGTTTGGCCACGGTAGATTTGCGGAATATTTCAACCAAATCATACCGAAAACTAAGGTAACTAAGGCGCCGGCAATATTTGCGATAATGGCCCAAGTATAGTTAAAGGTTGTTTTTTCTAAAATATAACCAGTTAATAAGCCGTTGAAGATAAACCCGATTAAATAGCCGCCAGTTGGTCCAAAGAGTACACCGAACCCGCTAGACATCCCAGCATAAACGGGTAAACCAATTAATCCTAATAAGAAGTAAATTAAAATAGCGTAGGTCCCCGTTCGCTTACCCAAAACGGTAGCGGTTAAGCCGATGGCAAATGTTTGTCCGGTTAGTGGGACAATCCCCAATGGAATTGTAAATTGTGAAAGTACAGCAATAATCACAGCGAATTCTGCTGCTAAAATTAAAGAGCGTAACGATGCTTTATTCATAAGAAGCCTCACTTTCTATTGTTAACCAATTATTTTTATTTGGTTAACAATAGTTTAGCGGAAGTAAACAATTTTGTAAAGAGGGCAAAGAAAAAAACCTTGCCAAGAAAGGCAAGGTTTTGAAAGAAGGTAAGAACCGCAGTTCGACCTTTTGAAATCTTAAAGTTTTTGGTTGTAGTATTCAACGACAAGTGCTTCGTCGATTTCTGGGTAAAGTTCATCACGTTCTGGTAAACGAGTGAAGCTACCTTCTAATTTTTCAGTGTCAAAGCTTACGAATGCTGGACGTCCAACAGTTGCTTCAACCGCTTCTTTAATTGTTGAGATGTTTTGAGATTTTTCACGAACACCGATCACTTGACCAACTTCAACGTGGTATGATGGAATATCAACACGTTTGCCGTCTACAGTGATGTGGCCATGGTTAACTAATTGACGTGCTTGACGACGAGTAGTTGCAAGACCTAAACGGTAAACAACGTTATCTAAGCGTTGTTCTAGTAAAACCATGAAGTTAACACCGTGTTTACCTTCTTTGATTTTGCTTGCTTTAATGAACAACGTACGGAATTGACGTTCGTTCATGCCATACATATGACGTAATTTTTGTTTTTCAGTTAATTGCATTCCGTATTCAGAAACTTTACCACGGCTGTTAGGTCCGTGTTGTCCTGGTTTGTAAGGGCGACGAGCTAGTTCTTTACCAGTACCTGATAAAGAGATACCTAGACGACGAGATACTTTCCATGATGGTCCAGTATAACGAGACATTAAAAATTCCTCCAATAAATAAATGTTTTTTTGGAGTAAAATAATTAGATGAAAAATTCATATTCGTTCAGTTCATTCTTCAACCTTCGCCTTTGCAGCCGCGGTTACGCAGTTGAACCAAGTTTGGCAATGAACTGTTGACGAGTTATTATTCTTCTGCTGCAATTATTTTACACAAAATCTAGTATACTTAATAGGATAGGAAACGTCAAGGTTTTAAAGTGAAATATGAAAAAAAGGTAGACAAAAACACTTTTCCTCATTAGAATAAGGAGAGATGTTTTGAAAATATAAGTTGAAAACGGAATGAAAGGGAGTTTACAATGAAGTCTGGTTCACCATTGTTTGAACAAATTGATAAATCCATCGACAAGAAAGTGAATTTATTCTCAAACAGCTTTTCCCGCTACGCTGTTCGTGCAATGCTTGCTTGTCTATTTTTAACGTTGGGAACAGCCGTTGCTTTTGCAATCGCAATTAAAGGAGAAGGAATTTCTCATGGTTTAGGGAAAATGCTTTACGCCTTCATGTTCAGTTGGTCACTTGTGATGATTTTATATATGAATGCCGAACTTGGTACCTCGAATATGTTGTACATGACTGTTGGCGTCTATCGTAAAAAAGTCAACTTTTCCTTAGCTGCAAAAATTTTATTTACCTGTATCTTATTCAATTTAATTGGTGGTGTCTTATTTGGTTTCTTGGTATCACTTACGGTGCCGTTCCAAGATTTACCAAAAGATAGTTTCTTCTTTACGTCGATTGCTGGAAAATTAGAAAAAACCACCCTGCAAATTTTAGTTGAAGCTATGTTCGCCAATATTGTGGTTAATACAGCCGTATTAGTGAGTATGCGAATGAAAGATGACGCCGGCAAAGTCGCGGCCATTATTTTCATTATCTTTATCTTTGCGTTCCTTGGTTTTGAACACGTGATTGCCAACTTCCCAGCCTTCAGTTTAGCTTACTTTGCTTCGAACGGCGCAATTGAAGCTTTCACAGCTGGTAATGTTGTTCATAATCTGTTCTGGGCCTTTATCGGTAACTTTATCGGTGGTGGCTTAATTATGGGTCTCGGCTATGCCTGGTTAGATAAAGACAACAAAAACTTAACGTATTTTGATTAATTGATCAACCAACTATACTAAAACATGGTACACTGTTTTAGTATAGTTTTTTTTATTATAAGGAGCGAAGGAATGGACACACTTCAATTTCAGAAGAACCCAGAAACAGCAGCAAAAATGTCTGCTTATATGAAACACCAATTTGTTTTTGCAGGCATCCCCGCCCCAGAACGTCAAGCGTTAAGTAAACAACTTTTAAAAGAAAGTCATACGTGGCCAAAGGAAAAATTATGCCAAGAGATTGAGGCTTACTATCAAAAAACAGAACGAGAATATCAGTATGTCGCTATTGATTTAGCTCTTCAAAATGTTCGGAGATTTTCATTAGAAGAGGTCGTAGCGTTTAAAGCCTATGTTCCACAAAAAGCGTGGTGGGATAGTGTGGATGCTTGGCGAAAATTTTTTGGGTCGTGGGTGGCGTTGCATCTGACTGAATTGCCAACGATTTTTGCCCTTTTTTATGGCGCTGAAAATTTCTGGAATCGGCGTGTTGCGCTGAATTTACAGTTGATGTTGAAAGAAAAGACCAATCAGGACCTGTTGAAAAAGGCGATTATTTATGATAGAACTACAGAGGAGTTCTTCATTCAAAAAGCGATTGGCTGGTCATTACGCCAATATAGTAAAACGAATCCGCAATGGGTCGAGGAATTGATGAAAGAATTAGTGTTGAGTCCTTTAGCACAACGAGAAGGCAGTAAATATTTAGCGAAAGCGAGCGAATAAGGAGAAATGATGGAAAGAAAACTTTTTGCATTTGATATTGATGGGACGTTGTTAAATTCGGAGAAGAAAGCATTGGATAGCACGAGAGAAGCGCTAGAAAAATTGCGGGAGCAAGGACACTTAGTTACGCTGGCAACTGGCAGAAGTCGTTATATGGCGCAAGAGGTGATTTGGGATTTAGATTTTACCAATTACGTATTATGTAATGGCGCTGCGGCTTTTGTGGATCATGAGCAATATTATCAAAATTTATTGCATGCTGAAGCGTTGGAACGTTTGGCACAAGATAGTGATCAACGCGGCTTAGGATTTGCTTGTGTGGGCTTAGATGATATTAAGAAGAGCAACCAACACCGTGCTGAAAAAATGGAAATTGCGATGAACTCTTTTCATTTTCATTCACCTGCTTATGATGAACACTTTTATCGTCAAAATGATATTTACCAAGCGCTGGCTTTTTATGACGCAGAAGATCAGTGTACGTTTGAAGAAGAATACCCAGAATTTCGCTTTATTCGCTGGCATCAACATAGCGTAGATGTTGTGCCTAAAGATGGCTCAAAATCAGCTACGTTAACGTATTTAGCCAAACGTGTGGGCATTGATGCAAAAAATATCATTGCCTTTGGGGACGGCGAAAATGACCGAGAAATGCTAAGCCATGCAGGGATTGGCGTCGCAATGGGCAACGCGAGTCCTTCCATTCAAGAAGTGGCCACAATGGTCACAGATACCAATGATAATGATGGCATTTGGAAAGCCTTAAAAGAAATGAAGGCCATTTAAAAAAACTGCGCCGTTTGTTTTCAGACAAACGGCGCAGTTTTTTTCTTTATTCGATGACTAAAACGCCCTCTTTTAAAGCAAATGGATTTTCTTTGTTAATATGATCGTAGAACATGATGCCATTAATATGATCAATTTCATGTTGAACCACAATCGCTTCGTAGTTTTTTAAACGAACTTTGTGTTTTTCGCCAGCCATGTCAAAATAACTGACGGTAATTTTGTTATGACGAACGACATACCCAGGCACATCCCGATCGACAGATAAACAGCCTTCCCCTTCACCTAAACATACATCTTGCACAGAATGGCTCAAAATTTTAGGGTTGTACATCACCGTACTTAATGAAGGCGTTTCGTTTTCTGGGTCGTTACTAGGAACATGGACAGCAATAATTCGTTTAGAAATATCTAATTGTGGTGCAGCTAAACCAACGCCACCACGTAATTGTAATTCTTCGGCTTTGACTGGATCTTGACTATTTTTTAAGAAAGTCAACATGTCCTCACCTAATTGTCGGTCTTCCTCAGTGATAGGGACAGGCACTTCTTCTGCCACAGCACGAAGTGTGGGATTCCCTTCACGAATAATATCTTTCATTGTAATCATTCAATGGTTCCTCCTTTGAAACATAAAAAAATTCTTCTTTTATTTATTCATGCGCTGAAATAATCAGTTGTTTACCACCATTTAGTGTATCACAAAATCACCAAAAAAGGGGCTAGATTGTTTAAAAAAACTATCGAATAATAGAGATTAAGCTTGCATTTTAGCGGTGTTTCCTGTAAAGTAAGCTTGTGTGGAAACACACCATCTATCACTTGGTTTAGCGAGTCACCAACGCTTCACTCAGTGATCAGACGAATAATAGAGAAAGAGGTGGAACAAATGGCAATTTCACAAGAAAGAAAAAACGAAATCATTAAAGAATACGCACGTCATGAAGGAGATACTGGTTCTCCAGAAGTACAAATTGCTGTCTTAACTGAAGACATTAACCAATTGAACGAACATGCGCGTACACACAAAAAAGATCACCATTCTTACCGTGGTTTAATGAAAAAAATCGGTCACCGTCGTAACTTGTTAGCTTACTTACGTAAAACTGACATCCAACGTTACCGCGAATTGATCCAACGTTTAGGATTACGTCGTTAATCATTACGTATAAAGCGAGGTTCAATCAGAATCTCGCTTTTTATCTTATTGTCACTATTGAAGGTCCTCTTTGGAAAGTTTTTAGGAACTACTAACCAAATGAAAGAGCAACAACGACTTGTTACTTTTTCATTTGTTTAGTAGCCGTCTGACTTTTCCAAAGAGCAAGAGTAAAGGAGAAAAATTATGACAGAAAAACAAGTCTTTAAAACAACTTGGGGCGGCCGCCCACTAGAAGTAGAAATCGGCCAATTAGCCAAACAAGCCAATGGAGCTGTCTTAGTACGTTACGGCGATACGGTCGTTTTAAGTGCTGCTGTTGCCTCTAAAGAAGCAAAAGATGTAGACTTTTTCCCATTAACTGTAAACTATGAAGAAAAAATGTATGCGGTAGGAAAAATTCCTGGTGGCTTCATTAAACGTGAAGGTCGTCCAAGTGAACGTGCGACATTAACCGCTCGTTTAATCGACCGTCCTATTCGTCCAATGTTCTCAGAAGGCTTCCGTAACGAAGTCCAAATCACAAACATCGTTATGAGTGTGGATCAAGATTGTACACCAGAAATGGCTGCAATGTTTGGGTCTTCCTTAGCGTTAGCAATTTCAGATATTCCGTTTGATGGACCAATTGCTGGTGTTGACGTTGGTCGTATTAATGGCGAATATGTTTTAAACCCAACGGTAGAACAAGCGGAACAAACAGATATTGAATTAACTGTTGCTGGAACAAAAGAAGCCATCAACATGGTTGAAAGTGGTGCTAAAGAAGTATCAGAAGAAGATATGTTAGGTGCCTTACTTTTCGGTTTTGATGCCATTAAAGAACTAGTGGCGTTCCAAGAAGAAATCGTTGCCGCTGTAGGTAAACCAAAAATGGACGTGGACTTATTACAAGTGGACGCTGATCTTAAAAAAGAAATTTTTGATGCGTACTACAATACAATGAAAACAGCCGTAATGACGGAAGAAAAATTAGCACGTGAAGTTGAAATTGACAAAGTAAAAGATACAGTCAAAGAAGTTTACGCTGAAAAATTTGCGGAACACGAAGAAGAAGCGCAATTACTAAAAGAAGTGAAACAAATTGCGGAAGATCTTGAAAAAGATGTCGTACGTGAGTTAATCACGATTGATAAGATTCGCCCGGATGGCCGTAAATTAGACGAAATTCGTCATTTATCATCAGAAGTAAGTATTTTACCACGTGTGCATGGTTCTGGCTTATTTACTCGGGGTCAAACACAAGCTTTATCCGTTTGTACATTAGCGCCTTTAGGGGAACATCAAATTATCGATGGATTGGGTGTCCAAGATAGCAAACGTTTCATCCATCATTATAACTTCCCGCAATTCTCTGTTGGTTCAACAGGACGCGCGGGCTCACCAGGTCGTCGTGAAATCGGTCACGGTGCGTTAGGTGAACGTGCCTTAGCACAAATTATTCCATCAGAAGAAGACTTCCCTTACACAATCCGCTTAGTAGCAGAAGTGTTAGAATCAAATGGTTCTTCTTCACAAGCAAGTATTTGCGCGGGAACATTAGCATTAATGGATGCGGGTGTGCCAATTAAAGCGCCAGTTGCAGGTATTGCAATGGGTCTTGTTAGTGATGGCGAAAACTATACAATCTTAACAGATATTCAAGGTTTAGAAGACCACCTTGGCGATATGGACTTTAAAGTAGCAGGAACGAAAGACGGAATCACTGCTTTACAAATGGACATCAAAATCCAAGGAATTACAGAACAAATTTTAACGGAAGCATTAGACCAAGCGAAGAAAGCACGGATGGAAATTCTAGAAGAATTAACAACAACGATTGCTGCTCCTCGTGAAGAATTAAGTCAATATGCACCGAAAATTGAAATGATTCAAATTAAACCAGCGAAAATTAAAGATGTCATTGGTAAAGGTGGCGAAACAATCAACAGCATCATTGATGAAACTGGTGTTAAGATTGATATCGATCAAGACGGTAACGTAAGTATTGCTTCATCAGATGCTGAAATGATTAAAAAAGCCATCAAGATTATTGAAGAATTAACCAAAGAAGTTGAAGTCGGTCAAGTTTACTTAGCAAAAGTTGTCCGCATTGAAAAATTTGGTGCGTTTGTTAACCTAATTAAAGGCAAAGATGGCTTGATTCATATTTCTCAATTAGCAAACGAACGTGTGAACAACGTTGAAGATGTCGTGAAATTAGGCGACGAAGTCCTTGTCAAAGTAACTGAAATTGACAAACAAGGCCGTGTCAACGTGTCAAGAAAAGCATTATTAAACGAAGAAAACAAAGAAAAATAATTTCTTTTTAAACCAACGAAAACCAAGGAAGTTTCCTTTCTTTTCGTTGGTTTTTTCGTTGAAAATAAGCCCTAAAAAAGAAATGATAAAAAAAGCTAAAGACGATCGCCAACTCTTTTGTTTATAGTCAATTAGTGGTAAAATTAATACTATCAGTCTGAAGAATATCTGGGGTGTCTTTGTGAAAAAATTTAATCCAAATAAAAATATAATCATTACCTTAATTTTAGTCATTATTTTAGTAACCATTATTAGTTTAACTGCTGCGCAACGTTCTGAAAAAGGCAAAACCAATGTCGTTCAAGGTGGCGTCAACAATAGCGTTAGTATGGTGGATCGTGTGATTTCTTTTCCAGCTCGTGTGGTGGAAAACGGCTTGTCTTCAATGGGCAATTTAATTAACACGTTTAAAGAAAATGAACGTCTAAAAGAAAAAATTGATAGCTATAATGAATTAGCTGTCCAAAACAATAACTATAAACGCGAAATTGATAGTTTAAAACAAGAATTGAATCTGAACGAAACGTTAGCTAACTATGAAAAAGTAACTGCGAATGTCATTACGCGTTCGCCGGATACTTGGCAAGACTTATTAATTATCGATAAAGGAACCAATGACGGCATTGAAGCGGGCATGGCGGTCATGGCGCAAAAAGGGTTAGTGGGGCGTGTTATTGAAGTCAATGCAACGACTGCAAAAGTGGAACTACTAACGTCTAAAAATGTTAACTCGAACCATTTCCCTGTGCGAGTAACTTCCGCAAATGGCGAATCGTTTGGTTTACTTAAAAATTACGACAATAAGACAAATGCATTAATTGTGTCACAATTAACTGGCGATGCCACTTTGAAAGAAGGCGATGTCGTTCAGACTTCTGGCTTAGGGGGTAATTCACCAGCCGATTTAGCGGTAGGAACAGTTATTAAAGTGAAACCAGATAGTTTTGGTTTAGATCGTGAAGTCTATGTGAAACCTTATGCGGATGTCTATGGTATCTCCGTTGTGACGGTCGTGAAAAGATCGGCAGGGGAAAGCGAATGATTCGGAAAGAGTATTTAAAATACATCACACCTATTCTCTTGTTTTTCTTAATGTTAATTGATGCTCATTTAACAAAGTCTTTTGAAACGTGGACAAGTAATGTTTACTTCGCCAGTTCTCATCTGCTGTTACTTGCGTTTATGTTCGTCGTTCCTAATTTTTCTAAACGTTATTTATTAATTACTTCGTTAATTTTAGGCTTTATTTGCGATAGCTACTACATTGGCATTATCGGGATTTATACAGTCGCACTGACGATTTCGGTTATGTTGATGTATACATTTAAAGAAGTAATTCAAACAAATTTACTAACTGGTTTTTTTGGGATCGTTATTTTTACCACGTTGTATGAACTGATTGCGGTACTGATTCAAGTGGCCTTTCATTTAGCGGATGTCAGCCCGATTTTATTTATTACGCGTGTGTTGGGCCCTACATTGCTATTGAACATGGTTTGGTATGTTATTTTATCTTATCCGCTGAAAAAACTGTTTTCCGTAAAATAAAAATTGAAAATTTTGTTCGTGTGCGAAAAATGCTCATTTGTTAGCGTTTTTCGCTTTTTTTATTTTCTTTAAATAACAAAACAATGAGAAGATTACCCTGGAGCCTTGAAGAAAGTTGTGAAAAAAGTGAAGCTTTTTTTGTCATTTACAAGAAGAAAATTGAAATATTACTGTAACATCCATATTATCTCAGTGACATACAGCTATGCTACAATTGCTCTATCGTTGAAAAAGAGAAATTTATTCAAATTTTAATAAATAATAAAAAAGCTTAACAAAAAAGGATTTTCGGAGGACAACAGATTGAAGAAAAGTGTATTATCGGCTCTAATGGTATGTTCCATTACATTAACAAGCGTAGCGTTGCCATCCGCAGCATTTGCAGATGAATACGATACAAAGATTCAACAACAAGATCAAAAAATTAATGCGTTAACAAGCCAAATGTCAGATGCAGAAGCAAAAGTTGCCGCGATTGAAAATGATATGGTTGAAACGGCCAAACAAATCGATACATTAACAGCTAAAAAGAACAAGCTATCATCAGAAGTATCTAAATTATATAGTGAAATTTCTGATTTGAATGTCCGTATTCAAAAACGTGAAGTACAAATGACAAAACAAGCACGCGATGTCCAAGTGAATGGTCAAAGTGATTCAATTATTGATGCTGTCTTAGATGCAGATTCAGTAGCAGATGCAATTGGTCGCGTTCAAGCGGTCTCAACAATGATGAGCGCCAACAATGAATTACTAGAACAACAAAAAGAAGACAAAGCGACTGTTGAAAAGAAAACAAAGAATGTTGAAAAACAAATTGCTGAATTAGAAGCAGCAACAAAAGAATTAAATGACAAAACAGAATCATTAAAAACATTGAAGATCCAACAAGAAGTGGCTAAAAATGATTTAGAAGCACAACGTTCTGAAGAACAAGGGAAAAAAGACGGCTTCATTAAACAGAAAAAAGAAGCGGAAAAACGTTTAGCAGAAGAACAAGCACGCCAACGTGCAGCTGCTAAAAAAGCAGAAGAACAAGCGGCAGCGCAAGCACAAGCCGCAGCACAAAAAGCGGCAGCAGAGCAAGCGAAAGCAACAAAAGCAGCCAATGAGGCAGCAGCATCCGCCGCTGAAGAAAAAGCCGCAACACCAGTAGTAGAATCATCAACAACTACTGAAAGTACCACAACGCAAGAAACAACAACTTCAAGTACTGAAACAGAAAGTGTTGTAATAACACCTGCAGCAGCACCTGAAAAAGAAAAAGAAGTTCCTGTAACTAACCCAACGACTCCTGAAAAAGGTAATGAAGCAAAACCAGGGAATGGTGGCGTGACTTCAGGAAAACAAGCCGCAATTAATGCAGCTTTAGCAGATGTTGGTAATTCTTATGCAACAGGTTGGAATCAGCCAGGCGAATGTTTAGTATCCGTTCGTCGCTGGTTAGCGGCAGGCGGTATTAACTTCGGTTATGGTGGTCCAAACAGTGGCTATGTTGCTTCTGGCGCAACACAAGTTAGCTGGAGTAACGTGCAACCAGGCGATGTTGTTCAATATGAAAGTGCCTATAGTCCAGATAGCTGGATTGGTGGCGTGCATACTGTCTTAGTTACAGGTGTAAGTGGTGGAAGTGTTCAAATCGTTGAAGCGAACAACCCAGGAGGTTCTGGTTATGTTTCTTCTAACTCTAACTGGTCACCAGCACCACCAGCAGGATTCCGCGCTGTTGTATGGCGTTTTCCAGGCTAAATAGTCATCTATTAATAATTGATAACAAGGAGTGGTAACTAACAAAAATCGTTAGTTGCCGCTTTTTTTATTCATTTAATTTTAAATATATGCATAAAATGTATCTGAAAATATTGTAATCTGGCCGTTTTTTTGCAATTATAGAGGTATATACATATTAGGAGCGGAGGAATCAGCATGAGCGGAACGCACGATACAAAACAAGCAATCGCTTCAGCTTTAATAGAATTATGTGAACAAAAGGATTTTCGTAAAATAAGTGTCCAAGATATTACCAAAAAAGTGGGCTTGAATCGCCAAACATTTTATTATCACTTTACAGATAAATATGATTTATTACGTTGGATTTATCGTCACGATGCATTGATTTACTTAGAAACAGATATTTGTTTGGAAAACTGGGAGGAACAAGCCCTGAAGTTATTAAAAGCGATTAAAGAGAAGAGCCATTTCTACTATACAACGGTGACCTCAGATTCAGAAGTTCTTCTTAATGTTTTTTCCGCTTCGACCAATCGCTTATTTATATCATTATTTGAACAAGTCGATGTTGAGAACCATTTAACAGATAAAGACAAACAATTTTATGCGAATTTCTTTTCCTATGGATGTAGTGGCGTCTTAACGAAATGGATTCTTGAGGAATATCCTCAGACTCCTTTGGAAATGGCGACGCAATTATTCCGTTTAGCGAAAGATACAGAATTTATGGCTTATCATTTGTATGAACAAGAAGCCAATGAGTAATGTGTGAAGGATAAAAAGTTTTATGAAGGAGTGAAACGTTGTGGTAACTGTGTTATTTGTTTGTTTAGGCAATATTTGTCGCTCGCCAATGGCAGAAGCGATTTTTCGTCAGAAAGTCCAACAAGCCGGTTTAGAATCGACTATTCAAGTGTTTTCAGCAGCTACTAGTCACTGGGAAGTTGGTAGTCAGCCACATAAGGGAACCAGAAAAATTTTGGAGCGACAAGGAATTTCCTATCAAGGAATGCGGGCAACACAAATTCAGCCAAGTGATTTTAAAAAATATGACTATATCATTGGGATGGATGCGAATAATGTGGCAGATTTAAAAGCATTAGCTCCTCAAGAAGAGCAACGGCGGATTCATTTATTTATGGAAGTTGTGGCTGGTAAAGAAACCATGGACGTACCTGATCCTTATTATACTGGAGATTTTGAGGAAACTTACCGCTTAGTGGAAGCAGGTACCTCAGAATGGTTGAAAAAAATAAAAGCACAGCTGAAAGATTAGGACTATAGTCCGATAGTACTTTCTGTTTCCCCTTGGTACAATAGTATTAACAAATTGTTCAGGGAAAAAGAGACAGGAGGGAAGTAAGATGAACAGTAGTTATTTATCCTATGTTTTTGAATTAAGTTTGTATTATTTATTGTTGATAATGAGTCTGCCGCTAGTGTATGCTGTCACGTATCATTTATCTTTTAGTAGTATGTATACAAGTGAATGGTTAATGATCTCTGTTTTCTTATCTCCGTTAGTTTTATTATTTGCAGGTATTCGTTATGGTTTTGCTCGTTTGAAACAGCAAGAACGCCAAGTGATGAAATAAAGCAAAAAATCCTTGAAAAGTGTCAAAACTTTTCAAGGATTTTTTTATTAAGCCACCCAATCGGCTAAGGTTTTTTGCTCCAATTGGAAAGCCTTCAACATATCGTCGTTGGCGTCTTTAATAGGCGTCGTTGCTGCTAATGTTCCTTGAACAGCAATTCGCGTCGTTGCTTGTAAATCGCCACAGGTAATTAAGGTAATCATATTTTGACCAGGAACGTCATCAATTAACTCAACACGGGTTGGTTCGATTTTTTCTACAGAAGTTATTTTGTATGTATAAACAGTAGATAAATCAGTGATATAAATGAGTTCGTCTTTTTTGGTTCTTTCTAAAGGTGAAAATAAGGAAACGCCATCTTCCGTTCGATGACTAGCCAAGGCATAATTGTTTTTCCCCATGACTTGATCTTCTTTCATGGTCCCGGCACCAGTTAATAAAGCGACATTTGACAATCCTTTAAAAATGGGCAAATTAATTTCGACACTTGGTATCGCAATGGCACCAATCACAGGTAAGTTTTTGTTTTCAAATTGGGCTTTCATCACCGCTTCTGTGCTCAAGGACTCAACTGAATCAAAGTCAAACGTTGTTTCACGGGCCATGTTTTTTTTCACATCGGCTGGTTTCAACTTGCTAACGGCGTACGAGCGGCTATTTTGTTGAACCACCCAACTGCGTATCTGATTGTTAAAAATTAAGGCCAAGCCAATGATAAATAGTAAAACTAATAAGCTGTTGATTAACCAATTTTTTCCTCTTTTTTTCTCTTTTGGGCGCATATTCTCCCTCCTTTTAATGTATCAAGTTTACCACAATTTATTTGAAAAACCTATTTATTTTCTTTGGTGAATAGGTAAGCTAGCTGGACCTTGATTTAATAAAAAACAACTGAACCGATTGATTTTTCAAAAAAATCCTCATTTTGTAATGGAATTTTAAAGTAAAAGAAACAAGCTTTTCTTTTGAAAATATTGTAAAATGGTAAGGAGGCTAGTAGAGGGGAGATGGGAATTTGCTTGATTTAATTTATGTACATATAGATGTAACCAGCAACGCGGTTTTATCTAAAGGAATTACCCATTCCGATTTTGTTCGTTCAATTGTGCATCATCCACAGAACTTACTATTATTAGATCCTTCTGCCGAAGCTGGCGAATACGATATGCATTCAGGCTTGAAAATTATTCGCGGAGAAGAAAGCGTCAATCGCTATTTTCAATCGCTACAACGTCGTTGGATGACTGAAGAAATTAAATGGATTGACTTTTCCGATGTGACGATGCTAAAAGAGCTAACGCCATTAGAAATTTCGGAACTTCTTTATTTTGGACACATGAAGAATAGTTTGCATTCGCCTTTCTTTTATAAGCTACAAAATGATTTTGTCTTTTTTGAATTTGCAGATCAGATGACGCGTGTCTATTATCGTTATATTGATGAATTTTATCGAATCTTTGCTGATAAAATTACACGTGTTGTTTTAGAGAAAGTGAATCAGAAAAAGGCCTTCTTTAAACGAAATACGCCTGTCGAAAAATTAAGTCCTGAATTACTTAAAAATATGAAAGGTATCTTGCAAGAAGGTGTTATTTTTTGCTTCCAACAAACAGAAGTGGATAAAGAAGAATATCGGATTCCTATTTACTTGGTGGAAGATTCACTTAGCAAGATGAAAAATACGTCATACCAAAAAGAAGAAATTTTGGCAACGCTTGTCTATAATAGTGAAAAACGCATTTGGCACATTGAACAAGAGAATGATTTCGGTGAAATTTTTATGTTAGCCCATGAAGGCTGAGAGAGCTCTAACTTTATCAACTAAAGTAGGGCTCTTTTTGTAGCTATGATTTGAATGAGAAATCAAGTATAATAAAATGATAAAAAGGAAAGAAGGTTGTTTAATGAAAAAAATACTCTATGGCGCTCTGACTGGCTTGGCACTCTTTTTGGTAGCTGGTTGTACACCCAAAACGCCTACTACTGTTTCATCAACAAATGAACAAAAAGAAACAGTAATATCAACTACTGAAACAAGTTCATCCGTACAACAAGAAGCAACGACGACATCAGAGAAGGCAACTGTGGTAGCTGTCTCTTTAGAAAAAGTAACGACAGCATTTGAGAAAAAATATCCAGAAGCTAAAATAACAAGTCTGCAGTTAGATACAGATTTTGGCCGTTATTTTTATGAAATAGAAGGCGTGGATCAGCAAAAAGAATATCAAGTTGAAGTGAACGCAGAAACAGGCGAATTCACAAAAGAAAAAGTCGAAACCTTGGATGCCGATGAACAAAATGGCGTTAAAATGCAAGAAGAGGCACTTGATTTAACAAATATCATTTCCAGAGAACAAGCCACAACCTTGGCTGAAAAAGAAGCGAAAGTCGGCCAGGCAACAGATTGGAAGTTAGAGAAAGAATTAGGAATCACCTATTGGGAAGTGAAAGTGAAAGAGGGCCAACAAAAAATAGAGGTAAAAATCGATGCTCATTCTGGTAAAATTTTGACAACTGAGCGGGACGATTAATGGATAAAAAGTAGCTGGCATGCGTTTGAGTAGGAGTTGATTCCCTTAAATGCTGATCAGCTATTTTTTTGCTTGTTCGACAAACGTGTTTTTCTAAAGACCCTATGGTAAAATAACGATGTATTAGTGGTTGAGAGCGTCAGAACATAGGAGGAAATTTGTTTGGCTAGAAAAATGGATTTACGTATTTGGGTAGAAGGAACAGTCGTCGCAGCAATGGCAATGGCCCTCTCTTTTTTACCGATTGAATTTGCCAATAGTGGCTTGGACCTATCGTTGGGAATGGTCCCATTAGTTCTTTATTCGTTTCGTCGTGGGTTGCTTCCTGGAGTTGCAGCAGGCTTTGTTTGGGGCATGTTAAATATTATTCTCGGTACAGCCATGAAAAATTTCTTGTCCGTTCCACAGATTATTTTTGAATATCCCTTTGCTTTTGCGTTTGGAGGAATGGGTGGCGTATTCGCTAGAAAAATTCAACTGTATTTTCAAGCGAATCGTTTAAAATCAGCCATTCGTACGATTATTTTAGGAAGTGTTGTCGCAGTCTTCGCCCGCTGGTTTTGGCATTTTTGGGCGGGTGTATTGGTTTGGGGCATGTATGCACCAGAAGGAATGAGCCCATATCTCTATTCCTTTGTTCTAAACGGTACAAGTACTGTCGTCAATTGTTTGTATGTAAGTCTAGTTCTAGGCTTATTGGCAAAAGTAGCACCGCAATTATTTGTTCCTAAGAAATAAGTTGAGTCCTGAGTCAGAAGTTTCCTTTACTTCTGACTCAGGACTTTTTTCTTTTTAAAGCAACTAGCTATTTCGTTGTCGAGTACTGTATAATATGAATAAAAAAAGAAAAAAGGCGGTGGTTTCACTGAGTGAATTGTTAGAAGTCTCTTTTTATCCGAAGGCTTTGCCACAGGTGGCAAAAAGAGCAACCATTTTCGGTCCGTTAAGTGAGCAGGAGCTAGTTGAGCAATGGCAACAAAAACAGTCATTTGCTAGGCTGGACGAAAGAACAATAATGCCAGAAAAGCTGTTACAGCAATCAGCTAGCAAAAGTTATTTAAGCATCCGTTGTTTAGGACTGGCCTTAGACCCGAAGATTTTGATAGAAAAGTTGCAACACTTGTTTCCTCTCTTTATCTGGACAAAGGGACAAGCCGAAACAAGCGACACAGAGAATTGTTATTTTTGTGAATTTATACCAATCTGTTCCAATGCAGCACAACCTTGCAACCTCGAAGCAAGCTTACAACAAATGAATTATCCAACCGCGCAATCATTGATAGAAATTGTTAACGAGTGGCTAAATAATGTACGACAAATAGAACAAGCATCCGTAACGGGTACATATTATCAACAGGCAAGTTTACCCCAACAAGTGGGCAGACAATCTAAAATAAAAACAAAAGAAGAGCAGCAAATTCAATTTCTACAAGAAAGCTTACGACAAGAAAAAGCGGCTAAAGCGCGCATGAAAGTAGCGAAAGAAAAAGCAGAACAAGAGCTATTGAGATTAGAAAAAGAGTTGTTAGCAAGTAGTTGGGCACACTTTGAGGAGCAACAAATCAAGGAATTAGAGGAAGAGGAATGGTACGATCTTGTTAAAATTGATTTGTTTTACTACGATGAGTTATCAAAAAAAGCTAAATTTCTGAAAGAAGCTTGGGAGATTAATCAACAGTTACTAAAGGCGTTCCCTCAAAAAGAAGGCACTACTTTTTTACCAGAATTGGCTCACCATGGTCGCTGGGCCTCTTTGACAGACCAAGTTTCTGAATTAGAGATAAAAACGCTCTATGAACAAGGCGTGTTAATCAAAGAACGAATGAAGCTTACACAAGGCTCCTGGCTCACCAAACCAAGAGTGAAACTTTATCAAATAGACTTGGAACAATTAGAAAGAATTGGCACACTGTTTGATCTTTTACAAACAGAAAATCGTTTAATTGAGGTCGCTTTGGCGCATCCCTAAAATAAAAGAAACCACCAACCTGCAATCGCCAGGGTTGGTGGTTTCCATTTATTTTATAAAGACTTCAATATTCTAGTGAATTTGACGTTGGTGACGATTGGCTAACGTGCTGACTTTCATGACAGAAGCAACAGGAATCATGCGTAACTGTTGTTCATCCGTTTGTAAACGAACGACGATATTGTCCGAAATATTTTTTGAGACAATCCAGCCGATCACCGTTTCGAATTTATGCGCTGTAGGGACTTCTTTCAATTGTAAGACCACTAAGGATTTTTGGGCGGCAGCGACTTGGAGCTCTTGTAAAAGCGCACTGCGTTCCTTTTCTTTATTCTTTTGATCTTGAGAATCTTCTAAAAATGCCGAAAAGAAATGTTGGGAAGAGAGCGTAATCAGTTTAGAAATGCTCTTGATGGTAGCTTTATGTTGATCCATTCTTCTGCCTCCTTTACGAATAAAATAGAATAAAACTCAAATGACTAATTACCTGTATTTTACCTAATTTTGTGATAAAATTCAAGAAAATATGTTCGCCTTCAATAATTATGAGAATTTACCAACGTTTCTGTTTTTCGAAAAAGAAAGTAGTATAATGTGTGAGCATATAAGAAATACATAAGATTATCGGATGTAGTCAATAGATAGAAAAGGATGAATAGTATGTCAAAAAAACCATCAGGTTACCAAAAAAAAGTTCTCACGGTGTTGTTGGTATCGTTTGGCTTTGGCGGATTGTTAGCGCAGTTTTCGCCGATGAAATCAGGTGGGTTTTCAAGTTGGTTTGATGATTCATATGTTAAAGCTAGTGCTGAATCAAGTAAAACAAAAGAACCAGCACCAGTTAAAATTGAGAAAAAAGTCAAACCTTTAAGCTATGGACAACAGGTCAATCAAGAAATTGAAAAGAAGCAATATGATGGACATCTGGATTTGCCGTTAGAATTGCAGACAGATGCTAAATGGAAAGACACCGCGTACGGATTTGGCAATGTAGATAAGCCGAATACAATCGAAATTAATGGCTGTGCGATTGTGTCGCTTGCAATGGTTGGTTCATACATGGATCACCAAGAGGTTACCCCGCTAGATGTGTTAGCTTGGGCAAAAAATGACTTCTTTATGGAAGGACAAGGGACGGCGTGGTCTATTTTTAGTGCATATGCTGAAATGAAAGGCTATAACTGTCAAGAAATTGGGAATATTGAAACAGTGGCAGCTTTCTTGAAGGAAGGTCATCCAGTCATTATTTCTGTAAAACCAGGCTATTTCACTACAACTGGTCACATTATGGTGATGAGTGGTGTGGATGAAAAAGGCGATTTCTGGATTAATGATCCAAACGATTCAGAAGAAAAGGGCCATTCAAAACGGACATTTACAGCCGAAGAAGTGATGAATGAAGCGTTAAACTTCTGGGCATTTTATTAGGAATAAGAAAAGGTGTGGAACAAAAGGCAGTACCCTTTGTTCGCATCTTTTTTAGCAAATAAAAGGAGGCAGTACAATGGAGCGATGTACTTGGGCAACGAATACAACTGAAGAGATGCAAGCCTATCATGATGATGAATGGGGACGTCCAGTTCATGAAGAGCAACAGTTATTTGAGTTATTGACCTTGGAAAGTATGCAAGCGGGCTTAAGCTGGGCGATTATTTTGAATAAACGAGAAACGCTCAGAGCAGCTTATGATGCGTTTGATTATCGGAAAATTGCGCGATATGATGAGGAAAAAATTTTAGCTTTACTAGCAAATCCTGGTGTGATTCGTCATCGTTTAAAAATTCAAGCGACCATTACGAATGCGCAAGTTTTTCAAGAAGTTCAGGCAGAATTTGGCTCCTTTGATCGCTACCTCTGGAACTTTGTCGATCAGCAACCAATCGTTAATCACTGGCAGCACCCAGAAGAGGTTCCAGCCTCCACGGAATTATCGCAACAGATTAGTCGAGCGTTAAAGAAACGAGGATTTAAATTTTTAGGTGCCACGACAGTCTATTCCTTTTTACAGGCAGCGGGTTTGGTGAATGATCATTTAGAAACGTGTCAGTATAAATAATAAAGGTCTCCTTCCAAAATTGAAGGAGACCTTTACTTTATTCTTTATACGCCCACTTGAAGTCGTATTTAGCACCGGTTGGATGATAAATAATTTCTTTCACGTTTGGTGAACGTAAGTGTGATTCTGCTTTTTGGTAAATTGGCACAACACCCATATCAGCAATTACTGTTTTTTCAGCGTTGATTAGATCTTCCCAGCGTTTTTCAGGGTCGTTAACATCTGTGGTTTTGGACGCAGCAATGAATTTATCGTATTCAGGATTGCTGTAACGTCCACGGTTATTAGAAGTTGAGCTTTCTAATAAATCTAAGAAGTTAATTGGGTCTGAATAGTCGGCACTCCAACCACGAACAGCGATTTGGAAATCCCCTTTTAAGGTACGATCTAAGCGAACAGCCATAGGGACAGGCGTCACAGTTACTTTTAAGCCTTCCAAAGTATCAGACAGTGATCCTTGAAGATATTCGCCCATTTTTTTAGCGCCTTCAGAGTCGTCTACCATTAAATCAACCGTTAAGTTGGAAACACCAAGTTCTTGTTTCGCTTTGTTCCAGTATTCCACAGCTTTTTTCTTGTCGTATTTGACTAATTTGTCGCTACCAGCTTCTTTAACAAAGTCTTCACCCGTTTTTGGTGATTTCGCGACATCCACAGGAACGAAGCCTTGTGAAGGAAGAGAACCATTGGCTAAAATGTTTTTAGCTAATGAATCGCGATCGATGGCATAAGACATAGCACGACGTAAGTTTGCGTTGGTCAATGGTGATTTTTCATCTGCTTGATTCATTTCTAAATAGAAAGAAGAAGCGGCTTTTAATTGGACCAAGTCAGGCGAGTTTTGCATTTGTTGGGCCAGTTCGCCAGATAAATACGTATCATCCACTTCACCAGTTTCATAAAGATTTAAGGCAGTTGGGGCTTCTTTCACCACGTTGATAGCGACTTTATCTAACTTGACAGTCTCTTTGTCCCAATATTCTTCATTTTTAGTTAGAGACCATTTAGTATCTGTTCCGGGACCATCAAACTCAGTTAGCGTAAACGGACCATTGTAGACTGCTTTATCGCTACTCTTTGTATAATCTTTACCAAAACGTTCAACGATATCTTGACGTTGCGGCAAGAAAGAAGGGAAAGCCAATAAATCGTCAAAATATGGTGTTGCTGTTTCTAAAGTGATTTCCAATTCATGATCATTGATTGCTTTAATGCCCAATTCTTCTTTAGGTAGTTCCCCTTTAGAAATTTTTTCAGCATTTTTTACTGGTTCAAACATGTAGGCATATTCTGAAGCAGTGGCAGGATCCACTGTTCGTTGCCAACCGTAAACGTAATCTGCAGCAGTAACTGGTTTGCCATCAGACCATTTTGATTCTTCACGTAATTTAACTTTGTAAACTAAACCGTCTTCTGAAACAGTTGCTTTTTCGGCTGCACCAGCAGGCGCGGGTTTGTTGTCTTTATCTAAACGATAGATTCCTTCGTAGACATTATTTAAAGTGGTAAAACTCACTTCATCTGTCGCAAGGGACGGATCGGCACTAGGCATTTCTTGGGATTCAACCATTGTGTATACTTGGTTGTTGCTACCGCCGTTGCTTGCTCCTTTATCGTCACTGCCACCGCCGCAGGCCGCTAAAGCTAAGCTTGATAATACAAGTAATGAAGTAAATAAAACAGATTTCTTCATTTGACACGCTCCTTTTCATTTTTAGCAATACTCTCAGTATAATGTAAAAATGAAAAGGAGAAATTAAAAAATCGTTAGAAATGATTATTCTTTTATCAATTTTTAAAAAATGTCTAATCTTTTTTATGAAAAAAGTGGACAAACGTTGATAAGTAAAGATTTAAGCTGATTTCCATGCAGAAAGCATTCGATTTTAGAGTATTTATTCATCATTGATTTGATTTTTTTGACATAAAATAAACATCCCTTTTACAAAAAACAAATGAGAAGAAAAAAAGATTGTTACAAAAGCAAATAAGTGCTTTTGTAACAATCTTTTTAATCTTTTAATCGTTGGATGTCAATGACAGTTCCTGTGTAGGCATCTGCAGTGAATTCGTATTGAACAATGCCGTCGTCTTCAATGCGGCAAATTCCTCCAGTATACGTTTTGGAGTGGATGGCGAATTTCCGCAAGGGCTTTTTCTCAAACTCAATCCACGAACCTTCAATCGGTCCTTCTTTTAAAAAAGCAGCTTTTACATTTTCTAAGACGAGATCAGCGGAGATTGTTTTTTTCTTATGGTAGAACAAGGTTGAGGCAATGCCGCCTACTAAACCAAGACCAACGCCTAGCGCTAAGCCGCCTTTAAAGTATGTCAACTCATTTTCTTCGTTCATTTGTATGACCTCCCTTGGTCGGTTTCTGCTTACTATTACTTTTGTCAGTATCACTCTTATTTTACCATAGAGAAGGGGCCGCTGAGAAATAAAAAAAGTTTTTCAATCATTCTTTTAGGGCATTCTCATTGTCACGTTTAAAAAGAGAAAGCGATGTGCATTTTCTAGTATTTGCGTTATAATAAGAGTGAAATCATATGAAAGGAGTACCTATTTTTATCGACAGGATAAAGTGACTTTTTAGAGAAAAAGTGACGCTTGGTTGGCGTAATTTCCAACAAATCAAAAGCAATAGGACATACATCTATGGAAGAAAAAACATTTCAACGAATCAAGGAATTAACTGAATTACAAGGAACCAGCGGATTTGAAGACGACATTCGCGCGTACATGAAAGAACATATCACCCCGTTAGTGGACGATGTTCAATATGATGGTTTAGGTGGTATTTTTGGGATTAAACGTTCAAAAGTGGAAGCAGCGCCACGCGTAATGGTAGCAGCCCACATGGACGAAGTTGGCTTCATGTTAACTCAAATTAACGATAATGGTTTATTCCAAGTGGTTCCTTTAGGTGGCTGGAATCCCTATGTTGTTTCAGCACAACGTTTTACGTTAAAAACAAGTAAAGGGAACTATCCATGTATTTCTTCATCTATTCCGCCACACTTGTTGCGTGGTACGAGTGGTCAAAAACAATTAGAAGTTTCTGATGTGTTATTTGATGCAGGATTCTCTTCAAAAGAAGAAGCTGAAAGCTTTGGTGTTCGTCCAGGGGATTCCATTGTTCCACAAACAGAAACGATTAAAACAGCCAATGGCAAAAATATTATCAGTAAATCATGGGATAACCGCTATGGTTGTACGTTGGTATTAGATGCATTGGAAACGTTACAAAATGAAGAATTAGGCCACACATTAATTGCTGGAGCAAACGTACAAGAAGAAGTCGGGTTACGTGGTTCTAAACCATCTGTTCATAAATTTAATCCAGATATCTTCTTTGCGGTGGATTGTTCAGCGGCAGATGATATTCACACGAAAAAAGGGACATATGGTCATTTAGGTGAAGGAACGTTATTACGGATTTTCGACCCAGGTTTGATCACATTGCCTCGCTTACGTGAATACTTATTAGATACAGCAGCGACACACAATATTCCGTATCAATATTTTGTTTCTAAAGGCGGAACGGATGCTGGGGCTGCGCACACAACTAATAATGGTGTACCAAGTACAGTCATCGGCGTTTGTGGTCGTTACATCCATACGCATCAAACAATGTTTAGTATTGCGGATTATGAAGCAGCGCGGGAAATGTTGTTACAAGCATTACGTGGCTTGGATAAATCAACAGTTAATACAATTGTTTACGGAAAGTAGAGGATGTTTAAATGATTTATCCCAATTCATTAGAAGAACTAGCAACTTATGTTGAAAAAGGTAAAAATGTTTTCTTCTTTACTGCTGATTGGTGCGGAGACTGTCGTTTCATTAAACCAGTCATGCCTGAAATTGAAGAAGCATTTCCAGCGTTTCAATTTATCGAAGTTGACCGTGATCAGTTTATTGACGTGGCTGCCGAGTGGAATATTTTTGGTATTCCGAGTTTTGTCGTAATTGAAAACGGTCAAGAATTAGGACGCTTAGTAAACAAAGACCGAAAAACAAAAGAAGAAATCAGTGCATTTTTAACTAGCTTAGGCTAATTTTCATGAACCAGAGGAACCATTAAATTAAGAGAGAATCAGCTGGACAAAAGGGCGTTCTGCGCAAGGGTCCTAAATTCATTTTTGACTCTAATTTCTTAGTCAAAGAAGCCTTTTAGATCAGCCTCCATCGGGAAGGTGACGAAAATGGAAGAACAAATGTATAAAAATATTCTTGTCGGCGTAGACGGTAGTGATCAAGCTAATTTAGCTTATGAACGTGCAATTGAGGTTGCTCGTCGAAACGGAAGCCGAGTCATTGTTGCAAATATTTTAGAAAATCAAGTGTATACAATGATGGGGTATTCGACGTTAAATGATCAATTAATTGATCAAGAAACAGCTGCTGCGGAAGAATTAATGGCCGATTGTAAAAAGTATGCTGAAAGCGTTGATTTTCATAATGTTGAAACAGTTACCATGTTTGGTTCACCCAAAGAAGTCATGAGTCATGAATTACCTGAAAAATACAATGTTGATTTAATTATGGTGGGACAATCAGGATTAAACGCAGTCGAACGTGTGGTCATGGGAAGCGTCAGTAGCTACATTATTCGCCAAGCCCCTTGCGATGTCTTAATTGTTCACTCTGAAGAAAAATAAGTAAAAAAAGTTATTGATTGAATAGAGAGTTGACCCTACGTTTCTTTTGTTTTTTCAAAGGATCAGCGGCTTGTCACTCAAAATTGAGGACTTGGAGAATAAGTCGTAGCGACATATTTTCCAAGTCTTTTAGTTTTTCGACAAAAAAGTATGCACAATGGGTCAATTTTTGATAAGATAAGACAGGAAAACGACAGAGGAGGAACAAAAATGATTTTTGCATATAACAAAGAACACGTTGGCGATGTCTTACTTGTCATCGTTGCGGACGATCAAGGTGCGGAAAACCAAGTAAAACGTGTCGGCGATGTGGCACGTGTAAGTTTAGTTGAGGCACCAGAAACAGTGGTAGCTTGGAATATTTTCAATGCTTCAGCGCTTCTAGGTGACATTAATGGTACCGGCCAAGTGACTTTAACAGACGAACAAATCGAAAAAGTCAATACAGCGATTAAAGATGCGGGATTTTCAGAAACTCTTGAAAAAGACGACACCCCTAAAATTGTGGTCGGCTTTGTCAAATCATGTAAAAAACACCCAGATTCAGATCATTTATCTATCACACAAACAGAAGTAGACCACGGCGAAATCTTACAAATTGTTTGTGGCGCACCGAACATCAAAGCAGGACAAAAAGTAGTTGTGGCCAAACCAGGCGCAATGATGCCTGATGGTTTAATGATTTGGCCAGGGGTTTTACGTGGGGAAGAAAGTTTTGGAATGATTTGTTCAGCAAAAGAATTACGTTTACCAAATGCACCAGCTAAAAAAGGAATCTTAGAATTGCCTTTTGATGCAGAAGTTGGTTCTGCATTTGCGGTAGGAGAATAAAAGAAAGAAACGACCTGTTGTTCAAACAACAGGTCGTTTCTTTCTTTTATTGATTGCTGCGATTATTTTGTTGTGTTAAAGCTGATTTATCAATGGTTAAATCGATGGTTGCTTTCATTTCTTTAGAACCACGATAATAAGTCACTTCCATTTTGTCGCCAACTTTTTTCTTGTAAAGCGCGCTTTGTAAATCTGTAGTAGAGCTTACGTCTTGGCCGTCAACTTTCGTGATAACATCGTATTTTTCCAATCCAGCTTTTTCAGCAGGGGTCGCTGCTTCAACACCACGAACCACTACGCCAGTTTTTACAGAAGCTGGAATTTTTAAAATTTGTTCTTGTTTTTGTGAAGAGATACCTGTTAAATCAGACATCGTAATCCCAAGAGCTGGCCGTGTCACTTTACCATCTTTTTCTAATTGGTTGATAATGTTGACTACGTCATTACTTGGAATGGCAAAGCCCATCCCTTCAACGCTCACTTGACTAGTTGATTGCACAATTTTTACTGAGTTAATGCCAATGACTTGTCCTTCAATATTGATTAGTGGACCACCAGAGTTTCCTGGATTGATGGCAGCATCGGTTTGAATGGCATTAATATTGATGGTTTCACCAGACTCGTTTTTATTGGTAATATTTCTATTCACAGAAGAGATGATTCCTTGTGTGACAGAGTTAGCATAATCAGAACCTAGAGGGGAACCAATTGCAATAGCAGGCTCACCGACTGTGATTTTACTAGAATTCCCAAACTCAGCGACTTGATCAACTTTGTCGGAAGAAATTTTAATCACGGCTAAATCCGTGTAAGCATCGGTTCCGACTAATTCGCCTTTCACTTTGGTACCATCAGATAAAACAACTTCCAATCCTTGTGCTTTATCTACGACGTGGTTATTTGTCACGACATAAGCCGTTTTACCATCTTTCTTATAAATAACCCCACTACCTTCACTGGCTGCTTCTAAATCGTTACCATTGTTGCCGGAAGAGTCTTGAGTACCTTCATTCCCACCGAACAATCCCCCAAAAGGATCATCAGCCGAAGAATTGTTGCTAGCACTTTGCATATTAATGACAGAAACCACAGAATTTTGAACTTTTTTCACGGCTTTTGTGACATCGCTAGAAACATTGTAACTCACATTGCTGACTTTTGTATCACCGTGATTAGTGGACGTCGTCGTCGCCGCATTATTTCCGCCGTTGGGTGTGGGAATAATCCCAGAATAAGCGCCTCCTAGAATAAGGGCGCCACCAAGTAAGCCGCCAGCTAAACCAATCCCAAATTTTTGCAATAAACTTTTTTTATCTGAATTAGGTGTAACATCTTTTCGTTGCATAAAATAACCTCCCAATAAGTGCATCTGAATTTTCTATATTAAGTATATCTGTTTCCTACTCCTTTAGTCTATCGAATAGCTTTGAATTTTTTATGAACAACTTAGGGAAAAATTACAGAAAAAATACGAATGAAAAAGTTATACACAGAAAAATGTGAACAAATCGGGAATAACTCTGTGTACAGTTTTCAGGAAAGTTATCCACAGAATGTGGATAATGTGGACAAATCAGTGGCGAATATGTGTTTGTATTGAAAAAGCTGTTAAATAAAGTAATTTTTTAGTTTCTTCTGTGGATAACTCTGTGTATATGTGTATAAGTATGTGGAAACGTTGTGGAAAGTAGCCAAACTTCGTGCTAAAATAAGAAAGAAGAGAAAACGAGAAAGTAGTGGAATAGGTGAAAATTAAACTAGTAACAGTCGGAAAACTGAAAGAAAAATACCTGATTCAAGGCATTAATGAATATCTAAAACGTTTAAATAGCTATGCCAAGATGGAAATCATTGAAGTCCCAGATGAAAAAGCCCCGGAAAAACTCAGTGACGCTGAAATGCTTCAAGTCAAAGAAAAAGAAGGCCAACGTATTTTGGGAAAAATTAATGACAACGAATACGTCTTTGTTTTAGCCATTAATGGCAAACAATTATCTAGTGAAGAATTTTCAAAAGAAATTGAACAATTAGGGATTAGTGGCAAAAGTAACCTAACGTTTGTCATTGGTGGCTCCTTAGGTCTCAGTGATTCAGTCCTTCAGCGAAGTAACCAACAAATTTCTTTTGGCCGCTTGACTTATCCACATCAGTTAATGCGTTTGGTATTAGTGGAACAAATTTATCGCGGTTTTCGGATTATGAAAGGGGAACCTTATCATAAGTAGGGGCGGTGTTTAAGAAGCGGAAATTTAGAAAGAAGGAGTCAAAATAGATGTTAGATAAGTTTTCTGCCCCAACACTAAATAAGTTACAAAAAGATAATCAGCATATTTATTATGTATACTGTTTGGTTGATCCAAGAAACAACCAACCTTTTTATATTGGTAAAGGGAAAGATAATCGTGTTTTTGCTCATCGACAAGCTGCGCTAAATTTGTTGCGACAATCAAATTTATTAAAAAACGATGAAACAGCGGGAACATTAAAAATAAAAACGATTCAAGAGATAAATGCATTGGGGATGCAAGTACTAAGCTATATACTTAGTTATGGATTATCTGAAGCTGAGGCTTTTGCAAGTGAAAATGCGTTGATTAATTATGCACGGCTTATTCAAAGGCTACCGTTGACAAACTTAGTAAAAGGGCATGGTTCTAAAGCTATGTTAGTGGAAGACATTGAAGAATGTTTTGGTTTTCAACCTATGTCAATAAGTGAAATAGCAACAGATGAGTTGATTCTAGCGGTGAAAGTAAGAGATGCTTTTCGCCTTAGTAAGGATGAAACGAAAGAGTATCCATTAGATGATACATTACGTGATGTTAATAACTTGAAATCGCGGACCTTGGGTAACTGGGTAATTGGTCGTGATAAAATACACCGTATTCGCTATATTATTGCCGTTAACACTGGAGCGGACAATGCTGTTGTTGCTGCATACAAAGTTTCTTCAAAGTATTCAGAATCAAAAATATTTGAGAATGGATTGACTCGTTATGCATTCCAAGCTTTATCAAGTAGAAAAGACACATTAAAAGAGCTCAATTTGTATAAAAAATGTTTGCCAGGAATTAAGTTTGGTAGCGGTAGTGCTGTTGCGTATATTAATAACTAGAATTTTTATTTAAAAAAGTTATTTTTTAATGAATATATTCAAAATAACAATAACGAAAAAAGCAGACTTCCATACAAGAAGTCTGCTTTTTCATTAATTACTCCGCTTCCGCATTTTGCAAGTCAGCGACATCAGTCAGATAAGTGGCTTCATCCAACAAATCTTCCGAATGTGCAACATAAATCGCAGTGGCGCTATCACCAACCACGTTTAGGCTAGTAACGAGCATTTCGATTGGACGATTAATGGCTAAAATCAATGAATACGTCGCAATCGCAATCTCATTGTTATAGTTTAAACCAGTTAAAATAGTGAAAAGGATAATCCCGCCAGCACCAGGTGCAGCCGGTGTACCAATGGATGACATTAAAGCTAAAATGGCAATCAAGGCAATATTAGCTGGTGTCACTTCATAACCAGCTACGCCCGCCACAAAAATAGCCGCAATTACTTGCATAATCGCTGTGCCGTTCATATTAATAGTCATTCCTAACGGCAAGACAAAGGCGGCAACATCGCTGTCGACACCTAACTCTTCAACCGTTGTTTTTGTATTTAACGGTAAAGTGGCTGCCGAAGAAGAAGTAGAAAATCCAAAGACCACAACTTTCATAATCTTTTTAATAAAAGGAACAGGATTTAGTTTTGTCGCAAATAAGATAAATAATGGGTAACCGATCATCAAAAAGGCTAAGAGCGTCGCTGTCGTGGTTACGACGTAGACTAACGCTGGTTTTAAATAATCAATCCCGTAAGAAGCAAACGTCCGAACTAACAACATAAAGACGGCAATAGGAGCAAATTTAGTAATTACAAAGGTTAAAAATAACGTGACCATCGCATTGACTTCTTCAATTAATTTTTTGAAAACACGAATTTTATCTCCTAATGCATTAATACATAAACCAGTAATCACTGCCAACACAACAACGGCTAAAATCGCACCATTGTCGCTAAATGCAGAACCGATATTTTTCGTGACAGCATTGACAATCACCATTAATGGGTTGCCGCTCGTACTTACTTCGACAGGAGCTAGCGTTTCAGATAACGACACATTAAAAGCGCCAGTTAAATATACGCTATAGCCCACAATTCCAGCCGTTAATAGAGCAATCAGTGACATCGATAAAAAGCCAAAAATTGTTTTATAAGAAATTCGTCCTAATTTTTGCGTATCGGTAATATGACAAATGGCTAAAGTAATTGAAGTAAAGACCATCGGCACAATCACTAATTGTAGGCCGTTGATAAATAGTTGACCAATAATATAGAAAAGCCCAATCGCAGATTGTCCTTTTTCAGGATCTGAAATATCTTGGAAAAGAATCTGATTGATTGTCTGCCACACAGCGCCTTGATTGCTGCGAATAAGGTGCTCTCTTAAAAATAAAAAGCCGAGCCCAACGATTAATCCTCCCACCAATGAAATCACCATTTTTTTGGTAAATGAGATACCTTTCACTTCACGTTTTTTCTTTTCCACTTTGTTGCCTCCCAAATAAATTGATTAAGCACCGCGCAAAAAAAGCCTTGCACACAAAAAAAGGGCAAGACATCTCGTATCATTCACTATACAAAAATACAGAATTTTACAGAACTTTGCCTTGTTAGCCTCTCGGACTATCTTAAAGGTACTTTTCCACATACTAAGGGAAACTAAGAGAATTGTCAATTCTTTTTTACTTAGGGAAGTGTTATTTTTGAAGAAAGTGATCTTTACCCTTTCCGCAGATACCGCAGCCAAAAAAGAACTACAACGGATTCTTTTGCAGTATAATAGAAAATAGAAACGAAAGAACAGGCACCAACACAAAGGAGGTATTTTTATGAAAGTCACTCAACTTTCTAGTGAAACCCTTGACCGAGCGCATGAACGTTTTGAAGAAACACTTGCGCAAATGACCGTTGCCGAAGCAAACACGATGCCCGCACCATTAATCAAGTCTGTTACTTGGCTGATGTGGCACACAGCCAGAGAATTAGACCTACAAATTTCCGCACTTAATCATAGTGAACCGTTATGGCTTAGCCAACACTGGACAGAAAAATTTGCCTTGGATTTGCCAGATGAAACAGAAGACTGGCATCACACACCAGAGGAAGCGGCGAAAGTCGTGGTGACAGAAAAGCAATTGCTTAGTGACTATTTGGCTGCCAGTGTGGCACTTACCAAAAGCTATTTAGACCAAATCAAAGAAGAACAATTGTCAGACGTGATTGATAAAAATTGGACCCCACCGGTGACTAGACAAGTGCGTTTAGTTTCAGCGATTGATGATGCAGTGATGCATTCTGGGCAAGCCGTTTATACACGAAGATTAGTCATTGGAAAATGATAAATAAGCAAAAACAAAAATGCTTCTGCTTAAGCAGGAGCATTTTTTATTGAAAGAAAAAATACATAAAAATAATGAGCGAAGGACTGTCCACTTTTTCCCTAGTTGAAACGTTGTATAAGTGCAAGGAGCAATCAGATGAAAAAGGAGGCAAATTTTGACGAAGTACTATTTTCTTTGGGGCAAGAAGTCATCCAAGTCTTGATTCGCCGAGGAGCAAGTCTTGAAGATGCACAAGATGCAGTGTCGCAAACATATACAACGATTTTTTCAATATTACCTGAAATTACATCAGAAAATCTACGCCCGTGGTTTTTCCGAGTAACATTTAATTACTACATTACGATGTATCGAAAAAAGAAACGAGAACGCACTTTTGTGGCAAACAGCCATCCTGTACAATCAATAGAAAAAATGGAAGGGCAAGAGTTATTATTATTGATCGATTCCTTAAAAGATGAGGAACAAGAACTATTACTTTTGAAATATTATTATCAATTATCGTATGCCGAGATTGCGTTGATTTTAGAATTATCTGTTGAAAATGTTCGCAAAAAATTGTATCGCACACGTCAAAAATTAAAAAAAGAACTGGAGGAATAGAAGTGGATTTAAAAAAAAGTATTCGTAAAGCGAAAAGAAAACAATTTATCGTGATTGGTGCCATAACCGTTGTTAGTTTTGCTGTATTGTTTGTCGGTTTTTTTGTGGGAATGGATAAACTTTCGACGAAAAACTATCATACCCTACTAGAAGTAATTAATGATCAAGAAATGATTGCTTCACCAAACACTCAATTAGATTCCCAGGTAATTGCTAATAGTTCGCCTTTTGGGGGCGAAGTTGTGACCAATCGTTCAAAAAATATTGATGGTTACACGGTGGAGTGGAGTAATTTACGTAGCAGATATAGCTTTTTCAGAAATTCGATTGACTGGAATGAAGTCTATCCTGGTAGCTATTATTCTTCTAAGAATTTTTATGAATACAACCGACAAACCAAGCAGAAAGTAGCATCTTTTTATAACCCAGCGATTACCAATTACTATGGTGGTATCAAAAACGAGTTAAGTGAATTAGATAAAATGGAAAACCAAGTAGCGGAAGTGGCGATTTCTTTTGATAAACCTTATCCATATGAAGAAGTCCGCAAAATGTTACCGAGCAATGTCAACTTAGTTTGGCTCTATGTATACTCCGAAACGGTTAATGAAAAAGAAGGTCCTTCTGGTACGCTGCCTTATGGTTTTCAATTAAGCATGGACGATCACAACGAAATATTTGATCCTGAAAACGACAAGCAACACTTTTTTGAAACCTTAGAAAAATCCCCGTTGTTTGCTGACAACCAAGAAGGCCAAAAGTTTATCCAACAAAATAAAAATAAAAAAGTCGAAAAATTACCTATTTGGGGAGTCATGCTCACCGGACAAACCAAAAATTTCAAAGCCTTACAAAATGAACCTTTTGTTCGTGGTGCTTCAATTGGCGTGACCGTACCTATCGTTCCTTATATTCAGCCAGAGAAATAAACGTTCTTCAGAACTCTAAGCCTTCCGACTGATTTTGCTTCAACGATATTGTCAGTAAAAATAGAAAACGTTATAATAGAATGGATCACAGGAAGTGCTTCTACAATGCGTGGGAGCACTTTTTTTACTTATCTATGAGGAGGGCAAGTGAATGTTTTTTAATTTTATTGGGTTAACGTTATTTTTTGGTATCGGGATCTTAGTTGCGAATGGCGCCAAAATTGTAGCGAATAAAGGGAAAAAGAGTAAGGGGACCATTCTATTAATGGCGATTGAATTGCTCTTGTTAGGTATCTTTTTATTTGTGACTTTGCCAAGTAAAAATCTTTCAACCGTGTTATGGATTAATCTGATTGGCGCAGTGATTGCTAGTGGGGTGTTATTAAGTACACGCTTAGCTAGTAAAGTCGAAGTTCCTGGTATCCAAAAGGGCCGCAAAGAAGTAGGGAAGAATACCAACAAAACGGCTAACAAAGACTGGTCTGGCAAAATTTTGGGTGTTGCCGTTTTGGCAATGATTTTGTTGACCATTGTCAGTAGTATTACCAGAATTTCTTCTATTGATGAAATTTATCAAACGATTCCTTTAAAAACGGAAGAAAAAGCTGAAGTTTTAACTTCGGCGAAAGAAACACCCATTGCGATTGCACCACAAACGGCGAAACGAAAAATGTTACAGAAATTTTCTGTCATTCCCAATTCCAATATGTTTACTTTGGATGGTATAACGGCACAAGTTGTCAATGGCGAGTATGTTTATGTAGCAACAGTCGAATTTAATGGCTTCTTTAAATGGCTAAAACTGGGGGAAGTACCTGGCTATTTCATCATTAGTGCAACAGATATCAACGCACAGCCAGAATTTGTAGAAAAACCAATTGTTTATACTCCTTCAGCTTACTTTGGCAAAGATGCCGCACGAAAAATTTATTCCGCTTATCCAGGTTATGCAGCAACTGGCACAATCAATTTAGAGCTGGATGACCAAGGGAATCCTTACTATATTCAAACGCTTTACAAAGAGTATGGGGTTTCTGGTCGCATGCACTATAATGAATTTAAAACGGCAGTATTGAATGCTACAACAGGAGAAGTTAACGTTTATGACAGTCAAAAAGCCCCAAGTTTCGTTGATGCGCCGATTACTAGCTCAGCGGCGAATAGCTTAAATGAATTCTTTGGTCGTTACAGTCAAGGCTGGTGGAACCAGACAATGTTTGGTGCCAAAAAAGATGTTAAAATTCCAACTGAAAATGGTATTTATGCATCAGGACAAATTACGCCGATGATGAACAAGGAAGGGAACCAGTTGCTTTATTTTACGGACTTTACAAGTAGTGAAAAAGACCAAGATTCCGCTTTAGGTTACTCCTTAATCAATGCCCGAACAGGTCAAGTTACGTATTATCGTGATACTAAAGTCGGCATTATGGATAGTGATGGCGCCATTTCTATCGCCTCAAAAATTTATCCAGAAAAGAAATGGAAAGCTAGTATGCCAGTCCTTTATAACATTGATGGCGTGCCAACGTGGATTGTTTCGTTAATGGACAGTAAAGGGATTTTCAAAAAATATGTCTATATAAACGCCGTAGATAATGATATTGTGATTGATGCAGACACGGCACAAGGCGCATTAGACGCTTATCGAATTGAGTTAGTAACCAAAGGAAGTAACAATGAAAATACAGACAAAGCCAACTTGAAAACGATGCAAGGTAAAGTAGCTCGTGTCTCAGTAGTAGCTGGGGAAGCGCAAACGGTAGTTTCATTTTTACTAGAAGATGAAAAAACCATTTTTAGCGTAACGACTAATAACAGTCCGCTGGCGCTATTCTTAAAAGAGGGCGACCAAGTGACATTTAAAGCCGTAGTGACTGAAAATGCTAAAGCAGCGAATGTTGAAGAATTGAAAATTGCAGGATTAAACTAAGAGGTCGGGACAGAAGTGTTTAACTCCGAGAAATAAGAAGGAATTTTCGAAAATTGTTCTTTAATTTTTGGAGAATTTCGGCTTATTTCCGAAGGAGTTGCTTTTGTTCCCGCCGTTTATCAATTTTTAAGCCTGGAACAAAAATCCAAAGTGATTTTTGTCCCAGGCTCTCTTGGAAAAGAAGAAAAATCCACTTATTTCTGCTATGATAAGAGAGAAAAAGAATACGAAGGAGCTTCGCCCATGCGCAACATAAAATTAACCATTGAATATGATGGTAAAAGATACTCAGGTTGGCAACGACTAGGCAATTCAGAGAAAACGATTCAAGGGAAAATTGAAAGTATTTTAAAACAAATGACGGGTGAACCGATTGAAATTATTGGCTCAGGCAGAACGGATGCCGGCACACATGCACGTGGTCAAGTAGCGAATTTTAAAACGACTAGTTCACTAACAACAACCGAAATGTTATCCTTTTTAAATCGATATTTACCTGGCGATATTGTTGTTAAAGAAGTTACAGAAATGCCTGAACGTTTTCATGCACGTTATAACGCCACAGGCAAACAATACAGCTACTATGTTTGGAATAGCCCAATTCCTAATGCCTTTGAACGGTATCATAGTTTTCACTTTCCCAAAGCGTTGGATCAAGAAAAAATGGAACAAGCTTGCCAAAAATTAATAGGGACCCATGATTTTATTGGTTTTTCAGCATTGAAAAAAACCAAAAAATCGACTACTCGAACGATTGAAAAGATTACGATTGAAAGAAACGGCGAAATGTTACAGTTCACTTTTGTGGGTAATGGTTTCTTGCATAAAATGGTCCGCATCCTCGTTGGGACACTTTTAGAAATTGGTGCAGGCACCAAAGAATTAGCGATAATTGACGAATTATTCGCAACAAAAGTCCGAGAAGGCGCAGGTGAAACGGCTCCTGCACAAGGGTTGTTTTTAGATGAAGTGTATTATAAATAACAAAAAAATAAATTTTCTTTAACCACACCAATTAAAAAGTTGAACTTTATCTAAAAAGTGCTAACGTTAAGAAGAGATTAACAATAGAAAGAGGTCATTTTTTTGCTATCTTTACTTATTTCTGTCAAAAAATTATTTTCATCTTTTTTAGGTATCTTAAAAAAAGAAGACACTCGTGCCTTGTTCTTTTTACTGGCAACCACGTTGTTGAGTGGGACTATTTTTTATTCAACAGTGGAAAAATTGTCGCCATTAGATTCGTTATATTTAAGTTTCATGACGTTAACCACGATTGGTTATGGAGATGTGCATCCAGTTACTGACTTGGGAAAAATTTTCACCATGGTTTATGCTACAGTGGGCTTGGGGATTATGGCTATGTTTATTTCGGTCGTAGCAAAATCCTACTTGTATTCTAAACAAAGTCATCACCACCATCACCATAAAAACAAAGAACATTCAGCGGAAAAGTCTTCAGAAAAATAGACGAAATTGATGAGTTGACCAAGTGTTTCTCGAAAAATGAAAGTTTTTTGAGAAACACTCTTTTTTTATCTTAATAATTATGGTAGTATGTCCCAAACTGTATTTTATTTTAAAGGAGCGTGAAGTGAATGGTCAAAGCGATTCGGAAATTATCGTTAATTCAAAAAATCATGATAGGGATTGTGATTGGAACCACCTTGGGTTTCTTGGTGCCAGAATGGACCTTCATCAGCGTTCTTGGTGAATTGTTTGTGGGCGCCTTAAAAGCAATTGCGCCGATTTTAGTTTTTGTCTTAATTATTGCGTCGCTAGCCCAACAAAAGGCTGGGGCGAAAACATATGTTGGATCAATTTTAGTTGTGTATCTGTTAGCGACATTTTTGGCAGCTGTTGTTGCCGTGACGGCAAGCTATCTGTTTCCCGTTAAGATTGTTTTGGAGGCGGCGCAGGAAGCGCAAGCAGCCCCAACGCAACTTAGTGATGTTTTAAGCAATGTGTTAACAAGCGTTGTCCAAAATCCGATTCAAGCGATGATTGAAGGCAATTATTTATCTGTTTTATTTTGGTCCTCATTAATCGGTATTGGGTTACGTCAAAGTTCGGTCGCTACCAAGGATGTGATTGCCAATCTTTCAACAGGGATTACCACGGTCGTTCAAATGATTATCGGCATTGCACCAATTGGAATTCTAGGTTTGGTGTTTCATTCGGTGGCAACAACAGGCATTGCAGGGTTAGCCAAGTATGGTCAGTTACTATTATTGTTAATTGGTACGATGGCCGTGGTTGCTTTAGTCGTTTATCCAGCGATTGTTTTTTGGAATATTCGGCAAAATCCGTATCCGTTAGTCTTTTTTGTATTAAAGGAAAGTGCGATTCCCGCATTCTTTACACGCAGTTCTGCGGCCAATATTCCCATTAATATGGAATTGGCGAAAGCAATGGATTTAAATGAAGAATCTTATGCGGTCTCTATTCCGCTGGGCGCAACGATTAATATGGGCGGCGCAGCCATTACGATTACCATTATGACATTGGCGGCAGTCCACACATTAGGCATGTCCGTGCCAATCTATTTAGCATTATTGTTGAGTATCATCGCCGCTGTTTCTGCTTGTGGGGCTTCAGGAATTGCTGGTGGTTCCTTGTTGTTAATTCCGCTTGCATGTAGTTTGTTTGGCATTTCCAATGATATTGCCATGCAAGTCGTCGGCGTTGGCTTTATCGTCGGCGTAGTCCAAGATTCCATTGAAACAGCGTTGAACTCTTCTAGTGACTTGTTGTTTACCACCTCAGTTGAGTTAGCAGACCGACGTAAAAATGGTGAAAGTATTGATGTCAAAGCGTTAATTGGTAAAAGTCAATTGGTGGTCGAACAAGAAAATATTTAAAAGAAAGGAACAACCCGCTAAAATGCGGGTTGTTCCTTTCTTTTATAATCTCGGCCCCATTTTTTTCAGGGGCCACTGAAATTATCGACCATTTTGTGAAGAAAATCCTCTCTATAATAAAGGTATCAAGTAAACAGGAGGTACACGAAATGAAATGGTATCAACTTTCCTCAACAAAAGTAATCGAGCAGACTAAGACGAAGCAAACGGGTCTTTCTAGCGAAGAACGTCAGCAACGTTTACAAACGAATGGTCCAAATAAAATTGAAGAAAAACAACAACTGAAAACGTGGCAAAAGCTAGCCAAACATTTTACAGATTTACTAATGGTGGTCTTACTCGCTGCCGCAATTCTAAAATTTGCCACAGGCGAAGTGGTCGAAGGAAGTATCATTTTTCTAGTAGTACTTGTCAATGGCTTTGTCGGTTATTGGCAAGAGCGTAAAGCAGAAGAATCATTAGACGGCCTGAAACAGATGATGGGCCAAGAGACAGTCGTTCTAATTGATGGACAAAAAACAACCGTTTCTTCTGAAACATTGGTTCTGGGAGATGTAGTCACGTTACAAGCTGGCGATGTAGTCCCAGCAGATTTGCGCTTATTTGATGTTCATAATCTGATGATTGAAGAATCAATTTTGACAGGTGAATCAGAAGCCGTGGAGAAAATTACCAGTTCCTTGAATGAAGAATTACCAACAGGCGATCAAAAGAATTTGGCTTTTTCAGGAACACTTGTCCAAGCAGGTTCGGCCTTAGGTGTTGTAGTAGAAACAGGAGATTCCACTGAAGTTGGAAAAATTAATCACGCGTTGCAGTCAGTAGATCAAAAAACAACGCCGCTCGTACGGAAAATGCACCAATTAAACAAGCAAATTTTCCAAGGGATTATGGTCTTGATCTTGTTTCTGATTTTCTTTACCACTTTTCGTCATGGCATGGAATGGAGCCTCTTATTTTCTGCGATGATTGCATTAATTGTAGCAATGATTCCAGAAGGCTTACCTGCTGTGTTAACGATGATTTTATCGATGGGTGTTCATGAGATGGCTAGAGAAAATGCGATTATTAAAGGCATGCCTTCCGTTGAAACATTAGGTTCAATGACAGTTATCTGTTCAGATAAAACAGGAACGCTAACTAAAAATGAAATGACGGTAATGGATGTAGTGACTGAAGAAATGACCATTGTCAAAGAGATTATGGCCAACTGTCAAGAATTGAAATTACAAGACCAACAAAAAATCGCCGACTTACAAGGGAATCCTACCGAGTTAGCTTTACTACAGTATGTTGATCAGGATCAACTGTCTTTACGCCCTGTAGAAAAGCAAATTCCGTTTAGTTCAAGTTACAAATACATGGCCACTCGCCATCCGCAAGCAGAAGGTTCAATTATTTATGTCAAAGGTGCGCCAGAAGTATTGTTACAACTTTCTACGTTATCTGATAATCAAAAAGGTGCTTGGCAAGCACAAGCTGCGCAATTAGCGCAAAAAGGACAACGGGTATTAGGTTTCGCTTATAAGACAGTTACGTCACAACAGGAACTGACACATGAAACATTGTCAGGATTGACGTTTGCTGGACTGGCAGGCATCATCGATCCGCCAAAAGAAAGTGCCATTCAAGCCGTCAAAGAATCTCAAGAAGCAGGTATTTCCGTCAAAATGATTACCGGAGACCATAAAGATACAGCGCAAGCCATTGGCGAGCAGGTTGGTTTAAAGCATACGAAAAAAGTCCTTGAAGGATTAGAAATTGATGCTATGTCAGATGAAGAATTAGCTCAGCACGTTCAAAAAGTCGATGTATTTGCACGAACGACGCCAGAACATAAATTACGAATTGTCACGGCTTTACAAAACAATGGTGAAATTGTCGGGATGACCGGCGATGGCGTGAACGATGCGCCAGCACTAAAGAAAGCCGATGTCGGAATTGCCATGGGAATTAAAGGAAGTGAAGTAACCAAACAAGCCGCAGATATGGTTTTGGCAGATGATAATTTCCATACGATTGCTAAAGCCGTGAAAGAAGGACGCCGCATTTTTGATAACTTGAAAAAGACGATTACTTTCTTCTTGCCAACTTCTTTGGCACAAGGTTTAATTGTTGTCTGGGCGCTTTTAATGAATCATCCTCTACCGTTGACACCTGTCCAGATATTATGGGTAAACATGGTAACTACGATTACTTTGTCTTATGCATTAGGTTTTGAAAAAGCGAGTGCTGATACCATGAAACGACCACCAAGAGATGTCAACGAAGGCATTTTAACAAAGTACAGTATTTTTAGAATCGTCTATGTGTCGGTACTCATTATGGTGCCAGGTTACCTCATGGCGTTACAATTTGAGGGCCAAGCCTTACAGCAAACGTTCCTCTTACAAAGTATCGTCTTAGCGCAAGCAGCGTATATGATCAACTGTCGTAAGTTGGTTGATCCGTCGTTAAGCACAGGCTTTTTCCAAAATAAAGTGTTGTTTGCTTCATTAGGAATCCTCTTTTTACTACAAGCACTAGTGGTCTACTTGCCAGTAGCGCAGCAATTAATTGGCACAACTTCTTTAAATGGCCTTCAATTAGCAATGATTTTCGTCCATGTTGTGAGTTTGTTTTTCCTTGTTGAAGGGGAAAAATATATAACCAAACGATTCATGACGAAAGAAAGCCAAAAAACTAGCGAATGTCCTCGCTAGTTCCTTTAAAAATAAGAATGAAGAGTGAGCTCTGCTAGTCGGCGGAGTTCATTTTTTGTTGGAATTAAAGAGAGATAAAAGACAGGAAGATCAAGATGATCCAAGGGAAAATTGGAAATAATTATGTCGGCTTCATTTAACGTCAACTGGCTTAGTTCCACATATTCAATGGCTTGTAATTTCACACGAGTACCTAAATAAGCAGCTAATTCTTGTTGTAAAAAAGCTTTCCAAGCAGGTTCCCCTTGAAAGAGGAAATAGGCAGTCATCGTTTGCGCCTGAATGGAATAAATGGCTTGTTTTTCTAACAAAGAAGCCAAACTAAGAAAATAAGTCGGTTCTTCAATCGTGGTGTAGCGAGATAAAATCTCCAAAAGTTCTTGGTTGCTCTTTGATAACGCAAGGTCCTCTGCGGCTTGTTCGGTCATTAATTCTTGATATTCCAATTGAAATTGCTCAGAAAGTGTTGGGGACTCGGTATATTTAATGAATAACAATAACAGATTATCCAATAAATTTGTTTGGATTAAATCAGGCCGGGCTTCTTCAGTGGACAAATTAGTGACAAACTGCTGTAACGACTTTCGCAGCTGACTGTAATGAGTGTGGAGCGCAGAAGCCAACGTTTCGCCATAGACATTATCGTAATTCCAGCTTTCTAAGAAACAAAAGAAGGCAAAAAAACTTTCCTCTCCTTGCAAATAGATGCCTTCAGAAGCATAAAGTTTTGCCAAGGACGGTTGATAAAGTTGAAACAAGACATCTTTTGAATCAAAAGAAAATTGACTCACTCGGCAATTGGCTTTGTTGCGAATCGTGTTAATAAAAAACCAACAAGCGCCAAAAATTTCTTCCGTTTCCACCGTCAACTCACTACTGTAAACTTGTTTCAAAAATTGAAAATAATGCTCCTCATGAATAGAATAATCGTCAAAAAAATAATTATTATGAGTAAAAGGCACCAACAAACGATGATAAAAAATCCGAATATTGCTTTCTGCCCCGATTAGCTGAATGGTCGTCGTTGTTAGTTGAATCGTTAAATGAAAATCACGTAAGGCCTGATTCATTTTTTTGATATGTCGCTTCAAAGTTTCATAAGAAACACCACTAGTGCTCAAAAAAGAAGTTGTTACTAACTCTTTCGTAAATAGTAGCTCTTTTAATAGTTGAATACTAATGGATTGAGGTAAAAATAATGACCAAAGCTCATTGGTTTGCGCATTCCCCTGATTACGTAACCGAATACCACTGCTATCGGTTTCAATGGACCAGTCGGCGGGTAATTGACTGCGAATATACTGTAAATCCGAAAAAACGGTTCGCTCTGTCGTCTGGATTTGCGTGGCTAAACGCTTGGCTGTCAGCTGAGGAACATTTAACAACTGTTCCAACAAACGAATTTGCCGAAGCAAATCTTTTTCCGTTATCACACGTTTTAACATGGAGTACATGGCAAAACCTCCTTTTGCTTAAGAATACGGATAAAAAGGGGATTGGTCAATTAAAAAAAGAAGCGAATCGTCATTCGCTTCTTTTTATTCACTATACAAAAATATCAAATGTATGCAAAACGGCTGACAATAAAATGGTTACAACAGCCATTCCTGATACAAAGCCGACAGCACCAGGAACAAACGGAGGTAATCGTTTAGCAATATAGCTACCGACAGGGGCCGCACTGATTCCTGCTAAAACGGCGATGGTCAGGGAAAGCCAAAAGCCACCACCCATCATTAAAATCACACCAGGAACAATACTGACCAGTGGCATAAATGTTGGATACCAACCTTCTTCAGCGAAATGTTTTCGATAAAGAAAAACACCCACAGCCGAAGCAATCATTTGTCCCATTAAAATGTCAGGAACCAAGCCAGAACCATTTGTAATATGATTAATATTGACAAACCAATCTGCTAAAACGCCTAGAATTACCAAACCTCCAACTAACTCATTTCCATAAAACCAAGCTTCGGAGAAGTCAGCAAAAGTGCGTCGTATTGACCATTGAAAGGTTTGCGTATTTTCAATTTTAGGTTGTTTTTGCCGCTTCTGAGCGATTGGTGCAACAGAAGGAACCATCCAAGGAAGTTGATGACAGATGGCTGAAACAATCCAGCCAACAAAAGCCATTGTGGTAACGTTGGAAACTGTCCCAGGTACATTTAAAAGGGGCATCAATTGCGCATTCAGCCAATTGGCAAACGGAAAGGTGAAAAGCGCACTCAACAGAGAAATCGTTCCTAATTTTTTCCAGCCAGGACCATAAACGAGCGTTAAAGCTGGCGGCGTGCCGACCACCACAATAAATGTTGGTAACCACAACACTTCTTTTGTAAAAAAGCGTGTAAAATCAAAAACATAAATAGTTAAAAAGAGGGAAAGTAGCTGAGAAGCAAGTACCCAAGGCCAAGCACCAGAGCCACCAGCAATTGCAAATCCCTGCCATTTTGAATTTTTCCGATAAAGTTGCCAAGCAATCAGACCGCCGATTAGTAAGAAAAGCGTTGTAAAAAGTCCACCGTAAAATTCCCCTTCCGTGAAGTTCATAACAAAATAGATAAATTTGTAAAATCCCTGCTGATTCACTTTGGTAACTACGTCATTGTAAGGAAAAAAGTTAGACACATGTCGAAAGCCATTCATGATCCAATACAGGAACATTCCCAAAAAAATTTTTACAACAAGAGCTAAAACGGCTTCGTAATTGATCGATTTATTTTTCATATGATCGCTCCAAAAAAAATGACATTTTACTAAGTTTTTGAAATTAGTTTATTTTAGCTACTAAAGCTTTTAGTGCCTCGTTAAAGACATTTGCTGGCGGATTAGTCAATCCAGCGCCAATCATACCAATCCCCGGTTCTTTATGAGCAATAGCAGTATTAATGACAGGCAGCATCCCTGTTTCTAAGACTTTTAAGACATCGATGCCTGAAGGAATCCCCATAAAATCTAAAACAGGAATCGTGACATTGGGATTTTCTTTCGTAGTAATTTCCAGCATTTCTTTTGAATAATTCAATGCTTCTGCCACTGTTCCGCCAACTAATGGGACAATTGCTGGTGCAGCTGCCATGGCAAATCCGCCAACACCATACGTTTCTGTAATAGCACTATCGCCCATATCCAAACCAGCATCTTCTTGTGTGTAACCAGCAAACATCGGACCAATCACCCGTTGGGCAGGCCCCGTAAACCAGTGATTTCCACCAATCCCACTGACACGAATTCCAAATTCGACCCCGTTGCGACACATGGTGGTGACAATTGTACTATTCTCCACATTATGCCCAGCATCTAACGCACATTTAGCGGCACCCATCCAAGTCGGACCAGAAAAATAGTCAGAACTGCCAAGAAATTCAAATACTTCTTTTAATTGTTCACGAGAAAAATCAGTTTGAACCATGTAAGGCGTTAATGCTTGGACTAACAACGTACTTCCAGCTACATTGCGATTATGACACTCATCGCCCATATGCAAGGCTTGCGAAAGCATTAAGCGTAAATCAATGCCTTCTGGACAAAAAGTCATGGCATCATGAAGTAATGGACCTAAAACATCGCGCATCCAAATCAGACGATCCACGACGGATTGATCATTTGCACCAAATCGTAAAACTTTCGCCAATTGTTCACTTAAATTAGTAAAAGCCGTGTTGCCGTACGTTTCATTTTTTATAATATGAACGTACATATTCGGAGAAGTCACGCCAGCCATAGAACCAACGGCATCATGTTCATGACAAGGAGAAAACGTAATCGCGCCAGAACGAGCAACCCGATCGGCATCAGCTAGATCTTTTGCTAATCCTTCAAAAACAAGCGCTCCTTGAACGGCACCTTTCATCGGTCCGCACATATTTTCATAAGTAATGGGTGGCCCAGCATGTAAAATGGTCGTTTCAGTCATATCGGGCATGACATTAATTGCTTTATCAAATCCTACTAAAATAGGTTTTGATTGAATAATGCGGGTAACCGCTTCTTCGTTGGCTTGTTGGATTTTTTCATAAAGTGTTGGATTTTTTAATTGATCCAATAATTTTAATAGCTCTGGGTCACCATTGGCTGGCGGTGCCCAATTTACTTGATGTGAAGGAATCCCTTGTTTTTTCATATCTTCATGAATAAAGTCAATGCCTACATTGATCGTATCTAAAGGCTGTTTAAAAAGATCATTTCTGCTCATGTTCGTTCGCTCCTTTTACAAAAGTTTTGGTGGCTTCGCAAAGTTGATGACTGCTGTCGACAACGAGAACCTCTAAATCTTCTAAAATTTTCCGCTGTTCATGAATATCTTGTGGATCTTCTTCGGTCCCTAAAACATAGCCAATAATGGCTAACTCACGACCATCTGCTTTCGCTATTGCTTTGGCTTCCTTTAACGCCTCCGCTAACACGCCAACGGGATTTTCGTGAGAACCATAACCTAATTCAAAATCTAACGCTAAAACTGCCACTTCAGGATCTTTGGCTTCTTGAAGAATGCGAGTAATCCGAGAAGTCGGATCGATCATTGGATGTGGGCGGCCTTCTGTGAAACGATCATCACCGAAATCAATCAATGTATGTGCTTGGCTGTGGTCAGGATTTGCTAATTGTCGTTCAGGAATTTTATGAATATTACTATAAACATCATCAGAGACTTCTGTTAAAGCATATAAAAGTTCATCACAAAGAGTGCCACCACAGAACAACCCACGAACAAATTTTTGAGAAGGGGCTTGTTGCTGTTGGATGGCTGTTAACGTTGCGCCTGTCGGATTTTGATAGAGGCTGGTTTCCGCTTCCTGTGTTTGACTAAATTGAATCACTTTTTGAACTGCATCCAGAGAAGAAGTAGCAAAAGTGACGTTGTCTATTTTTCGTTCCGTTTGTTCACTGCCGATAAAATAAATAACAACTGGTTTAGTTGAAACAGCTAATTTTTTTAAAATTTTCTCTGTTACTTCTGGAGCAGGCGGTTTAGAAATAAGCAAAATTGCCTTAGTTTGTTCGTCAGCCATTAAAGCATCCAGCCCGTCAAGCATCATCAGCCCACCAATTTCAGCAGACAAATCACGGCCACCAGTACCAATTAATTGTGAAATCCCATAACCATATTTATGGATTTGGACACTAACTTCTTGGCTGCCTGTACCAGAAGCGCCGACAATTCCAATATCTCCTGAACGTACCTCGTTAGCAAAACATAACCCAACGCCATTAATAATCGCTGTTCCACAATCAGGGCCCATCACAAACAGTTCTTTTTCGTGTGCTTTTTGTTTTAACGCTAATTCCTCGTCAACCGTCACGTTATCACTAAAGAGCATGACGTGTTTTTGCTGATCTAAAGCTTTATGCGCTTCTCGTGCAGCAAATTTTCCATTGACAGAAATTACAACTAAGTTGGCATCAGGCTCTTCATGAAGGGCTGAATCTAACGTCTTATAGGTTACTTCAGAAGAAGCGGTTTTCTTTTTCTTTGTAAATAACTCGTCGACTTGCTGTAAAATTTCTTCTGAGTTCGCTTGGTCATCAAGATCTAAAACAATTAATAAATCACCTGTTGTAACATGCTCCAAGGCGGGTGTATATAACCCAACATTCCGAATCACTTCAAGATTCATGTCGGTTCCCATCCCAATCATTGCAGTTTTAACTCCAGCCAGTTCATTGGCTCGTGTTGAAATGGTCATTAAAGTAACTGAATCAAAATAGGCGTTCTCTTTAATTACTGTTTGAATTGTCATGATTATTCTCCTCACAAAATAATTTTAAACCAAAAATAATGCCGCAAAGTATGTCGCTTCCTGAAGTTGAGCCCACCTCCTCTAAAGCTGAAACCGCTTGAGCCATTTCGTTTGTATTTCCACTTTCAATTGATAAAAAAACACGCTGAACTAGTTGAGAAAACCGCTCGTTCACTGCTTCATGGATTTCCGCATAACTGACCGCATTCGTTCGTTCCTTGGCTAGCACAGCCAGCTGTTGGAAATTCGAGGGAAGCTGCTGTAATGCAGAAAAACTAGCAAGTAATCCTGTGATAAAATCATCGCCAGTGGGGGTTAAACCAATCCCCAATCCCAAAATCTTCGTTAAACAATCAAGAGCTATTTTAAAAGATTTTTGCGCCCAAGCTTGTTGAAAATGAACCATTTCTTTTTGAATCTGGGTCCGACTATAAGAATCAAAAAGAAAGGTTGACGGCGAAGCAGGGAAAAGTGCTTGCCAAGGATTGAAACGAGTTTGCTGAATATACGTTAAAAAAATAGCTATCTTTGTTTTACTGGGTGTTAAATAAAGTGACGTTGGTTGCCAAATTTGGGCATCGGCTAGTGTTAATTGTCGTCGGCCTAACCGGATAAACAGGGGCTCAATTTGGACAGGTAAATCAGCGAAATGGCTAAGTTTTTTTTCATCGAGTATAATCGTGTTAGGTGCTATATGTTCGGGATGCGTTGAAATGGTCAAGAGAATTTCTTGGGTGTCTACATGACCATAATTAATAGCGTGCGTAAAACATTGCAAACTAGTCAATGTTTGATGAGGGAGTTTCGATAAAATCGTTTGGTCATAAGCTAAAATTTTTGTCATTCCAACGACCTCCTTTTTAATAGCGCTTTCATGAATTCATAATAAAAGAATCCAGCACGCTAAACAATTGCTAAAAATGACATTGATTTACAAGTTTGAATGGACAATTTGTACATTGGGAGGATAAATGATGTTAAAAGTGAGTGATTTATTAACGTTAGAAGAATTACCTGGCATTACCTTAGTGGCAGGACATAAAAATCAGGACCAACCGATTTTAAAAGTCAATATTTTAGAAAATCCTGATATTTTAGATTGGCTAACAGCAGGTGAGCTGCTGTTAACGACAGGGTACATATTTAAAGATGATCGGAAATTACAGAAAAATTTTTTGAAAGAACTAGCCAAACACCATTGTGCTGCCTTAGGATTTAAAACCCAACGTTATTTTGAAGAAGTTCCACCAGACCTAATCAAACTAGCAAATGAAATGAATGTACCTATTTTAGCAATTCCTTACAACTACACCTTTTCGCAAATTGCTGACGTGTTGAAAAGTCGTGTCACGTTAGAACAATTTGACATGAATGCGCAAGAAACCGCATTGCATAATAAAATTTATCAAATCTTAGAAACGGGAAGTAGCAGTTTTCATTTGCTGCAGGATCTAGCAGAAACCATTCAAAATCCTGTCTTGTTATTGAATGACCACTTTGAAGGAGTTAATTTTTTTGACTTGCCTAAAAACCCAATTCGTATTTCTAGCATTTTAGAAGATAGACAAGAAACCTCAGAGTTCCAAAAACAATTGCTGGAACAAAGTCATCCATTACTACGCTTTTATCAAGAACCGATTCATTTACAGTTGAAACTCTAGAACCAAGTGGTGCCAATTGAAATTTATCCAATTAAAAAGAAAAATGTTATTTTATATTATTTACTCGTCTGGAACACCTTGGCCCCATTACGACCAGTCGACGTGGCTCATTTTAAAATCACAGCTCATTACTTACTTTTACAATTGCAATTGGAATACTCACGGAAATTTGAAGAATACCAACAACGAAACGAATTATTTTTTAAGCTGATTGCGCATGAAAAGAGGGATCAAGCTGTTTTCCAACAATTTCAACAGTATTATCGCTTGACAATAGATAAGCCCTATGCGATTTTGCTAATTTCATTAACCTTAAATGAACGCCAAAGGCAAGAAAAAATGTCTATTTTAGGTAACCAGTTAAACCAAGTTATCTTAGGGGATAAACAAAAAATTGTTTGTATTGAAATTGGTAGTTCCTTTATTTTATTAGTTGAAGATCCACCTGAAAAAGAAGGCGATTATCTGAAAATGATGCAACGCCTAGCAAAAAGCAGCATAAATCAGTTAATGAAAGTACAAGAAGATGTGGAACTTTTCCTAACAATAGGACCTAAGATTCAAGGTCTGACCCAGATTCATGAATCTTATCAACAAGCGATTGACATTTTAGCCTTTCAACGTCAATTCGTTGCAGAAAAACCTGAAATGAGGATTGCTTCCTACGCGAATTTTCATTTTAGACAGACACTACAACGTTATTTTTTAGAAGAAGGACAAGCAACCCTCAGAAAAAAATATCTTCAACCATTGCAGAAAAGTGATCAACAGCAACATACCGACTTTGTCCATACACTGAATGTCTATTTTCAATCAAAACGAAACTTGTCTCAAACAGCCAAAAAGCTCTTTATTCATCGTAATACTTTGTTACAACGATTGGAGAAAATTGAACAGCTAGTGCTGTTGGATTTTGATAAGGAAGTGGACTTGTTGGCGTTGGAAGTGGCGTTGTTTGTGGGAACTTAAGAAGCAATATAAGTGGCGGTTTTTAATTTAATGGAATATATATATAGCTAAAAGAAACGATTATACAAGAAGAATAATTTAATCAATAAAAAATGGCATCTTTATTGAAAAGATGCCATTTTTTATTGAAAAAGTTAGGGTATTTCATTACACTTACACTGTTCCCAATCGTCTCTATACACTATCTGTTTTATATATCAGCAAAAATTACATCATGATACAATAAATAATTTTAACAAAATACACCCTAGAAAGAAGCCCAAAAATGAACCTAACCCATCAAGACTTCAACCTATTCAACCGAGAAATCTTCACATTCAAACAACTCAAAGAGCAACAAACATCAGCAGAAATCGATGCCTTAAAGCAAGTCTACAAGCAACATTGGGAAAAGTGGAAAGCCTTAAACCTCGTCATCGCCCAAAGTTTATCAGCTGAACTCGGCATCACTAAGCCGAAAATCGAAAGCTGGACCAACGGCTGGAATTTACGCAGTCATTTCTGGGCTGCGTATCGCAGTGAGCAACGCCAAGCGGAAAATGCTTGTCTGGCGTTGTTATTAAATAAAAAGCAATTTCAAGTATATTTGATGTTTCAACATTACAAAAGTGAGGAGCGGGCAGGCTCAGTCGTCGCTTACAATCAATTGCTTAATCGTTTAGAAGCTTGGAGTCAAACCATCGACTGCGAAGGCTATTATATTTGGCCGCAGGAGGAGCATGAACTAGTGGACCATTTGCCTTTAAAAGATTATTTAGCAGATGAAAAGCAGCGGAAAATTCTAGAAGAGCGGATAGGCAATCGCTCCTTTCAGATTGGTAAGTTGTGGTTTGCGACAGAAAAGCTTGAAACGATTGAAGAAAAAAGTTGTCAGGCGCTTCAAGAATTAGCACCTCTGTACGTGGCATTACATGAAGAAAAAAACTTCTTTGATTGATTTATTGATCAGAGAAGTTTTTTTCTTCTAGTCATCAACAATTAACTCATTAATAATGGAGAGAAGACGAAAAAAAATTGCGATTTCCTTCACAAAACACCTTATTATCTTTCCGAAAATATGATATCTTTAGAATGGAAATTTCATGAAAAGAGGATGCGAATGTTTAAAAAGTACACACAAATGATAAGGGATGAATTTAAAGGGTATAATCAAAAAAAATTGAAAAAAGATTTCTTGGCAGGTTTGACTGTCGCAGCCGTCGCGTTGCCGTTAGCGTTAGCGTTTGGGGTCTCCAGCGGCGCCACTGCAGCAGCTGGCATGATCACGGCGATTATCGCTGGAATTGTGATTGGAAGCCTTTCGGGTGGGTTTTATCAAATTTCAGGACCAACAGGTGCGATGGCAGCTATTTTAATGTCAATTGCGGCAGTGCATGGTATGCAAGGGATTTTATTGGCCACCTTTTTGGCGGGAATTTTCTTGCTTTTGGCAGGGATTTTGCGTTTAGGGAGCTTGACTTCTTTTATTCCGTCACCGGTCATTACCGGGTTTACTTCAGGAATTGCTATTATTATTGCGTTGGGGCAGCTTGATAATTTCTTTGGGGTTCGTTCAGAAGGACACAATTTAATTGAGAAAATCAGCAGTTATCGTTCATTGGGCTTTGATTTAAGTATACCAACGACGGTGATGTCGATTTTAGTGGTGCTTGGATTAGTGTTCTTTCCGAAAAAGTGGAATGCGATGATACCAGCTTCATTGGTGATGATTATTTTAGCTACGTTAGCAACAGTGGTTTTTCAACTGCCAGTGGCCACTGTAGGGAAAATTCCGACAAGTATTTTTAGTGATACACGTTTGGAACTTGGTTCGCTTCAATTAAGTGCGTTTCAGGATATTTTGGTGCCTTCGATTAGCATTGCTATGTTAGGTATGATTGAAAGTTTGCTTTGTGGCGCTTCGGCTGGTCGCATGACAGGGAAACCATTAGACAGTAATCAGGAACTAGTGGCACAAGGAATTGGCAACTTAATTTTGCCATTTTTCGGTGGCGTGCCTGCGACGGCAGCGATTGCCCGCACGAGCGTAGTAATTAAATCTGGTGCGCAAACACGTTTAGCGGGTATTTTTCATGCAGTCTTTTTATTGTTATCGATGTTGCTTTTATCGCCAGTCATGTCTAAAATTCCCATGCCTGCGTTAGCTGGTGTTTTAGTGGTGACAGCGTGGCGAATGAATGAATGGTCGGTGATTAAAGAATTCTTCCAGAAACGTTTCCACACAGCCTTATGTTTATTCTTTTTAACGATGATAGCGACCGTTATTTTTGACTTGAGTTTAGCGATTGTTTTAGGGGTCTTAGCGGGTTGCCTGTTTTTCATTGCGAAAAGTGCCGTGATTACGATTAATGTCGAGGAAGTTGATTGGTCAAGAATGGGGCTAGTACCGACCGATTGTACGGAAAATTGGGTGGTGGTTTATTTGAGTGGCCCGTTATTTTTCATGTCTTCTGAACGATTGAAACAAACGTTACTACAATTGGAAACAAAAAGTGGTGTAGTATTTTCAATGCGAGGAGTTCCTAGCATTGATAGTACGGCGTTAGATATTTTAGAAGAATTTTGTCTCGCAGCAGAAGGTCGCGGACAACAAGTTCAATTTGCCGCTCTGCAACCAGAAGTTGAAAAAATGATTCAAACCATTCAAGGAAATCAAGAGAAAGAATACCATTTCTCAGTCGCAGAATTTTTACAAACGGTGCATATTGCAGAACAATAAGTCATTTTCAAATAAAATGTTCTATTTTCTATTGCGGGCTTAATGGGTGAAGAAATAAGAAAAATAAGTGGGGACTAAAACAAGTTTCTAGAGAAGTTCCAAAAAAATAATAAAGAGAAAACTTCTAAGTATGAAGTTTTCTCTTTATTATTTTTTTGGTTATTTATTGAATTACTTCTAGCATAACGTCTTTTTGATCATCCGTAACATTGCCTGCGTAGTTAGGAGTGATTAAAGATATTGAACCATTTTTATTGTTGAATAAGTATAAAGTGCCCGATCTATTTTGTTCATCGTTTGAAGAAATATTAGTTCCTAAAATTAACTCTGTATTTACTTTAACGGTGCGAATACTGTTATCGCCCGCTGAAAATATTCTAATCTCTTTTGTAGGAATTGTATTTATAGATAGGTCATATTTATTAATGGCTTCTTTCACTTGACCATTTTCAGCCCCAAACAATTTAGTTCGGAAGGTAGCAGTTGGTGTTGAATTTAAGTTCTCTAACGTAATTGAAGTTGGCACATTCATTCCTTTAAAATTAAATACGAGTGGATTGTTTAAACTACTAAGATCGACAGCATAAGGTGTTGCTTCTAAAGAATTTGCTTCTTCGACATTTGTAGATACTTCATTTTTAGACTTTGCCGAAGTTTGAGTGGTGCTGGAACTTTCAGAAGTTTCTTTTAGTTTATTACTAGAGCTTGTTTCTGTGCTAGAACTGTAATGATTAGTACTGCTTTTCATTGATGTTGTTCTATTAGTAGAATTTTCTTGTTTTTTAGGTTCATTCGCTTTCTGAGAACTACAACCTGTTAAAAAAATAACTAAAATAACACAAACTAATTTTTTCATACTATTCCTCCTATAGACGCTATAACTAATTTTATCGTACTTGTTAATATAACAAAAGGAATAATTATTTTATTTTCATGAATGCTCCAATTGTTTAAATCTGTAGTTTTTATACTTATTTTTGTTGCATTTACAACAAAAATAAGTTAAAGTAATGACAATCATAAAATATTAGCGAAAGGAAGTGTCCTAGTGACAGATATTTTAAGAGAAATTGGCATGATTGCGCGGGCCTTAGATTCAATCAGTAATATTGAATTTAAGGAATTATCTTTAACACGAGGACAATATCTTTATTTGGTCAGGGTCTGTGAAAATCCTGGGATTATCCAAGAAAAGATCGCCGAACTGATTAAAGTTGATCGAACCACAGCGGCGCGGGCGATTAAGCGTTTGGAAGAACAAGGCTTTATTTATCGTCAAGAAGATGCAAGCAACAAAAAAATTAAGCGGATTTATGCCACAGAAAAAGGGAAAAACGTTTATCCAATCATTGTGCGCGAAAATCAACACTCGAATCAAGTGGCTTTGCAAGGCTTGTCAGAAGTGGAAATTTCACAATTGGCAGAGTACTTAGTCCAGATGCGTAAAAATGTCAGCGAAGATTGGGAATTTGTCAAAAAAGGGAACACACGAAATTATTAAGGAAAGGACGACTGGTCGATGGGAGAAATAAAACAATTAACAATAGAGGATGCACCAGTGTTACAAGAAATCAGCATTGAAACATATACAGATACTTTTGGACCGTACAATACGCCAGAAAATATGCAAGCCTATTTAGTAGAAGCCTACAATTTAGAAAAATTACAAAAGGAATTAGCTAATCCCCACTCTGACTTTTATTTTATCTTGGTCGATAATCAATTGGCTGGCTACATGAAATTAAATCGTGAGATGGCACAAACGGAACCGATGGGGTCAGAAAAGCTCGAGGTTGAGCGATTGTATATTTTGCCTGCGTTTAAAGGAAAGAAGCTGGGAACACAATTGTTAGAACTGGCGGAAGAAAAAGCTCGTGAATTTGGTAAAAAAGCACTGTGGCTAGGTGTCTGGGAACACAATGATGCGGCGCGGGCATTTTATAAAACAATTGGCTACCGCTATTACAGTCAACATTCATTTTTTATGGGAGACGATGAACAGACGGATTTTATTTTGTTAAAGGAATTATAGCAAGAAAATTTAGAAACAAAGATTTCTGATAAAATCAGAAATCTTTGTTTATTTTTTTGATTAAAATTAAGCATTTTTTTATTTTCAAAATGTTATTTTTTAAAACGTAAAAATTGAAAAAGAAGATTTTGAATCTGTGAAAAGTTGTCGATCTTGTGAGAAAACTCTTTTGTCAGTGTCTTTTTTCAGGATGGGTCTCTTCCTGAAAATCCACTTCAGTTTATCTGTTTTGTGTGTGTTTGATTAAAAAATGTTGTGTTGGATTTCATTTAAATGTATAATTTATTTATGTCATTTTTAATAATAAGCGTATTTTAGTATTTGAAAAGAGAAGTTGTACATAATATGTGAATAAAAAGATTTGTTTCTTACTTTCTAGAGTGAGAGGGCGATATAAAAAAGGTTGCTATTTTTTCGTTCAAAGTGAACAAAGAATCGTTTGTTATTTAGTTGGGGTAACTAATGATTGTTGTTATAAAAAGCGCTTACAATTTGTGTGATGAGAGTAGTACGCATGTTTGTGCAAAAGTGACAAAAAAGAGAAGGCAGGGTGTTTTAATAGAAAAAAATTTTTAATAAAAAGGAGAGTTTGTCGTGGAGAAAAATGTGTCTCAAGTAACAGCTCAAGAAGAAACAGCGATGAAAGCACGTGGCTACAATGAGGATTTGTTGCCAAGTAGCCCGAAACAACGGACGATGGGCGCGCGCAATTTTTTTACATTATGGATGGGTTCGATTCATAATATCCCGAATTATGCAGCAGTGGGCGGCTTTATTTTCTTAGGTTTATCGCCGCTGCAAGTTATGCTGGCAGTTGTGTTAAGCTCATTCATTGTAGCAACTTTCATGAATTTAAATGGCGGGGCTGGCTCTAAATATGGCATTCCTTTTGCGATGCACTTACAGTCTACTTACGGCAGTCTCGGGGCAAAACTGCCAGGGTTCTTAAGAGGTTGTGTGGCCGCAATTGCTTGGTTTGGTCTGCAAACGTTTACAGGATCGCTCGCTTTATTAATTATTCTCGGGAAATTTTGGCCGAACTTTTTACAAATTGGTGGGTCATTCCAGTTTTTTGGTCTCAGGCTACCTGAATTAATGGCGTTTACTCTTTTCTGGCTCTTAAATGTGGCAATAGGTTTCGGTGGTAGCAAAATTTTGAACCGGTTTACCGCCATTTTAAGTCCGTTGATTTATGTCGTTATTATTGGATTAACGATTTGGGCCATTCGAGCTGGGGGCGGTTTAACACCAATTTTGTCCTATCAAGTTTCTGGTGCGATTCGTTCAGTCAATCCACTTGTGGCGTATCTGATTATTTTTAACTCGGTTGTGGCCGTTTGGTCAGCGCCTGGTGCGAGTGTGGCGGATTTTACTAAGAATGCGCGCTCGACACGTGCTCAGGTTGTGGGGCAAACAGCAGGTTTAGTTGTTGGTTATGGGATTTTCGCTTTTTCCAGTGTGGTTATTCTGTTAGGTGGTTCGCTGTATTTTGGGATTCAAGAATGGAATATTTTAAACATTATTGATCGTTTAGATAATGTGGCGGTGGTGGTCTTAGCCATGTCAGTTTTCTTATTAACGACTATTTCAACGAATGCAACAGGGAACATCATTCCGGCAGGTTATCAATTGGCAGCACTGTTTCCTAAAAAAATGACGTATAAAAAAGGCGTCATGATTGCCAGTGTTATCAGCTTTCTCATTATGCCTTGGAAACTGATGGAAAACGCCGATAGTATTTTTATTTTTCTGAACGCAATTGGAGCTGTTTTAGGACCAGTCGCTGGCGTGATGATTGCGAATTATTATTTTGTTCAAAAGCAACAAATTGATTTAAATGCTTTATACGTAGATAAACACAAAAAAGAGGAAGCCAATCCTTTTTACGGATTAAACAAGCCGGCGTATGTTGCTACTATTCTGGCGTTGGTTCTTTCCTTAAGTGGTCAATTTATTCCACAGGTTAAAATCATTGCTGATATTTCGTGGTTTGTGGGCTTTACCACAGGTTTTGTGCTGTACTTAGTGTTAAAAAAATGGACTTGGGATTCAAAAAAAGTGAAAGAAACAGCTTATCAGGAGGGAAAATAAATGCAAGCAGAGTTAGTGATTAAAAACGGGTTAGTTATTTTAGAAACTGGAGAAGTCATTACGGATGTCGCCGTTCAAGGAGGAAAAATCGTAGCGATTGGGCAAGACTTGTCAGGAGAACGTGTGATTGATGCGACGGGTTTAGTCGTTAGTCCTGGGATGGTGGATGCCCATGTTCATATTACCGATCCTGGTGGTGGTTACCGCGATGAATGGGAAGGGTATGTCACAGGAACGGCCGCTTGTGCCAAAGGGGGCGTGACGACCTTTATGGAAATGCCTTTAAATCAGATTCCAGCAACTGTGGATAAGACCTCTCTTGAGATCAAATACAAGGCAGGAGAAAATAAACTAAAAGTAGATGTAGGGTCATTTGGCGGCGTGGTCCCGACCAACTTGGCTGGTGGGATTCAGGAACTTGATGAAGGAGGCGTTTCCGGCTATAAATGCTTTTTAGGAACGTGCGGCGATCGTTCAATTGAAGGAGATTTTCAAAATGTCGACGATTATTCACTATATGAAGGAATGAAACAAGTTGCTAAGACTGGCAAAGTGCTAGCAATCCATGCAGAAAATGCGCCAATTACGGATAAATTAGGCGCGTTAGCTTATCAAAATGGCGAAACGACTTTAGCAGCATATGTAGCTACACGTCCTGTGTTTACCGAAGTTGAAGCGATTCAAAAAGCCATTTTATTTGCCAAAGAAACAGGTTGTCGGATTCATATTTGTCATGTGGCTTGTCAAGAAGGCGTGGAAGAAGTTTTGAAAGCCCGAGCAGAAGGGGTAGATGTGACTTGTGAAACATGTACGCATTATTTATATTTTACCACGGATGAACTTGATGCCATTGGTCCAGTTGTCAAATGTTCGCCGCCGATTCGTGACGCGGACCAACAAGCCGCCTTATGGAACCACGTGCAAACAGGCGGCATCGCGTTTGTAACCTCTGACCATTCTCCTTGTACGCCAGACTTAAAAGATACAACCAATGCTTTTGAAGCTTGGGGCGGCATTTCTGGTGTTCAAAATAACGTCGACGTGTTATTCGATGAAGCCGTCCAAAAACGTGGTTTATCCTTGAAACAATTCGCGGATATGATTGCAGCAAACCCAGCTGACCGTTATCACTTAGCACAAAAGGGCCGCATCAGCATTGGTAAGGATGCCGATTTTGTACTAATTAAACCTAATGCACCGTATATCTTAAAAGCAGAAGATTTAGAATATCGAAATAAAATTAGTCCTTACATTGGTCGTGAAATTGGGGCCCAAGTGATTCAAACAATTTTAAGAGGCGAAACAATTTACGCACAAGAAACTGGGGTAACCGAGGCGTTTAACGGCGTATTTATCAAAAATTAAACACCTATTTTAGAAATGGAAAGGGACAGAAGCGTAATTGAATTAGCGCCTCTGTCCACGAGTTAGAGGATGTTCGTTGGTTGTTTCGCACAAAAAAAGGCTTAATTTTGTTTGATAAGTACAATGAAGATAACTAGGGAAACGTTTACAATTAGAGTGTAATCAGTCAGGAGGTTTTGTGATGGACTTGGAAAAAGTTTTAAGACAAAGAATCGAAGAGTTGTCAGCAATTGGGAGTGATCCTGCTGGAGGGATGACACGCTTACTTTATACAGATTCGTGGTTGGCAGCACAAAAGTATGTGCAAAGCCAAACTGAGGCGTTTGGACTGGAAACGCAATTTGACGAAGTTGGGAATCTGTTTTGTCGAGTGGCAGGAACGGAATTTCCTCAGGAAACGATTTTAACTGGGTCACATATCGACACAGTAGTTAATGGTGGGACCTTAGATGGTCAATATGGTGTTATTGCTTCCATGACGGCTGTTCAATATTTATTAGACAAATATGGGAAACCACGGCGTTCTTTAGAAGTGCTTTCCATGGCTGAAGAAGAAGGGAGTCGTTTTCCAACGGTTTTCTGGGGAAGCAAAAATGTCGTTGGTGAAGCCAAATGTGAAGAAGTAGTCGACATCTCTGACAACGAAGGTAAAAAGTTTGTTGATGAGATGCATCGCCAAGGCTTTGATTTTCGGCAAGAGCAAACTAGACGTGAGGACATTGAAGCATTTGTCGAAATTCATATTGAACAAGGCAATATTTTAGAGAACGAAAAGCTCCAAGTCGGTGTTGTTCATAGTATTGTAGGGCAACGTCGCTACACGGTTAACTTAAAAGGGCAAGCCAATCATGCAGGTACTACGCCAATGAGTTACCGTCATGATGCAGTGTACGGCTTTGCTAAAATTTGTGCAGAAGCCATTGATCGTGCGAACGAAATTGGGGATCCGTTAGTTTTAACATTCGGCAAAGTCATTCCGAAACCCAATACAGTCAACGTGGTGCCTGGAGAAGTGGAATTTACAATTGACTGCCGTCATACCGACGCTGCTTTTTTACGACATTTTACTGGTGAATTAGAAGAACGGATGAAGACAATTGCTCAAGAATTAGGCTTAACGATTGCAATTGACCGCTGGATGGATGAAGCCCCTGTACCGATGAATCAAGCAATTGTGGAAGTTATTGAACAAAAAGCCAAAGAAGGCAAGTATCAGTATCGTATGATGCATAGTGGCGCTGGGCATGATTCGCAAATTATTGCGCCCCATTACCCGACGGCGATGATATTTGTGCCAAGTATTGGTGGGATTAGTCATAATCCAGCAGAAGCAACGGCATTTCCAGATTTGGTTGAAGGCGTCAAGCTTTTAGCAGATACCTTATATGAATTAGCGTATAAATAAGATAGAAAAGGAAGAATTGTGATGGGTTATAAAAATAATCGAGTTGGTTACCAAAAAGAATTGTTAACATCAAGAGCTGTGATAAAAAAAGACAATTACGCCATTATTCCCCATGATGGTTTGGTGCAAAATGCAGTACCTGGTTTTGAAAATGTCGATATTTCCATTTTGGGATCGCCTAAATTAGGTGCGACATTTGTGGATTACATTGCTACGTTTCATAAAAATGGTCAACAAACAACTGGTTTTGGTGGCGATGGGATCCAAACGTTGGTTTATGTCATTGACGGTCGTTTGCGCGTTTCAGATGGTCAAGAAACTCATGAGCTTGAAGCCGGGGGCTATGCCTACTTTACGCCTGAAATGAAAATGTATTTAGCGAATGCACAGGAAGCGGACACAGAAGTTTTCTTATATAAAAAACGCTATCAGCCGTTGGCGGGCCATCAACCTTATAAAGTGGTTGGGTCAATTCATGACCAACAACCAGAAGAATATGAAGGAATGACAGACGTGTTACTTTGGAGTTTATTACCGAAAGAGTTTGACTTTGATATGAATATGCATATCTTATCTTTTGAACCAGGCGCTAGTCATGCCTACATTGAAACGCATGTCCAAGAGCATGGTGCGTATTTAATTAGTGGGCAAGGGATGTACAATTTGGACAATGAATGGTATCCAGTGGAAAAAGGGGACTATATTTTCATGAGTGCCTATGTGCCACAAGCAGCCTATGCGGTTGGCCGTGAAGAACCGCTAATGTACGTTTATTCCAAAGATGCCAATCGTGAACCAGAATTATAACGAAAAGCCGAATGTAAAGTAATGACCTCGGAACAATAGGATTTGAACACGCAGTGGTGAACGGTAGAGTCCTTTTTCTTGGTAGACGTTACTTTTATTCGGCTATTTTCCTGTTAATTATTTTTCTGAAAGTTCCAACGCTACCCGTAAGAGTAAACTCGTCTCAGGCTCTTGAATAGAGGTGTCTAATAATTTTTCACATTGATTCATGCGATATTTAATGGTGTTTCTGTGAAGGTAGAGAGCGTTGGCCGTTTTAGTAATTTCGCAATTGAAATCTAAAAAAACTTTCAAGGTTTTTCGTAATTCTTGTAACGTCGGTTCCGTCGGATAGGCCAACTCTTTCAATTGTTGCTGGCAAAAGTATTCAACATCTTCAGTGCCAATCTTTTCAAAAAGTCCAGCTAGGCCTTTGGGATGGAACAATTGCACAGTTGCTGGTTTTTGAGCGTGTAAAGAAGCCTCTAATGTCGAGGAAGCTTCAATATAAGAATTAGGCAAATCTTCTAGGTTTTCATAAGCGTTGCCTAAAGCAAAGCGAATGGTAATAGGCAAAGCCTGTTGCAAACGTTCAGCGAGGTTTTGCAAAATCATCAAATGGTCATTTTTCTTAGATTGAAAAATCAAGATACTTTTATTTTGATTTTTTAATTTAAACAAGGCGACATCTGGCAGGATTTCCGGCAATTGTTCTTTGAGCCATTGGAAAATTAGTTGCCCTTCCGCTTGCTGATAACGAATATGGGTTTCATTTTCTGGTTTAGTCACGCCGTAGACAATCGCTAATTGATAATAATCGCTGTTGATTAAACGATAATTTTTCCAAAGTTCCAACCAATTTTGATGTTTACTCAGCACTTCTTGATGTATGTCAAGCAAGCGGTCCAAAAAGTCTGTTTTGAGATGTTCAAAAGATTCAGCAATTTTCTGGTTTTTAAATAACATAAAGGTCAAAACTAAAATGGCCTGATCAATGGCAAATTCAGAAATAGGATAAGGAATCTGTTCAGGAGATAAGACCAATAAATAATAGGGAAAATAATCGTTCACACGAATTGGAAAGCCAGCTACTTGAATGTTTTCTTGTCGCTCATCCTTTAAACGAAAGATTTTCTTTTCTTGTGCCAATTGTTGAAAGTGGTCTTTTGATAATTGTTCGATGAAAAACTCCGCCGATTTTTGATTGCCATAAAAATAATTCGAGTGGGCAATCACCTGTTGCCAAGGACTTAATAAAATAATTGGCGCATTTAAAATTTTCGCAAATTCAGCGATGAAACGCGTAGCATCAACATCTTGCATTAATAATGTTGAAAAACGCTTTTGGATGTCAAATGCCACAGACATCTGTTCGGTTTTGCTATCACGAAGATAGCCTACAATTTCATGCAACAACCCGCCTAGTGGCTGTGTGCTAGGAATTTTAATCAGGGGCAAATCAACGGCACTGGCATAGTCAACAATTTCAGGTGAAATTTCGTCAAGGAACCGCCCAACTTTGATTCCTAAAGCCGTACACTCTGCTTGTTTTAGCGAGTCAATAAAAGGTTTCAATTTTTCTTGATCATCTTTATAAATCATTGCCGTTGTTAAAATCATGACATTTTTAGGGATAAAATCAGCCACATCAGGTGTTTCCGTGATTTCTACACTTTCCAAGGGCTGTGTTAAGTTTGAGTGAGACGATAATAATTGTAAGTCAGAAAATCTTGGTAAAGCCAAGACCTCAGCTAATATTTTCATCACAACAACCTCCTTTTTTTATAGTATAGCGAAGAATAAAAAGGAGTACAAAAGATAGTTATTGAATATGTCTAAAAAACAAAGTCAAAATAGTGCAAATTGAACAATGAATTTCTGAGTTTTTCCAAAGATAATAAAAGAGAAGAATTAAAAATGAAGTGAGGGATTACTATGTATCAACAACCAAATTTTGTACGGCGAACAATCATGACGCCGGGACCAGTCGAAGCCCATCCATCGGTACTTCGTCAAATGGGTCAACCAATTTTAGGGCAATTCGATCCAGAATTTCTACAAATTATGGATGAAGTTCGGGAAATGATTAAAGTACCTTTTGCCACAAAGAATCAACAAGCCTTTGCCATTGATGGCACGTCACGTTCAGGCTTGGAAGCGGGGTTATTTGCATTGATTGAGCCAGGCGACAAAGTGCTTGTGCCTGCGTATGGCCGGTTTGCTTATTTATTAGGTGAAATTTGCGAACGCGCCCGGGCCGAAGTCATTTATTTAGAAAAGGACTGGCTCGCACCGTTTGAACAAACAACGGTGATTGAAGCGATTAAAGAACATCAACCAAAAATTGTTGCGATGGTCCACGGCGAAACGGCGAATGCACAAATGCAACCACTGGATCAAATTGGCGCCTTTTGTCGGGAAAATGAAATTTTCTTCGTAGTAGATATGGTGGCGACTTACGGCGGTGTCGAAACAAAGGTCGATGATTGGAAGATTGATATTGCGGTAGCAGGCACTCAAAAATGTGTCAGCGTACCTTCAGGCCTTTCTTTGATTACCTACAACCAACGTGTAGCCGATTATCTGGCGGGCCGTTACCAAAAAGAGTTAGGGCTTGGCGCGGATGCGCGGAATGAACGGTTCATTCAAAGTAACTACTTGGATTTATCGCAATTAGAAAAATATTGGGGACCAGAGCGCTTAAATCACCATACAGAAGCGACTACAATGATTTATGGGCTACATGAAGGGCTGCGCTTGTTACTTCAAGAAGGCATGGAAAATGTCTACGCACGTCATCGGAAAAACGATCGTATTTTAGTTGAAAGTCTGCAAAAAATGGGCTTAGAAATTTTCGGGAAGTTAGACACAAAAACACCAACAGTCATTCCTGTGGTCATTCCAGAAGGAATTGATGGTGAAAAGGTGCGGAGCTTATTACTGGATCATTTTAAAGTTGAAATTGCCTCTTCTTTCGGTGATTTAAAAGGAAAAATTTGGCGGGTCGGTAATATGGGGTACAGCAGTCGCGAAGACAATGTGTTGCATTTCTTGAGTGCCTTTGAGACTGTATTGAAACACCAAGGTTATCAATTTGAAGGCGGTAGCGGTAGTACTCATGCATTGGCTGAGTATTTAAACTAAAAAAGAAGGTAGGACAAAGGTCACTACGTAAAAAAGCGTAGTGCTTTTGTTCCTTATGAAACGTTAACCAAAAAAATGATTGGTGGAGGAAAAGAAAATGACAGACAAGACAAAAAGTTCGTTGGCTTATTGGAAAAAAATCGTTATTTTACTATGTATGGGCTGGGTAACAATCTGGATTTATCGTTCCGCGCTTTCTCCTGTTTATCCGCAAATTCGTGCGTCTTTAAATGGTAACGCTTCAGATACGGCCCTAGGGTCCATTTCTAGCTTTTATTTTCTCGGTTACGTAGTCATGCAGATTCCTGCAGGCTTCTTGGTAGACAAAATTGGGAAAAAACGTGTATTAATTCCAGGCTTTATCTTGTTTGCGCTGGCAGCATTACTGATTGCCCAAGCCCAAACGATTGGAATAATTTACTTAGGTAGCTTATTGGCAGGTTTAGGATGTGGTTCTTTCTATGGCTCGGCTTACTCGTTGACGTCGCAAAACATTCCTCAAGCCAAAAAAAGTTTTGCAACAGCTATTGTCAACAGTGGTTCAGCAGTTGGTTCAGGTTTAGGGATGATTTTATCTAGTTATTTAGTTGCCCAAAAAGGATTGCCTTGGCAAGTGATGATGTACATTTCCGCCTTTATGATTATTTGTATGTTAGTAGCTTTTCAAGTGATTATTCGCAATCATAAAGAAGACATGGCCTTGATTCAGCCAACCGTTGTTGATGAAAAAGATAACGGAGCGGTAAAAGAAAAAGTGCCCTTTAAAAAACTGTTTGCGCCACATATGCTATTTGCGTACATTTTATATTTTGGCACTTGTTATGCATATTATATGATTGTGACTTGGTTACCTAATTTTTTAAGTACCGAACGTGGTTTCCAAGGAGCGGCAATTGGATTGTCCTCTTCGCTGGTCGCATTTGCCTCTATTCCAGGAGCGTTATTTTTTAGTCGGTTGGCGGATAAGTACATGCATAAAAAAGTTCAATTCATCGTTGTTTTAGAATTTTTAGCAACAGCCATGCTTTTGTTAACTGTACAAGTAAGTAATGCAACGTTGTTATTAATTGCTTTAATTATGTATGGGTTCTTAGGGAAATTAGCTGTAGAACCGATTATTATTTCTTGGCTAGGTGAAAATGCACCAAAAATTGGAATTGGCACTACTTTGGGTGTGTTTAACTTTTTCGGCATGATGTCATCTGTGATCGCCCCAGCTTTAACTGGGAAAATTTCTGACACAACTGGTTCGAAAGTCATGGGCTTTTATATCGCCGTCGTGATTTTACTAATTGGCACGATTCTTTTTATGCTTGTCAATTTAAAAAAACGCGGGGCAGATTCCTCTAATAAATAAAAATAAAACAACGCAAACTTATCTTTCGTTGAATAAGTTTGCGTTGTTTTACTTTTTGACAATCATATTAATCGCTTGTGCTAATCGCTCTTCTTGTTCTTTAGGATCTTTTTCAGGATTTTCAAAGCAATGCTTTAAATTCTCCGCAACAATCATCCCCATTACGCGATCAATACTAGAACGGACCGCACTCAACTGAGTGATAACATCGATACACTCTTTTTCTTCATCAATCATTTTTTGAATCCCGCGAATTTGACCTTCTGTGCGGCGTAAACGATTCAGCACTTTCTTTTTTTCTTCAGTCATTTTGCCCCTCCTTAAGAGTAGTGATTGGTTTAAAATATACCTACACTAGGTATTTTTGTCAACTATCTTTTCTTTGAATCTAAAAATGGCAGAAATCTCTTCAGTTGACAAGTCTAACTTTTTCATGTTAAATATACCCCGTAAGGTATATAAGAGAAGGAGAAAAAGATGTTATTTCAATTGTTTAAAAAAACGCCAAGTATTTCAACAAAAGAATTGCAGTCACGTTTATCTAAAGAGATAACGTTATTAGATGTCCGGACACCTAGCGAATACCGCGCAGGGCATATTCCACAAGCGATTAATGTCCCACTTAACAAAATTCCCGCCTACAACAAATCCGCTAACGAAGTCTATGTGATTTGCCAGTCTGGCATGCGCAGTAAAAATGCGGCCAAAATTTTAGCGAGAAAAAACTATCACGTGATTAACGTTCGTGGCGGGATGTCCCAATGGTCTGGTCAAATTAAAGGAGGAAAATAAATGAAAATTGTAATTATTGGAGGCGTGGCTGGTGGCATGTCAGCAGCGACACGTTTACGTCGCTTAATGGAAGATGCTGAAATTGTTGTCATGGAAAAAGGCCCTTTTGTTTCATTTGCAAACTGTGGTTTGCCTTACTACGTTTCTGGCGAAATCGCAGAAAGAGAGCAACTGCTTGTTCAAACACCCGAAGCGTTAAAGGCACGGTTTAATTTAGATGTTCGTCCTCACCATGAAGTCGTGGCAATTGATCCAATAGAAAAAGTGATCACAGTGAAACATGAAACAGAAATTTTAACAGAACACTATGACAAATTAATTTTATCACCAGGGGCGAAACCTTTTGTGCCACCAATTACAGGATTGGCAGAAGCCAAAAATGTTTTTTCATTAAGAAATGTTCCTGATTTAGATCAAATTATGACAGCCTTGACACCAGAAACAAAACGAGCCGTCGTGATTGGCGCAGGCTTCATTGGCTTGGAAATGGCAGAAAACTTACAAAAACGCGGATTAGAAGTCACTCTCGTGGAAAAGGCACCCCATGTTTTACCGCCATTAGACGAAGAAATGGCCGCTTTTGTCAAAGTTGAATTAAGCAAAAACAATGTTCAAGTAATTACGGGACAATCTGCGGTTGCTTTTGAAGAAGAAGGGCAAGTGATTCGCTTAGAAGACGGTCAAACATTAGCTTCTGATTTAACCATTTTGTCGGTGGGTGTCCAACCAGAAAATACCTTAGCAGTTGAAGCAGGTGTAGCAACTGGTTTACGTGGCGGTATTGTTGTTGATGAACACTATCAAACGAATCAACCCGATATTTATGCGGTTGGGGATGCTATTGTAGTGAAACAACAAATCACTCAAGAAGATGCGCTGATTTCTTTAGCTTCCCCCGCCAATCGCCAAGGACGTCAAGTAGCGGATGTGATTGCTGGGTTAGAGAGAAAAAATCAAGGGAGCATTGGGACCGCTATTGTGCGAGTCTTTGATTTAACCGCCGCTTCAACTGGTTTAAGCGAACGGGCTGCTAAAGCTGCTGGACTAACAACAGCTGTTGTGCATATCAGTGGAAAAGACCATGCGGGGTATTATCCTGGCGCAACAGATCTTCAGTTAAAATTAGTTTTCCATCCTACGACAGGGGAAATTTATGGTGCACAAGGAATTGGGGCAAAGGGCGTAGATAAGCGGATTGATATTCTTGCGACCGCTATTAAAGGACAGTTAACTATTTTTGATTTGCCTGAATTAGAGTTTACCTATGCGCCGCCGTTTGGTTCAGCGAAAGATCCTGTGAACATGTTAGGCTATGCAGCGATGAACCTTGTAGAAGGATTGAGTGAAAACGTTCAATGGTATGAGTTATCCAACGAATTAGCTAAGGGGGCTGTTTTATTAGATGTCCGTAATCCCGCTGAACAAGCCAATGGTCAATTTAAAAATGCTGTGTCTATTCCTTTAAATGAGTTAAGAGAACGTTTGGAGGAATTAGACAAGTCAACGGAGTACATTGTTAGTTGTCACAGTGGTTTGCGTAGTTATATTGCAGAACGGATGCTAAAACAAGCGGGCATCTCAGTCAGAAATTTAGATGGTGCTTTTGCGCTATATAGAATGGTAAAACCGGAGGAACTAGAAAATGTATAACACGATTGGCATGCCTGAATTTTATCAGGAAGCAAAACGAAAAAAATTACCGATTATTGATGTACGAGAAGAAATGGAATACCAACTGGGGCATGTCCCTCAGGCCATCAACTTACCTTTAAGTACTTTAACCGAAAATTATCAGCAATTAGATAAAAACCAACCCTATTATCTGATTTGTCAAATGGGATCGCGCTCCGCACAAGCATGTGCGTTTCTCAGTCAACAAGGGTATCAAGTAACCAATGTTCTAGGTGGTACATCTGGCTGGTTGGGTCAATTAGAACAATAAAATAACAAAAAACGTTTATCCTTTTACACAGGATAAACGTTTTTTTGTTAGATAAAGATGTGTCAAAACTGTAAGAGGAATGATAGGAAGATGAAGGGACCGATTTTTTTATTCATTATATACTAAATAAAATGACAAACTCGTCAACAGAAATCAAGGAGGAACAAATAAATGAAAAAGTCAGGCCAGAAGAAGCGAAATAAAAAAGTGTGGTTCGGTATTGGTGCCGCAGTGGTCGTCGTCGGATTTATCGGAGCAAAAACAGTTTTTTCTTCAAAAGAAGTTGAACCTGAATACACAACGTATACCATTACAGAAATGGCCTCATTAAAATTAGATGGTCAAGTGAGTTTTCTAGATACTCGGGATATTTTCTTTGATCCTTCTTTAGGGAAAATTGCCGAAATAAATGTTGAAAATGGTAAAGAAGTCAAGAAAGATAGTCCATTGTTAACGTACAATAACTCAGACATCCAAGCCACAGAAACAGAACAAGCGAATGCCGTTAATCGGAATAATCTTCAAGTCCAACAAGCACAAGAGAACGTTAACTTAGCCACTCAAAAATACAATGAAACCTTAAACAAAGTTGCTGCAGCCAAGCAAAAATTAAACACCGCAAAAGAGGCTGAAGAGAAAGAAACACTAAATGCGGAAATTCAGCAATTGAATGAAGCCGTTAGTGCTGCGAATAGTGAAGTCGCCCAAGCTAACCAAGCCCTTCAATTAGCCAACAGTGATGCCGTCGGAGCAGCAAACACGCTTGAACAAACACGTGGCAAAGTTAACACAGTCGTTACAGCACCAATTGATGGCCAAGTCACTGTCGATGCTAGTGCCATGAGTAGTACCGACAAACCAGTCATTAAAATTGCAACACAAAAGAAAAATATTCAAGGAAAAGTAACCGAATATGATTACGATAAATTACAGACAGGGGAAGAAGTAACAGTGACGACCGTTGGTTCAGGCAAATCAGCGCCAGGCAAAATTGTTTCCATTGCGCAAACCCCAATAGCTAAAAATGAAGGCAATCCAGTAGTGAGTTATCAATTTACAGTAGAAGGTGATTTTCCTTGGGCAGAAGGCTTGTCTACTAGCATCGCTGTGCCGCAAAAACAAATGATTATACCGACAGCAGCAATCCAAAAAGAAGGCGAAAAAGAATTTGTCTATGTTTACAAAGCGGGCAAAGCGAAAAAAACACCGATTGAAACAGAAACAAATTTAGGTCGTAAAGTTGTCAAAAGTGGCTTGAATTGGAAAGACCAAGTGATTGCCAATCCCAATAAAGAATTAAAAGATAATCAAGATGTTCAGGTAGCTGCCAATGATTAAGCTAGCCCATATTCATAAATATTATTATTCCGAAGAAGAAACACTGCATGTGTTAGATGATATTAACCTCCAAGTAGACGCTGGAGAATTTTTAGCGATTATGGGTCCTTCTGGTTCTGGGAAATCGACTTTGATTAATTTGCTAGGCTTTATTGATAAAAAGTTTGAAGGAACGTATTTATTTGAAGACCGTGAAATTGGCGACTTTTCTGATAAGGAACTATCCCGAATTAGAAATGAAGCAGTCGGCTTTGTCTTTCAGAATTTTAGTTTAATTGAAACACTAACAGTTGAAGAAAACATTGAATTACCTCTTTTATATAGTGGGTTAACCCCAAAAGAAGCCAAAGATCGTGTCCACGAAGTTCTGACAAAAGTCGGCTTGCCAGATAAAGGCAAGAAGCATCCAAAACAACTTTCGGGCGGACAACAACAACGTGTGGCCATTGCGCGTGCGATTGTCAATCGGCCAAGTTTTATTATTGCAGATGAACCAACTGGGGCTTTAGATAGTAAAACATCGGAAGAAATTTTAACGCTCTTTCAGCAATTAAACAATGAAGGAGTCACCATTATTTTAGTGACACATGATGAAGAAACAATTGAATACTGCAATCGTTTGATTAAAGTTCGTGATGGAAAGATTTTAGAGGAGGTGCTGACATGAAACGTTCAATTATTTGGAAAACCGCCTTCCGTTCCATTTTGAAAAATAAGCGACGCAGCTTGTTAACGATGCTAGGGATTGTCATCGGGATCGCTTCGGTGATTACCATCGTGGCTATCGGTAACGGTTTTAAAGAAGACATGGTCGATAAATTATCTGCTGAAAAACAAAAAGAAAACGTGAAAAAGATTTCTTTTTCAGCTTACAACAGCTCGGATATGTTTAGTGACCAAGCGATGTTTACCGACAATGATTTAGGGGTCGTGCGTATGATTCCTGGCGTAGAAAAAATTGATTTTGATCAAAGAGAAGTTGATGGTGCCCAAAAAGGTACACTGAATTTTCAAGCAGGACCGAAAAATCTTTCCGTAACCTATGAACTTGCCGACAAAACCACCAAAGAATTGTTGGCGGGACGCCAACTGAATGATGGAGACAATGCAAAACTGGATAAAACAGTGGTGGTGGATGAACTGGTTGCCAAAGAACTCTACCAAGACCCGACTGCAGCAGTTAATCGAACTTTTCCATATAAAGATCAACTTTTTACCATTGTTGGCGTGACAACCAATACCAGCGGTGCCATTGGTCCAGGTAATGATGACTCATTGCTTTATTTTCCCAAAAAGACCTATGAACATTATTTCGGCAAGCTAAAAGATACATCTACGTTGAAGCTAACAGTAGCACCTGGCTACCAACCAGATCAAGTATTGAAAGAAACAATAAAAACTCTCTCTCAACAAGGAACCATGAAAAACAGCGGGACGTATCAAGAATATAATGTTAAAGATACCATCAAAGAAATGGGCTCTTTATTAAATAATTTAACCTTGTTTATTTCCGCAATTGCGGCTATTTCACTGGTAATTGCTGGGGTCGGCGTTATGAATATGATGTACATTTCGGTCTCAGAACGGATTAAGGAAATTGGTATCCGCCGTGCATTGGGCGGGACAGCCAGTGATATTAAAAAGCAATTCTTAACAGAAGGAATTGCCTTGACCTTAATCGGCGGAATTACTGGTTATCTTTTAGGAATGATTATTGCCTACTTAGCATCAATGGCACTACCGTTTTCTGTTCGACCAGATTTAATGACCGTTTCATTAGCCATCGGGATTTCTGTCTTTATCGGGGTTGTATTTAGCTATTTCCCTGCCTCGGCAGCTTCGAAAAAAGACTTAATCGATATTATGAAATAAATATAAACAGCAAAGAAACAGCCATTTTTGGCTGTTTTTTTTAGTGAAAGTAGAAAAAAATCCAAAGATTTCAAGAGAAAATAGCTAACAAACGTCAAAAGGTTGATATTAGCTACCAACCTTTTGACGTTTGTTAGCTAAATAAAAAAAGAAAAAATTAAAAAAATAGCATATTGAGGATTAAATAACAAATATTTTTTAAATAAGACTATTAGAAAGCCTTTATAAATCAGGGGTTATAGGAATGACTGTTAATGACTGATTTGATTGTAAATTTCTAAATTTTAATTCGAAAAAATTCCAGTATACTAAATATATCAAAACAAAACACGAAAATTGAGAAAATTTTGAACTAAAAAAGAATTAAGGAGGAATCAAGAATGAAAATAATGGTCATCACAAAAAATATTTTATCAGAAACTGCTTTTCAAAACCGCTTACAGCATTTAGATCACCAAGTTTTTTGTACGACGTGTCTGATTGGTGAAATTAAGGAAAGTCATTTGTTTTATCGAAAATTTGATGCCATCATTCTCAGCGAAACGATTCCTCGCAAAGAACAATATTTATATCTAAAGGAATTAGCCAGAGTTAAAACGCCGTTGTTTCTTCGCTCCGAAGACATTCCTACCTCGGAAGAATTGAGCATCAGCTATCAATATGGCATTCTCAATTGGCTACGATTGGATGCGACTTTGGATACATTAAGAGAAAATCTCCTCTTGGCAGAATTAAATAAACCCATCCAACGAGAAGATGAAAAGTTAAACGTAGAAGGGATAAAGCTAACCGCTACAGAACGGGCACTACTGGCTGTCTTGTACAGTACGCCAAAAGAACACTTACCAATGGAGCGCCTGTGTAAATTAATTTATGACACAGAAGAAACCGCCAACAATCGAAAAAAAATGACCAAACAGCTGACAAAATTAAATAAAAAAATTCAAGTAGGGGGCTTTAAAAAACAAGGTATCCAAAATACACGGTATAAAGGCTACAAACTGCATCCGCAGTTGCTTCCTTACATTGGCGAATTATTTACTTAAAATAGAGAAGCACTTGACGAATGAAAATCACCATCACAGGATGACCCCTAAAAACCATGCTATACTAATACGGAATAGTATAGGAGGTGGGTCTGTATGAAAGACGGACTATATTGGGTACAACAATTAAAAGAACAGAAAGTAAGTCGCGCAGAACTCTTAAAGGATATTGAGAAAAAAGTCCAAAAGTTAAATCCAAAGATCAATGGCTTTGTAACCTTTGATAGCCAAGAAGCAGAAGCAACTTATCAAAAAAATAAACAGCAGGACACACTATTTGCTGGTTTGCCATTTCCATTGAAAATGTTAGGCCAAGAAAAAGCGGGGTGGTCAGCAACGGCCGGCTCGCAACTTTTTAAAAATAGTACTGCAACAACGACCTCTAACTTTGTCAAACAAGCAGAAACGATTGGTTTGATGCCCTTAGGACAAACCAACGCCCCAGAGTTTGGCTTTAAAAATATTACGGATCCTGCGCTTTACGGGCCAGCCCGCAATCCTTGGAACCTGGATCATTCGCCAGGCGGTTCCAGTGGCGGCGCTGCCGCAGTTGTCGCTAGCGGGATTGTTCCTATCGCCGGCGCTAGTGATGGCGGTGGCTCCATCCGAATTCCCGCCTCTTTTAGTGGCTTAATTGGCTTAAAACCTAGCCGTGGCTCCATGCCTGTCGGCCCAGAAGGCTGGCGAGGCTGGCAAGGTGCCTCGATTGACTTTGCGTTGACTATTTCTATGAGAGACACCAAAGCATTATTTTATGGCCTACGTGGTAGCCACAGTGGCGCCCCCTACCAAGCGCCCTTGGCAGAATGGCAAACACACCCTAAAAAACAACGGCTAAAAATTGCTCTGTGTACCGCTTCGCCTATCGGCTCACTGATTTCGCCAGAAGCAACACAAGCGGCGAAACAAGCGGCTGATTTTCTGGCAGCCGCTGGCCATGAAATCATTGAGATTCCTTATCCAGTCGATGGTGCAGCGCTGATTCGCTCCTATTATCAAATGAACGGCGCAGAAACTACAGCGATGATGAACAGCATTCAACAGGGGCTCGGGCGCCCAATTCGTAAAGAAGAAATCGAACCTTTTTCATGGACCATGCATCAATTTGGCCAAAAGATTCCAGCAGCCACCTATGTTCATTCATTACAGTTGTGGGATCAAGCAGCAGTAACGATGGAAGAACTTTTTCAAAAATTTGATCTGTTTTTATCACCAACAACGGCTTTTTCAGCACCAAAAATTAACGAAGATTTGCAAAGTGAGCACATTCGTCAACGAATGGCGCAAGCAGCAGAATTAACAGAAGCAGAATTAGCTGAATTAATCTATGATTATTTTGATAAAAGTTTACAGCTAACACCGTATACTCAACTAGCGAACTTGACAGGACAACCAGCCATCAGCTTGCCCACACATGTTACAGCAACGGGGTTACCCTTAGGTATTCAATTGTTGGCTGCTCGTGGACGTGAAGATCTCTTGTTCCAAGTAGGTGAACAGTTTGAGCAAGAAGGCAAATTTAAATTACCAGAAAGTTACCGCTAAATAGGGTGTTATTGTGACCAAATTTCAGATAAAATAGACACAAGACAAAAAACTGAGGTGGAAAAATGCTGTACGTAGTGAGACATGGTGAAACAGATTATAATGTGGCCCGTAGAATTTGTGGTCATGCGGAAGCGCAATTGACCGAAAAAGGCTATCAACAAGCGGAATTGGTAGCTGAAAAAATTGCCAAACAAGGAATTCAAATCGACCGTTTACTGGCGTCCCCTTTAAAACGGGCGCAAGAAACAGCACGTAAAATTGCGGAACGAAATCAGTTGACGGTTGAAACAGAACCGCGTTTAATTGAGATGAATTTTGGCATTTATGATGGTGAACCGATTGAAACAACGGCTTTCCAGGAAAATCGTTCTGAGATTTCCTTGCCATTTCCAGAAGGGGAATCAGTCTTAGATGTCGCGGGTCGAATTTATCCCTTGATTGAGGAAGCCTTGGCTTCAGAGGAAACTTACCTATTTGTTTGCCACAATGCGGTTATGCGAGTCATTGATAACTACTTCAATGGTAAAAAAATCCAAGATTTCTTGGACTTTCATTGTGAAAATACACAACTTGTACAATACGGAGAATAAAAATCAAGTCTTTAATCTTTTGGTTAAAGACTTGATTTTTTTTTATGGTAGATAAGAAACCGCTTCCGTTTTAATGTATAATAAATTAACTTTTGGATCAAAAAAGAAATGGGGAAAAGACTATGAGAATTGATAATATTCATCAAGCGTTAAAACAGTTTCACGTACAAAATCCAAGTAGCAAAGCAACCTTGTTGCCCGCAACGGCTTCGCAATTAAGTCAGGCCTCTGGCTATACCCGAACCGCTGTTAGTGAAGAGCTTTCAGAATTAGTGAGAAAAGACCAAGTCGTTAAAGTTAAATCTAGACCAGTGTTATTTTTTGATAAAGACTACTTAGAGGAACAGTTTCCTTTTTTTAAAAGTAGCACGTGCTACGATTCCCTCGCTTCGCTGCAAGAGGACATTTATCAACAGACAGAACAGATACATAAGAAAAAGCAGCTACTGAAAATGAATCCATTTGCGAACGTAATTGGTTTTGATGGGAGCTTAGCAGACGCCATCAAGAAGTTGAAAGCCGCTATTTTATATCCGCCTAATGGCTTGAATATTTTACTTACTGGAGAATCTGGAGTTGGGAAAACCTTAATTGCAGAACAATTACACCAATTTTATCAAGTTAAAATGAACCAAGAAGTTCCGTTTATTTATTTTAATTGTGCAGAATATTTCAACAATCCAGAATTATTAACTTCTCATCTGTTTGGCTATAAAAAAGGCAGTTTTACTGGTGCCGTCAATGACCAAAAAGGCTTAGTAGAGTTGGCAGATGGTGGTTTTTTATTTTTAGATGAAGTCCATCGATTAACGAGCGAAGGCCAAGAAAAATTGTTTACAGTTTTGGATAAAGGGTATTTTACACGGATGGGCGAAGCCGAAAAACAAAGAAATGTATCGATAAAATTTATTTTTGCAACAACCGAAGCAGTCAATCAACATTTTTTGAAAACGTTTTTAAGAAGGATCCCTGTGACATTAGCTATTCCAGCTTTAGCCGAGCGCTCTTTGAAAGAAAAAATTCAATTGATTTTGTCCTTTTTCTTAGAAGAAAGTCAACGGATTCAAAAGAATATCCATATTCGTTATGAGGCGTTGAAACAATTAACGTTTACTCATTTTGAAGCCAACGTTGGCGAATTGAAAGCGGCGATTCAATTTATGAGCGCACAAGCCTATTTAGAGGTGTTCGATCAATTAACGGAAACTATTTGCATTGAAGCAAACGAGGGGACAGTCAAAGAGCAACCTGATGTAGAAAGTCTGCTGGCTTTTAATGAGTGGATACCTAACGATGGCATCACGATTCAATACAACCATTTTTATTTAAGCAGTCAAGAGTTACTTAAATCAGAAAGTCTGAAAAATGATCGTTTTTATAATTTTCTATTGAAAGAATATGCGGATTTGAAAAAATTAACTCTTTCGACAGAGGATGCGCTAGCAATCATGCAAAACAAAGTTGAGCAACTTTATGATATGGATATTTTTGCTCAAGAACCGCTAGCCTTAGAGGCCATTGACGAAACATTGCAGCCAAAAATTCAAGAAGCCATTGTCTTTTTTGAACAACTAATCCAAGAAAAATTGACAGAGGATTTCCAGAATATTTTGATTGTCCACCTTTATTCTGCTGTTTTTTATTCTGCACAAATGAATGAAACATTTTATTCAGATACCAAAAATATCTATTCTGGCAAAGTAACCCAGTATCAAGCTGCTAAGACCATGGTGGACTTTTTACAAACATTGTTTGGGATTTCTTTTGCTGATACGGAAATCCTCTTTTTTGATCTATTTATTCGTAAAGTCACAGCTAAAAAAAGAGCGCACTCAGTTGAAGAAAACTGTGGCGTTATCGTCGTTGCACATGGTGCCGCGACGGCCAGCAGCATGGTTGAGTACACCAACCTTCTGTTTTCAACAACTGTCATGCGTGCAGTTGATATGCCGATTAATCAATCAGTGGAAGAAACATTAGAAAAAGTCCGTACAATTGTAAAGCAAAATCAGTATAAAAAAATTATTTTAATGGTGGACATCGGTTCCCTGGTTTACTTTGGTAATGCTATCAGTCAAACGTTTCAAATGGAAGTGCTGCTAATTAGCAATATCAATCTCTTAACATTACTAGAAGTGGCCCGAGAAGTCATTTATGAATCGACGGCGTTTGAGTATCTATTACCAGTCTTAAAAGAAAAAAATCATCGCGCCTTGATTTGCAGTAAAGGTCGCTTCAACGAGGCAAAAGTTCTCATTATTTCCTGTCTAACTGGTATGGGGACTGCTATTAAAATTGAACAGTTGTTACTAAAAACTTTTCCTAATGAATTACTAACGAATGTACGCATCATTACTTTAGAGAAAAGAGAAGTGGAAGACATTGATCGCTTGCATTCTTTTGTTCGGAAAGAAGAGAAAATCGTTGGCATCATTGGCACCGTAAAGACAGAAGTGCCAGATATTCCGTTTATTTCTTTACAAGATTTACTATCGAAGCGGGGCATTCAGCTAGTTTTCGAATTATTAGGCCATCATTTAGAAGAAAAACAAAACCAAGAGTTACTAAAGAAAGTTTCAGCTAAATATATTCAAGGATTATCAATCGAAGCTATTACAGACTTACTAACGGTTTTGAATCCTACAACCATTTCAATCGAATTAGCTAAGATTTATTCAGACATTTGCTTGCAAACCAAAATAAAAAGTGACGAAAAGATTTTACTTCGTTTTATCATTCATTGTGCCTGTATGTTAGAACGGCAATTATTGAATCCAGAATATGACCCGACAGCTTATGAAGTGTCATACCGAGAGTTGCCAGAAGCAGTATCTGTCATAAAAATGGCGTTTCGACCGATTGAAGTGTCCTATAATTTGTTGATTCCACCTTTGGAAGTGCGTTATATTTATGAATTGCTCTTTGAAAAGGCTTAATTCAAACGGAAATGAAAGTTGGCACACTTATTGCTTTTAATAAAATGATTAATTAGCAAAGGAGTTTGTTTATGGAAAATGAACCAATTTTACTTTTAACACACAATGGTTGGGGCTTGGAATTAGTCAAAAGCGTCCAGATGATTGTTGGAGAAGTTACAAATGTACATGAAGTTGCATTACAAGCAGAGGATTCACTGGGGGATTATTTAGAACGAGTCACAGAAAAAATTGAACAATTAACGTGGCACAACCAGTTGCTAATTTTAACAGATGTTAAAGGCGGCACACCTAGTAATGTTGCATTGCGTTTATCAAAAGATTATGATCTCTTGATTGTGTCCGGATTATGCACATCGTTATTATTAGAATCCGTCATGAAACAAAGTGGTCCTGGGTTTCGTTTACAAGACGCAGAAATGATTCAACAAGCAGCAGTAGACAGTTGTCAAATTTTAAAAATTCCAAAATAAGAAAGTACAGGTGAACAGAATGTCAAAAATCGTATTAACAAGAGTCGATAGCCGTTTAATCCATGGACAAGTAGTGACTAAATGGTTACAACAATCAGGTGCAAATGAAATTTTGGTAGTGAGTGATGAACTAGAGCAAGATGAATTTTTACAAAGTATTTATTTAATGGCGGCGCCTCCAGGGGTTTCTGTAGTAATTAAAGGGATTGAAAGTGCCAAAGAATATTGGGAATCGCAAGAAAAGGAAGAGAAAAAGGTGTTATTTTTAGTGCCAGATTTAACGACCTTAAAAGCGATGGTGGACCAAGAAATTATTAAAGAGGAGATTCAAGTTGGTGGCTTAGGTGGTGGACCTAATCGGAAAAATGTTTTAAAAAATATCAATTTATCTGAAGAAGATGTTGCAATTTTGACTGAACTTTTAACGAAGGGCATTCATGTTTTCTTCCAAGCGATTCCCGAAGAAAATCCCCTACCAATTCAAAAATTAATTGAAAAATATCAATCACTATAATCAGAGAAAAAGGAGAGAATCATATGGGCGTTTTAGGTGTTTCAATTATTATGGGACTTTATTATTGGTTTGCACGTTTGCGTTTTGGGTACACATTTTCAGGCATGCTGTCTCAGCCATTAGGTGCAGCATTGGTGGCTGGTTTAGCAACAGGAAAACTTAGTGAAGCAATGGTTGTGGGGGCGGGGATTCAACTTGTTTATCTAGGAGTTACCTCTACACCGGGCGGCAATGTGCCTAGTGATCCGGCTTTAGCTTCAGCAATTGCGATTCCAATTGCTTTAGGTGTGGGAATAAATGCCGAGGCGGCTGTTGCACTAGCTGTTCCTTTTGGTGTGTTAGGCGTCTTTATGGATCAATTACGGCGGACCATCAATGCGACTTGGGTGCATATGGCTGATAAATATGCAGAAGAGTTAAATTATGGGGGGATTTACCGAGCTGCGTTTGTTTATCCAGCTTTAGCGGGATTTTTAATTCGCTTTCCGTTGGTTTTTGCGGCGAACTTTTTTGGTCAATCTGTGGTGAATAAAGTCTTAGAAGTTATCCCAGCATGGTTGATGCACGGCTTTGAAGTAATGGGTGGTATTTTACCAGCGTTAGGATTCGCCTTAACAATTATGGTAATTGGCAAGAAAAATTTGATTCCTTATTTTTTAATTGGTTTTGTTGCAGTAGTATATTTTGGCGCAGAAGTTATGGCCGTCGCTATTTTAGGAATCTGTATTGCCTTTTTAGTTAGAAATAAGGCATTGAGTGAGGAGGCAGCATAATGGAACAAATGACACAAGCAAATGAACAACAATTGGAACAGAAAAAAATTACTAAAAAAGAATTATCCAAAGCCTTTTGGATTTATCAACTAGGTTGTGAATTATCAAATTCTTATGAACGTCTTCAAAGTTTAGTTTTTTGTGCATCGATGATTCCTGCAATTAAAAAACTTTACGCAGACGATGAAGAACAACAAAGAGAAGCTCTGAAACGTCATTTGAATTTTTTTAATACTGAAGGAACAGTAGGGGCTTCAATTCAAGGGATTGCAATTGCTATGGAGGAAGAAAAATCCAATGGTGCAGCTATCTCTGATACGGCGATCACATCGATTAAAACTGGGTTGATGGGTCCGCTGGCAGGGATTGGCGATTCGATTATTTGGGCAGCATTAATGCCGTTAATCATTTCCATTTTTATTCCAATGGCTAAAGGAGGTAACGTGATTGGAAGTATCGGTCCGTTGGTTCTGTACACAGCCATTACGTTATACATCAGTTGGACATTAGTGAATAAGTCCTATACATTAGGGCGTAATTCAATCTTAAGTTTGTTAAAAGACGGCAAAATTAAGCAAGTCATTTATTCAGCAAATGTTTTAGGAATGATGATGATGGGCGCTTTAAGTGCGAGTTATGTTAAAATTGCTAGCCCGATGACGTTTAAAGTTACTGGCGGTGCCACGATTGTTTTACAAGATATTCTAGATCAAATTATGAAAGGGTTACTTCCTTTAGCAGCAGTCATGGCTATTTATTTCTTCATGGTAAAAAAAGGCCCACGTTACGGTATCATTATCGGCACGATTGTCTTAGTTAGTTTGGTCACTTCATTCTTTGGTTTGTTATAAAGGAGAAAATAATGAATAGTTACGAAAAATTCCACTTAAAAGAAGTCATTAATGCTTCTGGCAAAATGACCATTCTAGGTGTCTCCAAAGTTTCGGAGGCAGTCCTCGCGGCTCAACGATTCGGCGGCGAACATTTCTTTGAAATGAGTGAACTTAGTGTGCAAACAGGGGCCTTTTTAGCCAACTTGTTGAAGGTAGAAGATGCCCAAATCGTTTCCTCGGCTTCGGCGGGGATTGCCCAAGCGGTGGCTGCCTTGATTGGAAAAGGCAGCTTGTACCACGCGTATCATCCCTATACAGAAAAAATTGAACAGCGAGAGATTATTTTACCTAAAGGGCACAACGTGGACTACGGCACGCCTGTAGAAGTCATGGTAGCGCAAGGCGGCGGCCAAGTAGTGGAAGCTGGCTACGCCAACATGTGCAGTCCAGAACACGTGGAAATGATGATTTCCGAAAAAACAGCGGCCATTCTATACATCAAAAGCCATCATACCGTGCAAAAAAGTATGCTGACGGTGGCCGAAGCGGCCAAAGTGGCGCAACGCCACAAGGTGCCGCTAATTGTTGACGCGGCAGCAGAAGAAGATCTTTTCAAATACACCGAAGCAGGCGCTGATTTGGTGATTTACAGCGGCGCCAAAGCCATTGAAGGGCCAAGTGCCGGTTTAGTGGTCGGGAAAAAAGAATACATTGACTGGGTGCGCCTACAAGGAAAAGGCATTGGTCGAGCAATGAAAATTGGCAAAGACAATATCCTAGGTTTTACCCAAGCAGTGGAAGAATACTTGGCGCATGGCAGTGAATCAGGGTCTTCGATGCAAGAGCGCTTAAAACCGTTTGTTGAAGCCATCAACAACTTGTCAGATTTAACCGCCAAAATCGTCCAAGATGGCGCCGGACGAGACATTTATCGCGCCAGTGTCAAAGTGGACGGCAGAAAAACCGCCAAGGAAGTCATCCAAGCATTAAAAGCAGAAAGTCCGGCCATTTATACGCGAGAATATCAAGCAAACAATGGCATCATTGAATTTGACATTCGTTCTGTCAATCAAGAAGAAATGAACAAAATCGTGCAACGATTACAAGAAATTATGGACACAAAGGAGAAATAAGCCATGTCATTAAAACCTAATTATTTAGAAGAACGCATTTGTTTAAACGTCTTAGCCAATTCAGTAGAAAATGCCCAAGCCTGTTATGAAGCAGCAGAAGGGCATGTTGTGTTAGGCGTCCTTTCAAAAAACTATGAAACCGATGAAGCAGCCATTGACGATATGAAAAAATACCAAGCAGCAACCAACAACGCTTTATCTGTCGGCTTAGGGGCTGGCGATCCTAATCAAAGTCAAATGGTGGCTCGCTTATCAGAAGTTCTACAACCGCAACACGTGAACCAAGTCTTCACAGGTGTCGGCGCTTCGCGGGCCTTACTTCGTCAAGACGAAACAGTGATTAATGGCTTGGTTTCACCCACAGGCAAAGTTGGCTATGTCAACATTGCGACAGGTCCGTTAAGCTCTGGTGCGCCAGCGGCGGAAGTACCTATCGAAACCGCCATCAAATTGTTGAAAGACATGGGAGGCAGTTCCATTAAATATTTCCCGATGAAAGGCTTGGCTCACAAAGAAGAATACCAAGCAGTAGCAGCAGCTTGTGCCAAGTATGACTTTTATTTAGAGCCAACAGGGGGCATTGATTTAGAAAACTTTGAAGAAATTGTTCAAATTGCGGTGGATGCCGGCGTTAAAAAAATCATTCCTCATGTCTACAGCTCAATTATCGATCAAGAAACAGGGGACACTAGAACAGAAGACGTGAAAACGTTACTAACCATGATGAAAAACACATTGAATAAGTAAAGGGCCAATCTTTATTTGACTTTCTTCGCCAGATTTGCTACTCTCAAGTGGAGAATAAATAAAAACCAACAAATGAATGTGGGGTATTTTGGTGAGTGTCGTAGGTATCTAATTGATAAGTTGAATAACCAGTGAACCAAGCAAGGTTTATTTGGTGTGCTTAGAAAGTGATACCTGTCAGTCATCTCATTTACTAAATACCTCCTTTAAAAGAGGTTTCTTTAGTAACCTTTATCCAATGATAAAGAGGACAGCGGTAGAACGCTGTCCTCTTTTTTCTATAGAAACTGGTTTTTATTTAAAGGCGCCAGGTATTCTTTTCGCGATAGAAAGGAAGAAAAAACAAATGAATCATGAAACCATTCAAAAATTACAATTTACAACAATTCTTAAAGAAGTTCAAACACGTGCGATTGGCGAGTATAGTAAAGAACGGTTGGCGAAAATGGTCCCTGCAACACGTTTAGAAACAGTGCAGTCCCGCTTAACGGAAACAACCGAGGCCCGCTTAATTATTGATAGCGGACAACACGTCCCTTTCATGGGCTTGAGCCAAATTACCCGCTTGCTTCAACAAGTGAAAAAAGGCTTAATCCTTACACCAAACGAATTGATTGAGGTGGCTGACTTTTTAAGAAGTAGTCAGCGAATCCAGAAGTTTTTTGAAAAAAATCAATACCAAACACCACGCCTATTTAGTTACAGTCAGCACTTAGCTGATTTCAGAGCAATCGAAGAACAAATTTATACGAAAATCCATAATCAAAAAGTTGCCACCGATGCTTCTCGACAACTTCGGAAAATCCGGCGTCAAATCAATGAATGCCAACAAGAAATTGAAACAAAAGTCACCAAATTTTTACGCAATAAAAATAATCAACTGTATATTCAAGAAAATATGATGGTGAAAAAAGGGGAACATTACACGGTACCAATCAAAGCTAGCTATAAAAATAAGGTTTCAGGCACAATCATTGAGCAATCCAATAAAGGACAAACGGTCTTTATTGAACCTGTAGCAATTAGTAAATTAAATGAACAATTGACACTCTTAAAAGCGGAAGAAACAGCGGAAGAATATCAAATTTTGGCGGAACTAACTGGGTTAATCAATGAGCAAGAACGACTTGTCGATCAAGCCGTCGATACAATGACCACCTTAGATATTATTTTTGCACGAGGAAAGTATAGTCGCGAAATTGGTGGGATCACGCCAAAAGTAAACAAAGAAGAACGCTTGCGCATTGTTCAAGGAAAACATCCACTTTTATTAGAACACGCAGTACCATTGACGTTTTCTTTAGGAGCAGAGTATCGAGGACTTGTCATTACAGGTGCCAATGCTGGTGGTAAAACGGTTGTCTTGAAAACAGTTGGCTTATTGACTGTCATGACACAATTTGGGTTGCAAATTCCAGCACAAGCGGGCACAGAGATTCCAGTATTAGATGAAATTTTTGTCGATATTGGTGATCAGCAAAATCTGGAAAATGCGTTAAGCACTTTTTCTGGGCACATGAAAAATATTGCGGAAATGTTGCGTAATGTTAAGCGACACACGCTTGTTTTATTAGATGAAATTGGTAGTGGCACCGAGCCGAACGAAGGAGCGGGCTTAGCGATTGCTATCATGGAAACGATGTATCAAAAGGGAGCCTTGGTAGTTGCAACGACCCATTATGGTGAAATTAAACGTTTTGCCCAAGAGCATGACGATTTTGTGCCCGCCGCAATGGCCTTCGATCGTGAAACATTAACGCCCAAATATCAATTGAAAATTGGTGAAGTTGGCGATAGTCAGGCTCTTTGGATTGCACGTAAAATGAAGATGGAGCCACAGCTCATTGAAAAGGCGGCTCATTATATTCAGCGGAAAGAATACCCTACTAATCGAAGTCTATTTAAACCCCTGAAAGCAAAAGAAACGACCTTTGCCACGTTTGTAGAAGAAACAGACCGTTATCAAAAAGGTGATCGTGTCCTATTGACAGAAACACAACAAATTGGGTTGGTTTTTACAGATGAGGGTGAACAAGAAATCCAAGTATTTGTGAATGATAAAATTGAAAATGTACCACGAAGACGGTTGAAATTACAAGCGAAAGCACAAGATCTATATCCGCAAGACTATGATTTAGAAAGTTTATTTACAGATTTCCATGAACGAAAGAAACTCAAAGATATTGAACGCGGCTCAAAAAAAGCGCAGAAACAATTACGCAAAGAGGCCGAAAAAAGAGCAGCAAGACGCGAAAAATAAGGAACTTAACAGAAGCAATACAACAACTTAACACTTTGTTTACTTGTTATTTATCAGAAATCAACTAAGACTTGTTATAGTCAATGTATGGGTAGATATAAAGGAGGAAACAAGGAAATGAAGAAAAGAGCTTTGCTAGGGGTTACCTTATTAACATTCACAACATTAGCGGGTTGTACAAATTTATCTGAACAAAAAAGCGGCGAAAAACAAACAGAGGTTGCTGAAGCGAAGGCAACTGAATCTGAAAAAGCACCAGTAAAAAATGTTATTTTTATGATTGGAGATGGCATGGGGAATCCGTATACAACGGGCTATCGCTATTTCAAAGCCAATCACTCAGACAAGCGTGTTCCCCAAACAGCTTTTGATACCTATTTGGTCGGACAGCAAGCCACTTATCCAGAAGATGAAGAAGAGAATGTCACCGATTCAGCTTCCGCAGCGACAGCGATGGCTGCCGGAGTAAAAACCTATAATAATGCTATAGCACTCGATAATGACAAGTCCAAAACAGAAACAGTGCTGGAACGTGCGAAAAAAGTGGGGAAATCAACGGGGCTTGTAGCAACATCTGAAATAACACATGCAACCCCTGCTGCATATGGCGCACATAATGTTTCACGCAAAAACATGGCAGAAATCGCCGATGACTATTTTGATGATCAAATCGACGGACAACACAAAGTCGATGTGTTACTTGGCGGCGGCTCCGAATTATTTGCGCGGAAAGATCGTGATTTAGTCAAAGAATTTTCCCAAGCGGGTTATGGTCATGTCACAGATAAAAAGTCGTTAAATGAGAACCAAGACGACAAAATTTTAGGCTTGTTTGCACCAGGCGGGCTACCTAAAATGATTGACCGAACGGAAGAAGTTCCTTCATTAGCTGATATGACAGAAGCGGCTCTTCAACGGTTAGATAAAAATGAAAAAGGCTTCTTTTTAATGGTTGAAGGTAGCCAAATTGATTGGGCCGGGCATAGTAATGATATTGTTGGCGCGATGAGCGAAATGCAAGATTTCGAAGCGGCGTTTGAAAAGGCTATCGATTTTGCAAAAAAAGATGGTGAAACATTGGTGGTTACAACTGCAGATCATTCTACTGGTGGCTTGTCTTTAGGTAAAGGAGATCAATACAATTGGTTGACGGAGCCTTTACATGCGGCAAAACGCACGCCTGATTTCATGGCAGAAGAAATCATTAAAAATGGTAATGTGGAAAAAACAGTGACTGAGTATATTGATTTTCAATTAAGTGAGGCTGAATTGAAAGCAGTGAAAACAGCGGCGGAGTCAAAAGATGTTGAAAAAATTGCTCAGGCATTAAGAAAGATTTTTGATCAACGTTCGAATACTGGTTGGACTACAGGCGGACACACAGGAGAAGATGTAAATGTCTATGCTTATGGACCACAAGCAGAAGCTTTTTCAGGACAAATTGATAATACAGACCAAGCGAAGATTATTTTTGGCTTAGTAGATGGCACCGGGCAAAAAGCTGAGATTAAAGATAAAGGTATTGGTAAATAACAAAATGAAGAAAAAGCAGAACGTATAGAAGTTCTGCTTTTTCTTCATTGAAGGCATAAAAATTTTATCTCTGTTATAATGAAGGTAACCAGATAAAAGTGAGGTCAAATAATGAAAAAAATGCATGTTGAAAGTGAATTTGCACCGTTACGTTCAGTTGTTTTAGCACAATCGCAATTTTGTTTACCAGATAAATTTGATGAAGCTGATACGACTTTTTTAACAGAGGAAAATGCCCGTTTAACACAGAATAATGAAGGGCGCGATTTAGCAGACTTTGCACCAGAACAACAAGTGCGTTGGGAAAAAGAAAAAGAAGTCATGCAAGGAGTATTAGAATCTTATGGCGTAGAAGTATTTCGTCCACGTTTATTGACACCCTATGAAAAAGAACATGGCAAGGAATTGGGCGTAGGATATAGTAACTTCTTTTCACGAGATCCCTTTTTTACAATCGGTAACCTTTTAATAGAAGGAAACTTAAGATTCCAGCACCGTCGACAAGAAATTTTACCAATTCGTCCGATTATTCAGCAGTGGACACAAGAAGCAGAAGGTTATTATTTTGCTGCGCCACAACCTGACACTTCTGAGGGCGTTTTAAGTGAAGCAGGTCCCTTTATTGAAGGCGGTGATGTTTTAGTTCTAGGAAAAACAATTTTTGTGGGCTACTCTGGTTTGGCAAGTAACCTAGCAGGGATTCAATGGTTAGCCAATATGATTGGTCATTTTGGTTATGAAGTGGTGCCGGTTCGGTTACATCCGCATATTCTCCACTTAGATTGTGCGTTAAGCTTGTTGAGAGAAGGCTTGATGATTGTTTGTGAAGAGGCCTTTTTGGATGGAATCCCTGCACAATTAGCCAACTGGGAAAAAATTCACGTTACTTTGCAAGAAGCAGCGTATTTAGTGACAAATGGTCTACCGCTTAACGAAGAAACGTATATAACGGACCAATCGTTTACAACCTTAATTCCTCAAATAGAAGCAAAAGGTATCAAAGTTGAGGCAATTGATTACCATGTTTCTAGAATGTTAGGTGGTTCTTTCCGTTGTACAACGCAAGCGTTGATTAGAGAATAGTCAGCGAGTGATTATCAATTTTCGTAAGAAAAAATGTACGTTTTGTCTATGAAAACGATATAATTTTAGTTTTCACTATTTTTTTTAAAAATATTGAGGAAATTTTGATTTAATAAATGCGAGAAAACGTCAAAATGTCAGTATTTGTTACTGACATTTTGACGTTTTCTCGCTGTTTTTTTATAAAATCACTACTTTATAAGCGGGAGAAAACAGTATCTCATTTGAAAATTACGTTTTCAAAGACGTTAAAAGTCGTTGAAACCTTGCTATTATAATAAATTCAATTTTTTTGCATGAGGTGTTTAAAATTTGAAATCACAAGCAGGCTTTTTTTCGCTATACTTAGTTTACGTTCTACCGAGATAGAAAAGTTTTTCACTTTTTTATTCATTAATCAACCAAGATACTAAAGGAGAGAGTAAAATGAAGAAAAAAACATTGGTAACTTTATTTGCAGGAACAGCTATTTTAGGCGCAAGCATCGCTCCCGCAGCGGCACATGCAACAACGACTGGTACAACGTCAGCAAACGTAGAAATGACAAGTGGTTCATTACCTGATGGAACTGGTGATGGTGATGGAGATACACAAGATCCAGATCCTACAAATCCGAATACTAACTTTGATTTATTATATGTTCCAACAGAATTCAAATTTGCTGCGACAGAAGTTAGTTCTGATTTATCAGCGATTTCATTAGATGCAACTGGTACACAAACAAAACGCTATGGAGTTGGGGATGTTCGTGGAACACAAGCGGGTTGGTCAGTTACTGCCGGCGTTGCTGAAATGAAAAATGGCACTGCTACTTTAGAAGGCTCAATTACCTTTGCACAAACAGGAGCAGTAGCGAAATACGATGAAACAGCAAAAACATACTCCCGTGATGTAGCTGCCTTTGCAGCAGATCCAGGAAGTCCTGAATTTGCTGGAACAACTATTCCAGTAGGTGGAGCAGCTGTATCAATTGCTACAGCAGCAGTTGGTAAAGGTCAAGGTACATGGGATTCTGAATTATCAAATGTAAAATTAAACATTACAACACCTAGTTCACAAATTACAAATGGTGCGTATACAGGTAACGTAACTTGGACATTAGTGGCTGCGCCATAAAAAGTTACTAACGAGAATACTGCATTACTAGAAAAGGAGCTGCGCAGTGGTGCACGGCTCCTTTTCGATACATAGGAGGAACAAATAATGAAGACAATGCGCTGGCTAATCGTCACAGTTTTTATTTGTGTGATGGCATTAAGCATCCCTTCTGCTGTACAAGCAGAAGAAGCGGATGACAACATGAATACAAAATTTACAGTTAAACCCAATATTCCAGAGAATCAAGCGAAAAATACGCAATCCTACTACGATCTCATTGTGAAACCAGGACAAAAACAAGAAGTAGAACTGTCATTAATTAATAAAACAAATGAAGAATTAACGATTGATTTAAATTTGGCAAATGCTACGACGAATGACAATGGTTTAATTGTGTACAATGATTTCGAGAAAAAACCAGATGCAAGTTTGAAAGTACCCTTGACAACATTGATCAAATTGCCTGAGGAACACGTGAAAGTTCCCGCTAAGAAAACCGTAGCAGCCAAAATGACTGTCGAAATTCCAGAAAATGGTTTTCAGGGATTAGTCTTAGGTGGTGTCTACGCTTCGCTTGCAGAAGATGAAAAGGAAGAAAAAGGAAAATCAACGGGGTTAACCAGTCGATATGGGTTTAACGTAGCGATTGCTTTACGAACGTCAGAAGATACACCAATGTATCTAGCAGAGACTCTTCAATTAGTTAAATTAGTTCCGACCATTGCTTTAGGAAATAAATCGGTCCAAGCGGTTATTCAGAATCCGACATCCGCTATTTTTCCTGAAGTACGTTTAGAAGGAAAAGTAACGAAAAAAGGCGAAACGAAAGAATATGCCAAACGGATTTTACCAAGTGTTCGTTTCGCACCGAATTCGACGATGAACTTCCATTTAGATTTTGGGAAAGAAGATGTTCGTCCAGGAACCTATATTTTTGAAGGAAAAGCGGTCTTGAAAGAAGATGAACAACAAGTGTGGCCGTTTAAGCAAGAATTTACCATCAGTAGTCAAGAAGCCAAGAAATTAAACAAAGAAGCAGTAGTGAAATTGGTCCTACCGACTTGGTGGAATCAAGCTTTTTATGGATTGTTAGCTGCAACAATTGTGAGTCTAATTCTAGCTATTTGGCGTTTTACACAACAGAAAGCGATACTAAAACAACAAGCCTATTTACAACAAGAAAAACAGGCAGCCTTGAAAAATAGACAAGGAGTGCGCGATGATGATAGCGAAAAGTAAAGGATCACTTCTGGTGACATTGGGAATACTTTTAACCGTCAGCATTGCGATTCTGACCGCTTCTTCTGAGAGCTTTGCAGAAGAAGCGGGACAAACGAATATCGGTGTGACGTTTTATGGTGGGAAGGCACCCCTAAAAACGGAAGGTGGCACTAAGTCAACAGAACAACCAGTCACTAATAAAGATAAAAAAACGTCACAACAACAAGAAAAAGTGAGCAGAAAAAACACTGCTAAAACGAATCCCACAGCTGCACAGACGTTCTTACCAAGGACAGGTGAACGAAATAGCACATGGCTTTACAGCCTTGGTATTGCCTGTTTACTCGTAGTACTAATAAGTTTCTATTATTTGAATAAAAAAAGGAAAAAAGAAAAATAGATTGCCGTTTCTATAAATAAAATCAATTTGAAAAGGAGGCGTATTGATGGGGATTACGATGTGGATTTGGATTTGTGCCGGCTTGGCCGTCCTTTGTTTTGCTTTATTTTTACTATTCTTAGTAAGTAGCATGAATTTTGTTCATCAAGCAAAGCATAAGCAGTCTTTAGTAAAACAATCAATGTTTAGTTGGCTGCTTCTGGTGATGTGTGGCGGCTGGGTAGCGGTGGCTATTTTACTGAATATCGCATTACAAACACAATTAACATAAAGAAAACCCGTTGTAAGTTTTTAAGAAACTTGCAACGGGTTTTTGTTAACTTTAAAATAAAGAACGGTACAATTTATCAAAAAAGTATAGTAGACATTTGTACCCAACTTAGATAGAAAATAAAGCGCTACCATTATATGATGATTACAGGAGGAGGACACAGGCTGTGAATTATAAAATAAGTTATCTCCTTGACGAGTATGCAGGGCAAAAAATTGCGCTCTCTTTGGCTCAACAAATAACCGATCTTTCGCAACGAGAATTAGTGACGCAACTTTCGACAATAGGCGGAGAAGTTCAACAGAATACTGTCAGCATTCCAAGTCTTTCCGCAAATGAATGGGGGAAGCAACTTTTTCAACAACGTCAAGTGATCTATAGCGAAGCAGAAAGACAAGCACTCATTTTTTTACTCACTTATTCAGAGATCGAAGAACTATCAGTTTATCATTACCAAAATTTTTTAGACGTTTCGAAAGGCACTATTTTAGCGGACATCAAAAAAGTCCGACACCAACTAGCAACTGAAAACATTGCTTTATCCTACGAACGAAAACGAGGGTTTTACCTAGAAGGAGATGAATTTCGGATTCGTCGTTTCGGGAAAAATTGGCTTGCCCGCCTCTTACAACAAAAGTCGGGCACCTTCGCTTTATTTTGCTGGCTCAGTCAGCATCAAATGAGCCAATACGCAAAAATGCGTGACGGCATTCAATTAGCCGTCCAGGAAGCGCAGCTTCAACTAGTACCCAGCAGATTGGATGAAATTAGTTACTTTCTTGCTTTTTCTCAAAAAAGATTAGGCAAATATGGAACAGTCGTCTGGCCTGAGAACCAGTTAATTCAGTCCTTACGGGCTTATCCCGTCAGTCGTCGTATTTTAAGTGATTTAGTTGGGCCAGTGGCGAATGTAGAAACCGAGAGTCTTTTTTTCACGATTTGTTTAATGACAGCCTTGTAAGGAGAATTGCGAGATACGAAGTTAGAGTTTTTATTAGATATTTCTGGTGAAATTATTCGGAAAATGGAATTATTGGCCGTCGTTCAATTTGAGCAGCCTCGTGAATTGCTCATGAATGTGTATTATCATCTGGTTCCTGCCTATTTTCGAATTAACTATGGCTTTTACTTGCCGAATGTTTTAATCAAGGATATTCGACAATCGTATCGGTCGCTTTATCATCTTTGTGAACAAGCGTTAGCTCCTTTAGAAAAATTAACGAAACGGTCAATCCCGTCAGAGGAAATTGGTTTTTTTACCATATTATTTGGTGGAGAAATTTTCGGGCAAAAAAATGAACAGCGGCAAGAAAAGCTAAAAGCGCTAATTGTTTGTCCCAGTGGCATCAGTTCTTCGTTGATTTTGCAATCGGAATTGCGTCGGCTATTTCCAATGATTGAATTTAAAGAAACAAATGCGGTGAGGGAAATAGAGAATGTATCTGAAAAAAGCTATGACATCATTTTCTCAACGGTCCCTATTGAAACAGCCAAAAAGGTTTATCTTACCAAGCCCATTATGAGCTCTTTGGAGAAAAATCAATTGATGCACCAAGTACAATCAGATTGGCTATTGCCAGGTATTTCCATGCCAGATGTTAAAGATATTTTAGATGCGTTAAAACCTTATATTTCCTTAAAAAAAGGAGTCACAGAAGCGCAGTTATATCGTGTCTTGCATCGTAAAATGAACAAAATTTTAGAAAAAGAGGAGGATCTGCGTCCAATGTTATCGGAATTATTAACAACAGAAACAGTCCAAGTCCTGCCTGAAGTTGCAGACTGGCGAGCGGGAATTACAGAAGCTGCCAAGCCGTTATTAAAAAATGGCAGTATTACGGAAAAGTACATTGATGCAATGATTCAAAAAGTTGAATCGTTTGGGCCATTTATCCATATCTGTCCAGACGTAGCATTGCCTCATGCGCGACCAGAAGATGGCGTTAATCAGTTAGGCATGTCATTACTAAAAATCCAAAAAAGTGTCGATTTATTAGAAGATCCTAAGCATGAAATTCACCTTTTTATTTGTTTAGCTGCTTCAGATAACGAAACACATTTACGGGCCTTATCTAGTCTGACAAAAATTCTATCAAAAAAAGAATCATTACATCGCTTAGTGGCGGCTGAAACCGTCCCAGAAATACTATCAATTATCCAAGAAGGAGAGAAATAAGATGAAGATTTTTACAGTTTGTCAAAGTGGTTTAGGAACAAGTTTTATGGTGCAAATGAATATCCAACAAATTTTAGAGGAAGTCGGTGTTGATACAGATAGTTTTCAAATTGATCACACAGATGTCGGGAGTGCCAGTGGCGATATGGCTGATTACTTCTTTGTCGAAAAAACATTGCAAGATGCTTTAGGGTCAATTCCTGATGAAAAAATCATTCCTTTAAATGCGATTATTGATTACGATGAAACGAAGGAGAAAGTCTTGAAAGTTTTAGATGACAATGGCATTGCACATCAATAAGAAGGAGGAAAAACATGGAAACTTTATTGAATTTATTTGTTTCAATTGTTAGCCAACCAGCGATTCTGGTTTCATTAATTGCTTTGTTGGGATTAGTTTTACAGAAAAAGAAATTTTCTGATGTTGTTCAAGGAACGTTGAAAACATTCGTCGGCTTCTTAGTTTTAATTGGTGGCGCAGGGCTATTGGCGAACTCATTAACGCCCTTTGCGGAGATGTTCCAAACCGCATTAAATACACAAGGAGTGGTACCTAGTAATGAAGCAGTTGTAGCGATTGCCTTGCAACAATATGGGACACCAACTGCTCTGATTATGTTGGTGGGCATGGTTGTTAATATTCTGTTGGCGCGTTTTACACGTTTTAAATATATCTTTTTGACAGGTCAAGCGATGATGTACGTTTCGTGTTTGACAGCCGTTATTTTAGTGGGGGCCGGTTTTAGCGTTAGTTTGCCAATGATTCTTTTAGGTGGTTTATTTGAAGGAACTTTATTAACAGTGACACCTGCTCTTTGTCAGCCCTTTATGAAACAAATTACCGGAAATGATAAAGTAGCAATGGGGCATACAGGGAATATTGGTTATGCGGCAAGTGGCTTTATTGGAAAAGTCTTTGGGAATAAAGAAAAGTCAACGGAAGATATTAAAATTCCTAAAAGTTTTGGTTTTTTAAGAGACTCAACCATCTCAATTATGATTTTGATGTCGATTGTCTATGTGATTTTGGCTTTGCTGGCTGGGACAGGCTATGTCGAGCATGAGTTAAGCAATGGCGAAAATGCGATTATCTTTTCATTAATTCAAGCAGGAACCTTTACGGCTGGTTTCGTTGTGGTTTTACAGGGTGTGCGGATGGTTTTAGGAGAAATTGTGCCAGCTTTCCAAGGAATTGCTAAAAAATTAGTGCCTAATTCTAAACCAGCACTTGATGTTCCCATTATCTTTCCTTATGCGCCAAATGCTGTCTTGATTGGGTTCTTTGTGAGCTTTATTGTGGGAACTATTTCAATGTTAGCGATGGTTGGTCTGAATACCACTGTGATTATACCAGGCGTTGTTGGGCACTTTTTCTGTGGTGCCGCGGCAGGTGTTTTTGGAAATTCCACAGGGGGACGTCGGGGAGCGATTTTAGGGGCTGCGTTTAATGGCTTATTAATTAGTTGGTTACCGTTATTTATTTTACCAGTCTTGGGTGATTTACAGTTAGCATCCTCAACGTTTGCGGATACAGATTATTTAATCCCAGGCCTATTTTTAGGCAAATTAGGTGAGGCAGGTCCGAGTCTTTTAGTAGGAGGAATCATTGCTTTTGTAGTGGTTGTTCTTTTGGCTAGCGCTGTTTTGACTATGCGGGAGAAAAAAGTCGCCGAAGAAAACTAAGTGTTTTGTTCTAAAAAAAGGCAAGTGGGACAGAAGTCGTTTTGACTTCTGTCCCACTTGCCTTTTACCATTGTTCTTGGATAAACTGTGCAATTTGTTTCCGCGCTTGTCGTCCTTCTGGCAAGTATTGTTTCATTGCGAAAACGTGTTGCATGCCAGGCACCAATCGGCAAGTATCTTGTGGTCGTGGCCCTAATTGTTTTAAAAATTGGTGATAGGAAGGACAAAAAACTTCATGTGTGCCGCCCACGAAAAAAAGTGGCGGAAATTTTTGATAATCAAAGGACAAGCAATTTAAAGAAAGCGTGGAGTGATTGGCCGTGTCGTCAATCTCTTGGGCAATTAATTGTAAATAGTTCATGCCAATCATTTTGTCCTTTTTTTGATAACTTTTGGCAACAGGAATGTCTAAATGTCCATCTAACCAAGGAGAAATTAAAACAGCAGCTTTGGGTAAGCGTTCAGGGAAATCGGTGGCTAAATTCTGCAATACGTTTAAAACCAATGTGCCACCAGCAGAATCACCTAATAAAATAACATCTTCGGGATCATAATGATGTAAAATTTCTTGATAAGCAGCATAGCAATGATTATAAATATCAGCAAAAGACTTATTTGGTGCTAATGGATATACAGGGATAAAATAATCTGTTGCAAAAGAGAGATCTTCAATTAGTTTATAACTAAAGTCTAATTGGCTATAGGCGAGATTCAATGTAAAGCCCCCACCATGCAGGTACAGTACAGCTTTCTTGGTAGGTGCAATAACGGAGTTTGACATGCGATACATCGTAGGAAATTGAGTCATTTCTTGAAGAGGAAAAAGATGACGTAAATGTTTTGGCAAAGTTACTTGTTCATTTAATGATCGTTGCCAATGATAAAAAGCCTTGGTGACTTTCGGATTTCGTTCAAGTCGAGCAATTTGGGAAAGACGTAAAGAATCTTCAAAAAGACAGGCTTTTAAGGATTTTTGACGAGAACGTGCGTGAAACAAATATGCGCTAGCTAACAACAAACCAATCGATTTCTTTTTCAATTAAGGCCCTCCATTCAGCAAAAAGTAAATCATTTTTTCTACAGTATAACATTTTAAAAGTAGAACAACGAAATTTGTTGAAGGGATGAAAGGACGGTTTAAACGAATGTACGTATTTATTTGTGGTTGCGTAAAGTAAATGATTGTAGTAAATTAAATGAGATTAAGAGGTCCGGTGAATGGGCGCGTTCACGGCAAGGAGAGAAGTAGGATGACAAATAAAAAGGTTACAATTAAAGATGTTGCCAATGATTCAGGGGTCTCCATTACTACCGTTTCACAAATTTTAAACGGGAATGGGGCACGGTTTAGTGGGAAAACGGTCGAAAAAGTATTGGCTGCAAAAGAGCGATTAAACTATCAGCCCGACTATTTTGCGCAACGTATGGTGATGAAAAAAAGTAAGACGATTGGCGTAATCGTACCTGATATTACCAATCCATTTTTCGCTCAATTGATTCGAGGAATTGAAAGTGTTTTATACAAAGAAAATTTTATACTGATGTTATGCAATGCGGACCAAGATGTTACAAGAGAACATGAATATTTAACAGAGTTGATTCGTCGTAGTGTCGATGGCTTTGTGATTGCAAGTTCTGAAATTTCCAATCAAACGATTAATGAAACGCTACGTGCGAAAAAGATTCCGTTTATTGTACTTGACCAAAAAAAAGCAGAAGGCTTTAGCGACGCTGTTTTGACAGACGATTATAGAGGTGGGCAACTAGCAGCAAAGCATTTACAAGAGCAACGACATGAACAAGTCATCGTGGTAATGCCACCACATGCGCCAGTCAATATTCAACAACGGTTAAAAGGTTTTTGTTCTGTTTATACGGAAAAGGTCCAGTTGATCGAAACAGAATTATCAAAAACCGGCGGCTACCAAGCTGTCCCCGAAATTTTAAAAACAGAGAGCACCGGAATTTTTGCTATCAATGATGAAATTGCTTTTGGTTTATATCGAGGATTAGCAGAAGCGGGCAAAAAAATTCCTGAGGATTATAGTATTATTGGTTATGACAATGTTGATATGTGCGAGTATGTTTCGCCGCCGCTAACAACAATTGCTCAACCTGTTTTTCAATTGGGGCAAACTACGGCGACTTTATTATTGGAAAGAATCCATCAGCCTGCAAAAGATTGGGAGGAGCAAACCTTGCCTGTCCAACTGATTGAACGATTTTCGACAGCACCCTTGAAATAGCTTTCAAGGTGTGCTATATTTTTGTTGTGGAATTAAAACGTTTTACTAAAACGTTTTAATTAGAATAAAAAAATAAATTTTATTGAGGTGGATGAAAATGAACGCGGTTACAATTATCGGAAGTATCAATTTAGACACAACATTAAGAGTCAAAGAAATGCCAAAACCAGGCGAAACAATTCACGCCATTGAACATTTTACAGCGGGCGGTGGTAAAGGAGCAAATCAAGCAGTCGCAGCGAAACGTTCAGGCGCAGAAACATATTTTATTGGTGCTGTGGGAAATGATGGCGCTGGAGCTATGATGACTGATTTAATGAGTCAAGATGAAATTAATTTAACTGGGGTCACCACTTTAGAAAAAACAGCTACTGGCCAAGCCTTTATTATGGTAGATAACGCTGGTGAAAATAGCATTATGATTTACGCGGGAGCCAATAACGCCTTTACGCCAAAACAAGTCCAGGAACATCAAGAAATTATTGAAAAAAGTGATTTTGTGATTGCCCAATTTGAAAGTGCGATTGATAGTACGATTGCAGCGTTTAAAATTGCTAAAAAAGCAGGCGTCAAAACGATTTTAAATCCCGCACCTGCGTTAGAACAAGTTCCTGAAGAATTACTAAACGTTACAGATATGATTGTACCAAATGAAACAGAAACCGAAATTTTAACAGGCATTAAAATCACAGATGAAGCGAGTATGCGTAAAGCCGCAGAAGCACTTCATCAATTAGGGATTGAAGCAGTAATTATTACAGTAGGTAGTAAAGGCGCCTTTTATGACGTCAATGGACGAAGTGGTATTGTGCCTGCTTTTAAAGTGAAAGCGGTTGATACAACGGCTGCTGGCGATACTTTTATTGGCGCATTAAGTAGTATATTAGAGAAAGATTTTAGCAATTTGGAAGAAGCTATTCGTTATGGAAACAAGGCGTCCTCGTTGACTGTTCAACGTTTTGGAGCCCAACCTTCGATTCCTTATCAACACGAATTGGCAGACAAATAAAAAGGAGCGAGCGACATGAAAAAAACAAAAGTTATTAATTCAGATATTTCCCGCGTTATCGCACAAATGGGTCATTTTGATAAATTAAGTATTGGTGATGCAGGCATGCCAGTGCCTCGAACTACAGAAAAAATTGATTTAGCAGTTACCAATGGCGTCCCTAGTTTTATGGAAGTTTTAAACAATGTTCTTGAGGAATTGGCAGTTCAACGAATTTATTTAGCAGAAGAAATTAAAACAGAAAATCCTGACATGTTGACAGCAATTAAAACTCGTTTACCAGAAACTCCCATCAGTTTTATTCCTCATACAGAAATGAAACAAGAATTAAACAACTGCCATGCATTTATTCGGACAGGGGAAATGACCCCTTACGCAAATATTTTATTAGAAAGTAACGTTGTCTTTTAAACGAGAGAGGGGAAATAGAGATGAATGCGACTGCATTATTAATCGGTTTAGGACCGCTTCTAGGTTGGGGGCTTTTCCCAACAATCGCTTCCAAAATTGGTGGTCGTCCAGTGAATCAAATTCTCGGTACCAGTTTAGGAACATTAATTTTTGCCGCTATTTTTTCAATGATTAATGGTTTGGCTTTTCCAGCGGGCATGGATTTATTCTTTTCAATTTTATCTGGTGTCGGTTGGGCCTGTGCGCAAATCATTACATTTAAATGCTTCACGATGATTGGGTCATCACGTGCTATGCCAGTAACGACCGCGTTCCAACTTTTAGGTGCTTCTCTCTGGGGTGTCTTTTTCTTAGGAAACTGGCCAGGTGCGACAGCCAAATTGTTAGGCGCATTTGCCTTAGTGTTAATCATGATTGGTGCCAAAATGACGGTCTGGTCGGAAACGGAGTCCGCTGAGAGTGCTGGAATTATGAAAAAAGCAGTTCTTCTATTAGCCGTTGGTGAAATCGGCTATTGGGCGTACTCTGCAGCACCACAAGCGACGGCAATTGATGGCATGCATGCCTTTTTACCACAAGCAATAGGCATGGTAATTGTGGCAGTTATTTACTCAGCAGTTGTCACTATTAAGGGTGGGGAAACATCCCCATTTATAGAAGCTGTTTCTTACAAACAAATTTTTTCAGGCTTTTTCTTCGCCTTTGCAGCGTTAACTTATTTAATTTCAGCGCAGCCAGATATGAACGGCTTGGCAACTGGCTTTATTCTATCCCAAACATCAGTTGTGCTTGCAACGTTGACAGGTATTTGGTTCTTAGGTCAAAAGAAAACAGCCAAGGAAATGACCGTAACGCTTATCGGCTTAGTTTTGATTTTGGCAGCAGCTACGATCACAGTGATGATTTAAAAAAGTATTCAACGACCTATTATTCAGGGCGTTGAATACTTTTTTTTATTTGTTCTAAAAATAATGCAGCAGCTGTGGAAAGAACCGTATTTTTGCGCCAAATTAAACTAATTTTGGCTGTTAAAGCAGGATATAGCGGGATAAAACGTAAATTTGTTTGCTTTGTTTCTAGAATACCATCAATGCTTAGGGCGCTACCTAGCCCAGCTTCTACCATCAGTGAAGCGTTGTAAAGTAAGTTGTAGGTCCCAACGATTCGGAACTGATCTAGACTTGCTTCGAGCCAATCAGAGAGTTGGCTCGGAACTTGTGCTTGTCGAGAAATAAATAAAGGTTCTTCTTTTAAATCGGCTGCAGTAATAACATTTTTAGTGGCTAAGGGATGGTCCTTTACAGTAATTAAGCCCCATGTATCTACAATTGGTAATGTTAAATAGCTATATTTTTGTTTAGGTGCAGGCTCAATAATTAAACCAAAATCTAATAATCCTTTGTCTAGCCGTTCTATTACATCATCTGCATTCCCACTGTATAAATGAAGGTGAATATCAGCTGAGTGCTGGCTTGTTATTTGTTGTAGTGCATTCGCTAAAAAAGACATAGCTTTTGTTTCGCCACCACCAATCGTGATTTCGCCATTAATGAATTCATTTTGCGACAAGTTGGTGACTGTTTTATTCGCTAAGCTTAAAATATCTTGCCCTTGTTTAGCTAAATATTCTCCTTCAGGTGTTAATTGTATTTGTCGATTTCCTCGTATAAATAATGTCACGCCTAATTCTTCCTCTAATTCTTTTAATTGCTTAGATAATGTTGGTTGTGATACATGCAATTGTTTGGCTGCGCCACTAATCGTTTTTTCTTGGACCACTGCTAAGAAATAGTGAATCACTCGTAATTCCATTACTTTCCCTCCTATAACTAAAACGCATGCTTATCTATTTATTATAAGTATTAGACAGAGGAGTTGTCACGTATTACGATAAATTTAGCAAAAGGAGGCGATTAGGAATGCTTACAAAAAATCTCCAAGAACTAATTGCAACAGGTAGCATTGATAAAGATGAACCACTATTTCAACTTATTCATCAGATTCAAGAGGAAAATAGTCGCTATTTAATAGAATTAAATCAACAAGCCTATACACATAATGAAGTAAGGAATCTTCTTGCCACGATTATCCAAGACAAAATTGACGAAACCGTTACGATTTTATTGCCTTTTTATACAGATTTTGGACGCAATATACATTTTGGTAAAAATATTTTTATTAATCGGGCAGCTATGTTTGTTGATTTAGGGGGCATTATAATTGAAGACAATGTTTTAATTGGTCCGCGCGTTAATCTCTTAAGTGTCAATCATCCGGAACTGCCAATGAAACGGCGAGGTGTATTGCTAGCACCAATTACCATTAAAAAATTTGCGTGGTTAGGCGCGGGTGTCACTGTTTTACCAGGTATTACGATTGGTGAAAATGCTATCGTAGCAGCTAATGCGACTGTAACTAAAGATGTGCCAGCTAACGCTATTGTTGCAGGAACACCAGCTAAAATTATTCGTTGGATTCAGGAAGATAAGGAGGAAATATAATGAAATCATTATCAGAAAAAGTTATTGTTATCATGGGCGCTTCCAGTGGCATCGGTGAGGCAACAGCCCGTTTACTTGCCAGAAAAGGAGCGAAGTTAGTCATTGCAGCACGTCGACAAGAACGTTTAATTGCTATAAAAAAAGAACTTCCTGAAGCAACGATTCTCGTGCAACAAGCAGATGTAACGAAAGAAGAGGAAGTTCAGCGTGTAATCAAGCTTACAATGGAAAAATATGGACGAATTGATGTTCTTTTTAACAATGCAGGAGTTATGCCAACGGCGCCTCTTATTGAAGCACCAAAAGGAGAATGGCGTCAAATGCTAGATATTAATATTATGGGTGTTTTAAATGGCATTGCGGCAGTTCTTCCAATTATGGTTGAACAAAAATCAGGGCAGATTATTGCTACTGATTCTGTGGCAGGACATGTCGTTTATCCAGATTCGGCTGTCTACTGTGGAACAAAGTTTGCTGTTCGAGCAATTATGGAAGGATTGCGACAAGAACAAAGAGAGAATAACATTAAATCAACGATTATTTCACCAGGTGCTGTACAAACAGAACTTTATCAAACAATTTCTAATCGAGTAGTAGCTGAAACGTTACATCTAGAACAGTTAAGTTGGGGCTTAAAGGCGGAAGACATTGCGCAAGCGGTGGTCTTTGCCATAGACACGCCAGATCGTATGTCAATCAGTGAAATGGTTGTTCGCCCGACCACACAAACGATTTAAAAAAAGTATTCCTAGAAAGGAATACTTTTTTTAAATCGTGATTGTTCGTTTTTTACAGAATTTAGAATTTGATATTTACTTATTTGTTGGTTTATTATATGATTAAACACGTTGTTTCATTAATAAATTGAATATTTTACGAACATTGTAAAATGTTTAGATTTTAGGAGGACGGAACATGAAAGAAAAAATAAGTTCATATTTTGAACTTGAACAATTGAATACGAATATGAAACGAGAAATGTTAGCTGGTTTCACCACATTTATCTCAATGGCGTATATTTTGTTCGTTAATCCAACCGTACTTGGTGCTTCTGGCATGGACGAAGGCGCTGTTTTTACTGCCACCGCTTTAGCGAGTGCCTTAGGTTGTATTTTAATGGGTGTGTTGGCGAAATATCCGATTGCGACAGCACCAGCTTTAGGAATTAATGCATTCTTTGCTTATTCAGTCTCTGTTGGTATGGGGATTCCTTGGCAAACGACATTAGCAGGCGTTTTTGTGGCTTCATTGATATTTATTTTAATTACAATTTTTAAATTACGCGAGCTAATTATTGATGCAATTCCTGCAGACTTGAAATTTGCTATTTCAGGTGGGATCGGGTTGTTTATTGCTTTTCTTGGTTTAAGCCAAGGTGGCTTAATTGTGGCAAATGATGCGACACTCGTTGGCTTAGGACCTTTGAATGTTGGTTCAACGTGGGTCACCATTGTCGGCTTAGTCGTAACTGCAATTTTGTTAGTTCGTCGAGTGCCTGGTGGTATTTTTATTGGAATGGCGATTTCAACGATTGTTGGTTTAGCGACAGGCGTTATTCCAATGCCTGATAAGATTATTTCAAGCGCGCCAAGTTTAGAACCAACATTTTTAGTGGCGTTAGGACATGTGAAAGATATCAATACGATTCAAATGTGGGTCGTGGTTTTAACGTTCCTATTAGTAACATTCTTTGATACGGCTGGTACGTTGGTGGGCTTAGCCAATCAAGCAGGTTTTATGAAGGACAATAAAATGCCGCGTGTGGGGAAAGCTTTAGCCGCTGATTCAACAGCGATGTTAGCTGGTTCTCTACTAGGGACATCGCCAGTTGGCGCATATGTCGAATCATCTGCGGGGATTGCTGTGGGTGGTCGTTCAGGAATCACAGCTATTACAACAGGGATTTTATTTATTTTCAGCTTGCTATTTTCTCCTTTGTTAGCAGTTGTCACTTCGCAAGTTACAGCACCAGCGTTGATTATTGTTGGTGTTTTGATGGCACAATCCTTAAGCAAAATTAAATGGAACGAAATGGAAATTGCAATCCCTTCCTTCTTAATCTTGTTAGGAATGCCATTGACATACAGCATTTCAGATGGGATTGCCTTAGGCTTTATCTTCTATCCAATTACAATGATTGCGGCAAAACGCGGGAAAGAAGTTTCGCCAATTATGTATGGCTTGTTCTTTGTTTTTGTCGGATTCATGTGGATCCTGAATGCGCAATAAGCAAGAGAGAAAGTTATCAAATAGTTGATTCATAAGTTCATTGTCTTATGAATCAACTATTTTTTTTCGACTAAGCACTAGAAAAACGCCCCTTATTTGATGTATAATTTGCAAAGACATTGACCTGTGAAGATACAGGAACAGAGAGGAATTAATTGAGTGAAGTATACAGAAATTATGGTTCGCTATGGCGAATTATCAACTAAAGGAAAAAATCGTAAAACGTTTATCATGCAGTTAGCACAAAATGTGAAACGTGCGTTAGCTGATTTTCCAGCATTGAAAATCCATGCAGATCGAGATAGAATGCATATTTTATTAAATGGGGAAGATAGTGAAGAAGTGATTCCGAAACTAAGTAAAGTGTTTGGAATTCAAAATTTTTCGCCAAGTATTCGTATTGAAAAAGAAATGCCAGCGATTCGTGCAATGGTTCAAGAGGTTGTTCGGGAAGTTTATACGCCAGGTAAGACGTTTAAAATTACTGCTAAACGCTCGGACCATTCATTTGAACTTGATTCAAATGGCTTGAATCAAGAATTAGGTGGGGCAGTTATTGAAGCCATTCCGGAAATTCAAGTACAAATGAAAAAGCCTGATATTAACTTAAGAATTGAAATTCGTAAAGATGCGGCGTATTTATCTTATGAAACGATTCGCGGTGCGGGTGGATTGCCAGTGGGCACCAGTGGTCGTGGTATGTTGATGTTGTCAGGAGGCATTGATTCACCAGTTGCTGGTTATTTAGCTATGAAACGTGGCGTGGAAGTGGAAGCTGTCCATTTTGCTAGTCCGCCTTATACAAGTGAACAAGCGTTACAAAAGGCTAAAGATTTAGCTGAAAAATTAGTCCCTTATGTAGGAACTATTCAATTTATTGAAGTGCCCTTTACAGAAATTCAAGAAGAAATAAAACGAGTTGTTCCCCAAGGCTACTTAATGACCATTACACGACGTTTAATGTTACGCTTAACAGATGCAATTCGTGAAATGCGGAAAGGTTTAGTCATTATTAATGGTGAATCGTTAGGACAAGTGGCTTCGCAAACACTTCAAAGTATGGTAGCAATTAATGAGGTTACCTCAACACCGATAATTCGACCCGTTGTTTCAATGGATAAGACAGAAATTATCGAAATTGCCGAAAAAATTGACACGTTTGAATTAGCCATCCAACCCTTCGAAGATTGTTGTACAATTTTTGCGCCACCGCAACCGAAAACACGACCTCGCTTGGATAAAGCGCAAGATTATGAAGCGCGCTTAGACTTGGAAGGTTTAATGGCTCGGGCCTTAGAAGGACTCAAAATTACAGAGATTTCAGCAGAAACAGTGAAAGATAAACAAGAAGACGAATTTGCAGATTTCCTATAAGAAATAAATACAGTGACGGTCGCTTAGACGTCACTGTATTTATTTTGTACTTATTTCACAAACAAGTTGCTCGGAGAGGGGAACCGTGATAAACTGAATATGTGAAGTAGGTAACAAGGGGGACAGAGGATGGAGAAAAAAATGCCTAAAGCAACGGCAAAACGTTTGCCGGTTTATTTACGTTATTTAAAAATGTTAGGGGATTCTGGTGTTAAACGCATTAAATCACGAGAGTTTAGTGAAATGATCCAGATTCCTTCTGCAACGATTCGGCGTGATTTTTCCCACGTTGGTGAACTGGGCCGAAGCGGTTATGGTTACGATGTGCCGTATTTAATTGAGGTATTTAGTAATATTTTAAATACGCAAGAAGAAAAAAGAATTGCTCTGATTGGTTGTGGCAATTTAGGCAAGGCATTATTAAAAAATAATTTTAGACGCAACGAGAATTTGAATATTGTCTGTGCTTTTGATAATGATTCAGCTTTAGTTGGCACCACGATTAATGGATTATTAGTTCATGATATGTCTGAGTTAGAAGCATTCGTTCGACAAGAAGGGGTCACGGTAGCCATTTCTACAGTACCAAGTCACCATGCCCAAAAAGCCATCGACAAAATTGTTCAAGCGGGTGTGACTGCGATTTTAAATTTTGCGCCAGACCGTGTCAGTGTGCCAGCCAACGTTAGTGTGCAGTATATTGATTTAACAACGGAACTGCAAACACTGATTTATTTTAATGAAACTTTTTCACTAGCAAATAGCCCAAAGCAATAAAATTGTCTTCATAAAAATCCTCTACTATACTTATTATTGAAAGTGGAAAAGGAGGATTTCAGAATGAATGTTACAAGAAAAGGGCACGTATTAGAATTGACAGGTGAACAGCCCGAAGTTGGCACAAAAGCCCCCGTCTTTTCTTTGAAAAATTTAAACAACCAAGAAATCAACTTGGCAGATTATAAAGGTAAAACGGTTTTAATTAGTGTGGTTCCTGATATCGACACACGTGTTTGTTCACTGCAAACGAAACGTTTCAATCAAGAAGCGGCGAAATTAGACGGTGTTCAGATTATCACGATTTCCAATAACACAGTTGAAGAACAAGCAAATTGGTGTGCCGCTGAGGGTGTCGAAATGGAAATGCTTCATGATACTGAAGACTCATTTGGTGCAGCTTATGGTTTGTATATTCCAGAAATGGGCCGTTTAGCACGTGCTATTTTTGTGATTGACCCAGAAGGAACGTTAGTTTATGAAGAAATCGTCTCAGAAGTTTCGTCGGAACCCGATTATCAACAAGCGTTAGAAGCTGCAAAAAAAGTGTAATCCCTCTAGATTACAAATTGACTTTGCTTGCGCTTCATTGTAGAATGAAGCAAAGACAGCGAACAAGAGGAGTATCATTGGTGTCGTTTTAGAGAAAAAGTCGTTCAGGTGCAAGACTTTTACACAACCAGTGAGAAGGTAGCTTGTGAGTCAATGGTTTGAACACAGTACGTTAGTAGAACGATTCGTTTCGTGAACGTTATCTCACGAATGAGTGGCATTTGAATGAATTCAATTCAAATGCAATTTAGGTGGTACCGCGTAAATAAGATGAATCTACGCCCTAAAATACGAAAGTATTTTAGGGCGTATTTTAGTGTTTAGCCCAAAAAAACTCATTTGTAAAATAATTACCGCTCCAAATCGCGTATTTTAAGAAAGAAGGGGAAAAAATGTCAGAAGAAAAAAACTTACCAACGAAATATCAACCGACAGAAATCGAAGCTGGCCGTTATCAAAAATGGCTAGATCAAGATTTATTTAAACCAAGTGGCGACAAAAAAGCGAAGCCCTATTCAATTGTTATTCCACCACCCAATGTAACAGGAAAACTACACTTAGGGCATGCTTGGGATACAACATTACAAGATATGATTATCCGCCAAAAAAGAATGCAAGGCTTTGATACGTTATGGCTACCAGGAATGGACCATGCCGGAATTGCCACGCAAGCAAAAGTAGAAGAGAAACTAGCACAACAAGGAATTTCACGTTACGACTTAGGTCGTGAAAAATTTGTTGATCAAGTGTGGGAATGGAAAGAAGAATATGCTTCTCACATTCGTGAACAGTGGGCAAAAATGGGCCTTTCTTTAGATTACAGCCGTGAACGTTTTACTTTAGATGAAGGGTTATCTGAGGCCGTTCGTAAAGTGTTTGTCTCTCTTTACGAGAAAGATTTGATTTACCGTGGTGAATATATCATTAACTGGGATCCAAAAGCGAAAACAGCATTGTCTGATATTGAAGTAATCCATAAAGATATTGAAGGAGCTTTTTACCACATGAGCTACCCATTATCAGATGGTTCTGGCGTTGTTGAAATTGCGACAACGCGTCCTGAAACAATGTTGGGAGATACGGCGATTGCGGTCCATCCAGAAGATGAACGGTATCAGGAACTTATTGGTAAGACAGTTGTCTTGCCATTAGTCGATAAAGAAATTCCAATTATTGCAGATGACTATGTAGATATGGAATTTGGAACAGGGGTTGTAAAAATCACACCTGCCCATGATCCAAATGACTTTGAAGTCGGTAATCGTCATGACTTACCTCGAGTAAATGTTATGAACGAAGACGGCACGATGAATGAACTGGCTGGAAAATATGAAGGAATGGATCGTTTTGCTGCACGTAAAGCGATTGTCTCTGACTTGAAAGAACTAGGTCGCTTAATTAAGATCGAAACAATGAATCACAGCGTGGGCCATTCAGAACGAACAGGCGTTGTCGTGGAACCACGTTTATCGACCCAATGGTTTGTAAAAATGGGACCACTAGCTGAAAAAGCAATGAAAAATCAAGAAACAGAAGACGCTGTTGAATTTTATCCACCACGCTTCAATCAAACATTTTTACGTTGGATGGAAAATGTACATGATTGGGTTATTTCGCGACAATTATGGTGGGGCCATCAAATTCCTGCTTGGTATCACAAAGAAACGGGCGAGATGTATGTTGGAATGGAAGCACCAGCCGACAGTGAAAACTGGGTTCAAGATAGTGATGTCTTAGATACATGGTTTAGTTCTGCATTATGGCCATTTTCAACGATGGGCTGGCCGGACGAAGCAAGCGAAGATTATCAACGTTACTTCCCAACAAGCACATTAGTTACTGGCTATGACATCATCTTCTTCTGGGTGAGTCGTATGATTTTCCAAAGTTTAGAGTTTACAGGTGAACGTCCCTTCCAAAATGTCTTAATTCACGGCTTAATTCGTGATGAGCAAGGACGCAAAATGAGTAAATCATTGGGGAATGGGATTGATCCAATGGATGTCATCGAAAAATATGGTGCAGATGCGTTACGTTGGTTCTTATCAAATGGTTCAGCTCCAGGTCAAGATGTTCGTTTTAGTTATGAAAAAATGGATGCTTCTTGGAACTTTATCAATAAGATCTGGAATGCAAGTCGCTTCGTTATCATGAATGTAGAAGGTATGACTGCTGCAGATATTGACTTTAGTGGTGAAAAGACTGTCGCTGATCGTTGGATTTTAACGCGCTTAAACGAAACAGTCGCCCGTGTGACAGAATTATTTGATCGTTTTGAATTCGGTGAAGCAGGTCGCCAATTATACAACTTCATCTGGGATGATTTCTGTGATTGGTATATTGAAATGAGTAAAGAAATTCTTTACGGAGACAATGAAGTAGCTAAACAAACAACACGGAGCATCTTGGTGTACACATTGGATCAAATCTTACGCTTATTACATCCAATTATGCCGTTTGTAACAGAAGAAATTTGGGAAAAAATTCCGCATCAAGGTGAGTCATTGGTTGTGGCAGAGTATCCAGTTGTGCATGAAGAATTTAACGATGAAGCAGCAGCTCGAGGAATGGAAGTTCTGAAAGAAGTCATTCGTTCAGTTCGGAATATTCGAGCAGAAGTGAATACACCACTTTCTAAACCAATTACTTTGTTAATTAAAACAAACGATACAGAAGTAGAAGAATTTTTAACAGCTAATACTAGCTACTTGGAACGCTTCTGTAACCCAGAGGAATTAGTCATCAGTCGTGAAATAGAAGCGCCAGAATTAGCCATGTCCGCTGTTTTAACAGGCGCAGAACTATTCCTACCATTAGCTGGTTTGATTAATATTGAAGAAGAAATTGCTCGCTTAGAAAAAGAATTAGACAAATGGACAAAAGAAGTCAAACGTGTGCAAGGCAAACTTTCAAATGAACGTTTTGTGTCAAATGCACCAGATGAGGTCGTGGAAGCAGAACGTGCAAAAGAAAAAGACTACCTTGAAAAACAAGAGGCTGTCAAAGAACGGATTGCCCATTTACGTTCAATCTAAAAAAGAAAAGACAACAAAACCAAACGTTGGTTTTGTTGTCTTTTTGTTATAATTTGCCAAATAATTGAAACAAATACAACATTAAGTAGCTGTAAGTAGCCACAGACCAGAATTTCAATAAAAGAACAATTTTCATGAATTCTTTTAAAGAAATATCTGTAATTCCCGCCACTAAACAAACAATATCATCTGGAGCGAAGGGGACTAACATAGTAAAGATTAAAAGCTTTTTGACATTGTGTTCATTTTTGTCTAAAATCTCTTCAAATTTTTTGTATTTATTGGGAGAAAGGATTATTTTTACAAAGCTACGTCCATAGTAACGAACTAGTAAAAAGCCAATAAACTCACCAATAATCAATCCAATATAGCTATACAAAAGGCCTTGCAAATTGCCAAACATCAACATTCCTGCAACAGAAGAGATTCCTCCAGGTAGAATAGGGATAATCACTTGGACGATTTGTAAAAAAATGAAACACAGAACCGCATAGTTACCAAACTGTTTAATAAAAGCTTGCAAGGAAGCAACAGAATGAAAAATTCCTCTGGAATATCCCCATAAAATTAAGCCGAAGAAAAGCACAAGTCCAACTAGGGGTAACCACCGAATGAGTCCATTTAAAAATTTTTTCTGATTAGTCATGAGTGGCCTCCTGACGTTTTCGACGGTATTTTTTAAAGCCAAGATAACCAGCCGTTCCCAGTAAAATCGTTCCGCTGACGGCAGTGCCGAGATAAATCATTCTTGGATGATAGGCAAAGGTTAACTGCTGTTTGCCAGCTGGGACTTCAACAGCTAAAAAGCCACCTAGAATGCGTTGTGTTTTTAATGGTTCTTTTTGTAGCGACGATTTGACTTGCCAATCTTGATCATAAGGAATGGACGTATACAGTAACTGAGTATCATTTCCAGGTACATTCAGTGCGCCATTTAAATGGCCTTTTTTAGTTGCATTCACGTGAAGAGCTTGTTGGCGTAATTTGTCAACCGCACGATTAAAGGCTGTTTGGTCTAAAGTTTGAAGTTGCCAATTAGTTAAATCAACCACTTGTTCAGCAGTTAGTGACAGGGTCACGGTAGTTCCTTTTTCAAAATGCCCTAAATTGAACAGTTGATTGGTTGCAATATAAATCGGCGTCGAGATAACTTGTTGGTTTACCTTCAATTGTGTAACTTTTTTCCATTTTAAATTCGGAATATAAAGATGCAAGTCGCCAGTGCTATTCACTTTAAAGGTTGCTTCAATTGTTTCGTTGGTATGATGAGGTTCATTTATCAACGAAGCTGTTTTAAAGTAAGGTTTATCCGTCGGCACGAGCGTTTGCAGGAGTTCTTCTTGGGCATCTAAAGGATTATTTTTTGCTAATTTTAACTTGGTTAATGCGGTTGGCGCCAAAAAGCCCATACCGATCGCTTCATCATTTTCCATGATTTTCGTGGAACCAACTGTTTTTAGCAATTTTTCACTCGTAGGTTTTTCAATTGGTAAAAAGTCATATTTCACATTTAAAAGTAAATTGGTTAATTGTGAATTATCCACATAAGCAATCCGGCGATCATTTTTTCGATATAAACCTAGCGCACTTAATGTGTCTTGGGTAGTGGCAGTTAAAGTCGAAGTATAGCTAGAAACGCCAGCATAGCCATAAAGTAAAGGATTATTGTAGCCGTTATTGATTTCACGGAACCCTGTTTCTTTGGAAGGAATGACTTGTTTCATGCGATAAAGTTCTGGTGCTGAGGTCATTTTTTCATCGATTAATTGGCTGTGTTTTCGGTAATCTTGGGCAAATGTTGCTTGGCTACCAAAGGGCATATGTTTAAAAGAAATCCAGAAATTCGTTGTTAATTCTGTGCTGACCAGTAAGAATAAAGCCACGACTACATAGTTTCTTAAGGCCTTTTTGTGTGCTAAACGCAAGCAAAAGAAAATCAACCAAATAAAAAGTAAACTTAGCCATAAATAATTGATCGAAATTAAGAGATTCTTTTGTGGACCATAATACAAAGATCCGTAGCCAATGACTAACAGCAGACTAAAAATAATAGGTGCGGACCAAGGAATGGTCACTTTTTTAAGCCAAGCTTCATAGGCAAAGACAATCAATAAAAAGCTAAAGATAAAGACATTTCGGTAAGGGAAACCAGCTGGGCTTTGAAACATGTGCCAGACAGTGTTAAAGGCTTCTAACCAAAAGCTTAAAAAGAGAATGAATAAAAGAATCGCTGAAGCTATTCTTTCTTTTAACGCAATTTGTTTCGTTTGAAAATAGGCGACACAGAGGAGTGTCACAAATAATCCAGCAAAAACGGTTGGTAAATGGTCTAAACGCAACTCATAATTAATAGAACCTAAGCCTAATTGCGAGAAGAACGAAGTGTTGAACTTAGGCGTTAAAAAGAACGTCGAGACATCAAAATCTGCTTTTTTTGTATAGAGCATTCCTTCTGCTGCAGGTAATAATAAAAAGCTAGTTGCGGTTCCTGTTAAAAAAGAAACGAGGATGAATAACGGACTTTGTTTAAAAAATTGCCGAATAGCATGGGCTTGAGTATTCTTTTTAAAGAACCAATAGATACTGTACAAAACAGCAAAGAGACAAATCATATAACCCATGTAGTAATTCGTCACAATCGCTAAAAACAGGGTTATACTGTATAAGCCCCATTTGCGTTGATCCCATAAACGTTGGAGTCCCAATAAGATAAGCGGGAATAGAATCAGTGCATCCAACCACATAAAGTTTTGGCTATAGACGGTGACAAAGCCACAGAAACTATAGGACGTTGAAAAAAGTAACGTGGTGCCATCAACTTTTTGATAGGTGTATTTTAAATAGCTAAACATCGTAGTGCCCATCAAGGCAAGTTTTAAGGTAATAATCCATAAAATTGCTATAGGTAATTGTTCATAAGGAAAAAAGAAAGCCAACACATTAAAAGGGCTCAGTAAGTAATAGGCTGCCAAAGGAACAATCGACTCACCAATCTCATTGGAAAAAGAGTAGAATGTATTTATTCCCTCGTGAAAAGAGCGTTTTAAAAAACTCAAGAAAGGCATGTATTGCGTGCCTAAATCACTAACTAATAAGTTGTTGTCACCAAAAGGCGCAAGTTGTAATGTCATCCATACAAGCAACAGAAGTAAAAACGGCAAGAAAAAACTTCCTAACCATAAAAGCTTCGATTTGTTTTTCATCAAAATAAGTCCACCTTTATAAAAAAATCATGAATAAGCGTGTTGAACGCTCTAAAAATAGTTTTTAATTGGCTGGCTGGAACGAACCATCCAGAATGTTAGTTTACCATAAGTTCATTAATGTATCCGCTAATAACGCAAAATTATGAAAAATGCAAAAAGTTTTCAAGAAAAAGTTTCAATTGGTTATTAGTGAAAAAGTCACCTAACTTAGTTATAATGTAGAAGAAGACAAGGAGTTGGACAAGATGCAATTAACAATAGAAGAAGCCATTGAATGGATTCATAGCCGGTTACCCTTTGGTTCAAGACCTGGTTTGGATCGGATTAATGCGTTATTAGAAAAAATTGATCATCCAGAAAACAAAGTGCCAACGATTCATATCGCAGGAACCAATGGTAAAGGCTCAACCGTGACATATTTACGCTGTCTATTAGAAGAAATGGGCTTGAAAGTCGGAACCTTTACCTCTCCTTATATTGAATCATTTAATGAAAGAATTGCGATAAATGGTCAACCAATTTCAGACGAACAATTGATTACCTATGTGGAAAAGTATCAACCAATCATTAAAGAATTAGACAAAATCACTGAAGTGGCTGGAATTACAGAATTCGAAACATTGACAGGAATGGCCTTGGACTATTTCGTGAATGAACAAGTGGATATCGCAGTTGTTGAAGTTGGCTTAGGTGGATTACTTGATAGCACCAATGTCGTGAAGCCATTATTGACGGGAATTACGACAATTGGAAAGGATCACACAGAAATTTTAGGTGAAACAATTGCTGAAATTGCCTATCAAAAAGCGGGTATTATTAAAGAAAAAGTCCCAGTAGTAACAGGCAATATTTGTGCTGATGCGCTAGCAGTCATTGAAAAAGTCGCACAAGAAAAACAGAGTCCAATTTTTCGTTTTGGCAAAGAGTATCAAGTGGAATATCTACATCCTGACACACAATGGGGGGAAGTATTTAATTTCTATGGAGAAATGGGCAAACTGACAAAGATTAAAGTTCCCTTGTTGGGGCGTCACCAAGTAGAAAACGCGGCGGTAGCTATTCAATTATTTGACAAGTATTGCCAACTACAACATTTGCCGTTTAAAGAACGAGACATTACTCAAGGGTTAGCTAAAGCGCAATGGCCAGCTCGAATGGAACGTCTTAGTGATGAACCGTTGATTGTTTTAGATGGTGCCCACAATGATCATGCAGTAAAACGCTTAGTTGAAAACTTGCGCAAAGAGTTTCCACAACACACGATTCATATTTTATTTTCAGCTTTAGCAACTAAAGATGTGGATGAGATGATTCAGGACTTAAAGCAAGTACCGAATGCGCATCTTTACTTAACTAGCTTTGATTACCCTAAAGCTATTGCACTTACAGAAATGGAAAAATATGAAGACGATTTAACAGAAATTGTGTCTTTATGGCAATTTGGCTTAGGCGAAATTTTAGAAAAAATGTCGGCAGATGATTTATTATTAGTAACAGGTTCATTATATTTTGTTTCTCAAGTAAGAGAATTACTTTTAACTATAGGAGGAAATGATGAAGAAATTTGATGGCGTAATTTTTGATATGGATGGGTTGCTTTTTGATACGGAGTTGATTTACTATACATCTACTCAAAAAGTAGCAGATGCAATAGGGTTACCATATAGTAAAGAAGTCTATTTAGACTATGTTGGGATTTCCGATGAAGAAGTACAAGAGAATTACCGACGTATTTATGCATCCTATGGTCACGACACAGTGGAAGAATTTATCCGCCGTTCTTATGATGATACCCTACAAGAGTTTCGATCTGGTAACGTCCCTTTAAAACCAGGGGTGGTGGAATTCCTCGACTTTTTAGATGATCAAAAAATTCCTCGATTGGTTGCTTCAAGTAACGTCCGTCCAGCAATTGAAATGTTATTAAGCCATGCTGGGATTCAGGATCGTTTTGTAGGGATCGTTTCAGCAGAGGATGTTAAACGAGCAAAACCGGACCCAGAAATTTTTCAAAAAGCTCGTCAACTTTTAGGAACAGAAGCCCCGAAAACCTTGATTTTCGAAGACTCATTTCATGGGGTAAGTGCGGCTCATAGTGCGGGCATTCCAGTGATCATGGTACCTGATTTATTGCAACCAACTGAAGTTATCCAAGAGAAAACATTGCATGTCTTGGAGAGTTTACATCAAGCGCCACATTATTTAAAATAATAAAAACAACACTCCTTTGCGTAGTTTATTAATGACTAGCAAAGGAGGTTTTTTATGCAAGTATCGGATCTATTTATTCGCGAGATGCCGAGTGATTGTTTACCACGAGAACGGCTCTTAGCGATAGGAGAAAAAGCATTATCAAATCAAGAGTTGTTGGCGATTCTGTTACGAACTGGCTCAAAAGAAGCAGACGTGATGACTGTTGCCGCAACGCTGTTAAAACAGTTTAAGCAACTTTCTTATTTGCGGCAAGCCACATTGAACGAGTTAATGGCTATTAGAGGCATTGGCCAAGTGAAAGCCATTGAATTACGTGCGGCTATTGAATTGGGGTGTCGAATTTATCAAAGTAGTCAAATCAAATTTGGCAAAGTTACGTCCAGTCAACAAGTCGCTCTACGATTACTCCAAGAGATGAAGGGGCTGCAACAAGAACATTTAATTTGTATTTACTTGAATACTAAGAATGACATTATTCAACAGAAAACGATTTTCAAAGGATCACTGAATCAAAGTATTGCTCATCCACGCGAAATTTTTCGGGAAGCGGTTAAATATTCTTCTGCTCGCATACTATTAGCTCATAATCATCCATCTGGCAATCCGACACCGTCTCCACAAGATATTCAATTTACCAAACGAATGGAAGAATGTGGCGAAATGATGGGGATTCAATTGTTGGATCATATTATTGTTGGTGATAGCGGATACATTAGTTTGAGAGAAGAGAATTTTTTTGCTTCAGAATGAGGACAATTCTTGCAAAAATATTTTATCACGTGTAAAATGAAAGGGTAATCTTGTTTGGAATTATGTAGACTTTTTAAATGTTTTTAAATATTCTATTGGAAGCGAGCAAAGTTACGACTATTTATGTGCAAATGCACGAGGAGGAACAAAAGAATGGAACAAGGAACAGTAAAATGGTTTAACGCAGAAAAAGGTTTTGGGTTTATCTCACGCGAAGACGGAAGCGACGTATTCGTACACTTCTCAGCTATCCAAGGTGATGGTTTCAAAACTTTAGAAGAAGGTCAATCAGTGACTTTTGATGTTGAAGATTCAGACCGTGGCCCTCAAGCAGTTAACGTAGAAAAAAACTAATAAAAAATAATCCAAAAACACCTAACGCATGTTAGGTGTTTTTTTGTTAGAAAAAATAGAGAAGAAAAATGAACAAACATTTTTCTTCTCTATTAAATGAGAGCTTTATTGATCACTAACTGTGGCAGTCATAATCATTGGCAGAATCATTGGATGACGTTCTGTTTGTTCAAACAAGAAAGGCTGTAAAGCGGTCGTCATGGCTTCGCCTAATTTTGCTTCGGTACAGTTTTTATCTTTCATTGCTTCACGTAGAGCATTGAATAAAAGACGTTGGCCTTCATGAATCATATCACCAGACTCACGCATGTAGACAAAACCACGGGAAAGAATGTCTGGACCAGCCATAATTTCTTTATTTTTAATATCAACCGTTGCTACCGCTAAAACTAAACCTTCTTCAGATAAGATACGACGATCCCGTAAAACAACATTCCCGATATCACCGACACCATTTCCATCAACGTACACGTCATTAGCGTTGAAGTGACCAGCAGGACGTGCGCTATCAGCCGTTAAAGCTAAGACATCGCCGTTGCCCATGATAAAGCAATTTTCTTCAGGAACCCCTGTATCTTGAGCGAGCGAAGCATGGATTTTTAACATTCTAAATTCACCATGAACAGGCATGAAATATTTAGGCTTCATCAAGCGAAGCATTAATTTTTGCTCTTCTTGTCCACCGTGACCAGAAGTATGGATATTATTGATTTTTCCGTGGATAACTTCCGCACCGGCTTCAGATAATAAGTTGATTAAACGGTTAACACTTGTCGTATTCCCAGGAATTGGTGAGCTTGAGAAAACAACCGTATCGCCTGGTTGAATACTAATTTGGCGGTGTGTACCGTTAGCAATCCGACTAAGCGCGGCCATAGGTTCTCCTTGAGAGCCAGTACATAAAATCATTGTTTCATTTGCTGGCAATTGGTTCAGTTCCGCCGCATCGACAAACGTTCCTTTTGGCACTTTGATGTAGCCTAAGCGTTCGCCATTGACAATGGCATTTTCCATGCTACGACCAAAAACAGCAATTTTGCGACCGGTTTTCACAGCTGCGTCAGCAGCTTGTTGTAAACGGAAAATGTTTGAAGCAAAACTGGCAAAGATAATCCGACCATCAATTTTTTCAAAGATTTTTAAAATAGAGGTCCCAATTGTTTTTTCGGATTTTGTAAAGGTGGGTATTTCAGCATTGGTACTATCCGAAAGAAGACAAAGGACGCCTTCTTCACCTAATTTTGCCATTCTGTGTAAGTTGGCTGGCTCGCCAACGGGTGTAAAGTCAAACTTAAAGTCACCTGTTGCGACAATGTTACCAGAAGGCGTTTTAACCACAACGCCCAAGGCATCAGGAATACTGTGAGTCGTCCGGAAAAAGCTAATCGCTGTTTTTCTAAAACGAATCACCGTATCTTCATTAATTTCGTGTAATTCCGCTTCTCGCAATAAACCATGTTCATCTAGTTTGTTGGTAATTAAAGCCAAGGCTAGTGGTCCCGCATAGATTGGAATATTCGCTTGACGTAAAAGATAAGGAACGCCACCAATATGGTCTTCATGACCGTGGGTAATAACGAGTGCTTTGACTTTATGCAAATTTTGAACGATGTAGCTATAATCTGGAATCACGTAGTCAATCCCAAGTAAATCATCTTCTGGGAATTTGATCCCAGCATCAATAATGATAATTTCATCTTGGAATTGTACCCCATATGTGTTTTTTCCAATTTCGCCTAAACCACCGATTGCAAAAACGCCAGTTTCGTTATTTTTTATGTTTACTTTCATGTTAAAACTCCGTTAGAGTGAAGTCCGCATGTTCTTGCTCGTAAGCAAGATGTTTTTCGTCTAATAATTGAACGTATTCAATATTGTATGGGGTATTTTCTTCAACTAATTGGCGCACGATTACATCGCTATCGGCTTCCATGTAAAGAGATTTTGTGTCTTCTCTTTTTGGGTTTCTGATTTTTGTTTCTTGATAGTATACTTTGTAAATCATCGATTCATTTCTCCTTCAGCTACTAATAGTAGCAATTTATAGTTTTTTTCATTTTAAGACAGAAAATTAAACACAACAAAACGAGGTGCTGATCACCTAAAAAAGAATGCTCATCAAAAACATCTGTTAATGATGAAATGAAGCCTCGACTTTGCTTCATTCTGGGTATTTGATTTTATGTGTTCTTTTTCAACCGTCCCGTGTGTTGTGAATAACAACAATTAAGCTTATTTTATCATAGAATGATAAGGAAGTATAGAAACACTCACTGGACTTTAAAAAAAAACAAACTTCTTGTGTCGCCTTATTCTTGATCAAGTTCAAGTGCCTTTTTTTTAGGACGCCAATACCAACTTAAGCCAATCACGTGGGCTAAATAAACAATCGCTAAAGTCGTAGTCATCAACGTATTTCGGACAATTAAACACGGAATGGCAAATAAAAGAAACATGGAAATAAATAGTTTCCATTTGCCTTTACGAGTAATTTTTTTCTCAAAGAAGGCTTCTTGGATATATTTTTGATAATAAGAAGAAGCTAAAAATTTGTTATAAAGTTTATCTGAACTACGCATCCAAAAAAAGGCCGTTAATAAATAAAAACCAGTGGTGGGTAAAAGCGGCAAAAAGATTCCTAACGTGCCTAAAGCAAACGTACAGGAACCGAGAAAAATGAAGAATAATTTTTTCATTCAAAGGGTCCTTTCAGTTTTTCCCAATTATGGCACAATCAAAAGGAAGTAGCAATTTTAATCGTATAAGTAAATCATTAAAATTATCTATTTTTTAGAAAATCTAAAAGGGAAAGGATAGAAAGAGAAAGGCTGTTTTTTCTAGCCAGACAGCTTGTATTACCGATTTCTTTTTGATACAGTGGGAGTACTAGAAAATTTAAAGTAAGATAAGAAGGAGATGATTAATTGAAGTTAATGTGGCGTTACACAATGCGTTATAAGAAATTACTTTTCGCTGATTTTATTTGTGTGTTTGGTTTTATTTTGATTGAATTAGGCTTGCCGACCATTTTAGCACGAATGATTGACAAAGGAATTATTCCTAGAGATAAGGACTATATTTATCAGCAAGGGATTTGGATGGTTGTAATTACGATTATTGGTGTCGCAATGAATATTTTGCTGGGGTACTTTGGTGCCAGAATTACAACAAACATTGTTCGTGATATTCGTGATGATTTATTTGAAAAGATTCAAACTTTCTCACACAGTGAATATGAAAGTATTGGGGTTTCTTCCTTAATTACGCGAACTACCAATGATGCATACCAAATTATGCTCTTCATGGGAAATATTTTACGTCTTGGCTTTATGACGCCAGTGATGTTTATTGCCAGTCTTTACATGGTGATGCGGACGAGTCCGTCGTTAGGAATGTACGTTTTAGGTGCCTTGCCTTTTCTACTGCTAGCCGTTGTCGGGATTGCTCGTTTGTCAGAACCGTTATCTAAAAAGCAACAAAAGAACTTAGATGGAATCAACGGGATTTTAAGAGAAAATCTTTCTGGATTGCGGGTAATACGCGCATTTGTTAATGAAAAATTTGAAGAATCTCGTTTTAATAAAGTCAATGAAACTTACACTAAAAGTTCAAAAAGTCTGTTTCGTTTAATGGCAGCAGCCCAACCAGGGTTCTTTTTCTTATTTAATATTGTGATGGTCTTAATCATTTGGAGCGGGACTGTTCAAATCAGCCATGGGGATTTAGAAGTTGGGAATTTAATTGCTTTTATTGAATATATTTTCCATGCGCTGTTCTCGTTTATGTTATTTGCCAGTGTCTTTATGATGTATCCGCGGGCTGCGGTTTCGGCTTCACGGATTCAAGAAGCCTTAGACATGGAACCAGCTATTCGTGAAGAAGAAGGCGTAACAGAAACAGCTACTAAAGGCTATCTAGAGTTTAAAAATGTAACCTTTGCCTATCCTGGACATGCGGAAAGCCCAGTCATCCGCAATGTAAGTTTTAAGGCGTCACCTGGTGAAACAGTGGCCTTTATTGGGAGCACAGGTAGTGGGAAATCAACATTAATTCAATTGATTCCACGGTTTTATGATGTATCAGAAGGTGAAATTTTAATCGATGGAGTGAACGTAAAAGAGTACCAACTTAGTGCATTACGCAATAAGATTGGCTATATTCCACAAAAAGCGTTACTTTTTACTGGTACAATTGCTGATAATCTTCGCTACGGTAAGGAAGATGCGACGTTAGAAGAAATGGAACGAGCAATTGACATTGCTCAAGCTACAGAATTTGTTTCACAAAAACCGCAAGGCTATGATGAACCTCTTTCAGAAGGTGGCACGAACTTTTCTGGTGGTCAAAAACAACGTTTAGCTATCGCACGGGCGATTATTCGCAATCCGGAAATTTATATATTTGATGATAGTTTTTCTGCGTTAGATTATCAAACAGATGCAAATTTACGAGCGCGTCTGAAAAAAGAAACAACAGAATCCACTGTTTTAATTGTGGCACAACGTGTTGGAACAATTATGCATGCGGACCGCATTGTTGTTTTAAACGAAGGCGACGTGGTCGGAATTGGCACACATCGTGAATTACTTGAGACTTGTCCAATTTACTATGATATTGCGGCTTCTCAATTGTCAGAGGAGGAATTAGCATGAAACACGCCTTTTCTTCTATGAAACGAATCGGTCGCTATATTAAACCGTACCGAGTGACGTTTTATTTAGTTATTTTATTTACAATATTAACCGTTGCCTTTAATGCAGCGTTGCCTTATTTGACTGGATTACCAACGACAGAAATTAGCCGTAATATTGCGGCCGGTGAATCAATCAATTTTGATTATGTAATCCAATGTTTAATTTGGATTTTAGTTGTGGGAACAGGTTATTGTGTGGCACAATTTTTGTCAGGCTTTTTAATGACGAATGTCGTTCAACAATCCATGCGCGATTTACGTCGAGATATTGAAGAAAAAATCAATCGTTTGCCAGTTTCTTATTTTGATAAGAACCAACAAGGAAATATTTTGTCACGGGTGACGAACGATGTGGATGCTGTCAGCAATGCGATGCAACAAAGTTTTATTAATATTGTTTCGGCAGTCTTAGGGATTGTGATGGCGGTAGTGATGATGTTCTTGATCAATCCGCTGATGGCGATTTTTTCAGTGATTATGATTCCGTTGTCTCTGATTATTTCCAAAACAATTGTTAAAATCTCCCAGAAATATTTCCAAGGAATGCAAAATTCTTTAGGAGACTTAAATGGTTATGTCCAAGAAAATATGACTGGGTTCAGTGTCTTAAAACTATATGGTCGGGAAAAAGAAACCCTTGAAGGCTTTAAACAAGTCAATCATCGATTAAATGGTTTTGGTTTCAAAGCATCCTTTATCTCAGGATTAATGTTGCCATTGGTTCAGATGACCGCTTATGGGACCTATATCGGGGTAGCTGTCCTTGGTAGTTACTATGTGGTTGCTGGTGTGATTGTAGTGGGGCAATTACAAGCGTTTATTCAATATATTTGGCAAATTAGCCAACCAATGGGGAATATTACGCAGTTGTCTGCAGCTTTACAAAGCGCTTCAGCTTCGACCATGCGGATTTTTGAAATCCTAGATGAACCAGAAGAAGAACTTAACGAACAAGATGTTCCTTTACCAGAACCTATTTTAGGCTCTGTTGAATTTGAAAATGTCAGCTTTAGTTATGACCCAGAAAAACCGTTAATTCGTAATTTGAACTTTAAAGTTGATGCGGGCCAAATGGTTGCGATTGTGGGACCAACTGGCGCTGGGAAAACAACCTTAATCAATTTGCTGATGCGTTTTTATGATGTAACAGAAGGCGCCATTAAAATTGATGGTATTGACACGAAAAAAATGAACCGTAGTGATGTCCGTTCTGTATTTGGAATGGTATTGCAAGATGCTTGGTTGTATAAAGGTACCATTGCAGATAACATTCGTTTTGGGAAGTTGGATGCCACGGATTATGAAGTTGTCGATGCAGCGAAAACGGCCAATGTGGATCACTTCATTCGGACAATGCCAGATGGGTATGAAATGGAAATCAATTCTGAGGGAGATAACGTTTCCCTTGGTCAAAAACAATTGTTGACCATTGCCCGAGCGGTAATTTCTGATCCGAAAATTTTGATTTTAGATGAGGCGACTAGTTCAGTCGATACACGCTTGGAAGCCTTAATTCAAAAAGCAATGGATCGTGTTATGGAAGGACGAACGAGTTTCGTTATTGCCCACCGCCTATCAACTATTCGTGAAGCTGATTTAATTCTTGTTATGAAACAAGGAGAAATCATTGAAAAAGGTACGCATCATGAGTTGCTGGAACAAGGTGGCTTCTATGAAAAACTATACAATAGTCAATTTGCTGAAGAAGGCGACTATGAGGAATAAAAAAGAGCCTGGGACAAAAATCACTTTGGATTTTTGTCCCAGGCTTAAAAATTGATAAACGGCGGGAACAGAAGCAACTCCTTCGGAAATAAGCCGAAATTATCCAAAAATTATAGAACAATTTTCGGAAATTCCTTCTTATTTCTCGGAGTTAAACGCTTCTGTCCCGACCTCTTTCTTGTCTTTTTTACTATGAAAGTGAGGAATTCTTGTCTATACTTAATGAAAAGAGGTGACAGAGTTTGAAAAAAGAATATTTTATTGCTGCTAGTGCAGATGTCTATGGAAACGTACAACTAGCGAAGGATAGTAATATTTGGTTTCAGTCGGTCTTAAGAGGTGACAGTAACACAATTACCATTGGTGAAGGTAGTAATATTCAAGATGGCACGATTATTCATGTTGATGAAGATGCCCCGACAATTGTAGGCAAGTATGTAACGGTGGGCCATCAATGCATGTTACACGGTTGTAAAATCGGTGATGGTGCTTTGATTGGCATGGGTTCAACGATTCTAAATAATGCCATTATTGGAGAAAACAGCCTGATTGGCGCGGGCTCTTTAGTGACAGAAGGCAAAATTATCCCGCCAAATGTTTTAGCATTTGGTCGACCAGCGAAGGTTATCCGTCCGTTAACGGCAGCAGAAATAGCCAGTAATCATACGAACGCCTTACATTATATTCAACGAGCAGAAGAATTTCGCCAACAAAAATACCCGAAACTAACATAGAATTAGGAGGAAAATGATGAAGAAAATTAAAGTAATGACGGTTTTTGGAACACGGCCAGAAGCAATCAAAATGGCTCCCTTAATCAAAGTTTTAGAAGAGCAAAGTCAAGGATTTGACTCTGTAGTAGTCGTAACAGCGCAACATCGCCAAATGTTGGATCAAGTGTTAGAAGATTTTCAAATTACACCGAATCATGATTTAAATATCATGAAAGATGGGCAAACCTTAACAGATATTACAAGTCGTGTTTTGAATTTATTAACTGAGGTTCTTGTGACAGAACAGCCGGATATTGTCTTGGTTCATGGCGATACAACCACGTCATTTGCGGCTGCATTGGCTGCTTTTTATCAACAGATTCCGGTGGGACATGTGGAAGCAGGATTACGGACCTGGCAAAAATATTCTCCGTTTCCGGAAGAAATGAATCGTCAACTGGTAGATGTGTTAACGGATATTTATTTTGCCCCAACCACTCAAAGTAAGGACAATTTAATCAAAGAAAATCATCCAGAAGAACATATTTATGTGACTGGCAATACAGCGATTGACGCGATGGCGTACACTGTTGATGCCCACTATCAAAATGATTTATTGGAAAAAATCCCTACAGACCAACGTATCGTGCTAATTACAATGCATCGTCGTGAAAATTTAGGCCTGCCAATGACAAATGTGTTTAAAGCTGTTCGTCGACTTGTAATGGAACATCCAGAAATTGAAGTCATTTTCCCTATGCACAAAAATCCCAAAGTCCGTGAAATAGTAGCGGAACACTTAGGTGAATTAGCTCGTGTGCATTTAATTGAACCATTGGATGTCAAAGATTTTCAAAATTTTGCAGCGAAAAGTGCGTTAATTTTAACTGATTCTGGTGGTGTGCAAGAAGAAGCTCCTTCCTTAGGGGTGCCAGTTTTAGTTTTACGAGATACAACGGAACGTCCAGAAGGCGTAGCGGCAGGAACATTGAAATTGGTTGGTACAGACGAACAAGTAGTCTATCAAGAGGCGAAAACATTATTGACTGATTCTGATGCTTACCACGCGATGGCGCATGCACAAAATCCGTATGGGGATGGTCAAGCTAGCCGCCGAATCGTTGAAGCCATTGCCTATGAAATGCAGCAATCAGATAAAAAACCAGATTCGTTTACAGCAAAATAAATAAAAAGGCAGAGAAGCGCTGAAAAATGTGCTTCTTTTGCGTATCTTATTTTGAAGAATCAATTAGACAAAAAATGCTAGAAAGTAGTGAAGTGAAGATGTATCAAACGATTTTATTTGATTTAGATGGCACAATTACGGATTCTGGTAGCGGCATTATGCGTTCTATTTTGTACGCAACAGAACAATTAGGCTGGCCAGATCCTAGCGAGGAGACGTTACGTTCTTTCATAGGGCCGCCTTTATATGAGTCATTTTTGCACATGGCGCCTTCAGCTGAAGCAGCGCAACAAGCCGTGGGTCATTATCGAGCGTATTATCAGAGAAAAGGTATGTTTGAAAACCATGTGTATCTAGGGATTCCAGAAGTGTTAACAAGGTTAAAGGAAGCGGGAGCAAAGTTATACATTGCGACTTCCAAGCCAGAAGAATTTGCTAAAAAGATTATTACTCATTTTGATTTAGATCGTTATTTTACAGGCATCTATGGAGCGAGTATGGACGGTCATCGTTCTAAAAAAGCAGATGTGATTCAGTATGCATTAACGGAAGCTCAATTAGACCCAACCAAAGAAGCGATTATCATGGTTGGTGATCGTAATCATGACATTCTTGGTGCTCAACAAAATGGCTTAGATAGTATAGGTGTCTTGTATGGATTTGGTGAAGAAACAGAATTACAAGAGGCGGGAGCAACATTCCTAGTACAATCGCCTAAAGACTTAGGTGCTATTTTGCTACAAAATTCTTAATAGAAAATGGATTTTCGATAAATTTAGGAGGATTTTAAGATTTATTATCGTTTCAATAGAAAAGCGCCATCATAGGCTTTAACCGTTGTCAATGATGAATTTTTTATCAGGGAATGACGGTCTTTTTATTAAAAACATTTAATTTTAAAGAGGTTTCATGTATAATAGTTTCAGTCATAAACGATAGAATAGTAAGGAGGGTTAGTTTTGGCTAATGATAACCAAAATAACCAAGATCCCAAATCTTCGCTTAGAGACCAAGTAACTGGGTCTTTAAAAGGTAGAAATGATGGCGATCAACCTGATTCCTCTGAAAAAAATGATAGGTCTCCCCAACCTTCATATGATGAATCACAAGAAACAGCGAGCCGCACAACACAAACACGTGCAGGTTCTAGAGCTGCTCGAAGACGTGGGAAAGACAAGACAACACAGACAGTCGAAGAGCCAACCCCGATTGAAACAGACGAAAAGCCAACAAATACAAAAAAACAAACACGTAAAAAAGAAGATCGTTTAGTCGGTCGTATCGTGTTAATTGTAGTTTCTGTATTGGTTTTAATGATGGCAATCTTTGGGTTTACTTTTTATAAATATGTAGATGCTGGGCTACAACCACTAGACAAGAACAATAAGAAGCTTGTTCAAGTGCATATCCCAGAAGGATCTTCTAATAAGCAAATTGCTGCGGTTTTAGAAGAAAGCAACGTCATTAAAAGCGGAATGGTTTTTAACTACTACGTAAAATTTAAAAACTTAACAGATTTTCAAGCGGGCTATTATCAAATGTCTCCAAGCATGACACTCGATGAAATTGGTGAAATGCTAAAAGAAGGAGGCACGCCAGAACCAACTAAAATTGCAGATGGCAAAGTAACGATTCCTGAAGGCTACGATATAGATAAAATTGGCGAAGCCATTGAAAAAAATACGGATTTCAAGAAAGCAGATTTCATTGCATTAATGAAAAACGAAGACTTCTTCAATCAAATGAAGGCTAAGTATCCTGATTTACTTGAAAGTGCTGCAACTGCAGAAGGTGTTCGTTATCGCTTAGAAGGCTATTTGTTCCCGGCAACTTATGATTACTACAAAAAAGCAACACTTCCTGAATTTGTCGAACAAATGATTGCTAAAATGAACACAGTAATGGAACAATATACGCCGACAATTCATGCAAAGAATTTAACCAATCAGCAAGTCTTAACGTTAGCTTCACTGGTTGAAAAAGAAGGAGTCAAAGAAGCAGACCGCAAACAAATTGCGCAAGTATTCTTTAACCGCTTGGCTGCTGATATGCCAATCCAATCAGATATTTCTATTTTGTATGCTCTAGGAGAACACAAAGAAACTGTAACGTATGCTGACTTGGAAGTGGACTCGTCTTATAACTTGTATAAAAATACTGGTTATGGACCAGGACCATTAGATAGCCCAAGTGAGGAGTCAATTAAAGCAGTCTTGAATCCGACACCAAGTGACTATTTATACTTTGTAGCAGATATTTCTACAGGAAAAGTATACTTCTCAAAAACATATGAAGAACATCAAGTATTAGTAGATCAGTATGTCAATAATTCAAGTAGTGAATAAAATGAAAACATAAAAGAGCTTGGTGAATCAATTTTGTATGATTCACCAAGCTTTTAGATACTCAAAAAGTAATCTGTTTAACAGAGGGAAAGGGTAGCAACTAGAAATTTATATAAATAAAATTTAGCAAAATCACAAAAATTCAATAATTATATTTACAATTTAGAAAAAGCGTGGTACTCTTTTGTGGATTGAAAGCGGAATTTTTTTCAATAACCAACCAAGAACTACGTATCGTTAAGCGAAAAAGGAGAATTAACATGGTAGAAAAAGTATATCCAATGACTCTTGAAGGAAAAGAAAAATTAGAACAAGAGCTAGAAGAATTAAAAACAATTAAACGTAAAGAAATCGTAGAGCGTATTAAAATCGCTCGTAGCTTTGGGGATCTTTCAGAGAACTCAGAGTATGAATCAGCTAAAGATGAACAAGCTTTCGTTGAAGGACGTATTACAACGTTAGAAAATATGATTCGTTTTGCAGAAATTATCGACAATGATGGCGTGGACCAAGACGAAGTTTCCATCGGTAAAACAGTTACTTTCCAAGAATTGCCTGATGGAGAAGAAGAGGAATACACAATCGTAGGAAGTGCCGAAGCCGATCCATTTTCTGGTAAAATTTCTAACGATTCACCGATTGCGCAAGCCTTAATTGGTAAACAATTAGGCGATCAAGTGATTATTGCAACCCCTGGTGGCGACATGACAGTTAAAATTACAAAAGTTGAAGCAAACTAAATAATTGAGTAGGGCAGGCAGCTTCCAAGGCCTGTCCTTTCGCAATATAGGACATTTAGGGCTAAAGTCCTATGGTAACCTGAGGCGCAAACCACTATGATTAAATAAAATAAACGAGTAAAATAAATGAGAGAGGGAGGAGGCAAATCTATGAATAACCCTTGGCGCTTTTTTATCGTCGCAGAAGCATTACTTTTTATTCTGGCGTTATGGCAAATTGTACATAATCCTGGATTAGCTGTTTTATTAACAATTGGCGTTTTACTTGTGGCCTATGTTTCCAGGAAAGCATCTAAAACACATTTTAACAACTTTCAATTCGTCCTCGGCGTTGTTTTTATTGTCATTGGTGCAATGAACAGCACGGCTGTTTGGTTTATGTTGATTTTTGGCGTACTCTTTATCGGCTTAAAAGGCTTTGAGATTTCAGGCGTGGATATAGCTGAACGAGCACCTTGGCGTAAAAAACAAATGATTATGGTAGAGACGGCGGCAAAAGAACCTAAAAATGGCAAACGATTTAAACGCCGCTGGTTTGCCAACGAACGCATTGGTAACAATATCTATGAATGGGATGACATCAATATTGATTTAATCTCTGGGGACACCATTATTGATTTAGGTAATACGCTACTACCGAAAGAAGACAATATTATTATTATTCGTAAAGGTTTTGGCCGCACGCGAATTCTAGTGCCGTTAGGTGTAGCTATTTTGTTAGAACATTCAACTTTTTACGGAACGGTACGTTTTGAAGAAGAAAAATATCAATTGAAAAACGAATCATTAAAAATTTACAGCAATGATTATGATACCAATCTTCGTCGTTTGAAAATTATGACGAACACTTTAGTAGGAGATGTTGAGGTGATCCGTGTATGACCGATCGGATTTCAAGACGCATGATTTCATTATATGCGTCCCTTAGCACCTTTATTGTTATCTTAATTACATTGTTTTCATATTTTCATTCGATTAAACAAAACCGGTGGCTATTAGAGCTTCTTCAGAGAAAAGTCTTTTATTTACCACTAATTGTGCATATTGTTCTCATATCCTTACTAATAGGCTTATTGACCTTTTTACTGATTTCATTGGTTCAAAAAGGGCAATATGGACGGATTGAAGAAAAACTTCGGTTATTGGCCAATGGTAATTATGAAAGTCCAGTCTTAAACAAACCAACGACCAGTGAGAATCAAGACCATTATCTAACCGAAGTCGAACAAGATATTTGGTCGATTAAAAATAAATTATTAGAGATGTCTAAAGAATTGCAATTATTAAACAGTCGGCCGCAATTAATGGATGGGCAAACAAAAGAAGAAATTTTAGAGAACGAGCGGCATCGTTTGGCGCGGGAGTTGCATGATTCAGTCAGTCAACAACTTTTTGCAGCCATGATGATGTTGTCTGCCTTAAATGAACAAGCACAACGAACAGAAACCCCGGAACCATATCGTAAACAACTAGCCATGGTGGCAGAAATCATTAATGCCTCCCAATCGGAAATGCGCGCGTTACTATTGCACTTGCGTCCTATCAGTCTAGAAGGAAAAAGTTTGCGTAAAGGTATTGAACAATTACTGAAAGAACTACAAACAAAAATTAAAATTGAATTGATTTGGGATGTTGAAGATGTTCATTTAAATAGCAGCATTGAGGATCATCTTTTCCGAATTGTGCAGGAATTACTTTCCAATACCTTAAGACATGCCAAAGCAAAGGAATTAGAGGTATACTTACACCAAGTCGATAAAAACGTGTTATTGCGTATTGTTGATGATGGTGTCGGCTTTGATATGAAGGAACAAAGTAATAAAGCCGGTAGTTATGGCTTAAATAATATTCGAGAACGTGTTGTCGGCATGGGCGGTACAGTTAAAATTATTAGTTTTAAAGGGCAGGGAACCAGCGTTGAAATTAAAGTTCCTGTCATAAAGGAGGAAACTGCAAGTGATCAAAGTAATGTTAGTGGATGACCATGAAATGGTCCGTTTAGGCGTTTCATCATATTTATCTATTCAAGAGGATATAGAAGTCGTAGGCGAAGCAGAAAACGGTAAGATTGGCTATGAAAAAGCATTGGAACTACGTCCAGATGTTATTTTGATGGATTTGGTAATGGAAGAAATGGACGGCATTGATTCAACAAAAGCGATCTTGAAAGATTGGCCAGAAGCCAAGATTATTATTGTGACGAGTTTTATTGATGATGAAAAAGTATATCCGGCGATTGAAGCTGGTGCAGCGGGCTACCTATTAAAAACATCAACAGCACATGAGATTGCTGATGCAATTCGGGCGACTTATCGCGGAGAGCGTGTGTTGGAACCTGAAGTGACGCATAAGATGATGGAACGGTTAACAAAAAAACAAGAGCCGGTGTTGCATGAAGATTTGACAAATCGAGAACACGAAATTTTAATGTTGATTGCACAAGGTAAAAGTAATCAGGAAATAGCTGATGAACTCTTTATCACTTTGAAAACAGTTAAAACACATGTTTCAAACATTTTAGCAAAACTAGATGTGGATGATCGGACCCAAGCAGCGATTTATGCTTTTCAACATGGTTTAGCCAAATAAATATCAGATAAATCCATAAATAAATTCTAGGAAATCCTTCTAGGAATTTATTTATGGATTTGTTATACTAATTTTAACGAACAGACAGGAGCGGTCAGAAGAAATGAAACAAAATTTTGCAATTATTGGTTTAGGACGTTTTGGCGGCAGCATATGCCAAACTTTGGTGGAAGCTGGTCAAGAAGTTTTGGCCATTGACAGCAGTGAAGACCGTGTCAATGAATATATGAATATTGCAACGCATGCAGTGGTGGCTAACGCCCAAGATGAAATGACGTTGCGTTCTTTAGGGATTCGGAATTTTGATCACGTAGTGGTGGCAATTGGTGAAGATATTCAAGCGAGTATTTTAGTGACACTAATGGTTAAAGAGATGGGGGTTCCCAATGTCTTAGCCAAAGCAGTCAATGAATATCATGCCCGTGTCTTAGATAAAATTGGGGCAGACATGGTCGTTCACCCAGAGCGGGATATGGGTATTCGAATTGCTCACAAACTTGTTTCACGCAATATTTTAGATTATATTGAATTATCTAGCGAATTTTCATTAGCTGAGGTTCGGGTCACCAATCCTAAATTTTACAATAAAACCTTAGCAGAATTAAATTTCCGTCAGCGATTTGGTTTAACTGTGGTAGCAATCCGCCGCTCGAAAACAGAAGTAATTGCTTCGCCAGATGCTTCTGAAATTGTTCGAGAAAACGACAATTTATTAGTTATCGGTGATACCGCAGATGTCGATTTATTAGATGAAAAAATGAATGGCTAAGCACTTTATTCTCTAAAAGCACTGCGCTGTGCTACAATAAATGGCGACAGAGATGTGAAGGAGGAACAAAGAATGAAATTAGAAGTGACACCGAAAGCCCAACAATGGTTTAAAGAAGAAACCGGGGTTCAGCCTGAGACAGGCATTCGTTTTTTCGGAAAAATTTACGGAAAAACACCTGTTCATGATGGTTTTTCCATTGCGATGTCTGTAGAAGCGCCAGATGAGCCAATGATTAAAGAGAACCTAGATGGGATTACCTATTTTATTGAAGAAACAGATGATTGGTTCTTTAAAGGGTATGATTTGATTGTTGATTATGATGAAAAGAATGATGAACCGCGTTATCAATTTGAAGCAAACCAAGAAGATTTAACAAAATAATTTTAGTGCTAAACAGAAGAAGCTTAAGTAGTGCGTAGGACTATTTCTGTTGCTTTCGTTTAACCGCTAGTCAGCCTGAGAAAAAATCGTTTTGGATTTTTTCTCAGGTTCTTTCTATTTAATTAAGCTATTCTTAATTGGATATCGTTATTTAATAAGGCTATCATATGGTATAATGATAATTAACTGAAGTGTGGAGGAAATAAAATGTTATCAATTGTTGTCCCTTGTTATAATGAGGAAGCAGCGATTCCGCTGTTTTTTGAAGAAGTAGAAAAAATTAGCCAGCAACTATCTCATTCAGTAGAATATATATTTGTGAATGATGGCTCAAAAGATAATACGTTAGCTGTTTTAAGACAGCTTTATCGCGAACATCCAGAGAAGGTCCGTTATCTTTCTTTTTCACGAAATTTTGGGAAAGAAGCAGGCTTATACGCTGGTTTAAAAGAAGCAACAGGTGACTTAGTGACAGTCATGGACGTTGATTTACAAGACCCGCCCGAGTTATTACCTCAAATGATTGAGATGATTGAAACCAGTACAGATTTAGATTGTGTTGGCACACGACGCATAACAAGAGACGGCGAACCGCCCATTCGTAGCTTTTTTGCACGGATGTTCTATAAACTCATTAATCGAATTGCTGAGACGGAAATGGTGGATGGTGCCCGTGACTTTCGTGTCATGACCCGACAAATGGTCGATGCGATTTTAGAGTTATCTGAGTATAATCGTTTTTCAAAAGGGATTTTTAGTTGGGTCGGCTTTAAAACAGAATATATTGAATTTAAAAATCGAGAACGAATTGCTGGAGAAACCTCTTGGTCTTTCTGGAGTCTATTAAGTTATTCAATTGACGGGATTGTCAATTTTTCAGAAACACCATTGAATATTGCTTCATACGTTGGCGCCTTTTCGTGTATTGGTTCTGCACTAGCAATGTTAGTGATTATCTTTCGAACATTAGTTAATGGTGATCCAACAAGCGGCTGGCCTTCAATGGTTTGTATTGTACTTTTTGTAGGTGGTTTGCAACTATTATGTTTAGGAATTATTGGCAAATATATCGGCAAAATTTTCTTAGAAACGAAAAAACGACCAATTTATATTGTAAAGGAATCAGAAAAAGATTCTAAAAAATAACCAAAAAAGCAGAGAAAAATTCTCTGTTTTTTTGTTGTGCGTTAAAAAAAGTGTAAACAGGCTTTTCAGAAAAACAACATTTTTTACATAAAAAATACATTAACTTTACCTATTTTTATCTTAATGAAACAGCTTTGCTCTCGCGGTTGCAAGAAATAAATGTTAAAATCAAAAGGTATGCTATTAAATGTTTTTTTGGAGGTTGGGTCATGATAGAAGTTATCGACTTGAAAAAAGTATTCGATAATGGGTTTGAAGCGTTAAAATCGGTCAATTTTACGATTGAGCAAGGGGACTTGGTTTGTTTGTTAGGACCAAGTGGGTGTGGGAAATCCACAATTTTAAACTTAATTGCAGGTTTATTACATCCAAGTGATGGAGATATTCAGTTTCGACAGCAATCGGTTGTCAAAACAGCACCAAAAGATCGGAACATCGGGTTCGTTTTTCAAAACTATGCCTTATATCCACATATGACTGTTCTAGAAAACGTAATGTTTCCTTTGACGGTAGGAAGTAAGAAAGTTCCCAAGGCAGAGGCACAAGCTATTGCCGAAGAATATATGAAACTAACGAATATTGAAGAGTTAAGCCATAAAAAGCCAGGCACACTTTCTGGTGGTCAACAACAGCGTGTTGCGATTACCCGGGCGTTAGTTCAAAAACCAGATGTTTTATTATTAGATGAGCCTTTAAGTAACTTGGATGCACGTTTGCGTTTGAAAATTCGTGAAGAAATCCGCCGCTTGGTGAAAGAAGTAGGCATTACAACAATATTTGTAACGCACGACCAAGAGGAAGCGCTATCAATCAGTGATAAAATTATTTTATTAAACGAAGGGGTTATTCAACAAAATGATGAACCTCAAAACCTTTACTTAGAACCAAATAACTTATTTGTTGCTCAGTTCATAGGTAACCCAATTATTAATTTATTGTCTGTTGAAGTGAAAGACGGCAAAATGTACCATGAAAGTTTTGAAATTCCGCTTGAGCGTTTTGAGCAAGCACGCTTTAAAATGCCGATGACTGATGGGAAATATACGTTTGCTTCTCGTCCAGAAGATGTGGTACCAGCTGAAACAGGTCTCTTTACCACAACGACAGATTTAGTGGAATTGATTGGTCGAGAACGTATTTTACGATTTACATTAGGAAATGAACAAGTGAAATCAATTGTAAGTGTAGAAGAAGCGATTGAAGAAGGAGACACTTTATCTTTTGATTTTTCATATAAAAAAGTATTTATCTTTAACGAAGCGGGAGACCGGGTTTACTAATGAAAAAATACAATCCAGAAAATCAACCAAAAGCATGGCTCTTCCTTCTGCCATCATTAGGAATCATTTTACTGTTTAGCGTTTATCCGCTGTTTCGTTCTTTGTGGATGAGCTTCCAAAAAGGTTCCTTAATTAACCAACGCTACGCTGGTTTAGAAAATTATCAACGTGTATTGAATGATCCAATCTTCTATAAAGCGTTAAAAAATACAGCGCTCTATGCATTTGCTGTGGTACCGATTGCCTTGATAATTTCCCTAGCAATTGCTTGGATTATCTTTGAAAAAGTTAAACATAAGAGTTTCTTTGAAACGATTTTCTTTATGCCTTATGTAACGAGTACGATTGCCATTGGGATTGTCTTCCGTTACTTCTTTAATGGCGATTATGGAATTGTCAATTACGTCTTAGGTTTTTTCGGCATTCCTTCTGTCAACTGGCTAGATAATGTTCAAATGAGTATGCCAACATTGATTATTTTTGGGGTTTGGACGAGTTTAGCATTTAATATTATTATTTTGTTGGCGGGTTTGAGAAATATTGATGAAGAACACTTTAAAATAGCGAAAATGTTTGGTGCCTCAGACGGCGAAATTTTCCGACGTATTACGTTTCCGCAATTAGTCCCGACCATTGCCTTTTTATTAACGGTCAATTTAATTGGCGCCTTTAAAGTTTATACACAAGTTTATGCTTTATTCGGTGGTCGTGCGGGGATTGCCAATAGTGCCACAACCGCAGTGTACTATATTTATGACAAATTCCACATTGCAGGGCGTCCCGGAATTGCGATGGCCGCCACAGTGATTTTATTTGTGATTATTTTAGTGGTCACTTTCTTACAAAATAAACTCTTAAAGAAAGTGGGGCAATAAGCCAATGAAAAAAGTTTTAACGATTATCGCATTTGTTTTCTTAGGCATTTTAGCCGTTATTACGTTATTTCCATTTGTCTATATGATTTTAGCTGGTTTAATGAGTTACTCTGAAGCGACCAGCATGCCGCCAACCATGTTTCCAAAACAACCACAATGGCAAAACTACACAGAGGTCTTTCAAAAAGCACCCTTTCTTCGGTATTTCTTGAACACAGTCTTTGTTTCAGGTGTTACAACGATTGCTACGGTAGTCACCGCCGTGTTAGCTTCATTCGCGTTAACGAGTTTGAAGTTCCGTTTTAAAAATGTGGTCATTGCTTTGATGATTTCGTTGTTAATGGTTCCATATGAATCTATTATCTTTACCAATTATCAAACGATTGCGCAATTAGGTTTGTTAAATACTTACAGCGCCTTAATTATTCCATTTTTAACTAGTATTTTTTATATTTACTATTTAAACGGGTATTTAAAAGGTATTCCTGATACTTTTTACAAGGCTGCCAAGATTGATGGCGCTAGTGATTTAGAATATATTTGGCGTATTTTAGTACCAATGTCAAAACCAGCGTTGGTAACAGTAGGGATTTTAACATTCATTTCTAGTTGGAATTCTTTCTTGTGGCCATTGTTGGTGACGAACGAGAAAAAATACCGTCTATTGAATAATGGACTATCGGCCTTTGCGACAGAGAGCGGTAGTGACGTACATTTACAAATGGCTGCTGCAACATTAACCGTTATTCCAATTTTAATTATTTACTTGATTTTCAGAAAAGAAATTATCAGAGGAGTTGCAAAAAATGGAATCAAAGGCTAAAACAACTGTGACTTTTCACAGTGGCATTTTAACAATTGGAGGAACCGTGATTGAAGTGGCGTATAAAGATGCCCACATCTTCTTTGATTTTGGTACAGAATTTCGACCAGAATTAGATTTGCCCGATGATCACATTGAAACCTTAATTAATAATCGTTTAGTGCCAGAATTAAAAGACTTATATGATCCACGTTTAGGTTATGAATATCATGGTGCAGAAGACAAAGAGTATCAACACACAGCTGTTTTCTTATCTCATGCCCACTTAGATCATTCACGCATGATTAATTATTTAGACCCAGCTGTTCCGTTGTACACCCTAAAAGAAACGAAAATGATTCTAAATAGTTTAAATCGAAAAGGTGATTTTTTGATTCCATCACCGTTTGAAGAAAAGAATTTTACCCGAGAAATGATTGGTCTTAATAAAAACGATGTGATTAAAGTTGGCGAAATTTCAGTGGAAATCGTGCCTGTTGATCATGATGCGTACGGTGCTTCGGCATTACTGATTCGCACGCCTGACCATTTCATCACATACACAGGTGATTTGCGCTTACATGGCCATAATCGTGAAGAGACTTTAGCTTTTTGTGAAAAAGCCAAACATACTGAATTATTAATGATGGAAGGCGTAAGCATTAGCTTCCCAGAACGTGAACCAGATCCAGCCCAAATAGCGGTTGTCAGTGAAGAAGATCTTGTTCAGCACTTGGTTCGTTTAGAACTAGAAAACCCGAATCGACAAATTACCTTTAATGGTTATCCAGCAAACGTGGAACGTTTTGCTAAGATTATTGAAAAGTCACCACGTACAGTCGTTTTAGAAGCAAATATGGCTGCGTTGTTACTTGAAGTATTTGGAATAGAAGTTCGTTATTATTATGCTGAATCTGGTAAAATACCAGAATTGAATCCAGCGTTAGAAATCCCGTATGACACGTTACTAAAGGACAAAACAGACTATTTGTGGCAAGTTGTGAACCAGTTTGACAACCTCCAAGAAGGTAGTTTATACATTCACAGTGATGCACAACCGTTAGGAGACTTTGATCCACAGTATCGCGTGTTTTTAGATTTGTTGGCTAAAAAAGACATTACTTTTGTCCGTTTAGCTTGTTCAGGACATGCAATTCCAGAAGATCTGGATAAAATTATTGCATTGATTGAACCTCAAGTATTGGTTCCAATCCATACGTTAAAACCAGAAAAACTGGAAAACCCGTATGGTGAAAGAATATTGCCAGAACGTGGCGAGCAAATTGTTTTATAAATTTTTTTAAGGGAGAGAAAAAAATGAAGTTCAAAACTCTAGCAACAACAGTGTTAGCAACCGCAGCTATTTTCGCATTGGGGGCTTGTGGTAACGGTAATGGGGCCAAAGAATCAAACGATATTGTGAAAGAAGTGAAGGAAGATACGACAATCACTTTCTGGCATGCAATGAATGGGGTTCAAGAAGAAGCGTTAACAAAATTAACGAAAGACTTCATGAAAGAAAATCCAAAAATTAAAGTGGAATTACAAAATCAATCTGCTTACCCTGATTTACAAGCCAAAATCAATTCGACTTTAACTTCACCAAAAGATTTACCAACAATTACGCAAGCGTACCCAGGCTGGTTATGGAATGCTGCACAAGATGAAATGTTAGTGGACTTAAAACCATATATGGATGATGACACAATCGGCTGGAAAGATGCAGAGCCAATTCGTGAAGTATTGTTAGACGGCGCCAAAATCGACGGCAAACAATACGGCATTCCATTTAATAAATCGACAGAAATGTTATTCTATAATGCTGATTTGTTGAAAGAATATGGTGTTGAAGTACCGAAAACATTAGAGGAATTAAAAGAAGCTTCTAAAACAATTTACGAAAAATCCAACAAAGAAGTCGTTGGTGCTGGTTTTGACTCGTTAAATAACTATTACGCAATTGGAATGAAAAACAAAGGCGTTGATTTTAATAAAGACTTAGATTTAACAAGCAAAGATTCACAAGAAGTCGTGGACTATTACCGTGATGGTATCGAAGCAGGTTACTTCCGCACAGCTGGTTCAGATAAATATTTATCTGGCCCATTTGCAAACAAAAAGGTAGCAATGTTTGTCGGTAGTATTGCTGGTGCTGGTTTTGTTCAAAAAGATGCTGAAGCTGGTGGCTATGAATACGGTGTTGCACCACGTCCTGAAAAAATCAACTTACAACAAGGAACAGATATTTATATGTTCGATAGTGCTACGCCAGAACAACGGACAGCGGCATTTGAATTCATGAAATTCTTAGCTACTCCTGATTCACAATTGTACTGGGCACAACAAACAGGTTATATGCCAATTTTAGAATCTGTTTTACACAGTGATGAGTACAAAAATTCTAAGACAACCAAAGTACCTGCACAACTTGAAAACGCAGTAAAAGATTTATTCGCTATCCCAGTAGAAGAAAATGCTGATTCAGCCTATAATGAAATGCGGACAATTATGGAAAGTATTTTTGCTTCATCAAATAAAGACACGAAAAAATTATTGAAAGATGCAACATCACAATTTGAACAAGCATGGAACCAATAATCAATAAATAAACAGACGTGGGAGGTTGGGATCTGAGTCGTTATGGCTCGTGTTCTAACCTTCCTGTTCTTTTGGGCGGAAGAAGGAGAGAAACAAAATGCAAATAAAAATTTTAGCAACAAGTGATATGCATGGGTATATTATGCCGACAAGTTATAGTGAAAAAAAGATGGATTTGCCTTTTGGAACCGCAAAAGCAGCAACCATGCTGAAAAAGTTACGGGCGTCTGCCAAAGGACCAGTTTTTCAAATTGAAAATGGGGATTTTATTCAAGGTTCGCCGCTTAGTTACTACGTAAGAAAAGCAGAAACACATTCAGTGGAAGCCATCACTAAAATCATTAATCAAATGAATTATGATGTTAGCATTTTAGGCAACCATGAATTTAATTACGGTTTAGATTATTTAAAGGAAACGATTGCCAGTTATCAACAGCCAGTTTTAGCTGCCAATATTCTTGGTAAAGATGGACAACCTTATTTCGGTCAGCCGTATGTCATCATAGAAAAACAAGGGGTTAAAGTAGCCATCCTTGGCGTGACGACCCAATATATTCCTCATTGGGAACAGCCGGCAACAGTCAAAGATTTAACGTTTAAAAGTGTCGTTGAAACAGCGGCGGAATACGTGCCAAAACTGCGGGAAGAAGCAGACCTAGTTGTTGTCGCTTACCATGGCGGTTTTGAAAAAGATTTAGAAACAGGGGAACCCACGGAATTACTAACAGGAGAAAATGAAGGCTACGATTTATTGGAAAAAGTTCCTGGGATTGATGCCTTAGTCACTGGTCACCAACATCGAGAAATTGCTACAAAACTGAATGGAATACCTGTGATTCAACCAGGTTTTCGAGGAGCTTTTGTTGGAGAAATTACTTTAGAAATTGAACCTATGGCTAAAGGCTATCGCGTTATTGGAAGTGACGCAGCTATTCATCCTGTTGGAAACGAACAACCAGATGCAGAAGTTTTAGCTTTGACAACAGCGTTACATGACGAGGTAGAAGAGTGGCTTGATCAACCAGTGGGAAATGTGGAAGGGGATATGACGATTCAAAATCCGAATGCCGTACGCCTCAAAGAACATCCATATATAGAATTTATTAATAACGTCCAAATGGCTTCAAGCGGAACGGATATTTCAGGGACTGCACTTTTTAACAATGAAGGCAAAGGGTTTAATAACCAAATTACGATGCGCGATATCATTACCAACTATATTTATCCAAATACTTTGGCTGTATTGCGTGTCACTGGACAAGACCTCCGTGAAGCGTTAGAACAAAGCGCTACTTATTTTGTGTTAGAAAAAGGCCAACCAATTTTTAACCCGAAATATGTCGATCCAAAACCACAATACTATAATTATGATATGTATGAAGGCATTGAGTATACGCTTGATTTAAGACAACCGTTTGGTGAAAGAGTGACGAAACTTAATTATCATGGCAAAGCAGTGCAAGCAGAAGATGTTTTGGAAATCGTGACAAATCAATACCGTGCAGTCGGTGGCGGAAACTATCAAATGTTCCAACCTGAAAAAATTATTCGAGAAATCCAAATTGATATGACGGAACTGATTGCAGAATATTTAAAAAAACATCCAATCATTCAAGCGTCGACAAATGATAACTTCAAGGTTATCTGGTAAAAAATAGCAAAAAAAGCCTTCAACCATGCAATTACTTGAAAGATGGTTGAAGGCCTTTTTTGAGTTAATAGCCTTTTTTTAAGGAAACTTGGTTTTTGACGAGGGTCTGATCCGTCACAAATTGATTTAAGTTTGGAATAAAAATCGCCAGTAATTTTGATTTGAATTTCGGTGTCATGCCAGAAATATGAGGTGTTAATAAAACATTCTGCATCTCCCATAAAGGGCTATCTTCGGGAAGAGGTTCTTCTTCAAAGACATCTAAGGCAGCAAAAGCAATGGTTTTATTGTTTAAGGCAGTTATCAAATCGTTCGTTGCTACTGAGGCGCCGCGACCAACATTTACGAAAATTGTTTCAGGAGCCATTTTTTCAAAAAGTGCCTGATTGTATAAATGTTTTGTTGTTTCAGTCAAAGGAAGAATGTTCACAACAATGGACATTTCATGGATAATTTTACTCATATTCTTCTGTGAATAGCATTCAATGAAGCCTTCCGTCACATGTCCAGAGGTATTCACGCCATAAACTTGAAGATTTAAACCTTTAGCAAATTTAGCTAATTGTTGTCCGATTTGCCCGGTGCCTACGATTAACATTTTTTGCCCAGAAAGTTGTTGATAGGAAGGGGCTGTTTGATTCCATGTGTGTTGCATTTGTTGTTGGATACTTTCTTGCAGTCCGCGGGTATGTGCTAATAAAACGCCTAAAACATGTTCTGAGATAGAAACACTATGGATTCCGCTACCATTAGACAACAGAATGCCTTTTTCTCTTAATTTATCAAAATCCATATAATCAGCACCAGCAGAAATGAGCTGAATCCATTTTAGGTGACTAGTATCAGAGGCTAATAAACGCGGACCAATTTCTTTATGCCAGCCTAACATAATTTCGATTGCCTCTTCTTCAGCAGAGGATAAATGATCGGTAGATGTTTTAACTAGATAATTGGGCGCCACAGCTTTCACTTGTTCCAGTTGTTCTTCGTTGAATACTTCATTTAAATAAATAATTGGTTGGTTCATCTTTCTTCCTCCTAGCACTTTTTATTGTATCAAAAATAAATTTAAAAGAGAAAAAGAAAGGCTTTTCAGTAAAGCAGAAAGCCAAGGACAAAAATCCGATTTAGATTTTTGTCCTTGGCTTAAAAACTGCTAAAGTCCAGTGCTAACCTTATTTAGGTACGCCGTTTTCAAATAAACTTGTACTATGAACTGGTTGACGTCGAGCATCGGGCCGTAAGTAATGTAAAGCATTATTTACGGCAGTAGGTGCCTCACCAAATCCTGTAGCGATTAATTTCACTTTTCCCTCATAGAAACAGATATCCCCTACAGCGTATACACCAGGAATGTTAGTTGACATATCGGAATGAACATTAATAGCATTTCTAGAAACGTCTAATCCCCATTCTTTGAGGTGTGTTAAAGAAGAAGTGAAGCCATAATTGATAATTAAATCATCCAGAGGGAGATCCAATGTTTGGTCACCTTTTGTCTCCGTTAATTGGATGCCTGTGAACGTTTCATTTTCCTTTAAAATATCACTAATGATATAAGGAGTTCTGATAGAAACGCTAGATTTTTCCAGTTGTTCCACGCTATGTTCGTGGCCGCGAAATTGTGGGCGACGATGGATAATAGATACTTCTTCTGCAACGTTTTCTAGCATTAAAGCCCAGTCAATTGCGGAATCGCCGCCACCAGCAATCGCAACTTTTTTGCCAGCGAATTTTTTCATGTCAGTCACATAATAATGGATTGACTCACCTTCAAAGGCTTCAACATTTTCGATAGCTAAACGTCGAGGTTGGAAAGCGCCGTTACCAATCGCAAAGATAACCGTTTTAGAATAATGTGTGCCTTTAGTTGTGTCTAAGCGCAAAAGTCCATCTGCTTCCTGTGCAAGGTGTGTGACCTCTTCTTCCAAGCAAACATCGTGCTGAAATGGCTGCATCTGTTTTTCCAAATTGGCAATTAACTCACCGGCTTTAATAGCAGGGAATCCAGGAATATCATAAATATATTTTTCGGGATACAGCATTGTTAGCTGACCACCTAATTGCGGCAGGCTATCAATGATTTTCGTTTTCGCTTTACGAATTCCCGCATAAAAAGCGGCAAATAATCCAACAGGACCGCCGCCGATAATCGTTAAATCATAAATATCTTTTTCATCAGACATTTGAAAATTCCTCCTAATTCATTTAGGGTTGAGACAACTATTGAACGTTTTGCGAACACTTCACAAAATAGCACGGCTTTTCAAAAAAAGCAAGTTTGGCTAACGAATCAAAGCATTCTTTAATCATTGGAAAAAGATCATAGCAATTTTCAGCATTTTTCGATATGATGGAACTATAAAATAATTATCTAGGAGGACATTCTCATGTCACAATTTCCACAATTAGATTTAGAAAATGCTAAAGGCCCAAAAGCGGTCATTAAAACAAACCGAGGCGACATCACTGTTCAATTATTCCCAGAACAAGCGCCTAAAACGGTTGAAAATTTTGTTGAATTAGCGAAAAAGGGCTACTATGATGGCGTTATTTTCCATCGTGTGATTCCTGATTTTATGATTCAAGGCGGTGACCCAACCGGAACAGGAATGGGCGGCGAAAGTATTTATGGAGAAGCATTTGAGGATGAATTTTCTCGGGATGTTTTCAATTTGCGTGGCGCATTGTCAATGGCAAATGCTGGTCCTAACACAAATGGTAGCCAATTCTTTGTTGTTACTAATCAAAATGTTCCAGCTCAAATGATGAGTCAGTTAGAAGACGCTGGTTTTCCAGAAGAAATTATTGAAGCTTACAAACAAGGCGGAACACCTTGGTTAGACTTCCGTCATACTGTTTTTGGTCATGTTGTTGATGGTATGGATGTAGTGGATGAAATTGGTGGAGTCCAACGGGATGCCCAAGACCGTCCAACATTTGACGTCGTGATGGACACAGTTGAAATCATTGGTGAATAAGTTTAACCAATTGAAAAAGAGAGTACCAACGAGGGACAAATTCGTTGGTACTCTTTATTTTTTTCTTAAAACGACTAACTTTTTTTTAAAAGCATCCAAATCGCTTCTTTTAATGAAGTCTTTATAGGATACTGAATTAAAGAATAGAAGGAGAGGAAGCGAATTTGTTAGAAAAATACAGATATCCAATGGCCTTGGCTTTGTTTGCAGTAATACTCCCATTTATAGGAACGTTTTTTACGTATGTAGATCAGCAAGGAATCGTTCATGAACCAGGATTTTATACAATCATAATTGGAGAAATTTTACTTCTATTTTCAGGTATCTGGTTCGTCAGAGTTTATTTAGCTAAACGCAAAAGAAAGAATTAAAAACAGCTGTCCTAAAAACTAGGACAGCTGTTTTTAATTAAAGGCTTTTTTGATACGTAAAAGGCCTTCTTCGAGAGTTTCTTTTGAACAAGCTAAGTTTAAACGCATGTGTTGAGAACCTTGGGGACCAAAACTAATTCCTGGATTTAAAACCACTTTCCCCTTATGAATTAAGGTATCGCGAAGTTCCCGATCCGTTAGCGAATAAGAACTAAAATCTAACCATAAAAGATAGGTTCCTTCAGGTTCCATTACACGAACGCTAGGCAGCTCTTCACGGAAAAAGGAAAGGGCAAAATCAATATTTTCTTTTAAATAATCAAGTAACGCCGTTAGCCATTCTTCCCCTGTTTGATAGGCAGCTGCCGTTCCAACGTAGCCAAAAGTATTGATGCCGCCTTGATGATTTTTGTCTTGTAAAGATACGAAAGATTGCCGTAGTTTTTCATTAGGAATGAACAGCATTGAATTTTTAATCCCCGCTAAATTAAAGGTTTTGGTTGCCGCTGTTAAGGTAACAGTGAATTCCTTAAATGTTTCATCAGCGACAGTGAAGGAAGTGAAGGTATGCGGTTTGAAAATCAAATCCTGATGAATTTCATCGCTAACCACAGTTACTTGGTGTTTTTGGCATAAACGGCCAATTGCTAGCAATTCTTCTTTTGTCCAAACACGTCCACCAGGATTATGGGGATTACAAAAAAGTAACAGTTTCACTTTTTCTTCGATTATCTGTTGTTCCATTTTAACCAAATCAACTTCATAATGTCCGTTAACTTCTAGTAAAGAATGGCGCACAAGTCTACGCTCATTTTGTTTTACCACATCTGCAAAAGGGGGGTAGACTGGATCACAAATCATGACAGAATCAGCAGGTGCTGTATACGCTTGAACGGCTGTGGCCAAACTGGGTACCACGCCACTATTAAACAAAATTTCTTCTTTTTCAACAATCAATTGATGGTGTTGCCGTTGCCAATCTTGAATTGCTTGATACAGTTCATTAGGTGCAATCGCATATCCTAGAATGCCCTGTTCAATAACTTGTGACAAGGCATCAAGAATAGGCTGATGTACTTTGAAATCCATATCAGCAACCCATAAAGGTAGTAAATCTTTTTCGTGGTAACTAGTTTCAACGGTGTCCCATTTAACACAATTCGTGTGGCGACGATCAATGGTTTCATTAAAATTAAACATAAGATAACTCCTTTTCTTCTATATAAAGTCTTACTTCCTATAGTATAGTAGATTTTGCTTAAAAGATGAAACAATAGTTTTAACAACTAGGGAAGAAATAATGCACAAACGTTGAAAAAATGCTATTATTTTAAATGAGTAGAAACGGAAAAAGAAATTTATCGTATGAAAAGAGGAAATTTGATGAAGTACAAAATTGGTATGGTACTTTCTGGCACAATTACCGGACTTCAACCATATGGCGCATTTGTTTCTTTAGACGAAGAAACACAAGGACTGATTCATGTTTCGGAAGTACAAGCTGGCTTTACCAAAAATATCCATGGACTCTTAACCGTTGGACAAAAAGTAACCGTTCAAGTTATTGATGTTGATGAATATTCTCAAAAGATTAGCTTATCTTTACGAACCCTTGAAGACAAAGTTCATTCAGTGAACCATCGACGCAAAAAATATTTTACGGATAAGAATAAAAAAATTGGCTTTGCAACCTTAGACAAAGAACTTCCAGAATGGATTGATGAAGCAATGGATAAGTTGCTTGAAAAATAATTCTGTATTTTTTCAGAAAGTGTGTTACAATTTCTTTTGTTAGTGAATCTAAAAATTAATTGAGGTGGATGTCGTGTCTAACAAAAAAGTCGCTGGAACAATCATACTGAACTTAAACGATGGTAGTAAAAAATTTTTGATGCATCCAATAGGTGAAGCGATTGAGTTTGCGATGGCAAAAGTTTCTGATGAGATGACGGGTTTAGCTAGTATGCTACAATGGTTCAAAGAAGAGGTTCAATTGGACGTTACTTCAATTAGCTTAGTAGAATTAACTAACGCGCATATCAATAAAGAAAATGTTCCGCTGTTTGTCTTCGAGATGGATGAACAAGCACTTAAAAATGAAATGGATAAAGACTATACATGGGTAGCGCCTGCAGAATTAAAAACGATTTGGTCAAAATATCATATTGAAGGTGTCCCAATGTTTTAAACAAAAAAGAAAGAATCTGTCGATAATTGAACAGATTCTTTCTTTTTTTATGTTGTACGTAAAAAAGTTAATCGAACTATTTCAAATATATGATTCAAATTGTTCGATTTTTAGTAAGGAATTAAACTGTTTTGATAGACAATTAGGATTTAAAAAGTTTAAAAACGAAATAATTGAAAAGAATGAAAACAGATTGAAAACTTCTTTTAATTTTTTTGAAAAAAAGTGTTGACCAAACATCAAAATCTTGATATATTATTACATGTCGCAAGGCGAGTCACACAGCTGAGCGATTCAGAAATCAATAATTAAATAACAATTCTTGATTTCAAATCTCTCGAAAAAAGTTTGAAAAAACAACAAAAAAGTTGTTGACAAATAACAAACGAGATGATAAGATATAGAAGTTGTCACAACAGACAACAACGACCGAGCAAAACAACTTAAAAAAACTTTTTCAAAAAAGTTCTTGACATTCAAACGAAAGTTTGTTATGATATAAAAGTTGCTGCGAGGTAACGTAGACCTTTGAAAACTGAACAAAGAATAGACGAACCAAATGTGTAGGGCGTCTTGATTCAATTCAAGACAACAAACATTTTTAACAAGCAAGCAATATGCTAGCAAACAAATTGAGCTTAACAATCGTAAGATTGTTCTAACTTTTATTATGAGAGTTTGATCCTGGCTCAGGACGAACGCTGGCGGCGTGCCTAATACATGCAAGTCGAACGCTTCTTTCCTCCCGAGTGCTTGCACTCAATTGGAAAGAGGAGTGGCGGACGGGTGAGTAACACGTGGGTAACCTACCCATCAGAGGGGGATAACACTTGGAAACAGGTGCTAATACCGCATAACAGTTTATGCCGCATGGCATAAGAGTGAAAGGCGCTTTCGGGTGTCGCTGATGGATGGACCCGCGGTGCATTAGCTAGTTGGTGAGGTAACGGCTCACCAAGGCCACGATGCATAGCCGACCTGAGAGGGTGATCGGCCACACTGGGACTGAGACACGGCCCAGACTCCTACGGGAGGCAGCAGTAGGGAATCTTCGGCAATGGACGAAAGTCTGACCGAGCAACGCCGCGTGAGTGAAGAAGGTTTTCGGATCGTAAAACTCTGTTGTTAGAGAAGAACAAGGACGTTAGTAACTGAACGTCCCCTGACGGTATCTAACCAGAAAGCCACGGCTAACTACGTGCCAGCAGCCGCGGTAATACGTAGGTGGCAAGCGTTGTCCGGATTTATTGGGCGTAAAGCGAGCGCAGGCGGTTTCTTAAGTCTGATGTGAAAGCCCCCGGCTCAACCGGGGAGGGTCATTGGAAACTGGGAGACTTGAGTGCAGAAGAGGAGAGTGGAATTCCATGTGTAGCGGTGAAATGCGTAGATATATGGAGGAACACCAGTGGCGAAGGCGGCTCTCTGGTCTGTAACTGACGCTGAGGCTCGAAAGCGTGGGGAGCAAACAGGATTAGATACCCTGGTAGTCCACGCCGTAAACGATGAGTGCTAAGTGTTGGAGGGTTTCCGCCCTTCAGTGCTGCAGCAAACGCATTAAGCACTCCGCCTGGGGAGTACGACCGCAAGGTTGAAACTCAAAGGAATTGACGGGGGCCCGCACAAGCGGTGGAGCATGTGGTTTAATTCGAAGCAACGCGAAGAACCTTACCAGGTCTTGACATCCTTTGACCACTCTAGAGATAGAGCTTTCCCTTCGGGGAC
>NZ_JBIOOE010000001.1:865000-2390000 GCF_051712085.1 Enterococcus sp. DIV1537a | reverse complement strand
AGCTAGTCAGCAACAAGTTTTAGTGCGTGATATTCCAGTTTATCAAGGCTGGCTAGTAGCTAATGAAAATTGTTATATGGGTCATTCTATTGAAGAATTTAAAAAATATATTGAAGGCTTATTAGAAGGGGAAATACCTAGCACTAGAGAAGCAGGCTATCAAGTAGCAGAGCAAAGAAGTATCAAGCAAATTGGTTACGAGTTAAAAGAAGTCTACGAAACAGTCTTATCTTAACAAATATTGAAGGCAGTTATTGTTAGATGAAATGGAGGTAATGAGAGTGAAAATTGGTTTTTTTACTGATACGTATTTCCCGCAAGTGAGTGGGGTAGCGACTTCTATTAAGACCTTAAAAGATGAATTAGAAAAGCACGGCCATGAAGTGTATATTTTTACGACAACCGATCCTAACGCGACTGATTTTGAAGAAGATGTCATACGAATGCCTAGTGTGCCATTCGTGTCTTTTAAAGATCGCCGAGTAGTGGTTCGCGGCATGTGGTACGCCTATTTAATTGCCAAAGAGTTGGAATTAGATTTAATTCATACACATACTGAATTTGGTGCGGGTATTTTAGGGAAAATGGTTGGGAAAAAAATGAAAATCCCTGTCATCCATACGTATCATACAATGTATGAAGATTACTTACATTATATTGCTAAAGGAAAAGTTGTCCGTCCATCACATGTTAAATTCTTTTCAAGAGTGTTTACAAATCATACGACAGGTGTTGTTTGTCCCAGTGAACGTGTAATTGAAAAATTACGGGATTATGGAGTGACCGCACCAATGAGAATTATTCCAACAGGGATCGAAATTGATAAGTTTTTACGTCCCGATATTACTGAAGAAATGATCGCTGGAATGCGTCAACAACTAGGTATTGAAGAGCAACAGATTATGTTGTTATCGTTAAGTCGAATTTCTTATGAAAAAAATATTCAAGCAATTATTCAAGGGTTACCACAAATTATTGAAAAATTACCACAAACTCGTTTAGTAATAGTTGGAAATGGTCCCTATCTAGAGGATTTAAAAGAATTAGCAGAAGAACTAGAAGTCAGTGAATACGTTCAATTTACGGGTGAAGTGCCAAATGAAGAAGTCGCCATTTATTATAAAGCTGCTGACTATTTTGTCAGCGCCTCAACGTCAGAAACACAAGGCTTAACTTATACAGAAGCGATGGCTGCTGGCGTTCAATGTGTTGCAGAAGGGAACGCCTATTTAAATAATTTATTTGATCATGAAAGCTTAGGCAAAACTTTTAAGACAGACAGTGATTTTGCCCCAACATTGATTGACTATATACAAGCAAATATTAAAATGGACCAAACTATTTTAGATGAAAAATTATTTGAAATTTCTTCTACAAACTTTGGCAACAAAATGATTGAATTTTATCAAGACACATTGATTTACTTTGATCAACTTCAAATGGAAAAAGAAAATGCGGACTCAATTAAAAAAATTAAAGTAAAATTTACATCTTTAAGAAAATAAACTGCAAAACTTTCCTCCTTCGTTTATACTGAAGGTGGAAAGTTTTTTATTTTAAGAACGGAGGAAGCTACTATGTCTAAAATCGGCTTTATTGGAACGGGTGTCATGGGGAAATCAATTATTCGTAACATGATGAAAAACAATTTATCTGTCAATGTTTACAATCGAACAAAAAGTAAAACAGATGATTTAGTTGCTGAAGGAGCAGTTTGGTATGATACGCCAAAAGCAATTGCGGAAGCGAGTGATATCATTTTTACAATGGTTGGCTTTCCTTCAGATGTTGAAGGCGTGTATTTTAATGAAACAGGGATTTTTCAAGCAGATCTTACAGGTAAAATAGTAGTAGATTTAACCACAAGTACGCCGACCTTGGCTGAAAAGATTGCCAAAAAAGCAGCAGAAGGGGGTGCTCATGCGTTGGATGCGCCAGTTTCTGGTGGTGACTTAGGTGCTAAAAATGGTACTTTAACAATTATGGTTGGTGGCGATCAAGAAAGTTATGAGACCGTCTTACCAATTTTCAAAACATTTGGTAAAACGTTTATGCTACACGGCTCAGCTGGAAAAGGGCAACATACTAAGATGGCGAATCAGTTAATGATTGCAGGCACAATGACCGGGTTGACTGAAATGCTCGTTTATGCAAATGCGACAGGATTAACTTTAGAAAAAGTTCTGGAAACAGTCGGTGGTGGTAGTGCTGCGAACTGGTCATTAAGTAATTATGGTCCGCGTATTTTAAAAGAAGATTATACGCCAGGCTTTTTTGTTAAACATTTTATCAAAGATTTAAAGATTGCGTTAGATGAAGCAAAAAAACTTGACCTTCCATTGCCAGCGACGCAAAAAGCGACAGAATTATATGAAAGCCTTGCAGATAAAGGGTTTGAAAATGATGGCACACAGGCCTTAATTAAGCTTTGGTGGACAGATGGCAAGCAACCAACGAATAAAAATTAAAGAACAACAAAAAAATCAAAAAAAATGACGAAAAATCATGCAAGTTAGGCAATGTTTTGTTACAATGGTACAGAACTAGTTTGCAAAAGGAGGCCCACTGATGAAACATTCACAACTTGTGGCGATTATTAAGAGACTGGAAGCAATGATCGAAGCAGCAGATAATGAAGTACAAGTACGCCGCTTTGAACGTGAAGGCGTAGAGAAATGTATTGTAAGTTTTGATAAATCAACAGAAACATTTGAATTAACAGAATCTGATACGCACCAAAGCTATCAATTCGATAACATCGATATTGTAGCAATGGAAATTTACGACTTAATTCAATAATTAATCGTCCTACATTTTAATAAGGGAGTGGAGTAGAAGCACCAAAGCTTCTGGTTCACTCTCTTCTCGTATTATCCAGTCAAGTTGTAGCAATAGCTTAGTGGGAGTTTAAGAATTATATAACAAAAATCACTGGCACTTCTCAATCAGGGGAGTGCCAGTGATGCTTTTTAGTTGCACTTCTTTCCTTTTTCTGTGAAAATAGTTTGGGTATCAAAGTAATTGATCCTTTTTTTAAAAGCCTCGTCCCTTGAAAATGCGCCTTTTTTGAAATATTTGAAGAATATTTCATTAAAAATATAGAAAATTCTCTTGCATTCTTTGCTTATTTACGATATAGTTTGAACATCAAATGTTTTGATAATCAAAGTATATGGATGGTGCACAGAATGGAACCTAATTTAGAAACAGTCAACGATTACTTAGTCAGTGTCTTTAATGACATCTTAACGATTGAAGAATCTGAATTGAAAAAATCACAATTTAATGATTTATCCATTACGGAGATGCACACAATCGAAGCAATTGGTATGTACAAGAAAAAAACGTCTTCAGAAGTAGCCAAGGAACTGTCAATTACCGTCGGAACACTTACTGTAGCGATTAACAACTTAGTTAAAAAAGGCTATGTTGAACGTTTGCGTAGTGAAGATGATCGACGTGTAGTAAAGCTTGGCTTAACCAAAAAGGGAAAATTACTTTTTAGAGTCCATCAGCATTTTCATCGTGAAATGGTTAAAAACATTTTGAAAGGCATGGAGCAAGAAGAAGAACAAGCGCTGTTAAGAGCACTAAAAAATCTTCATGATTTCTTGCAAGAATACAAATAAAAAGTGAGGATCCCCATGAAGAATTATGCACGAATTAGTTGTACAAGCCGTTATGTTCCAGAGAATTGTGTCACGAATCACCAACTGAGTGAAATGATGGATACCTCTGATGAATGGATACATTCGCGAACAGGCATTAGTGAACGTCGCATTGTTACGCAAGAAAATACGTCTGATTTATGTCATCAAGTCGCAAAACAGTTATTGGAAAAATCTGGAAAGCAAGCAAGTGAGATTGACTTTATTTTAGTCGCAACAGTGACACCAGATTTCAATATGCCTTCTGTTGCTTGCCAAGTGCAAGGCGCAATTGGCGCTACTGAGGCTTTTGCTTTTGACATCAGTGCAGCGTGTTCTGGTTTTGTCTATGCCTTAAGCATGGCAGAAAAACTAGTCTTAAGTGGTCGTTATCAAACAGGTCTAGTAATTGGTGGCGAAACATTTTCCAAAATGTTGGATTGGACCGATCGCTCCACAGCGGTGCTTTTCGGTGATGGGGCTGCCGGCGTCTTGATTGAAGCGGCTGAGACACCGCATTTTCTAAATGAAAAATTACAAGCAGATGGACAACGGTGGGCGGCTTTAACGTCAGGCTACACGATCAACGAAAGTCCTTTTTATCAGGGGCATGAGCAGGCTAGTAAGACGCTACAGATGGAAGGACGTAGTATTTTTGATTTTGCGATTAAAGATGTTTCACAAAATATTTTATCACTCGTGACGGACGAAACCGTGGATTATCTTCTACTACATCAAGCAAATGTGCGCATTATCGATAAAATTGCACGTAAGACGAAGATTTCCCGCGAGAAGTTTTTAACGAATATGGATAAATATGGCAATACCTCAGCTGCTAGCATTCCTATTTTGTTGGATGAAGCAGTTGAAAATGGGACCTTAATTTTAGGTTCCCAACAACGCGTGGTGCTAACAGGATTTGGCGGCGGCTTAACATGGGGCTCACTGCTCCTAACGCTGTAAAAAACTGTTCACATATAAATGAAGAAAATGACTATTTTGGAGGAATATACACATGGTATTTGAAAAAATTCAAGCAATTATCGTAGAAGAATTAGGAAAAGATGCTGAAGAGGTACAATTAACTACAAACATTCAAGAAGAATTAGACGCGGATAGCTTAGATTTATTCCAAATCATTAACGAAATCGAAGATGAATTTGATGTGAAAATCGAAACAGAAGATGGCATCCAAACCGTTCAAGATTTAGTAACATATGTAGAAAAACAACAAGCAAACTAATACATGAAAATAGGGGGCTGGGACATTTAATTGCTAAATGACCCAGTCCCTAAAAAAACAAGTAAATAAGCCGGAAAAATCCTTTTTTACTTGAATGAAGTGTACTTATCTTAGAACTAAAGGACGTATAAAATCAATGAATCAACAGTTATGTGAGTTGCTTGGAATCAATTATCCCATTTTTCAAGGCGGTATGGCTTGGGTAGCCGATGCTTCATTAGCAAGTGCCGTGTCAAACGCTGGTGGATTAGGGATTATTGCTGGCGGCAATGCCCCAAAAGAAGTCGTAAAAAAAGAAATTAAAAAAGTTAAAGAATTAACGGAGCAACCCTTTGGTGTCAATATTATGTTACTTTCACCTTTTGCCGATGAAATTGTCGATTTGGTTTGTGAAGAACAGGTTCCTGTCGTAACGACAGGTGCAGGCAATCCAGCCAAATACATGGCTCGTTTTAAAGAACATAACATTAAAGTAATCCCAGTAGTTCCTTCTGTTGCTTTAGCAAAAAGAATGGAAAAAATTGGTGCCGATGCTGTCATTTTTGAAGGAATGGAAGCTGGTGGACATATTGGCAAGTTAACCACTATGAGTGGCTTACCGCAAATCGTTGATGCTGTGTCAATTCCTGTGATTGCAGCAGGTGGGATTGGTGATGGTCGTGGTATGGCTGCGGCCTTTATGTTAGGTGCTGAAGCAGTCCAGTTAGGCACACGTTTTTTAATTGCCAAAGAATGCAACGTTCATCCAGATTATAAACAGAAAGTTTTAAAGGCACGTGATTTAGATGCAGTAATTACCTGTCAACATTTTGGCCATCCAGTGCGTACTTTAAAAAATAAATTAACTGCTCAATATAATCAATTAGAAAAGCAAGAACTTCAAAAAGAAGTACCTGATTTAGAAATGTTTGAAAAGATTGGTCAAGGCGCTTTGCGCAAAGCTGTCGTTGACGGGGATATGGATTACGGTTCCGTCATGGCGGGACAAATTGCCGGGTTAATAAAAAAAGAAGAAACAGCCCAAGAAATCATTGATTCACTCATGTCTGAATGCAAAGCGATTGTACATAAGATGAATCAGCGTTGGGGCTAAGTGAATAATTTTAACAAAAAATGAGGTGTCGTATGAAAACAGCGATTTTATTTAGTGGACAAGGAGCCCAGTATCAAGGGATGGGTGAAGAATTATATCACCAAGAAGCGATTGTTCGGGAAACTTTCGATGAAGCAAGTCATATCTTAGGTTATGAGATGGCAGAACTTTGTTTTACTGAAAATGAACGTTTAAATGAAACAGAATATACGCAACCTGCTATTTTAACAGTCAGTGTCGCATTTTACCGTCTTTTGCAACAAAAAGGACTAACGCCTGATGTCGTAGCGGGTTTAAGCTTAGGGGAATATAGCGCTTTGGTTGCCAGCGGGGCTTTGCGCTTTTCAGAAGCAGTGGCCTTGGTCCAAAAGCGCGGTCAGTACATGACAGAAGCAGCACCACAAGGAACTGGCAAAATGGTTGCTGTCATGAATGCTGAGCGTGAAGTAATTGAGAAAGCCTGCCAAGAAGCCAGTGCTTTCGGAATTGTGGCTCCAGCAAATTATAATACACCACAACAAATCGTGATTGGTGGTGAGGTTGCTGCTGTTGATCAAGCGATGACACTTCTCAAAGAAGCTGGTGTGAAGCGAATGATTCCGTTAAATGTGAGTGGCCCTTTCCATACGGCGCTGTTACAACCAGCATCAAAAAAATTGGCTCAGGATTTAGCAAAATTGAACTTTCAAACGATGCAAATTCCTGTCATTAGTAATACGACTGCCGAAATTATGCCCCAAGAGGCAATTCAAGCGTTATTGGAAAAGCAAGTCATGTCTGCGGTACGTTTTGAAGACAGTATCGAAACGATGAAGGCTATGAACGTGGGAACGATGATTGAAGTTGGTCCAGGGAAAACATTAACTGGTTTTGTTAAAAAAATTGACAAAACAATTGAAATGCACCGTGTGGAAGATGTTGCAACATTAACAGAAACGTTAACAGCACTTACTGGGAGGTAAAAAATGGAATTAACAGGAAAAAACGTATTTATTACTGGAAGCACTCGTGGGATTGGCAAAGCAGTTGCGTTGGCTTTTGCGAAAGAGGGCGCCAATATTGTTTTAAACGGTCGGAGTGAGATTACGCCAGAACAACGACAAGAAATTGAAGCCTTTGGGGTAAAATGTATTGGCCTTTCTGGAGATATTTCCGATTTTGATGCAGCGGGTGAGATGATTCAAGCAACCGTTGACCAATTAGGCTCGATTGATATTCTGGTGAATAACGCTGGGATTACGAATGATAAATTATTATTACGAATGACAAAAGAGGATTTTAATGCCTGTTTAGATATTAACTTGGTAGGAACTTTTAACATGACCCAGCAAGCGGTTAAACGTATGATGAAACAACGAAATGGTCGGATTATTAATATGGCTAGCGTTTCTGGTTTAATGGGAAATGTTGGTCAAGCAAACTACGCTGCGAGTAAAGCCGGTGTCGTTGGTTTTACTAAATCGGTGGCACGAGAAGTTGCGCCGCGCGGTATTACCTGCAATGCGATTGCACCGGGGTTTATCCAAACAGAAATGACGGATGTTTTATCGGAAAAAGTTAAAACACAAATGAATGCGCAAATTCCCTTACAAACGTTTGGGCAAGTCGAAGATGTCGCAGCTACAGCGATATTCTTAGCTAAAAGTCCCTATATTACTGGGCAAGTCGTGAATGTTGATGGCGGCTTAGTCATGCACGGATAAACGAAAGGAGTCAAAAGGATGAATCGAGTAGTTATTACCGGTTACGGTGTCACCTCGCCGATTGGCAATGAACCTGAGACTTTTTTAGAAAGTTTGAAAACAGGGAAAAATGGTATCGGACCGATTAGTAAATTTGATGTTAGTGAAACAGGTGTCACCTTAGCAGCTGAAGTGAAAGACTTTCCAATGGAAAAATATTTTGTTAAAAAAGATGGCAAACGCATGGATAAGTTTTCGTTATTTGGCATTTATGCGGCCTTAGAAGCAATGGCTATGAGTGGCTTGGATACCAGTCAACTAGATGTGGATCGGTTTGGCGTCATGGTGGGTTCCGGGATTGGTGGTTTGGAAACAATTCAAAATCAAGTAATTCGGATGCACGACAAAGGATCTGAACGTGTGGCACCGTTATTTATTCCAATGGCGATTGGAAACATGGTGGCGGGAAATATTGCTTTACGTGTTGGTGCCAAAGGAATTTGTACTTCAACAGTGACGGCTTGTGCTAGTGCAACCCATTCAATTGGGGAAGCGTTCCGCAATATCAAACATGGCTACTCCGATGTCATTATTGCTGGTGGAGCAGAAGCGCCTATTACAGAAATCGGTATTTCAGGATTTGCTTCCTTGACCGCTTTAACAAAGGCGACTGATCCAGAAAAAGCCTCAATTCCCTTTGATAAAGAACGTAGTGGATTTGTGATGGGAGAAGGAGCGGGTGTCTTTATTTTAGAATCATTAGATCATGCTCTAGAACGAGGCGCAACTATTTTAGGTGAAGTGGTTGGCTATGGTGCTAATTGCGATGCCTATCATATGACATCGCCAACACCAGATGGGAGCGGCGCAGCGAAAGCCATGGTACTAGCAATGGAAGAAGCGGGGATTTCTCCAGAAAAAATTGGCTATATTAACGCCCATGGAACAAGCACACAAGCCAATGACAGTGCAGAATCTAAAGCAATTGAATTGGCTTTAGGTGATGCCGCAAAAACGGCGTATGTAAGTAGTACGAAGAGTATGACGGGACATCTCTTAGGCGCCGCTGGTGGAATTGAAGGAATTGCTACCCTAAATGCTTTACAACATCAATTTATTCCACCAACCATTAATGTGGAAAATCAAGATGAAGCAATTACGGTGAACGTTGTTTTAAACGAAAGCAAAGAGCATAAATTTGATTATGCTTTAAGTAACTCGCTAGGCTTTGGTGGCCACAATGCAGTTATTTGCTTAAAACGCTGGGAGGATTAACATGCAGTTAGAAGAAGTAAAAGCATTATTAACACAATTTGATCAATCAACTTTAACCGAATTTGATTTACGAGAAGGCTCGTTTGAATTATATATGAATAAAAATACAGTTTCTGGACGAAGTGCCGTAGAACCAGTGGCGCAACCACAAGAAACACCAGTAGCCGCTAGTGGAGTTTCAGTGCCTGTTGAAACAGTTTCTGTCGTTGAAGAAACGCGAACCAATACACCGACAGTTAATGAAAAGACAGAAGAAATTACGTCACCCATTGTAGGAATCGTTTATTTACAACCAGCACCAGATAAAGAAAACTTTGTCAAAGTAGGAGACACTGTTAAAACGGGTGACGTTGTGTGTATCGTTGAAGCGATGAAATTAATGAATGAAATTACGGCGACAGTTGACGGTGTGATTACGGAAATATTAGTCAACAATGAAGATGTGGTTGAATTTGGTCAGCCGCTATTCCGAGTTGCTAAAGGAGAATAAAACATGAAATTAACAATTACAGAAATTCAAGAAATTTTACCACATCGCTATCCCTTTTTATTATTAGATAGTGTTGAAGAAGTCATTCCCGGGGAACGCGTTGTAGCGAAAAAGAATGTAACGGTTAATGAGCAAGTTTTTCAAGGTCATTTTCCTGGGAATCCTGTTTTGCCAGGAGTTTTAATTATTGAATCGTTGGCTCAAGCAGGCGCCGTGGCATTACTTTCAATGCCTGAATTCAAAGGGAAAACGGCATACTTTGGTGGATTAGATAAAGCAAAATTTAGACAAAAGGTAACACCAGGCGACACATTAATTTTAGAGGTTGAACTTTTAAAAGTCCGCGCTTCTGCTGGAATGGGTAAAGGTGTGGCAAAAGTTAATGGAAAAAAAGTTGCCGAGGCTGAATTAACCTTTATGATTGGATAGGTGAAAAATGTTTTCGAAAGTATTAATCGCAAACCGCGGAGAAATCGCTGTTCGTATTATTCGTGCCTGTCGCGAATTAGGCGTTCAAACAGTTGCTGTTTACTCTGAAGCGGATCAAGAAGCGTTACACACACAGTTAGCAGATGAAGCTATTTGTATTGGACCGGCGAAAGCAACTGATTCTTATTTAAATGTTCAAGCTGTTTTAAGTGCAGCGATTGTTACCAATGCTGAAGCGATTCATCCAGGGTTTGGTTTCTTATCTGAAAATAGTCAATTTGCTTCAATGTGCGAAGAATGCAACATTACTTTTATCGGTCCTAAAGCAGAAACGATTGATGCAATGGGCAATAAAATAAACGCACGTCAACTGATGCAAAAAGCCAAGGTACCTGTTATTCCTGGGAGTGATGGCGTCATTAATTCTGTCGAAGAAGCGTTGACGATTGCTGAAGAAATTGGTTACCCAGTGATGTTAAAGGCAGCTGCTGGTGGTGGCGGAAAAGGAATCCGAAAAGTTCTTTCAAAAGAAAAGTTACCGAAACACTTTACTTCAGCGCAGCAAGAAGCCAAAGCCGCATTTGGTAATGATGATATGTATTTAGAAAAAATTATTTATCCAGCACGTCATATCGAAGTGCAAATTTTAGGTGATCAATATGGGCATGTGATTCACTTAGGGGAACGTGATTGCTCACTACAAAGAAATAATCAAAAAGTGTTAGAAGAATCACCATCGATTGCTATTTCTGAAGAAAAGCGTCAGATGTTAGGCGAAACGGCCGTTCGAGCGGCACAAGCTGTGCATTATGAAAATGCCGGAACCATTGAATTTTTGATGGATCCAGCTGGCGACTTTTATTTCATGGAAATGAATACCCGCATCCAAGTCGAACATCCAGTTACGGAAATGGTAACAGGGATTGATTTAGTCAAAGCACAATTAGAAATTGCTTCAGGTGAACCTTTAGGCTATACCCAAGAGGATGTTACCATGACTGGGCATGCGATTGAGTGCCGAATTAACGCTGAAAATCCTGCCTTTAATTTTGCTCCTTCACCAGGTAAAATTCAAAATCTCTTGTTGCCTAGTGGTGGAATGGGCTTGCGTGTAGACAGCGCTATGTATTCGGGGTATTCAATTCCGCCTTATTATGATTCAATGATTGCGAAAGTCATCGTACATGGTGAAAATCGTTTTGATGCCTTGATGAAAATGCAAAGGGCTTTAAATGAAATTGTAACAGAAGGTATTATTACGAATGCCGAATTCCAATTGGATTTAATTACACATGACAATGTTTTGACAGGTGACTATGACACAAGCTTTTTACAAGAAACATTTCTACCAAATTGGGAGCCAGAAAGCAATCATTAAAGAAAGAACGCCGCAAGAGCTGTGCTCTTGCCGCTAAAATACGAGGAGTAAGCAAATGGCATTATTTAAAAAGAAAAATTACATTCGCATTAATCCAAATCGTGCTGATGCAAATGATGCATCAAAGAAGCCTTCTGTTCCAGATAATATGTGGGCAAAATGCCCTTCTTGTAAGCGAACACTGTATACAAAAGAAATGGGTGCAGAAAAAATCTGTCCGCATTGTGGCTATAGTTTTCGGATTGGTGCATGGGAACGATTAGCGATAACCGTTGATGAAAAGAGTTTCCACAATTGGGACAGTGAATTAGTGACAAAAGATCCACTAAATTTTCCTGGTTATCTTGAAAAAATTGAAAAAATGCAAGAAAAAACTGGGCTAGATGAAGCTGTCTTAACGGGAGAAGCAACAATTGAAGGACATGCTGTTGCAATTGGAATCATGGATGCTAATTTTATCATGGGCAGTATGGGAACGATTGTTGGTGAAAAAATCACACGCTTGTTTGAGCGGGCGACAGAAAAGCATTTACCAGTAGTGATTTTCACTGCATCTGGTGGTGCCCGTATGCAAGAAGGAATTTTTTCATTGATGCAAATGGCGAAAATTTCGGCCGCTTTGCAACGGCATAACAAAGCAGGCTTGCTGTATCTTACGGTATTGACTGATCCAACGACTGGCGGTGTTACCGCAAGTTTTGCGATGGATGGCGATATTATTTTGGCAGAGCCTCAGAGCTTAATCGGTTTTGCTGGCCGCCGTGTAATTGAACAAACGATTCGTCAAGAGTTGCCAGATGATTTTCAAAAGGCCGAGTTTCTTTTAGAACATGGTTTTGTAGATCAGATTGTGCCAAGAAATCTTTTGCGTCAACGATTGAGCGACTTGTTACGTTTACATTCTTTGAAAGGGTGGCGCTAACATGGAAAAGAAAACAGCCAATGATGTTGTTACCTTGGCAAGAGCCCAAGATCGTTTGACAACTTTAGAATATATAGAAGCAATTTTTGAGGACTTTTTAGAATTTCATGGGGATCGTTACTTTGCCGATGATTTAGCTGTAGTCGGTGGTGTTGCTACTTTGCAAGGGAAACCAGTTACAGTGGTAGGTATCCAAAAGGGTCGAAATCTACCAGAAAATATTGAACGTAATTTTGGTTCACCTAATCCTGAAGGGTATCGCAAAGCGTTACGTTTAATGAAACAAGCGGAAAAATTTAACCGCCCAGTCATTACCTTTGTGAACACTGCTGGTGCCTATTGTGGAATTGGTGCCGAAGAGCGAGGAGAAGGGGAAGCCATTGCGCAAAACTTGTTAGAAATGTCTGATTTGAAAGTGCCAATCATCTCAGTCATCATTGGTGAGGGCGGCAGTGGCGGTGCTTTAGCTTTAGCAGTCGCAGATGAAGTTTGGATGTTGGAACACACGATTTATGCGGTTCTTTCGCCAGAAGGTTTCGCCTCTATTTTGTGGAAAGATGGCAGTCGTGCGAAAGAAGCAGCAGAATTGATGAAAATCACAGCGACAGAGCTGAAGGAATTAGCTATTGTAGATAAAGTAATTCCAGAAGTTATGAACGGTCAGCCTCTGGAACAAGCAAAAATTAATCGCATGTTACAAAAAGCGTTCATTTCAAAATTAACTGAATTAGCTAAATTAGATACGGAAACGTTACTAGAAAAAAGATACCAACGTTTTCGCAAATATTAGAAGTTACTACTCATCAACGAACTTTTCAGGGGTTGATGGGTGGCTTTTTTTATTTTTTCTTTTATTTTACTTGTTCTTTTACAAGGAACGACCGTCCTTTATAGAAATTTTCAGTAAAATGCAGTATAATACAATAGGTAGAGACTGAAGCATAATTGTTTAGTTATGTTTCAGTCTCTTAAAATCGAAGAAACTACATAGTGTCAGTGAGAGGAGTCACGATGTTTTCAAAATATAAACCGACATGGATGATTGATGCGATTTATAAAATTACCCCCGCACAATTAAAAAAACTAGGGATTAAGGCAGTACTAACTGACTTAGATAATACGTTAATTGCTTGGAATAATCCCGATGGAACAGAAGAATTAAAAACTTGGTTATTAGAAATGAAAAATGCAGGAATTACTGTCCTCGTTGTTTCAAACAACAAAGACAGCCGGATTAAACGCGTTGTTGAAAAGTTTGACTTAGATTATGTAGCACGTGCCTTGAAACCAACCGCACGTGGCTTCAAATTAGCAGAAAAAAAATTAGGCTTGAAGCCATCTGAAATGTTAATGGTCGGCGATCAGATTATGACAGATATTCGGGGAGCTAACGCAGCGGGTATACGCAATGTTTTAGTTCAACCGATTGTCGATACAGATGGCTGGAATACTAGAATCAATCGGTTCTTTGAACGGAAAATTATGAAATACTTATCAAAAAAACATCCAGAAATGACATGGAGAGGCGGATTAGAATGACAGAGGCAATTCATTGTATTGGCTGTGGTGCGATTATCCAAACGGAAAATCCTCATGAATTAGGCTATACACCAAAAACAGCTTTCGAAAAAGGAATGGAAACAGGGGAAGTTTATTGCCAACGTTGTTTTCGCTTAAGACATTATAATGACATTCAAGATGTCCAATTAACAGATGATGACTTTTTACGTTTATTGAATGGTTTAGGAACAGAAGATGCACTGATTGTGAACGTAGTGGATATTTTTGACTTTAATGGCTCTCTTATTCCAGGACTACATCGTTTTATCGGAGATAATCCTGTGTTGTTAGTTGGTAATAAAGTGGATATTTTGCCTAAATCATTAAAAAAACCTAAAATGGTTCAATGGATGAGAGAACGGGCCCATGAAGCAGGATTACGCCCTGTTGATGTTTTACTAACAAGTGGCAAGAAACCACAAGAAATGCAAGAGTTATTAGATACAATCGAAAAATATCGTGAAGGCCGAGACGTTTATGTCGTAGGTGTGACCAATGTTGGAAAATCAACATTAATCAATCAAATCATTCAACAAACAGTGGGTGTTCAAGATGTGATTACGACATCACAATTTCCTGGAACAACGCTAGATAAAATTGAAATTCCATTAGACGATGGCCACTTCTTAATCGATACGCCCGGAATTATTCACCGTCATCAAATGGCACATTATCTAGGTAAAAAAGACTTGAAAATTATTGCACCGCAAAAAGAAATCAAACCGAAAGTTTACCAATTAAATGCTGAACAAACCTTGTTTTTAGGTGGCTTGGCTCGCTTTGATTATGTCCAAGGTGCTAAAAGTTCCTTCATTGCCTACGTTTCCAATGACTTAAATTTACACCGAACAAAAACAGCAACCGCCGATGCTTTTTATGAAAAACATGTTGGTGGCTTATTGCAGCCCCCACGTGCCGATGAAGTCGCTGAGTTTCCTGAATTAGTGCGCTTTGAATTTTCCGTGAAAGAAAAAACGGATATTGTGTTTGCTGGTCTAGGTTGGATTACTGTCACAGAACCTGGTGTAGTCGCTGGTTGGGCGCCTAAAGGTGTCGATGTTTTACGTAGAAAAGCATTAATTTAAATTTTAGAGAGAAGGCAAACAATTTGAAACTTAGAGGAAAACAAAAACGTTATTTACGTAGTCAGGCACACCATTTACAACCTATTTTTCAAGTAGGCAAAGGTGGTTTGAATGACGCAATGATTACACAAATTGATGAAGCGTTGGAAAAACGTGAATTGATTAAAATTACGTTATTACAAAATACAGATGAAGTAGCAGAAGAGGTTGCAGAGGAACTAACAGCAGCCATTCATTGCGATGTGGTACAAATTATTGGTCGCGTGTTGGTCTTATTCAAGCCATCAAGTAAAGAAAAATATCAAAAAATTTCAGCAGCAGTCAAAGAGATTTAATATTGGAGGGATGAACAATGGGAGAAAAAAGACAAGCGCGTCAAGGAGCGGACGTTCTCTTGCAAGAGGAACCGTTACGTTTTCAAACAAGAAAGCAAGTCGGCTTGTTAGGTGGTAATTTTAATCCCGTTCATTTAGCACATCTTGTCATGGCCGATCAAGTTCAAAATCAACTAGGTTTGGACAAAGTTTACTTAATGCCTACGTACTTACCACCACATGTAGACGAAAAGAAAACAATTAGCAGCGAACATCGGTTAGCAATGTTAGAACTAGCGGTGTCTGATAATCCCTGCTTAGATATTGAGCCAATTGAATTAATTCGCAAAGGCAAAAGTTACACGTATGATACGATGAAAGCTTTAAAAGAAGCCAATCCAGATACTGATTATTATTTTATAATTGGTGGAGATATGGTGGAATACTTGCCCAAATGGCATCGGATTGATGACTTACTCCATTTAGTTCAATTTGTCGGCATTCGGCGTCCTAATTATCCAACGGAATCTACCTATCCAATTATTTGGGTCGATGTTCCGCAGATGGCGATTAGTTCCACTTTGATTAGACAAAAAGTCAAAAGTGGTTGCTCAACACGCTATCTTCTTCCAGAGAATGTGATAAACTATATTCAAGAGAAGGGACTGTATCAAGATGAGCTGGATAACAAATTATGATGCTGCACAACGTGAATTATTAATGCAAAAAGTTCAAATGCAAATGAGTGAACGTCGCTTTCGCCATGTGTTAGGAGTCGAGGAAACAGCTGTGGCCTTGGCAGCGAAATATGGTGCCGATGAAGCCAAAGCAAGTATTGCTGCTTTGACGCATGATTACGCCAAAGAACGTCCAAACGATGAATTCGAGTTGATTATTCGCCGAGATGGTTTTGATTTGGCTTTATTAAACTATGGCAATGAAATTTGGCATGGCTTAGTTGGGGCGGATATTGTTCAACGGGAATTAGCCATTGATGACGAAGAAATCTTGCAGGCAATTCGTGTGCATACAACTGGGGCTGCTAAGATGAGCTTGCTAGATAAAATTATTTATGTCGCAGATTACATTGAACCAGGACGTGATTTTCCAGGTGTGAAAGAAGCCCGTGAAATTGCTCTTGTTGACTTAGATGCAGCGGTTGCTTATGAAACGAAACATACCTTGTTACATTTGATTGAACAAGAACATAAAATTTATCCAAAAACGTTAGAGACCTACAATCAATGGGTCGTTAATCAAAAATAAAAGAAGAAAGAATTACTAGGAGGGAACTATCATAGATAGCCAGAAAATTTTAGAAATTGCTGTCAAAGCAGCAGATTCAAAACGAGCAGAAGAAATTGTCGCATTAGACGTAAGAGAGATTTCATTATTAGCAGATTATTTTTTAATTTGCCAAGCCAATAGTGAACGTCAAATCAATGCGATTGTTGATGAAATTAACGAACAAGAAGCCAAAAATCAAGTAGAAGTCAAGCGTGTGGAAGGTAAAGAAGGCGGAAAATGGATTTTAATCGATTTAGGCGATGTTATTGTCCATGTATTCCAATCTTCAGAACGTGCCTTTTACAACTTAGAAAAATTATGGTCAGATGCCCCAATGGTTGATCTAAGCGCTTGGGTCGACTAAAATGGCCTATGAAACGTTTGCTTTCGTCTATGACGAAGTGATGGACGAAAGCCTATACCAAAAATGGTTGGATTTTTCCAATCGTCATCTCCCACAAGGAACCCAACAAATTCTTGAAATGGCTTGTGGTACAGGCGCTTTAGCAGTTGATTTTGCGAAAAGTGGTTATGATGTGACGGCCTTAGACTTATCAGAAGAAATGTTGATGATTGCTAGTGAACGAGCCTTTGAAGAAGAAGTGCCAGTTCAATTTGTTCAGGGAAATATGCTAGATTTATCTGAAGTGGGACAATACCAAGCCATCACTTGTTTTTCTGATTCACTGTGCTATATGGCTAATCGCCAAGAAGTACAACAAGTGTTCGATGAAGTTTATCAAGCGTTAGAAGAGGAAGGAACGTTCATTTTTGATGTTCATTCTACTTACAAAATTGATTCAGTTTTTCCAGAATATAGCTATCATTATCAAACAGAAGAATTTGCTTTTCTATGGGATAGTTACGCTGGTGAAAAAGAACACAGCATCGAACATTTCTTAACATTTTTTGTGAAAGAACAGGAAACAGATGAGCACTTTGTTCGGTATGATGAATTGCATCAAGAACGAACCTATTCGTTAGATAACTATTTACGAATGTTAGAAAGTGCTGGTTTCATGAACGTCAAAGTTTATGCAGACTTTACAGATGAAGCACCAACTGAAACAAGTGAACGCTGGTTCTTTGTTTGTCAAAGAGATTAATAAGATTTGGCTTATGAGCTTGAGACAGCGCTTAAAAACGTTGGTCTCTTTGCTGATAAGTCCATTTTTTTATAACGGAGGTGGCTAGAGTGAAAGCCTGTGGCATTATCGTGGAATATAATCCCTTTCATAATGGACATCGCTATCATGCTCAACAAGCTCGCCAACAAAGCGGAGCTGAAGTAGTGATTGCTATAATGAGTGGAAATTTTTTACAAAGAGGAGAACCAGCTTTACTAGATAAGTGGGCCAGAGCAGAAGAAGCTTTGCAAAATGGTGTGGACTTAGTCATTGAATTGCCGACAGCTTGGTCGGTACAGTCTGCGGATTACTTTGCCAAAGGCGGTATAAAATTATTGCAGGCGTTGCAATGTGAGAGCTTATGTTTTGGAACAGATAGTACAAGCGCAATTGATTATGCGGCTTTCGGCCAGTTTGTCCAAGAAAATCAATCCTTAATTGATCAAACGTTCCACACATTGACAGACAAACAATTGAGTTATCCACAAAAAATGACTGCTGTTTTTCGTCAAGTATATCCTGAAAGCAGGTTCGATTTTTCTTCGCCTAATCATATTTTGGGGATGAGTTATGCAAAAGAGAATGCCACGTATCCAACCCCGATGACGCTCTACCCAATTGCTAGAAAACAAGCGGGCTTTCATGATGCAACGATTTCTGGGAAAGTTGCTAGCGCCACGGCGATTAGGCAAAGTGTTTTTCAACAAGAAATAACGCAAGTGCTGCCAACGGTTCCTTCTATAACCGCACAACATTTACAAACACAGGCAATGATTTCATGGGAAAACTACTGGCCCTTCCTAAAGTATAAAATTGTTCAATCCTCGTTAGAAGAGTTACAAGCCATTTACCAAATGACGGAAGGACTTGAATATCGACTAAAAGATCAAATCCAAGCAGCAGGTTCTTTTCACGAATTAATGGAACGTATGAAAACGAAGCGTTATACTTGGACAAGATTGCAACGATTAGCAACCTATATATTGTTAAATATGACCAAAGAAGAAGTTGAAACTGTTTGGCAAGACAGCTATCTCCATGTGCTAGGATTTACGCCAAAGGGACAAGCTTATCTAAAAGAAACCAAAGCACAAATTCAATTGCCGGTAATTTCCAAAGTATCTAAAGAAAACCGCGCTATGCTTTCGTTAGATATTCGCGCCAATCAACTATATCAGATGGGAGATTCTTCTTTAAAAGAACAAAATTTTGGTCGGTTTCCCTTACGATTTTCGCCAGATACCTAAAAAATACTTAACAAAAATCAGTTTCCCCAGTATAATAAACAAGGGATAAGATACTAACAACAAATCAGAGAAAGCGAAGTGAGAATATGGGCCGTAAATGGGCAAATATTAAAGAGAAAAAAGCTGCCAAAGACGCAAACAATAGCCGTGTTTATGCAAAATTCGGGATTGAAATTTACGTAGCAGCGAAGTCAGGAGACCCTGATCCTCATGCAAACCAAAAATTACGGTTTGTAATCGAACGCGCCAAAACATACAATGTACCAAAACATATTATTGATCGCGCTATTGAAAAAGCAAAAGGTTCAGCAGATGAACAATATTCTGAATTACGCTATGAAGGATTTGGGCCAAATGGTTCAATGGTCATTGTTGATGCTTTAACAAACAACGTGAACCGAACAGCAGCAGATGTGCGGGCCGCATTTGGTAAAAACGGCGGAAACATGGGTGTCAGCGGTGCTGTTTCCTACATGTTTGATAATACAGGTATCATTGGCTTTGCTGGTGACGATGCGGATGAAATTTTAGAATACTTAATGGAAAAAGACATTGATGTTCGCGATGTTGTTGAAGAAGACGGTCAAATTATCGTTTACACAGAACCAGAAGATTTCCACCATGCACAAGAAGCGTTAAAAGAAAAAGGCATTGAAGAATTCACGGTTACTGAGTTAGAAATGGTTCCACAAAACGAAGTAACATTAGAAGGCGACGATTTGGCGAACTTTGAAAAAATGTTAGACGTTTTAGAAGATTTAGAAGATGTTCAAAAAGTCCATCATAATGTAGATTTACCTGAATAATCCATTTGTTCGTTTGTTTTAAGGTTTAGAAAGTGAGCCATCGGTCATTTTGACTGATGGCTCACTTTTTTTCATATAATACATAGAAAAAAGAAAGTTGATTGATAGGTCCATGTGACACAAAGCATTCAATGACAGGTTCAACTTTTGTCTGTTCCATAAATATTTGTCTAAACAGTTGAATTAATAGTACAATAGTCTAGTAAGATAGATCATTGAACGGGGTGAATAGGCGTGAAAAAGGGAATGTTAGCGTTTTTTGTCGTGCTAGCGGTTTTATCATTAACTGCTTGTCGGGAACCAAAAGAAAAGAAAGTAACCGCTTCAACGGAGGCATCCTCTAAAGTTGAAGAGACGAATACGAATGAAAAAACCAGTGAAACAATTGATAAGACAAATGAACAAGCGAGCAGCAGTATCGAGTCTAACGAATCAGTGAAAAATGAAGAGCAGACAGCTGATGAAAACAATAGTCAGCTAACTGTAGCTGATTTAGATACTACAGCGATTAATGCTGGCGATTTTACTACTTTAGCTGGAACATGGAAAAATGGTAAAGGAGAGAGTTTGATCATTCATCCTGATGGTAGTACAAATACCGGAGGAATGATTACGAAGGATTCACCTACTGATGAGTCGCGACCAATTACAAGCTTAAGTATTAGGTGGGGGCCTACTGGTGCTGCGTTATTATTATATAAAATTGGTGTTGAAAATCCTAACGGCGACCAATCGGATAAGACGAAACCACGATTGTTAATTACTCAAGATAGTGGAAATTATCCTGCGGAAGAGTATTACTATCGTTCTTCTGAAGAGGAAAATCAAGACCAAAATGAAGAGGCAAAAATCATCGATACACAAGAAAAAGCAGAGACATATATTAGAAAGACACTGACTGATGCAGAAAATAATGATACGAACCTTGGATTTTTGGGTATGAATGGAAATGACTTCTTTTTTAGATCCCAATCGAAACAGATGGTTGCAAATGGAGGGACAGGGACTGTCGGTTTTTACAGAGTATCACCACAAGGAGCAGTCAGAATAACGGATGCACGAGGCAACTAAAGATAGTCTAGTGGCAATCTATTTAATTCCTATAAAAGTAGCAAAATAAGAATGAAATGATCACAAAATCTTCACATTTAGTTTGTAAGATATAAGCATATCAACAAACAACCTTAACAACACAAAACACTTTTTCATTTTTAACTCCTTTCCCGTCCTTACCCAAAGGGCGGGTCTTTTTTTGTGTAAAACTATTCGCTCAAGATACCAAAAAGCCAGCTTGTAGTAAGCTGGCTTTTAACTCTTTACATGTTGGCGCTTGTAGACACGAGATAATAATTAAGGTGTTGGAACAGTTGGTGAATAGTTCGTTTTTCGACCATAAAGTTCTTGTGTCGCCGCCGAGATATACGCAGATGAATCTTTTCCTGGGAGGTTATACATTAGATAAATACCATATTGCTCCGCTTTTGTACGTTTAGCATATTGCGCAGCTAGATTTTGATTGACACCAACTTCAACGGCAGAAGCACCTAAACGAGAAGCAGGCATCCCCGTAATTTGTGGCGGATTCCAGGTACTATAATAAGGGTTCCAAGCATAATCAATTAAAGAACTCATTTGAGGATTAGCTGAAGAGTTCGCAGCCGCTGGTCCAATATTATAAAAAGTAATTAATTTATCATTGCCTAAGCGATTTCTTAAGGCTTGAAGTAACCAAATGAACGAAGAATTATTTGGTTGAGGCGTTCCATTTTTTCCGTATTCAGCATACTCATCATCAAAATCAATACCATCTAAATGATACGTATTAACGACTTGTTCTAATTGAGCTGCAAAGGCATCCGCACTTTCGTAAGTTGGGAAGTTAGCAAAGCCAGCGCCTTCATGGTTGCCTAAAATAGACAATAGGACTTTAGTGCCGCGTGCTTGAACTGGACGAATTTGTGTTTCAGCTTCGTTTAAAGTTTGTTGGACCCGTTCATTTAGATATAAGTAAGGTTTTTTATTGACCGTGTCATAATTAATATTGGCTGCAAAAATAATCCCCATATCAAAAGCAGGTTGATTGGTTCCAGCTAAAGTATATTTTCCCACATTGTTAAAATCGTGGTTGTTTACTTCTACATACATGACTGTTTTAGGTGTAACAGTTGATGCTGCTTGTACTTCAAATGCAGGTAGTGCAAACAGTAACCCACCGACTAAAAGTATCAAACTTAAAAAAGTTGAAATAATCCCTGTTTTCTTGTTAAAAAAATGAGTGCTCAATTGATGCCCCATAACTTTCTCCTCCTATAAAATAAATATTGTTTGTAAGCGCTAACAAAGATATGTTATCATTTTTATAATTTAAACACAAGAAGAAGAGAACAAAAGTGAGCAAATCCACAGAATATAAAAGCGTCCTTCGCAAAATGGTCTTGCGAAGGACGCTCTTTTACCAATCAAAGAGTAAGGCATAGCCTAAAGAAAGCAGCTCTCGGCCAAAATTTTTGATATCTTTTGGAAAAGAAGAAGCCGCAGTGATGCCTGAAACATTTGAGATGCCTACTCGCTTGGCTAAAAGTTGCGAGCGGTACATGTGAAAGTCACTAGTAACAATCACTAGCCGTTTAAAAGAAAGGAGTTTTTGTGAATTGACAATATTTTCTTTGGTGCGTGTGGCACGATTTTCTAAGAGAATCTGTTTTTCTGGAACACCTTTATTTAGCAAGTATTGTTTCATAACCGCGGCTTCCGTAGCCGGCTCATCTGCTCCTTGCCCTCCGCTAACAATAACGGGTGTCTCGGGGTGTTGTTTAATATAGGGGATAGCCACATCTAACCGAGCTTGCAAAACACGGCTGGGCAGTGCGGTTTCTTTAGACGTTCCTAAAACACGGGCCCCTAAAATTAAAATAGCATCTGGTTTATCGGTGGGTTGCGTATTTTTGCCAGTAAAAATAAGTAGACCTAAAATCAAAAGAATACAAAAGCCAAAACTGACAATGGATAAACTTGTTATTTTTAACCAATGCATGAAACATCCCTCCTTGTAATGTTAGTGTATACGAAGTACCATAGAAAAAGCGATAGAAAACAAAAGACTTATAAAAAAATCTATGTTTTAATAGAAACTTTTGAAGAGAGGGAGCGAGTGAATGCGTACAGAAGAAGAAATGTTTCAACTTATTATAGATGTAGCAAAACAAGAAGAACACATTCGAGCCGTGGGAATGGTGGGTTCTCGCACGAATGTGAAAGCGCCAAAAGATAGTTTTCAAGATTTCGACATTGTTTATATTGTAGAACCATGTGCTGAGTTTTTTGAAACAGCAACGTGGACAGCAAAATTTGGTCAACCATTAATTATGCAACGTCCCAAGGAAATGACCTTATTTCCCACAGAACCGAAGACGCGGGAAACATTTTTAATGTTATTTGAAGATGGCCAACGTATCGATTTAACGTTGTGTCCTCTCGCAGAAAAAGATAATTGGCATGAAGGAGATTCTTTAGCAATTATCTTGTTAGACAAAGATGAAAGTTTGCCGCCTTTACCTGTAGCATCTGACAAAAATTATACAGTAACAGTTCCGAATCAGCAGCAATTTAACGATTGTTGCAATGAATTTTGGTGGGTTAGTACGTATGTAGTTAAGGGGCTTTGTCGGAATGAACTATTTTACGCTGTCACACATCTCTATGAATATTGTCAGCAGGAACTGTTGCGCTTGCTTTCTTGGCAAGCGGCTTGGCAGGAACCGGAGCCAATTTCTGTTGGGAAACAATTTAAGTATCTGAAAAATTATGTCACTCCTGACACGATGGATCAATTAGCATCGTTGCTGGATTTTTCTAGTAAAGAAGCTTGTTGGAACAGCTTAATAAAGACACAAGCCTTTTTTGACGTCGTCGCTCAGGATTTTGCTAAAATGGCCCAGTTTACGTATCATTTACAAGAAGCAAAAAAAGTCACAGAGTATACAAATTCTTTAAGATTAAAGGATTTACAAGGAAAATAAGCTGAAAACAACGTAAAAATAGTGTATAATTGAAAAAATTAATCTGCGAGAGAAAGGGACCCTTTTTTGATTGTAGATCACCGCAGTTGTTTGTTGCCTAGACTCTAAAAAATAAACCTAAAATTATTGATATAAAGGATGAACAAATGAAAAAAGAAGAAATGCAAATGCGTAATACACGTCGTCAAAAATCAGGAAAAAATAATAAAAAGAAAGTAATTATTACTTCTTTGGTTGGACTAGCTCTGGTTGCTGGGGGCAGCTATGTTTATTTTCAAAGTCACTTTTTACCAACTACAAAAGTAAATGGAGTTTCTGTAGGCTGGTTAAATGTAAATGCTGCAGAAGAAAAATTAGCGCAAGTTAATCAAACCGAAGAAGTTGTGGTTCAAACGGGGACAAAAGAAGAAAAAATTCAACTTCCTAAAAAATACCAATTGGATCAAAAATTTTTAAAAGACCATTTACACAGTAGCAAGGTGAAGCTACCGTTAAATGAGGCATTCAAAAAAGAACTAGAAGCTAAATTAGCGACTTTAAGTTTTCCAGAGGGGAAACCAAGCAAAAATGCGAGTATCCGTCGAGGCAATGACACTTTTGAAATTGTTCCCGAAGAACAAGGCACAGTAGTGGACACACAGCGCTTAAATCAGCAGATTATTGCGGATGTTGAAGCGGGAAAAGGCAACTATCAATACAATGCCAAAGATTTTTATAAAGCCCCTGAAATTACAAAAGAGGATCAAACGTTAAAGGCAACATTGACAACGCTCAATAACAAGTTAAATAAAACAATTACAGTTGATATTAATGGTGAAAAAGTAGCCTTTGATAAAACACAAATTCAAAACGTGCTGAATGATGATGGCACAATCAACAAAGAAAAACTAACTACTTGGGTGACACAATTAGAAACAACATATGGTTCTGCTAATCAACCAGTTTTATTTACAGATGTTCACGGTACGACACGTCGTTTTAAAAACAACGGAAGTTATGGCTGGTCGATTGATGGGGCCAAAACGCAAGAACTACTAGTAAACGCGCTGAATAGCCAAGAACAAACGAATGCAATCACTGCTCCGTTGGTTGGCGATACCAAAGAAAATAGTAAAATTGCCAATAATTACATTGAAATTGATTTAAAAGATCAAAAAATGTATTGTTTCATTGATGGCAAAAAAATAGTCACCACAGATGTCATTACTGGCAGATATAACAAAGGAACTGCAACAGTACCAGGATTCCATACAATTTTATATCGGACAACCGATGTGAATTTAGAAGGTCAAATGCTTGATGGTTCTCGATACAGTGTGCCAGTAAAATATTGGATGCCGTTATTAAGTCAAGGGGGCGTTGTCACACAAATCGGGATTCATGACTCCGACCATAAATTGGATAAGTATGGCGATAAAGAAGCCTTTAAAACCGATGCTGGTAGTAATGGCTGTATCAATACGCCAGGAACAGAAGTTTCAAAAATCTTTGATGTATCCTATGACGGAATGCCGGTAATTATCTACGGACATATCTATGATGATGCACCAGGTGAATTTGATAAACCTGTAGATTACGGCGAAGAAGTATAAAAAGAGATATTAGGCAAGACCGCACTTTGGTCCAGCTGTGTATCTGAAAAGTAAAAATTGGAGACGTCAACCGTAACGACTGACGTCTCCAATTTTTTATTGACAAGCGTCATATCCCGCTCTATGATACAAACAGAACAAGCAATTTAAATTGGGGGAACGAAGATGCCATTTGTACATGTAGAATTAATTGAAGGCCGCACAGAAGAACAGTTAACTAATATGGTCAAAGATATTACAGAAGCTGTGTCAAAAAATGCTGGTGCACCAAAAGAGAATATCCATGTGATTGTCAATGAATTGAAAAAAGACCGCTATGCACAAGGCGGCGAATGGAAAAAATAAGTTTTCAGAGAATTTCTGTTGAATCACTTGCTTTTTCTGAAAATAAGTGGTTAAATAAGTGCATAAATGATTGATGAGAAAGACAACTGAACTTGCCCGCGATCTATTAGAGAGGAAAATCTTGGCTGAAAATTTTCCAGATTGGCACAAGGGATGACCACTTTCGAAACCTTTGTTGAAACAAAGGCGGTCGCACCGTTAACACGCTAGAGGAACACAGATTATTTGTGTTCAAAATTAGGTGGAACCACGATATTTTCGTCCTAGTATTCGTTAGAATACTAGGACTTTTTGTTTTTTAACAAGGGGAACAGGTGGCTGTTTCGTTTCATTGTGAAAAACAGGAACACAATGAAACGCTTCAAATCAAAAAAATTAAAAGGAGAGAATTTTATTATGTCTATTCACATTACTTTTCCAGATGGCGCTGTCAAACCGTTTGATTCTGGGGTTACAACATTTGATGTTGCTAAAAGTATTAGCAACAGTTTAGCCAAAAAAGCTTTAGCTGGTAAATTCAATGGTGTTTTAATCGATTTAGATCGTCCTATCGTAGAAGATGGTTCGCTTGAAATCGTGACACCTGATCATGAAGATGCTTTAGGAATTTTACGTCATTCGTCAGCTCATTTAATGGCTAATGCCTTACGTCGTCTTTTCCCTAACATTAAATTTGGCGTAGGTCCTGCGATTGATTCTGGGTTCTACTATGATACAGATAATGGGGAATCCCCTGTGACAGCGGAAGATTTACCTGCAATTGAAGCCGAAATGATGAAAATTGTGAAGGAAAATAACCCAATCGTTCGTAAAGAAATCTCACGTGCAGAAGCGTTAGAATTATTTGCTGATGATCCTTACAAAGTTGAATTAATTACAGATTTACCAGAAGATGAAATCATCACTGTCTATGATCAAGGCGATTTTGTTGATTTATGTCGTGGTGTTCACGTCCCTTCAACAGGACGGATTCAAGTCTTTAAATTACTTTCAGTAGCTGGTGCTTATTGGCGCGGAAACTCTGACAATCATATGATGCAACGGATTTACGGCACTGCCTTTTTCGATAAAAAAGATTTAAAAGAATTTATCAAAATGCGCGAGGAAGCCAAAGAACGTGACCACCGTAAATTAGGAAAAGAATTAGATTTATTTATGGTTTCACAAGAAGTTGGTTCAGGGTTACCTTTCTGGTTACCAAAAGGCGCAACCATTCGTCGTACAATTGAACGTTATATTGTGGACAAAGAAATTAGCTTAGGTTACCAACATGTGTATACACCAATTATGGCAGATGTGGAATTATACAAAACATCTGGTCACTGGGATCATTACCATGAAGATATGTTCCCACCAATGGATATGGGCGATGGCGAAATGCTGGTATTACGTCCAATGAACTGTCCACACCATATGATGGTTTATAAAAATGACATTCATAGTTACCGCGAATTACCAATTCGAATCGCTGAATTAGGGATGATGCACCGCTATGAAAAATCTGGCGCATTATCAGGGTTACAACGTGTTCGTGAAATGACTTTAAACGATGGCCATACTTTTGTTCGTCCTGACCAAATTAAAGACGAATTTAAACGTACTTTGGAGTTAATGGTGGCAGTCTATGCTGACTTTAACATTACGGATTATCGTTTCCGCTTAAGCTATCGTGATCCAAATAATACAGACAAATATTTTGATGATGATGCGATGTGGGAAAAAGCGCAAGCGATGTTAAAAGCTGCCATGGATGAATTAGAATTAGATTACTTTGAAGCAGAAGGTGAAGCTGCCTTTTACGGTCCGAAGTTAGATGTTCAAGTAAAAACAGCTTTAGGAATGGAAGAAACATTATCAACCATCCAATTAGACTTCTTATTACCAGAACGTTTTGACTTAACTTATGTTGGCGAAGATGGTGAAAATACACATCGCCCAGTTGTTATCCACCGTGGTATCGTCTCAACAATGGAACGATTTGTGGCTTACTTAACAGAAGTTTACAAAGGCGCTTTCCCTACTTGGTTAGCACCAATTCAAGCAACTATTATCCCAGTTTCTGTAGAAGCGCATTCTGAGTATGCTTATGAAATCAAAGAACGTTTACAAGCACAAGGCTTACGTGTTGAAGTCGATGATCGTAACGAAAAAATGGGCTACAAAATTCGGGCCTCTCAAACACAAAAAGTACCTTATCAATTAGTGGTCGGGGACAAAGAAATGGAAGATGCAACGGTGAACGTCCGTCGTTATGGAAGCAAAGAAACTTCTGTCGAAGATTTATCAATTTTCATTGACAGCATGGCTGCTGAAGTTCACAATTACAGCCGTTAAAAAAAGAGAAAAAGTCAAAAGGACTTCTGAATTCAGAAGTCCTTTTGACTTTTTTCAACAACAAAATAATTAAATATTTCCTTAGAGCTAGGAATAATCCTGATTTTTTGACTAATTTTTGTTACAATGAGAATGCGAAACTTTTTAGTGAAGGGACTAGAGGTATGAAGAAAAACTCATTTATAGATAAAATAAAAAAAACAGATGCCGCAGCAAAGAGTCAACGAGGTAGAAAGCCACATATTCCTTTTCGATTGAACTTATTATTTTTTGTGATATTCACTTTATTTGTTTCATTAATTGTCCGTTTAGGGTATTTACAGATTGTAGAAGGAGAAGAGTTTAACAAAAAAATCACTGCCAATTCTTCACTACAAATCACGACACCATCCCCTCGAGGACAAATTTATGATTCACAAGGAAAAGTCTTGGTTTCTAACAAAGCCAATTTAGCAATCACTTACACACGAGGAAAAAATATTGAAGGAAAAGATATTTTACCGATTGCGAATAAAGTCAACGAACTTATTAACGTTCCAGTTGATCCAAACTTAACGGACCGTGATAAAAAAGATTATTGGTTAGCGAATCCTGAAAATTTAAAAGCAGCCCAAGCCCGTTTAACCGATCAAGATAAAGAAGATGAAAAAGGCAACAAAATTACGGACGAAGGCACATTATATGCCAAAGCCGTTGAAAAAGTCACCCCTGAAGAAATTGCGTTTGATGACCGAACCTTACAAGCAGTGACGATTTTTAAACGAATGAATGCCGCGTCACAAATGAACACGGTCTTCATCAAGAATGAAGGGGTAACAGAAGGTGAAATTGCGACAATTGGTGAACACACAGCGGAAATATCTGGTGTTTCAACAGGGACTGATTGGACGCGTGATTATTCTCAAAGTGGTGCATTACGTAGCCTGTTGGGCACCGTTTCAACTGAAAAACAAGGATTGCCAGCCGAAGAAGTCGATGAATATTTGAAAAAAGGCTATGCACGAAATGACCGTGTTGGGACTAGCTATTTAGAAAAACAATATGAAGACGTTCTACAAGGTAAAAAAGCAAAATCAGAAGTCGTTTTAGACAATAACGGAAAGATTGTTTCACAAACCCCAATTTCCAAAGGGGAAAAAGGTTCCAACTTAAAATTAACGATTGATTCAAATTTCCAAAACAAAGTTGATGAAATTTTACAACGAAACTATTCACAAATAGTCAAAACCATTGGACCATACTCAGAAAATGCATATGTCGTTGCTATGAACCCTCAAACAGGTGCTATTTTAGCGATGTCCGGATTTCATCATGATTTAGCAACTGGGGAAGTCACACCTAATCCTTTAGCACCTATTTTGAATTCTGAAGTTCCTGGATCAGTTGTGAAAGCAGGTACTTTAACAGCTGGTTATGAAACAGGCGTCATTAAAGGCAATGACGTTTTAACAGATGAAGCTATTTTACTAGCAGGTAGTAATCCAAAAGCTTCTTGGTGGAATGCTTCTGGCGGAACAACCATGCAATTAACTGCGGAGCAAGCGTTAGAATATTCTTCGAATGCCTATATGATGAAATTAGTCTTTAAAATGATGGGTGTGAATTATTATCCCAATATGATTTTCCCTTATGAAGTAGGAGATGACACTGTCTTTAAAGAATTAAGAAAAGCTTTTGCAGAATATGGTATGGGAACGAAAACTGGAATTGATATACCAGGAGAAACAACAGGAATTCAAAACAAGGACTTTAAGGATTCGTCTTCTGCGCCACAAGGCGGTAATCTTCTTGACCTATCTTTTGGACAATATGATACCTATAGCGCGTTACAATTAGCACAGTACGTTTCCACTGTCGCAAATAATGGTATCCGCGTGCAACCCCATGTGGTAGAAGGAATCTATGGCAATGATGAAAATGGAGCTTTAGGAAAAATTTTAAAAGAAATTGAACCAAAAGTTTTGAATAAGGTGAATATTTCTGAAGACCAGATAGGAATTCTTCAACAAGGTTTCTATAATGTGGTAAATGGAACTAGTCCTTTTACAACTGCACGTGGTTTAAAATCAGACAAGTTTTCGATTGCTGCTAAAACAGGGACCGCCGAAACGCAAGCAACAGATGCTAATGGAGTAAACCATACAACGGTTAATAGTAACTTGGTGGCTTATGCGCCGTACGAAAATCCTGAAATTGCAATTAGCGTTGTTTTACCACACTTAAATGATGAATCTTCCAAACCAAATCAAACGATTGCCAAAGAAGTTTTAGAAGCGTATATGGAAATGTACAAAAAATAAAATTTGTAAAGTAGAACTACTTTACAAATTTGCCCAAAAGGGTAGTCAAATGACAAAAAAAATGGTATGATATTCAAGTCTAAGAAATCTCTTGGAAAGATCAATTATTAGTAGGAGGGGAAAACATGCGCGTAAACATCACTTTAGAGTGTACTTCTTGTAAAGAACGTAACTACTTAACAAATAAAAATAAACGTAACAATCCTGATCGTTTAGAAAAACAAAAATATTGCCCACGTGAAAGAAAAGTTACTTTACACCGTGAAACTAAATAATTTAGTTAGATAGAGCCTAGAATCCTTGTTGTGTAAGGGTCTAGGCTTTTTATCTATTGATTCATTACATGTTCATTTGTAGATGGAATGTAGAGGGAGGATTACCCAAGTTTGGCTGAAGGGGACGGTCTCGAAAACCGTTAGGCGAGTAACATCGTGCAAGGGTTCGAATCCCTTATCCTCCGTACCGAGAAGCAGTTGAGTTATTAGTTGCAAATAAAACGACAGAGACGTACACTTAAAGTAGAAAAATACTTAAGAAGAGGTGTCTATTATGTCAAACTATGAAGAAAAAGAAGCGCAAGCATTAGTAAAAATTGCTGACGTTTTGAACAAATTGGATGCAAGTTTAGAAGAGTTGGGCTCGCTAGATGAGGATACAAAAAAACATAGTATGAAGAGATGGATTGTTGAAAAAAAAGCCATTCATGAGATTAAAAAAATTGCACACGAAGCTGGTAAGTATGACAAGTATGATGAAAAAGAATTAGAAAAAGAAATGGATCTGTTGGAAAAGTTTATGTAAAAAAGCGCTAGCTTTTGTTCAACAGTTATTTAAGTTTGAGTCTAGAATTAATCGTTTTGATTTTTTCTAGGCTTATTTTTTATGAAGTAAGCAAATCGTATCGGGAGAGGTATTGAATTAAGAAATAAAGCATGTATTGATTCAGAAAAAAAGTTGTAGTAAAATGTTCGTCACAACTACTTTTCTTATGATTTCATAGAAGGAAAAGTTGGAATAATGAATTGAGAAGAGTCGATTTTTAGGAGATGATTTTAGGTGACTTTTTATCAATTATTGCAGTTAGATCCATTTATTTTAAAACAAAAAATTCATCAAGCGGACACTAAAAAACAGCGGAGATATTTTTGGCGCGCCTTGTTAATAAGGGATATTTTATTAGTTTCGTTTGCGATTTTATGGGTGTCGACGATTACTTTTTTCTTTGGAAAAGCTGTAGCGCCTTTTTCAATTGTATTATTTTGTTTGCTGTTGAGTATCCGTTTCGTCTCATATGGCTACAGGGAAAAACAGGCCTTGCTTAGTTTAGGAATCGTGTTAACAATTCTAGGTGTTAGTCCACTAATTTCACTGATTTCTGTATCATTTTTACAATTGGGCCTTCATTTTATCTGCTTGCTGGCATTGTTTTTCTTAACTGGTAAAAACCCTAAAATGGGTAATCCGGGCTTGTATACGTTCTCCTACTTATATTTAGTTGGCACGGTTCACTATCAATCGTTTCAGCAATTAGAACAAACTTTCTTTGTATTAGTGTTTGCTTATCTACTTTTAGCTTTTGTTTATCATGTGAAACATAAAAAATTGGATCAAGAGATTACTTTTATACAGATGGTTACAGAAAATGGTTTTTTTAATCAAAGAAATATTTGGTTTGGTTATTATGCTTTAGGCATTAGCTTATTACTTTTTATAGGAACGCACCTTCAGATTGACCGCTTTATGTGGGCGACATTTGCTAGTTCGTCATTATTTTCTGGGTATGATACGTTTAAATTGTCTGAACGAGCCAAAGAACGAATAGTAGGGGTCGTTATTGGTTCTCTAGTATCGGCTATCTTGTTATTTTATTTACCAACGAACCTACTTGGTATTTTAGGTGGACTTTGTTTAGGCTTATGCACATCTTATAAAAGTAAAACGATTTTCAATTGTGTTGGTGCTATCATGGCAGCTTCTATGATATTTGGGCTAGAAACAAGTTTTTACTTAAGAATTTTGTTAAATATGTTGGGGCTAGCTTACGGTTTGCTTTATCATTTTGTCTTTGTAAAAACTATGTCCTATTGCAATCGCAAAGAGTGGCTGAAATTGTCTGAATAAAAGGAGCCTAACATTCTTTCTTGAAAGAATGTTAGGCTCCTTTTATTTTTAAATAGAATCATTGACTATATTTTTGGTAAATAAGAGTTTAAAAATGGCAGAAGCTGGTTACTAATTTGGCTACCAAATGGCTATACAGGATAGTATAGGTAAGGATAGTATAGGTGAGTATAAAGTAGGATATAAACAAATGAATTCAGTGAACACAAGTTACGTAGTAAAATTGTATTTTTGGAAGATAAGTAGAAGTAACTTCATATTGGGAATTTATTGGGAAATTTTAGTATAGTCAACATGATAAATTAGTAGTATAAAGAATCGCTGAAAATGAATTATCAACACTATAGATGCTTGTTTATATAGCTAAGTTTTCAAAAATAGAATGTTCAATATTTTTAAATCAAGTTAAGTATATTTAAGTGGAAAAACAGAATCGCTTAAATCTAAGAAAAAGAATAAGTTTTGTCATTATAGATCGCTTAAGGAGTGGTCTATTTTTGTATATAAAATAATCTAGGAGGTGGACAGTTATTGATAAATGGGAAAAATAGGAGAGGTACAAACGAATAAGTTAGATTTTGAAAATGAATGTGATCAAAAATAAGAGTAGATGGATAAAAGGAATACATGGAGGATGAACATACTATTTCTATTATCTGTAAAAGTTCTACAAATAAAATATTAAGTGGTTAGAGGAGAGGTACAATGAAAGCTGGAATAAAAAAACATATTCGACAATTATTATGGGATTATCAACATATTGAAAAAAAATTACAAGAGTACGAGGATGTTATGTTAATGAATCGTAATCCTTTTTTAGAATACCCTGTAGAGCAACCAACTGAAAAAATAACTATCAGTCAAATTGCATTTCATAAATTATTTTTACAAACGGTAGAAGATATCTTAGCTGATTCTACAAGGGATGTACAGGATATCTTTTTAGTGAAATATAAAAATGGTTATCCATATAAAAAGAATGAATTTGTTGCTTGTGAGACGTTTTTGAGCGAGTCTACAATTGCTCGACGAGATACAGAATTTATCCATGAAATTGCTTATCGACTGGGTTGGTACGAAATTTGACAAAACGAAACAGGTCAATTCAACTATACTAGGTTTATGAACATATGTTCGCCGTGGACGCACGGAATAATGATTTAAGGAGGTAAATATAAGTGGTAAAAACAATTGGAGAAGTACGGAGTTATCTAGATAGTCTTATTGGAACAATAACTATTGATAAGTCAGACCGTTCTCTTGATGGCCAATGCGTAAGTTTAATTAAGAATTTACTAGAATTTCTCGGAGCGCCTAATCCATATGCTGCAAGAGGACATGCAAAAGATATTCCGTCTACGTATGTTCCTCAAGGTATTGCGAAAACAGGCTTAGGAACACTAAATATAGCAGTTAATCGCTATGGCGGTAGCGGATACGGACACGTTTGGGTAAAAATTGGTTCTGATAGTTGGCAAGCAAATTGGGCTGGCAGACCCGTAAAGAAAAATGTTGGTGAAGATCCTATTACAGACATTTTAAATTTAGATCAATGGATTTCAACAGGTAGTAATCCGGTTGATGAAGAAAAAGCTACGACCTTAGGATCAAATGGAGAAGCGCTAATTAAAAAATTTGAAGGTTGTCGACTTACAGCCTATGATCTTGGCGATGGTATGATTACTATTGGTTGGGGGCACGCTGAACCAAAAGGGCAAACAAGTTTAATCCCAGGAGTAACTAGATGGTCACAAGCGCAAGCGGATAGTCAGTTTTGGAAAGATATAAAAGTTTATGAAAGTGCAGTAAATAGCTACTTTATCCGTTCTTTTAATCAAAATCAATTTGACGCAATGGTAAGTTTTACTTATAACAATGGTACGGGAGTATTTGCAAATTGGAATTGGGATAGAGATGTTTCTAATAGCTATATCACTGAATCATTTGCAAATTATATTAATAAAGGAACTGAATATGAGGAAGGATTGCGGCGACGTCGTCAAGAAGAAATTAACTTATTTAATACACCAGTGAGTAATGAAGATTCTAGTTCAATACTAAATACAGAGGAGGAAGACGAAATGATTAAATTAACAGTTGTAGAAGGACTATATAAGGGAACAAAAGGCTATCTATATAATGGTCGATTTATCGTAGGTGGAAATACGGGAGACTATAACATTGTTTATCAAAAATTAAGATTGATGGAATCACAAGGTAAAATTAAACCAATTAATGATGATATTAATACTGCTGAATACGAAAAATTAATTAACATTTTCCCATCTTACAAAAATTCTAAATAATTGAGTAAAACAATTTTGATAAAGTTATTTAAGTTCTATTCAACAAATTTACTTAAGTTGTAATTTAAGTTTTTTTAAGCACAATATCTTGTGCGCGCTGGCTTATTATTCAATTTTTTTTATGGTCGATGTATTCTCTAAATAGTATATTGTAATTAATAGACGGCAATGCCTCCATTTCCGAAAGCACAGTTATGCTCGGATATGGGGGCTCTTTTTTTTGAGGAAAAAGAATGGATGAACTATCGTATTTAAGTTGACAAGCATAGTTTGACTCATTTTTTTTCGTAGGTATGAAAGTAGGTAAGTGTGATGTAAATAAACTTGAACATATTAATTACTAAAGGTTAAAGGAGTTTACTAGACTAATATCTAAAATAAAAAAAGACGTTGCCCTGATTGGCGGAAATGAAGTCGATTTCTAGGACATAATACAATTCAGATTTATAATTTCGCTAGGAGAAGTGAAGAATATATATCTGAAGAAAATTCATTTGAAAGAGAAGCTGAATAGTGTGAAACGGTAGCTGAATTTTCTGATGATAATAGAACTGCTATATTATAGTAGTTTCGAAAACAAAAGAATATAGGAATAGAATAAAATGGTCAATTTTGAATGCATAGTCTGTAAAAGAAATTTTAAGATTATTTAACTGAGCAAAATACAATGCCATTAAAATCTTGAATAAAATTAAGGTGCACGCAAATACAAAAAAATGATTGGTACATAGTAAACGTAAATATCAGTAACAAAAATCCAAATGATTAGAAAATTTTTTAGAACGAAGTAAAATTGTTCACTAAATAATTGACTGGTTGGAAAAACGTTTGGAATAATGATTAAAGCCCTTTTTTAAATAAATGAATGACTAGACTAAAATCATATAGTTACTATATCTCGAAAAGTTATACTATTAATAAATGAAAAATACTAATTCACTGTACAAAATGAATATTTTTTGATTGAAAAATATCATTTAAGTAGTTTGAAATATATAAATAACTTATCTTTACTTAATTTTTATCCAGCCTATCTCTCAACCCCAGCCAACCACTCGCTGATAACAAGTACCAAAACGGCATAAACTGGATTAGATAGCGAGAGCGGCCGCCTTCAAAGAGCAATAAATACAGAATAGCTCCAATGAAAGCTAATTTTAAAATCGCGTAGTTATTTTTTGAATCTTTTAGAGGGATACTGAACAATAAACCTAGTAATGTGAGTAAATAGAAAAAATGCATATAAATTCGTAGATAGTTACTTTTGGGATTTTGCGGATAATACAGTGACCGCAAGTGTTCTTGCCAACGATTTTTAGAAGGTGTTTCTGGGATTAAATCACCGCCATCCCAACCCCAGTCAAAATCACCATTGGCAGTATTATGACGATTTTTTTGAGCCAGAAAACGGAGATAACCGAAGAATCCTTTATTTTTTAAACGGTCTTGAATCATTTTTATGGTATAAGCTTTTTTGGCTTCTTGTGTAGGCAACTGATTTACTGCTTGTGTATCTGCATCATTGTAACCGCCAGTTCCCGTCAAACCCATCATTACAAAAAGTGTCCAAGGTTTGGCTTGTTCTTTATCGATTTCCGTAATCGTTTGTTTTTCCACAAAAAATTGAAAACTATAATATGCGCTGGCGAAACCAGTCAGTAAAAAGAGAGCAACCACGGTTAATTTTACGATAGACTGTTTGTTCCGATTTACTAAAAGAAGTTGCAGCACTTTTATACAACTAAATGCAATAAAAAAGATAATAGACGAAGGTTTCATTAAGAAACACCAAGCTAAGCCAATTCCAATAAACAGTAATAAACAATATTTTACGAAGGGATGGGAAACTTGGTCAAAAAGGCTATATGCAAAAAAGATTAGGTTGATGAATAATAAGACGGCCGTATCTGTATAAGGCGTGAGTAACCATGGAGACAATCCGAAAGAAAGAAAAAATAAACTGTAAGCAACGAATGCCGTTAATGGATTAAAGACACGTTTAGAGGCATGATAAAAGAGAAGTAAACTGCTATTAATAAACAAGCAATTAACCACTTGCCAACTAAACCAAGTATTGCTCCAGCTCCCTGTTACATCAATGAAACGCAAAAATTTATTAAGGTAATACATCATGAAAAAGAAAAATTCGTTATTGGGGTTTAAAGAAAGTACGATTTTTGAATAATCCTTATTTTCAGTGGTAATACTATGAAAGTTGTCAAAAACATCCCAACCAATCGGCACAGTAATCTGCCTCAGGAGTAAAAGTTGCAGTAAAAATAAACTGATCAAACTACCAATAATAACCACACGATCATGGGTTTTTATTAAGTGCCAGAGCGCTTGAATCTTAGTGTAAAGAAATTTTTTGTTTTTATAAATAATCAACAATAGAATAATTAATAGAAGAAGTAAAACAAGCAAGTGCTTAGGCTTTTCCCAAAGAATTTTTACCAGCGAATAGGGAGAGTTAATTGCGCCGTAAAAGACAAATAAAATAAAAAAAGTAAAAATATAATTTTCTAGATTCAGAATCCGTTTAAAAGTAGTCATATTTTCTCCTTCCATTTTTTTAGCTAGACTAGTTCTTATTTTATCATAAAGATTTTAAAATAAGAAAAAAGCCCTTCTTTTAAAAGAAAGGCTTAAAACTTTTCCTTACTTCACTTCTTTGTAACGGAAGAAGAAGCGTAAGACGCTATTTTGGCTAGTTGTTGTTAGTTTATCTGTCGGTAAGACTGTTAGTAAGAAGAAAAACAGACTAATCACAAGAGTGAAAAATAAGAAGACGGGACTGCCACCTGTTATCACAGTATCTGTTTGAACATCATATTTCAGTGTTGACATAACAGAGAAAACTTGTGTATAGCTACAGGCAATAGAAAGTAGATATAAAACAAGCACGCCCCAACCTGTCATCCCAGCATCGCGATACCGACGTACACACATTGCCCACGTTGGTAATAATAAAGCTAACCATAAAACAAGTGCAAAAAGCATCAACGGTAATAAGTTTCCAAAATCATAGGTTTCAAAATATTCAGCTGCTAAAATTGCTGACACGGCTTTGCCGACAATGGCAATATAAAAAATAAGTGCTAAAATGCTTAATACCAATGTCATCCACCAATAACCAGCACGTGTGGTCCGACCTTTAAAATCAACATATCCACGAAAATAATCTTTAAAAGCTTGTCCAAATGTTACTTTGCCTTTTTCCTCAATTTTAACCATAAAAACACCCCTTTGTATTTAATAAAATGATTATAACGGAAAGTAATAAAATAGGAAAATGCGAATTCGCATATTTTGTGATTTTTTTTGATAAATCATATAAAGAGCAGGTTTTATCAAAAAACGGTAAAATAAGAGAAGATATTTTATAATGGAGGAATCATGAATGAAAATCAGTATTAGACATCGCTACATAGCAAAAATTCCAGCATTAGAAGTGACAACAGAAGAGCAAAAAAACGAAGCATTACCTTTAATTGTTTACTATCATGGTTGGCAATCAGCTAAAGAATTATCTTTAACACAAGCAAGAAAATTAGCACACGAGGGGTTTCGGGTCATTTTACCAGATGCCATGAACCATGGAGAAAGAAAAACAGGACCTATTTCCACGATTCCTTCGATTACATTTTGGAGTAGCATTCAATATAATTTGATTGAATTTCCAGTAATTATCCATCATTTTCATAAATTAGGGTTGATTAAAGAAAATTGGATTGGCGTAGGTGGTGTATCCATGGGCGGTATTACTACCAGCGCTCTTATGACCCAACATCCTGAGATTGAAGCTGCTGCTTGCTTAATGGGAACACCCTATCCGGCGCGCTATATTCAGCGAGTGATTCAACGGGCGAAAGAATTTGCTATTTTTGTGCCTAAAGACTTGCCACTGTTGCTAAGTTGGGTGTATCAATACGATTTATCACAAACGCCAGAAAGACTGCAAGAACGACCGATGCTGTTTTGGCATGGAACGGAAGATGAAAAAATTCCCTATGAAGACATGGCTGATTTTGAACAATTAGTGTCTGGGAAAACGTATGCGAGAAATACGCAATTTATAACGGAAATCGGTGAGCGGCATTTAGTGAAAGGAGAAACAATGGATTTGGTTGTTGACTTTTTTAAAGAAGCGTCAAAAACGTTAGAAAAATAACGGGATTTTTCAAAGAGAAAAGGGGAATCAGCTTGTTTTTTAAGAACACTTTCTATAAACTTAACAGAAAAGGGGTTGAAGGTGTACATGGAGAAAAACAAGTTGAGAAAAGTGGGCTTAACTGCCCTGGAATGGCTAAAACAACATCCAGAAATTAAACAACATAAAGAATCAAGTCTCTATGAACAGTTGTTTGCTAGTCAGCAATGGCAACAAGCACAAACAATCGGAATGATTCGGTCGTTACCGCTAGAATTATCAACACAGCCAATTTTCGAACGGGCCATGCAAGAGGGCAAGCAAGTGGCGGTGCCACGAACATTTAAAGGAGGCAAAATGCACTTTTATCAAGTCTTTCCAGAGACGGTTTATGACACCAGTGCATTTGGCGTGGAAGAACCTCCGTTAACAGCGGCAGAAATAACAGCTACAGCGATTGATTTATTGATTGTGCCAGGGATTGTTTTCAATCGTGCTGGCTATCGAATAGGCTTCGGCGGTGGTTTTTATGATCGTTATTTGGAACATTTTTTGGGCCATTCATGTAGTTTAGTTTTTAGTGAACAACTCCATGAACAATGGCAACCAGAAGCGTTTGATCAGCCAATCGAACAATTATTTATACAATAGGAGGAATGGAATGAATTATCAAACAGAAATGAAATTGAAACGGCTAAAAAATCAGCCGTTCATTACGTATGCCCTTTTAGGTATTTCAATCATTGTTTTCCTTGGATTGGAATTAACTGGAGGATCAGAAAATATTTTAAACTTAGTTAATTGGGGGGCAATGGTTCGTCCACTGGTAGCTCAAAATCATGAATACTGGCGGTTTATCACGCCAATGTTTCTTCACATTGGGTTTATGCATATTATTTTGAATATGGTTACTCTTTATTATATCGGCGCACAGGTTGAGGCAATTTATGGACATTGGCGCTATTTGGGAATTTATTTATTGAGTGGGATTGCTGGAAATATCGCCAGTTTTGCCTTTGGGACACCCAACAGTGTCTCAGCGGGTGCTAGTACAGCGCTTTTTGGTTTGTTTGGCGCATTTGTTATTTTAGGACGCCATTTTAGAGACAATCCAGCGATTATGTATATGGTGCAACGCTATTCAATGTTTATTGTGATTAATTTGTTATTTAACTTGTTTAGTAGCTCTGTAGATATGATGGGTCATGTTGGCGGTCTAATTGGTGGACTATTAGTAGCGACGGCTTTTGCTGTTCCAAATCGTGAAGAAGCATTTAATAAGCACGAGCGAATTATGGCCACGTTAATTTTTATTTTTCTTGTCGTAATTTGTCTGTTATTGGGTTTTAAAAAATACGGTTTACCTGTATAATAAGGAAGTGTTTTCGTATGGAAACGTTATATGATGTACAACAACTTTTTAAACAGTTTGGGATGTATATTTATGTCGGTGCACGGATTTATGATATTGAGTTAATGATGATTGAATTAAAAAAATTGTATGAAGGTCAATTGGTAGACCGAGATACGTATTTACAGGCCCGGCATATTTTGCAAAGAGAGCATCGAATAGAAGAATCTAGAGGGAAGCAGAAAGGAATCGACTAAATGGATAAGAAGATTATTGGGATTGATTTAGGTGGAACGACCATCAAATTTGCTATTTTAACAACCGATGGCGTTGTTCAACAAAAATGGAGTATTGAAACGAATATTTTAGAAGATGGCAAGCACATTGTGCCATCAATTATTGAAAGTATTCGTCACCGTATAGATCTTTATAATATGAAAAAAGAAGATTTTGTGGGAATTGGTATGGGAACACCAGGAAGTGTCGACATTGAAAAAGGAACTGTTGTAGGTGCCTATAATTTAAACTGGACGACTGTACAGCCTGTCAAAGAACAAATCGAATCTGCTTTAGGAATTCCGTTTGCCTTAGATAATGATGCCAATGTTGCCGCTTTAGGTGAGCGTTGGAAAGGCGCGGGGGAAAACAATCCCGACGTGATTTTTATTACTTTAGGAACAGGTGTCGGCGGAGGCATTGTTGCAGCAGGAGAATTGCTCCACGGTGTTGCTGGCTGTGCTGGTGAAGTTGGGCATGTGACGGTTGATCCTAACGGCTTTGACTGTACCTGTGGGAAACGTGGCTGTTTAGAAACCGTTTCTAGTGCCACTGGTGTCGTTCGTGTTGCACGTCATTTATCAGAAGAGTTTGCAGGTGACTCTGAACTGAAACAAGCGATTGATGATGGACAGGATGTTTCAAGTAAAGACGTTTTTGAATTTGCCGAAAAAGGCGATCATTTTGCTTTAATGGTTGTGGATCGTGTTTGCTTCTATTTAGGCTTAGCCACAGGAAACTTAGGTAACACGTTAAATCCAGATAGCGTGGTTATCGGTGGAGGTGTTTCTGCAGCAGGAGAATTTTTACGTAGTCGTGTCGAAAAATATTTCCAAGAATTTACTTTCCCACAAGTTCGAAATAGTACAAAAATCAAATTAGCAGAGCTAGGTAATGAGGCCGGCGTCATTGGTGCCGCTTCACTAGCATTACAATTTTCAAAAGAGAAATAGAGAGGGCTTTTTAGAATGAGTATTTTATGGGTAATCAATGGCATTTTGCTAGTTATTGTACTAGCGATGGTATTCAATGAATTATATTTGAAAATTATGGTGAAACGTTCAGCAAAAATGCTGACGGAAGAAGAATTTAAAGAAACAATGCGTAAAGCACAAGTGATTGACGTTCGTGAGAAAGATACATTTGATGCTGGGCATATTTTAGGGGCGCGCAGCATGCCATACAGCATGTTAAAAACAACAATTGGTTCTCTTCGTAAGGATCAACCTGTTTATCTTTATGATCAGAAGAAAGCTTTAAGTATCCGAGCAGCTAATTTATTACGCAAAAATGGCTATACTGATATTTATATTTTAAAAGGCGGCTATGATGGCTGGACTGGGAAAGTGAAAAAGAGAAATAGTTAATAACAAAAAGAGTTGGTCTTCATTGAGACCAACTCTTTTTGTATAGGAAAGCTTAATAGAGATGTTGCTTTTTGTCAGTCCTCACTTTTTGAGCTACAATAAAGAGAAGAGGTGAAGGCAGATGATTCAAATCAAGCGAGCATATGAAGCACCGACAGAGCAAGATGGCTACCGTGTTTTAGTTGACCGTATTTGGCCACGAGGAAAATCCAAGGAATCTGAAAAGTTAGATGAATGGCTCAAAGAAGTGGCCCCAAGTACAGAGTTACGGAAATGGTTTAATCATGAAGTAAATAAATATCCCGAGTTTAAACAAAAATACCAAGAAGAATTGAAACACGAGCCAACTGCCACAGCATTTAAGCAGTTACAGACGATTGTAAAAAATCAGCCAGTAGTCACGCTGGTCTATGGGGCGAAAGATACAGTGCATAATCAAGCGGTTGTCTTAAAAGAATTATTAGAAAAATAGAGTAGGTGATTGGATGAAAATTGCAATTGTAGGTGCTGGACCCAGAGGCTTATCAGCTGCAGAACGAGTCATTGAATGGGCTCGTAAAACGGAAATAAATGTTCAGCTCACATTGTTTGATCCATACGGTCCAGGTGGGAAAATTTGGCGAGCAGAGCAACCTAATTATTTATTAATGAACACCGTGATTAGTCAAGTCACTTTATTTACAGATGAATCTTTTAGTGGCGAAGGACCAATTGTCAAGGGCCCCACTCTCTATGAATGGACCCAAACAGAAGCTGCGCAGTACATTCAACAGCAACAACCCTATAATTATCTTAAGTTGTTGAAAGAATGTCATCGCCTTGGACCGAATGATCACTGCTCGAGGGCTTTTTATGGCATGTACCAAAAATGGTTTTATACGTATTTAGCCACGCGGTGTAACGAACAAACATCGCTGACGTTTTTTAAAGAGCCAGTAACTGCTGTGCGAGCAGGAGAGGATAACTATTATGTGTATACCCAATCCATTGAGTTTACGGCAGACAAAGTAATTTTAGCTTTGGGTCACCAAGAAAATGAATTAACGACTGTTGAACAAGAGCTTGCGGACTACGCCAAGGAGCATCGTTTGTTTTATTCTTCTCCTAAAAATGCGGCGGATGCTTTATTGGCACTTGCCAATATACCCGCAAAACAACCCGTTGTGTTAAAAGGCTTAGGTTTGGCATTTTTTGACTATTTATCTGCCTTGACGATTGGCCGCGGGGGTGTTTTTTCTCGTCAAAATGGCCGCTTACGTTATGAACCTTCTGGAAGAGAGCCTATTATTATTGCTGGTTCTGGTCGCGGTTTTCCTTCTCATCCTCGAGGGATTAATCAAAAAGGTTACGGGGAAACCTATCAGCCTGTTTTTTTAACCGAAACGTATTTAGCTGAATGTCGTAAAAAAGGACAGGTTACAGGTGCAGAGTTTTTTTGGTATTTAAAAAAAGAAGTGGAATATGTGTATTACACTTGCTTAATCGAAGAAAAATATCCGCATCTTTCTAAAGAGGCCTTTCAACAGCTGTTTATTCAAACCAAGGGAGCGTCGGAAAGCTTAGACCACTTTGAAAAACAAGATTGGTTTGATTGGCAAGCGTTAGAACATCCTGAAACAAAGAAAACCACTCATGAAAGTTTTCGTTCGTTTTTACTAGAGTATTTAAAATGGGATATTCAAGAAGCAGAGAAAGGCAATCTTAGCGGTCCTTTGACCACTGCTTTAGACAGTTTAAAAGATTTAAGAGATCAGATTCGCTTTGTTTTGGATGAAGGATTATTAACGAATGACGAGAGTCAAAAGTGGTTGTGGCATTGGTTTACCCCGTTGAATACCTTTTTGTCAGTGGGACCTTCTGTTGAAAGAACAGAAGAGCTACAGGCGTTAGTTGAACTGGGATTGGTCACGATTCTGGGGCCAGAAATGCGTGTCGAAATGAAAGCGGGTCAATTTATTACTTATGCTAATTTGTTTCCGGAAAATCGGTATAATAGTCACTTTTTAATTGAAGCACGCATTCCCAAAGTTAATAATGAAAAAAGTTTGAATCCTTTAACGAGGCAGTTGTTAGCCGATAAGCTAGCTACGCTCCATCAACTGGCATTAGCCGATGGTCAAATAGTCAAAACAGGTGCACTCTTGATTGTGCCTGCCACGAATCAAGTCATCACAAAAGATGGACAGGTGGCGACAGGCCTTTTTAGTTGTGGTATTCCAACAGAAGGTATTCATTGGTTAACAGCCGCTGCAGCTCGTCCTGGTGTGGATCCTTGGAATATGCGCGATATGGATCGGATTGCTGCTACTATTTTTAATAGTTAAGAAAAATAGTCAGCTCCTTTGGTAAAAAAGAAAGCATAACAAGTGGTCATCCATCGCTTTGATGGATGACCACTTGTTATGCTTAAGAGAATCAACAGAGCCAGAAGCGCTTCTGTTGATTTCTTGGCGTTAGATTTTTTATCTCAACGTCACAGCTATTTTTTAACGTGCAATACGTTTACGCATCGCTTTTTTACGGTTTTCTTCAATCATATCTTCTTTTTCTTCAATTGGATCAATGACTGTTTTTTTAATAGTTGTAGCCACACCGGCTAAAGCAGCAACTGTGATAGCAGTACCGACTAACATACCTGATACAAATTTTTTCATCGTTCATTCCTTCTTTCAAATTGTATTTGTTTCTATTATGACGGAAAAAAGCAAAAAAATCCAATAGTTACAATGATTTTTCATAAACTCTACGACTAATTTAGAGATTTGTTAAAATTTACCAAGTCTTTTCTGTATTTTGATAGGAAAAATGAATAAGGAGAAATGGCCAAATTAAATCCTGTTTACAAAATGAAATAATTCAGAAGTAAACCTTATTTAATGGTACAATAGAAAAAGAAATTAGAGAGAAAAAGGAGCGTATTTATGTCTATTTTAGTATTAGGTGGCGCAGGCTACATCGGCTCACATGCCGTCGATCAATTAATTTCAAAAGGATATGCCGTTGTGGTTGTTGATAATTTATTAACGGGGCATCGTTCAGCAGTTCATGAACAAGCGACTTTCTATGAAGGCGATATTCGTGATAAAGCTTTTTTACGTAGTGTCTTTGAAAAGGAATCAATTGAAGGGGTGTTGCACTTTGCGGCCAATTCTTTAGTAGGAGAATCCGTGGAGCAACCGTTAATGTATTTCAATAACAATGTTCATGGCACTCAAATTGCCTTGGAAGTCATGCAAGAATTCGGAGTGAAACACATTGTTTTTTCTTCCACAGCGGCCACTTATGGAGAACCAAAAGCAATGCCTATTACAGAAGAAACCCCAACGAATCCTAAAAACCCGTATGGGGAAAGTAAATTAATGATGGAAAAAATCATGAAATGGTGCGACAACGCTTATGGAATGAAATATGTTGCTTTGCGTTATTTTAATGTTGCAGGAGCAAAAAAAGATGCCTCAATTGGTGAGGATCACACGCCAGAAACGCATATTGTGCCAATTATTTTACAAGTGGCATTGGGCCAACGAGCAGAGCTAAGCATTTTTGGGGATGATTATGATACACCAGATGGCACGTGCATTCGAGATTATGTTTACATTGAAGACTTGATTGCAGCACATATTTTGGCTTTAGAATACTTGAAAAATGGCGGCGAAAGTGACGTCTTTAACCTGGGTAGCAACAACGGCTATTCTGTTAAAGAAATGTTAGATGCTGCACGCGAAGTGACAGGTCAAGAAATCCCTGCGACAATCGCGCCACGCCGAGCAGGGGATCCTAGTACGTTAATTGCTTCTAGTGAAAAAGCCAAACGAGTTTTAGGCTGGCAACCAGAAGTAACTGAGGTCAAGGACATTATCGCTACCGCTTGGCAATGGCATCAAGCTCATCCACATGGATATCAAGAAAAGTAATAGGAGGAATGAATCGATGACCACGAGTCAAATGATTGCCGATTTTACCACACTTGCTATTCAAGCAGGTGGTTGGATGGAATTGGACCGCTTATATCTTCAGAACCGTTTATTATCAATGATTGGTGAACAAGAATTAGGCGAAGTAGACATACGGCCTGTGGCAACACCCGCCGCTGATTTGGCGGAACAATTGTGTCAAATTGCGAGTGCCAACCAACTTGTAAAAACAGAGCAACAAAAAGAACAGTTCATGGTGCAATTGATGGATTTGTTAACACCGCCACCTTCTGTGGTTAATGCTTTTTTTGCACAACATTATGCTAAAGAGCCACAAGAGGCTACCGAGTATTTTTACCAACTTTGTCAAAAAAACGGTACGGTCATTGAACAGGAAAAACCTGTTGTTTTTTCAACAGTCTATGGTGATTTTTTAGCAAATAAGGTCCACAGTGAGGCGCCAAAAGCAACGCTCTCTGCACAAAACTATCCCCGCTGTGAATGGTGCATGGCAACAGAAGGCTACCAGGGAAGTCAGCAATTTCCTGCGACTACGAACCATCGAGTGATTCGAATGAACTTAGATGGCGAAAGCTGGGGGTTTTCCTTTGTAAAACAGGCACAATATCAGCAACAAGGTGTGATTGCGTTTGAAAAACATCAGGCAGCGAAACGTTCAGTTAAGACTTTTCAGCAATTGTTGAAAATTGTTGAGGTCTTTCCTCATTATTTTGCTGGGATTGATGCTGACTTTGAACAAAATGAGCATGTCTATTATCAAACGGGGCTGAAACAATTTCCATTAGCCGAAGCGAGCATTTCAGAATATGTTGAGTTAGCTAACTATCCTTTAATCAACGCAGGAATGGTGAATTGGCCAGTTGCGACATTTCGTCTAGAGGGACCGAATGCGTCAGAAGTTGCCCAAGCCGCAAATGCTATTTTTGAGCAGTGGCAAATGCTAAAACTGCCAACGGATGAGATACAAATCGTTGCCCGACGAAAAGAACTTTTATATGTCATGGACTTAATTTTTAGTCGACCTCAAGCAAAGCCTTCGTTAACGTTAGCAGAAGTCCAAGGTTTAACGACTTGGAACAACCAGAAAACGCAGGCACTTGAAACGGTCGCTTCAGCGTATCAACAGCGATTAAAAGAAGCCAGTGCGTTTGCAGAAACAAGTGAAGGAAAAGCGGCTTTTTTAGCAATGGTTGCGCCAGTGACTCATTAAAAGAAAAAAGATGCCGAATGACTAAAAATCACGTATAATAGATAAGAATGAAAAATAAGGGAGGGTAAAAAATGGCTTATCAAGCACTTTATCGGGTCTGGCGTTCACAACGTTTCGATGACGTAGTAGGACAAAAAGCAATTACTCAGACACTGAAAAATGCGATAGTGCAAAAGAAAACATCTCATGCCTATTTATTTACTGGCCCTCGTGGTACAGGTAAAACCAGTGCCGCAAAAATTTTCGCTAAAGCGATTAACTGTAAACATAGTCAAGATGGTGAACCTTGTAATGTTTGTGAAACCTGTGTAGCCATTACGGAAGGTCGTTTAAATGATGTCATTGAAATTGATGCGGCGAGTAATAATGGCGTGGAAGAAATCCGTGATATTCGTGATAAAGCAAAGTATGCACCGACACAAGCCGAGTACAAAGTTTATATTATTGATGAAGTTCATATGCTATCAACAGGCGCGTTCAATGCACTTTTAAAAACCTTGGAAGAACCGCCACAAAATGTTATTTTTATCTTAGCAACGACTGAACCACACAAGATTCCGTTAACGATTATCTCACGGACGCAACGCTTTGATTTTAAGCGAATTAGTACGCAAGATATCGTCGATCATATGGCCCATATCATGCAGGAAATGGCTCTCGATTATGAGGAACAAGCCCTTTATGTGATTGGGCGTGCTGCGGAAGGTGGGATGCGAGATGCCTTGAGTATCTTGGATCAAACGATTTCCTTTAGTGATGAAAAAGTAACACTGGAAGATGCAATGCAAGTGACAGGCAGCCTAACCTATGAAATGATGGATCATTATATTCAGTGTTGTGTCGCCGGTGATGTTGAACGAGCATTAGAAGGCTTGGAAAGTATTTTAGGCGAAGGCAAAGAAGCGCGCCGTTTCTTAGAAGATTTGTTATTATATTGTCGAGATTTGCTGATGTATCAGCAAGCACCGAAGTTATTAGCAGAAAAAGCAGGAACTTTGACAGAAGCATTTAAGGAACTAGCTACACAAACGCCTGCTGAAAAAATCTACCAACTAATCCAAATTTTAAGTGACACACAAAATGAGATCCGCTTTACCAACAATGCGAATATCTATCTGGAAGTAGCCACTGTCAAATTAGCTAAAACGGTGCAACCCAATAAACACAACACGCCAGAAACAGCTAATCAAGATGGTAGTGCAGAGGGAAATCCAGAATTAGCAGATTTACAAAATCAAATCGGGCAACTGAAGAAAGAACTGGCTGAATTAAAGAAACACGGTGTAGCTGCCAAAGAAGCAGATGCGCCACGTCAACAAGCACGACCACAAGCGCCAAAAAGTTCGTTCCGTGTACCCACAGAACGGGTATATCAAGTCTTAAACGAAGCGACTAGAACACATTTAATGAATGTGAAAAATGTCTGGGAAGACTTACTGCAAACATTATCTGTGACTCAACGAGCGATGCTCAAAGCTAGTGAACCTGTCGCAGCGAGTCCTAAGGGCATCGTGGTGGCATTTGACTATGAGATTGTTTGTGCTCGTGCAACAGACGATGAAGAGATGCAGTTAGCTTTCAATAATAATTTAAGCCGTTTGATGGACTATACACCAGAAATGGTCTGCATTACTAGAGAAAGCTGGCCAAAACTAAGACAAAGTTTTATTAACCAAAATCAGGGCAGTTTGAATCATTCTGAACCTGAAAATGAAATGGCTCGTCTAGCGGACGAACCGCCTGTAACAAATGAACATTCACAAGAAAATCCAGTAGTAGATGAAGCAATCGCTATGTTTGGTGAAGAGCTTGTCGAAGTACTAGATGATTAATACGAAGGAGTAGAGGAATTATGATGCGAGGAATGGGCAACATGCAAGGCATGATGAAACAAGTACAAAAAATGCAAAAAGAAATGGCCAAAGCGCAAGAAGCACTAAATGAAAAAGAATTTATCGGTGAAGCCACCAATCAACTTGTGACAGCGACCTTTACTGGTGATCGCACAATGAAAGATTTGATCATTAAAGAAGACGTGGTTGATCCTGAAGACGTTGATATGCTACAAGATTTAGTCATTATGGCTGTCAACGACGCGTTAGTAAAAATTGAAAAAGAAACCGAAGCAACTTTAGGCAAATACACCAAAGGAATGCCAGGATTCTAAAAAATAAGACAAACGAAAGTATGAAAAACGTCATGCCCAAAAAATCGAACTTTTTGGGCATGATGTTTTTTCTGTTTTTGTGGGAAAACTCTTTGGCAATTTTAGTAGTCGCTTCCAAAAAACTATGCTATACTAAAGCCAATTGAAGAGAAACATTTGGGGTGCTATTAGCTGAGATTATACCCATGGAACCTGAAACAGTTAGGACTGGCGCAGGGAAATGTCTTGAAATTTTGACCGATTATTGCACCCAACTACGTTTATTTGTGGTTGGGTTTTTCTGTCTTTTTCAGTCGCGCCTCCTTTTGCTTCTCGCAGAAAGGAGTTTTTTTACGTGGAAAAAAATCGAATCCACAGAGTTACGTTACTAGCTTTAATGATTGCGATGGACGTCGTATTATCGCCGTTAATGCGAATTGAGGGAATGGCCCCTATGTCCAGTGTCATGAACATTATTGCCGGAGTTTTATTAGGTCCTCTTTACGGAACGCTCATGGCACTTGTCTGCGGCTTAATCCGTATGACATTCTTAGGTATTCCGCCATTAGCGTTAACAGGTGCCGTCTTTGGCGCGTTTTTTGCTGGTTTATTTTATCAATGGGGACAAAAATTAGGCTGGTCGATGCTAGGGGAAATTTTTGGTACAGGCATCATTGGCTCGTTATTGTCCTATCCTGTAATGGTTTGGTTTACTGGCAGTAAGCAGAATTTTTATTGGTTCATTTATACACCACGATTTATTGGTGCCACACTGATTGGTTCAGTGATTGCTTGGCTTGTCTTAGTAAAACTGAAAGAAACTCGGGTATTTAAACAAACACAGGAATTATTTTTGGGAGGGTACTTTTATGAAAACAAGCGTTAAGTTTGAAACGATTTTTCCACTGACAACGGCACCATTAATTCAGTGCATTACGAATGAAATTACGTGTGAGTCTATGGCGAATGCATTACTTTATATTGATGCTAAGCCCATTATGGCAGATGATCCCCGGGAATTTCCGCAGTTGTTTCAGCAAACCAGTGCCTTGGTTTTGAATTTAGGCCATTTATCACAAGAACGAGAGCAAAGCTTGTTAGCAGCTAGTGATTATGCTCGGCAAGTGAATAAACCGACCGTAGTCGATTTAGTCGGTTATGGCGCCAGTGATATTCGGAGTGAAGTCGGGGAAAAGCTGGTGCACAATCAGCCAACCGTTGTGAAAGGGAATCTTTCAGAAATGCGGACTTTTTGCCAGTTGGTGAGTCATGGCCGAGGAGTGGATGTCAGCCCTTTGGATCAAAGTGAAGAAGCAATTGAGGAGCTGATTCAAGCTTTACGTCAACAAACACAAAAGTTTCCCCAGACGGTATTTTTAGCAACAGGGATTCAAGATGTTTTGGTTAGCCAAGAGCAAGTGATTGTCTTACAAAATGGCGTTCCTGAGTTGGATTGTTTCACTGGCACGGGCGATTTAGTCGGCGCATTAGTTGCCGCTTTATTAGGTGAAGGCAACGCGCCAATGACTGCGGCAGTAGCCGCAGTGAGCTATTTTAATCTTTGCGGAGAAAAAGCCAAGACTAAGAGCCAAGGGCTGGCCGATTTTCGCCAAAATACGTTAAATCAGTTATCTCTTTTAATGAAGGAGAAGGATTGGTTTGAGGCGGTGAAAGGACGAGTGCTATGAGAGAGCAATTGAAAGTTTATTTGGTGACAGGCCGGTATGATTTTAGTGATACTGAATTTTTAAAACGAATTGAAACTGCTTGTCGCAGTGGAGTGACATTGGTCCAACTGCGCGAAAAGGAAGTGTCAACACGGCGCTTTTACGAATTAGCAGTGAAAGTTAAAGTGGTAACAGATGCGTATCAGATTCCGTTGATTATTAATGATCGTGTCGATATTTGCTTGGCAGTGGATGCAGCAGGTGTGCATATAGGGGATGATGAATTACCGGTTGCTCTTGTGCGAAAACTGGTTGGGTCCACAAAAATCGTAGGTGTTTCAGCCAAAACGGTGGCACGAGGAGTTGAAGCGGAAAACGAGGGCGCCGATTATTTAGGCGTGGGCGCAATTTTCCCCACAACGACTAAGGACAGTCCGTTAACTTCTTTGCAGACACTTTCTGAAATTGCCGCAGCAGTCACGATTCCTGTTGTAGCGATTGGTGGAATCAAAGAAGAAAATATAGAACAACTTATGGGAACGGGAGTGGCTGGTGTTTCACTGGTCAGTGAAATTATGCTGGCTGAACAGATAACCGAGAAAGTTCAAGGGTTGATGCGTGTAACGGAGCGAATGTTGGAGGCGAGAAAATGACCGAATATAATTTGACACCACAAGTAGTCACGATTGCTGGTTCTGATTCTGGTGGGGGAGCTGGCATGCAAGCAGATTTAAAAACATTTCAAGCACGGCAGGCATTTGGCTTAAATATTGTCATTGCATTGACGGCACAAAATACGTATGGCGTACAAGATAGCTTACCGATTCCTAGTTCATTTATTGATGCACAATTTCAATCACTGGCGGCTGATTTTAAAATTGGGGCAGCGAAAACGGGGATGTTAGCAGATAGTGAGCGTGTCGAAGCTGTCGTTCGTAATTTACAGAAAGTTGATTTTGGTCCGTTGATTGTCGATCCTGTAATGGTGGCTAAAGGTGGACATCATTTGTTAGAAGCCGAGGCAGTTCAAACAATTAAAGAGCAACTGTTGCCACTAGCAGCGGTCGTGACACCTAATTTACCAGAAGCGGAAGTTTTACTAGAGACGACCATCAAGACAGAGCAAGAAATGCAGACCGCAGCAAAAAAATTACAACAATTGGGCACAAAAAATATTATTATGAAAGGCGGGCATAGCACAAATCAACAAGCGGCTGATTATGTGTTAATGGAAGACGGTTCGAGCTTTTGGCTAAGTGCACCACGAATTGTAACGAAAAATACTCATGGAACAGGAGATACTTTTTCAGCGTGTATCGCAGCCGAATTAGCAAAAGGTACGCCGTTAGAAGCGGCGATTGTGATTGGCAAACAGTTTATACAAGGGGCCATTAGCCAAGCAATTTCTGTTGGACATGGTCACGGACCTACTAATCATTGGGCCCAATTAACGCAAGATATTCAAGTTATTAAAGCATAAGAAGAGCCTGGGGAAAAATCATTTTAGATTTTTCCCCAGGCTCTTAAATAGCTTAAAGCTCTTTTTTGATATAGTTTATAAACGTTTTGTTCACTAATCTTCACATTTTAAATAAATTTCTTGGCCTTGTTCTTGCAAATGAGCCACGTGGGATTCTCCCCAATTACATAAGTTATCTAAGACAGCAGAGAGGCTTTGACCATAATCGCTTAAATAATATTCGACTTTTGGTGGAACTTGGTTGTAAACTTTCCGCTCGATAATGTTGTCTTCTTCGAGTTCCCGTAATTGTTGTGTCAGCATTTTTTGACTAATGCCAGTAATACCGCGTTTTAAATCGCTGGGGCGCATGGCGCCGTGCCGTAAATTACACAGAATAATTGGTTTCCATTTACCGCCAATAACATCCATCGTTGCTTCGACACCAATCGCATATGTACGAGTTTCCAAAAAACATTCCTCCTTAATAGGTTGATAATAAACAAAAGTTACTAAAAGGTACTTATGATACAAAAAAGTAGGTACTTATCAAAAATTCAATCTTAGTATATAGTAATTTTTGTTGAAATTCAAATGTTTTTTAGGAGGAAGAGAATGGAAAAGAAAATTTCACCAAATTTAACGCTCTTTGCATTAGCTATCAATGCTTTCGCAATCGGTTCAACAGAATTTATTAGTGTGGGTTTATTACCAATGATTGTTAAAAGTTTTCATATTAGTCTTTCCCAAGCAGGTTTGACTGTTTCTTTGTACGCTTTAGGTGTGACGATTGGGGCGCCGTTATTAACAATTTTGACAGGAAAATGGAATCGTCGCTCATTAATGCTGGGGATTATGATTCTTTTCATTAGTGGGAATTTAATTGCTGCGTTTGCGCCAACGTTTATTATTTTATTGGTAGGGCGGATACTTTCTGCATTGGCGCATGGCATTTTCATGTCTGTTTCGACTGTCATCGCCGCAGATGTTGTGCCGCCATCACGTCGAGCCAGTGCCATTGCTATTATGTTTACGGGCTTAACGGTTGCAACAGTGACTGGCGTACCTTTAGGGACGTTTATTGGGCAACAAACAGCTTGGCATATGTCCTTTCTTTTTATAGCCAGTATTGGCTTGGTGGGACTGATTGCTAGTTATTTTTTAGTTCCCAAAAATTTACCGATACCAGGGAAGGTTGACTTAAAAGGAATCACGCGGATTTTTACGAACAAACCCCTCGTTTTCTCTTTTCTAATTACTGCTTTTGGTTATGGTGGAACGTTTGCTGCATATACGTACTTGTCACCGTTATTGGAAAATTTAGGCTTTTCAGCCAATGCGGTAGTGATTATTTTAGTTGTTTATGGCGTAATGGTCGCAATTGGCAATACAGTAGGTGGTCACTGGGCAAATAAAAAACCTTTAGATTCGTTAGTAAAAATGTTTAGCTTATTAATTCTGTCCTTAGTCTTTTTATTCATTACTGTTTTAATGGATAACAGTCTTCTAGGCTTATTAGGAAGTTTGATGTTGGGTCTATTTGCCTTTATGAATGTACCTGGTTTACAACTATATGTTGTAGAATTAGCGGAAAAGTATGTTCCAGAAGATATCACTTTGGCCTCAGCTTTTAATATTGCAGCCTTTAATATTGGGATTACCGTTGGCTCAATGACAGGTGGGATGGTCACAGATCATTTATCAGTAACATATACACCGATTTTTGGTGGTTTTATCGTGCTAATTGCTGTCTTGTTCGTACTTTATATTCGGAAGCAAGAAGCATAAAAAAACAACTATCTTTAGAAAACTAAAAAAAGCAGCTGGTCACTATGGAACTGACCAGTTGCTTTTTTTTAAGCTTTTTTGCGGAAATAATTCCAGCAAGCAATCAAAACAATCACTAATAAGGTTAGCAAGAAAATCAGAGAAATGAGTGAGCCCATCGTTGTCCCCTGAGCAAAATTATCTGCGTGGTCTTGAGCGATATTAATAATCGTCGCTACAATGGCCGTCGCAATAGCGCCAGAAAATTGTTGAAGTGTATTAAATAACGTATTGCCGTCGCCAAAATCTTTCTCCTCTAACAAGCTCATACCAGTCGTCATCATATTACTGTATGCAAAACCTAGACCAATCATATAGGTAACATGTCCAGCGACGAATCCTAATAAAACAGGCATCTCTAGTAAAATTGTTAAAGCTAGCCAACCGATTGTCGCCAAACTTAAGCCAAATAATATAGGTTTTTTAGCGCCGTATTGATCCAACACTCGTCCAGAAAGTGGTGCCAAAATGGCCCCGACTGTAGCACCTGGCAGCATGACTAGCCCAGCTACAAACGCATTTTTTCCAAGGACGATTTGAACAAAGTTTGGTAAGACAAAGGAAATACCTAACAATAAGAATTGACAAACTAAAAAGCCACATAAAAATAAAACGAAGGCGGGATTTTTTAAAATTGTCAAACGAACTAGTGGCTGTTCAGCCGTCGTTGCTCGTTTATAAAAAATAACAAAGCCAATAATGGCTGCCAGAAGTGAAAGCCAGCCAAACAATGTGCCAATTTTACTTAAAAACATCAACAAACCACTAAATAACAGGGCAATACCAATTAAACTAACCAAATCAAGAGTGGTGGTTTTTTTAACAGGTATTTCTGGAATAGCAGATAATCCCATAAACAAAGAAAGTAGTAAAATAGGAATTAAGAATAAAAAGATGGCGTGCCAAGACAGGGAAGATGTTAAGATTCCACCATACGTTGGACCAATGGCTGGAGCAATTGAAGTGGTCAATGTGCCTACCCCCATCATCGTTCCTCGTTTTTCCAGCGGGGTAAAGTTCAAAATAATATGAAACATCAGTGGCAAAGCAATCCCAGTGCTAGCCCCTTGGAAGAGTCGGCCTAATAACAAGATACTGAAAGATGGCGAATAGACATTAATCGCTAAACCAATCAAAAAGAAAAGATTCGCAACGATAAATAAGCGTCTTAGCGAATAGGTTTTTAATAAATAATTGGATAAGGGCACCATGATAGAAATAACTAATAAATAAATCGTTGTCACCCACTGCACGGTACCGGTGGAAACACCAAATTCCTTTGTTAATGTCGGAAAAGTTACATTCATTGCTGTTTCAATTAATACGCCAGCAAAAGACATAATTCCTGTCGCTAAAACGGCAGGGAATAATCGTACGTTTTTTTGTTCCATTTAATCACCTCTATAGTTTTCATTTTTTCGTAAAAAAATAGAAGCAGTTTCTATAAGAATAGAAACCGCCTCTCTCTCGACACGCAATTTGCGTGTTATCTGTACGATTTGTTTACATGTTGCATTGTAAACACTTTTTAGGCAATCGTCAAGCAGAAAATAATTAACGTTGCATGAAGAAACTAATAATTGCAAAAATAGCAATGTGAGCTGGATAGAAAATATAAAAGAAATTCCGCATGCCACGGCCTTTTTCACCATTATAAAGAACAATTGGAATCGCTGCTAAAATCATCATCCATTGGTGGTTCACCCCGAATAGTTCTTGGAAATTATAGCTGGCTGCTGAAATCAACGCAACAACGCCAATTGCTGAAATTTGTAACCACTTTTTGCCATGGAATAAATAAAAAGCCACGGCCAAGAGAACAAATAAAAACCCACCTTCTGTCATCATTAGTGATGGCACAATCAGATTGAAAATTTGGAAACCAATTAAGATAGCAGGGTTGCTTAATATGTCTGGAGAACTAAAAACAACGAGAGGTAGAGCACTGATTAATAAAGGCACAATAAACCAAAGAAGCCCTTTACCAATTTGTTTTTGTTTAAAATAGTCCATAGACTGCATGTAGACCGTACCTAAAAATAACGTCCCAAAAATATTATTGATAATTAAGCCACCTGTTGAAAAATACGCATTTAAAATGCCGTTCAGAATCCCCATAATCCAGAAGCCTAACAACAACCGGAACATGTATTTTCGCCGATTGCTTGTGTGAATGAAGCCTTCAGAACTTTCAAATAAGAAAATAGGTGCAGCAATTCTTCCAATCCATCCGAACCAACCAGGCACGCCTAAAAAACTAAAAAACTGCAATAGGTGGTCAAAGACCATTGAAATAACCCCAATGACTTTCAAATGAAAGCCAGTTAATGTTTTACCCATAGTATAAACGCCTCTCTTTCATAAAGAACAATATAACAAAGTCCAGAAAAATCAACCATTTATTTGCCTAACAGTTATCTTACAAAATTGTTTGATTTCTTCAGCTTTTGATGAAAGAAAAAAGTGCCAAGACTAGTTTTTATAGTTATTCTATGCTATAGTAAAAGTACATTTTAATAAAAAACATTTGGGGTGCTGTTATGGCTGAGATGATACCCATTGAACCTGATGCAGTTAGTACTGTCGCAGGGAAATGCCGATTTACTTTGATTTTTCACGCACTCATTCTGTCCTAGGATGAGTGTGTTTTCTTTTATCAGGGTTTATTTAAGTCACTCCTTTTGCTTTTTGTTAAGAGAAAGGAGTTTTTTTATTGAAAAAATGGTCATTGCAACAAGTCGTCTTACTCGCTTTTTTAGCCTTTTTGTTTGGCGGTGTTTTTATGGGGGCAGGGTTCCTCTATGCGTTATTGAGTGCTGCGCTGTTACCATTAGGACTGAGTCCATTTGCCAATGAGCTTTTATTTGGAATGTGGACCATGGTGGCACCAATTGCAGCGATGCTGATTCCACGAGCGGGAAGTGCTGTTTTGGCGGAAGTTTTAGCCGCTTTGGCAGAAATGCTTTATGGTTCGTATTTCGGACCTAGTGTATTAATTTCTGGTGTGATTCAAGGCCTAGGTAGTGAAAGTGGCTTTTTTGCGACACGCTACAAACGGTACGATACACTCACGTTATTTTATAGTGCGATTGGGACGACTATTTTTAGTTATGTGTATGAATACTTTAAGTTTGGTTATGGCAATTACGGACTGGGGATGAACATTGCTTTAATTAGCGTTCGGTTCGTTTCTATTTGTTTCTTTGGTATTTTCTTAACGAAAGTTATTTTACGAATGTATCAGTCTGCGCAAGGGTTAGCTGTGAAGGCAAAATGAATAGTATCCAATTAAAAGCTGTGTCCTTTTCACGAGAACAACCCTTGTTTGAAAAGACAAATTTAGCAATTTCTCAAGGAACGTTTTCCTTATTAATTGGCGATAGTGGTAGTGGAAAATCAACGCTCTTACGCTTGATTGCCGGATTTGCTCCGCTTGATTACCAAGGAGAAATTTTGATTGAAGGAATGGAACGCCGACAATTATCAACTCGTGAAAAGGCGCAAAAAATTGGCATGCTGTTTCAAAACCCCAGTCAACAATTTACAATGAAAACCTTGGAACGAGAACTGATTTTTGCTTTAGAAAATTTAGGAATCTCGCCTGAAGAAATGAACCGAAAAATCCAAACAGCGCTTCAACTTGTTCAGACTCAAACCTTATTCACACGAGAATTAGCGACGTTATCTGGTGGTGAAAAACAAAAAGCGGCGTTGACAGTTCTGCTAGCAATGAACCCAGATATTTTTTTATTAGATGAACCTTTTGCAAGCATTGATCCAACCTCTCGAAAACAATTTATTCAAATTTTAGCAAGACTCCATCAAGCAGGCAAAACGATTTTGGTGTGCGACCACGATTTCAGCGATTACGCTGATGTTGTGGACCAAGTCGTCACGTTGAAAAATGGCCAGTTTGAAAAGCAACCGTTGACGTTTATCAAAACAAAACCGCAGACATTTCAGCTTACAACTTCTGTGGTAAAACAACCAATGCTCCAATTGAAAAATTTTCGTTTGTCTCAGGGAAAACGAGTGCTACTTGAAGAAAAAGAAGCGCTTTTGTTTAAAGGAATTACCACGTTGACGGGGCCAAATGGGGCGGGGAAATCCACCTTATTAAAAGCCATCGTTCAGAGACAAAAATATCAAGGAAAAATGTTCTTGGCGGGCCGCCGCTTGCGGGCTTCAAAAAAATTGTATCAACACATGACATTAGCGGTGCAACAAGCCAATCGTCAGTTTGTCACGTTGATTTTACGAGAAGAGCTTTTGTTTGGTCAGAACATGACAGCAGAAAAAAGAAGAAAACAAGAGGAAGCCTTAACTTTTTTAGGTTTAAAAGAAAAACTAGAGCACAGTGTTTTTCAACTAAGTGAAGGGCAAAAAAAGATGGTGCAATTAATTAGTTTGCTGAGCTTAGATTTGGACTGTTTACTTTTAGATGAACCTTTTGCTGGATTAGATGAGCGAGCATGCAATTATTTTGTTGAATGGATCAAAGAAAAAAGTGCGCAACAAGATTTTCTAATCGTCACGCATCGGCTAGAACCTCTCTCTGGCGTGAGCAATTACCGAATAGAATTGCTGCAGCAACAACTGATTATCTGGCAGGAGGGAACCACATGCAAATAAAGCAAACAAATGCAGCAATTTATGCTTCTTTGATTCTTATTTTGACCTTTGAATTATCTTTTTCTCAGTCAATTTTGGCAAATTTGGCGGTTTTTATGGGTTGTATCATTTTTTTAATAGGCCAGCGAAAATCCCGCTTACTGCTTTGGTTATTTTTCTTGCCACTTTTACCAGCAATCGGGACGTTTTGGTCTATTTATTTGCATGGTACGAGTAGTCAACAAGCCTGGCTTTTGTTTAGTCGAACGTATGCCTTTGCCGGTTTAGGACTAGCTTTTGCTGTAGGCGTTGATTTTGAAGAATTATTGTTGTTATTGGAACAAAAGGGGCTAGCACCAAACTTTGTTTATGGAATTTTAGTGGTGGTTCACGCCTTACCGGAAGTGAAAAGAGAAATTAATGATTTAAAAGAAGCAAGCCTACTCCGTGGCAAAACGTTTCATTTTTGGTCGCCGATGCTTTATGTTAAAACACTGCTCGTTGCTGTTTCTTGGCGAGATAAATATACGGAAGCAATGTCTGTGCCCTTGGCTATGAAGAAGGAGCCACTAGAAGTCGAAAAGAGCATTTTGTGTCAGCAAAAGTCAGTCTTGGGCTTGCTATTTTGATCATCATTTTTACCAATTTGTTTATTTTTCTAACGTAAAGGAGAAACCTATGACATTTACAGAACAAGCCAAAGAACAAGCGCAAGCTTCTTGGCAAGGGAGTTTTCAGCATCCTTTTATCACAGAGTTACATGAAGGAACCTTGAGTCCAATGATTTTTCGCTACTATTTAATTCAAGATCATTACTATTTAAAACACTTTAGTCAATTTTATCGCTTGATTGCGGCACAAACGCAACAACCTCGATTGAAAAAATTACTCTTAACAAATGCGGAAAATCTCGCGTTGGGTGAATTAACTATTCGTGAAACTTTTTTTGAAGAACTAGCGATTACAGAAGAAGAAGTTGCAGCGACACCGATTGCACCAACCGCTTATCACTATGTTTCTCATATGTATCGCCAACTTATTGAAGGAACGCCTAAGACGGCCGCAGCAAGTATGTTGCCTTGTTCTTGGCTCTATCAAGAAATTGGTGCACAGTTAGTCAAACAACACTCACCAGAGCCACTGTACCAACGTTGGATTGAAACCTATGCTGGGGAGGAAGCGTACCAACACGTCCAAGAGGAACGCCAACTGTTAGACCAATTATATGAAGAAAGTTCATCACAAGAACAAGCAGCTATGATTACCGCTTTTGTTATCAGCAGTGAGATGGAATACGCTTTTTGGGAAATGGCCTATACACACGAAACCTGGATTGGTTAATACAAAAACAAGTCGTTTAGTGCTCGTAACTAACGACTTGTTTTTGTATTAGAAAGCAGTAATTGTCAGTTGCTTTTTTGACAGGGCGTGATAAGATATTCAGTGACGCAAAATCTGTTGTAACTCGCTCAGTAATAACAGAAACGCCTTGCTAAGAAAGGACTGTAGAAGCCTCATGAATTATCCAGAACCGATTGCAAAATTGATTGAAAGTTATATGAAATTACCAGGAATTGGTCAAAAAACAGCGACACGGCTTGCTTTTTATACAATTGATATGAAAGAAGAAGATGCTAATGCTTTTGCAAAAGCGCTAATTAGTGTCAAGAGAGATCTCCATTTCTGTAGTATTTGCGGAAATATTACTGAAGAAGATCCTTGTGAAATTTGCCAAGATAAAAATCGTGACCGTAGTATTATTTTAGTAGTGGAAGAACCAAAAGACGTTATGGCAATGGAAAAAATGCGTGAATATCAAGGTTTGTATCACGTACTCCACGGGGTGCTTTCACCGATGGAAGGAACAGGACCAGAAGATATTAATATTGCCTCTTTGATCAAACGATTGCACGATGATGAAGTGAAAGAGGTCATTATAGCAACCAACGCTACCACTGAAGGAGAAGCGACGGCGATGTATTTATCACGGCTCATTAAACCAGCCGGAATCACCGTTACTCGTTTGGCACACGGCTTGTCTGTCGGCAGCGATATTGAATATGCAGACGAAATAACCTTGCTAAAAGCAGTCGAAGGACGTCGAGAAATTTAAAAGAAACATCGTTGGAAAAAGAAGTTGAAATCGAAGTAGGTCGTTTCTGTGAGAAAATGTCGCAGTTCAAGCTTTTCCGTACTTCTTTTTCAGTTTTTTTTTTCAGCGGATGCATCACTTTAAATAGGACATAAGGATTTCAATTAGACTGATAGAGCAAGATGAAGTATAATAGATACAAGTAAAAATTGATTGGAGTTTTCGCACGTGCAGGGTATTTTTATCACATTTGAAGGTCCAGATGGCGCTGGCAAAACCAGTGTTTTGAAGGAAGTTTCTGAAAGATTAGCTAAAGAGTCAAAACGAAAAATTGTCACTACAAGAGAACCAGGCGGCATACCGATTGCCGAAAAGATTCGAACAGTTATTTTAGATCCAAGAAATGACAGAATGGATGAGCGAACAGAAGCTTTACTTTACGCAGCTGCTCGTCGTCAACATTTAGTGGAAAAAATCTTGCCAGCTTTGGAAGCAGGTCATTTAGTCCTATGTGATCGTTTTGTTGACAGCTCATTAGCCTACCAAGGCGCTGGGCGTAGAATTGGGATTGCACCAATTGCTTCAATTAATGCGTTTGCGACAGAAGGTGTCTCACCAGATTTTACAATTTATTTAGACGTTGACTCAGATACTGGCTTACGGCGGATTCAAGAAAATCGAACACAGCAAATTGATCGCTTAGATTCAGAAGGATTAGAATTTCATCAACGTGTTCGTCATGAATATTTGAAATTAGCAGAAGAAAATCCACAACGTATCAAAAAGATTGATGCACGGATGAGTTTAGAACTTGTCGTAGAAGCAACGTATCAGGCGATTATTGAACGTTATCCAGAAAACTTTTAATTATAGGAAGGTGTAGACCATGAAGATTATTTTAGCCATTGTACAAGACAAAGATAGTAACCGATTAGCCAACGAATTTATTGATGCCAATATTCGTGCTACAAAATTATCCTCAACAGGTGGGTTCTTAAAAGCGGGAAACAGCACATTTATTATTGGGATTGATGATGAACGTGTCGACGAAACATTAGCTTTAATTAAAGAAACATGTCAATCAAGAAAACAATATGTTTCAACACCTGTGACTTTAGATATCACAATGGATGGCCAAATTCCTTATCCTGTGGAAGTTGAAGTAGGCGGCGCTACTTGCTTCGTCTTACCAGTTGAAGGATTCCATCAATATTAAGATGAATGAAGCACAACAGCTACAGCAAATGCAACCTTTGCTGTACAAGCAACTCCAAAAAAGTTTTGAGCATGGTCGTCTTGCCCATGCTTATCTTTTTGAAGGAGATACAGGAACTGGAAAACAAGAATTTGGCTTATGGATGGCGAAACATGTCTTTTGTACGAATTTAGTAAATCAACAGCCTTGTAACGAATGCCATAATTGTGTGCGGATTAATGAAAATGAACATCCAGATGTTTTAAGAATTGCGCCAGATGGGCAAACCATCAAAGTGAACCAAATCCGTGAATTAAAAGCGGAGTTTTCTAAAAGTGGGGTCGAGACTGCTAAAAAAGTTTTCTTAATTCAAGAAGCAGATAAAATGAGTACTGGCGCAGCCAATAGTCTCTTAAAATTTTTAGAAGAACCAGAAGGACAAATTTTAGCTATTTTAGAAACCACTTCGCTTTCTCGAATTTTACCAACGATTCAATCACGATGCCAAACCTTACATTTTCAACCATTAGTCAAAAAAACATTAATTGATCGCTTAATCAAACAGGGGATTGGTGAAAAGACTGCAACCCTTTTAGCTGAGCTGACAAATAGTTTTGAGAAAGCAGTTGAAATCTCTCAAGATGAATGGTTTAATGAAGCTAGGGAAATCATTTTGCAATGGTTTAATTATCTAAAAAGTAATGATTTACAGGCATTTATCTACGTTCAGAAGAAAATGGTCAAAGTATTTAAGGAAAAAGAACAACAAGCGCTTAGCTTTGACTTGCTCATGGTTTATTACCGTCAATTATTGGAAGAAAGTGTTGCGACACAGCAAGCCAAAAAAGTAACGGAAGAGCAGGCGGAACGGTTGGCGCTAATTTTGAAAGCACGCCAAAAATGGACTGCCAATGTTAGTTGGCAAAATGTTTGTGAACAATTAGTTATCCAAATGATTCACCCTAAATCATAAAGGAAAAAAGTGCCAAGTGGCATTCAGTTTCATAATATAGTAGGAACTTAGTTGTTTCAGCAAGTTCCTTAACCGATTGAAGCGACGTTCACTTGAACTAGATTAGGAGGAATAAAATGGTAGAAGTAGTAGGAGTTCGCTTCCGTGAAGCCGGTCATATCTATTATTTTGCTCCTGGAAAATCTGAGTATATTTATAATGAGAAAGTACTCGTTGAATCTCAACAGTCAAAACAATTAGCTACTGTTGCTATTCCTAAAAAAACAGTCGATTCAGACGATTTACCAGAGGACCTAAAACCCATTTTAAATAAAGCAACAGCCAATGATTTAGAAAAAGAACAAAAAAATTTGGCTGATGCAGAAGCTGCCAAAAGCATTGCCAATGAAAAAATTCGAGCTCATGACTTAAAAATGAAATTAGTGCGAGTAGAATATACCTTCGATCGTAGCAAAATGATTTTTTACTTTACGGCAGATGGGCGAATTGATTTTCGTGAATTAGTCAAAGACTTAGCGGCTATTTTCCGGACGCGAATTGAGTTACGTCAAATTGGTGTCCGAGATGAAGCGAAAATATTAGGTGGCATTGGCCCTTGTGGCAGACAACTATGTTGCTCAACATTTCTAGGAGATTTTATGCCAGTTTCAATCAAAATGGCTAAAGATCAAGGGCTATCTTTAAATCCTGTTAAAATTTCGGGATTATGTGGCCGCTTAATGTGTTGTTTGAAATACGAAAACGACGAATATGAAGCCGCTAAAAAAGAATTACCAGATTATGGAAAAGAAGTAATAACACCAGATGGCAAAGGTAAAGTCGTCGGGTTGAATCTATTAAGTCGGATTGTCAAAGTTCGTCTGCATGGTCGTGAAATCGCAGCGGATTATGATTACGAAGAAATCAAAGAAGCTACTGCGAAAGTTGCTGCTGAAAAAGGTGATCAAAATGGATAAACGTTCGCTCTATGATGGATTAAATTCGTTGGAAACTGATTTAGACAGTTCCGTGACACAATTAAGAGAAATTAAAGCAGCACTCCATGAGTTGGTAGAAAAAAATACCACGTTGGAAATCGAAAACCAACGCTTACGGGAGCATCTCCAAGAACTGAATAAGTTAGCAGGAAATACAACTGAAACTGAAAAACAAGAGCTATCAAAATCACGTATGAATTTGGAAAAACTTTATGAAGAGGGCTTCCATGTCTGCAATATTTTATATGGTTCAAGACGTGAAAATGATGAAGAATGTGCCTTTTGTCTTGATGTTATTTATGGGGAACGTACGCGTTAAGTCTAGTGGACACTGCAAATAAAAAGGAAAGGTTTGGTTTGACAGTCAATCGATTGTCAAATCAAACCTTTATCTATTTATAGAACGAAAAAGGAAAATGAGGGATGCGCTATGCAAAAACAGAAAAGTTTTGATAAGCAAACAACAAAAGGAAAATTGTATCTTGTCCCAACACCGATCGGCAATTTAGAAGATATGAGTATTCGTTGTTTAAACATATTGAAAGAAGCAACGGTGATTGCTAGTGAGGACACAAGAAACACACAAAAATTGCTAAATCATTTTGAGATTACAACGCCACAAATTAGTTTACACGAACATAATTACAAAGAGCGAATTCCTCAACTGATTACACGATTGCTGAATGGTGAAACGATTGCCCAAGTTAGCGATGCAGGTATGCCTTCAATTAGTGATCCTGGTCATGAATTGGTTACAGCATGTCTTGAAGAAGAACTGGCAGTGATTGCCTTGCCAGGACCTACGGCAGGAATGACCGCCTTGATTGCCTCGGGCCTTTTACCACAGCCATTTACGTTTTATGGTTTTTTACCAAGAAAGAAAAAGGAACAGAAAGACGTGTTATCAGCATTAAAAGAAGAACGGCCGACACAGATTTTTTATGAGTCCCCCTATCGGATTGCTAAAACGGTCGCAACGTTTGCTGAAGTCTATGGTCAAGAACGTCCCGCTGTGATTTGTCGAGAATTAACGAAACTTCATGAAGAGTATTTGCGTGGTACCTTAGGAGAACTAACAGAATATTTAGCAGAAAATACGCTAAAAGGCGAGTGTTGTTTATTAGTTAGCGGATTTACTGGTGAGAAAGAGACAATAGCAGCAATGCCAGCTATTTCCCTCAAAGAACATGTACAAGTTTTAATGGAGGAAGAGGGACGGAGTTCAAAAGAGGCAATCAAAGAAGTGGCCAAATTGAGAAATGTAAAAAAACAAGAAGTATATAAAGAATATCATTCCATTTAAAAAAGGAGAGAAACATGAGTAATTTATTGCGAGCAGAAGGCGTGTCTTATCAAGTAAATGGTCGTAGCATTCTTTCTGATATTGATTTGTCATTTGAAACAGGCAGCAATACAACAATTGTTGGTCCTTCAGGTAGCGGGAAAAGTACATTTTTAAAAATTTTATCTTCATTATTAAGTCCTACAGAAGGCGAAATTTTTTATCAAGAAGCGCCAATTACTACAATGCCAATCGAAACATACCGCCAAAAGGTTTCTTATTGTTTTCAGCAGCCAACTTTATTTGGTGAAACCGTGTATGATAATTTATTATTTCCATTTACCGTCAGACAAGAAGCGTTTAATCAGGAAAAAGTCGTGGCATTGCTCCAACAAGTGAAATTGCCCGCTGCTTATCTTGAAAAGAAAATAGCCGAACTCTCTGGTGGTGAGCGACAACGGGTTGCTTTGCTACGAAACATTATTTTTGTACCAGATGTTTTATTATTAGACGAAGTTACAACGGGATTAGATGAAGAAAGCAAACAAATTGTCAATCAATTGTTAAACCAATTAAACAAAGAGCAAGGAGTCACGCTGGTTCGTATCACGCATGATACCGAAGAAATTCAGCAAGCACAGCAAGTGATTCGTATTGTAGCAGGAAAGGTGGCGCCGACAGATGGATTTAGCAGTTAATAATTTATCCTTATTTTTTTCAGCCATGCTAGTAGTGGTCGCATTAATTATTAGTACTAAAGAAAAATTAGGTTTTACCAAAGATATTATTATTAGTGTGATTCGAGCAGTCATTCAATTAGTCGCAGTCGGCTATTTATTAAAATATGTTTTTCAAGTCAATAACCTGATTTTAACGCTCATCATGGTTTTGGTGATTGTTTCCAACGCAGCCTTTAATGCAAAAAAACGCAGCCAGCAATTACAAAAGGGCTTTTTGATTTCTTTCATTGCAATTGGTTGTAGTACAGGAATTACCATTGGTATTTTGATTTTTTCTGGTTCTATCAAATTTATTCCTTCTCAAATCATTCCTATCAGTGGGATGATTGCCAGCAATTCGATGGTGGCAATTGGTTTATGCTATCGCAATTTAGATACTCTTTTTCAAAACCAACGGCAAGCGGTAATGGAGAAACTAGCATTAGGTGCAACTATCAAACTCGCCTCTTTACCAATCATCCAACAAAGTGTGAAAACCGGGATGGCGCCGACGATTGATTCTGCCAAAACTGTCGGAATTGTTAGTTTGCCTGGGATGATGTCAGGCTTAATTTTTGCGGGCGTTGATCCTGTCCATGCGATAAAATATCAGATTATGGTGACTTTTATGTTGCTATCAGCAACAAGTATTGGTTCAGTGATTGCAACTTATCTTGCCTATAAAGGCTACTATAATCAACAAAAACAATTGGTTGTTTAATTAAAAAGCTGGAAATCTGTGTTTATAACTTCACGGATTTTCAGCTTTTTCTGGTTGAAATAAAGAAGTTTCAATTTGAAAAAGAACGGACGTTCGTATATAATGGAGGGAGGAGGCGAATCAAAATGATGAGCGAATTACGTTTTCCCTTAAAAAAAGATACGTCGAGAAAAATTATACATATAGATATGGATGCGTTTTTTGCTTCAGTTGAAGAACGAGATCATCCAGAGCTAGTAGGACATCCGTTAGTTATTGCGCGCCATCCAGGTGATACTGGGGGCAAAGGAGTGGTGACCACAGCGAATTATATTGCTCGACAGTACGGTATTCACTCGGCTATGAGTGCTCAAAAGGCGTATGAACTATGTCCAAGTGCCATTTTTAAGCCAGGTAATTATCAGAAATATAGTGAAATTTCTCAAGAAATCCGTGAAATTTTTCGCCGCTATACAGATGTGATTGAACCAGTATCTATTGACGAAGCGTATTTAGATGTAACTGAAAATAAGGTCAACAGTAAGTCGGCTATTAAAATTGCGAAAATGATCCAGTATGATATTTGGCATGAATTGCAGTTAACTTGCTCGGCAGGTGTTAGTTACAATAAGTTTTTAGCCAAGTTAGCATCAGATTTCCAGAAACCAAAGGGCCTGACGGTTGTCTTACCAGAAGAGGCCGAAGATTTTTTGAAAGCATTACCGATTGAAGATTTCCACGGAATCGGGAAAAAAACAGTGCCTAAAATGCATGAACTAGGGATTTTTACTGGAGCAGATTTATACAAGCAAGATGAGATGACGTTGATTCGGTTATTCGGTAAAATGGGTTATTCATTGTATCGTAAAGTCCGTGGTATCCATGATGCGCCAGTTCAAGTGACTAGAGATCGTAAGTCGGTAGGCAAGGAACATACTTACGGCACCCCTTTAACGACGGAAGAGCAGGTTACGGCTCAATTGAGACAATTAGCAGCAGGGGTTGAGCGTGCATTGCAACGAGTGCAAAAACATGGCAAAACAGTAGTCCTAAAAGTTCGTTATACTGATTATACGACGATTACGAAACGTGTGACATTACCTGAATATATTTCTAAAAAAGAAGAACTTTTCTATCAAGCGAATTTAATTTGGGAAGATATTTTAGGTTTAGAACAAGGAATCCGTTTATTAGGCATTACTTTAACGAATTTAGATCCACTAGCGTATGAAAACATTGTTTTACCTTTATGGGAAAAAAGTTAGCCCTTTAGACACATCCTCAAGAGATGGCTAAAGGGCTAACTTTTTTAAATTGTTTTTTTGATTTGTTCATAAGACGTTTCGGCGTCATGACATTTTTCCCAAATAACAGCTTTGCCAGCAGCAAGTGATTTGGGTACATCAATAATCCGTTGATTACTACTGCCACGAAATTGTAAATTTAAATTACGTTTTGCCAGTTCAAAACGCCCATCGACTAAAATGTCAATTGAATGGAGTAGTTCAAGCTTATCAGGCGTTTCTAAAAGTAGTTCTTCAAAGGTATACCCAGACCAAGACCAGATATCTTTGGCTGAGCCAAATGTTTCCCGCACACGTTTGACTACACTAAGACAAACATCTGTATTCAGAAAAGGTTCACCACCCAAAAGAGTCAAACCTTGGACATAGTCATGGGACAAATCTTCAATAATTTGATTCATTAAAGATTCTGTAAACGGCGTACCGTAATTGAAATTTTGGACAGCTTTGTTAAAACAACCTTCACAAGCAAAGAGACAGCCGCTCACATATAAACTATTGCGTACACCTTCGCCATCAACAAAGTTGAACGCTTTGTAATCGGCAATCTTTTTTTGGCTGTAGTCTTCGGTTTTCCATTCTTGTGGTTTCGGATTACGCATCAGCAAAACTTCTTTCTATAGAATAATCGAGTTTAATTTTTTAAATGTTTAACACGAGAGGAAATTTCTTTGTGACGACCATGTACCATTGGGCGAGCTTGCGGGTTACCTAAATAACCACAAGTCCGTTTAACGACATCACAAGTCTTAGGATCATGATTGCCACATTCTGGACATTCAAAGCCACGTTCAGTTGGATGGAACTCCCCTTCAAAACCACAGGCATAACAATGATCAATTGGCGTATTGGTTCCTAAATAGCCAACTTTGTCATAAGCGTAATCCCAGACAGCTTCAAGTGCTTTGGGATTTTGCTGTAACATGGGGTATTCACAGTAGTGGATAAAACCACCAGAACAGTATTTTGGATAGTCCTTTTCAAAATCAAGTTTTTCAAAAGGCGTTGGATTTTTGCGTACATCATAATGGAAACTATTTGTGTAATATTCTTTATCTGTAATATTTTCGACGATGCCAAATTTTTCAGTATCTAAACGGCAAAAACGGTCAGTCAAGCTTTCGCTCGGTGTAGAGTAGACACTAAAATGATAGCCGTATTCGTTGCCCCAGTTGTCGGCATTTTTTTTCAGTTCTTTTAAAATATCCAGTGTAAAGTTTTTGGCCTCTTGATTGTCCTCCCAAGCACCGCCGTAAAAGGCAGAAGCCACTTCATACAAGCCAATATAGCCAAGCGAAACCGTGGCACGTTTGTTTTTAAACAGTTCATCTACGGCATCCTGTGTAGCTAAACGTTTTCCAAATGCACCATACATGTATAAAATCGGTGCATTCGCTGGTTTAGCTTCTTTAACACGTTCAACCCGATAAACCAAAGCATCTTTAACGATCGCCAAACGTTCATTTAAAATTTGCCAGAACTTTTCTTGGCTTCCTTGCGCTTCTAAAGCGATTCTTGGTAAGTTCAAGGTCACAACGCCTAAATTCATTCGGCCAACATTTACTTCTTCACCTTGTTCGTCTTTCCATCCTTGTAAAAAGGAACGACAGCCCATTGGTACCTTAAAACTACCTGTTAGTTCAACGATTTTATCATAGTTTAAAACATCAGGATACATGCGTTTCGTTGCGCATTCCAGTGCCAGTTGTTTAATATCGTAGTTTGGATCAGTAGGTTGCGCATTGACGCCGCGTTTAATTGTGAAAATCAGTTTTGGGAAAATAGCTGTTCGTTTTTCAATCCCTAAACCATTAATTCGGATTTGTAAAATCGCCCGTTGAATTTCTCGCTCAAACCAGTTGGTACCTAAACCAAATCCCAGAGAAGTAAAAGGGGTTTGTCCATTGGAAGTAAATAAAGTATTAATTTCATACTCAAGACTTTGCATGGCATCAAAAATATCTTTTTTCGTTTTCTTCCGAGCGAATGCTTTTTGGCGTTCTTCTCCTTCAATCCATTCTTGCGCATCTGCTAAATGTTTTTCATAATTACGTTCCGCAAAAGGCGCTAATAATTCATCAATCCGATCGGCAGAGCATCCACCATATTGACTGGAAGCTACATTGGCAATAATTTGAGAAATTTGTGCAGTGGCTGTTTGAATTGATTTTGGTGATTCGACATCAGCGTTCCCAATTTTAAAGCCATTGTTTAGCATGCCTTTAAAATCAATTAAACAGCAGTTTGTCATGGGCGTATATGGATGATAATCTAAATCGTGGTAATGAATGTCGCCTTTTTGATGGGCATTAGCCACGTGTGAAGGCAACATCTTTAAACCAATTGATTTTCCAACAATCCCAGCGGTTAGATCACGTTGCGTATTAAAAACGTCACTGTCTTTGTTGGCATTTTCGTTCACGACAGTCTGATCTTTATTAATTAATTTGCCGATAGATACATTAATATCAGTTGCTTTACTACGCTCAAAATCACGTTGGGTTCTGTAATGAATGTATTCTTCGGCTAAGGCATATTCATTGTTGGATAGCAGAGTATGTTCCACAATATTTTGAATTTCATAAATTTTTACGTTATTGGTAAAACGTTCGGCAATTTCTCGATTGACATCGGCAACAATCGATTGGACTTTTTGATGTGTCAAAGGAGTGACTTGGTCATGTATTTTTTGTTCAGCTTTGATCAAAGCATCGTATATTTTTTGATCATCGAAAGTCACTAAACGACCATCTCGTTTGACGACTTTAATTGTTGAGAGATTAACATCCTCGGCTTTTTCATCAGTAATCTTCATCATTTTATCCAGCTCCTTATATCTCGTTAGTAACTATCCTAATACAAAGGTCGGCTAAATTCAATCGATATATTGCGTATTTTTAGTAAAATATCACTAGACAAACACTATATATTGTGCTTGCGCTGTTTTGAAAAAATATGAAAACAAATGAAGAAAAGGATTGAGCAAATTTTTTTGTGTGAAAAAAATTCTTTGTCCAAATTAAAAAACAGCAAAGAGTTTTTTGCCAAATTGCTAAAAGCAACACTAAAAAATAACAATTATTAAATAATAATTGTTTGCGGATTTATTCACGAAATGCCAATTATTCTTTGACTACCGAACGATATTGTAAGATAAAACGATGTTCATTCAGATTTTTTCTTGGTAAAATAAGAGTAATAACAAAACGTTGGAGCGAGAAAAATGAAAAAAATTGTAGAAGTAAACCATGTCAGCAAGACATATGGTCGTTTAAATAATAAAACAGAAGTATTAGATAATATTTCGTTTACCGTTGATGAAGGCGAATTTGTGGGGATTATGGGTCCCAGCGGTGCTGGGAAATCGACACTGTTGAATGTCTTATCCTCGATTATTTTGCCAACCGCAGGAATCGTGCGTATCGCCGGACAAGATATTTTAAAAATGCGAGATAATCAATTAAGTGATTTTCGGAGAAACGAAATGGGGTTTATTTTTCAATCGTTTAACTTAATTGATACGTTAAATGTGAAGGACAATATTCTGTTGCCTTTAGCTGTAGAAAAAGTTTCATTAGAAGAAATGGATAAACGTTTGTTACATGTGACTTCGATTTTGGGGATTCAGGAGCTTTTATCTGCTTATCCACCAGAGATATCTGTGGGACAAAAACAACGGGTAGCAGCTGCTCGTGCTTTGATTACGAACCCTAAAATTATTTTTGCAGATGAACCAACTGGCTCGCTGGATTCAAAATCAGCAACAGAATTGTTGAAATATTTAGCTGAAATTAATCTGCATGATGATGCCACAATTTTGATGGTGACACATGACCCGTACACGGCCAGTTTTTGCAATCGCATCTTATTCATTAAAGACGGTGCGATTTTCTCAGAAGTTGTTCGTCAAGGATCACGTAAGGAATTTTTTAATCGTGTGATAGATATGCAAGCAACGATTGGTGGAGGCGGGCGCGCAAATGATTTTTAAACTATCATTAAAAAATTTAAAAGCTCATGTACCTAATTATCTGGTTTATTACATTAGTATGACTTTTGCAGCGGTCGTTTATTATTGTTTCCGTGCGATTGCTTACAACCAGCCTCTTGTCGCAGGTGCAGGCCGTGATATCGAAATTAAGCGATCTTTAGGACTCGGTAGTACCTTAGTCACCATTATTATTTTAGGCTTTATGTTGGCAGCAAATCGCTTTTTTATAGGCAAACGTAGCCAAGAAATTGGATTGTATCGATTAATTGGCTTGAGAAAGAGCCAAGTTTCACTAATTTTTTTAGTGGAAAATTTAGTTTTAGGCTTTGTTTCACTAATTAATGGGATTATTTTAGGAGTGATTTTCACCAAGTTGTTTTCAATGATTTTAGCCAAAGTTATGTTTTTAGAAGTGCCCAGTTTCTTCTATATTTCTTGGCGTTCCGTTATTGAAACCGGTGTAGCTTTTGCATTTATGATTCTGATTGTCTGCTTAAGAAGTATTTGGATGATTTATCGTTATCCATTGTCGCAGCTTATGCACCAAGAAAAAATTGGTCAAATTAATTATAGTCGTTTAACGAAACGGCGGCAGTTTCTAGGTATTTTAGGTCCTATTTGTTTACTGGCCGGTTATTTTATTGCGTTTGATTTTCGGAATTTAGCGACAGGTATTGTGTATAAACAATTAAATGATTCATTGGATATCTCGATTCCAATGATTATTACGTTGACCCCTTTTATCATTTTGGGTCTATGTGTGGTGGGAACTTATTTATTTTTCCGTTATACCATGTATTTTATCATTCGCTTATTTAATCATAGAAAAAAATGGTATTACCAAGATTTACGCATGATTACTTTAGGCAATGCCAAACGCTACTTATTTAAAAGTAGCAAAACACTCACTGGTTTGACCTTATTAATTGCGACAGCCTTGAGTGGAATCGGCGTGATGGTTTTTGTGTATACGATTAGTATGCACACGGTCAACAGTGATGGCCCCGTGGACTTTTTAGTTTCACAGGAAAGCTATCCTAAATTGAAGAAAGTTCTCGATGAAGCGAAGGACACCAAAATAAAAAATGAAGTGACACTTTCTTATAAAATTACTGGAATTGAACGCACCTTGCGAATTGGTCAAGCGCCAGAGGAACAAGAAACGATTGAAGCAGTTAATGTTTTATCCTTCTCCAATTATCGTAACTATCAAAAAATTAATCCTTATTTGAAAGATCTGCATTTAAAAAATGACCAAAGTGTAATCTATATGGATAGCTTTACCAATATCTTAAGTGGTATGTCTCGTTATGGCGCGAAACTGCAATTTGTTGAAGGAGAGACGGCACAACTGCAACAAGTGCTGCCAAACTATCTAGGCAATTTTTTATTGCAATATTCCTTACCAACGATTGTCGTTTCCGATGCCCTTTATCAGAAAGTGACAAAAAATTCCATTCAATATCAGATTAACGCCGTAAATGTTGACACGAAAAGCCTTGAAAAACTTTATGAAGCCGTAAATAAACAGATTGCCACAGAATGGCAAACGCCAATTTTGTATAAGTATGAAAAAAATAACCAGCAGTTGAGTGGTTTTGCCAAACAAATGCCTAACGAAGAGGCAAAGAATACGCAAGATGATGTCACAGAAACTTGGCGGCTAAATATGAATGATCGCTACGCCTCTTTACGCTATGAACGAAAAATTAACGGCTTGACTTTATATGTCTCCATGTTTGTGGCGATTTTAGCGTTGTTTATTACGGGCAGTATTTTGATGTTACGACAACTGTTTTCCGCTGTAAGTGAGCGTCAAGATTACGTGACTTTAAAACGGATGGGTGTTTCTAGTAAAGCGATAACTAAGCAAATTTATCGACAGAATAGTTTGATTTTCTTTCCGCCGATGGTCATTGGGATTTTGCATACCACCTTTGCTATTTATTTGTTAAGCCAATTTATTAAGAGTCCAGGATATTTGTTAGTATATCTTTCTTGTGGAATCTTAATAATTGTTTATCTAATTTTTTATATTTTAACGTCTGCCATTTATGCGCGGATGATTCGACACATCCATTTTTAAAAAACTGTAAAAGCCGTTGTGAAGCGGTTTTTACAGTTTCTTTATGCGAAAAAATTATGAGAGTTCCCTTTATGAAAATCATGAAAATTTAAGAAGTGACGAAATTGTTAGTTTTTTTATTAAATTGTAAGAAATTTCAATGGACTTTGCTGAAATATAGCATAAAATAATGGATAGCGATTAACCTTAGGAGGTGAATGATAATGAAAACAACTTTTCAGAAAATTCTCAATAACGAAAGTCTTAAATTCATCGGTAAAACGTTATTTTATTCTTTCATTGTCATTGCATTAATTTATCTTTATCATTACAAGAATATCAATGGAGGAACCTTCATTTATAACGAGTTTTAAGGAGGCGGCTATACATGGAAAAAGTAATTAATATGATTCAAACGATTGATGAATGGGCACGTAAAGAACCCCAACGTCCTGTTTATTTAACCGAAGAAAAAGTCTCTACGTATGGAGAGTTAAAAGAAAAGTCAGACAATCTAGCCGCTTATTTAGCTGAGCTGAAAACGGACAAGTCAGCGATTGTCGTATACGGAGAATTAGATTTTGAAATGATTGTGAGTTTTCTAGGCGCATCGAAAGCTGGTTTTAGCTATATCCCCATTGATGCACATACACCAAAAGAACGCATTGAACTAATTCTAAACGTAGCCAAACCAACCGCAGTGATTGCTGTGCATGAATGGCCTGAGTTAGCCACCGAAGTGCCAGTAATTACGGCGGAAGAATTAACAGAAATGATGATGCATGCACCTCGACATGCGCCTGCGTTGACGCCTGTCACAGGAGCAAGTAATTACTATATCATTTTCACTTCAGGGACAACTGGCGTACCAAAGGGTGTGCAAATCAGCCATGATAATTTAGTTAGCTTTACGAATTGGTTGTTGCAAGATTTTGGTTTAGAAGAAGGGGCCCGCTTTTTAGCACAGGCACCTTATTCGTTTGATTTATCGGTGATGTCTATTTATCCCGCATTGGCGTTAGGCGGCTCATTAACTCCGTTACCCAATGAAATCATTAACGATTTTAAACAATTATTTACGCGTTTGCCACAATTAACAATCGACGTCTGGGTTTCAACACCGTCATTTATTGAATTGTGTCTAATGGAACCAAGCTTCGATGGTGAACATCTACCAGCACTGCGCACGTTTTTATTCTGTGGAGAAGAATTACCAAAACCAACGGCTGTGAAATTAGCCGCTCGTTTCCCAACGGCGCATATTTATAATACGTATGGGCCGACAGAAGCGACTGTAGCGATTAGTGCCATTGAAATCACTCAAGAAGTTTTAAAAAGTGTCCAACGTTTACCAATCGGGTATGTGAAAGAGGATACGCAAATTTATATTATGGAAGGCATGTCAAAATTACCTGCAGGTGAAATTGGTGAAATCGTCATTGCTGGACCAAGTGTTTCCAAAGGCTATCTAAATAATCCTGTGAAAACAGCGGAAGCTTTTTTCCAATTAGATGGCGTACCAGCTTATCGCACAGGCGATGCTGGAAAGTTAGTCGATAACCTATTGCAGTATGAGGGACGCTTAGATTTTCAAATTAAGTTGCATGGCTACCGCATTGAGTTAGAAGAAGTGGATCATCACTTAACGAATGTTTCCTACGTGAAACAAGCAGTTGTTGTGCCGAAATATCAAGGAAATAAAGTCCAACAATTAATTGCCTATGTCGTTCCGCAAGCACATGAATTTTCAAGTGATTTTCAATTAACTAAGGCAATTAAACAAGAATTAGCCACGTTGACAATGGACTACATGATTCCACAAAAATTTGTATATGTTGAACAATTACCTTTGACAAGTAATGGCAAAATTGATCGGAAAGGGTTGATGAATGAGGTGAATGCCACATGATGAATTTTCCTCATATGATTCCCTATAATGCACCGTATTACTTCGTTCTGCTAATTGCGGCTCTGTTGCCAATGATTTTAACCTTAGCCATTAAAGGGACACGTTGGCCTTGGTACCAAACACTCGTGACACTGGTCTTTCTATATATCAGTTTTGGTGGCGAATTTTGGCAACAAGGAGTCGCTCTGATTGTATATGTTATTTATCAAACGTTACTAACGTGGGGCTATGCGGCTTATCGAAAAAATAAAAATGCAGGTTGGGTCTTTTATCTGGCTGTCTTTTTAGCTATATTACCGCTTGTTTGGGTGAAAGTTTCTCCCTTCATGACAGGCAAAACAACCTTACTTGGCTTTTTAGGGATTTCTTATTTAACCTTTAAAGCGGTCCAAGTGGTCATGGATTTACGGGATGGCGTAATGAAAGAATATCATCCGTTTCGTTACATTCAGTTTCTCTTGTTTTTCCCGACTATTTCTTCAGGACCCATCGATCGTTATCGGCGCTTTGAAAAAGATTTGAAAAACCCGCCGAGTGCGGAGAAATATTTAGACTTTTTAGAAAAAGGAATTTTTTATTTATTTCTAGGATTTTTATATAAGTTTATTATCAGTCATTATCTTGGTGGTGTCTTTTTACCACATGTGGAAAAAATGGCCTTGGCACAAGGTGGTTTATCCTGGTGGACAGTCGGCTATATGTATAATTACAGTTTGTATCTATTCTTTGATTTCGCAGGCTATAGTTTACTGGCCGTTGGCACAAGTTATTTAATGGGCTATGATACACCAATGAACTTTAACAAACCGTTCCTAAGTTGGAATATTAAAGAATTCTGGAATCGCTGGCACATGACCTTATCTTTTTGGTTCCGTGATTACATTTACATGCGCTTAATGTTTTTCTTAATGAAAAAGAAAGTCTTTAAGAGTCGGATTGTGACTTCTAATATTGGTTACTTTGCGTTGTTCTTAATCATGGGCATTTGGCATGGATTAACGTGGTTCTACATCGCTTATGGGCTCTACCATGCAACACTAATTTGTGTGACAGATGCTTGGCTACGTTTTAAGAAAAAACATAAAGACAAGATACCATCAAACAAATTTACACATGCATTTGCAGTCTTTTTAACTTTCCAAGCGGTTTGTGTCAGCTTCCTGATTTTCTCAGGATTTTTAGACAAACTATGGTTTAAATAAACAAAAATAAAAATATAAAGGGGCAATTTACAATGAACATTCAAGAAACAGTATTAAACATTTTAGAAGATATTACAGGAACAGACGAAGTTGTGAACAATCAAGATATTCAATTATTTGAAGAAGGATTATTGGACTCTTTAGCAACGGTTCAATTATTAGTAGAAATTGAAGGACAATTAGGAATCCAAGTTCCTGTATCAGACTTTGACCGTGAAGTATGGGGAACACCAAAACAAATCATTCAACAAGTGGAAGCTTTACAATAATGTCTAGAAAAAAACGACTAATCAGAATCTTAGGTCCAGTGCTTTGTTCAGCGGTCTTGGTTGCAGTGTTCTTTTTTGCACCGTTCAGAATCAATTTAACTTCCGAAAAAACGTTGAAGGAAGCATCAACGTCAATGGCACCGAACGTTTTAAAAGGCAATGTGATTAAAAACAAAGCAGTGGCTTCTGGTAAATATGTTCCTTTTTTTGGCTCTTCTGAATTAAGTCGATTTAGTGCTTTCCACCCTAGTGTGCTCTCTGAAAAGTATCAACGGAACTACCGACCGTTTTTACTAGGAGAAGCGGGCACACAGTCATTAACCCAAGCGATGGTCATTCATTCGATGGGCGATGCGATCGCCAATAAAAAAGCGGTCTTTATTTTATCTCCGCAATGGTTTGTCAAAAAGGGTGTACCTAATGATAGTTTTGGTGCACACTATTCACAATTACAAACCTACCAATGGTTAGCTAATTTAACCGAATTAACCAGCGGTGACCAATATCTAGCACAACGTTTGACCAAATTTCCAGTTGTTCAAAAAGACAAAGTCTTAATGGAAACTTTGGCAAATCTGCAGGCAGGGCAACTTCCCCAACGCTCTCAACGAGATTATTTTATAATGAATCTCCGTTTCTTGAATCGTGAGGATGAATTGTTTAGCCAAATTGGCATGGTTAGCAGAGAACCAATTGTTGAAAAAGATATGAAACAATTACCCGCTACGTATAATTTTAATGAATTAGATCAGCTAGCTGGAAAAATTGCGGCAAAAGCCATTAATAATAATAAATTTGAAATTAGTAACGGTTTTTATCGCCAACGGATTAAACCAGTTTTACCGAAATTAGCTCATTCACAAAAGAAATGGGATTATCGTTTTTCTCCAGAATATGGTGATTTCCAAGCTGCGTTAGAACAGTTAGCAGAAAAAAATGTCGATGTTTTATTTGTAATCCCACCTGTTAACAAACGTTGGTCGGACTATACGGGCTTGTCACAAGATATGTTGCAACAAGTAGCACGCAAGCTGAAATATCAACTTCAAGAGCAAGGGTTTACTAACATTGCTGACTTCTCAACATGTAGTAATGAACGCTACTTTATGGCAGACACGATTCATTTAGGTTGGCGTGGTTGGCTCGCTGTTGATCGTCAAGTAGATGAATTTATGAAACAACCTGTGTCTAAAAAGTTAACGTATCAAATTGATGATCGTTTTTATCAGACAGATTGGCAACAACAAAATCCATTGGTCTTACCTCAATTTTAAGAAGGCAAGATGGATCAAGTACCAATTATCTGAAGCGGACTAGAAACGCTTCGTAACAATGAAAATAGCCTGTACCTGCCGTTGAATAACGAGCGTGCAGGCTGTTTTTTCGTTTACTTTTAGTGGAGAACGTTGCTCAATTTATTTTTTGTAAGTATTTTTTTAGTTCGTGGTATAATGGATAAAATTGGTTTTTGAGGGGAGTTATTTTTATGGATGCAAAAGAAGAAAAAATGTTAATTGATTTAACAAGTGCTAAAGGGATTGCTGGGAATGAAGACGAAGTACGTTCGTTATTTAAAAAGTATGCAGCACCGTATGCGGATAAATTTTTATATGATGGCCTTGGCAGTATTATTGCAAAAAATGTTGGTGATAAAGAAGGACCAAAAGTCTACATTTCTGGGCATATGGATGAAGTCGGTTTCATGGTTACCCAAATCACAGAAAAAGGCTTTTTAAAATTTCAAACCGTTGGCGGTTGGTGGGGGCAAGTGATGTTGGCCCAACAAGTTCAGATTAAAACTACGACTGGTAAGGTTTACCATGGTGTCATTGGGTCTAAACCACCGCATGTGTTAACAGCGGAAGTTCGTAACAAACCCTATGAGATTGCAGATATGTTTATTGATATTGGTGCAAGTAGCGATCAACAAGTTGCAGAATGGGGGATTCATCCAGGGGATATGGTGACACCATATATTGACTATCGTCGCATGAATGATACAAAATTTTTATTGGCAAAAGCGTGGGATAACCGAATTGGTACGGCCGTTTCATTAAAAGTTTTAGAAAATTTAGCGACAGAAGGGCACCCCAATATTTTATTTGCAGGCAGTGATGTGCAAGAAGAAGTCGGGCTACGCGGTGCGCAAACAAGTACGCATCTTGTGAATCCAGACATAGCGTTTGCTTTAGACACAGGAACAGCTGGTGACACACCAGGAATGACACCTAAAGAAGCCGACTCTGTTTTAGGTGAAGGACCACAAATTTTGATTTATGATGCATCAATGATTCCGCATAAAAAATTACGTGATTTTGTTATTCAAGTGGCGGAAGAAAATAACATTCCCTTCCAATATACAGTGATTACAGGGGGAGGTACGGATGCTGGCCGCATGCATTTAACACGCAATGGGATTCCATCATTAGCCATCACGGTGCCTGTTAGATATCTGCATTCACATACCTCAGTTATTCATGAAGATGATTATTTCAACACAGTCAAATTAGTCACAGAAGTGGTGAAACGTCTAGATAAAGAAACAGTCGCTAAATTGACTAGTTATTAGTTTCAGAAAGGATGGAATGAATGAAAAGTTTAGTAACAAATTCGCAACATCGTGCCAATGCTCGCAGAGCCCTTGATGGGCAATGGGGGATCATGGCTTGGTTAACTTTCTTAGGAGTGGTTTTACAGAGCTTCTTAACATCGATTGTGCAAAATTTATTTTCTGGTGAAAATCAAGTTTTTCAAAGTAGTTTTGCCGCAGTATTACTGCAAATTTTTGTTTTATTCGCGTTAAGTTATGCGCTATATTACGCAGCCTTGAAGGTGTTGCGTGGTGAAAAGGTGCGGGTCAATATTTTAATGAGTGTTTTTCAAGGAAAATATTATGGTCCGCTATTCGTGGTCAACCTACTTCAAAAAGTACTTGAACGTGTAATTGGTTTGTTATTTTTGTTACCAATTTTATTTGGTGCAGGGACAACCTTGTATTTCAAATTGATGTTTAGTACAGTTACACCAGAGGAAATCCAAACCTTTTTCTTAAATGATTTTTCCTTTTTCCTAGCGTTTGGCGTTGCCACTATCTTGATCTTTTTAATTGGTTTGTTTGTGAGTGGCGTTTTTCAATTTGCTGTGTGGCTACGTTTTGATAATCCAGAACTGCCAATTATGATGGCGTTGAAACAGGCGTTATATTTAATGAAAAATCGTTTTTGGCAATATTTATGTTTACAATTTTCTTTTATTGGTTGGTATATTGTGGGCTTTTTAGCTATTGGTATCGGTCTATTATGGGTGATTCCTTATAACCATGTAGCGTTAGCTAGTTTTTATCAAACTGCCTTAGAAGAAAAAGGTTTAGCCGAAGAATAAAAAAGAAGCTTGAATCCTTTGTTATCTCGACAAAGGATTCAGGTTTTTTCTTTGGTCTTTTTGTGAAAATTTAAGCGTTTTAACCTCGTTTTTCCGTTATTTTATGGTAACATGGAAGTATCGTATTGAAGGAGGTTGTCCACACATGAAATTGACTGTCTTAGGCTGTTTAGGTGCTTATCCATACAAAGGAGAAGGAACGAGTTCCTATTTGTTAGAATCTGAAGGCTTTCATTTGCTTATTGATGCAGGCAGTACAACATTAGTGCGTTTAGAAAACTATCTAGATCCATTGAAATTAGATGCTGTCATTCTGTCGCATTATCATCATGACCATATCGCAGATTTAGGCGTTTTACAATATTATCGTCAGCTTTATCCAACGCTGGAACCGACTCCTATTTTGCCAATATATGGCCATACACAAGATCAAATGCATTTCAAAGAACTAACGCTTCCTAACGTTTCCGAAGGGAAAGAGTATTTTGAAGCAGAAGAGTTGGCAGTAGGACCATTTTTAATTACTTTCATGGAAACGATTCATCCTGTCACTTGTTACGCGATGCGGATTGTTGAAAAAGCGACCGGCAAAGTCTTTGTCTTTACAGGAGACTCTGGTTACTTAGCAAGTTTTGAAGACTTTGCAAAAGACGCGGATTTATTCTTAGCGGATACGTACTTATTTGAAGGTAATGAACGACATCATGCACATTTTACATCAAGAGAAGCGGGTGAAATTGCCAAAGCCGCACAAGTCAAACAATTGATGTTGACCCATTTACCACAACATGGGTCATTGGAACAACTACGTGAAGAAGCGCAAAACTATGCTGGAACGGAAATTCCAGTGACATTAGCCCAACCAGATTTAACAGTTGAGATTTAAAAAAGTAACTATACCAAGGGAGAGAACCGATTGTGATTTTTGTACCGAATGAAAATAATGATCCACGAGTGAATTTAGCAATTGAAACATATTTGTTAACAGAAATGCCTTTAGATGAGCCCATCCTTTTATTTTACATTAACGAGCCGTCAATCATTATTGGCCGTAACCAAAATACAATTGAAGAAATTAACAAAGAATATGTAGATGAGCACGGCATTCATGTTGTTCGTCGCTTAAGTGGCGGCGGCGCCGTTTATCATGATCATGGTAATTTGAATTTTAGTTTTATTATGCCAGATGACGGCAACTCTTTCCGTGATTTTGCGAAAGTTACCCAACCAATTATTCAAGCATTGCACGACTTAGGCGTTGAAGGTGCCGAATTAAAAGGGCGCAATGACCTAGTGATTAATGATATGAAGTTTTCAGGAAATGCGATGTACGCTACCAACGGCCGCATGTTTGCACATGGAACCTTAATGTTTGATAGTGATATTGATGAAGTTGTAAATACATTGAAAGTACGGAAAGATAAAATCGAATCTAAAGGTATCAAGTCTGTTCGTTCACGGGTAACAAACATTAAACCATTTTTATCTGAAGATAAACAAGAGATGACAACGGAAGAATTCCGCCAAGAAATTCTTTTGAAAATTTTCGGCGTAGATTCGATCGACCAAGTTAAAACGTATGAATTAACTGATCAAGACTGGGCGGCTATTAACAAAATTTCAGAGCAATACTATCGCAATTGGGATTGGAATTATGGTAAATCACCTGCATTTAACTTAGAACGTCGCCATCGTTTCCCAATTGGTTCAATTGAAATGAAAATGAATGTGGCGGATGGTGCCATTCAAGAAATTAAAATCTTTGGGGACTTCTTTGGGCTTGGTGAAATTAAAGATGTTGAAGATATTTTAACCGGCGTGAAATATGATAAAGCTTCTTTAGAAGAAGCCATTGATCAAATTGACGTTAAAAAATACTTTGGCAATATCGAAAAAGAAGATTTGCTTGGGTTAATTTATTAAAAAAAAGACAGCCGTTTCAAACGGTTGTCTTTTTTCTAGCTAAAAAATAATTTTTAGCTTTTAGAAAGGTAGTACTATGTGCAAAATCGTCGAAACGATTTTTATCAGGGAACTATCAAATAGCTCGCCTGCATATGTACTTGAACCAAGTCAAGTCCGGGAATTTGGTTATGTGCTTCACTATAAATCACTATCTGTAAAGAGTATACAAGATTTCCTTTCTTTTGTGATACCAAATTTTTACAGACAAAGTAGTAAAATTTGACGTTTCTTATTTTAGCAAGGTTATAGGCTTGTTTTGGGGCTTGAAATAGCAAGAATTGAGAGTGATTTAAGGGAAAATATTAACATATGTAGAAGTATTTTTATAAGAAATAACGAGAAAAAATCAATAAGTATGTTCTTGAGGGCTACTTTTTGACGTTTTCTAATTAAAACTTAATAAAAAATAGCGGAAACAAAGAAAAAATGTGCTTACAAAAAGTAATCCGCACTTAGCTAGGAAGTTAAGAATGTGTAGATTATTTTCAAACAAATACTAAGAATCCTATTTCAATCCTTTACAGAGGAACAAGGACTTCGTATAATAAAGGGACGAAAAGGAGCGAAAGTGATGAGAAACGAAATGATGCATCGACCAGTCGTTAAACCAGAATTGGTTGAGTATATGCGTACAAAACAAAAGAAACTTCCCGGAGAATTAGGTGCAGTGGAGGCGGAAGCCAATGAAGCAGGGGTGCCGATTATTCCGCACGAAACAGTAGTTTTTCTACAATTTTTGCTAGGACAACTAAAGCCTAAAAATATTTTAGAAATCGGGGCAGCAATTGGTTTTTCTTCAAGCTTGATGGCCCAATTTGTTGGTGAAGATGGTCACGTGACCACGATTGATCGTTTTGACGTAATGATAAAAAAAGCGAAGAAAACCTACCAACGCCTAGACTTAGAAGAAAAGGTCACTCTTTTAGAAGGACAAGCAGCTGAGATTCTACCAACGTTGGAAGGACCTTATGACTTTATTTTTATGGATAGTGCCAAATCAAAATACATTGAATTTTTACCTGAATGTTTACGGTTGCTGCCAGTTGGCGGCGTTTTAATGGTGGATGATGTATTTCAAGCTGGGACAATTTTAGACCCTGCTGAGGAAGTACCGAAAAAAAATCGAGCGATTCATCGTAAATTAAACCAATTTTTAGATGTAGTCATGGCGCATCCTGATTTAACTTCTACTTTAGTTCCTCTTGGTGATGGAGTTATTTTAATTACCAAAGAGAAAGAAACGATTATTTTAGATAGTTAAAGAATGTCTTCACAAAAAGAAAGCGAATCATTAAAAAGCAAGTTCTTTTAATGATTCGCTTTCTTTTTTATGTTATTTAAAAAGTTATCTCACTATTTCTAATTGAGAATGATAATCATAAAATTCTCAATAGGACAGTATTATGTGTTAATAAAACCTTGTTTGTTTATAATTATTCTATTGACGGAATAATTATAAACTGTTATCCTTAAAGAGTAAAAAAACAGAGGAGGAACGACAATGAATTTAATTAATCAAAAACTTTTTGACTTTGAATGTGATGCCTATCACGATGGTGAATTTACACGAGTATCAACAGAAGATATTTTAGGAAAATGGAGTATTTTCTTCTTTTATCCAGCTGATTTTTCTTTCGTGTGTCCTACGGAATTAGGGGATATGCAAGAGCATTATGCGCATTTACAGGAATTAAATTGTGAGGTTTACTCTGTTTCAGAAGATAGTCATTATGTGCATAAAGCATGGGCTGACGCTACAGAAACGATTGGAAAAATTAAATATCCAATGTTAGCCGATCCCAACGGTCAACTTGCTCGTTTCTTTGGCGTTTTAGATGAAGCTTCTGGAATGGCTTACCGTGCTTCATTTATTGTGAGTCCAGAAGGTGACATCAAATCTTATGAAATCAACGACATGGGTATTGGTCGTAATGCTGAAGAACTTGTTCGTAAATTAGAAGCTTCTCAATTTGTAGCAGAACATGGTGATAAAGTTTGTCCAGCCAATTGGCAACCAGGAGAAGAAACAATTGCGCCAAGCTTAGATTTAGTTGGTAAAATTTAAATTCGCTTTGTAAATAGAGGTCAAAGAGTTGGATAAAACAGAGAAAATGTTTTGTTCAGCTCTTTTTCTGAAACACAGAAGAAAGAGGAGAAGCAAGTGACAGAAGAAATCTACGATTTGATTATTATTGGTGGCGGCTCAGCTGCTTTATCTGCAGGTATCTATGCAGGTCGCGCAATGATGGATACCTTAATTATTGAAAAAGACAAAATTGGCGGACAGGTAACGACGACTTCTGAAATTGTGAACTATCCAGCGATTCGTCACACAACAGGTCCAGAACTAATGGAAGAAATGCGCATTCAAGCACAAGACTTCGGTGTAGCTTTTACAAAAGACGAGATTATTGATGTTGATTTTAGTCAAACGATAAAAACTGTTCAATCGGCGAGTCAAACCTACCAAGCATATGCAGTATTGATTGCGACAGGGGCCTCTGCTCGTAAAATTGGTTTCCCTGGTGAAAGTGAATTTACAGGACGCGGCGTGGCCTATTGTTCTACTTGTGATGGGGAGTTTTTCCAAGGCCTAGATATTTTTGTGATTGGTGGCGGTTATGCAGCAGCGGAAGAGGCCGTTTATTTGACACGTTACGGTAAATCAGTAACGATGATTATCCGAGAACCCGATTTTACATGTGCAAAATTAACTGCGGAGGCGGCTAAAAATCACCCGAAAATTAAGATTGTTTATAACACAGAAGTGAAAGAAATTACGGGAGATGATTTTGTCCGAAAAGCTGTGTTTGTCAATAACCAGACGGGAGAAGAAACGGTTTATGAAGCGCCAAAAGACAGTACATTTGGTCTGTTTGTTTTTGCTGGAAATAAACCAAGTACAGAAATTTTTGAAGGGAAAATTGCCTTAGACCGTGGGTATGTGCCAACAACTGAGAATATGGAAACCAATATTCCTGGCGTTTATGCAGCAGGAGATTTACGAATAAAAGAATTACGTCAAATTGTGACGGCGGTTGCAGACGGTGCAATTGCCGCCACTCATGCGCAACGTTACGTGACAGAACAAAAAACACAGGCGGGCCAACCGATTGTAACGAAGCGAATGACTGAACGATTAGCTAATCAATCTGCCCCTGAAACAAACAGTCAGCAATCAAAAGAAAAACAGCCAGCGAAAGTTACTGGTAAGCATCAGTGGTTCCCAGAAAGTATGCGCCAACAATTAAGCGGTATTTTCGCTAAACTAACCAAAAAAGTGACATTGCTTCAGTTTTTGGATGCAAGTGATGAAAAATCATTGGAACTTCAGTCATTCTTAACAGAATTTGCAAGTCTGGATCAGAAGATTACTTTAGAAACGATTTTGAAAGATACTGAGCCAGCCAAAGAATTGCTGTATGGGATTGAAAAAATGCCTAGCGTTGTGCTCTTAGATACGGCAGGAAACTATACAGGAATTAAATTTAGTGGTATTCCTAGTGGCCATGAAGTAAACTCGTTGGTTTTGGCGGTTTATAATGTCGGCAGCGAGGGGCAGCCGTTAGAAGCAAGTCTGCAAAAGAACATACTTGCATTGCCAAAAAGAAAAATAGAAATCTTTGTTTCACTAACATGTCATTTCTGTCCCGATGTCGTGGCGGCTTGCCAACGTATTGCATCAATTAATCCTCATGTTGAAGCAGAAATGGTGGACATTAGTCTATTTCCAGAGTTGAAAAAAGAAAAGAAAATTATGAGCGTTCCAGCAATGCTGATTGATGGCGAACAAATGATTTTTGGTTCAAAAACAATGACCGAAATTATTGAAGCCTTGGCTTAAAAGAGGCGGAAAAAAGTAATTAGCCTAAAGACCTAAGTCATTTAAAAAAGTGAGAAATACGTCGAGATGATGTATTTCTCACTTTTTTCGCATAGTTAGTCAAGTACCTTTTTTGATTAAGCGATTGAGTTTCCTAAAAAGAATTAAAAAGACACAACAGCAAATGAACAATAGGCTTCCTGTTAGTGGTAAAAAGATACCTTGCATGTAGCTATCGATATGCATTAAACCAGGTACCTCGCTGAAAAAATCATGGATAAACTGTTGAATGAGCTTATTGGCTAGAAAAGCAGCTAAAGGCAAAACAAAAATCAAATAATAGAGGGGTTGTAAGGCATAGCTAATTAAAATTTGTAATTTTGTCGTACCTAAAAGAGCTAAGATCAGTAAGTCGTTTTTTTGCTCTAAAAAAGTTAGGAAGAAAGCTCGGCAAATATAACTAATCAGGAAGAAAAAGAGGGTTCCAGCGCTGGTTCCAGCCAAACCTCTGAAAATTTTCAAGGGAGGAATCACTGCATAATTATCAAGAAGAATCATTTGTGAAAGCCATCGAGAAAACAACAAAGTCAATAATAGAGCAGAAAAAGTCAGAAAACTAATAATAAAGATAAGAATCAACGTACTAAATTGTTTTTTTGAGCGCCACGCATTTTTGAGAGAGTCTGTGAATAAGTAAAGAATCGAATACATCATCGCGTCCTTTCTGAAAAATTTTTGTTTTAGGGGAAAAGTTATGTAAAAGAAAAGACGTTATCTCCTGCCAACTAGCCACTGAAAGAGATAACGCCTTCGCTGGAAACAAGAACTGGATTATTTCACCAATACTAATTTTTTTAAAGGTTCAACCCCAAATCGTTGTTCTTGCTGTAAAAGAATTTCGGCACAAGCACGGCTATCTTCTAAAGCATCATGATGATTATTTAAAGTGATATTGAGGTTTTCACAAACGGTATTTAATTTATGATTAGGAAATTCAGGAAACAGTTTGCGACTCGTTTTGACTGTACATAAAGAAAGGTAATTAGGTTGTTCTAAGCCATAGTAATCTAAACAGCCAGCCAAAACACTACAATCAAAACTTGCATTGTGAGCGACCACTAACCGATTTGGTTGAAAACAATGCTGAATTTGTTGCCATACTTCAGGGAATTTGGGCGCATTGACAACATCTGATTCATGAATGCCGTGAATTTGCGTATTCCGCCAGAAAAAAGGTGTTTCTGGTTTGATTAACGTGTAAAATTCATCCACAATCCGACTATTTTCTACTTTAACAATTGCAATGGAACAGGCACTATGTTTATCATAACTAGCCGTTTCAAAGTCAAAAGCGTAAAAGTTCATTAAAAAAACTCCTTTCAACGCGTTGAGTAACACTTAAAAATCAAGTACAACTTCCACTGGACAATGATCACTACCAAGAATATCTGTATGGATTTTAGCACTGACTAAACGTTCATTCAAGGATTCTGAAACAACGAAATAGTCAATCCGCCATCCTGCGTTATTTTTTCGTGCGTTAAAGCGATAACTCCACCATGAGTAGATGCCCTCAGCTTCTGGATAAAAATAACGGAATGTATCAGTGAAGCCACTGTCTAACAACTCAGTAAATTTTTGACGTTCTTCAGGCGTGAACCCCGCGTTTTTTTGATTGGTTTTCCAATTTTTCAAATCAATCTTTTGATGAGCTACGTTTAAGTCACCGCAAAGAATTACGGGTTTTTCTTGATTTAATTCGTTTAAATAGGCACGAAAAGCATCTTCCCATGTCATTCGATAAGCTAAACGCTTTAGTTCAGCTTGTGAGTTTGGTGTGTAGCAAGTGACCATGAAAAATTCTGGATATTCTAAAGTGATCACGCGGCCTTCTTGATCGTGAGCCTCGATACCTAAGCCATAGCGAACACTTAACGCTTCTTCTTTAGCGAAAATTGCTGTGCCAGAATAGCCTTTTTTTTCGGCATAATTCCAATACTGATGATAGCCAGGAAGTTCTAACTCAATTTGCCCAGCTTGTAATTTTGTTTCTTGTAAACAGAAAAAATCTGCATCTAATTCATTAAAAACATCCATAAAATTCTTTTTAACAACCGCTCGTAAGCCGTTGACATTCCAAGAAATACATTTCATTGTTGAAACTCCTTTCAAATAAGAAACGCTTTTGCTCGTTTCAGTGCAAACCAGAACCAAAGAAAAGGTCGCTTGGTGCTTTCTTCTATTCTAATACTTTTTAAAGAAGTTTTAAATACTTGAAAAGAAAAAGAGAAAATGACTGATTTTTGGAAAGAAGTAGTCTATGATAAAATAGTAAAAAGAGCAGAAATGAGGACAAACGAATGAAAATTGGAGTCATTGGTTTAGGAAATATTGCACAAAAAGCGTATTTGCCAACTTATAGTGAATGCCGCCACTTGGCAGAGTTTGTATTAGCAACTAGAAACCCAGAAACACGAAAAAAAATCGCTGATCAGTATGGCTTTACAGAAACCGTTGAGACCGTAGAAGAATTGATTGAAGCGAAGATTGATGCTTGTTTTGTCCATGTAGCCACAAAAGTGCATGGTGCAGTCGTTCGCCAATTATTACAGGCTGGTATTCACGTCTTTGTGGACAAACCTTTAAGTGAAGAGCTTGCTGAAGTCAAAGAATTACAAGCATTGGCAGTAGCAAAAAATCTGCGCCTGATGGTTGGTTTCAATCGTCGTTTTGCCCCTTATACGGAAGTATTGAAAAATATTCCTGAAAAACAAACAATTTTTATTAAAAAGAACCGCATCAATACAACGAGAGAAACAAGTTTTATGATGTATGATTTATTTTTACATGTCGTTGATACCGCAGTTTATTTAGCGGAAGGACCGCTCCACGTGGTGCAGTCAAAATTAGTGGAAGAAAACGGTCATTTAAAACGAGCAATTTTACAATTAGAAACCGAACAGACAACGATTGTTTGTTCCATGGATTTACACTCTGGAGCCAATACAGAAACTTTTGAAGTCACCAGCCCCACAGGTACTTATCGCTTGGAAAATTTAACGCATTTGACCATCCAAACAGAAGAAGAATACCAAGTAAAAGAGATGGGGGGTTGGACGCCAACATTGGAAAAAAGAGGTTTTTACCAAATGGTTACTGCTTTCATTCAGGCCATTCAAAAACCGCAAGAGCAAGAGTTAAAACAAGAAAAAGTCTATGAAAGTCATGCGTTATGTGAAGAAATGCTACGCCAACAACAACGGCATGTTCTTTAAAGAGGACTAGCAACTTTCTTTCTATCATGCTAGAATAAGACAGATATTTTGAAAAGAAAGGACTAACTTTCGTGAACACTAAAGCTATGTTAGAAACATTAAACGAAATTACTTTATTAGTAGATGAACCATTAAAAAACGTAACCTTTACCAAAACAGGCGGCCCAGCTGATGTGTTGGCCTTACCCAAAACAAAAAAAGAAGTCGAAGAGATTGTGGCGTATTGCCGAGAACAAGGACTTTCATGGTTAGTATTAGGCAATGCTAGCAACTTGATTGTTCGTGATGGCGGTATTCGCGATGTCGTGATTATGCTAACAGAAATGAAAGAAATCAAAGTAGCCGGTACCACCATGGTTGTGGATGCTGGTGCCAAACTGATTGATACAACCTACGAAGCCTTAGCAGCTGATTTAACTGGTTTTGAATTTGCTTGTGGCATTCCAGGAAGTGTCGGCGGTGCTGTTTATATGAATGCTGGAGCATACGGCGGGGAAATTAAAGATGTTTTCCAGTCTGCAGAAGTGCTGTTGGCAGATGGAACTATCCAAACAATGACGAAAGAAGACCTGAATTTCCGTTATCGTCATAGTGAAATTCAAGAATTACATTGTATTGTCTTGCAAGCAACGTTTGCTTTAGAAAAAGGAAACCATGCAGAAATTAAAGCCCAAATGGATGAATTAACGGAACTTCGTGAACTGAAGCAACCGCTAGAGTATCCCTCTTGTGGCAGTGTCTTTAAACGCCCTGTTGGTCATTTTACAGGGAAATTAATTCAAGACGCTGGCTTACAAGGCTTAAAATGGGGCGGTGCTCAAATTTCCGAAAAGCATGCGGGATTTATTGTTAACATCGATCATGCAACCGCCACGGATTATGTGGAATTAATTGCACATATCCAAGAAGTGATTAAAGAAAAATTTGATGTTGAATTGCAAACGGAAGTTCGAATTATTGGTGAAGAAGTCTAAAAAAATAAGCTAGGGAGGTAAGTCAAATTGGCTTACCTCCCTAGCTTTAAATCCTAAGCTAAAGGTCGTAAATTTTACTCGTCTTCTAAATTTTCCAATTCTACAACTTTAAAGTTTTTCCGCTCTAAATGTTCTACAATGGCTGTACACGTTTCGGCAGTTGTGCCGGCTGGTAAAGTAATAAGTGTGCGACGAACAAATTCTTCACTATCAACATCCAATGTAATACAGCTGGCGATGCTGCTATATTTGGCAATGATTTTTGAAATGGCTGCTAAGTCACCTTGTTGACCAACTGAAGCAATTGTTAAAACATAGCTCCCTTGTTTTACATTCCAAGATTGCGCTAAAATATTTAATAAGGTGCTGTGTGTTAAAATGCCGTAAAAATAATTATTTTCATCTAAAACAGCAATGTAAGGCAGTTCTTTAATAGTAAAAAATACCTTGAAAAATGAAGTGTTGACATAAATAAATTTTGTGGCATTTTTTAACAAATAGGTAACAGGTAAACTCATATCGCCACCGTTTGCTTTATGGCGGTAAATATGCATTTTATAAATATTTCCTCGGAAAATTTTTCCAGATTCGTCTAAAATTGGGACACAACGGTAACCTGAGTCTTCTAAAATAGAAAGAGCTTCTTCTAGAGTACAAGATTCATTGACTGTTGTTAAATTATCTTTTTTAATAACTACAGATTTTAATAACATAAACAGGCCTCCTAAGGGTTCATTTTTAATAAATTTATCATATCATAACTTAGCAGAAAACAATAGCTGAGACCTCAGAATAAAAGCAATTTTGTTAAAATAAATAGAAAATAAAGAAAAATCAGATATTTTATAAAAGAAATCAAGCACGTATTCGCGATAATGGTAAAAAATTACGTAAGAATCGGCACAGCGCTTCTTTAAAAAGTAAATTAAACTTTGACAACTTTTTCGAATAATGGTACTGTTAAGAAGTAAATTTGTGAATAGAGGAGGTCGAAGAACATGGCAACAAAGAAAGCAGCTCTTGCTTGTTCCGTTTGTGGCTCTCGCAACTATTCTAAATCCGTTAGTGAAGGTAAACGTGGCGAACGCTTAGAAATCAATAAATTCTGTAAATATTGTAATCAATACACGTTACATAAAGAAACGAAATAGATTTAGAGGAGGGTATCAACATGAAATTTTTCCGCAGCGTTGCTGATGAGATGAAGCAAGTAACTTGGCCAACAAAAAAACAATTGCGTAAAGATACATTAGTTGTAATTGAAACATCTATTTTATTTGCAGCATTGTTCTTTATCATGGATACTGTTATCCAAACGGCATTTGGCTGGATTTTAAAATAATTAATTCTAGTATTTCCCGACGAGGGGTGCTATAATAGTATTCGAGAAAAAGCTTCGGGAAACTGAGCTTTTTTTATTTGCTCGAAAAAAATAAACTAAAACATTTAAAGGAGCCGAATCAGTAATGGAAACTTTTGAAAGAAATTGGTACGTATTGCACACCTATTCAGGCTATGAAAATAAAGTAAAAGCAAACATTGAATCACGTGCACAAAGCATGGGGATGGGCGATTATATTTTTCGTGTCGTTGTACCAGAAGAAACAGAAAAAGAAGTCAAAAATGGTAAAGAAAAAGAAATCGTTCATAAAACTTTCCCTGGTTATGTGTTAGTGGAAATGATTATGACCGATGATTCTTGGTATATTGTTCGTAACACGCCAGGCGTAACTGGTTTTGTAGGCTCACATGGTGCCGGTAGTAAACCCGCTCCTTTATTACAAGAAGAAATTAACCACATTTTACGTTCAATTGGCATGAGCACCCGTCAATCAGACTTAGAAGTAGCGCTAGGCGATACAGTGAAAATTATCGAAGGTGCCTTTTCTGGTCTTGAAGGTGTTGTGACAGAAATCGATGAAGAAAAACAAAAATTAAAAGTAAACATCGATATGTTTGGTCGTGAAACAAGTACAGAATTAGACTTTGAACAAGTCGATAACATTGATTAATAAACAAGCTGACAAACTATTGTTCAGCTGATTGATACAGATTGTAGGGTCTGGAAAAGCAGTCAACTGACTTCTTTTCCAAGCCCTTTTTTAGTTCATCGCAGAAAGGAATGAAAAAAATGAAACATGCCCAAAAATATCGTTATTTTTCTTTGCTAATGGGTCTTGTTCTATTATTAAGTGCTTGCCAAATTGGGGCAACCACGAAGAATGACAATCAAGCCGCCACAAAAGAAGCAACTGTTGAGTTAAACCGCACAACAACACCAACACTTTTTTTTCATGGTTACGCAGGAACTAAAAATTCGTTTGGCTCGTTACTGCATCGCTTGGAGAAACAAGGTGCCACAACTCAAGAATTAGTGCTACTCGTTAAACCTGATGGGACCGTGGTTAAAGAGCGAGGAGCTTTAAGTGGCAAAGCGACGAATCCCAGTGTTCAAGTTCTATTTGAAGATAATAAAAACAATGAATGGAATCAAACAGAATGGATAAAAAACACATTACTCTATTTACAAAAAAATTATCAAGTGAACAAAGCCAATATTGTCGGGCACTCTATGGGTGGTGTTAGTGGTTTACGTTATTTAGGAACCTATGGGCAAGACGCATCGTTACCTAAAATTGAAAAATTCGTCAGCATTGGAGCACCTTTCAATGATTTTATTGATACGAGTCAACAGCAAACCATCGAAACGGAACTAGAAAACGGCCCCACAGAAAAAAGTAGCCGCTATTTGGATTATCAAGAGATGATTAATGTTGTTCCAGAAAAACTGCCCATTTTATTAATTGGTGGTCAATTAAGTCCAACAGATTTAAGTGATGGAACGGTGCCGTTATCTAGTGCCTTAGCAGTCAACGCCTTGCTAAGACAGCGAGGAACTCAAGTCACTAGCCAGATTATTAAAGGAGAAAATGCACAACATAGTCAATTACATGAAAATCCTGAAGTAGATCAATTGCTAATCGAATTTCTATGGCCGAGTAAAAAATAGCAAAAAGGCACATGTTCCATAAAAAATGGAACATGTGCCTTTTTCTATACTTTGGCTAGCGAAATAGCTTTTTTCAGCTATAATAAATAAAATTATTTATTTTTATGAGATATTGGAATGGAATCCTCATGATTTAAATAAGCACAAATCAAGGCTTCAAAGGTGATTAATGTTTGGCCAAAAAACATTTGTGGCTGAGCGACACTTGTTGAAAACGGGCTGTAAGAGTCAGTTGAAAAAACGAGATCTGCCAGTCGACCAAGAGTTGAATTTTTGGCGCCAACAAAAGAAATGATAGGATGTTTTTTCTCTTTCGCAAGCAGAGCTGTTTCTTTTAAGTATTTTTCTTCACCAGAATGTGAAAGGATGATAAAAAGAAAATTCTGATTATTTTGACTATTTATCGAATGAGTATGGGCTGTTGTGATGCTGGGGATGCCATGAAAATTGAAAACTTCACTAATGTAAGCCGCCAAATGTCGTGAAAAGTCATGACCTAAAATAACAAATAAATGACTCTTGTGTTTGGCAAGCAGTTGACAAAACTCGTTGGTTGTTTCAAATGAAGGTGCTGTTTCAAAAGGGATTGGGTGTGAAAAATGGGCTTCTTTTAATTTGTAAATAAGTTCATTATAACCTGATAAATTTAATTTTTTGGCTAAACGAATGATGGAACTAGGCGAAGAAAAGCAGTGTTTGGCAACTTCTCGAATACTCAAATCGGCTGCGTTCGTACTTTGTTGATCCAAATAATACAAAATCTGACTTTCTGTTTTTGTTAAATGATACGTTTCTTTTAAGTAATCTAAGTTCATGAGCAAACCTCCTTTATCAGATTATAAATAATTTTGTGGGAAAAAGGTATCAAAAAATAAAAAAAATGAGGTGTTTTTATGAAAAGGGCAACAAAGCAAAGGCTGTCTTTGGCAGCAATCATGGTTTTACTTCTCTCGGGCTGTGGAAGTGTTGGGAAAGAAACCAAAAAGCAAGAACAACAGGTATTACGGGTCGGGATTGATTCGGAATTATCAACGGCAGACGTGTCGTTGGCAATGGATAATACAGCAGCAGATGTAATGAGCCAAGTAGGGGAGGGACTTTTCTCCTTTGACGAAAAAGGAGAAGCGAAACCAGCATTGGCAACTGAAAAAGTACAGCCCTCCAATGATGGTTTAAGCTATACTTTTACGATTCGAAAAGATGCAAAATGGAGTAACGGCGAGCCAATCACAGCCAATGATTTTGAATACTCTTGGAAGCGCACAGTGGACCCAAAAACAGCTTCCCCGCAAGCGTATTACTTTGAAGGGCTAAAAAATTATCGTGCTATTGTTGACGGTGGCAAATCTAAAGAAGAGTTAGGAGTAACAGCCATTGATGACCATACCTTGGAAGTAGAGCTAAGCTATCCTATGAGTTATTTTCAACAATTATTGGCGGTACCAGCTTTTTATCCTTTAAATGAAGCATTTGTCGAAAAAACGGGCAAAAACTATGGTACATCAGCTGAGTCAACACTTTACAATGGCGCCTTCACATTAGAAGGTTGGGATGGCACGAATAATACTTGGTCCTATGTGAAGAATAAAAATTATTGGGATCAAGCGAATGTTTCGCTAGATAAGGTGGATGTCCAAGTAGTTAAAGAAGTCAATACTGGGAAAAATCTTTTCGAAGGGAAAGAATTAGATGTTGTAAAAATTTCTGGAGAAATTGTTGCACAAGAACAAGGCAATGCAGCTTTGAAAATTCGTGAAATTCCTGGAACGTATTATATCCAATTAAATACGCAAAAAGATCTTTTGGCAAATAAGAATGCACGTCGAGCAATAGCATTATCATTGAATTCTGAGCGTTTAGCTAAAAATGTTTTAAATGATGGCTCAAAAAAAGCACTTGGCTTCGTGCCAACAGGTTTCACTAATCAAGAAACGCAAAAAGATTTTGCAGAGGAATTAGGAGATTTAAATCCTAGTGAACCAGAAAAAGCGAAAGAGTTATGGCAAACGGCTAAAAAAGAATTAGGAATTGAAAAAGCGGAGCTAACCATTTTAAGTTCGGATACAGAAAATGCTAAAAAAATCAGTGAGTATGTTCAAGGAGCTTTAGCAGATAATTTAGAAAATTTAACAGTCAATGTTTCGCCAGTTCCTTTTAATAATCGTTTAGAAAAAAGTCGCAGCGGAGATTTCGACATTGTGGTTGGTGGCTGGACGCCAGTATATGCTGATCCAATCGATTTCTTAAACCTATTGCAATCAAAAAATTCCAATAATTTTGGTAAATGGTCTAATAAGACCTTCGATCAGTTGCTTCAAGAAGCAAACGTAACTTATGCAAATAAATATGAAGAACGTTGGAAAACATTACAAAAAGCGGATCAATTGGTTGCGGAAGAAGCACCCCTAGTTCCTCTTTATCAATTAACAGAAGCACGCTTAGTGGCCGATTCTGTCCAAAATTTAGTCTATGGTCCATTAGGTTCAGGCTATTACAAATCAGTCTCTATCAGTGACAAGTAAAGGTTGGGAAAAAATGAAAAAAAGTCAAGCTGTTCAATTAATTCAGGAACTTTCAAATGCTAATGGTGTTTCAGGCTTTGAAACAGAAGTCGTTAGAATCCTTCAACACGCAACTGCGGATTTTACTATTCAACGGCTAGATGCCATTAAAAATTTATATCTTGAGAAGAAAAATAATCTAAGTGAAGGTCCAGTAGTGCTTTTTGATGCTCATAGTGACGAAGTGGGTTTTATGATTCAAGCAATTAAAGAAAACGGCTTGTTGCGTTTTCTTCCGTTAGGTGGCTGGGTCCCTAATACGATTTCTGCACAAAAAGTTCGGATTCGTAACCGGGAAGGTACCTATCTGCCAGGCGTAGTTACTAGTCGGCCCCCTCATTTTATGACACCAGAGGAACGTCAGCGACCGTTAACCATTGCTGATTTGACGATCGACATTGGTGCTACCTCAAAAGAAGAAGTAATTGAAACTTACAAAATCGATCTTGGTGCACCGGTCATTCCAGATGTGACGTGTTGTTACAACGAACAGACAGATCTTTTTTTAGGAAAAGCTTTTGATTGTCGCATTGGCTGTGCTTGCTTAGTGGACGTCATGGAGGAGTTGAAAGAAGAGACACTTCCATTCAAGTTAGTTGCGACAGTAACTGCACAAGAAGAAGTTGGCGAAAGAGGAGCACTTATTGCCGCAAAGCAAGTCAATCCTGATTTAGCTATTGTTTTCGAAGGCTGCCCGGCTGATGATACGGCAGAAACGCCAGAGATGATTCAATCAGCAATGGGAAAAGGACCGATGTTACGTTATTTTGATGTTTCTATGATTACGAATCCGGAATTTCAAGAGTATGCACTAGAGATTGCTAAAATACACAAAATTCCTGTTCAAGTTTCTGTTCGAAGTGGTGGTGGAACCAATGGCATGGTGATTACACAAGTTCAAGGAGCCCCGACGATTGTTGTAGGAATTCCTGTCCGTTACGCTCACACACCCCATTGCTATGTGGACTTTCAAGATTACCAAGCGGCGAAAGAATTAGTCATTCAATTAATCAAAAATTTAGACGCCGACAAAATTCAAGCACTGGTTCAGCCATTGTCAAAGGAGTGGAACAAATGAAGATTTATGTGTCATGCGATATTGAAGGATTAGCAGGTATTGCGACATTTGATATGGAAAAAGAGGACACCGTTTTATTCCGAGAATTATATCACCAACATGTGGCTTGGTTGATTGAAGGGATTCAAAAGAGTGCCAAAAATGAACAAATTACAGAAATTACTATTGCCGATTCGCATAGCCGTGGATTGAATTTAGCTTATGCGCGCTTGGCAGAAATGGATGAACGAATTTCCTTAGTGAGCGGCTTTCCTCGCATGGATTATATGATGAGTGGCTTGGATAGTAGCTATGATGTGGTCTTTTTCTTAGGTTATCATGCCGGTATTGGTAAACAAAAAGGGAATATGGATCATGGGTATAGCGCTAGGGTTGCTTATGATTTAAAAATAAACGACTTAGCGATGAATGAAACGACAATTAATGCAGCTTACGCTAGCGAATTAGGTGTCCCTGTTGGTTTAATTATCGGTGAATCAGGCTTAGAGGAACAACTTTTTCAAGAAAAAATGATGCCCGAAGTTCCCTTTGTTTCCACCAAAGACTCTCTGGGACGTTATGCAATCAAAAATAGACCCATGCAACAAGTTCGGGAAGCTATCGTAGCGACTACAAGTCAGGTGTTAACTTCCTTTGCGTTGTCTGAATTACCCCGATATGCCTTGCAAACACCTGCAACTGTAAAATTGCAATGTGTGACGACAGCACAAGCAGATCGTATTGAAATGTTACCAATGATTAAACGCATTGATGGTAGAACTGTTTCATTTGTAGGTGAAACGATGAAAGATGTCATGAATGGAATTGTCGCTGTGGTTGGTTTAGGCGGAACAAGTTATTAAAGAAGAAGCTTACGGAAAAAATGAATGGACGTTTTTTTCTGTAAGCTTCTTGCTATAGTTATTTCTATTTTTGTTTCTCTAGAATTTCTTTGCTTAAACGTTGTGCAGTTGGTGTCACCGCAAGACCGCCTTCAGCGGTTTCTTTGAAAATTTGTGGCATTTGGCGACCCACTTGGTACATTGCGTGGATGACTTCATCTGGTGGAATGACACTTCGAATCCCCGCTAAAGCCATGTCAGCTGAGATGAAGGCTTGAGAAGAACCTAATGCATTTCGCTTCACGCAAGGGACTTCAACAAGTCCCGCAACAGGATCACAAATGAGGCCCATCATATTTTTTATCGTAATGGCCACAGCTTGAGCAGATTGATCAGGCGTACCGCCAGAAGCCGCAACTAAAGCGGCACTGGCCATTGCACTAGCAGAACCGACTTCAGCTTGACAACCACCTTCGGCACCACTGATTGAGGCATTATTGGCAATCACTAAGCCAAAAGCCCCAGCTGTAAATAGAAAATCCAATTGTTGCTGATGCGTTAACTTTAAGCGATCAATAACTGCCAACAAGACGCCAGAAACTACTCCGGCACTGCCTGCGGTTGGTGTAGCACAAATCAAGCCCATTTTTGCATTAACCTCATTAACAGCAATCGCATTTCGCACGGCTTGTAAAATGGTCTCACCGCTTAAAAAGTTGCCTGAATGTATGTAATCATTTAAGCGGGTTGCATCGCCACCAGTTAGCCCTGTTACTGAGGTAACACCAGCGATTCCTTCAGCGACAGATTGTTTCATAACGGCTAGATTTTTTTCCATTGTTTCAATAATTCGTTCACGAGAATACCCGCCATGAGCCATTTCTGTTGCAATCATTAATTCGCTCACAGAAGGGTAATCTTTCGCTTGAGCTACCAAATCTTCAATTGAATAAAACATCGTATTACTCCTTTACGTTCATTTAGTCAAAATAGTTAACGCTATATATATGAGGGATTTCAGCTAATTGCATGACAATGTCACCGACTTCGGCTTGATCAACTTCAATAATCATAATCGCTTTTTCCCCTTTAGATTCTCGGGTAACGGTCATTGTACTAATATTGATATCGCTAGCTGAAAGGATGTTGGTCACCTTAGCAATCATGCCAGGAACATCTTGATGAACAACGATAAATGTTGGCGTGCCCATACTTAAAGACAATTTGAAGCCATTTAATTCAGAAATTTGAATGTTTCCACCACCAATTGAAATTCCTGTCACAGATAGTTTTCGGTCGCCAGAAGAAACCACAATTTTAACGGAATTAGGGTGGTCTGCTTTTTCACTTTTAGGAATAAAACAAACTTCCATTCCTTGTTCATAAGCAATTTCCAAAGAATTGGCTAATTGCTCATCATCTGGTTCCATACCTAAAAGGCCGCCAACTAAGGCGATATCTGTTCCGTGATCACGATAAGTTTTGGCAAAAGACTCATATAAATAAATGTCAACGCTATCAGGTTGCTGTCCAAAAATACTGCGAACCACTTTTCCAATTCTTGCCGCTCCAGCTGTATGAGAACTGCTTGGACCAATCATAACGGGTCCGATAATATCAAAAACACTATTAAAGCGTAACTCTTCCATTTCAGCACCTTCTTCATTAGAATATGTTTTCATTGGAAGTCTAACACAAAAAATGGCGGGGAACTAGGCAATCGCTTGTGTTTTAGCGAATAATTTAAATTTTTATCAGAATGAAAGCAAGGGGCCTTCGTTGACAAATCAGTGAAGAGATGCTAAATTCTAGATAATAAAAGACGAAAAGAGGGATTCGTGCGTTGAAAATTTAAGTTAATTTTTTAGAGAAACTGTATAACTTTGCCTGAATATAACGGGTGGAGTGTGCGGATTTTCGGAAATTAGCTTAAAGAATTCAGCCACGGGTCTTTTTGTATACCTTGGATTGATGCCGCTGATTTCCGTAAAGCTGCATCAATTTTGCTTTATGGAGGTATATTTATGTCGAAAATTGAACTAAAACAACTATCTTTTGCCTATGATAATCAAGAAGTATTGCTTTTTGATCAGGCAAATATCACGATGGATACCAATTGGAAATTAGGATTGATTGGCCGCAATGGCCGTGGGAAAACAACCTTATTAAGATTGTTACAAAAGCAGTTGGATTACCAAGGAGAGATTCTTCATCAAGTCGATTTCGTCTATTTTCCACAAACAGTTGCAGAAGAACAACAGCTCACTTATTATGTCTTACAAGGGGTGACTTCTTTTGAACAGTGGGAATTAGAACGAGAATTAACGCTTTTAAACGTTGATCCTGAAGTTTTATGGCGGCCCTTTTCTTCTTTATCAGGCGGCGAAAAGACGAAAGTTTTATTAGGTCTTCTTTTTATTGAAGAAAATGCCTTTCCTTTAATTGACGAGCCAACAAATCACTTAGATCTAGCTGGCAGACAACAAGTGGCTGAATATTTGAAGAAAAAGAAACACGGGTTTATTTTAGTCAGCCACGATCGGGCATTTGTTGATGAAGTGGTTGATCATATTTTGGCGATTGAAAAAAGTCAATTGACGCTGTATCAAGGGACTTTTTCTATTTATGAAGAGCAAAAAAAATTAAGAGATGCTTTTGAACTAGCAGAAAATGAAAAAATCAAAAAAGAAGTCAATCGCTTGAAAGAAACCGCTCGTAAAAAAGCGGAATGGTCGATGAACCGTGAAGGTGATAAGTACGGCAGCGCTAAGGAAAAAGGAAGCGGGGCGATTTTTGATACAGGAGCCATTGGTGCCCGGGCAGCGCGCGTAATGAAGCGCTCAAAACACATTCAACAACGTGCCGAAACACAATTAGCAGAAAAAGAAAAACTATTAAAAGATCTTGAGTATATTGATCCTTTGTCAATGGATTATCAGCCAACGCATCACAAAACATTATTGACGGTGGAAGAGCTTCGTCTAGGCTACGAGAAAAATTGGCTATTTGCGCCAATTTCTTTTTCAATAAACGCGGGAGAAATTGTTGGAATAACAGGAAAAAATGGCTCAGGAAAATCGAGCTTGATTCAGTATTTGTTGGGGGATTTTTCTGGAGATTCAGAAGGCGAAGCCACTTTGGCTCACCAATTAACCATTTCTTATGTGCGCCAAGATTATGAAGACAATCAAGGAACTTTATCCGAATTTGCAGAGAAAAATCAGTTAGATTACACTCAATTTTTAAATAACTTACGAAAACTTGGGATGGAGCGCGCCGTTTTCACTAATCGAATTGAACAAATGAGTATGGGGCAACGGAAAAAAGTCGAAGTAGCCAAATCATTGTCTCAATCAGCTGAACTTTATATTTGGGATGAACCCCTTAATTACTTGGATGTATTTAATCATCAACAATTAGAAGCGCTAATCTTATCTGTGAAGCCTGCAATGCTAGTGATTGAGCATGATGCACATTTTATGAAGAAAATAACAGATAAAAAAATTGTCTTGAAATCATAAAAACATCTTGAAAAAGTAAAGGGAATCCTGTATAGTAATAGGGTATGTTTTAAATGTACGTTGAGTGGGAGGGGAAATCTCAACCCCATTAACCACGCACGAGAACTTAAGGAGGTATTTTCGTGGCTAAAAAAGTAGAAAAAATCGTTAAATTACAAATTCCTGCGGGGAAAGCAACACCAGCTCCACCAGTAGGTCCAGCGTTAGGTCAAGCAGGTATCAACATCATGGGATTCACTAAAGAATTCAATGCTCGTACAGCTGACCAAGCAGGCTTGATTATTCCAGTAGTAATCTCTGTATATGAAGATCGTTCATTTACATTCATTACTAAAACACCACCTGCTGCAGTCTTATTGAAAAAAGCTGCAAAAATCGAAAAAGGTTCAGGTGAACCAAACAAAACTAAAGTTGCAACAGTTTCAAGCGATCAAGTGAAAGAAATCGCTGAACTTAAAATGGCAGACCTAAACGCCGCTGACGTTGAAGCAGCAATGCGCATGGTTGCAGGAACTGCACGAAGCATGGGTATCATCGTAGAATAATTTTTATTCCACACTTACTCAAAGAAGTAGCTTCTCAGTTCGTTTCATATTTAAAGATATGAAAGACGTGGGAGGTACAACCGTTATAACCACAATCAAGGAGGAAACAAAATGGCTAAAAAGAGCAAAAAAATGCAAGAAGCATTGAAAAAAGTTGATGCTACAAAAGCTTACTCAGTTGAAGAAGCAGTAGCTTTAGCAAAAGATACAAACATCGCGAAATTTGACGCAACAGTTGAAGTTGCTTACAAATTGAACGTTGACCCTAAAAAAGCAGATCAACAAATCCGTGGAGCAGTTGTGCTTCCAAACGGAACTGGTAAAACACAAACTGTTTTAGTATTCGCTAAAGGCGAAAAAGCTAAAGAAGCTGAAGCTGCTGGTGCAGATTTCGTAGGCGACGACGACATGGTTGCAAAAATCCAAGGTGGATGGTTCGACTTTGACGTAGTTGTTGCGACTCCTGACATGATGGCTACAGTTGGTAAATTAGGCCGTGTCTTAGGACCAAAAGGTTTAATGCCAAACCCTAAAACTGGTACTGTAACAATGGACGTTACAAAAGCTGTTGAAGAAGTTAAAGCTGGTAAAGTAACTTACCGCGTTGACAAAGCTGGTAACATCCACGTACCAATCGGTAAAGTTTCATTTGATAACGAAAAATTGGTTGAAAACTTCAACACAATTAACGACGTATTATTGAAAGCTAAACCATCAACTGCTAAAGGTCAATACATCAAAAACATTTCAGTAACAACAACATTTGGACCTGGAATCCACGTTGACCAAGCTTCTTTCTAATTTGAAAGAAAATAATTAAAAAATTCTTGACTCACTCACTTACCCTATGGTAAAGTGAGTGAGGTTAATAATTAACTGTACCGAAGACAGTAGGTGACACAAGTCTTAATTTCCTACCGAGGACAATTGTTGAGTTATATACAATTCGGTCCCTCTATGTCTACGGTGGCATGGAGTTTTGTTGTTTTACACGACTTTTTGAAAAAAACCGATGTAAAACAATACTTGGCGAACGAAGTGAGCGAAGTTTCATTTGATTCTTCTACTTTACATATCGTAAACCAAGTCCAACTCCACCATCAAAATCAGGAGGTGAAATAAATGAGTGAAGCAGCAATCGCTAAAAAAGAAACCCTAGTTCAAGCAGCCGCTGAGAAATTTGAATCAGCAGCATCAGTTGTAATCGTGGACTACCGTGGTTTAACAGTTGAAGAAGTCACTAACTTACGTAAACAATTACGTGATGCAGGCGTAGAAATGAAAGTCATCAAAAACTCAATCCTTTCTCGTGCAGCTAAAAAAGTTGGTTTAGACGGCTTAGACGAAGTCTTTACAGGCCCAACTGCTGTCGCATTCAGCAACGACGATGTAGTAGCACCAGCTAAAATCATCGACGAATTTGCTAAAGATGCAAAAGCATTAGAAATCAAAGGTGGCGTCATCGAAGGAAAAGTTTCTTCAGTGGAACAAATTACTGCGTTGGCAAAACTACCAAACCGCGAAGGTTTACTATCTATGCTATTATCTGTATTACAAGCGCCAGTCCGCAACGTGGCTTACGCTGTCAAAGCAGTGGCAGAGAAAAACGAAGAAGTTGCTTAATTGCAGTCTAATTCAAACCAATAAAAAACAAACAATTTTAATTTAAATGGAGGAAATTCAAAATGGCATTAAACATTGAAAACATCGTTGCTGAGTTAGAAACAGCAACTATCTTAGAACTAAGCGAATTAGTTAAAGCTATCGAAGAAAAATTTGACGTATCAGCAGCAGCTCCTGTAGCAGTAGCTGGACCAGCAGCAGGTGGAGCAGCAGAAGAACAAACTGAATTCACTGTTGAATTAACAGCAGCTGGCGATCAAAAAGTTAAAGTTATCAAAGCAGTTCGTGAAGCAACTGGCTTAGGCTTGAAAGAAGCTAAAGCTGTAGTTGATGGCGCTCCTGCACCAGTTAAAGAAGCTGTTTCTAAAGAAGAAGCAGAAGCTTTAAAAGCTGCTTTAGAAGAAGTTGGCGCTTCAGTAACAGTAAAATAATTCATTCAACTTTTGAATGTTCGAGAACCCTTGTGTGGCAAGGGTTCTTTTTTTATAGCAAACGGTAGTTGTCTTTTGCTAAAACAACTACCGCTAGTAAAATATCTATAAAATTTAATTGTCTACTTTGACAAATTAACAACAATACAATCATCTACCACTCGGATAGAATCTTTGCTAGGCCAGACATTCATTTCCGCTTGTAAAGCTTTGTGTTTTTCAAAATCTTCTGGGGTAGGATCATTAAAATTTAATCCAAATGTTTTCATATAGAGCAAAGTATTTAAACTAGTATGCACCGAGTTAGGCATGAATTCAAATAATGAGACACCGTTTGTTTCACCTTTTATATTTGAAACATTCTGAGGAGAACGATTTCCATACATTAAAAGTTTATAGGATTCTGGATTCTCAATTTCCATTGAATAAATATTATTTGTAATCATTTCCGCAGTACGTAAATCTTCTTCCGCTGTTAGATACTCAGAATATTCTAGGTTGGTTGTTTCCCGAACTTGAATAAAAGTAAAGAGAATTACTATACCAATTAATAAATGTTTAAGCACAAAGTTGTATCCCCAGTAAATCATAATAAAGATGAGTAATAACGCTAAAACAGCAGGGAAGTTAGGTACTTCACCTCTAATTGCTGGACGTTTTCCACCTAAAATTGTAAACATGAGTGGAGTGATTAGAATACCTAACAAGGTAATAAAGATGAAGAAAACATTTTTGCGTTTCAGATAGGACATATTAATTAATACAATGACCAGTAAAAGAATACATATCAAAAACAGCGGTGTAAAAAAAGTGTCTCCGACTGGAGGGAAGAATAGTTCTTTGGCGTAATCTTTAATATCGTTGATAGAATCTATCAAGGGGCGTTTACCCCAAAGAATCATATTATCTAGATAGGAGCTTTCAACGTTTAAAACTTTTTTCGCTAACACCGTCATTAGTTGAGATAGAACGAGAGATGAAATAGCTAGTAGAATAAAATGACCAATTTTGAAGGCATAGTCTTTAAAAGAAATTTTAAGGTCATTCAACTGAGCAAAATACAATGTCATTAAAATCTTGAATAAAATTAAGGTACACGCAAATACAAAGAATGATTGGTACATAGTAAGTGTAAATGTCAGCAACAAAAAGCCGAATAATTTAAAAATTTTATTGGGAATATGGTAAATAGCAATGAGAGAAAGTATAACCAAACAGATACCTAATGAAAATTCAAAATTTTGTAGGACGAAGTAAAATTGTTCGCTAAATAATTGACTGGTTGGAAAAATACTTGGGATAATATATAAATACTTTTTGTTATAAATCTGCTTAGTTGAAAGATCAACATAATAGCACAACAAGATAGTGGCGATAGCAAAGAAAATAATAGCTAACAAATTTAAAAAATAAACATTTACATAGTTGTATGTTAAAAGCTTTAAAGCTACTAATCCTGGTCTACCAATCGAAACCCAATGTTTTAAGTAGCCTCTGTAGTTAGTCATTAAGTGCATAGTATCAATAGCGTAAGTATTGTTAAATAGTTTAATACCATAAGTAGCAAAGACAATTAAAAAGCTGTAGATGGCTAAACCTTTGTTTTCTTTAATAAAATGTTTCATTTTTCTCTCCAATATTGTTTATTTGCTAAAACTTGTAAATTATTTATTGATTTTGATTAGTCTATATATCACACTCCCACCTATAATAAAACCCTAATTAATTATAAAATAGATAAATTATAAGAACTACCTAAATTTGAAAATTATTAAATAAATCGTTTTTTTCTTTAACTACAGATAAGCAACAATTTATTTTAAGTCAAAAACTGTTGACGATATTGTCGAGGTGTCATCTCTTTTTTCTGGAAGAAAAATTTTGAAAAATAAGAAGGTGAAGAAAAACCTGCTTCAAAACTGATTTCCGTGATGGTTAGGGAGCTTTTTCTTAACAGAGAACAGGCTTTTTGCAATTTTAAGTTTTGTACATAAATACTAGGATTTGTTTGTTCATAACGCTGAAACAGCTTAAATAAATAGCTACGATCAATGTTATACTCAGAAGCTAATTGACTAATTGAAAGATTGTTTGAAAAATTTTCGTGAATAGCCATTTTAATTTGGTTAAATAATTGTTGGCTTTGATTTTCGTGCTGTGTAACGGAATGATGCTCTAGATAATTCAACAATTGAAAGCTTTCACTTAAACTGCCAAAATGATTATGTTTCTTCGCTTCTTGGTAAATATTTTTAAATAAACTTTCTAATTTCTTATCAACAGTTCCTTTTAAAATACAATTTTCGGTAGTCAGGCCTATTTTTTCTAAATACTGAGACGAAAGATCTCCAACAAAACCGACCCAATGATAGGTCCAAGGATTTTGCCGATTAGGATAATAAATATTGCGACAATTAGCTGGAATCATAAACAAATCGCCAGCGGTAATGTGTTGTTTTTCCATAAAGGGTGTTGAAAAATAACCTTCACCATCGCTACAATAATGCAAAACCCAATAATTAATGGGGGCAAACTCAGTTGGTTTTGTCGGGCGGCATTTTTCATAGCCAGCTTCATAAAGATGAAATTCTTGGCTAATAGGTTGATCATTAATCAGGATGCTGACATTATTTGTAAAAACATTTTGCATGCTATCACCTCTTTATAAGAGTATGTAAAGGCTTTCTAAAAGTCAACATCTTTACAAGAAATAGGCAACATTTTTTATTTTTAAAAAACTGTAAGCGTTTTACAATGTGTGAGTACTAATTAATTTGATAAAGAGAGGATGTAGTAAAATGGCAACACATTCACGGGAACGATTAGGTTCTGTCGCATTGATGCTCATGACTTTTTCAGCGGTTTTTGCCTTTCCCAGCATTGTTAACAACAGTATTCAGATTGGCCTAGCAACTATTCCAGGCTATTTATTCGGCTCTATTTTTTACTTTTTACCATTTATTCTAATGATTGCAGAATTTGCTTCTGCTAATTCTGAAAATGAATCAGGTGTTCACAGTTGGTTGGAATCTGTGTTAGGACCTAAATGGGCATTTTTAGGCGCTTGGTCATATTTCTTTGTCAACTTGTTTTTCTTCTGTTCATTACTACCGAATACATTGATTTATGGTTCATACGCTTTTTTAGGTCAAAACGTTTTTCAAGGAAACCATAGTACTAAAATAATTGCAGTGATTTCTATTCTGTTATTTTGGTTAATGACATGGGTTTGTATTAAAGGGGTTTCGTGGATTTCGAAAGTGACTAGCTTAGCGGGTGGTGCTCGTTTATTTATGGGCGTGGCTTTTGTGGTTTTAGCCTTTGTCGTCGTGTTTGGTTTTGGCAATGAGCCAGCACAAGAATTTACCACGACGTCAATTATGCCAACTTTTAATTGGACTTTTTTCATGACGATGGCGTGGATTTTACAAGCTGTTGGCGGTGGTGAAAGTATCGGTGTATATATTAAGGATGTTAAAGGCGGCAATAAAACGTTTGTCCGCACGATGATTGGTGCAACGATTGCGGTCGGTATCATGTATATTCTTGGTGCCGTTGCTGTAGGTTTGGTAGTGCCAACGGACGTCTTAAAAGGAAATTTTTCAAATGGTATTTTTGATATCTTTAAAATTTTAGGTACGTATTTCCATATTCCCGCAGCAATGATGGTGCGCTTAGTAGGAATTATCTTATTTGTCGGAAGTCTTGGTTCTTTGGCTCTGTGGACAGCAGCACCAGTTAAAGTATTTTTCTCAGAAATTCCTGATGGGGTCTTCGGTAAGTGGCTAGTGAAAACCAACGAAGAGGGAAATCCAACCAATGCTTTGTTAGTTCAAGGAATTATTGTGACGATTTTAGTTGCCATTCCAGCACTAGGAATTGGAAATATAGATAGCTTTTTAGAAACGTTAATTAATATGACAGCTTCTACGTCATTAGTGCCTGTCTTGTTCTTGTTAATCGCCTATATTGGGCTTCGTTGGAAAAAAGAAACAATGCCGAGAAGTTTCCGCTTTGGTAATCGAACCTTTGGCTTAATTGCGGGGATTTTCTTATTAGCCATTTTTATCTTTGTATTCTTTATGTCAACTGTGCCGGATCCAAAATTAATCATGGAAGAAATCAATGGCACATTACCGAAAGGAACCGCTAGTCCACTGGGAATGTTGGCGTATAACATCATTGGGTTAATTGTCTTTATGGGCTTTGCTTGGATTTGTTGGAAACGGTATGAAACAAAAGAAAAAAATGAAGTTGGTAAAGGAGAAATGGATTATGAAGACTTGGGAAAATTATAAAGTAGATAGTATTAATCGGTTGCCTGGACGAGCACACTTTTCGAGCTTTCCCTCGAAAGAAACAGCGTTATTAAATGAAAATAAATATACACAAGCATACAAAAATTTAAACGGACGCTGGCATTTTTTCTTTTTAGAAGCGCCAGAATACAGCCCAGAAAACTTTTTTGCGACGGACTTTGATACAAGCCAAATGGATCAAATCACTGTTCCTGGAAATTGGCAAGTCCAAGGATATGGCAAAATGCATTACTCTGATTTATGGTACAATTTTCCCATTAATCCGCCGTATGTACCAACGGAAAACCCAACAGGTATTTACAAACGGACATTTGCTATAGATGAAACATTTCACGATAAAAAAATCATTTTACGTTTTTGTGGCGTAGATTCAGCTTATCATGTTTGGGTGAACGGCCATGAAGTTGGCTACAGTAAAGGTGCACGAAATGAAGCAGAATTTGACATTACGCATTACGCTAAAATTGGTGAAACAAATGATTTAACGGTGCGAGTCTATCAATGGTCAGATGGTACGTATTTAGAGGATCAAGATATGTGGTGGTTAAGTGGTATTTTTCGTGATGTTGAATTACTCGGTGTACCAGAAAATGGGCTGGAAGATTTCTTTATTATTTCCGATTTAGATGATTCGTATCAAAATGGCCACTTGGCAATTACGGGTAAATTTTGGCAAGACAAAGGACAACAAGTTCAATTGGAGTTGATGGATCAGCAGGGAAAAACGGTTCTTAAAGAGACTGTCGCAGGAAATCAAGGTACGGTTGAATTTTCAGCAAGTTTGCCGTCTGTCACTGCTTGGTCAGCGGAGAAACCATACTTGTATCAGCTATTTATCACTGTTTTTTCTGAAGGGGAAGTCGTCGAAGTTATTCCGCAAAAAGTTGGTTTCAGAAATATTCATGTATCTGGTGAGACTTTCTTAGTCAACGGTGTGGCCATTAAACTAAAAGGAATGAATCGTCATGATTATAATCCGAAAAATGGTCGAGTGGTTAGTCGTGAAGAAATTGAAAAAGATATTCGTTTAATGAAACAATTTAATATTAATGCCATTCGAACCAGTCATTATCCAGCATCTGCTTATTTCTATGATTTATGCGATGAATATGGAATGTATGTGATTGATGAAACTGATTTGGAATGTCACGGCTTTGAATTAACCGGAGAATATGATTGGATTAGCAACGATCCAGAATGGGAAACGGCTTATGTTTCTCGGATGGTACGGATGGTTCAACGGGATAAAAACCATCCATCAATTCTCTTTTGGTCGTTAGGAAATGAATCTGCGTTTGGTCATAACTTTATTGAAATGGCCCGTATTGCCAAAGAAATGGATCCAACACGTTTAATTCATTATGAAGGTGATTTTGAGGCAGAGGTCGCGGATGTCTATTCTACAATGTATACGTGGTTGGAACACCCAACTAGAGAATTACTGATGAATACGATTATTGAAAATTCAAAAAAACCGCATATTTTATGTGAATATTGTCATGCGATGGGAAATGGCCCTGGGAATTTAAAAGAATACCAAGAGCTATTTTATGCTCATGATAAATTACAAGGTGGCTTTATTTGGGAATGGTTTGACCATGGCATTGAATCGGTAACAGATAACGGTGAAGTTTATTATCGTTATGGCGGCGATTTCGGCGATGATCCAAGTAACAAAGATTTTTGTATTGATGGGATGTTGATGCCTGACCGTACGCCATCTCCTAGCTTGTATGAATACAAAAAAGTCATTGAACCCATTACAACTAGTGCTATTGACGTTCTGTCGGGTGAATTCTCATTATTGAGTCGGTTTGACTTTGAAAACTTGGCTATCTTTAAGCTGGTTTATACAATTACTGAAGATCAAACAGTGATTCAATCAGGGACAGTAGCAGTGCCAGCAATTGCTGCTAGAGAAGAAGGAAGACTGCACTTACCTTATCATTTAGATTTTCCTAAAAAGGCAGGAGCCGCCTATTATTTAACTCTTTCATATCAATTGAAAGAAACGACCGCCTATGCATCTGCTGGTCATGAATTAGCTACCGCACAGTTTGAATTGCCAATTGCAACACCAGGGATTGAGATCACACCAGTTGGCTCGCTGATGGCAAAGGAGATTGGCCCTCATTTATACATTGAAGGACCAAACTTTTCAATTAATTTTGATAAAGTGAAGGGCGCCTTAACGAATGTGACACGAGATGGTAAAAAATTATTGCATAAAGGGCCGAGATTTACATTTTGGCGGGCACCAATCAGTAATGATATGGAAATTATTGATGAAATGAAGAAAAAATATTTCTTACATTTAGAGCATGAAATTGTCCGTTCTTTTGAGTGGAAAAAAGTTGATGATTTTATCCAAGTCATCGTAAAAACAATTAACGGAACGACTAACAGTGCTTGGCATTATCAATGTACCTATCAGTATTTAATTGCACCAAATGGCGAAATTTTCTTCGACTTAAAAGGTAGTCCTGCTGGTAAAATTGAAAATGCGCCAGATATGTTACCACGTTTGGGTGTGACTCTCCATTTAGACAAGTCTCTATCAGAAGTAAAATATTTCGGTAAAGGGCCGAGAGAAAACTATGTAGATTCACAAGAAGCTGGTTTACTTGGCGTTTATGATGCTACAGTGGCGGAGATGTTCACTAATTATGTTGTTCCACAAGCCAATGGTAACCACATGGCGACTAAATGGTCCGCATTCACGGATGATCGCGGCCAAGGAGTAGTAGCAACAGCGGCTGATTCATATAATTTTAGTGTTTCTTATTTTGAAGAACAAGCGCTAGATGTTGCTAAGCATACCAATGAATTACAAGAAAGTGAGTATGTTGTTTTAAATATCGATTACAAACAAAACGCCCTAGGTAGCTACTCTTGTGGCCAGTGGCAATTAGAAAAATACCGGACTACGTTTGAAGAATTCCAATTGGCATTCCGCTTAACACCTTTTAATAATAAAGAGATTCAAGCAGCGGATGTCGCACATGAACGAGTAAAACGACCAACGATTTCTTAAATAAAAGCTCAGAACAGTGCACTTCGGTCTCCTGTTCTGAGCTTTTTTAATGAAATTATCAGAAATTATTGCTTTTTTTTCATGGAAACGAGCAAACTATTTTGTTATCTAATAAAAGTAGTCCATAATAGTAACATAGCGAATTATTCGCTAGATAAAGCATTTAGGAGGAATTATTTTATGCATACTTTATGGGTTTTAATCGTTGGTGCTGTTATCGGTGCTATCGCTGGCGCGCTTACAAGCAAAGGTCAATCAATGGGTTGGATTGCGAATATCGTTGCCGGTTTAGTTGGTTCATTTATCGGAGAAAAAATCTTAGGTAGCTGGGGTCCTCACGTAGCAGGTATGGCAATTGTGCCATCAATTATTGGGGCAGTAATTTTAGTTGCTGTGGTTTCATTCTTCTTCGGACGAAAAAATAGCTAATTAAGTAAATAATTGTTTAATTAGTTAAAGGCACCAAGTCTCACGAATTTCGTGAGACTTGGTGCCTTTTTTTTATTTTCTCGTTAATTTTACGACAACTTCACAACGAGCGGTTTGTGGAAACATATCAACAGATTGTAAATAGTCTACTTGATATACTTTGGCTAATTGAACTAAATCACGTGCTAACGTGGATACATTACAAGAAATATACACCATTTTCTTAGGTGGTTGTTTCAAAAGGGCCGTTAATAATTTACGATCCAAACCAGTCCGTGGGGGATCAACTACAATGGCATCAGGTTTAAAGCCTTCTTTGAACCATTTAGGTAATAAGTCTTCAGCTGTTCCAACAGCATAATGTGTGTTCGTAACACCAAGTCGTTTTGCATTGAATCTAGCATCGTCAATTGCGGCGGGAATGGTATCCATACCACGAACTTGATGCGCTTGTTTCGCTAAACTTAAGCCAATGGTCCCGACGCCACAATAAGCATCAACAACAGTTTCATTTGGTTGTAAATCTAAGGCCTTGATTCCTTCATTATATAAAACTTCCGTTTGTTCTGGATTCAATTGGAAAAATGCTCGCGGCGATAAATCAAAGACAACGTCGTTAATGTGTTCTTCAATGCTTTCTTTGCCCCATAAGTGAAGGGTATCATCACCCATTACTAGAGAGGTTTTTTTATTTTGGACATTTTGCATAATAGAAACAACTTCTGGTAATTGTTCATTAATTGCGCGAACCATTTTTTTTTTTTGTGGAAATTTCTGCGATTGTGTAATGAACACTACTTGGACTTCGCCAGTTTGGATGCCCACTCGAACCATTAATGTTCGAAAGATACCACTATTTTTACGTTCATCATAAATTGGTAATTGAAAGTTATTCAATAAATCAACTAATGTATTCATCACCTTGGTTGTCGCAGGCTGTTGGACCAAACAGTTATCAATCGGTACTAATTGATGTGAATCAGCTTGATAGAGACCAGCTTCTACTTGGCCATCGATTTGGCGTAATTGGAATTGGGCTTTATTTCGATAATTCCAAGGATTCTCCATCCCAATTGTTTTTCGTAGTTCATAGTTTTGATAATTGGCTGGTTTAAATTTGTTAAGCGCCTGCTTTAATAAATCTTTTTTAAAGTCTAATTGTGCTTTGTAGGCTAAATGTTGTAGTTGGCAGCCGCCACATGTTTCATAGACAGGACAAGGAGGGACCACGCGATCTTTAGCAGCTTTTTTGACAGATTGAAGGGTTCCTTCAGCAAATTTGGGTGTAACATTTGTGATCGTGGCAGTTACTTCTTCTTTGGGTAGCGCCCCAGGAACGAAAATAATTAATTTTTTATAATAGCCGATACCTTCGCCATTAATTCCTAATCGTTTAATTTTTAAAGAAATTTGTTGGCCTTTTTTTACTAGTTGTTGGGTCATATTCTTTCATCCTTTAGTCATCTCACATTTTTCACTTCCTCCCATTTTAGCACATTTTTATTTATTTGGCTTCCAAGGATTCTATGGTATAGTAGAATATATGTTCTGATTTAGAGGGGCAGGAGAATAAGATGACAACAATCACACGAATTAGTAAAGATAAAGGTGAATTTTATCTACTTTGGCTATCTTCAGGCGAAAAACTGCGTGTCTCGGAAGATATTTTAGTACGGCAGCGTCTGCTAAAAGGCCAAGAGTTATCAGATACTTTAATAGAAGAAATAAAAAAAGCCAGTTCTTATGATGTCGGGTTACAAATGGCGATGAATTATTTAAGCTATCAATTACGTTCAAAGAAAGAGATTTTTACTTATTTAAAAGAGAAAGAAATTGAACCTGAAGATCGAGTAAAAATCGTTCAACGTTTAGAAGAGCTACGGTTGTTAGATGATGCAATTTTTAGTGAAAGTTACGTACGGACAGCTATGCGAACCAGTGATAAAGGACCACGAAATGTGGCACAACAATTAAAGCAAAAAGGCATTAGTGAAGAAGATATTCAGCATGGCTTGACCTTTTATACGTTAGATGAACAACTTAATGTTGCCACAGCAACTGCAGAAAAAGCCATGAAACGCTATCGAACTAAAAGTTTTAAAGATGCACTTCAGAAAACGCGTCTGCATCTGATGCAAAAGGGCTTTACAAATGAAATCATTGATCTAGCTTTGGAATCTTTAGCTTTTGAAAAGGACGAAGAACAAGAACAACAAGCGTTAGACAAGGAAGGCGAACGTTTATGGCGTGCCAATCAGCGATTTGATTTTTCTAAAAAAGTCCAAAAAGTCAAACAAAGCTTATTCCAAAAAGGGTTTGACTATGATTTGATTCAGCAATTTATTAGCGAAAAGGAAGTAGAACATGACGAATAAAGAGCCTTGGGAGGCGTGGAGTCCCGAAAAAGTTAGTTCATTCCAGGAAGATTTTTTAGCTTGGTATGAACGAGAAAAACGCAATTTACCTTGGCGAGCGAATACAGATGCATATCGTATTTGGATTTCTGAAATTATGCTACAACAAACTCGCGTAGATACAGTCATTGATTATTTTTATCGATTTATGGAATGGTTTCCGACGATTCAAGATTTAGCGGAAGCGCCAGATGATAAGTTGTTGAAAGCTTGGGAAGGGTTAGGCTACTATTCACGAGCACGTAATTTAAAAGTGGCAGCGCAACAGATTGTTTCAGAATTTGGTGGGAAAATGCCTGACACAATCGAAGATATTCGGAGTTTAAAAGGAATCGGCCCCTATACAGCTGGTGCGATTGGCAGTATTGCCTTTAATTTACCCGAACCAGCAATTGACGGTAACGTCATGCGGGTAGTGAGCCGTTTATTTGAAATTGATGCAGATATTGCGAAAGCGAGTAGTCGTAAAGTATTTGAAGCGGCGATGCTTAAAATCATCGATCGTGAGCGTCCAGGGGATTTTAATCAAGCCTTAATGGATCTGGGCTCAGCCGTCTGCACCCCAACTTCCCCTAAGTGTGAAAGCTGTCCGCTTCAGCAATATTGTGCGGCCTATCAGGCAGATAAAATGACCGCTTATCCAGTCAAATCAAAAAAAGTTAAGCCGAAAGATGTGTATTATGTCGGCACTATTATTGAAAATAAAAAGCAAGAATTTTTATTAGAACAACGACCTGAAACAGGTTTGTTAGCCAATATGTGGCTGTTTCCGATTGAAGAAATTAGCAAAAAACAATTTCAACAATTGCAAAAAATGGCGCAACCAGCAGAAACGGAAAAACAATTAACTTTAGAGTTAGAGCCTGTAACAGAGCCTTTGGTCGCTGAAGAACCTGTCAATGTTTTTGCTGACTATGAAACAGTTGTCTGGCAAAAACGTGCCTTAGGCGAAGTCGTTCATATTTTCAGTCATTTAAAATGGCATATCTTAGTCTTTTATGGCCGAAATACAGGCGAATTAGCCACACTAGAGTCGCAGCGATGGGTGGCAGCACAACAATTTTCAGAGTATGTTTTTCCAAAACCACAGCAAAAAATGGTGGAATTGTTCAAAAAAGAACACAAAAATAAATAACAAAAAAGAGAGGCTTTTAAACAAACAAGCCCCTCTTTTTTGTTTCCTCTAGGTTATACCCCTATATAAATTCTGCTATGTTTAGTTTTGAAGGGGACTGGTAAGATAGACTTGTCTCTTGTCTGCTTAGAGGAGTAGTAATGATGGTGGAGACTTTTCAAGAGAGAGGAAGTACAGCCAATGAGTAGGAAGCGAAAAATCAGCTTAATTAGTTTAGTCATCATTTTGTTTTTTGTCACAGTCGGCTCAGCATACTTTGCTGTAGCGGGTAGCTATTTAAAGAAAACGATTGATAAAGGCTATGTCCCCATAAAAAATGATTATACTGAAGCGCAAAATAAAGATAGTCAATCGTTTTTGGTCATGGGTCTAGACAATACAATTGAACGGAAATTAGGCACAACTAGGACTGATGCTATGATGGTGATTACCGTGAATAACAAGACGAAGAAAATAACCTATTTAAGTTTGCCACGGGATAGTTTTGTTCAAATTGATGCGAAAAATTACCAAGGGATGCAGCGAATTGAAGCCGCCTATACCTACGATGGACCAACAGCTTCTGTTAACACAGTTGAGAAATTATTGAATATTCCAATCAATCATTACGTTGTGTTTAACTTTTTATCTTTTATTAAGTTAATTGATGCAGTTGGCGGCATAGATGTCAATGTCAAGCAGGCGTTTGATGGTGTCACCAAAGACGGGCCAGGATCCATTCATTTTGATGCAGGGAAACAGCATTTAGATGGTACGAAAGCTTTATCTTATGCCCGTGAAAGACATAGCGATAACGATATTATGCGTGGATTCCGACAACAAGAAATTATTCAAGCAGTTGAAGACAAGTTGAAATCTGGTCAATCAATCATGAAAATAATGGACATTATTGATTCGTTAAATGGAAACATTCAAACTGATGTGGATTCCAATGAATTGACTCATTTAGTCAAAGAAGGTTTGACTTGGACCAATTATGATAAACAACAGCTTTCTTTTGACTGGCGCACTTTTAGTAATGAAGGGCGCAGTATGGTTGAACTATATCCAGATAGTATTGAAAATGTCCGTCATCAATTACGTGTGTCTTTAAATTTAGAAAAGCCAGATGAACGAGATCAAGACGGCTATGTCTTCCATACGAACGGTGAATTTTTATATCAAAGTGATTATACCGTTCAAGATGAAGCAGCTGAGGAAAACGAAATGACTTCCATCAACGGCAATACGTATATTGGTGTTCCTGGTAATACACAGACCGGCCCGTTGCCATCAGTTAAAACGGAAAATGGCTTTATAAAATAATTTATTTTCCAAGTGTAGAAAATCCGAACATAACAGATTAAATAATCCGCTTACTTATTATTCTTCTAAGGAAAAAACGAAGGATTTTAGCAAGGAAACAGCGTATCATTTGATATAAACCCAACATTCCCTTTATAATGAAAGTAACAAGCAAATTTTTGTTACTTAGAAGGGGAAGGGAGCAAGGAGTTATGTTTAGTTATACAGATACCATTTTGTCAATTATGCAAAGAATTGAAGTATACAACGAAATTTTCAAAGCCATCTCTAAAGAAGTTCAAGAATACGGTTGTAATCAGGTTGCACATCGGAGAGGCCGTGACACTTATATGTTTTGCCGAAATAATGTGAATCGTTTTTTTACAGAAGAAATGATGTTTCGTAAAAATTTAGAGCCGTATTATGATAAAGAAGCAACGAAAATCTTGCTAGAAGGATTAGATACGTATAAAGAAGGAGTATTTTTCTGGTTAGAGGCATTAAGTGAATCTTGCCAAGTGACTGATGAATTGAAATATCAATTAGGAATCCGCCAAAAAGAATCCTCTTATTTATTAATTAATCAAGCTTGTAAAGAAGCCTGTGAGGGCATTCAAAGCGCTCATAGTGTTCATAAGATGTAAAAAGTTAGGGATAGCTGTCAATCTGTCAGTTATCCCTAACTTTTTTATTTCAATATCATCTGATAAGCATAACGTTCGCCATCGTTAACATCTAAAATCACGTCACCTTGATAAACAAAGCCAGCTTTTTTAATCAGGTGCTGCATAGCGAGATTTTGTGGATGTGTATCGATTCGAATATCAGTAGCACCTTGCAAACGAGCGGCTGTAACCAGTGAGCGCAAAAGCACCAAGGCCAGTCCTTGACCTTGAAAGGAACTTTTTAGAGCAACACGATGAATTGCCGTATACGTAGCTTGAGAATGAGGTTGCCAAGAACCATTAAAAATCGCTTCATAAGCAGGATCAATCTCCGAACATAAAACACCAACGCCTGCCAAGGCATCCTCAACCATTAAAATATAGCAAGTTTGCTGGTCGATATCTTTTGCTAAAATTTCTTGATTCGGGCCATCGCCGTTTTGCCATTGGGGAATGCCACTTTTTTGTAAGGTGCGGCGTCCATCTTCAATGATAGCAAGGATGTCAGGCAAATCAGAAGGTTCTGCTTTTCTTAAGTAAACAGTCAAAAAATATTCCCTCCTCTTAGAACCCTGTTGTTGTTTTCAATTGGTAAATTTTTGAAGGACGGCCAATGCCAACGGGACGTTCACCTAACTCTTCAAAATATTGTGTCATGGCTTTTTTAAAATTTGAATGGTCAATGCTGCGATAATCAACGCCGAGGAACTTCGCAAAAACTTTACGGGCTTCCGTAATGGTGAAATCTTTTCCTAAGACTTGAAGCACTTGCGGTTCATGTTCCATTTTATCAACAACACGATTAAACGCCTTAATTATAATTTCACTATGGTCGAAGGCTAATGTATCTTTACCAAGAGAGGCCGCTGTTTTCAAGTCTAAAGTAATTTCCACATCTTCATGAGATAACGTGATATGTTGACCATGCCGTTCAAGATTGAACCAGTGGACTTCTTTGGCATCGTCGCCAGCAATTAAAGGTTCTTCACCAATAAAGGCTAAATAGCTGACTGTCACGACCCAGCCACGAGGATCACGATCTGGGCGACTAAAGCTGTGTAATTGTTCAATATTTTCTTGAGAAATCACCACACCAGTTTCCTCTTTTGTTTCTCTTAAAACACTATCTTCAGTAGATTCGTTACGATTAACAAAACCGCCAGGAAGCGCCCATGAGTTTCTAAAGGGGTGACCTTTACGTTGAATCAGTAAGACTTTTAATTGATCAGCTTCCTTGTTGTAACAAAGAAGAACCATATCAACGGTTAAAGAGGGTTTTTCATATTCAGGTAATTCTTGTTGATGATACCAAGTTAGAAACTCTGCTAAGCTAGCTTGGCGTTCATAATAATTTTTTTCTTCGGCTTTAGAAGCAAATTGTGGCACAATTGCTCCTCCTTTCAAAAAGAAACATGGTTTTCTTTTATTGTATCATTAAGTGGCTGAAATACAATATTCAAGCGTAAAAAGAAAAGCAAGCCTGGGACAAAAATCACTTTGGATTTTGTCCCAGGCTTGTACTATAAGAAGTTTGTTCTAGACAGTGTTTATTGTGTTAATTCTAATAATTTATTTTTCAAATCTTCTTCCATATGGCCAAGTTCGATTTCGGCAGCTTGGCGTTTTTCTTTTCCTTCTTGTTGAATACGTAATGTTTCTTGGATAGTTTCAATTAAATCATTTTGTGTTTTTTGTAATGTTTCAATATCGACTAGGCCACGTTCGTTTTCTTTTGCTGTTTCAATTGCAGAAATTTTTAGCATTTCTGAATTTTTCTTCAGTAAGTCATTGGTGGTATCAGAGACTTGACGTTGAGCAGTCACAGCATCTTTTTGACGGAGTAAGGTCAAGGCGATGACTACTTGGTTTTTCCATAACGGAATCGCCGTATTCACCGATGATTGAATTTTCTCAGCCAAAGCTTGGTTAGTATTTTGAATTAAACGAATTTGTGGGGCTTGTTGAATCGTAATTTGACGAGCCAAGCGTAAATCATGGGTTCTTTTTTCTAAACGGTCTAGGAATTGGTTATAATCATTAACAATTTGGACATCCATTTGATCCCCAGATTCTTCCGCTTTTTTCATGGCTTCAGGGATAATTTGCGTCCGTAGTTCTTCTGCTTTTAATTCCCCAGCGGCAATATAGATGTTTAAGGCATCAAAATAATCTTTATTTTTTTGATACAATTGATCTAACATGGCATTATCTTTTAAAAGACCATCTTTTTCATGGGTTAATTTGACAGCAATTTTGTCAATTTGCGCACCAATTTTTTGATATTTGGCGGTAATTTCGTAAACGGATTGTTTGACTTTACCTAACATTTTTTGAATAAAGTTGCCTTCGCCAGCACGTAATTCATTGGGATTGGCTTCATTTAAACGAAACATTAGATCGGTCAGTGAATCACCAACAGGACCAATGTCTTGTGCTTGAACGTGGTTTAACATCGCTTGCGAAAATTCGCCAAGTTTGATTTGGGCATTTGAACCATAGGTAATTACTGCTTGTGAATCTTGAACGTCAATTTTTGAAGCTAACTCTTTTGCTTGGGCTTGACGTTCTTGTGGTAATTTATCAATTAAACGAGGCGCTGCTTGCTGTTCTTTTAACTCAGATAGTTCATTTTGTTGCGTTGGTGTTAGTTCATCCATTGATGAAAATGGATTACTTAATAAATCGTCCAATGTATTGGTTACAGATGTTGTTTCTTTGGGTTGTTGCTCAGTCATTTTTTTTCCTCCCTAATGATTATTGCTGGTCTTCGTTTACTTGAGGTGATTCCTCAGTTGCGGCTTTTAGCGATAAGCTGCTTTTAGCGATCGACATTTCGACATCTAAATCGTCTAAGTCATCGGAAACGATTTCCTCATAATCATTTTTAACTAATTTTGACAATTGGTCAATGATTTGTGCGCTTTCTTCTAATTTTTCATACGTTTGTTTGTTTTTTACTTCATGTTGTTCGATTTCTAAATGCTTACTTGTTAAGTCAACGATATTTGGTAAATGTGTATAGAGAAAGTGATTGGCTAAGTGTAACTTTTTAGGTTCTTTCACTAACTCTTTAAACAGAGCTTTAGAAACCTTCGTTGTATCATTACGTAAGTCAATCGCCCGTAATTTAGTTGAACGATTCATGTTTTCTTGTAATTGTATGATTTGTTTTTTGGCTGTGCTCATTGTACTTCTGAAAAAATCAATTTCTTGTGGAGATAACCCCAACTCACGATAATGGGCTTCTTTATCTTTTGTTAAGTAAGGCATTTGATCGCTCTTGTCGGCGGCATTTTTCTTTTTTCGATAGAGAACGAATACTAAAAAGCCTACCAGAATCACAAAAGCGAAGAAGCCATATTCTCTAGCGACAGCAATGATTAAGGCTCCTAAAAGAATATAGCCAATCAGTAATTTTGTATTTAATTTGTTCATTTATATAGTTCCTCCTATCTATCTAATCCTCGAAAGAGTCAGCTCTCGTTACAATAGTTATTTTAGCATACTCTGTGAGAGAAAAGACATACAGCGGAAGATGTATTTTATGATTTAGTGAAATCATAAGAAAAAAAGTATAAAACGCAAAAAAAGACCCGTCCTAATTGGGGGTAGGACGGGAAAGGAGTTAAAAATGAAAAAGTGTTTTGTTAGGGTTGTTTGTTGGTATGCTTAAATAATACAAGGAAGTTGTGAATTTTTTATGTCTATTTTTTTTCGAAAATGTAATTTTTTTCTAAAGCAATAAATTTTTTTCTTTGAAAAGGGTTTAACTAGAGAAGAAGGGGTGCGATTTTTATCATTTTAGGGTATGATAAACAAGAAAGGTTGGTGAAAGATATGTTAAATTATGAGGACTTCGAAGAAAAAACACTTCAACGTCGAGAAATTTTTAAAGGAAAGATTATTGATGTTTTTTTGGATGACGTGGCTTTACCGACAGGCGGCACTGCTAAACGCGAATTGGTTTTTCATTCAGGCGCAGTAGCTATGATTCCGTTAACCGCAGAAGGAAAAATCGTCTTAGTTAAACAATTTAGAAAACCCTTGGAACAAGTAATTTTAGAAATTCCGGCGGGAAAAATTGATCCTGGAGAAGAAAATCAACTGGAAAAGACGGCTATGCGGGAATTGGAAGAAGAAACTGGGTATCGTGCAGGTCAACTTACCTACATAAATTCAATGTATCTGTCACCAGGATTTGCTAATGAAAAATTGGCTCTCTATTTGGCAACGGATTTGCAGAAAGTCGAAAATCCGCGTCCTCAAGATGAAGATGAAATCTTGGAAATTTACGAGCTAACAATAGCTGAAGCCAAAGCAGAAGTGGCAAAGGGCACGATTTGTGATGCAAAAACACTTTTTGCTATACAATACTGGGAATTGTATTTACTGCAGAGACAGTTTAAGGAGGACACGCAATGAGCAAAGGTCCGTTAGTCACTCGGACAGAACTTCGCAAACGCAGAGAAGCAGAAGAAAAAGAAGTAGAACGTCGTCAGCAGGAAGAACAGAAGCTGGCGGAAAAAGCGTATAAGCGAAAAGAAAAAGAAATTTCGACGTTTTATCGTAAAGAAAAGAAAAAACAAAAACCGATCAACAAGTCACGAGTAGGAGAATACTCGAAACGTCGAGAACGGAGTACTTGGTTAAACAAGGCAATTATTATTGTAGCGATTTTATTAGCCGTTGTGGCGTATATCGTTTTGAATTTATAGAAAAGAGGAATCACTATGAAAATTGGAATTATTGGAGCAATGGATCAAGAGGTCAAAATTCTAAAAGAAAAATTGACAGACACGATGTCATGGGAACGAGCAGGCGCTTTATTTGTTTCTGGTTCGTTAGGAAGACATGAGGTGATTGTGGTTCGTTCAGGAATTGGTAAAGTGGCCTCAGCTGTGACCACGACTTTATTGATTCATCAATATGGCGTAAATATGGTGATTAATACAGGTTCTGCTGGTGGTATCGGTGAAGGACTAAAAGTCGGCGATTTAGTCATTGCAGACAAATTAGCTTACTTTGATGTTGATGTCACTGGTTTTGGTTATGCCTATGGACAATTGCCTGGTGGTGTGCCTTTGTATTTTGAAACAAGTGAATACTTGCGGATGGAAATTGCGAAAGCTGCTGAAAAAACTGGGCTAGCTATTCGTAAAGGATTGATTGTTACTGGAGATACTTTTGTGGATAGCGCTGAGAAAATCGCCAAAATTAAGAAAGAGTTTCCTGAAGCCTTAGCTTGTGAAATGGAAGGCGCAGCAATTGGCCAAGCGGCTTCACAGTTCAATATTCCATTCTTAGTTGTACGGGCAATGAGTGATACAGCAGATGGCGAAGCAACTCAAAGCTTTGACGAATTCATCGATGAAGCTGGGAAAAAATCAGCCGAAATGGTTATTCATTTTGTCGAAAACTTAGTTTAAAAAGAGAAAGAAACAGCCATCATTTCATCAATGAAATGATGGCTGTTTCTTTCTGATTTATTGTCATTTAATGGAAGGTTTTTAAATACTGTTCTTTTTGTTTGCGCGTTAATTTTTTAAAGGCGGCTTCGGCTTTGGTGGCCGCGCTACGTGTTTCAAATTTCTCTGTATGAATCATTTTGACTGGCCGTCGTTTGGCTAATCGAGTATATTTTGCACCAGTTCCGCTATTATGTTCGGTTAATCGACGTTCTGGCTCAGTTGTATAGCCACCGTAAAAGGAACCATCTTGGCAAAGTAAAACATAAAAATAATGGGATTTCTTATTCTCCATACAGCATAGCCTTCATTTCTGCTTCGTATTCGTTCTTTTCATTGTATGTAAAAAGAGGTGGTAACACACGAAAACCGTCTTTTTTGCCTTGTTTAATGCCTTCAATTAGTAAAACATTGGCTTCTTTGCCTGGCTTCGGATAAACAAACCGAGCTTTTTTCGGCGCAATATTGGCGTTTTCCATGGCATGTAAAATATCCAGGAAACGATCAGGACGATGAACCATTGCGAGACGACCATTTGTTTTTAATAAATCCGCCGACACAGTGACCACTTCTTGAAGAGACGTGTGAATTTCATGACGGGCAATCGCTAAGTGCGGGTTTGGATTTTTTTGGCTAGTTGGTCGTTCTTTAAAGTATGGGGGATTACATAGTACTAAATCCACAGAATCTTTTTTGATGACTTCTGTCGCTTGTTTTAAATCACGTTCATACATCGTTACTTGTTTTTCCAATTTATTTAATAGAATACTTCGTTGACCCATATCTGCCAAACGAGGTTGTAATTCGATTTGGTCGATCTTTGCAGCTGTTTTCCGACTAACGAAGAGGCCGACCGCGCCATTGCCAGCACACAAATCGACAATCTTGCCTTTTTTTGGTAGTTGCGGAAAATTAGCCAATAAGACTGCATCAATGGAAAAAGAAAAGACTTCTTTGCTTTGAATAATTTGAATATCATCCGCATATAATTGATCAATCCGTTCGCCGGATAATAACATAGATTAAGAACCTCCAACTTTTCATCTGATTGTTCATGTATTATACTACTTTTAAACCCGTATGACAAAATCTGTTCCCTAGATTAGTAGGGACATGTTATTTCTCTGATTGATAGACGTAAAAAAAGCTTGTCAAAAGGTAGAGCTTTCGGCATACTAGAAAGCGGAGAGAAGAAAGGAAGAAAATTATGTTTTTTACATTTATGCGTGGCGTGGTTCGCGTCATTTTATTTGTGATTAATGGAAATGCACATTATGAAAATAAAGAAAAATTACCAAAAGACCAAAACTATGTCTTAGTTGCGCCGCATCGAACATGGTGGGAACCGCTGTATTTAGCTGTTGCTGGCAGTCCTAAGAAGTTTAGCTTTATGGCAAAAAAAGAGTTGTTTAAAAATCCTGTTTTACGTTTCATTTTAAAACATGCGAATGCGTTTCCGGTGGATCGTGAGAAGCCCGGTCCCAGCGCGATTAAAACACCTGTCAAAATTTTAAAAAATTCTGATTTAAGTTTGATTATGTTCCCTAGTGGCACGCGTCATTCCTCAGAATTAAAAGGTGGGGTAGCCTTGATTGCTAAAATGGGGCGAGTACCTATCGTGCCATCTGTTTATCAAGGTCCGTTAACTTTAAAAGAGTTGTTTAAACGTAAAAAAGTAACGGTTCGTTTTGGGGAGCCAATCGATATTAGCGATATTAAAAAAATGGATAAAGACGGTTTAGCTGAAGTGGAACGTCGGATGCAAGAAGCATTTGATCAGTTAGATAAAGAAATTGATCCAACTTTTAAATATGAATCAACAGAAAAAGAATAAAACAAACCGCTACAAAATAGGAATGTTACTGGCAGGTAGTCTCATCAAAAGATGATGCTCCCTGTCTTTTTTCTTGTGTTAAGAAAAAAGTTTGTTAAAAATCTAATTCTTCTGTCCGATTTTCTTAAAAAATACCAGAAATTTGTTATAATAATAAGAAGGACTTTTTTAGGCGGTGAAAAAATGAAATTTTTACATACAGCAGATTGGCATATTGGCAAAAAATTACATGGTTTTGATTTATTGGCAGAACAAAAGGAAGCCTTTAAACAAATCTTAGCAATTGCGAAAGAAGAGCAAGTGGATGCTGTTGTGATCGCTGGAGATTTGTATGATCGCTCTGTTCCAGCGGTTGAAGCAGTCGAGATTTTTAATGAAATGATGATTCAAATGAATCTCAAAGAGCATTTACCCGTGTTAGCTATTTCGGGAAACCATGATAGCAGCACTCGTTTAGAAACAGGAGGCCCTTGGTTTAACCAAACGCAATTTCATTTGAATACGCGTTTAGAACAAGCCTTTCAACCAATTGAAATCGACAATACCCAATTTTATTTGTTGCCTTATTTTGAACCGATTGCGGCTCGCTTATATTTTGAAGATGAAACGATTCGAACGATTCAGGCGGCGATGGAAAAAGTTGTCGCGAAAATGCAGGAATCTTTTCTTCCCAACAAAAAACAGGTGTTAGTTAGTCATTTTTTTGTCGCTGGCAGTGAAAAAACTGATTCTGAAACAAAATTAACAGTGGGTGGTTTGGATGTTGTACCGACGGCTTTGTTAGAGCCTTTTGATTATGTCGCGTTGGGCCACTTACATGGAAAAAATGCGTTGCAGGCACCTAATGCTCGATACAGTGGCTCGCCTGTAAAATTTTCTTTATCAGAAATGACACAAGAAAAGGGTGTTTGGCTTGTTGAAACAGAAGCTGAAGTTCATTTTAAATTCCGTACTTTGAAACCATTGCGAGACATTCAACAATTGACGGGCTCGTTTCAGCAGTTAACGGATCCCGCTTTTTATCAAGAAGTGAATCGGGAAAATTATTTACATGTCCAATTAACCGACCGAGCGATCATTCCCAACATGATGAATCAATTGCGAAAAATTTACCCCAAAATTATTGGGTTGGAACGTTTGAATGGTCGAGAAACAAGCAACGGAAATCAGAAAAAAGTGGTACAAATAGAACAACGTTCACCAGAAGAACATCTGCATGACTTTTTTAACGATGTGACAGGAGAGGCCTTGACAGAACAACAAGCACAATGGGTCCAAGAAGAACTGAGTACACTTAATCAATTAGAAAGAGGGAAGTAACAGGATGAAACCATTATCTTTAACATTGAAAAACTTCGGACCGTATATTAATGAAACCATTGATTTTACGAAGTTTGAAGATTCTTCACTTTTTCTAATTAGTGGAAAAACAGGGTCTGGGAAAACAACGATTTTTGATGGAATGAGCTATGCTTTGTTTGGTGAAAGTTCTGGGAAATTACGTTTAGGCAAAGAAATGCGTTCCACATTTGCTGACCCCTCAGAAGCCACTGAAGTTACTTTGCTTTTTAAACATAACGAGTATCTCTATGAACTGAACCGCCTTCCCGAACAAGAACTTTTTAAAAAACGTGGCACAGGAGTCCGTAAACAAAGTGCCAAAATTTCTTTAATTGTCAAAGATGCTCAAGGGAAAGAACTACGAGCCTATTCTAAAAGACGCGAAGTGGACGAACTCATTCAAGAATTATTGCATTTGAATGCCAATCAATTTGCTCAAATTGTATTGTTACCACAAGGAGAATTTCGGACTTTTTTAATTGCTAAAAGTGATGAAAAAGAAAAGGTTTTGCGTAATTTATTCGGAACAGAATTGTATCAGTTGTTCAGCGAAAATTTAAAAGAACGCTTAAAAATTGCCAATCAAGAGATTCAAGAAACCCAGCAAAAAATTGAACTGAAAACAGAACAGTTGCATTGGTCAGAAGAACCTGAACCGACAATGACACTTTTTGAAAAACTTCAATTATTAGAAAGCCAACAACAAGAGGCTCAGCAACAACTATTAGTTGAAAGAGAACAAATTGCAACCTTAAAACAAGCCAAACAAGCAAAAGAGCAAGTTCGTTATGCCATTGAAGAACGGCAAAACTTGCAACAGCAAAAAGAAGAATTATTGGAAAAGAAAGCAAAACAAGCTGAACAGGAAACCGTCATTGAGCGGCTAAAGGAACAGATTCAGCAATTAAAATGGAGCCAAAAACAGCAATCTTTAGCTGAAAAAGTCTTTGAAAAACGAAGCGAAAAACAACAAAAAGAGCAAGAAACAAAGTCCAAACAACAAGCTCTTATGGAAACGCAACAAGCATTGACAGATTGGCAAGCAATCATGAGTGAGTTGGAAGAACAACAACCATTGATTGCTGAAAAACAAGAACGTCTTCAAACGATTCAACGTCAATTACCACAATACCAAGAATATGAACAGTTAGCCCAACAACAAATAGCAGAACAAGCCAATTATCAAGCCATTCAAAAAGAGTATGAATCTTGCCAACAGGAAAAAATAACATTAGCGGATAAAGTGGCGACAGCCAAACAATTTATTGAACAAGAAGGAACACTTGAAAAAGCAAATTTTGAATGTTCTAGTGTAGCAGATCATTGGCAAAATTTTGTAGAACGTTGGCAAAAAAATCAAAAAGCTTGGCAAAAAATTAGTCAAAACCAAGTGGAATTGCACGAGTTGACACAACGGTTTGCTGTTGAACAGCAACAAAAAAGCGCCGAAGAAGCGAAGTTGCAGACAAAGAAAAGTCAATGGGCCTCTTTACAAATCCAACGATTAAGCTTGTTACTTGAAGAGGGGGAACCTTGCCCAGTTTGTGGCTCTTTAGAACATCCAAAGCAACAAACTCATCAAGAAGTTTCCTTAGAAGAGATTGATCAAGCGGAACGGGAATTAACGGAAGTTGAAAAAACGGTTCAACGATTTACTGAAACGCTCTCTGCATTAGGGGCGGAAAAGCAACAGAAAGAAAGCCAATTACAAGAACAGGAAGCTGCGTATACTGAGGAACAAGAACAATTAGCAGCGCAGTTTGCTGACTTGCAGTTGCCGTTAACAGGACTAACTTTTTCACAAGTAACACCTGCAGAAATTGCGGAAGTTGAGTCGCAATTAGCTAAAGAAAAACAACAAATAGCACAAAAACTAACGGAAATTTCAGTCGAAAAGGACCGTCTGGCGGAACTAGAAGAACAAGTAGCTGAAAATTCTCAACGCTTTGAAGTGCTCCGACAACAAGTAGAAACAATGCAACAAAGTCTGGAAAGAATCACTATCCAGCAGCAAATGATTGCTAGCCAATTATTGGATGCAACCGTCACATACGAAGAAATGACTAAACGACAAGCTTTGCTTCAAGAAGAACTCTCTGCATTTGAACGTCAAAAAGAAAACGTGACGACACAAGGAGAAACCTTGAAGAAAGAAGAAATGATCCTTGAAAGTACGTTGACGCATTTGGAGAAAGAACAACAAACACTTCAACAAACAGTCGCACAACTTGAGAGTCAGTTAAAGGCAGTTTTAACGGAACAAGGAGTGACAGAGGACCAATTGACGGAGTGGTTGAAAGAGGTACCGACACTAGAAAGTCAGCAAGAACAAATTGCTTTATTTGAACAAGAGCAAACCCAACTGACTATCCAACTCGCTGAAATTGAGAAAAAATTATCTAGTGATACGTTCCCAGAATTATCTTTAATCACCACAGAAATTGAACAAATAACACAACAAATTGAAGAACAAGAAAAAAAATACTATCAACTGCATGAAAAAATGCTGAACAACCAACAGTTGGTTCAAGAAATTAATGCGCAAAGAACAACAATTGAAGACAAGTTTGAGGAAGTTGCTGCACTACAACAGTTGGCAGATACGGTGAATGGCAATAATCCTAAAAAAATTAGTTTTGAACGGTATATGTTACAAACGTATTTAGAAAGAGTGCTGGCAGTCGCTAATCAGCGTTTAGACCGCCTGACCAATAGTCGTTATCAATTTGAATTGAATCACGAAGCAGGCAGTTATCGGAATCAAACGGGGCTAGAAATCAATATTTATGATGACAATTCGGGGACGGTGCGCAGCGCTCACACGTTATCAGGCGGGGAAAGTTTTATAGCAGCGTTAGCTTTGGCACTTTCTTTAGCAGAAGTGATTCAAGAACAAGCAGGCGGAGTCTTAATTGATGCGTTGTTTATTGATGAAGGCTTTGGTTCCTTAGATGAAGAAGCATTGGAAATGGCAATGGAGGCGTTAGAAACGATTGAAAATGAAGGCCGCATGATTGGGATTATTAGTCATATTGGCGAATTAAAAGCACGAATTCCACAACAATTACAAATAAAAAGCAATGGGAATGGTCAAAGTACCGTTCACTATCAGCTAGCTTAGTAGAAGAGGAGGTGAGTCGATGAAATGGAGTATTCCAGAGCGAATCGTTGAACAAGGGCGCGAATATATGCAAGAAGGCCGGGTCTTATCTATCGTTCAAAATCCAGAAAAAAGGATCTGGTTGTCTGAGGTTTTAGGGGAAGAACTTTATCTTGTTGAATTGGATGGTACCGCCAAAGAACAAGATGTTTGTGAATGTCAATATTGGATGGAACATGGCTATTGCAAGCATACAGTGGCAGTCGAACTGGCACTGAAACAACGAGGCGTGTCAAGAATTATTCAAGCGAATCAAACAGTCAGTTTTGAGAAAACAAATCGATCAACAGCTGAAATGTTTACCAAAGGCTTTGCCAAATTAAGCAAAGCCTCTGCCGAAGTTCCCTTGCAACCTTTACGTTTAGAATTTCATTTAGATGTGATTGAAACGAATAATTACTATCCAGAATTATCAACGATTGGTCTTTCTTTAAAAATTGGTTTGGAAGGGACCAAACCTAAAACATATATTGTGAAAAATATTGGTGATTTTTTACAAGCATATGAAAAAGAAATGACTTTTATGGTGAATAAACAACACCAATTTACTTTGCTACATGATTCTTTTTCAATGGAGATTCAAGAAATTTTAACAGAACTTGCGGCAATTTATCATACCAGCCAATTATTAGGTGCAAACGGTATTCAAGTTAAAGGGAAAATCGACAAACGTTATCTATTATTACCAATTGATCGCAGTCAATCGTTAGTTGAAAAAATGAATCGAACGGGTCAGTTTATATTGACCAATCAAACTCATAAGTATCGCTATCTAACGTTCAAAGAAACCAGTTTGCCACTTACGTTTACAGTACAAAAAACCGAGGAACAAAGCTTCAAATTAACTATTCAGAATCCTATTACAACGTTTCTAGCCCACTATCACTGGGCGATTGCGGATCAAACGGTTTATTTACTAACAGAAGAGCAGGAAGCCATCTACACCACGTTACTTCAATTAATGAAACGCTTGGAAGAGCCGTCAATTATTTATGAAAAAGAAACAGTTTCTGATTTATTTAGTGAAGTGTTACCATTATTGGAAAAAATTGGTCGAGTGTCTGTTGAAGAATCAGTTGAAGAATTAGTCGTCCACCATCCTTTAAAAGCAGTCTTTATTTTTAAGAAAATTAAAGGTCGGATTAACGCTCGGATTGACTATCACTATGGAGAAGTCATTTTCTCGACAAACCCGAAATATGCTCAATTACCTGAAGTCAATCAAGAAATCGTTCGAGATAAAGCAAAAGAAACAGCAATTAAGCAACAATTTCAACAGTTTGCCTATCAGCAAACAACCACAGGCTTTGAAAAAGTCTTACCTGCTGGAGAGTCCTTGTATTATTTCTTTAAAGCCGAGGTTCCAGCTTTCCGTCAATTAGGAGAAGTTCGGATGGGACGGAAATTACGGGAATTGTATTTAGATGCCCAGCATCATCAACCAACGATTGAAGTTGCGGAAGGGGATTCTTGGTTAGATATTCGGTTTGATGTCACTGGCATTGATGAAACCGAAATCGATGCAGTATTGACTAGTCTGCTACGTAATGATGCTTTTTATACGTTAAAAAGTGGTGAAATTCTTGCTTTTGACTCAGAGGAATTTTTCCATACAAGTGCAATTTTAACGAAGCTGCGAAAAAATATGCATCAAGAAGACAATGTCATTCATGTGCCCAAAAACCAAGGCCTCATGATCGAAAGTTTATTAGAAGACAACGAGCGGGCACATTTTTCAGATTCCTTTAAAAAAATGGTCACGGATTTAACGCATCCAGAAAACTTTGAAGCGCAAGTCCCCAAAACCTTACAAGCAACGTTACGCCATTACCAAGAAACAGGTTATAAATGGCTGAAAATGCTTAGCCATTATCAATTTGGCGGTATTTTAGCTGATGAAATGGGTTTAGGGAAGACACTGCAAACCATTACCTATTTACTTTCGGAAAAAGAAGAAGAGCGCTTGAAAGGGACAGCTTTGATTGTCGCACCTGCAAGTTTAACCTATAACTGGTTAGCCGAAGTCAAACGTTTTGCGCCAACCTTAAATGTTCAAGTGGTTTCTGGCAACCGCCAAGAACGAGCAGCGCTTTTACAAAATAGCACCGAAGATATTCTGATTACTTCTTATGCAAGTATGCGACAAGATGTTCAGCTTTATCAGGAAATGCGTGTCGGCTATTTGATTTTAGATGAGGCCCAAATGGTTAAAAATAGTGGGACTAAAACGGCGCAAGCCTTAAAAAGTTTAAAAGTACCCCAACGTTTTGCATTAAGTGGCACACCAATTGAAAATAATTTAGATGAACTGTGGTCAATTTTCCAAATGATCTTACCGGGATTGTTCCCAGGCAAAAAAGCCTTTCGAGAAATTAAGCCGGAAGAAATTGCCAAAATGATTCAACCATTCATTTTACGACGAGACAAGAAAACGGTGCTCGCAGACTTACCAGAAAAAATTGAAAATAATATGTACAGTGTCTTAACAGAAGAACAAAAAACGGTTTATTTGGCCTATCTAAAACAAATGCAAGCAGATGTTAGTCAAATGGATCAGGCAACCTTCAAGAAAAATCGTATGAGTATTTTAGCAGGCTTGACCCGTTTACGACAAATCTGTTGCGATCCGCGTTTGTTTATTGAGGATTACACGGGAGGTTCTGGCAAAGTGGAACAAGTCAAAGACTTTTTAGTGGCTGCAAAAGAAAACAATCGTCGTGTTCTATTATTTTCTCAGTTCACAAGCATGCTTTCTATCTTAGAAAAAGAATTGAATGAATTAGGTTTAGAGACGTTCTATTTACGAGGAAGTACGAAGCCCCAAGATCGGTTAACGATGGCGAATGCCTTCAATGAAGGAGAAAAAGATGTCTTTTTAATTTCATTGAAAGCAGGGGGAACCGGACTAAATTTAACTGGTGCAGATACAGTTATTTTATACGATTTATGGTGGAATCCCGCAGTCGAAGAACAAGCGGCTGGTCGGGCGCACCGCATGGGACAAAAAAAGGTTGTTGAAGTGTGGCGGATGATTGCAGAAGGAACGGTTGAAGAAAAAATGAATTCCTTACAGCAAGAGAAACGCGAGCTGTTCCAAAAAGTGATTCAAGGAAATGAAGAGCAATTAGCGAAAATGACGGAAGAAGATATTCGCACAATTTTAAGCATTGGAGAATAGAAAAAAACCTAACTACATTTCAAATTTGAAGCGTAGTTAGGCTTTTTTATTTTTAAAGATTAAATAATTTCTCCACAGTCGGACAAAGTTCAGTGAAACAAGTGACTTCTGCAAGGTGTGATGCAGGTTGGCAACTTGGTAGTTCACGAGAGCGGTGGTTAAACCAAAGAGAATGCCAGCCACCATTACGTGCGCCTACAATATCATTGTCATAACTATCACCAACATATAAAGTATGTTCAGGTTCCATACAAAATTGATTACAGGCTAAATCAAAAATTTCCTTTTCAGGTTTTTGAAAACCCGTACTTTGAGAAATAATGATATTTTGGCTTGGAACCCATTTTTCAAGATTCAATTGTTTAACTTTTTTAAATTGATGGTCTGTTGGACCATTTGTAATAATCCCCATCGGAATTTCCTTTTCTTGTAAAGTATCAAGAAGCTTAGTAACTTCTGGATGCATCGTAATATTATCCAATTCTTCTTCATAAACTTGTTGGAAAATTTTTCCTTCTTCTTGTGAAATTCCTGGATAGTTTAGATCTTTTAATGTTTCATTCATCCGGAAAAACCGCATGAAATCTAGGGACCATTCATTGGCTAAAACTTTCGGAAACGTTTCATCGCTGTGGTGTCTAAAACGAAGATACAATTCATGCATATCCTCTGTCGCAACGTTCGGGAAAATTTTAGTCATCGCATTTCGAAAGGGTTGTTGCTGATCGTACAGCGTGTCATCAACATCAAAAACAATGGTTCTCATTTAACAAGTGCACCTCTTAACTTTTTTACAAAACTTTTCATATGTTATATTGTAGCTGATATTTTCACAAATAAATAGAGTATTTTTCACTGTATTTCAAGGTTTTTCGCAGAAATCAAAGCCTTGCGGGAAAAGACAATTATAGTTATTTTTACCGAAAAAATGGAAACGATAAATGAAAAAATATTCTGATAATGAAAAGTTTGTGAAAATGATTTTGAGTCAAAGTTACTTAAATAACATGCGTTCTGATAGAAGTTAGAATTTTGCAAGAGACCGTCTTTTTCCGTATAATGAGTGAGAATGAAGGGGGAGAGTTAAGGAGTTATGTTAAAGCGTTTTTTTTGGTATTATCGACCTTATCGTCGATTATTTATTTTGGATTTTGGGTGTGCCGTTTTTGCGGGGCTGTTAGAGTTGGCTTTTCCAGTAGCAGTCAACCAAGTAATTGATAAGATTATGCCAAAAGGAGATTTTCGCCTCATTGCATTAGCTAGTGCGGGCTTATTTGCATTTTATATAATCAATACGTTTTTACAATTTATTGTGGTTTATTTTGGTCATATGTTAGGCGTGAATATTGAAACAGATATGCGTGAAGAATTATATCAGCATCTTCAAACACAACCGTTTGAGTATTATGATAATCAAAAAACAGGGAAATTAATGAGCCGTTTGACCACTGATCTTTTTGAAATTTCGGAAGTGGCGCATCATGGTCCAGAAGACGTCTTTATTACGATTATGACGTTAGCAGGTTCTTTTTTATTAATGTTAACCATTCACGTGAAATTAGCCATCGCTACGTTTATTTTATTGCCATTTATCACGATTGCGCTAGGCTATTTTAATAAAAAAATGACAAAAGCGAATACGGATATTTACGATAATTTAGGTGAATTTAATGCTGGGATTGAAGCGTCAGTAAGTGGGATACGTGTCACGCAATCTTTTGCAAATGAACCATTTGAACGAAAACAGTTTAATTATTTAAATCAAATGTATCGAAAATCGAAATTATATTTTTATAAGGTGATGGGTGTCAGTTCCGCCTATAATTACTTATTAATTCGTCTGATAAATTTATTTTCATTAATTTTTGGTGCGTATTATACAATTAAAGGAGAAATTACAGAAGGTCAGTTTGTAGGATTTATTTTATTAGCCAATATTTTTATTCGGCCGATTGAAAAAGTCAATAATATGATTGAAAGTTATCCCAAAGGATTTGCTGGTTTTAAACGTTTTACGGAAGAAATGGACAAACAACCGGCCATCAAAGATTTGCCAGGAGCTGTTGCTGTTTCGCATTTAGAAGGAACGATTGCCTATAAAGATGTTTCATTTGCTTATGAAGATGGCACAAAAGTTTTAGACCATATCAATTTAAAAATTCAACCTGGTGAAACCGTTGCTTTCGTTGGCCAAAGTGGTTCAGGAAAAACGACCTTGTGCAATCTGTTGCCTCGTTTTTATGAAGTCAGTAGTGGTGAAATTACGATTGACGGTAGAAATATCCAGCAAATGACCTTGGCTTCATTACGTAAGCAGATTGGAATTGTTCAACAAGATGTGTTTTTATTCCCTGGAACATTACGAGAAAATATTGCTTATGGGAATTTAAATGCTACAGAAATAGACATTCAACAAGCGGTGAAATTAGCACATTTAGAACATGTAATTCAGCTAATGCCAGATGGCTTGGACACAATTATTGGCGAACGTGGCGTGAAATTATCGGGCGGTCAAAAGCAGCGAGTGGCAATTGCGCGAATGTTCTTGAAGAACCCGCCAATTTTAATTCTAGATGAAGCGACTTCTGCATTAGATACAGAAACAGAGCAAGTGATTCAAGAGTCATTAAACTCGTTAGCTGACGGGCGAACAACATTAATTATTGCCCACAGACTGGCAACGATTAAACATGCTGATCGAATAATCGTAGTTAGTGACCAAGGAATTTTAGAAGATGGAACACATGAAACTTTGTACGCGCAAAGAGGCCACTATCGTCGGCTGTACGATGCTCAATTTAGAACATAAAAAAACCCGCGAATAAAACTTCGCGGGTTTTTATTATGTTTAGTTAGCGCCGAACTTTTCTTCCCAAACCAACAGCATTTTTCATTCGTTGAAGTGTTTTGTTGGCTACCTGGCGAGCGTTTTCTGCACCCTCATCTAAAATCATATCTAATTCTTCTGAAGCTAGAAGCTCTTGGTAGCGCACTTGAATAGGTTCTAATAAGGCAACTACTGCTTCTGCTAAATCTGCTTTGAAGTCTCCATAGCCTTTGCCTTCGTAAGCTTGAACAAGTTCCTCAACAGTTTGACCTGTCGCAGCAGAATAAATATTTAGTAAGTTAGTAATGCCAGGCTTTTCTTCTTTATTATATTCAATTACACCAGTTGAATCAGTTACAGCAGAGCGGATTTTTTTGCGAATCACTGCTGGCTCATCAAGCATTGAAATAAAGCCCTTCACATTTGTATCAGACTTACTCATCTTTTTCGTTGGTTCTTGTAAGCTCATAATTCGACTACCTTGCTCAGCGATTTTTACTTCAGGCATCGTTAAAATTTCTTGATTTTTTTGAGCGTAACGTTTGTTGAAGCGTTCCACAAAATCACGTGTTAATTCTAAGTGTTGTTTTTGATCATCTCCGACTGGCACTAAGTCAGCGTTGTACAACACGATATCACCAACCATTAATGGAGGGTATGTTAAAAGACCAGCGCTTACGCCAGCACGACCATTTTTTTGCGATTTATCTTTAAATTGTGTCATTCGCTCTAACTCACCAATAGGAGTATTGCACTGAATGATCCAACCAGCTTCTGCATGGGCACTCACTTCAGACTGTATGAAAATTGTTGCTTTTTGTGGGTCTAAACCAACCGCTAGGTAAAGAGCTGCTAAGCTACGAATTTGCTGGCGTAGCTTTTGCGGTTCTTGGGGAACGGTAATGGCATGTTCATCCACAATACAAAAATAACAATTGTATTCATTTTGTAATTCGATAAATTGTTTCATTGCACCAATGTAATTTCCGATTGTCGGAGTACCACTGGGCTGAATACCAGAAAAAATTGTTTTCATTAAATAACCACCTGACTTTAGACTTAAGATAGTGAATAGTTCTATTATACATTTTATTAGAAAAAAATACATGGGAACTTCTTGAAAAATCACCAAGAGAAGTAAATTATAACAGCAACCATAAAAATAGAAAACTGTATTACTTTTTTACAGAATCATAACGAATATCCATAAAATTTCATAAAAATTAACCCTAATTTTACACGGATGTAATGAAGGAAAAATAAACAAAGTTAATAAAAAATGTTTAAAAACCTCTAGTATTTTTATTAGAAATTAGGTATACTGGTTTTAAATAGAGGAACAGTACAGTTCCCTGTTTCAGAAACGCGATGATTCGCGAAAAGGAGTGATGCACAATGTTGACACTTTATACTTCCCCGAGTTGCACGTCATGTCGTAAGGCTAGAGCCTGGTTGCAAGAGCACGAAATTCCTTTTAAAGAAAGAAATATTTTTTCTGAACCTTTAAATATTGAGGAATTAAAAGCAATTTTAATCATGACAGAAGATGGAACAGAAGAGATTATCTCTACTCGCTCTAAAGTTTTCCAAAAATTAAATATGGATTTGGACGAGCTTCCACTTCAAGATTTATTAGAGTTGGTTCAAGAAAACCCTGGATTGTTGCGTCGGCCAATTATGATTGATGAGAAAAGATTACAAGTCGGTTTTAACGAAGATGAAATTCGTCGATTCTTACCAAGAGATGTTCGACAACTGGAATTGCGCCAAGCACAATTAATGGCAGGTTTATAAAAAATATAAAATTTTGTTCTTTATTTGTTAATTGTAATAAAGAACGATTCATATGAATTTAGGGCCAGGGATTTTTATCTCTGGCTTTTTAATACATATTTAGAACTTGTATTCATTTGATTTGGCAGAACGTAGTCAAGGAAAAATAATATCTTTTTTAGAGAGACTGCGTTAAGATGAAGAGGTAGAAGGAGCGAAAAACCAATCGTTAAAAAAGTTCAAAGTTTATAAAATGTTCGCTAGTTTCCGATGATTTACAGACTTTCCACTTTACTTTTGTGCAGTTTTCGCTACAATGAACGTAAGAAGTTTCCTGATTGAAGCAAAGAGAGGTGTAGCGCTATGGAAATGGAACATATTAATGAAAATACGATTCGTGTGTTAATTGGCAACGAAGACCTGGCGGATAGAGGGATTACTTTTCTTGACTTACTAGGAAACCACAAAGATGTTGAAAATTTCTTTTATAGTATTTTAGAAGAAGTTGATGTCGAAGATGAATTCCAAGGTAGTGAAGCAGTCACTTTCCAAGTCTTGCCTAAAAATGATGGCTTAGAATTGTTTATTAGTAAGAATGTCGCTATGGACGACTTGTCTTCCTTAGAAGGTCTGAGCGAAGTCAATGCAGATGTTAGCGAATTGATTCGCAAACAAATTGAAGCAGACAAAGCAGCCGCCGATGAACTTGATGAGATGGAAGCCACAGATGAAACAAACAGAAATGTAATCTTTGAATTAGATAATTTTGAAGCGATGATCCAATTATCCAAAGAAGTCTTCATGCAATCTGTTTTGACTAACTTATACACGTACAACGATCGTTATTACTTACAAGTTTTGTTCTTAACCGATGAATTAGAAAAAACAAATGTTGATAATGAAATTGCACAGATTTTAGAATTTGCTCATAAAACAACTGTCACTCAGGATACTTTAGTCGAATATGGCACTTGTATTATGGAACGCAGTGCGCTGGAATTAACACGTTATTACTTTAATGATTAAGCAAAAAAGCAAAAACTTTCGAGTTTTTGCTTTTTTTTTGATGAAAATTAAGAAACTTTGCGTAGTTTATTTATGAGAGGTGAAAATCATGTTAACAGCTTTAACGGCAGACAACCAAGAATTATTTTCTTTAATCGATTGCTCGATTGATGAATTAACACAGATACGAAGCGAACAAGCTTTTGCGTGTCCAATGTGTCATCAATCGGTCATTTTGAAGGCAGGCCCCATTAAAATACCCCATTTTGCTCATCGTAAAAAGAATAGTTGTTGGTACGAAGCAGAAGCTGAAACAGAAGAACACCTCCGCTTGAAGCAGCTTTTTGCGGAAAAGTGTTTACGCGAAAAGCTGTCCTTTCAAGTTGAGGCATACTTACCCACCTTGAAGCAACGCCCAGATTTACTCATTGGGAAGATAGCCATTGAAATTCAATGTAGTCCATTGCCAATTAAACGTTTGGTGGAACGGACGGAGACTTATCAAACTCATGGCTATCAAGTTGTTTGGATTTTAGGTGAACGATTAGTGCCTAAAGACAAGCTCACGCAATTAACGAAACAATTTCTTTACTTTTCGGAGTCCTTGGGGTTTTATTTATGGACGGCCAATAAGAAACAAGAACGAATAGAGTTACTTTGTCATATTGAAGAGAGTCAATGTCAACAATTTTATAGAAGAAAGCAATCATGGGATTTTTACGAAAAAAAATTACTAGAAATCATCCAACTACCGACTGCTAATTTAAATTTACTGCCAGATAGACGGCACACTGGCCAATTAATGCATGATTATTATCAAAAATTGACTCAACAACTTGGTTACAGAAATGCTCAGTTGCTTAGAACACAAAGCTTTTTATACACGAAAGGTTGTCACCTTCTCCAGTTACCTCCTTGGTTTTATTATCCTGGATTGAAGCTATTACCTTCTTCTGAAGAAGATATTCATTTAAAAATGCTTGTTTGGGAAGCACTAAAAACCAAAGAAGGGCGTTTAGTGACCAAACAGGAACTATGGCGTATCTTGGAAGCTAGTTTTTTGGAAGAAGGGAACTTTATTTGGCAACCGCTGCCGAATATTGGCTTAAAAAAGCTTTTTAAAATCGTGGGGAATAGCTTATTGAGATGGTTACAAGAATGTTATGTGTTAATTAAAGTAAACAATAAGTACCTAATAACTAGTATTTTCCTAAGAGAAGATCCTGAAAAGCTCATTCATTGGCTAAAAAAAGTGAAAAAACAACATTTTTTTAGTCACACGTGTTAAATTATGATAATATAATGAGTAAAACGTTTCTTAAAGGAGAGTAAACTATGAGCGAAATTAAACAATTACCAACACGTGATGAAGTTCCAACTCCATTGACTTGGGATTTAACCAAAATTTTTAAAGATGATGCTGCTTTTGATGTTGCGTATAATCAGTTGACAGAGGAGCTAAATCAAGCAGAGTCATTTAAAGGTACCTTAGGGAATGGCGCAGAAGCTTTTCTAGCTGCGTTAGAATACGTTTTAGATGTCTATCGAAAAGTGGAAACATTATATGTCTATTCTCATTTAAAAAATGATCAAGACACTACAAATACAGCTTACCAAGCTTTATATGCCAGAGCTAGTTCTTTATATGCACAAGTTAGTGAAGCTGTTTCTTGGTTTGACCCAGAGGTTTTAACATTAAGTGATGAACAAATCTGGGGATATTTTGAAGAGCAGCCGAAATTAGCTGTTTATCGTCACTATATTCAAAATATTTTAGATGAACGTCCCCATGTTTTATCGATGGAACAAGAAGCTTTACTGGCGGGGGCTAGTGAAATTTTTGGTGCCTCAAGTAATACATTTTCAATTTTAAATAATGCAGATTTAGAATTTCCAACTGTGCAAAATGCTGAAGGCGAAACGATTCAACTTTCTCATGGCGTTTATGGTCAATTAATGGAGAGTGTCGATCCATCTGTTCGTGAAGCAGCATTTAAAGGGTTGTACAAAGTGTACAAACAATTTAGAAATACATTAGCCTCAACTTTAGGTGCACATGTTAAAACGCATAATTATAAAGCAAAAATTAGAAATTATGATTCTGCTCGGGCAGCCTCTTTAGCAAGTAATCATATCCCTGAAAGTGTTCACGAAACATTAGTAGCTGTAGTAAATAAACATTTACCTTTGCTACATCGTTATGTAAAATTAAGAAAAAAATTATTAAACGTAGAAGAATTACACATGTACGACTTGTATGCGCCTTTGCTAGGTGAAGCACCAATTCGTTACAGCTATGAAGAAGCAAAAGAAAAAGCAATTGAGGCTTTAAAACCACTAGGTGAAGACTATTTATCTATTGTTAAAGAAGCTTTTTCAAGTCGTTGGATTGATGTGATTGAAAATCAAGGAAAACGAAGCGGCGCATATTCTTCCGGAGCTTATGATACAGCCCCATACATTTTAATGAATTGGCATGATAGTTTGGATCAACTATTTACATTAGTCCATGAGATGGGCCATAGTGTTCATAGTTACTATACAAGAAATAATCAGCCGTATGTTTATGGCGACTATTCAATTTTCTTAGCTGAGATTGCTTCAACCACAAATGAAAATATTTTAACAGAATATTTATTACAAACAGAGACAGATCCTAAAGTACGTGCGTATGTCTTAAATCACTATTTAGACGGCTTTAAGGGAACCATTTTCCGTCAAACGCAATTTGCGGAATTTGAGCATTTTATTCACACGGAAGATGCTAAAGGCACGCCATTAACAAGTGAATATTTGAGTGAGTATTATGGCGAGCTCAATGCTAAATATTATGGACCAGAAGTAGTTAGAGATGAAGAAATTAGTTACGAATGGGCGAGAATTCCACATTTTTATTATAATTACTATGTTTATCAATATGCAACTGGCTTCTCAGCCGCTTCGGCATTGTCTAAACATATTTTAGCTGGAGAAGAGGGAGCTTTAGAGAACTATCTTAACTACTTGAAAGCAGGAAGTAGTGACTTCCCAATTGAAGTGATGAAAAAAGCGGGCGTGGATATGACACAAGCCGCGTATATCGAAGATGCAATGAAAGTTTTTGAAGAACGTTTAACGGAATTAGAAGCTTTGGTTGAAAAATTATAGACAAAGAAGTGGGATATAAGTCCAAATGACTTATATCCCACTTTTTAACTCTTAAGATAATTGGTTAACAGCTTTTGTCGCAGCATCTTTTTTATAATAAATGTAAATGTCCATTTGGAAAATGATAATTGGAGCGACGTTTAAATTCAAAGGTTGCGTCACCTTGGTCCAGCAACGGTTCGTTATGTGGATGGACACGACATAGTTGTTTAATTTCATCCATGTTTTCAAAATTTTCGACTAAAATGCCGAAATCATTCTCGCAAGTATAGTTGTAAACGACTGCGGTAGGATGTTGTTTAATCCCCATTTCTCGAGCAACTTTTTGGTCGGTTTGGAAAGATTCTTTGACAAAATCGGATTGTCGGTCTTTACGATACATATCAATATCCCCGCCGGCTGCTAGAAGTAGTTCTTCTGATAACTCAGGAGAGTAAGCTAGACCGTCTTCAGCTACTGCTTTTTGTAAGCCAATCAACAATTGTCGGCCTTTTTTTCGGCCTTGTAACTGTGCTGCTTTATAGTCAAGAGCGGCTGAGTATAAATCTTCAAAAATTCGATTCCGTCGTTTAATGTCATTAATCGGAATATGTTGACGACTCAAAAATTCATTGATCGTTTTCATGTTTAATAAAGGAATAAAGCGCAATTGTATTTTCTTCTTGTCGTTAACAGACAATTGTATAATTTCTTTTTCAATTTCTAAACAGACGCCGCCTAAAGGATTGACGAACAAATAAATTTCAACCATTCATACTTCCTCCAATGCCATGCTTTTTCAAATACAGGTGCCAGAACGTCAGTGCTTCGAATACTAAGGGGCAGTGGTCCGCATCATTCGTTGAATCTTGTTAGGTGCAAGCGTAATGGGAATGTTCAAATCAGCCATTAATGTTTGAAACGCTTGCTTGCCGCTTTCAGCTTCAGTAACTTCTAACTCTAATTCAAAATCGTGCTGTTGGTTATACCAACTTTCGTCTAACGCAAGTAGTCCTTGAGGAATTTGTTTTTCTGCACGTGCTGTTTTTAATGAACCAATCAAATGGATCGAGGCGATTTCAATACCTAATTCTTGTAATTTCTTCGCCACAGCCCCCTCAGTAGGGAGGTGATTCCTCTTGATAAAGTGGTTCGCCGTCTCAAGCGATAAAGGGTCATTGATTTCTAATAATCCTTCTGGCGCAGGAACTTTTAAGGTTAACTCACCACGATCTGCTAATACGCGAATTCTTAAGCCCATTCGTTGTGCTTTTAATTGAAAATCGTCCGTATCAAAATAATGATTTGTTTGCGTAAAAAAGTCCGTTTTTTGAATAGAAAAATGGTCGATTAATCGTTTGAAATCTTGCGGACTAACTAATGTTTTAAATTCAATTTCTAAGTGCTCACTCATGGGGTTCTCTCTCTTTCTTAAATCACTCCAATTTTCACATATTATATAGGTTTCCGTCAAGAAAAGTGGTCTTCTCTGTGAAAAATTTTTCTAATGAAAGGCGTTTGGAAATCAAATAGCGAATAACACCCTATTTTAGGGAGGACTGTGGTAAAATAATCAGTGAATGAAATTCAAGGAAATTGAGGGATCTACCATGGAACGAGAGTGGGAGCTGTTTTTAGCGCCATATGAACAGGCGGTCAGCGAATTAAAAGTAAAACTACGAGGTATTCGTAAACAATTTCGGGAGCAAGATAAACACATACCAATTGAATTCGTTACAGGACGTGTGAAACCAGTAGATAGTATTTTGACAAAGACGGCTATTCGGCATATTCCTTTAAATCGGATTGAAGAAGAAATGCAAGACATTGCCGGTTTGCGGATTATGTGCCAATTTGTGGAAGACATTTACCAGGTAGTCGCACTTTTAAGAAATCGTAAAGACTTAAAAATTGTGGAAGAACGGGACTACATTGAAAATAAAAAAGAAAGTGGCTATCGTTCGTACCATGTGGTGGTGGAATATCCTGTGCAATTAGTCACCGGGGAAAAGATTATTTTGGCCGAAATCCAAATTCGGACACTTTCCATGAATTTTTGGGCAACGATTGAACATTCTTTAAATTATAAATATCAAGGTGTCTTTCCTGAAGAAATGAAAGAACGCCTTCAGCGAGCGGCAGAGGCAGCCTATTTATTAGATGAAGAAATGTCATCTATTCGTGAAGAAATTCAAGAAGCACAACATTACTTCTCTCATGGCCGTGGCTTGCTAGAAAACGAATACTATAAGCAAATTAAAAACGAAACACCAGAAAATCAGTAAAGGAGTCTGCTTATGAAAGTGGCGATTGTTCATAACTCGGAAGAAAAATCGAAACAAGTCACAAAACAACTGACAACACTATTAGAGCAAAACCAAATTCAAATAGACAATCGTCAACCTGAACTTGTGATTTCAGTCGGCGGAGATGGTACGCTTCTTTCCGCTTTTCATCGATTTAATCATCTGTTAAACGAAGTAAGTTTCTTAGGTGTACATACCGGACACTTGGGTTTCTATACAGATTGGCGTGATTATGAATTAAAAGAACTAGTTGAGAGTTTGTGTATTCATCGTGAAAAAAGTACGAGTTATCCATTATTAGATGTGCGGATTCGGTTTAGAGATGGGAAACCAGATAAACATTTTTTAGCATTAAATGAATCAACAATTAAACGAGGAAACCGGACGATGGTGGGCGATGTGTTTATTAAAGACGAACTGTTTGAACGATTTCGTGGTGATGGGTTGTCGATTTCGACCCCAACCGGCTCTACTGCGTATAATAAAAGTATTGGTGGGGCTGTTTTGCATCCTAGCATTAATGCGTTTCAGTTAACCGAAATCGCCTCCTTAAACAATCGTGTCTTTCGAACATTGGGGTCACCGATTGTAATCGCACATACGGAGTGGCTGGAGATTAAATTACAGGAAAGTGATGATTATTTTGTCACGGTGGACCAATTAGATATTTATCAAGAAAATATCGCTTCCGTCTGCTATCGAATTGCAGACGAACGGATTCATTTTGCCTCTTATCGGCACATGCATTTTTGGCATCGAGTGAAAGATGCCTTTATTGGTGAGGATTAATTAAACGATGGAATTTCAATGGACATATGACAAAGAAACAACACAACAAGTGAAATATTTTTTAAAGGAACAAGGCGTTTCAAAAGGGTTATTAGCTAAGGTGAAATTTCAGGGTGGTAAAATTCAAGTGAATGGGACCGCTCAAAATGCCATCTATCCTTTACAAACTGGCGATGTCGTTAAAATGACGATTCCAGATGAAGCGGAACATGAGACATTATTAACAGATGATGAACCGATTGAAATTGTGTTTGAAGATGATCATTTTTTAGTAGTTAATAAGCCTGCTGGCATTGCCTCGATACCTGCTCAGTATCATCCTTCAGGAACGATGGCGAATCGTGTTAAGGGCTATTACAAGCGTCAAAATTACGTGAATCAAGTTATTCATGTCGTGACTCGTTTAGATCGAGATACTTCTGGGCTGATGTTATTTGCGAAACACGGCTTTGCTCATGCTTTAATTGATCAAGAATTACGAGAAAAAAAGGTGACAAAAATTTATTATGCTCTTGTTGGTGGAGCGATTGAGCAGTTAAACGAGCATCAATTGATTGAAAAGCCAATTGGGCGCGACTTGTCCTCTTTATTAAAACGTCAAGTTATCGAAACGGGTCAATTTGCTAGTACAGAATATTGGCTCGCAAAAAGAGGAGCCCAAGCAGCAGCTGTGCGCATTCAGCTTCATACAGGACGAACACACCAAATTCGGGTACATTTTGAAGCAATTGGCTGTTCATTGTTAGGGGATGAGATGTATCATGGAAAGATGGATCAAGGAATTGAGCGGCAAGCGTTGCATTGCATGGAACTGATTTTTACTCATCCTTTTACCAAAGAAACGGTTCATCTGATTTCCCCACTAGCGGAGGATATGAAAAGTGTAGATGATACGTTATAATAATAAAGAGGCAGGAGGGGAAAGTGTAAGATGAATGAAGGCCAAGAAATGGAAGAGCAATTTGCCCTTCTTTTAGAAACGCTAAAAAATCAACAAATGAACGAATTTCGTGAGCTATTTTTAGCGTTACACATTTATGAACAAGGACAATTTTACCAATCGTTAGATGAAAAAGACCGACAACATTTATACAATTACCTATCTCCGAAAGAATTAGCGGATATGTTTGATGTTATCGAAGAAGATAATGAGAATATGAAAGATTATTTAGCTGAAATGCGTCCAAGTTATGCAGCAGATATGTTAGCTGAGATGTATACCGATAATGCGGTGGATTTACTAAATATGTTAGATAAAAGTCAAAAGGCGAAATATCTTAGTTTGTTAAGTAGTGAAGAAGCAGGCGAAATTAAAGAGTTACTTCATTACGAAGATGAAACTGCTGGGGCGATTATGACCACCGAATTTGTTTCGATTGTGGCGAATCAAACAGTGCGTTCTGCGATGTACGTCTTAAAGAATCAAGCGGACATGGCAGAAACAATCTATTACGTTTACGTAGTCGACCAAGAAAATCATTTAGTCGGCGTTATTTCGTTGCGGGATTTAATTGTTAATGATGATGATACCTTGATTGCTGATATTTTGAATGAACGGGTTATTTCAGTTCATGTTGGCGATGACCAAGAAGATGTCGCGCAAACAATTCGTGACTATGACTTCTTGGCTGTGCCAGTTACAGATTATGATGATCATTTGTTGGGGATTGTAACAGTTGATGATATTATTGATGTTATTGATGATGAGGCCGCTAGCGACTACTCTGGTTTAGCCGGGGTCGACGTTGAGGAAGTTAGTGAGAACCCTTTAAAAGCCGCTTCTAAACGATTACCTTGGTTAATTACGCTGCTGTTTTTAGGGATGTCTACGGCCTCGTTAATCAGTAATTATGAGTCTTTAGTTAGCGAAGCGAGTATTTTAGCCGTTTTTATTTCTTTAATTACCGGAACAGCCGGCAATGCCGGGACACAATCATTGGCGGTCGCGGTACGCCGTTTGGCTATGAAAGATGAAAAGGATAGTAATTTTGGTCGCTTAATCTTAAGTGAAGTGCTCACGGGACTAGTGACGGGGGCTGTGACAGGTTTAACCATTATGATTGTGGTTGGCGTGTGGCAACATAATCTTCCGCTTGGATTTGTGATTGGGATGGCAATGCTCTGTGCAATTACTGTGGCGAATTTAGCAGGGAGTTTAATCCCAATGTTAATGGATAAATTAGGGTTTGATCCCGCAGTTGCCAGTGGCCCGTTTATTACTACCTTAAGTGATTTAACCAGTGTATTAATTTATTTCAATATTGCCAGCATGTTTATGCGTTATTTTGTTTAAAAAATTGCACTTATTTATCATGAGACTGAGGTAAAAGGATTCGTTGGTTTGCTTGAAATCAAAAAAGTGAGATAGCCGTTGCTACGACGGCTACCTCACTTTTTTAGATACAAGAAATTAAACAATTTTTGTGCCATGGACTTCTGTGACTTTTAAAGTGTCCATCACAGTTTGAACGTTTTCTGTGGAAATACCGCCACCTGGTAAAATAAGAATCCGTTGATCTGCGTAGGCAATTAATTCTTTTAAATGATCAAAGTTGTCTTCGATAGGGGTACCAGCTGGCCCACCATGAGTTAAAATACGCGTCACACCACGCTCAGCTAACCAGTCGATCGCCTTAAATTGGTTTTCTTTCGACAAGGCATCAAAAGCCATATGGAAAGTGATTTGCAAGCCTTCAGCTGTTTCAATGAATAAGTCCAAAGCTTCTTCATCTAACCAACCGTCCTCAGTTAAACAGCCAATAACAATGCCGTCGGTTCCTAATTTCTTTGCTTCGATTAAATCGGTATGCATAATTTTTAATTCAATATCATTATAGACAAAATTGCCGCCACGAGGACGAATGATTGTCATCACTGGTACAGAATGTTCGCCAGCGTATGCTAAGACTTCTTCAATAACACCAGTACTTGGCGTCGTTCCACCTACGGCTAAGTTATCGCATAATTCGATGCGATTCGCACCTTTTTGAATGGCTTGGGGAATCTTAGTGAAATTTTCGGCACAGAATTCTTTAATCATTTCTTATCGCTCCTTGCTTTTTCTTCACAGGCATTGTACCATAATTCTGCTTACTACCATAGCCCTGAAAAAAAGAGTGCAACTTTTTATAAGAGAAAATGTTCATTTGATGAACGTAAGGAGTTTTAAATGTTAAAGAAAATTGAACGAGCACAACAATTATTGAAAAAAGAAGCAGCCGTATTTCGCTGTCCAACTTGTCATGAACCAATGCATGTAGAAGGGGTTGGTCTGATTTGTCAACAGAGGCATCAATTTGATTTATCCAAGAAAGGCACGCTATACTTTCTAAATCATGGCGTTCAGACAGAATATAATAAAAAAATGTTTACTTCTCGAGGAAAAATGATTCAAAGTGGCATGTACGCACCTGTTTTAAACAAAATTATGCACTATCTTCCTCGAAATAAAACAGTAGTCGATGTTGGTTGTGGTGAAGGGAGTTTTCTAGCTGAGTTAAGTCAAGCAGGCTTATCTGGACTGAAAATCGGGTTTGATTTATCAAAGGAAGGAATCTATTTAGCAAGTAATCAACCAATTGATGCGTTTTGGTGTGTGGCGGATTTAACGAATTTGCCATTTGCGAATGAAGGGCTTGATACGATTTTGAATATTTTTTCTCCTTCACATTATCAAGAATTTCGGCGAGTACTAAAAGCTGACGGGACTGTGATTAAAATTATTCCTGAAGAGAATTATTTAAAGGAATTACGAGTGGCTTTTTATCCCAATGACGAAAAGAAACAAAGTTATTCCAATCAAAAAGTAGTCCAACGTTTTGCCGAGGAATTAGCAGTAGAAGTAGATGAACGAATAACTTATTGCTTTGACATTCCGGAGGAAAGACGGTTGGATTTATTAGAAATGTCGCCATTAGAGTGGCAAGTTTCTCAAGAAGTTAAAGCCGAGCTACAACAGCGACCATTGAAAAAAATCACGATTGACGTCCGCTTGTTAGTAGGTCGTAAAAGATAGACTTTTTTGTGAAGAAAATCCTAAAAAAGTCTTGCAATAAAGTGACATTGGTGTTATATTACTTACAAGTTGTTTTTTCATTGGTTTTTATCAGGGTCCTGTTCTGATAAAAGTTAGTGAAGAGACCTTCACTAACGTAACGACTCGCCGTGCTAGACACCGAGACGGTACGTTTTTTTATTGGTTAAAATAGCTGCCGCCTGACATCATCGCGTCATGCGGTTTTTTTTGAAAATAAGTATTGTGGGCGCTATTTATTTTGAATTTATGCTAAAATGAACACGATTGATATTTGAGGAGCTGAAGATAGTTGACGAACCATATTGTTTTATTTGAACCACAAATTCCAGCAAATACTGGAAATATTGCACGGACATGTGCAGCGACGAATACACCGTTGCATTTAATTGAACCTTTAGGATTTTCAACAGATGATAAACACTTAAAACGTGCCGGATTAGATTATTGGAATGATGTAAATATTACGTATCATAAAGATTTGGCTGCCTTTTTAGCCCATGTGGCAGGCAAACACTTGCATTTAGTAACCAAATTTGCTCACCAAACGTACAGCGAGGTCAATTATAATGATGGCGAGGACCATTATTTCCTTTTTGGAAAAGAAACAACGGGCTTACCAGAAACGTTTATGCGAGAAAACGAAGAAAAGTGTATCCGAATTCCTATGAATGATGAACATGTGCGCTCACTGAATCTTTCTAACACTGCCGCACTAATTGTTTATGAAGCCTTACGTCAGCAAAATTTTCCGAACTTAGAACTGACGCATCATTATGAAAATGATAAATTGGATTAAAAAAAGTTAAGACAGTAACGCTTTTTTTCAAAAATGTCAGAAGAAAGTGGTTTTATTTATACTGTTGCCCAATTTTCAAGCCTAGAACAAAAAACAATTTAGATTTTTGTTCTAGGCTTATTTTGCTTGGATTACTAGAAACTTCCATGGATATTTTCGCAGGGAAGTGATAAACTAGAAAGACATATGAAGAGATAAAGAAGTTTGGAGAAGTTACATGAAATTATATTTTACACGACATGGAAAAACTGAATGGAATCAACAGAAACGATTTCAAGGAATGACAGGAGATTCGCCGTTATTATCAACTAGTTATGACGAAATTAAACAATTAGGCCAATATTTACAAGATATTCCGTTTGAAAAAATTTATTCGAGTCCGCTATTACGTGCCAAAAATACTGCGCGGGGAATTCAACAAGAATTGAATCATCCAGTTGAAATTGTTTATACAGATACCTTAAAAGAATTAGGTTTAGGGCGTCTAGAAGGACAATATATTGAAGAAATGCGTAATTTTTATGGAGAAGAATTAGATCATTTACGGCATCGTTTAGATTTGTATGATCCAACAATTTTTGATGGTGAACCAATCGAGCAAGCGATTCAAAGGATTTCAGAAACAGTTGCTGAAGCGGCGAAGCAACACGAAGGTCCAGTTCTATTTGTCGGACACGGAGCAGCGCTGACGGCGGCAATCCAAGCGATGGCTGGTAAACCATTATCAGAATTACGGACAATGGGCGGGCTGTTAAACAATAGCCTCTCAATCCTTGAAACCAAAGAGGCATCAAGGAACATGCCGTACGACTTAACGTTATGGAATGATACGTCTTTTTTAGCTAAAGAAAAAGCACAATAAGCGCACAACAGAAAGGAGGGCTTGTAGTGGTAACACTTTTTGGTGAAGACGAAGAAAAAGCCTTTATTGTTGGGACTGTACAAGCAATCTTTTTTGAAAATCCCAGTAATTTTTATAAAGTCGTTCTTGTAAATGTGACCGATACAAATACAGATTATTTAGAAAAAGAAATTGTAGTAACTGGAAGTTTTGGCCAAGTTCAAGAAGAGGAACCCTATCGTTTCTTTGGTCATTTTGTGGACCATCCTCGTTATGGCAGACAGTTTCAGGTGGATAGTTATCAGCAAGAAAGACCGACTTCGGCTAGTGGGGTGGTTAACTATTTATCAAGTGACAAATTTCCTGGCATTGGTAAACGAACTGCTGAAAAAATTGTTGAAGTATTAGGGGAAAGTGCGATTGACCGAATTATTGATGACCCGAGTGTTTTGGAAGAAGTTACTGTTTTAAATGAAAAAAAACGTCAAGTAATCGTCGAAACAATTCGCTTGAATCACGGGATGGAGCAAGTGATTGTGGGACTAAATCGATACGGCTTCGGTAGTCAGTTAGCTTTTTCAATTTATCAAACCTATCAAGAAGAAACCCTTTCTGTGATTCAAGAAAATCCTTATCAGTTAGTTGAAGATATTGAGGGAGTCGGATTTAAACGAGCGGACAATATTGCTGAACAAATCGGCATTCAGGCGGATTCTGCTGTTCGAATTCGAGCGGCGATTTTACATGAAGTGTTTGAACACTCCATTCGTTCAGGCAATACGTATGTTCAAGCAGATGTTTTATTAGAAGAAGCGATTCGGACCTTGGAAGCAAGTCGCCCAGTGGAAATCTCACCTGATCAAGTGGCCAATGAAATCATTACGTTAGTCGAACATGGAAAAATCCAACAAGAAGAGACTAAACTTTTTGAGAACAGTCTCTATTTTTCTGAATGGGGCATTGGTACTTCGATTCAGCGTTTACTTTCTCGTAAAAAAGAAATTCATTATGAGGAAGAAGAAGTCCAAAAAAATATCCGAATGATTGAGAAACGTTTAAATATTCAGTATGGCGACTCGCAACAAGCAGCGATTGAAGAAGCGATTAAATCACCGTTATTTATTTTAACTGGAGGGCCCGGAACAGGGAAAACAACTGTTATTAATGGGATTGTCTCGTTGTTTGCGGAACTAAATGGTCTTTCATTAGATCTCAAAGACTATACGCAGGAGATGTTTCCAATCTTGCTAGCGGCGCCAACTGGGCGAGCAGCGAAACGTATGAACGAAACGACAGGTTTACCTGCAAGTACCATCCACCGTTTGTTAGGCTTGACAGGTCGTGAAAAAAATCCGAGTTTAACCGCCAAAGAATTAGAAGGCGGTTTGCTAATTGTAGATGAAATGTCAATGGTGGATACTTGGTTAGCCAATACGTTATTAAAAGCTATTCCGACAAACATGCAAGTGATTTTTGTTGGTGATAAGGATCAGCTACCGTCTGTCGGTCCAGGTCAAGTCTTACATGACTTATTGCAAATTAACGAAATTCCTAAATGGGAGTTAAACGAAATTTATCGTCAAGGAGACGGTTCAAGTATTATTCCTCTTGCCCATGAAATTAAAGAAGGAAAGTTGCCTACTGATTTTCAAAAAAATCAAAAGGATCGCTCGTTCTTTGCAAGTGATATTGGTCATATTGAAGAATACATTCGACAAATCGTCACAAAGGCAAAAGCAAAAGGGTTTACGCCACAAGATATCCAAGTTTTAGCGCCAATGTATCGTGGCGCAGCTGGCATTGATGCCTTGAATAAAATGATGCAAGAAATCTTCAATCCAAATGAGGGGAAGAAAAAAGAAGTCAAGTGGAATGACACCGTCTATCGGATTGGGGACAAAGTTTTGCAACTAGTCAATACGCCAGAATTAAATGTGTTCAATGGAGATATGGGAGAAATCGTCGGAATTACTTTAGCCAAAGACTCAGAGGACAAAGTGGACGAGTTGGTTTTACAGTTTGATAATAATGAAGTAACGTATAAAAGAAATGAATGGAATAAAATTACGCTATCGTATTGTTGTTCGATTCATAAAGCGCAAGGTAGTGAATTCCGCATGGTGTTACTGCCAATGGTTCATCAGTATAGCCGAATGCTGCAACGAAATTTGCTGTATACAGCAGTGACACGTAGTAAAGAATTATTAATTCTACTAGGTGAGGTTTCTGCTTTTGAAACATGTGTCAAAAACGAATCGGCTAGTCGCATGACGATGCTAAAAGAACGAATCGTGAACGCAGAACAAATGACCTTAACAACTAGAACCCAGTTAGAAGCCTATGAAGAAGGTTTAACGGCAGACCATCCATTTACTGAAAAGGAAACAAAAGCTGTCTCTTATGAAACTGAACAGCAATCAACGAAAGCCGATCAGATCAAAGAAACAGACGAGCAATTAGTTGACACAACGGTACAAGAGGTTTCACTATTTGCTGATGAAGAGGAAATGTCAACCCCAGAAACAGCAAATAAAGCGACAAAAGTTGTCGAAGAACCATTACCAAAAGAACCACGACTAACAGTCGAAATTATTCAAACAAATGCTGTTGATCCAATGATTGGAATGAAGGATACGACGCCTTATCAATTTATGTGAGAAGAGGAAAGAGCGTGGGACAAAAATCACTTTGGATTTTTGCTTCACGCTCAAAAACTGATAAACGGCGGAAACAGAAGCATCTCCTTCGGAAATAAGCCGAAATTCTCCAAAAATTAAAGAACAATTTTCGGAAATTCCTTCTTATTTCTCGGAGTTAAACACTTCTGTCCCGACCTCTTTTTCAACCTTAAGGGACTCAGTTAAAACCAAAACAAACGTTTTTGTATGGTATAAACCATATCAATACTTCGTTTACCTAAAATTTCGCCATCTGCGTGAATGGTTTGTGGAATCGTCGAAACAATTCGAATTTTGCTTGATTGAAAATGATGAAAATGCTTAGATTTCCCTTGTTTTTGGCGAAGCAATAGGAAAATAAGCCACAAAATTTTAAAAATATTGATTCGTTCCACGACAACTAAGTCCACGACTGCTTTGCGAGGATTGGCCGTCGGCATAATTGATACGCCCCCGCCAAAATAAGGATGATTTGTGACCGTACATAGGAAAGCACGATTAAATGTGTATTGTTTACCATTCATTTCAACTAAAATTGGAAAGCCTTTTTGTTTAAAAAAGACATGAATGATTGAAGAAATATAGGAAAGCGAGCCAAGCTTAAATTTATTTAAGGCTTTTTTTGATGACGATTCGTTGGTTTTTTCCACGATTGCCGCATCTAACCCTAAGCCAACATTATTGGTGGCTAAGCCGATTTCTTCTTGGTTGGCTTCTACATAATGAATTGTTTGAATTTCTTTTGGTCGTCTGGTGCGCAGGATTTGATGCAATGCTTTATCAATATTTCTTGATAATCCCACCCCTCGTGCAAAATCATTTCCAGAGCCGCATGGAATATAGCTTAAAGGAATAGCTGAATCATATGGAAGTAATGAATTAATGACATTATGTAGTGTGCCATCGCCGCCTAGCACGACTAGGATTGGAAAAGTTGAAACGTCTAAGTCTTCAGACCAAGGAAGTAAAGTTGTTTCTGCAAGTTCCTTCGTCAATTCTTTTTCATGTCCAGCGTAATCAGTGTAAAGAGCCGTATATTTAAGTTCTTGTTGCTTGAGTTGTTGAATCACTTTTCTAGCGACTTTTCGGCCATTGCCGCTACTTGCCTGCTCGTTGATAATAAGATAGTAGTGAATGTTCATTGAGCTCCTCCTTTGAATCGCTATTGTCCATTATACCAGAGGGAGGAACTTCTGCGAATAAAGATTGCTTAAAAAAGTAAAAAATGACTAGAAAAAGGCACGAAACAATGCATGAGAGGTGAAAACTGCAAATAAGTGCAAAGTAAAACAGGGCTTTCATTGACTATTTTGACTTTCCATATTAGAATGTGAACTGTTGCAATTGTAACCAAGGTTCATCAACCATCCCTTGTAAAAAAACTCGGAGAAAGAAGGAAAAAGTATGCAAAATTCGTTTCAAGCCAATCTAAAGCTAAGAACAGTCTTAGCCAATGGTATCATTATGGGCTTATATATTGTCCTCTCTTTATTGGTTCGGCCAGTTTCTTCTGGTATGATTCAATTTAGAATTTCAGAAAGTTTGAATCACCTAGTCGTTTTCAATCGCAAATTGATGTGGGGTGTTTTAGGCGGCGTTATCTTTTTTAACTTATTTTTTGGTTTCGGTGTAATGGATGCTCTGTTTGGTGGAGCGCAAACATTATTTGCGTTGAGCTTAACAGCTTTTTTACAAAAAAAGGTACCAAGTATTCCTGTTAGAATGTGTCTAAATAGTCTATTTTTCACTGTAAGTATGTTTTTTATTGCCTTTATGCTAGTACCAAGTGGCGGTCAAGCATTTTGGACAACTTATGGTTGGTTAGCATTAAGTGAAGCGATTATTATGACGATTTCAGCACCAATCATGTATTTTATCAACAAGTCATTAAAATTTGAAACACGTATTTAATTGAAAAGATGTGGATAGAAATGATTCATCCTTTGAATGGCAGTGAAGAAAAGTGTCGTTGCTATTAGTGAACTAAGTGATAGAATGAACTGTTTCTACCTCGTCTTTTTTACATAAAGAATAAGATCTACATTTTTTCTAAAAATTTTCATGTAAAACTTTACTAGTCTGTTGGAATACACTATGATAGTGTAAGATAAACGGACTATTGGAAAGTCACAGCAGAGGAGTTTGAACATGTACACATTTAAAATCGGTATTCCGGCAGAAGTACACGATACATTTGTTAAAAATCACCCATTATGTAATTTACTACAGTCATCTTCATGGGCAAAAGTCAAGGATAACTGGGGTTCTGAAATTGTTGGGGTTTATGAAAAGGATACATTAGTTGCATCAAGTTTAGTTTTAATCAAACCATTACCAGCCGGTTTTACGATGTTATATACACCAAGAGGTCCAGTAATGGACTATACAAATGAACGTTTGGTCAGCTACTTTATGGCTGAATTGAAAAAATTTGGCAAGAAAAAACGAGCTTTATTTATAAAAATGGATCCAGCGGTTCACTATCAAGATTTTCATTTGGGAGAAGAACATCAACCGCATGCTGAAGCGACATCTATTATTGAGACCTTGAAAAAGGCAGGGGCCAAATATCAAGGACTGACAATGGATATGGGGGCCACCATCCAGCCCCGCTTCCAAGCGAATATTTATCGTGAAGATTTTAGTGAAGAACAATTGTCAAAAAGCACCAAGAAAATGATTAAAACAGCTGAAAAAAAAGGGGTCGTTGTGCAGCAAGGGCATGTTGACTTTGTTGATGAATTTGAAAAAGTCATTCAATCAACCATGGAACGCCAACATATTTCTTTACGGAATAGTGATTACTTTAAGAAGCTGTTGAACATTTACCCAGAAGACTCCTTTATTATGCTGGCGCAAGTCAATTTAAAGGAACGCTTAGATAGCACGCGACAACGCTATGACAAAAATCAAAAAGACTTGAGTAATTTGAAAGAAAATCAAGTGAAAAAGCGCCATAATTTAGAAGAATTAGATGCTTCCTTGACTCGGGAACTAAAAGAATTAGAAGAAAATATCGCAGAAGCTGGTGAAATCGTCACGGTTGCTGGCGCCTTGGCTGTGACATTTGGTCCAACAAGTGAAATCCTTTATGCTGGCTTAGATGATCGTTATAAACGCTACATGCCAACTTATGTGACTTGGCGAGATGCCATTCAAGAATGTTTTAACCGTGGCTGCGAAAGCTGTAATATGGGCGGCTTAGAAGGTAGTTTAAATGATGGCTTAATTAAGTTTAAAGCGAACTTCAACCCAACGATTAATGAATTTATTGGGGAATTCGATTTACCGGTTAATAAATTATTATTTAAGGCCAGTGAATATGCCTATAAATTACGAAAACAAAAAAAATAAATAAAAAACACAGGGACTAAAAATCAAACTTGATTTTTAGTCCCTGTGTTTTTTTCTATAGTTTTTGCGTTGCATTCCGTTTCATTAAGCGAAGCAAAACGCTAGCAATTGCTGAAGCAGCTACACCAGCAACAAGAGCTTCTGGCACACCAGAACTGAAAATCGTCGCAATAATAGCTAGGTAAACAGCAGTTCCAGCTTTACCAATAATTTCAGCATAAGCTGAATTAAAAAGAAAATAAATCATGTTCATGACTAAAATGGTATTCGTTGCTGAGCCTAAAACACCAGCAACAAATAAGGAGACAGGTTGCGCTTTTTCCTTCGTTAATTTATTTAGCCATTTGTAAGCGAAATAAGGAACGACCCCAATTAAAATCCGCGGAATTAGCACAATTAAAAGAGCCTTCCAACTACCGTGATCGGTACCGATCACGGGAATAAATGGAGAAAAAACAAACGACAAAGGTGTTGGTGCTGTCGTATTTTTAATTAAGCTAATGATCCCAAACGTGCCGCCCAACATACTACCGATTTTTGGCCCTAAAACAATGGAACCAATAATTACAGGAATATGCATCGTGGTCGAATTTAAAGGACCTAATGTGATAAATCCTAGCGGGGTTAAAGCCAGTAAAAGTAAGATAGCTAAGAACATGGCTGTTAACGTAAATTTTTTCGTGTTATTCATAAATTACTCCTTGTTATCAGATGCTAAAATTTTCATCACTGTTTGAAGAATATCTTCAACAGTGGCAAGTGCGCCACGACCATAATCGCCACAAGCTAATAGAGCTTCACGTGGGATTATTTCTTGATAGCCGACTTCTTTTAAAATGCCAATATTTCGTTGGACAATGAGGTTTTGGTACATATACGTATTCATCGCGGGCGCAATAATTTTGGGTGTTTCAGGATAAAGCGCCAAAGCAACTGTTGATAGTAAGTCGTCGGCAATCCCATGGGCTAATTTCCCAATTGTATTGGCCGAAGCAGGTGCTACTAAAAATAAATCCGCTTTTTTAGCTAACTCAATGTGATTAATTTTACTGGGATCAATTTCCATCATGACATCCGTATGCACTGGATTCTTAGAAAGTGATTGTAACGTCAGCGGAGTGATGAACGCTGTGCTGCTTTTAGTCATTAAAATTTCCACATTGTAGCCAAGCTTAGCTAGTTGACTTGTAATATCTGCTGCTTTATATGCAGAAATGCTGCCAGAGACGCCTAATAAAATAGTTTTCATTGTTGTTCTCTCCATTTCTTTTCAACATTTTTAACGATCATTGAACCAATCCCTTGTTTTGAACAAGCTTCTTGGACAATGCCCGTTTCGTTAATTAATAATCCTTCGTGTTCTGTTTCATGAACATTCATCAAGTCATTGGCTAAGACAAAGTCACACCGATTTTTAATCAAAGCGGCTTGTGCAACTTGGACAAGTTCTTCTTGTGAAACGTTGACAAGTAATTTAAAGCCCACTAAAACAGTTTGGGGTTGCTTGTCACGAATCATTTGGATGACTTTAGGATTTTTCTTTAGAAAAATTAATAATCGGTCCGTATCAGATGAAATTTTTGTTGCTGTTTGAGGAATATCAGCAATCTGATTCAATGTGTTTTGAACGATAGTTACCAAGGCTTCTTTGGTCTTTGGCAATGTTTGTTCGCTTAATTGTTGCGCAAAAGAATCAATAAATTGTTCTTCCGTTTGCGCGGTTTCCGTCGTAAAATCACTGACTGCCATTGCGTGAACAATCGCATCAAATTGCTTTTCAGCAAAGAGTTGTTCTAACGTAGTGGCTAATTCAACCGTTGTTTCTATTTCTTTAATTGATAAGTCCAATTGTTGGGTTGGACGTAATGCATGTTTGGTTGTTACGTAGGTTACGGTGTGTCCAGCAGCTAAAAAACTTTCAGCAATTGCTTTTCCTAGTCCGCCAGAAGAATGATTGGTAATCGAACGAACATTATCAATCGGTTCTGACGTTCCGCCAGCAGTAACTAAAACATCCATAATCAAAACGCCTCCTTAAGAAATTCGGACAATGGTCCGTCCAATATGTTGGCCTGCTTGTAATGCTTCAAAAACAGGGGGAAGTTCTTCTAAAGTAATCTCTTGATACACAGCTTTTTCAGTGATGTCTAAATCAGTGGCAAGACGTTGCCAGACTATTTTTCGTTTGTCCATACCAACATTAACCGAATCAATGCCCAATAAATGAACGCCCCGTAAAATAAAGGGTAAAACGGTTGTCTCTAATGTAATTCCAGCAGCGCGGCCACAAATGGCTGAACGGCCATCATAACGAAGTTGTGGTAAAACAGCAGAAGTAATTTCCCCACCAGTGGTATCAATTGCAAAAGCAAAACGCTGTTTCATCAATGCTTTAACAGGAGTTGCTAAGAAATCTTCTACTAATAAGCATTCACTAACACCTAACTCTTTTAAAAGCTCAAAAGAATCTGGCTTTCTAGTTAATGCAGTGATTGAAGTGTAGCCTAATTGATGCAACATCGCAATAGACAATGTCGCAACACCGCCTGTCGCACCAGTTACAATAATGGGGGCTTCTTTGTCGTCTCGTAAGCCATCGTCTTCTAAAGCTGTGACAGATAATCCGGCCGTAAAGCCAGCAGTTCCGAAAATCATTGCTTCTTTGAGACTCATTTTTTCAGGAAGTGGAACTACCCAATCGCCAGGAACACGCACATATTCAGAATAACCACCAGTATGACTAACTCCTAATTGATAACCTGTTACGATCACTTTATCGCCTTCTTTGAAACGAGGATCTTCCGATGTGACAACAGTGCCACTGACATCAATTCCTGGAATCATTGGATAATTGCGAATCACACCGCCGTCTTTTTTTGAAGCTAAAGAGTCTTTAAAGTTAACTGAGGAGTAGGCTGCTTTGATTACTACAGTGCCTTCTGATAAATCGTCTAAAGTAATGGTTTCTAGTTGACCAATAACAGATGTATCTTGTTCTCTTAACGTAAATGCTTGAAATGAATTCATATAAAAACTCTCCTTCCAATTATGTAAAAAAGCAACTCGTCTTATTTTATCATATTCTGATTTTTTCGTATCATTTTTCTTCTTATAAACAGTAAGTTATACAGAAAAGAAAGATTGTGTGACAATTAGACTAGAAAAATAAAGAAAAATGGTTGAAATTTTTCAAAAAGTTCGTATACTAAAAAAGGTAAAACTAAACTGTAAGTTTAGTATTACAAAACTTTTGTTGAAAAGATTAGCTGAAAATAGAAACGAGGTGTGCCATGGAAATTGGTGAGAAGTTGAGAAATTTACGCATTCAGAAAAATTTGACACAAGAAGAATTAGGCGAAAGAACGGATTTATCCAAAGGCTATATTTCCCAATTGGAGCGGGATTTAAGCTCACCATCAATGGAAACATTTTTCTCAATTTTAGAAGTACTAGGCGTGACGCCAGAGCAGTTTTTTAGTCAGCAACCGCTTGAACAGAAAATTGTCTACAATGAAGAAGAAAGTACCCTCTATTATGATGAAGAACATGGCTATGAACTAAAATGGTTAATTCCAGCCTCAAATGAAAAAGAAATGGAACCTGTCATTATTACTTTTGATAAAAATGGCGAATATAAAACGTTTGAACCTTCTCTATCGGAAACATTTATTTATGTGATTGATGGCTCCATTCGTTTGACATTAGGGGAAGCCACGTATATTGCTAAAAAAGGTCAAACCATGTATTACCAAGCAACAGAACCTCACCAAATTAGCAACAATGGTCGAGGAAAAAGTCGTGCGTTAATTGTGGCGACAGAATCGTATTTATAAAGGACGAAATGGAGGAGTTTATCCAGTGAGAAACCATGTGATTTCATTTGAAAATGTTGTCAAACAATTTGACGATGAACCAGTATTAAAAAATGTCAGCTTTGAAATTGAAGAAGGAAAATTTTATACCTTATTAGGACCTTCAGGATGTGGTAAAACAACGATTTTGCGTATTATTGCGGGATTCAATGACGTGACTTCTGGCGATGTTTATTTTGATGGTAAAAGAATAAATGATGTACCTGCCAATAAACGCCAAGTCAATACCGTGTTTCAGGATTATGCTTTGTTTCCTCACATGAATGTTTTTGATAATGTTGCATTTGGTTTAAAAATCAAAAAACTATCCAAAGCAGAAATTGAAAAAAAAGTGAAAGAGGCATTACGTTTGGTTCAATTACCGGGCTACGAAACACGTGAAATTAGTGAAATGTCTGGGGGCCAACGTCAGCGGGTCGCAATTGCACGAGCGATTGTCAATGAGCCAAAAGTATTGCTTTTAGATGAGCCGTTATCCGCTTTAGATTTGAAATTACGCACAGCGATGCAATATGAACTACGTGATTTACAACAACGTTTAGGAATTACTTTTATTTTTGTGACCCATGATCAAGAAGAAGCATTAGCGATGAGTGATGAAATTTTTGTCATGAATAAAGGTCATATCGTGCAAAGTGGCACACCAGTTGATATTTATGATGAACCGATTAATCACTTTGTTGCTGACTTTGTGGGGGAAAGTAATATTGTGGACGGCGTGATGCTGGAAGATAATTTAGTTTCATTTGTGGGCAAAAAGTTTGAATGTGTCGATGGCGGCATGCGGAAAAATGAACCTGTAGAAGTCGTTTTACGTCCAGAAGACTTAACGATTACCACGCTTGAAAAAGGCAAGCTAACCGTAACGGTGGACACGCAGTTATTCCGCGGCGTTCATTATGAAATTATTTGTTTTGATGAACAAGGAAACGAATGGATGGTGCATTCCACTCGAAAAGCCAAAGAAGGCGCTCAAGTAGGGCTCTCCTTTGAGCCAGAAGATATTCACGTGATGCGCTTCAATGAATCAGAAGAAGACTTTGATGCCCGTTTAGAAAGTTACGACGAGTAAACGAAAGGGGAAAATAAAATGAAAACAATGCGTCGAATTTATTCGATTCCCTATGTAATGTGGTTACTTTTATTCGTCATTGCGCCAGTGCTAATGATTATTTATCAATCATTTTTCGATATGAATGGCCAGTTTACCTTGGCGAATTACCAAACGTATTTTACATCAGGAACGTATTTAAGTATGACCATTAATTCAGTGTGGTATGCTTTTCTGATTACCATTTTTACGTTATTGGTAAGTTATCCTACGGCTTATTTTTTGACAAAGCTCAAGCATAAACAGTTATGGTTAATGCTAGTTATTTTACCAACGTGGGTGAATTTATTATTAAAAGCTTATGCCTTTATTGGGATTTTCAGTATTCATGGGAGTATCAATCAGTTTATGAGTTTTATGGGTTTGGGCACGCACCAGATTCTGTTTACAGATTTCAGTTTTTTATTTGTCGCAACGTATATTGAAATTCCATTTATGATTATGCCGATTTTTAATGCCTTAGAAGAGATGAATCCTTCATTGATTAGTGCTAGTCGGGACTTAGGAGCTAGCAGTGCGGAAACGTTCCGCCGTGTCATTTTTCCTCTCTCCCTAAACGGTGTGAAAAGTGGCGTTCAAGCTGTCTTTATTCCTTCGCTCTCGCTCTTTATGTTAACGCGTTTAATTGGCGGCAATCGGGTGATTACGTTGGGAACGGCGATTGAGGAACACTTCTTAGTAACGCAAAACTGGGGCATGGGTTCAACAATTGGTGTGATTTTAATTGTTGCCATGTTTATTGTGATGTTGCTGACGGGTGAGAAGAAGAAAGGGCGTGGCAAATAATGCAAAAGAAAAAGTTTAAATGGTCTTATGTGTATTTATTCGTTGTCTTTGCGTTACTGTACGCACCGATCTTTTATTTAATTTTCTATTCGTTTAACGATACGCAAACGATGAATCAGTTTACTGGCTTTACATTAGATAATTATCGGAACGTTTTTAAAGACACACGTTTGTTAACCATTGTTCTGAATACGTTTTTGTTAGCTTTCTTATCGGCTTTAATAGCAACCATCATTGGAACATTTGGTGCGATGGGGATTTATTATACAAAACGTCGTAAAAACCGGAACACATTGCTTAGCTTTAATAACATTTTACTCGTTTCACCAGATGTTATTATTGGGGCCAGTTTCTTAATTTTCTTCACGGCAGTAGGGTTTATCAGTTTAGGTTTTACAAGTGTGTTATTGTCGCATATTGCCTTTAGTATTCCGATTGTTGTTTTAATGGTTTTACCAAAACTACAAGAGATGAACGATTCTATGGTAGATGCGGCAAGGGATTTAGGGGCCAATAATGTTCAAGTGATTAAAAATATCATTTTGCCTTTTTTAGCGCCAGGAATTATTGCTGGCTACTTTATGGCCTTTACTTATTCGTTGGATGATTTTGCCGTAACATTCTTTGTGACAGGCAATGGTTTTTCAACATTATCTGTTGAAATTTATTCACGAGCACGTCAGGGAATTAGTTTAGAAATCAATGCCTTAAGTGCGTTAGTGTTCCTATTCTCAATGATTCTAGTTGTCGGTTATTACTTTATCAGTAAAGACAATACGCCAAAACGTTTAAAGAAAATGCGTCGGGAACAAAGTGAGGTGGCCAAGTTAAAATGAAAAAATTACAGTCACTTTTTATTGGAATTATCGCTATTATTGTCATCTTGTTTTTTGGCGTGCGCCAATTGGAGAAAGCAAGTGGCATGGCAGGAGCAGATACCTTGACCATTTACAATTGGGGGGACTATATAGATCCAGCCTTGATTAAGAAATTTGAAAAAGAAACAGGCTATAAAGTCAATTACGAAACCTTTGATTCTAATGAAGCTATGTATACAAAAATTCAGCAAGGTGGCACAGCCTATGATATTGCCATTCCTTCTGAATATATGATTCAAAAAATGATGAAAGCAAAGATGCTTTTACCACTTGATCACAGCAAATTAAAAGGCTTAGAAAACATTGATGCACGCTTTTTAGATCAATCCTTCGATCCCCAAAATAAGTTTTCCGTTCCATACTTCTGGGGCACGTTGGGGATTATTTATAATGATAAATTTATTGACGGCCGTCAGATCCAACATTGGGATGATTTATGGCGCCCGGAATTAAAAAATAATGTCATGCTGATTGATGGCGCTCGCGAAGTGTTAGGATTATCTTTGAACAGTTTAGGCTATTCGTTAAACAGTAAAAACGACCAACAATTACGTCAGGCTACCGATAAGTTAAACCGATTAACGAACAATGTCAAAGCAATTGTTGCCGATGAAATCAAAATGTACATGGCTAATGAAGAAAGTGCAGTTGCTGTAACTTTCTCTGGTGAAGCTGCTGAAATGCTAGAAAACAATGAACATCTACATTATGTGATTCCCAGTGAAGGCTCTAATCTCTGGTTTGATAACATTGTGATGCCTAAGACAGCCAAAAATAAAGACGGCGCCTATGCATTTATGAACTTTATGTTACGACCAGAAAATGCAGCACAAAATGCAGAATATATTGGTTATTCCACACCAAATAAAGAAGCTAAAAAACTATTACCAAAAGAAGTTGCCGAAGATAAACAATTTTATCCAGATGATGAAACCATCAAACATTTAGAAGTTTACCAAGATTTAGGTCAAGAATACTTAGGAATTTATAACGATCTGTTCTTGGAGTTTAAGATGTATCGGAAATAAAAAAAGTACCTTCGTAACTTTCGAGCCGCCCCTAAAAGTTAGATTTTTAGTCTAACTTTTAGGGGCGGCTTTTATTCATACAAGCTTCTAATTGAGGCACAAAGAATCCTGTGCTACACTTTGTATAAAGCATAAAAGGAGCAAAGAAAATGAAAAGGAAAACAATCCGAATACTACTAATCAGTAGCGGGCTTATTTTAATCCTACTGGTAGGTTACCGTTTGTATCTAGAATATCAAACAGATATTCAATTATTTTTGAATCCTAAAGCCAGTAAGACACAATTATTAGAGCGAATTCGTTCACATGGTTTTTCAGCAGCGCTGTTGTTAGTTTTTTTGACCGCGATCATGTGTGCAGTACCAGGGATTCCAACCTCGGTAATTGGTGTGATTGCAGGATTGAGTTTTGGTCCCTTCAGCGGCACACTCATTAACGTTTTAGGGAATAGTTTGGGAAATTTAGTTGCAATCTTTTTGATGCATCATATAAAATTTTTAGATAGAAAAACGGAGACCAATCATTGGGTCCAGTCCATTCGACGGATGAAGCATCCAAAAATTGGGATTATGGTGGGCTACATGATTCCAATTATTCCTTCTTCTGTGATTAATTTTGCTGCGGATACTATGCAGTTGCCATTAAAAAATTTAATAGCCGCTATATTCATTGGTGTAATTCCTTCCTCAATACTTTACGCATGTGGAGGCGAAGCACTATTTCATGGATATAATAAAACGGCAGTATTGTTAATTGTGAGTGTTCTTTTGTTCGTTGGCTTGGTGGTTATTATTGAGAAAGATAGAAAAAGATTTCAAAAAACTGTTCTTTAAGAACGGTTTTTTGTGCATTTGAACAATAAATCCTGTTAAATTTACAATTTTAAAAAGAAAGGACTTTGATAGAATGAAAGCGTAAACAATTTAAGGAGCTGATTTTGAATGCCAGATATTACAATATCTTGGGTTGCTGCAATTTTAGGATTAGTTGTAGCGATAGTATTAATTTTGAAAAAATTTAATCCTGTGTATTCCTTGTTTTTTGGTGCAATTGTTGGTTGTCTTATTGGAGGCGCTTCCCTGTCAGATACAGTCGCTGTTCTATTAAACGGAACACAAAGTATTATGGGAACCGCAATCCGTGTTTTAGCAGCCGGTATGTTGGCGGGTGTGATGATGGAATCCGGTGCGGCAGAATCAATTGCCAACGCCATTGTACAAAAGCTTGGCGAGAAAAAAGCTATTTTATCTTTGGCATTATCTACAATGGTAATTACAGCTGTGGGCGTATTCATTCCTGTTGCAGTGTTGATTGTTGCCCCGATTGCTCTATCTGTTGGGAAAAGTACGGGTATCAGTAAGTTATCATTATTGATTGCCTTATCAGGTGGCGGCAAAGCGGGCAATATTATTTCGCCTAATCCAAATACTATTGCAGCGGCGAACGGCTTTGATTTACCTCTAAGTGACGTTATGATTGCTGGCTTTATTCCAGCCGTATTTGGCTTAATTACAGCTGTTGTTCTTGCAAATATCATGAGAAGTAAAGGATCAATGGTCAAAGAAACGGATCTTGTGGAGGAACAAACAAAAGAATTATTACCTTTGAAAAAGGCGTTAATCGCGCCAGTGTTAGCGATTGTCTTATTATTACTTAATCCGATTGGCGCCGTTTTAAATATTTCTTTCATCAAAAGTTTGAATATTGATGCTCTGTATATTTTGCCGTTCGCTTCAGTTGTTGGGACAATTGCGATTGGGCAAACAAAACAACTGGCCTTTTATGCATCTTCTGGCTTGAAGAGAGTAACCGATACCGTTTTAATTTTAATTGGTGCAGGCGCAATTGCTGGATTAATTTCTGTTTCTGATTTATCAACACAAATTGTCCACTTAATTTCTGTTATGGGAATTTCTGGAACCTTCTTGGCACCGATTTCTGGTATTTTAATGGGCTTAGCAGTTGGTTCAACATCCACAGCGGTTATTTTAGCGACAGGTTCTTTTGGGCCAGCGATTTTAGATATGGGCACATCTTCACTTTCAGCAGCAGTCATGGTGCATACTGGGGCAACTGTGATTGATAGTGTTCCTCAAGGCAATTATTTCCATATTACGGCACAAAGTATGAATATGACGATTAAAGAAAGAATTCGAGTGATTCCTTATGAAATGTGTGTCGGTGGGGTAATGACGATTGTTGCAACCATTTTATATGGCTTTATTTTAAACTAGTTGGAAAGTAGGCGCGAAAAGATGACGAAAAAATTTGTTTTGGCTCCAGACTCATTTAAAGAAAGTATGAGTGCAAAAGAAGCCTGTCTGGCAATGGAAAAAGGGATTTTAGCTGTATTTAAAGATGCAGACATTCAACACGTCCCGATGGCAGACGGCGGGGAAGGAACGGTGGATTCCTTAGTGGATGCAACAGGAGGCACAAGAGTACCAGTGCGTGTGGCAGGACCGCTTCCTGATCAAATCGTTGAAACCTATTACGGCTTATTAGGTGACCAAGAAACGGTGGTCATTGAAATGGCGAAAGCCAACGGAATTGAATTGGTCAAAGCAGCAGAACGTAATCCCTTGATCACTTCTACTTATGGTACAGGAGAAATGATTCAACATGCGCTCAATCATGGGGCAAAAAAAATCATTATCGGCATTGGTGGTAGCGTGACAAATGATGGGGGTGCAGGTATGATTCAGGCACTTGGTGCGCGTTTGTTAGACAAGGAAGGGCAAGAATTGACACGTGGCGGTGGTGCATTAGATAAACTGGCGCAGATCGATTTAACACAGTTTGATCAACGTATTTTTGCTACCGAAGTTCTAGTAGCAAGTGATGTGAATAACCCACTAACAGGGCCAACAGGGGCGTCTCATGTCTTTGGTCCGCAAAAAGGTGCGACAGAAGAAATGGTGGCTCAATTAGATAAAAACTTAGCCCATTATGCAGCGATTATCAAAAAAGAGGTCGGTATTGATGTTGAGATGATGCCAGGCGCAGGAGCTGCTGGTGGTTTGGGTGCAGGGTTACTAGCATTCACAAAAGCTCAGTTACGCCCAGGGATTGATATTGTCGTAGAAGTGAATCAATTAGAAGAAAAAATAAAAGCTGCTGATTATGTCTTTACTGGTGAAGGCGGTATGGATTTTCAAACAAAATTCGGCAAAGCCCCTTATGGCGTCTCACGTTTGGCCAAGAAGTATCAAAAACCGGTTTTCGCTTGTGCTGGCTATATCGGCAAAGATGTGGATGTCCTCTATGAAGAAGGGATGACGGCTATTTTTGGAATTTTGGCCAAAGCCGAACCATTGGAAGCAGCATTGAAAAATGGACCAGTTAACTTAGAAAGAACCGTTGAAAATATTGCTCGTACATTACAGCTGGTGCCTTGTGACTAAGAACTAGCCATGGTATCATCAGTAATGAAAGCTGAAATAAAAATGTTCAGTCGTTGATCTGAAGAATTAAGCGTTTGGGACATAAGTCATTGCGGCTTATGTCCCAAACGCTACTCGCTTTTTAGAAAGTTGGCGATAGCAATGTTAAAATTAGACAAAATCCAAGCAAATAAAATTGTTGAAAAGTTAATGGCGGATATTCCTTATAACATCAATATTATGGATGAACGAGGAAAAATTATTGCGAGTGGAGATTCTGCTCGAATTGGGGAGCGCCATCGTGGTGCAGAAAGAGCCATCAATGAACGGAAAAATATTGAAATTTATAAAGATACTTCTTTAGAGAAAAAAGGCACCAATGAACCGATTATTTTGAATGATCACATTTTAGGTGTCGTAGGCATTTCAGGAGAACCAGACGAGGTGCGCAAATTTACCAAGCTTGTGCGCTCGATTGTTCTTTTACTGACAGAAGAATTAAATACACAACAAGAACGCGAAAAAAAGAAGAAACAAAAAAATCAGTTTATCCAGCACTTAATGCATGTTGATTCTGCTTACTCAGAAGCCTTAAAATTTGAAGCGTTGGAACTATATAACCTTCAATTAGATGACCAGAATCATTGTGTACTAACCAAGGACAAGCGCTTATTATCCAGTTATTATCCTGGCCATGAAATATTTGAATGGGAAAATTGTTATCTGGTGATTACTTCTGAACCACCTCAGATAACAAAGCCAGTAACAGAATACCTTGTAATAAGTTCGGAAAAAGCCACGATTCAACAAATGGTCCAAGAGGCACAAAACACGTATTTACTTCTATCGTTTCTCCAATTAGAAAAGGCTAAGTTTTACCAAGCAGAAGATTTTTTCATTCAAGGAATTTTTAATTTTCCTTTTCATATTGAATTGGATTTTTTTGAAACCATCCAGACGATTTATGATGAATACTATGAAACCGTTATTTTTTTCGCCAATCATAACTTAAACATCAATGAAACCTCACAAGTATTACATATCCATCGAAATACATTGAATTACCGCTTGAAACGAATTCATGAATTGACGGGGATGGATCCAAAAGTTTGGCAAGATTTTTGGAAATTGTTCTATTATTTTGCCTATTGCTTTAAAGAACGTTTTGAAAAGTAGTGAGGAGCAGGAATGCTTGTTTGTTAAGCAAGTGTCAGCATATTTTTCGCCAGAATCAAAAATATCTTTTATAATAATTGTAAGGAATCAAACGATTTAGATATCAATGAGGAGTGGTACCAGTGAAAAAAGCAGTTTTAATTGTTAACCCCAGTTCTGGTGGTGAAAAAGCCAAAGAATTTGAAACGTTAGCAGAAGAAAAATTAAAACAGTTATTTGATGAAGTTGTAGTGAAACAAACAGAAAAAGGCGGCGATGCAGAACAATTTGCCCGTGAAGCTGCGGAAAGTCACTTCGACAGTGTTTTCGTAATGGGGGGAGATGGAACCGTTAATGAAGGAATTAGCGGGTTGGCAGAACAAGCTTACCGCCCAAAATTTGGCTTTTTTCCTTTAGGAACGGTGAACGATTTAGCGCGAGCCTTGAATTTACCGATGGATCCTGAAGAGGCGATTCAACAATTAGATTTAGAAAAAACCAGTGCTTTAGACGTGGGGAAAATCAATGACGACTACTTTATGAATGTCGTTGCGATTGGGACGATTCCAGAGTCAATTAACGACGTGGACGTTGAACAAAAAACGAAGTTAGGAAAACTCGCTTATTTTATTTCAGGTGCCAAACATTTAGCGAATGCTCAAACGTATCCTTTTCATTTAAGCTTGGATCAAAAAGAACAAACCATTGAAAGTAGTACCGTTTTAGTTGGCTTAACGAATTCAATCGGTGGGTTTGAAACATTATTACCAGAGGCCCAAGTGGATGATGGCAAACTTCATTTAGTTTATTTAAAAGATCAATCATTGTGGGATGCAGTAAAAGCAGTCCCAGATTTGTTAAAAGGTGTCGACCAGTCCACTGATAATTTAGTTTACCTAACCTTTAAAGAAGGAACAATCTCCTTAGAAAACCAAGAAGAATTAACCACTAATGTGGATGGTGATGAAGGAGCTGCTTTGCCAATTACGCTGGAAATTTTGCCTAAACACTTGACGGTCTATTGCGGTGAAGAACAAACAAAATAGCTGATTTTTTGAGAAAAGCTGGAACATTTCTATTTGTTTAAAAAACAGATAAGTTCTGGCTTTTCAAATCATCTAAAAGAGAATCAATCAGGGGCTATGCTATACTTTGTTTCTACATATTGATAGATAAGGGAGTTAATGAGATGAGAAGAAAAAAACATAAAAACAAAAAGAAACAAGAACTTTTTGAAGAGATTGAAAAACAAGAATTAGCAGAACAAGAAACTAAGCAATTGAATGAAGAAATCGAAGACCCAGAATTTCGTTCTTTTTTTCAAGATGTCTTGAAAAAATTTCCACAAAAAACGTCTACGGCCATAATGAATGCTTTCGCAACTTCTAAAGGTAAAGCAGAACAATTAGTGACGAACAGTCAAACACAACTCGACAAAGTATTTGATGAATTTTTGGCTGGTGTTTCACCTGACGTGAAAAAGAAAAGTCATCAAACGATTCATTTTGCTGCATTGTCAGCAGCAATTATTGGGTTTTCGCCAATTCCATTTTCGGATGCTTTTTTACTGGTACCTGTTCAATTAACTATGATGTCACGGCTGCATAAAATTTTTGGTCAGTCTTGGTCTGAAAGTTTAGGTAAAAGTTTAACCAAAGAATTAGTAGTGGTTAGTTTAGGTAAGAGCGCAGTCGGGAATATTCTAAAAGTGATTCCTGTTGTCGGAACTGTGACTGGTGGCATGGTCAATGCTTCAGTTGCGGTAGCAATTACGGAAGCGCTTGGCTGGGTGACCGTCAAAATGTTAAACGATGGTGTTGATATCTTTGATGATGTGATGTCTTTCAAAGGACAATTTTCAACATTATTTAAAGCCATCCAAAATGCTAAAAAGAAATAATCGCTGTATCGATTAACTAGGGTGAGACACATTTAAACTTTTTTAAGTAATTCGTAGCAAATTTCCAAGGTTTTCGTCACAAATTATTCACAGGTTCTCGTTAATATATAAGCATACCAACAAAACACCCAACATAAACACTTTTCATTTTTACTCCTCAAGTAAAAATAACTCCTTTCCACTCAGTCTACCCAACTGAGTGGTTTTTTTGCGAAAAAAGAGGGCGTTGAACAATTTGTTCAACGCCCTCTTTTAATAGATGGGGAAGTCATTTGTTAAGAATTATTTTTTCCATTCTGCTACTTGGTCTTTATGTGAATCAACCCAATCACGTGCAGCTTCTTGTGGGTCTTTGCCTTCGTTAATTTCTAACATGACAGATTCCATATCCTTAGTTGTCCAATGGAAATTATCTAACACTTTGTAAGCTTCTGGTTGATCTTCTTTTAGGCCTTGGCGAGCCATTGTGTGAATCGCTTCTTCGCCGCCCATAGTGCCTTTTGGATCAGCTAAATATTTTAAATCATATTTTGCAAACATCCAGTGAGGAGACCAGCCAGTAATAACGATGTCTTCGTTGTTTTTAATTGCTTGTCCTAAGGCGACAGTCATGGCACCTGATGAAGAAGTTTCAACAGACCAATCTTTCAAATTAGGATAAGCTTCTTTAGTTTTCTCTGCTGCTGCAACAACACCAGCCCCAGGTTCAATTCCAGTAATCTTTTTCCCAGCTTGATCAGATAAATCTTCGATAGAATCAACATCCATATAAGAAGGGACGACAATTCCTAGCTTCGCGCCTTTAAGGTTTTCACCAAGGTCGTCTAATTTATCTTTATATTGTTTATATTGCTCTGCGTGAGTTCCTGGCAGCCACGCACCAACCATGGCATCTGTTTCACCATTAGCTACAGATTCCCACATAATTGCGTTATCTAAAGGAGTCGTTTTAACATCATATCCCATATCTTTTAAGACTTCGGTAACCACATGTGTGGAGGCTACTTCGGTATCCCATTCCACATAAGAAAGGGAAATTTGCTTATCATTTGTTGTTGTAAAAATTGAAGCACCAACTAAGCCAGCGACAATTACAACAACCGCTGCAATAATCCCGTATTTTTTCTTTTTAGAGGTGGCACCAGCTGCTTTAGGGGCTGCTTTTTTATTATTTAAATGTTGAGTAAAACGGTCAATGATAATCGCTAAAATAACTAAAGCCACACCATTTACGAAACCGTTCCCGACTTGTGCACGTTGTAAAGCGGAAAGGACGCCACGTCCTAATCCAGGCGCACCAATCATTGAAGCAATAACTACCATTGATAGGGCTAGCATGGTTGTTTGGTTAACACCAGCCATAATCGTGTTTTTGGCTAAAGGTAATTCTAGTTTGAATAATTTTTGCCAGCCAGTACTACCGTAAGAATCAGCTGCTTCAACAAGTTCATTTGGCACTTGTCGAATTCCTAAGTTCGTAAAGCGCACGGTTGGTGGTAAAGCGAAGATAACAGAGGCGAAGACCCCAGGAACCATACCAATTCCGAAGAATGCAACGGCTGGAATCAAGTAAACGAAACCAGGCATTGTTTGCATGAAGTCCAAAATCGGTGTAATAATACTCTTGGCTTTTTCACTTTTCGCCATTAAAATCCCTAGTGGCACACCAATGATAATGGAAATAACACTAGAAAGTAAAACTAACGTAACGGTACTCATTAAATCGTTCCATAAGTTTTGATTATAGATAAACATTAAGCCGATAAACGTGAATAAACTTAAGCCGATTTTTTTATTAGAAATAAAGAAAGCAGCAATCGTTAATAGCACAATCAGCACAAGTGGTGGTACGGCTGTTAGTAAGGCAGTAATGTTGTCCATTACACTTTGACCAATTGTTTGTAAAAAGCTGAATAATCCAGCAAATGTTGAAGTTAACCAATCAGTAAAACTTTCAACCCAAGACGCGACAGGTAATTGATACTTATTCATGTTCGTTCACCTCTGTTTCTGCAAGTGCTTCAAGTACGCTACCACGGATGACCACGCCTAATAGTTTGCCGTTATCAGTCACGGCAAGAGGTGTTTGTGCATCATAAATCAGTGGGAAAATATCATTCACTAACATATCTTTGTCGATTGTTTGAATTTCTGGATCCACACATTCTACAAGAGAAGTCCCGTTTTTACGCGCTTCTAAAGCTTTTTCTGCGCGTACAACGCCTTTTAGTTGGCGTTTTTTATCCACGGCAAGTAACATACTCACTTCTTCTTGACGCATCCGTTTTAAAGCAACAGTTGGGCCATCAATTTCAATGTTAGTAGTTAAAGCAGGTACCATAATATTTTGGGCAGTTAAGACTTTTGAACGATCCACATCTTCCACGAAGGTTCGCACATATTCGTTGGCTGGGTTGGTTAAAATTTCTTCTCCAGTCCCAATTTGCATAATTTGACCATCTTTCATCAAAGCAATCCGGTCGCCGATTCGTAAAGCTTCATTCAAATCATGTGTGATAAAGATAATGGTTTTTTTGACATTTTCTTGTAAATCTAATAGTTCGTCTTGCATTTCACGACGAATTAACGGATCAAGAGCAGAGAACGCTTCGTCCATTAATAAAATTTCTGGATCGTTAGCCAAGGCACGAGCAAGGCCGACACGTTGTTGCATCCCACCAGATAATTGACTTGGTAATTGGTCTTTAAAAGCAATTAAGCTAGAATTTTCTAAGGCTTTTTCAGCTTTTGCTTGGCGTTCTTCTTTAGGAACACCACGAATTTCTAAACCATATTCCGTATTTTCTAAGATAGTTCGATGGGGGAAAAGACCAAAGTTTTGGAAAACCATGCTCATTTTATTTCGACGTACTTCACGTAATCCTTCTTTATCTAAAGAAGAAATATCTTGTCCATCAATATAAATATTTCCTGAAGTTGGTTCAATCAAACGATTTAATAAACGAATTAATGTTGATTTCCCACTTCCTGATAACCCCATAATAACGAAAATTTCGCCTTCTTCAACTTCGAAATTTACATCATAAACACCGACTGTGGCACCCGTTTTTTCTAAAATTTCTGTTTTGCTTTTGTTGGCACGAATCATTTCAAGTGCCGGTTTGGTTTTCTTACCAAAGATCTTGGTAAGGTGATTTACTTTTACTTTTGGCAAATCATTGTTCCTCCTCATTAAAAAAAGTGACTACATCAGACTACTATAAAGTTGTCACTTTGTCAAATTAGATGAAAATCTTTCTGAAAATGAAGAAAAACAGTATTTTAACTAGGTTTTATAGTGGTTTTTTATGAAAAATAGAAATAATAAATAAAAAAAGTGACTATTTACCGCAAGATAAGTAGTCACTTTTTTGTTTAAGGATAAAAGAAATTCTGCACTCGTTGTAAGGTTGATTCGTCATGTCCAACAAAATAAAGTGTGTCGTTCAACGAAATCTTTGCATATGGACCAGGTGAGACCAGAAGCTCTTCTTTGTGTTTGATGGCGATAATCGTTGCCGAAGTGTTTTGCCAAAAATTCATTTCGCTAATCGTCGCCTCAAGATAAGCAGCTTCTTCTGTTAAAACTAATGAATAAGGATTCATTGGATTGAAAGAATCAAAACGCTTTGTTTGTTCAACAAGAGTATCTAGAATGCTAGAAAAATGAGTAAGTTCTTCTTTTTGTTTCGCTACGCTATCTAGCAATTCTTCTTTAATTTCAGCAATCGTTTGAACGTCTTGATATTGTGTCACAAAGTCCTGCGCTTTTTCTTTTGATGCCACATAGAAGCCGCTGCCGTGTTTGGCTTTAACGATTTCTAAATCGACTAAAACGATAATGGCTTTGCGGGCTGTTTCTGGCGACACTTGGTATTGGTTAGCTAGGGTGGAACGGGCATGGATTTTATCTCCAACATGTAATTTGCCTTCTGCAATTTTTTCCGCAACATCAACGGCGATTTGTTGATATTTGGGCTTCGTTAAACTGATTTTTTTGGAAGCCATAGTGAATCCCTCCGTTAATTGTTATTTTCCATTTCTTCTAATTCTAAACTGAAATTTTCCCATTGCTCAAGTAGTTCATCTTGTTGCTGACGAGCGTCATCTAATTGTTGGTTTAAAGCCAGCAATTCAACATGATTTTCTAGAATGTCTGGTTGACTCATTTGTGCTTCTAATTGTGCAATTGTCGTATCTAACTGAGCAAGATTTTCTTCGACTTGTGTTATTTTTCTTTGCAAAGTACGGAGTAATTTTTGTTGCTCCTTGTTTTGATAAAAGGTATTTTTGGCTGTAACTGGTTCGGGTTTTTTCGCCGCTTCTTCATTAGCTAAGAGGGCAGCGATTTCTTCTTCCTCTTGTTTCTTTTCTAAATAATAATCATAGTCGCCTAAATAAAGTTTGCTGCCTTTTTCAGAAAGCTCAACAACTTTTGTTGCAATTCGATTGATAAAGTAACGGTCATGGGAAACGAAGAGGATGGTTCCTTCATAATCAATCAGCGCATTTTCTAAAACTTCTTTATTATCGATATCCAAGTGGTTGGTTGGCTCATCGAGAATCAAGAAATTGTCACGATCCATCGCTAATTTTGCTAATGCCACACGTGCTTTTTCGCCACCGCTTAATAAAGGAATCGTTTTTTCAACATCATCTCCACTGAAGAGAAAGCCGCCTAAAATACTTCGAATCTCTTTTTCAGGTGTGGTTGGGTGTTCATCCCATAATTCCGCTAAGACCGTTTTATTGCCATGTAAATTGGCTTGCTCTTGGTCATAGTAACCTACAGAAACATTGGTGCCAAAAGTTTTACTTCCTTTAATGAAAGGAATGCGGTCAATAATTGATTTCAAGAGAGTGGATTTACCAATTCCGTTCGGTCCGACTAAGGCAATGGCTTCTTTGCGACGAATATCCAAGTGAATAGGTTCGGATAAAATATGTTCTTGGTCGTAACCAATGGCGGCATCTTCGACTTGTAAAACAACATTTCCCGAAACTTTTTCACTATCGAAAAGAAAATGCGCCGATTTTTCATCTCCTTGAGGTCGGTCTAAACGGTCCATTTTTTCTAATACTTTTCGGCGACTTTGTGCACGTTTCGTTGTAGATGCACGAACCAGATTTTTGGCAACGAAATCTTCTAACTTATTGATTTCTTCTTGTTGCTTTTCATACGCTTTCCATTCACTGGCTAATTGTTCTGCTTTTAACTCTAAGTATTTGGAATAGTTTCCTTTGTAGTGAGTCATTTTTTTGCGGCTCAGTTCATAAACTTCATTAACTACCTTATCTAAAAAATAACGATCGTGGGAAACAATTAATAGGGCGCCGGCATAACTTGGCAAATAAGATTCCAGCCAAGAAAGCGTCTCGATATCTAAGTGGTTTGTAGGCTCGTCCAGAATTAAAATGTCTGGTTTTTGTAAAAGCATTCTCGCTAATGCAAGCCGGGTTTTTTGACCACCAGATAAGGTTTGAATATCTTTCGTGTAAAAGGATTCATCAAAGCCAAAGCCGTGAAGGACTGAGCGAATTTCATTTTCATAGCCGTAGCCATTTTTTTCAGAAAACGTATGTTGCAATTGATCGTACTCTTTTAAAATTCCTTCATAAACGGAGGTGGTTGGCTCCATTTCACTAATTTTGGTTTCTAATTCTCGCATACGCTGTTCCATTTCTAGGATGTCAGCAAAGGCTTTTGTCATTTCTTCCCAAACGGTTTTATCTGATTCTAAGCCGGTATTTTGAGCTAAATAACCTAACGTAGCAGTTTTATTTTTGGCAATGGTTCCGCTATCGGGAGCATCAATGCCTGCAATGATTTTTAAAAAAGTCGATTTTCCAGCACCATTACGACCAACTAAGGCAATCCGACTTTTTGTTGCAATTTCTAAATGTATGTTTTCAAACAATGTTTCCGAGCCAAAATGCCGGGCAACTTGATTTGCTTGTAATAAAATCATCAGTAGTCCTCATTTCTAAATTCATTGCCCTTAGTGTAGCATAAAATCTGCTAAAATAGCACGTATCAAAAAATGCTTTGTGAAGGTTTATACCTTTTATCACAAACTTTTGAAGAAAAATGCTATTTTTGAGCCATAGAATTGCTTTTTATTGTGAAAAACTGCTATTATGTTAATGGATAAGATTTAAGTGAAAGTATTGGAGGTCCAATTGTGAAAGATCAAGTTATTCCAAAAGCAACGGCGCGACGCCTTCCTTTATATTATCGCTACTTAAGAATGTTACATGATACAGGAAAAAATAAAGTCTCATCAACTGAATTAAGTGAAGCGGTACAAGTAGACAGTGCGACTATTCGTCGTGACTTTTCATATTTTGGTGAATTAGGTAAACGTGGGTACGGCTATGATGTTGAAAACTTAATGAACTTTTTTGCAAAAACATTGAATGAAGATGAGTTAACCAATGTCGCATTAATCGGGGTTGGTAATTTAGGAAGTGCTTTATTAAAGTACAAATTCCATCAAAGCAACAGTATTCGTGTAAGTTGCGCATTTGATGTGAATGAAGATATTGTGGGACGCATTGTTGACGGTATTCCGGTTTATCCAATGGAAGATATGATGGAACAAATCCGTGTTCAACAAATCGAAGTAGCTATTTTAACTATTCCAGCTCGCAAAGCGCAAGAAGTTGTGAACAAACTTGCCGAAGCAGGGGTTAAAGGAATTCTAAACTTTACGGCTGCGCGTTTAGTAGCGCCACCTGAAGTATTAATTCAAAATGTTGACTTAACCAACGAATTACAAACATTAATTTATTTCTTACATCATGACAATGAATTGATTGACGAAGAAGAATAAGCAAAAGAAAAGGGCCTAGTCGTTTAGACGAAGGCCCTTTTCTTATTGAATTGCACCATTATGCAAAAGTAGTTGAACAATAATCACAATCGTATTCATGCCGCAATGGGCAATAATTGAGGTCCAAATTTTTCCAGTTTGCTTGTACAAAAGAGCAAAGAAAAATCCCATAAAGAAATAAACAAAAAAGTGACCATCGGCATGTGCGAGTGAAAAAATCGCCGAACTAACAGTAGCCGCAATCCAGAAATTTGTAAAAGGCTGGATTAAATGGATAAATGCATAACGAAAGACGAATTCTTCCATAATCGGACCACCGATAGTAGTTGCCAAAATAAATAAAGGATTTGCCAAAATCACCGCTACAATAGCTTGTGTATTTTGAGAAGTAGCTTGTTCTCCTGTGATGGCTACTTCAATGGCAAAAGTAACCCCTTGAATCAGCATGGCAATGAAAATCCCACTAACACCTAGTAAAAAAATAAAAATAGGTGATTTCAAGGTTGCTGTTTCCTCTAAAGGAGAAGGTTCTGTTGTTTTTAAAAAGATGCCAATCATTACAAGGGCGCCAATAATGTAGAGAGCAGTTGTCACATTAATCGCTGCATTGGGGGAAATACCCGAAAAAAGTAACGGCCCGAAAAAAGCGATAATGTATGTGACTAAAATAAATAAACTTGATTTTCTTAAGGTCATGGTTAATCCTTTCTATAATTATTTTTTACGATTATTGCGATATCCTAATAAAAGAAAAACGAATAAGAAAAAGAAAAGAGATTCCCAAAGTGTCGAAACAATTCCTTCTGTGACACTGAAAACAAGATTTCCTAAATTCGCTATCACAAAATAAACGAATGTTGCTATTAGTGCTGTAAGTAAACGTTGTTTCATTTTATTCGCCTCCAATCGTAGTCAATTTATTTTACCATGAATTAAAGGATTGGAAAAACATTCCATGAAAAAAGAATACTCAATAAAAAATGCGTATCTTATAATTGACAAGAAAAAGAGAGAAAAGACTTGCATTTTTAGAGTGAAATGAGTATTATAAATAGTGTGAGTTAGCACTCTTATGTATCGAGTGCTAAAATAAGCGAAAACTTTTTATTTGGAGGGATTTATTGTGTTAAAACCATTAGGCGATCGCGTCGTAATTAGAGTCGCGAAAGAAGAAGAAAAAACTGTTGGAGGAATTGTTCTTGCATCCGTTGCAAAAGAAAAACCACAAACAGGTGAAGTTATCGCAGTAGGTGAAGGTCGTGTGCTTGAAAATGGCACAAAAGTTCCGATGGAAGTAAAAATTGGTGACACAGTAATGTTTGAAAAATATTCAGGAACAGAAGTGAAATACGAAGGCGTAGAATACTTAATTGTATCAGCCAAAGACATTATTGCCACTGTTGAATAATAAACAACTTTTACAGAATAATATAATAGAAGAAAAAAATTATGAGGTGAAGAAATCATGGCAAAAGAGATTAAATTTGCAGAAGATGCACGTGCAGCAATGCTACGCGGAGTAGATGTATTAGCAGATACAGTGAAAGTGACATTAGGCCCTAAAGGTCGTAACGTTGTTTTAGAAAAATCATTTGGTTCACCATTGATTACTAACGATGGAGTAACAATTGCTAAGGAAATTGAATTAGAAGATCATTTTGAAAACATGGGCGCAAAATTAGTTTCAGAAGTTGCTTCTAAAACGAATGATATTGCTGGTGACGGAACAACAACAGCGACTGTTTTGACACAAGCCATTGTTCGTGAAGGCTTAAAAAACGTAACTGCTGGAGCTAACCCATTAGGTATTCGTCGTGGGATTGAATTAGCAACAAAAACAGCAGTAGAAGAATTACACAATATTTCATCTGTAGTTGATTCAAAAGAAGCGATTGCACAAGTCGCTGCTGTTTCATCAGGTTCTGAAAAAGTCGGCCAATTAATTGCCGATGCAATGGAAAAAGTTGGTAACGACGGCGTAATTACCATTGAAGAATCAAAAGGGATTGAAACAGAATTAGATGTGGTTGAAGGAATGCAATTCGACCGCGGTTATTTATCTCAATACATGGTTACTGACAACGATAAAATGGAAGCTGTTTTAGAAAATCCATATATCTTAATTACCGACAAAAAAATCTCAAATATTCAAGATATCTTACCTTTATTAGAACAAATTCTACAACAAAGCCGTCCACTATTGATCATTGCGGATGATGTTGATGGGGAAGCTCTACCAACATTAGTATTGAACAAAATCCGTGGTACATTTAATGTTGTCGCAGTAAAAGCGCCAGGATTTGGTGACCGCCGCAAAGCGATGCTTGAAGATATTGCTATTTTAACAGGTGGTACAGTAATCACTGACGACTTAGGATTAGAATTAAAAGACACAACTATTGAAAACTTAGGAAATGCTAGCAAAGTAGTTGTCGACAAAGATAACACAACAATTGTTGAAGGTGCTGGTTCAAAAGAAGCCATTGATGCCCGCGTTCATTTAATTAAAAACCAAATCGGCGAAACAACGTCTGATTTTGATCGTGAAAAATTACAAGAACGTTTAGCTAAATTAGCTGGCGGGGTTGCTGTCGTTAAAGTCGGTGCTGCTACTGAAACAGAATTAAAAGAATTAAAATTACGAATTGAAGATGCATTAAACGCAACACGTGCCGCTGTAGAAGAAGGCATGGTTTCTGGTGGTGGTACCGCACTGGTCAATGTAATTGGTAAAGTCGCTGCGCTAGAAGCTGAAGGCGATGTGGCAACAGGGATCAAGATTGTCGTTCGTGCATTAGAAGAACCAATCCGTCAAATCGCTGAAAATGCTGGTTATGAAGGATCAGTGATTGTTGACAAACTAAAAAATGTTGACTTAGGTATCGGATTCAATGCAGCTAACGGTGAATGGGTAAACATGGTTGAAGCCGGTATTGTTGACCCAACAAAAGTAACTCGTTCTGCCTTACAAAATGCAGCTTCTGTGTCAGCTTTATTATTAACAACTGAAGCAGTTGTTGCAGACAAACCAGAACCAGCTGCACCAGCTCCTATGATGGATCCATCAATGGGCATGGGCGGTATGATGTAAAAATAAAAAAGTATTCTAAAAGCTTACGATTGAAAAATCGTAAGCTTTTTTTACATAAAGAATAAATAATCTAAATAATATCTTTGCTTATAGTATTTTCTCAAATATTTACTCATTTAACAAAAAAGATGATAATTTAAAGGCTTCGTTTTAGCTAGACAGCCTTGTTTTTATTCGATAAAATTTAGTAATAACAATCATTTTTTGAAAACTAGTAGTTGGTAATTTTTATTTATTAATAGAATATAAATAAAAATTATTATATTTTGAAGGGGAATATTAGGAAGATTGAGGTGGAAAAATGGAAAAATATACAATTGGTGTCGTTCCTTTGACAATTGAAACAAAAGAATACTGTCAAAATTGGTTTGTTAGTAATCAAGTAGAATGTCAGATCATCCAAGGAACAAATATACTTCTTCATTTGCACCATATTGATGGATTAGTGATTGAAGTTACTGACCACCAGCAAGTAAATACTTGTTGTGAGTTATTAATGACGATTCGCAAGCAGTCAGATTTACCGATTTGGTTATTTTCTCGGACAGAAGTAATTAGTAAAGTCAATCGAATTATTTATTTACAATTAGGTGCAGATGGCGTTTTTGATCATTCTTATGATCGTCAAGAATGCATGTTAAGCATGAGTAATTTATTGCAACGTGTAAAAAGACGTTTTTATCCTAAATTAGCTATTGCAAACGAGGAACAAACAGTTACTAAGAATCTTTCTGAGAGATTGTATTTAATTGCGCCAAATTTGAGTGTTTGCTTGGGAAGTGGAGAAGAAATTCTTTTAACAAAATTGGAATTTTTCACAATAGAGTATTTATACAAACACGCAGGACAAACAATTACATATGAAGAACTCTACAAAAATGTCTGGAAAGATACTGCGAATGAACGAAAATATCGTGTCGCTAATGTGATTTTCCATTTGCGTAAAAAAATTGAACAAGATGTGAACAAACCACAATATATCAAAACAATTCGCTCAAAAGGCTATATGTTAACGGTGTAAAAGGTACGAAGGAGGAGAAACAAATGTGGCAATTTTTGACTAAAAACAATGAAGATGAGGAGTATGAGAAGATGCCGGATTTTGAAAATGAACAATCGATGAAAGCACAACCAACGGTAACAGAAGAAGCAATCTTTGATGACGAGTTCGTTTATGCAAAAGAGCAATCCGCAAAAGTAAAACAGGTCCAGCAACAAGTGCCGACTGAACTGTCAGAAGAGTCATTTTCTTTTGTTGAAAAACTAGAAGAAGAAAATCAACTATATCAGCAATCCATTAAAAAGCTAACGGAGCAATTATTAATGCAAACCAATGAAGTGGAAGCATTACAAAAACAAGTAGTCGAAAAAGATGTTCAACTTAAACATGTTAAAGAAACATTAAGTGATAAAGAAACAACTATCACTTCTTTACAGAAACAATTGTCTGAAGAAAAGATGCAACAGAGACAGACCAGTGAAGAGAATTTAGACACAGCCGTTACGCTTTCTCAAAAAGAAATTGGCGAAGTGTTATTGGAAGCCAAACGTCAAGCAAAAGAAACAATTAGTCAAGCCAAACAACAAGTTGCAACAGTTCATGAAGAAATGGAACAACGTTTAGCAACTTTAACACGCATGAAGCAAGTGGCAAGAGAGTACCAAGCTTATTGTGAACAAATGCTGACAATCAAGAATGAATCAACAGGAACGTACCAACAGATAGAGCAGTTATTAGCAGAAATAAAGAGGTAAATGAAGGAGAAATGCGATGAAAAAAAGAAAGGCAAGATATTTGAAGTTGGTATGTATTGGAATTTTAGGGATTTATGCGGGAGCCAGTTACTACAATTCGGAACCATTAATCGCTCAAGAAGAGACCGAAACGAGGGACGAAAGTCGACAGCTATCGCTGGAAGAAAAAAGAGCGGACCAAGCCAATCAAGATCAAGGAACCCTTACTTCTTCAACGCTGAACGAAACAATAATAAGTTCGTCTGAACAACAAGAAAGTTCAACACAAAATGACAGCGGTGACCATCAGGAAAATAATGTGGAACCTTCAGAATCTGAAAATAGTTTACCGCCACAAGAAAAGCCAATTGCTAGTACTAAACTAACCGAATCGTTACAAAGTGAGCAACCAGCGTCTGAAGAGCGTAAAGCACTCACTGAAAAGCCGCCTCATAATCAGGAACCACAAAATTCTACATTAACTGAAAAGACCAAAGAGCCGTTGGTACATTCAGAGATAGACAATAGTCAAGAAAAGGAAAAGCAAGCAGGAATTCAACAACAAGCCGAGGCAAATTTTGTTGTCCAAGGGAATGCTTCTACTTCTGAGTTTATTAGAAAAATTGGTGAAGAAGCACGAGTTATTGGTCAGCAACATGATCTATACGCTTCTGTCATGATAGCTCAAGCTATTTTAGAAAGTGGCTCGGGCAATAGTGCGTTAGCGGCGGCGCCAAATTATAATTTGTTTGGCATTAAAGGCGCTTACCATGGTCAAAGTGTCAGCTTTCCCACACAAGAAGATGATGGTAAAGGGAAGATGACCACCATTCATGCCGATTTTCGTCAGTATCCATCTTATAAAGAGTCATTAACAGACTATAGTAAATTAATTATCAATGGGCTGGCGGGTAATCCGACGTTTTATCACGGTGTTTTGAAAGCAAACACGACGAATTATCAGCAGGCAACAAAATTTTTAACAGGTCGTTATGCAACGGATACATATTACGATAAAAAATTAAACGCGTTGATTGAAACCTATCAATTAACTGAATACGATCAAGAAAAGAAGAAACCAGTAGTGACTAATTTGGCAGAAGAAAAGAAACCTTCGTTTGATAAGGAAGCAGTCAAAGAACAGCTAAAAAAAGAAGCAGTCATCTATGAAGTAAGCAAAGGAGATTCTCTCGCCACCATTAGCCAGACGTTTGGTGTGTCAGCAACAGCCATATTAAAACAAAATTCAAAGACTCAAGAAATGTTTTATATTGGCCAAAAAATCACGATTCCTCAGCATACAGCGGCGACTTCTCTAGAACCGAAAGAACAAGCGTTACTTCAATCACTAATAATCAGTAAATCGGTGACTAATGCTTTGGAAACAGCAGAGCAATCAAATGGTACAGCGAATGACTCAAAAACAGAGTCTACTGAGTATTATGAAGTAAAAAGAGGAGAGACACTCGCAAAAATTGCAAAAAAAACGGGCTATTCCTTAACCGCCCTCAAGCAGGCAAATGACTTAACGTATTCTGTATTAACCGAAGGACAAACGATAGCACTTCCTAAGCTAAAGGACTAATGCTGATTTAACTTATTGGTCGATAGAGTCAATATATTATTAGAGTAAGAGTAGAGGGTAAGTTCATTCATGGATTAACTTTTCCTCTACTCTTACTATGTTCTTCATAAATACTTAATAAATAGTAAAATTAGCAAGAGAATTGTGTCTTTACACAAAATAGATAGGTTTTCTTGCCGAAGTTTGATAAAATGATTAGTTGAAAGGATGCGTGAAAATTGAAAGAATTATTTCGTAAATACCGAGAAGTACTGGCTTATTTATTTTTTGGTGGTGCAACGACGGTCGTCAACTTAGTTGTGTTTTTTGTTTGTCAAAATGTGTTAGGGCTGGATTACAAGATAAGTAACACAATTAGTTGGTTTTTATCTGTTCTATTTGCCTTTTTCACGAATAAATATTGGGTATTCGCAAGTAAGCATGAAAGCATAGCTGGTTTTTTTAAAGAAATGGGCTTATTTTATTGGTACCGAATTTTATCTTTTGTGGCTGATATGGGTTTAATGATTCTCCTAATTGATGGCATTCATTTTTCATCGTTTTGGGCGAAAATGATTACACAAGTTGTAGTAGTGATTTTAAATTATTTCTTCAGTAAATTTTTCATTTTTAAAGAAAAAGAGGTCTAAGCAGATTTTAGGCTAAAAAAAATTTTTTTGTTATAATATAAACAAGTTTTTAATACAAAGAATAGAGGTAGAAAACGATGGACTATACATATGCAGATGATAGTTTGACATTGCATACAGATATGTATCAAATCAATATGATGCAAACATACTGGGAATTAGGGAGAGCAGATTTACATGCTGTTTTTGAATGTTACTTTAGAGAGATGCCCTTTAATCATGGCTACGCAATTTTTGCAGGTTTAGAACGTTTAGTCAATTATCTCGAAAATTTAACGTTTACAGAATCTGATATTGCATATCTCCGAGAAGTTGAAGAATATCCAGAAGATTTCTTGACGTATTTAGCAAATTTTGAATTTAAATGTACTGTACGCTCTGCTTTAGAAGGGGATTTGGTTTTTAATAACGAACCGTTAATTCAAATTGAAGGTCCTTTGGCACAATGTCAATTGGTAGAAACTGCCTTGCTAAATATGGTGAATTTCCAAACATTAATTGCGACAAAAGCGGCTCGAATTAAATCCGTGATAGGCGATGATCCTTTATTGGAATTTGGAACACGCCGGGCACAAGAATTAGATGCTGCCATTTGGGGCACAAGAGCCGCCTATATTGGTGGGGCGGACGCGACAAGTAATGTTCGTGCTGGTAAAATTTTTGGTATTCCGGTTAGTGGGACTCATGCTCATTCATTGGTTCAGTCGTATGGAAATGATTATGATGCATTCATGGCGTATGCCAAAACACATCGGGATTGTGTTTTCCTTGTTGATACGTATGATACTTTGAAAGCGGGAGTGCCAAGCGCAATTCGAGTAGCCCGAGAAATGGGGGATAAAATTAATTTTCTAGGTGTGCGAATTGATAGTGGCGATATGGCTTATATTTCTAAACGAGTTCGTGAACAACTGGACGAAGCTGGCTTTACTGAGGCAAAAATTTATGCATCGAACGATTTAGATGAAAATACGATTTTGAATCTAAAAATGCAAAAATCAAAAATTGATGTATGGGGCGTGGGCACCAAGCTGATTACCGCCTATGATCAACCGGCTTTAGGAGCGGTGTTTAAATTAGTTTCAATTGAAGGTGAAGATGGTCAAATGAAAGATACCATTAAACTATCTAGCAATGCTGAAAAAGTGACAACACCAGGGAAAAAACAAGTCTGGCGCATTACACGTAAATCTGATAAAAAGTCAGAAGGAGACTATGTGACACTTTGGAATGAAGATCCTCGCCAAGAAGAAGAAATTTATATGTTCCATCCCGTTCATACCTTTATTAATAAGTATGTCCGTGATTTTGAAGCACGGCCAGTACTCCAAGATATTTTCGTTGAAGGAAAACGTGTGTACGAATTACCAACTTTAGATGAAATTAAACAATATGCAAAAGAAAATTTAGATTCACTTTGGGAAGAATACAAGCGGGACTTGAATCCGCAGAAATATCCAGTGGACCTTTCAACAGATTGTTGGAATCACAAAATGAATTTATTGGAAAAAGTGCGTAAAGACGTTAAACATTTAACGGAAACGGTGAATAAGGAGGCCTAGAAATGACAACACTTCAAGAAAAAATCATTCAAGAGTTAGGTGTTTTACCGACAATTGATCCAAAAGAAGAAGTTCGTAAAAGTATTGATTTTCTGAAAGCTTATTTAACTAAACATCCTTTTTTAAAAAACTTTGTCTTGGGAATTAGTGGCGGACAAGATTCAACATTAGCTGGTCGCTTAGCACAATTAGCGATGACTGAAATGCGCGAAGAAACAGGAGATATGTCGTATCAATTTATTGCGATTCGCCTTCCATACGGTGAGCAAGCAGATGAAGCTGATGCACAAGCCGCGCTAGCCTTTATCCAGCCAGATGTTTCTTTACGAGTGGATATTAAACCAGCAGTGGATGCAATGGTTGGTTCGCTAGAAAACGCTGGTGTTCAAATTAGCGATTTTAATAAAGGGAACATGAAAGCACGTCAACGTATGATTACACAATATGCAGTAGCTGGCGAAAATGCTGGCGCAGTAATTGGCACAGACCACGCAGCCGAAAATGTGACAGCTTTCTTCACCAAATATGGCGATGGCGGAGCGGATATTTTACCGTTATTTCGTTTAAATAAGCGCCAAGGAAAAGCTTTGCTGAAAGAACTTGGGGCACCAGAAGCCTTGTATCTAAAAATACCAACAGCTGATCTAGAAGATGACAAACCGTTAGTTGCAGATGAAGTTGCCTTAGGTGTCACGTATGATGCCATTGATGACTATTTGGAAGGCAAAAAAGTCTCGGAAACAGATCAACAAACAATTGAAAACTGGTATAAAAAAGGACAACACAAACGGCATTTACCCATTACAATTTTTGATGATTTTTGGAAATAAAAACACAGACCATCGGCGAATGAACGATGGTCTGTGTTTTTTTTACATAACTACTTTTCAGAAAGTAAACGTTGCTACAGCAACTATCCTATGATAATGAAAGTCGTTTTCATTTAGGCGTTTTCACTTTCTTTTTCAAAACAGAAAAGGTACGCTCAATAATGTAAAGTGAATGATGGGAGAGAAAAAGAGATGAAGCATGTAACAAAATTGGGGATTACAATTATAACAGGAGTTTTGGCATTATTATTTGAATTTATTTTACATCAGCCGAATTGGGCGTATGGCATTATTTTAATAACAGGTTCAGTAATGGCGTTAATGATGTTCTGGGAAATGATTCAAACCTTACGTGAAGGAAAATATGGTGTCGATATTTTAGCGATTACCGCTATCGTTGCAACCTTAGCTGTGGGAGAATACTGGGCCAGTTTGATGATTTTAATTATGTTGACTGGTGGTGATTCATTAGAAGACTATGCCGCTGGAAAAGCTAACCAAGAGCTGAAGTCATTATTGGATAACTCGCCACAAAAAGCTCATCGCTTGAATGGCGAAAATTTAGAAGATGTTTCTGTTGAGGAAATCAATGTTGGCGATGAATTAGTAGTAAAACCAGGGGAACTAGTTCCAGTTGATGGCTTGGTAAAAACCGGGACATCAACAGTCGATGAATCTTCATTAACAGGAGAATCAAAACCAATTGAAAAAAATCCTGGGGATGAATTAATGTCGGGTTCCGTGAATGGTGATGGCTCTTTGAAAATGGTTGCTGAAAAAACTGTAGCCGACAGTCAATATCAAACAATTGTGAACTTAGTGAAAGAATCTGCGGCGCGTCCAGCTCATTTTGTACGTTTAGCAGACCGCTATGCGGTACCTTTTACACTAATTGCCTACTTAATTGCAGGTGTTGCTTGGTTTGTTTCAAAAAGTCCGACACGTTTTGCGGAAGTCTTAGTTGTTGCTTCGCCGTGTCCTTTAATTCTATCTGCCCCAATTGCTTTAGTGGCAGGGATGGGTCGTTCAAGTCGTCATGGGGTCGTTATTAAATCGGGAACGATGGTCGAAAAATTAGCTTCTGCAAAAACGATTGCGTTTGATAAAACAGGCACGATTACGCAAGGACAACTTTCTGTTGATCAAGTCCAACCAATCAATGCTGGAATAACTGCTGCTGAATTAGTGGGATTGGCAGCAAGCGTGGAACAAGAATCAAGTCATATTTTAGCTAGATCAATTGTTGCTTATGCCAGAAAGCAAGATGTCCCATTAAAAAATATTACAGATCTAGCGGAAGTTTCTGGTGCTGGCGTGAAGGCATTTGTGGATGGTGCTGAGATACGGGTAGGTAAAAAGAATTTTGTGACACAAGAGTCTCAAGCAACTGAACAAATTGATAAAACGACTATTCATATTTCACGTAATGGCACATATTTAGGCCGAATTACTTTTACAGACACTGTACGTCCAGAAGCAAAAGAGACTATGGAAAAATTACACCAATTACATCTTCAACGAATTTTAATGCTGACGGGGGATCAAGAATCCGTCGCAGAAACGATTGCTGCAGAAGTAGGAATTACCGAAGTACATGGGGAATGTTTACCACAAGATAAATTAACTATTCTAAAAGAATTGCCCAAAGAAAACCATCCAGTCATCATGGTAGGAGATGGTGTAAATGATGCACCTTCGCTTGCCGCTGCAGACGTAGGTATTGCTATGGGCGCTCATGGAGCTACTGCGGCTAGTGAAACTGCTGACGTTGTTATTTTAAAAGATGACTTAAGTAAAGTCAGTCAAGCGGTCGAAATTGCCCAAGATACCATGAAAATTGCCAAACAATCTGTATTAATCGGAATTTTTATCTGCGTTTTACTAATGCTAATTGCTAGTACCGGGATCATTCCGGCGCTAATCGGGGCTATGCTACAAGAAGTCGTGGACACTGTGTCAATCTTATCTGCTTTGCGTGCTCGTCGAATTGGCCAGTAAGGTGGAACAATTAATTGCCTGAATGTCCAGCTTAGTGGTAAAATAAAGGTACGTTTTTAATATTAATAAGTTACAGGGGAGAGATTGTGCAATGAAAGGAAACCAAATAGATGGGCAACCAGTCACGGAAGAACAACTATTAAAAGAAGGCTACCGTAAATATACTGGGGAAGGAATTGATATCTTTTATAATAAAGATATTTGTGAACATATTGGTAATTGTGTTCGTGGAAATCCAGAAGTCTTTGAAGTTGGTCGGAAACCATGGATTATTCCAGATAACGGAAGTGTTGAAAATGACATGATTGTGGTAGATTCATGTCCAAGTGGTGCTCTAAAATATATTCGGAAAGCAGGGAACGAATATGCAAATTAAAGAAGAAAACAATCGTTTTGCTCTATATAACGATGAAAACCAAGAAATTGGTGAAATGACTTGGTCAGATGCTGGCGAAAGCATGATGATTATTGATCATACGTTTGTTGATCCAACTTATCGTGGACAAAAATTAGCTGAAAAACTTGTTTTAGCCGGTGTTGAAAAAGCGAGAAAAGAGCATAAAAAAATTATTCCGCTATGTCCATTTGCCAAAAAAGAATTTGATACTAAACCTGAATACGGAGACGTATTGAGAAAATAAAGAAGAAGTTAGCAACAGCCGCAAGTAGAAATCTGATTCCTACTTGCGGCTGTTGCTATTAGAGACAAATAGGGAAAGACATTAAATTTCACTGGTGTTTACAGATAAAATATGCTACATTAAAGTAGATGAATTTCGCATATTTGTATAAAAAGGAGAATTAACGCATGTATAATCTAATCTTAACGTTGGTCATCATTTTATCTGTTTTAATCGTCATTACTGTTATGATGCAACCAAGCAAACAAAACAGTGCAGCAAGTGCCTTCACTGGCGGTGCAGATAAATTATTTGGGAAGCAAAAAGCGCGCGGTTTTGAAGCTGTTATGCAACGCTCAACAGCAGTTCTTGGCGCAATTTGGATGATTTTATTATTTGTTTTGGCGTTCTTATCTTCAAAATAAGTACGTAATCTTTTAAAATGACAAGTTTAGAACAGAGAGATGAGTGCGGACACTTATTTTTCTGTTCTTTTTCTTTCTGAAAAAGTCTTTGAAACTTATCATTTCGGAAGGTTTTCTTTTGAGAATATGATAGAATGAAGCTGAGGTGAGCGAAGTGGCAAAAAAAATCAATTTACCAAAGCCGTTATTTTCAGAAAAAGGAAAACGGGCGGTCCTTTTATTACACGCTTATTCTGGCAGCAGTAATGATGTACGGATGTTAAGCAGACGTTTAGAAAAAGAAAATTATACTGTCTATTCGCCTAATTTTTCAGGACATGGCACGCTAGTTCCTGAAGATATTTTAGATCAAACAACGGAACAATGGTGGCAAGATACACAAGAAGCAGTCGCTTTTTTGAGAGAAAGAGGTTACCAAGAAATTGCCATTTTTGGTTTATCAATGGGCGGGATTTTCAGTATGCATGCATTAACGGAACAATTAACAGGATTAATTGGTGGTGGATTTTTCTGTTCACCGATTTACCCTGTCGAAAATAAAGTCCCAGAAAATTTCGTATTATACGCAGAAAATGTGATGAAAATCGCAGAAGTTCCTGCAGAGGAACAACAAAGCCGGTTGCAATCGATTGAGCAACGAGTCAAACAACAATTAGGAGCGATTGAAACGATTGCTAGTCAGACGGCTGACAAACTAAACAAAATCCACGCACCTCTTTTCTTAGCGCAAGCTGGCAAAGATGAAATGATTGAGCCAATGGGCGTCTATCAAACGGCCCAAGCGCTAACACAAGCACGTGTGACCTTACAATGGTACCCAAACAGCGGACATGTCATTACGGTGAGTGGAGAACACAAACAATTAGAGCAAGATGTGGTGCAATTTTTAGCAACACTACCTTGGAATGAGGAGAAATAATGACAAAACAAACAATTAAAGAGCAAATTTTACATTTCATGGAAAGCCAAAAAAAGAAAAGCTTTTCAATGGAAGAAATTGCACAAGGCTTGAATTTAGAAAAAAGTTCAGATTTTAAAATTTTAGTGCAAACCATTGCACAAATGGAACGAGAAAAGTCAGTTAGTTTCAACAAAAAAGGCAAAGTCCTGTTACCAATGAAAGACTTATTAATAGAAGGAACGTTTCGTGCAAATGAACGAGGCTTTGGTTTCGTGACCATCGATCCTGAAGAACCAGATGTTTACATTCCTAAAGAGGCAACGAACTTTGCAATGGATGGGGACACGGTTTTAATCGACGTGATCCAACATGCGGATCCTTTTTCAGATCGCGGCGCAGAAGGTAAAGTAAAAGAAATTAAAGAGCGAGCAGTGAGCCAAGTTGTCGGAGAATTTGTGGCATATAGTGAAGAAGAAATGGCAGAAATGGGACTGTATGGCTACATGATTCCCAAAGATAAGAAATTGAATCAGTATACTGTATCAATTGCACCTGAAGGGATTAAGCCAGTAGATGGTAGCATTGTCATTGCTGAAATTACCTATTATCCAGATCAAGAATATCCAACGAGTATGGAAGGACTAGTCAAACAAGTGATTGGTCATAAAAATGATCCAGGAATGGATATTTTATCAATCGTGGTGGCTCATGGAATTCCCACAGCATTTCCTGATGAAGTTTTGGCTGAAGCGGACCAAGTACCAGAAACTATTGCAGAAAGCGATTTAGTCGGTCGTCGGGATTTACGTGATCAGTTGATTGTGACGATTGATGGAGAAGATGCGAAAGATTTAGATGATGCAGTAACGGTACAAAAGTTAGCAAATGGCAATTTCTTTTTAGGGGTGCATATTGCAGATGTTTCTTATTATGTAACTGAAGGAAGTCAATTGGATATGGAAGCGTATGAACGTGGCACAAGTGTCTATTTGACAGACCGAGTTGTGCCAATGATTCCGCAGCGATTATCAAATGGGATTTGTTCGCTAAACCCACATGTTCCACGTTTAACCATGAGTTGTGAGATGGAAATTACACCAGAAGGAGAAGTTATTTCGCATGAAATTTTCCAAAGTGTAATCCAAACAACGGAGCGAATGACCTATACAGCAGTCAATGAAATTTTAGAAGAGCAAAAACCTGAAACGTTAGAACGCTACAAAGAGCTAGTTCCCATGTTTAAAGAGATGGGCGAGCTGCACCATATATTAGAAGAGATGCGTATGCGCCGTGGTGCGATTTCTTTTGAAGATCGTGAAGCCAAAGTCCTAGTTGATGAAAATGGTCATCCCCAAGATATTCTTTTACGCACGCGTGGCGTGGGTGAACGATTAATTGAATCCTTTATGTTGGCAGCGAATGAAACTGTGGCGCGTCATTATCATGACTTAAAACTGCCATTCATTTATCGGATTCATGAACAACCAAAAGAAGAAAAAATGCAACGTTTCTTTGACTTTGCTGCAGTACTTGGCATTCTTGTTAAAGGAACAAAAGAAAACATTTCACCGAAAGATTTACAAAAAGTTTTAGAGCAAGTTGAAAATAAGCCGGAAGAAGTGGTTATCAATACGATGTTGCTAAGAAGTATGCAACAAGCGAAATACTCAGAAGACAACTACGGACACTATGGGTTGGCTGCTGAATATTATACGCATTTCACTTCACCAATACGTCGTTATCCAGATTTAATTGTGCATCGTTTGATTCGCAGCTATAGCCAAGATCAATCTGAAAAAAATCAAGAAAAATGGAACGAAGCATTACCAGAAATTGCCAATCATAGTTCAAGTATGGAACGTCGCGCAGTTGATGCAGAGCGTGAAGTGGACGCCATGAAGAAAGCCGAATTTATGGTAGATAAAGTGGGAGAAACGTATGACGGGATTATCAGCTCAGTCACAAAATTTGGTATCTTTGTGGAACTGCCTAATACAATAGAAGGCTTGATTCACGTGAACAACTTAAAACAAGATTATTTCCACTTTATTGAAAATCATATGGCGTTAGTTGGTGAACGGACGGGAATGACTTTGAAAATTGGTCAGAAAGTTCAAATCCGTGTTGAAAAAGCTGATCCAGAAACAAGAGAAGTTGATTTTGAATTGATTTCAGCTGAAGAAGTTGCGCCAGTAGAAGGACCAAAAGGACGTAAAAAAGGTAAAGCCAATTCTTCAACTCGTTCAAATAATCAACGAAGAAATAAAAAAGATGAATCATTTGATGGTAAGAAAAAGAAAAATAAGAAAAAAGGCAAAGGCAAAAAACAACCTTTTTATAAAGAAGCAATGAAACAAAAAAATAAAAAAGGAAAAAAGAAGAAGTAGAGGAGGTCGCTTATGCCAAAAGGGGAAGGAAAATTAATCGCACAAAACCGCAAAGCTAGACATGATTATTCAATTATCGATACGGTTGAAGCAGGTCTTGTTTTACAAGGAACAGAAATCAAATCTATTCGAAATGGTCGTATCAATTTAAAAGATGGTTTTGCACGAATTCGAAACGGAGAAGCCTTTTTGTATAATGTTCATATTAGTCCATATGAACAGGGCAATATTTTTAATCATGACCCATTACGTACCAGAAAATTATTATTACACAAAAAACAAATTAATAAGTTAATCGGCGAAACCAAAAATACAGGTATCACATTAGTACCTTTGAAGGTCTATATTAAAGACGGCTATGCCAAAGTTTTGATTGGTTTAGCTAAAGGGAAAAAGCAGTACGACAAGCGTGAAGACTTGAAACGTAAGGAAGTTGACCGACAAATCAGTCGAACATTAAAAAATAACCGACGTTAAAAATGTAAATTTATTCTTTTTCGCATATTTGCTTGCCTTTCTTCGGATTAGGTGTAAAATCTGGTAAGTGTTGAGTAAATGAATGTAAATGATTCATTTTTTAATCGCTTCGGAAAGCAGTACCACCCTGCATTAGATTGGTTTATGGAAAAGGTTTTCCAACCAATTTTCAACACATGAAATTTTAAAAGTAAACTATTTGTAAATTATCAACAAGTGGTGGTACGATAGCTTTGCCAGGGATTATCACTCAGGAGTAGGATGAAACTTCTGAAAGATTGTTGGAAAAGAGGTGAATTGATTTGGAAGAGAAGAAATTACTCTTCAATATCGGACCAATTTGGTTTGATGGAACCATTGTTTTGATGGTGCTGTTGACGTGTATCATTGTTTTCGCCTTTGTCTATGCTTGTACGAGAAATATGAAGCTACGACCTAAAGGCAAACAAACGGTCATCGAATGGTTAGTGGATTTTATTCGTGGAATCATTACAGACAATTTACCTCGTAAAGAAGTGAGCAATTTTCATTTAATGGCGTTTACCCTGTTCATGTTTGTACTTGTTTCAAACATCTTGGGTCTCGTTACAAAAATCGTTGTGGGCGACGATCTCAGCGTTTGGAAAAGTCCAACCGCCGATCCAATCGTAACCTTAACGTTAGCGATGATGATGATTGTCTTAACACACTTCTTTGGTATGAAACGCTTTGGTTTTAAAGGCTATCTAGTTAATAGTTATTTAAGACCCGTTGGTTTCTTACTACCGGTAAAATTAATGGAAGAATTCACGAATCTATTAACATTAGGCTTGCGTTTGTACGGAAACATTTTTGCCGGCGAAGTTCTATTGGGCTTAATTGCTGGAACCGTAGCAAGCGTCGGATTATGGGTTATCCCACTAGCAATTCCGCTAGAAATGATTTGGGTAGCATTCTCAATCTTTATTGGATGTATCCAAGCGTTTATCTTTGTGACACTTTCAATGGTTTATATGTCACACAAAATTGAAACAGAAGAATAATCAAGAAATACGAAGGACAAAAATTATCTTTTAGGAGGATTTTACACAATGGAAGGATTAAATTTTATCGCAGCAGCAATTGCAATTTTCGGTTCAGCTATCGGAGCCGCTATCGGTAACGGACAAGTTATTTCAAAAACAATCGAGTCAATGACTCGTCAACCAGAAATGTCTGGTCAATTAAGAACAACAATGTTTATCGGGGTCGCTTTAATCGAAGCTGTGCCAATTTTAGGTGTCGTTGTTTCTTTATTACTTTTATTCAGATAAGCAATAAAATGGAGGCAGGACGCTGATTATTATCGGGACCGTCACTGCTTTCTTCTATCTTTAGCCTTTTCAATAGCTAGTGATAAAGCAGTTGAAGAAGCTAAATCGATTTTTGCAAGAAAGGAAGTTGAGACTTCATGCTACTTACTATATTGGTAGTCGGTGAAACGGCTCCTAGTACCACACTAGGCACGATGATTGTTGTCAGTGGTGCATTTTTAATCTTGATGCTCTTATTAAAGAAATATGCATGGGGAGCAATCGTAGATATTTTGACACAACGTGAAGAAAAAATTGCCAACGATTTAGACTCTGCAGAACAATCTCGCGTAGCAGCAGCGAAAATGGAAAAAGAACGTCAACAACAATTACTTTCTTCCAGATCAGAAGCAGCTGAAATTATTAAAAACGCGAAAGAAAGTGGAGAACAGACTCGCCAAAAAACATTAAAAGAAACAACTGCGGAAGTTACTCGCTTACGCGAAAAAGCTCGGACAGATATTTCTCAAGAACGTGAAGAAGCATTGTCTTCAGTAAAAAATGAAGTGGCAGATCTTTCTCTTCAAATTGCAGCCAAAATTTTAAATAAAGAATTAACACCAGATGCACATGAAGCATTGATTGATTCTTATATTGAAAGTTTAGGTAAAGCAAATGAAACTAGATAAATATACAGTTGGTAAACGCTACGGCAAGGCTTTGTTTGAGTTGGCAGTTGAAAAGAACCAAGCTGAAGCAATTTATCAAGAATTATTGACGCTTCGCGAAGTCTATCACCAAGTACCTGGTATTGGCGATATTTTAAGTGATGATCGCTTAGAGCCTTATGAAAAAGACAGCATCATGGAAAAACTAGTAACAGGTTTTAGTGAAATGATGCAAAACTTTTTGCGAGTGGTTTACGAATATCGTCGCATGTACGATCTGCTCTTGATGATTGATGAATATGAACGACGTTATGATGAGCACCAAGGACTAATTTTGGGTTCAGTGACAACAGCCATTCCTTTATCAAAAGAACAACATCAAGCAATGGAAGAAAAAGCTGCCCAATTATTAGGGTATGAACAAGCGCATTTAGTCAATTTAATTGACCCGTCAATTGTCGGCGGAGTGGTTATTGAAGCAAACCATCAAGTAATCGATGGCAGCATCCGCAAACAATTAGAACATATGCAGCAGAAGTTATTAAAATAATCTTTAGGACTACAAAGAGGTGAATTGAATGGCTATCAAAGCAGAAGAAATCAGTGCCTTGATTAAAGAACAAATCGAAAACTATCAACAACAGCTTGCTGTTGAAGAAGTTGGAACAGTCACTTACGTCGGTGACGGAATTGCCCGCGCCCACGGTTTAGAAAATGCCATGAGTGGAGAACTTGTTGAATTTTCAAACGGTTCATACGGAATGGCACAAAACTTAGAAACAAATGATGTAGGGATTATTATCCTTGGCGATTTTGAAACCATTCGTGAAGGAGATAAAGTACAACGCACAGGCAAAATCATGGAAGTACCCGTTGGGGAAGCTTTGATTGGCCGTGTTGTTAATCCATTAGGTCAACCATTAGATGGTTTAGGCGAAATTAAAACAGACAAAACACGTCCTGTGGAAGCAACAGCTCCCGGTGTTATGCAACGTCAATCTGTTGCTGAACCAATGCAAACTGGCTTAAAAGCCATTGATGCCCTCGTACCAATTGGTCGTGGACAACGGGAATTAGTTATTGGAGACCGTAAAACAGGGAAAACATCGATTGCAATTGATACAATTATTAACCAAAAAGGACAAGATGTAATTTGTATTTATGTAGCGATTGGTCAAAAAGAATCTACTGTTCGTAACCAAGTAGAGACACTTCGTAAATTTGGTGCCTTAGATTATACAATCGTTGTGACTGCAGGGGCTTCACAACCAGCACCATTACTTTACATTGCACCGTATGCAGGAACTGCAATGGGTGAAGAATTCATGTATAACGGCAAACATGTCTTAATAATTTTTGATGACTTATCAAAACAAGCCGTGGCTTATCGTGAACTTTCTCTACTATTACGCCGTCCACCAGGTCGTGAAGCTTATCCAGGGGATGTCTTCTATTTACACTCACGTTTATTAGAACGTGCAGCTAAATTAAGTGATGAATTAGGTGGCGGTTCAATGACAGCCTTACCATTCGTTGAAACACAAGCAGGCGATATTTCTGCTTATATTCCAACAAACGTTATTTCAATCACTGATGGACAAATTTTCTTAGAAAGCGACTTGTTCTATGCAGGCACTCGTCCAGCCGTTGATGCTGGGTTATCTGTTTCTCGTGTCGGAGGATCAGCGCAAATCAAAGCAATGAAAAAAGTTGCCGGAACGCTTCGTTTAGACTTAGCTAGTTACCGTGAGTTAGAAGCCTTTACACAATTTGGTTCTGATTTAGATGCGGCAACACAAGCTAAATTAAACCGTGGTCGTCGTACGGTAGAAATTTTAAAACAAAAACTACATGCGCCACTGCCTGTAGAAAAACAAGTCTTAATTTTATATGCGTTAACACACGGCTTTTTAGATAGCGTGAGCGTAGATAAAATTTTACACTTTGAACAAGATTTATTCGATTATTTTGATGGCAAACATGCAGACTTATTGGAAACCATTCGTACTACGAAAGACTTACCAGATACTGATGCATTAGATGCAGCGATTACAGAGTTTTCTGAAATGTTTGCAGCGGCAAACAATAGCGGAGATTCAGCCAAAGAAGCTTTAGAAAAAATCGATAACGCATAAGAGAGGTGAGCGACATTGGGTGCTTCATTAAACGAAATCAAACAACGCATTGCATCAACAAAAAAGACAAGCCAAATTACCAAAGCGATGCAAATGGTTTCTGCAGCCAAATTGACCAAGTCAGAAGGCGCCTCTAAAAGCTTTCAAGAATATTCTTCAAAAATTCGTAGTGTCGTTACGCATTTAGTAGCTGCTCAGTTAAGTGAATTACGTGAAACAGAACAATCTTCTCTTAGTGAAGGGAACTATCATGTGATGTTAGCACAACGACCTGTCAAAAAAACAGGCTATATCGTTATCACTTCTGACAAAGGGTTAGTTGGTGGCTACAATAGCTCAATCTTAAAACAAACCATGAGTATGATTCAAGAAGACCATGATTCTAATAAAGAATATGCCTTAATCGCCATTGGTGGTACAGGGGCGGATTTCTTTAAAGCACGCGGAATCGATGTTTCCTATGAGCTAAGAGGCTTAACGGATCAACCAACGTTTGAAGAAGTCCGTAAGATTGTGACAACGGCAACGACTATGTACCAAAACGAAGTGTTTGATGAATTGTATGTTTGTTATAATCACCACGTTAACTCACTAACGAGTCAGTTTCGTGTGGAAAAAATGTTGCCAATTACTGATTTAGATCCATCAGAGGCGACCTCTTACGAACAAGAATATCTTTTAGAGCCTTCACCTGAAGCAATCTTGGATCAATTATTACCACAATATGCAGAAAGCTTAATTTATGGGGCGATCATTGATGCGAAAACAGCAGAACATGCTGCTGGGATGACCGCCATGAAAACAGCCACTGACAATGCGCAAAATATTATTAGCGATTTAACAATTTCTTATAACCGTGCTCGTCAAGGGGCGATTACCCAAGAAATTACAGAAATTGTTGCTGGTGCAGCTGCACTAGAATAATCTAGTCTTACGTTTGAACGTTTATAAAAACGTTCAAAGCGTGTGACTTTATGAAGACTGGAGGAAAGAAATTATGAGTTCAGGAAAGATTGTTCAAGTAATCGGTCCCGTTGTTGACGTGGAATTTTCATTAGATCAATCCTTACCCGATATTAACAACGCTTTAGTCGTTTATAAAAATGGCGAAGCAAAACAAAAAGTAGTACTTGAAGTCGCTTTAGAACTAGGTGATGGAGTGATTCGTTCTATCGCTATGGAATCGACAGATGGTTTACAACGTGGAATGGAAGTTATCGATACAGGAAAATCAATTTCAGTTCCTGTTGGTAAAGATACATTGGGTCGTGTGTTTAACGTTTTAGGAGACACAATTGACTTAGAAGCACCATTCCCTGCAGATGCTGAACGTAGTGGGATTCATAAAAAAGCGCCAGCATTTGATGAATTAAGTACCAGTAATGAAATTTTAGAAACAGGGATTAAAGTTATTGACTTATTAGCACCTTATCTAAAAGGTGGTAAAGTCGGACTTTTCGGTGGTGCCGGTGTTGGTAAAACCGTCTTAATTCAAGAATTAATTCATAATATTGCCCAAGAACATGGAGGGATTTCCGTCTTTACTGGTGTTGGTGAACGGACACGTGAAGGGAACGACCTGTACTATGAAATGAAAGATTCAGGCGTTATTGAAAAAACAGCCATGGTTTTTGGTCAAATGAACGAACCACCAGGTGCACGGATGCGTGTGGCCTTAACTGGGTTAACGATTGCTGAATATTTCCGTGATGTGGAAGGACAAGACGTGCTATTATTTATTGATAACATTTTCCGTTTCACCCAAGCCGGTTCAGAAGTTTCTGCCCTTTTAGGTCGGATGCCGTCAGCCGTTGGTTATCAACCAACCTTAGCGACTGAAATGGGACAATTACAAGAACGGATTACTTCAACGAAAAAAGGATCAATTACCTCTATTCAAGCAATCTATGTTCCAGCCGATGACTATACCGATCCAGCGCCAGCAACAGCGTTTGCCCATTTGGATGCAACAACTAACTTGGAACGTAAATTAACCGAACAAGGGATTTATCCAGCGGTAGATCCGTTAGCTTCATCTTCTAGTGCCTTGGCTCCTGAAATTGTTGGAGAAGAACACTACGAAGTGGCTACCGAAGTGCAACATATTTTACAACGTTACCGTGAATTACAAGATATCATCGCTATTTTAGGGATGGACGAATTATCAGATGACGAAAAAGTACTTGTTGGTCGCGCACGCCGTGTTCAATTCTTCTTATCTCAAAACTTTAACGTTGCTGAACAATTTACAGGTCAACCTGGTTCTTATGTACCAGTTGCGGAAACAGTTCGTGGCTTTAAAGAAATTCTTGAAGGTAAACATGACAATCTGCCAGAAGAAGCCTTCCGGAGTGTCGGTAAAATTGAAGATGCCATCGAAAAAGCGAAACAATTAAACTACTAGAAAGGCGGCAAACACAATGGATAGTCTTACTGTGAATGTAGTAACGCCTAATGGTCTAGTTTATGACCACCATGCAAAAATCGTTGTGGCGAAAACAACAGATGGTGAAATTGGTATTTTACCAAAACATGCGCCAATCATCGTTCCGCTAGCGATTGATGAAGTCCGCATCAAACGGACCGATTCAGATACACATGTTGACTGGGTAGCTGTAAATGGTGGTATCATGGAAGTCCGTGATAATGTCGTTTCTATTATTGCCGATAGTGCCGAACGTGAACGAGATATCGATGTACCTCGTGCTGAACGAGCAAAACAACGAGCAGAACGTTTAATTGAAGAAGCCAAAGCAAAAGACGACCGCGATCAACTACGTCGTGCGACTGTTGCTTTGCATCGTGCAATCAACCGGATCAACGTATCGAAACATGGGTAAAAAAGGCTGAAGGATTCAGTCACTTTTGTAGAGTTTAAGGCGCTTGCTATTGAGTCAGGTGCCTTAAACTCTATTTCTTCGTATTTTTTAATAAATAGTGTCAAATTTTGGCATTTCAAGTGGATTAATTATCGGTTTTTATTATTTTGTGATAAAATGTTCCTACGTTAGAAAAAAGGAGGCTCCTTATGCAATACTATGGAGTAGATGCTATTGTTCGAATCGTTAGTCATCTTATGTTCATTTACATAAGTTTTTGGGCGTTGCAATCATTGCGTATTGAGCAATTTTTCAAAACCCAATTTACACCGCAAATTAGAATGCTGATGGTATTTTTCGCCATCGCTATCGGATACACAGTTAGCTCGTTTGCTTTAGAATTGATTGCGCTTTGTCGAAATCTTTTCATTGTGTATTTTCCTTAAAAATTGAAAAATAAAAAAAGGTACAATTTTTAGTTGAATAATGGTATAATAGTAAAGATTTTGAATAGGAATACCTATTCTCATTTTTTTGGGGGGAACAAAATGGAACAAATTATTGTTCATGGTGGTAATACAAAATTAGAAGGAACTGTAAAAATTGAAGGCGCCAAAAACGCTGTTTTACCAATTTTAGCAGCTACTCTTTTAGCTGAAGAAGGCGTTACTACTTTAAAAAATGTACCAATTTTATCTGATGTATTTACAATGAATCAAGTAATTAAGCATTTGAATGTAGCCATTGATTTTGATGAAGACGCGAATGAAGTAACAATAGACGCAACACAACCTTTAGGGATCGAAGCAAACTATGAGTACGTTAGTAAAATGCGTGCTTCTATCGTTGTAATGGGACCTTTATTGGCTCGTAATGGTCATGCCAAAGTGGCAATGCCAGGTGGCTGTGCCATTGGCAAACGACCAATTGACTTACACTTAAAAGGCTTCCAAGCATTAGGTGCAAAAATCATCCAAAAAAATGGTTACATTGAAGCAATTGCGGATGAACTAATCGGTAACACTATTTACTTAGACTTCCCAAGTGTCGGCGCTACGCAAAATATTATGATGGCTGCTGTTCGTGCGAAAGGAACAACCATCATTGAAAACGTTGCTCGTGAACCTGAAATCGTTGACTTAGCAAACATTTTAAACAAAATGGGTGCCAATGTTATCGGTGCTGGGACAGAAACGATGCGTATCGAAGGCGTCGATAAATTACATGCCGTAGAGCATTCAATCGTTCAAGATCGAATTGAAGCAGGTACGTTCATGGTAGCTGCAGCAATGACTGAGGGCAATGTTTTAATTGAAGAAGCAATTTCTGAACATAATCGTCCGCTAATTTCTAAATTAACTGAAATGGGTGCAATCATTGAAGAAGAAGAAAACGGCATCCGTGTAATTGGACCAAAACATCTAAAACCAACAGATGTTAAGACAATGCCGCATCCTGGTTTCCCAACAGACATGCAAGCACAAATGACAGCGATCCAAATGTTTGCTGAAGGAACAAGCATCGTGACAGAAACAGTCTTTGAAAATCGTTACCAACACTTAGAGGAAATGCGTCGAATGAACGCTGACTTAAAAATTGACGGCAACATTGCGATTATTAATGGTGGCAACGAGTTACAAGGAGCAGCAGTGGAAGCCACTGATTTACGGGCAGCTGCCGCATTGATTTTAGTAGGGTTACGTGCAAATGGCATTACACGTGTCTCTAATTTGAAATATTTAGATCGTGGCTATTATGAGTTCCATAAAAAACTTCAAAAATTAGGCGCGAACGTTGAACGCGTCAATGATGAAAAAATTGAAGAAAAACAAGCAACGACAGTAATCTAAAGGAGTCAAACGTATGAGTTCATTTCGTTATATTTTAGTAACATTATTGAAAATTCTAGTGGTCATTTCGTTAGTCATTATCTTATTTGTTGTGGGAACAATGATTGGTTATGGTTTGATTGGAAATGGGAATCCAATGGATGTCTTTGATGAAAAAATTTGGACTCATATTATGAACTTCTTTAAATAAAAACTTATTTTAAGGCGGTGAACAAAAGTCAATTGACGATTGTTCACCGCCTTTTCTTTTTCCTGAATATCTATTTTATTCTATGCTATAATAATAGAAGTAAGATAATGAAGGAGTGGGATGGAAGATGCAAGCAACCGTAACAGAAATAGGCAAACATGCAATCGATGATTCAGAAAAAATGATTATTCTTTTTGGAGAAACTGCTACCGATACCTTGAAGCAACATGCAGTTATTCAATCATTCCCAGAAAAAGACCAAGTTACCTTGGCAGAAGGAGATCATCTGAAAATTGGCGATACAAACTATACAATTACAAAAGTGGGTTCTTTTGCCAATAGTAACTTGCAAAGTATCGCTCACAGCACTTTAATCTTTGCTGATGCACCAACCGATGAGGATGATGTTATCCGGAATGGTGTTTATTTAACGCCCCATCAGTTACCAAAGATAACTATTGGAACAACAATTGATTATTTAGTAAATGGAGCGTGAATCAATGGATAAAAAACAAACGACTGATAAACGCCTGTCTTGGTTTTGGCGTTGGTTTTTAAATAATCAAGTAGTAACAGCCTTACTGATTGTCTTATTGGTGCTGTTAATTATTCTAACTTTTACGAAAGTTTCTTATTTATTTAAGCCCGTCTGGCAGTTTTTCGGCGTTGTCGGCTTACCAGTAATTATGGCGGGGATTTTATATTATTTATTAAATCCGATTGTCGATTATTTAGAGAAAAAACAAATCTCACGTGTCTGGAGTATTATCGGCCTATTTATTTTAATTGTGGCACTACTCATTTGGGGTGGTATTGTAATCGTTCCTAAAATTCGTGAGCAATCTGTCAGCTTTGTAAATCATTTTCCTCAATATATTGATACAATTGATCAAAAATCGCAGGAAATATTAAGTGATCCACTTTTCGCGCAATTTAGAGAACAACTTGAAGCGGCAGGCGATAAAGTTGTCAGTTCGTTAGGTACCATCATTAAAAACGTCTCAACGTTCACAGTACAAGGAATTGGTAATTTCTTTGGGGCGGTGGCTACGATCTTTGTCGCCATCATTACGATGCCCTTTATTCTATTTTATTTACTGAAAGATGGCAAAAACTTAGCGCCATATTTAATGAAGTTTTTACCAGTGAAGATGCGTAAACCAACCTTAAAAGTTCTTGCAGAAGTCAATGATCAAGTCTCTTCTTATATTAGAGGACAGTTAACTGTCGCTTTCGCAGTGGCAATTATGTTTATGATTGGTTTTTCTGTCATTGGCTTAGATTATGCAGTCACTTTAGGTATTGCAGCAGGCTTTTTAAATTTAATCCCTTATTTAGGGTCATTTTTAGCCATGATTCCAGCAGTCTTTTTAGGAATTGTCAGTGGGCCAGCTTTGTTAATTAAAGTCTTGATTGTTTTTGCCATTGAGCAAACGGTCGAAGGTCGGTTTATTTCACCACTTGTCCTAGGCAGTCAGTTATCCATTCATCCAGTCACCATTTTGGTTGTTTTATTAACGTCTGGTAAACTATTTGGGATTGTCGGGGTAATTTTAGGAATTCCTGTTTATGCCGCAGCTAAGGTGATAATTACACACATTTTTGAGTGGTACCAAATTGTTTCTGGTTTGTATGATGAAGATAAGCCAGATCAACAAGAATCTACGTAACAAAAGAGACAAGCAGTGAATGAACTGCTTGTCTCTTTTTGATGTAAATCACTCGGAAAATTTAGAATGTTTTACCGTATTCAGTTGCTTTGGTCATAGCAGTATTTAAAAGTTCTTCCGCACGATCAGGGAAATGATCGATTCCTTCGATGAATAATCCGTCGACTTGATCAACACCAATAAAGTTTAGAATCGCTTTAATGTATTGAGAAGCAAAATCTTTTCCTTCGTAGAAGCCGCCATTTGATTGGATGTGTAAGGCTTTTTTGCCACTTGTTAGAGGTTTTGGTCCTTCTGCAGTATATTGGAATGTTTTTCCAGCAACGTTGATTGTATCTACCCAAGCTTTTAAGCGTGTTGGTACGTTTAAGTTCCACATTGGATTAGCAATTACTACTTTGTCTGCAGATAAAAATTGATCAGTTAATTCATTAAAACGAGCCACTTTTTGTTGTTGGTTTTCGCTTAATGTTTCAAATGCTGCACCAGCGCGAAGTGCACCCCAAGCAGATAATAATTCTTCATCGATTTCCGGCATGTTTGTTTCTGGTGCATAAACATCTAAAATTTCGATTTCGTCTGATGGATTTGTTTCGCGGTATGAAGCTAAAAATGTTTCTAACGCACGAACTGAGCGTGATTCTTCTTTTGTTAATGGATGTGCTTTAACAACTAATAATTTTGACATTGTGTAATCTCCTTAAAATAAATAGTTTAAAAATTCAACATCTCTATTTTACTAATAAAAAGTAAGAGAAAGCAAGTCTTTTTTTTACTTTTAGTAAACTTTTTTTAAAATGGATCAACTGAGTAAAAAATAAATAAAAATATTTTTTTGGAAAGGCTTGCATATTAAAAAAAAGCATGCTATTATTACTTTGTAAATAAGGATTGTTACTGCTTTGCAGGCAAAACCAGAGTCTTCCATTAACACAATCAGTGGAGGGATTCTGGGCTTTTTTTATAAAAAAGTGAGGTTGCATTCATCATGAGGATTGAAAAAGTTTTAAATAATAATGTCGTGCTTTCAAGAAATGAGCAAGGCGAAGAAATTGTTTATATGGGACGCGGCTTAGCCTTTCAAAAGAAGATTGGAGACACGATCAATCCAGATTATGTTGAAAAGGAATTCGTGTTAAAGGACTCCGCTATGGCAGGGCAATTCCAGCAGCTGTTTGAAGACGTCCCCACCAAAGAAGTAGAAGTCGTTAAACAAATCGTTGATTTAGCAGAAACAACGCTAGCGATTGAGCTTTCATCAAATATTTATTTAACTTTAACGGATCATATTCACTATGCGTTACTTCGAGCCAAAGAAGGAATTGATATTCCGAATCCTCTTGTATTCGAAACACGCAAATTTTATCCTAAAGAATTTGAAATCGCAAAGCAAGCATTAGCGATTATTGCTGAAAAGCTAGGGGTTCAATTTTCAGAAAATGAAGCGGGCTTCATTGCTTTTCATATTGTGAATGCTGAACAAGGAAATGGCAATATGGAAGTTACCATGGAAGCAACCAAGATGGTTCGTGATATTTTAACGATTATTAGTCGCTACTTTGGACAGGTGTTTGATGAAGATTCATTGAACTATCAACGAATTGTTACACATCTTCAATATTTTGCGCAACGTTATTTAAAACAAGAAGCGCATGATGAGGAGGACGAATTTCTTTTTGCATTGGTCCAAGGAAAGTATCCTAAGGCGTTTCAAGCGGTCCAACGTATTAATGAGTATTTATTAAAAAGCTATGATCGACCAATTGATCAAGCGGAAATGATTTATTTAACCATTCATATCCAAAGAGTGGTCAATGATAAAAAAGCATAACAACCAATAATCGCGGATTGTTACTGATAATGCAGGCAAAACCTAGATTGAAAAAACCGATAACGATTTTCGCAGACTGCGCAGCTGTGAAGAGAAGGATCTGGCTCTTTTTCAATGTAGGTTTTTTTGATATTAAAAATTAATGGAAATGAGGATCTAGAGATGAGTAAAAATCAAGAAATTGCAGCACGTGTGTTAAAAGCTGTTGGGGGCGAAGGCAACGTTAATAGTGTTGTTCACTGTGCTACACGCTTACGTTTTAAATTAAAAGATGAAAATAAAGCAGATACAGCTGCATTGAATGCTGACCCAGATGTTATTCAGGTAGTTCAAAGTGCAGGACAATATCAAGTGGTTATTGGCAGTCACGTTAGTGATGTCTATAAGGATTTGATGGCCAACAGTGGACTAGGTAATGATTCTGATAATAGAGAAAAAGAAAGTGGCGGAAATATCTTTAACCGTTTAATTGATATTATTTCTTCTATTTTTACACCGTTTTTAGGTGCAATGGCCGGCGCTGGGGTTCTAAAAGGCTTCTTAACATTGGCTGTAACTATGGGCTGGTTAGCTGACACTTCAGGCGTATATCTTGTTCTCTTTTCGATTGCAGATGGTTTATTTACTTTCTTACCAATTATGTTAGCGTTTACGGCTGCTAAAAAATTCAATACTAATCCCTTTTTAGCGGTTGCTTTGGCGATGGCCTTAGTTCATCCCAGCATTACTGCTTTAGCAGGCAAAACAATTAGCTTTGCTGGTCTTCCAGTGATTATTGGGCCAAGTGGCTATACTTCTTCGGTTTTACCAATTATTTTGGCTGTTTTTGCACAAAGTTATGTGGAACGTTTCTTCAAAAAAGTAATTCCGAGTTTTCTACAAATTATCTGCGTTCCGTTAGCTGTTTTCCTTATTATGGCACCTGTTACCTTCTTAGCTATTGGTCCTATCGGGACGGTCATCGGCGATTGGTTGGGACAAGGATACAACGCAATTTATGTTTTTAGTCCAATTATCGCAGGGTTATTAATGGGTTCGTTGTGGCAAGTCTTGGTAATGTTTGGTATGCATTGGGGCTTTGTACCAATTATGATGTTAAACTTAACACAAGGTGGCGATACGATGGTACCAATGTTATTACCAGCCGTTATTGCACAAGGCGGGGCTGCTTTAGCTGTCTTTTTCCTAACAAAAAATGTGAAACTAAAAGGTTTGGCTTTGTCTTCAAGCATTACAACTATTTTTGGAATTACTGAACCAACTGTATATGGCGTGACTTTACCATTGAAAAAACCATTTATTGCAGCTTGTATTGGTGGCGGTATCGGTGGTGCATTTGTGGCTATGAATCACGTGAAAAACTTTACGTTTGGCTTGGTTAGTATGTTGAGCTTACCTGGGTTTATTCCTGCAGAGACAAAAGATACTGCACCGATGATTACTGGTGCAATTGGTGCCGGTATTGCCTTTATCATTGCGTTTGTCTTAACGTTTGTCTTACGTTTTGAAGATCAACCTAATCCAGAAACAGCAACTGAAAAAACAGCAACTGATAAGATGGTGGCACCTGTAAAAACGAATCAAGAAGACAAAATTATTTTAGCAAGTCCACTTCAAGGTGAAATTTTACCGCTAGAAAAAGTACAAGACCCTGTTTTTGCTTCAGGTGCTTTAGGAAAAGGTGTTGCAATTGAGCCGACTGAAGGCAAACTATATGCACCCGCAGATGGTGAAATCACCACATTATTTCCGACAGGACATGCTGTTGGCTTGACGACAACAGAGGGCGTTGAATTATTAATGCATATTGGCATGGATACGGTCGAATTAGATGGTAAAGGCTTTGAATTATCAGTGAAACAAGGTGATTCTGTTAAAAAAGGAGATTTGCTGGTTACTTTTGATATTGCTGCCATTAAAGAAGCTGGTTATCCAGTAGTTACACCGATTGTGGTAACGAATACGAATGATTATTTAGATGTTTTGGATATGAACCAAACAGACGTGTTACATGGTGAAGACTTTTTAGCCATTATTAAATAAAAGACAATTGGAGGAGGAACAAGTATGACAACAACGACAAAATTTCCAAAAGGATTTTTATGGGGCGGTGCGACCGCAGCCAATCAATTAGAAGGGGCTTACTTAGCCGATGGTAAAGGGTTATCTGTGGCAGATGCGATGCCGGGAGGAAAACAACGTTTCGCTATTTTAGGAGATGAAGCGTTTGATTGGACGATTGACGAAACGAAATATCGCTACCCTAATCATACAGGAATTGATCACTATGATCGCTTTAAAGAGGACATTGCGTTGTTTGCTAAAATGGGCTTCAAATGTTATCGCTTTTCAATTGCGTGGTCGCGTATTTTTCCACAAGGAGATGAAACACAACCGAATGAAGCCGGCTTGAAATTTTATGATGCGGTTATCGATGAATGCTTAAACTATAACATTGAACCAGTAATTACGATTTCTCATTATGAAATGCCACTGCATTTAGCGAAAGAATACGGCGGGTGGAAAAATCGTCAATTAGTTGACTTTTATGAACGTTTTGCGGAAACTGTTTTAACACGTTACCACCAAAAAGTTAACTATTGGATGACATTCAATGAAATTAATTCAGCTTTTCATTTCCCAGCACTTAGTCAAGGATTGGTGAAAAGCAATGGGGCCAATGATTATCAAAATATTTTCCAAGCCTGGCATAATCAATTTGTTGCAAGTAGTAAAGCTGTAAAAATTGGCCATGAATTAAATCCAGAATTACAAATTGGATGTATGATTATTTACGCAACAACGTATGGCATTGATTCGAATCCAGTCAATCAAGTTGCTACAATGATTGAAAACCAAGAGTTTAATTATTATTGTACAGATGTTCAAGTTCGTGGTGAATATCCAGCATACGCAGAACGCATATATCAAAAATATGCTGTGAAAGACTTAGTCATTGAAGAAGGCGATTTAGAATTATTAAAAGAATACCCAGTGGATTACATTGGCTTTAGTTATTATATGTCGACTGCTGTCGATGTTACTGGTACTACCAACGATACAGCAAATGGGAATCTTTTAGGCGGCGTTAAAAATCCCTTCTTAGAAGCAAGTGAATGGGGTTGGCAAATTGATCCCGAAGGCTTACGAATTGCCCTAAATGAATTATATAATCGTTATCAAAAACCTTTATTTATTGTGGAAAACGGCTTAGGTGCAATTGATAAAGTAGACGAAAATTTCTATGTGGCAGACGACTATCGGATTGATTATTTACGTCGTCATATTGAAGCAATGGCAGAAGCAGTTGCAGATGGCGTCGATTTAATGGGCTATACGCCGTGGGGCTGTATTGATTTAGTCAGTGCTTCCACAGGTGAAATGAGTAAACGGTATGGGTTTATTTACGTTGATTTAGACGATGAAGGAAATGGTACTAAAAACCGTTATGAAAAAAAATCGTTTAATTGGTACAAACAAGTTATCGAAACTAATGGACAAAACTTAGACTAGTTATTGTAATTAAACAAAACAAGATAAGCGTAGCAGGTTGTTGCTTCTGTTCCCGCCGTCTATTAATTTTTAAGCTTGGGCCAAAAATCTAAAGTGATTTTTGGCCCAAGCTCTTTTTTGTCAATTTTTCAAAATAGTGCACAATACGTTATAATAGAAACAACTGAGAGGAGCGTTTCTAATGATTAAGCAATTACAACATCCATTTTTTGTTATTATGGGTCCTAGTGGTTCTGGCAAGACCGCAATTACAAGTAAGGTTTTTCCGAAAAACTATAAAGTTATCTCGCATACTACGAGGAAAAAACGGTTGGATGAAGTGGATGGTGTGGATTACTATTTTGAAACAAAAGCAAGTTTTCAAACCTTGATTGAAACCAATCAGTTAGTGGAGTATGATTTTTACCATGGAAACTATTACGGTGTCGGTGTAGCTGCCATCGTTGAAACAACGAAAGAGCATCCAGCCTATAATGCGTTAACTTTTCCAGGCTTTCAAGCGGTCTTTGAGCGTTTCGGCGAGTCCGTCATTCCAGTTTTTTTTGACGTTTCAAAAGAAAACATTTATCAACGTTTAAAACAACGAGAATCTGATCCTAAAATTATTGAAGAACGTTTAAACCTTTATGATCAAGAAATTCTTATCAAAAACCAATTGGAACAATATCCTAATTATCAACGAATAGATGCCAATGGACCTATAAAAGAGGTCGCTGGCTTGTTACAAGAATGCATCAAACACTATTATTAATCAAGCAACTGGTGAGACAGAATCTAACATCAATTTTGTCTTGCTAGGTGCTTGATTTTTTTTGTAAAAAACTTGCATTCTGAATAGAGAGTGCTATAATGACATGGTGTCATATGACAATGTGTCATAAAAGGGAGGAACACAAATATGCCTACGAATACGTTTTTTCATTTGCCAGAAGAAAAGCAACAACGCTTATTAGATGCTGCGCAAATTGAATTTTCGCGCCATTCTTTACAAGAAGCGTCAATTGCAAATATTGTTAAATTAGCGGAAATTCCTCGCGGTAGCTTTTATCAATATTTTGAGAACAAAGAAGATTTGTATTTTTATTACTTTGCGACATTAAGAAAAAATAGTGAACGAGATTTAGAGAAACAAATTATTGCGGAAAATGGTGATTTAATCGAAGCCATGGATGTCTATTTCTCCAAAATGATTGTCGAAGTGCTAACTGGAGAGAATGCTTCTTTCTATCGGAATTTATTTGTCAACATGGATTATCGTGCTTCACGTCGGGTGACGGATAATTTAGCGACTGGAGAAGAGGAAAAAAATAGGAAACAGCACTGTCATAAGCATAGAGGAAGAAAAGGCCATGCTGCCTATGCAGAACATCTTTATCAAATAATTGATCGTTCGAAATTAACCATTGAAACGCCAAAAGAATTCACATGGTTCATGCAGACGGCGATGCATGCCGTTTTCTCAACAATTGTTGATGGGTATCGTCAACAAAGAGAAAATACCGCCTATGATTCAACTGAAGCAGTCAAACAATTAAAAATGAAATTAAATTGGTTGAAAAATGGCGCTTATAAGTAGCAAAAAGGAGGAGAAGTTAGTTGATTAAACTAGTCAAACGGATGTCGTTATGGTCGGTCTTTGCAGCGGTTTTATTTATGATCGTGCAAATTATCGCAGATTTATATCTGCCCACATTAACATCTAATATCATTAATGACGGTGTCGCTAAAGGAGATATTAACTATATTTGGAGTACAGGAGTTGTCATGTTAGGCTTTTCTTTGATTAGCATTGTCGCTTCTATTGGAAATACCTTTTTTGCCACCAAAGAATCACAAAGTTTAGGTAAAAAATTACGGACTGATATTTATCGAAAAGTTGAAAATTTTTCTAATAATGAATTTGACAAATTTGGGACAGCTTCGCTAATTACACGAACAACCAATGATGTCAATCAGATTCAAATGGTTATGCAAATGTTTTTACGTTTAATGATTAACGCACCTTTAACGTTAATTGGTGCAAGTTTTATGGCGTATAACAAGGACCCACAATTAACGAAAATTTTTCTATATGTTTTACCAATTATGGCTGTTTTAGTGGGCGGTATCATGTTTTTAGCGGTTCCGTTATTTAAGAGCATGCAAAAGAAAACCGACCGTTTAAATTTAGTTTTTCGTGAAGGACTGACAGGGGTTCGTGTAATTCGGGCCTTTGGCAAAGCAAACTATGAAGAACAACGTTTTGATGAAGCCAATAAGGATTATACACAAACGGCGATTAAAGTGAATACGATTGTCGCTTTGATGATTCCTTTAATGACACTCATTATGAGTGGTACCAATATTGCAATCACCTGGTTTGGCGGTCATTATATTGCGGAAATGCAACTAGAAGTAGGGAACTTAATCGCCTTTATGACTTATGCCATGCAAATTCTGATGAGTTTCATGATGCTATCCATGATTTTTGTCATGGTACCGCGGGCGCAAGCTTCTGCTGATCGGATTAATGAGGTGCTAAATACTGATTCAGAAATCAAAGATGTACCCAATCCAGAACTACTCTCTCTAAAAGGCGACAAAGCAACATTGGCGTTTGAACATGTTAATTATCGTTACCAGCATGCTGAAAACTTAGCACTGGAAGATATAGATTTTTCAGCAAAATCTGGGGAGACGGTCGCGATTATTGGTGGGACTGGTTCTGGGAAAACAACGCTGGTTAATCTTTTACCACGCTTTTATGATGTTGAATCTGGCAAGATTTTGCTAAATGGTAAAAACATTAAAGATACGTCACAGCATAATTTACGAGAAATGATTGGCTTTGTACCGCAAAAGGCTGTTTTATTTACAGGAACGATTCGTGAAAATATGCAATACGGCGCCCCAAATGCGACCGATGAAGAAATTTGGCAAGCTTTAGAAATTGCGCAGGCGAAGGCGTTTGTTTCAGAATTGGCAGAAGGTTTGGATAGTCATGTCGAACAAGGCGGCGGTAATTTTTCTGGCGGACAACGCCAGCGGTTGGCTATTGCTCGTGCTTTAGTAAAACCAGCAGATGTCTATGTTTTTGATGATTCCTTTTCTGCATTGGATTTCAAAACAGATGCTAATTTAAGAAAAGCCTTAAAAGAGCAGATGACGGATGCAATTGTCGTTTTAGTGGCCCAACGTGTAAGTACGGTTATGGAAGCATCGACAATTTTAGTATTAGACGAAGGAAAATTAGTTGGTAAAGGAACGCATGAAGAGTTATTAGCGAATAACCAAACGTATCAAGAAATTGTACATTCTCAATTGAGAGAGGAGGACCTTGCATGAGTAGTCGACCAAAAGGCGGACCAATGGGCGGTGGACCAGGACGCAACATTGGCGCAAAAGGGCCAAAACCAAAAAATTTCTGGAAAACAGTGAAACGTTTATTTCGGTACATGTCTAAACGAATGCTGTCAATTATTGCTGTCTTAGTGTTAGCAATCGCAGCCGTCGTTTTCCAAATTCAAACACCAAAAGTATTAGGACAGGCAACAACTGAAATTTTTAAAGGCGTCATGAAAGGCGCTGCTGAAATGAAACAAGGCTTAAAAATAACATCTTTTCCAATTGATTTTGACAAAATCGGTCAAATTTTATTAATTGTTATTGCCATGTACCTTATTTCTGCTGTCTTTAATTTCTTGCAGCAAGTAATTATGACACGTGTTTCACAGCGAACAGTTTATGAATTACGTCAAGAATTAGAAGCGAAAATGAACAAAGTTCCAATTTCCTATTATGATACTCATAGTAATGGGGACATCATGTCGCGGGCAATTAACGACATGGATAATATTGCGAGTACTTTACAACAAAACTTAACCCAATTAATTACCAGTATCGTGACATTTGTGGGTGTACTTTGGATGATGCTGACCATTAGCTGGCAGTTAACACTAATTGCCTTAGCAACAGTGCCATTAAGTTTAATTGTTGTGATGGTTGTGGCGCCTCGCTCGCAAAAACATTTTGCGGCTCAACAAAAAAGCTTAGGATTATTGAATAACCAAGTCGAAGAAACCTACGGTGGTCACGTAGTAGTAAAAAGTTTCAACCACGAAGAAAGTGATCAAGAAGTATTTGAAAAAGAAAATGAAAAATTATATCATGCTGGTCGCAAAGCACAATTTATTTCAGCGATCATTATGCCTTTAATGAACTTTATCAAAAATCTAGGCTATGTGTTTGTTGCAGTCCTTGGTGGCGTAAAAGTAGCGAATGGTATGATGGATTTAGGGGATGTCCAAGCATTTCTTCAATATACCAATCAATTTTCACAACCGATTACTCAAATCGCTAATTTAATGAATACAATCCAAGCTACGGTGGCTTCGGCAGAACGTGTCTTTGAAGTATTAGATGAAGAAGAAATGGTGGATGAACCTTCTGGCGTACCAGTGGAAACAGATAGTCCTTATCGTGTTTCTTTTGAACATGTTGCTTTTGGCTATTCACCAGAGAAATTATTAATGAAAGATTTCAATTTAAATGTTAAACCTGGGGAAATGGTAGCAATCGTGGGCCCAACAGGTGCTGGGAAAACGACCCTAATTAACTTATTGGAACGCTTCTATGATATTAGTAGCGGCAGCATCAAATATGATGGCGTAGATACGCGCGATTTGTCTCGCGAAGAGTTGCGAGCACACTTTTCAATGGTTCTTCAAGATACTTGGTTGTTCACTGGAAGTATCTATGACAATATTCATTATGGTAATGACCAAGCGAGCGAAGAAGAAGTGATCCGTGCGGCGAAAGCAGCCCATGTGGATGATTTTGTCAGAAAATTACCAGAAGGCTATCAAACGATTTTAAATGAAGAAGCCAGCAATATTTCTCAAGGTCAACGACAATTAATTACAATTGCTCGAGCATTCTTAGCAAATCCAGACGTTTTAATTTTGGATGAAGCCACCTCAAGTGTGGACACTCGAACAGAAATACTGATTCAAGCAGCAATGAATCGTTTATTGGAAAATCGGACTAGCTTTGTAGTTGCTCATCGCTTGTCGACTATTCGTGATGCCGATACGATTATCGTTATGGCAGAAGGTTCAATTGTGGAAACAGGAACCCACGATGAATTAATGGCGAAAAATGGTTTTTATGCTGACTTATATAACAGTCAGTTTTCAGAAGAAGTAGCCTAAAAGGCGAAGCAAAAAAATAGTAATTCATGATGGGAGGTCGGGACAGAAGCGTTTAACTCCGAGAAATAAGAAGGAATTTCCGAAAATTGTTCTTTAATTTTTGGAGAATTTCGGCTTATTTCCGAAGGAGTTGCTTCTGTTCCCGCCGTTTATCAGTTTTTGAGCGTGTAGCAAAAATCCAAAGTGATTTTTGAACCACGGTCTTATTTTTTTAACAAAAAGTTAGCGAAATTGAAAAATTTCTATTTTCTTTTGAGAAAAACAGGATATTACTTGATGAAATAGCAAGAGATGTATAAAATGGGAGAGAAGAAAATGGAGGTAACAGAAAAAATGACTGAATTTCAATTAGAAAAAGCTGCGACATTAAAAACAATTGCCATTCGTGCGAAAAAAGTTGGCGAAATGGTCGACTTTTATAAAAAAGTAATGGGTTTTGTTTTAAAGTCAGAAGAAAATAACCTGTCTATCTGGGGTACACGTGAAGCAGGAACGCAATTATTAATTTTAGAAGAAACTAGAAAAGCCGAAGATTTTCATAATGAAGAAAAGCAAATGGCTTATTTTTCAATTAAAGTTCCTACGGAAAAAGAATTTTTACAAATTGCTCAACGAGTGCTTGAACAAGACTACCCAATTGATGAAAGTTTCCAAATTGGCACACGTCAAAGCATGTTTATTACTGATCTTGAAGGCAATCAATTTGAGATTTTTCACGATGAAGCAACAGCAAATTCGACTTCTGAAAAGCAACCGATTGTGCTCAAAGATCTTATCAGTGAGGACTTAGAGCCACATCAAGGGTTAGCCGCTGGGTCATATTTAGCGCATGTGCAATTAAAAACAAACAATCAAAAAGAAATAAAAGCATATTATGAGGAAGTTCTGGGTTTAAAACGCAATGAAAAAGATCAATTTGTTTTAGAAGATGGCAAAGCAACTATTGGATTCCAAAAACCTGAAACAAGTGAAGTGGATCAATTACCTGATCCACACTTAGGTTTAGATTTCTTTACCATTAAGCTCTCTGATCAAGACCATATTTTAGCAATGGAGCGACAATTAACGGCAAAAAATCAAGAGTTCTTTATTGACCAGAAAAAAGCGATTGTCACTGTGTTTGATCCAATTGGCTTGGAATGGTGGTTTGTCTTAAAATAAACGCTTAGACAGATAAAATAAGCTTGTTTTAGCAAGTCTGGAATAAAGTCGGAATAAAAGTTTAACGCTACTTTTGTTCGGAACTTATTCTAGACTTTTCCTTTAATATTAAAAATAGAAGGTGAAAAAATGTACGAAAAAACAAAGTGGAAAATTCAAAAATTGATGAAAAAAGGTGTTTTTTCGGGGGCTAGTTTTTGTTTCATTGAAGGTGAAAAAGAGGAGAGCAATTGTTGGGGACTCGCACAAGTAAAACCCACCAAAGAACAATTAACCTCGGCCATGCTGTTTGATGTGGCTTCTTTAACCAAAGTAGTCGGTACCACCACCGTTATTTTGCAATTAGTGGAAGAAGGAAAAATTATTCTAGATCAATCATTACAAACTTATTATTCCTCTTTTCAAGATTCTAATATTACAATCCGGCATTTGTTGACACATACGGCAGATTTACAAGGCTATATTCCTAATCGTGATCAGCTGAATGCCCAAGAATTAAAAGACGCCTACAATCATTCATTTCACGCAGGCAAAGCAATAGGTAAAAAAGTCGTCTATACAGATGCAGGGACTATTTTATTAGGCTTTATGTTAGAAGAAATGTTCCAAAAATCAATGATAGAAATTTTATCTGAGCGAGTATTGCTTCCTTTAGGGATGAACGAAAGTACGTTTCTACCAAAGAATCCTTTAGACTGTGTGCCAACAGAATTACATGAACAAAGAGGGTTGATTCGAGGTGCAACCCATGATCCTAAGGCATTCGTTTTACGGGAACATGCAGGGAATGCTGGCTTGTTTAGCAATGTCTATGATTTAACAAAATTTGTTCGAATGTATTTAAATCGAGGCAGTTATCACAATCTCCAATTCTTAAAAAAAGAGACGATTGATTTGTTACTATTTAACCAAGTGCCAGCTGCAGATAAACCACGTTCTCTAGGCTGGGATTTTAAATATGATGTAGCTACGCAACGGCCATTATTATTCCATACAGGCTATACAGGCACTTTTTTGCTAATTGATGTGCAACAACAATCAGCGTTTATCTTTTTATCTAATCGAGTCCATCCAGAGGACCACCGGAACACTTATATCGAAGAAAGAGATCAGTTGTTGGCAACCTATTTAAAAGAGAAATCATCAGTTTCAGATGAAATGACTAGTTTTTAGTGATATAATGAGAGCGAATTCAATTTGGGAGGTCACAGTCAATGCAAGAACCATTATTTTTACAACCTGTTTTTCAAGAAAAAATTTGGGGCGGCAATCGTCTACACACGCTATTTGGTTTCGATTTACCGAGCGATAAAATTGGTGAAGATTGGGCCATCAGTGCACATCCACATGGCGTTAGTACTGTTTTAAATGGCGAATTTAAAGGAAAAAAATTAGATGAATTGTGGGCAGACCATCAAGAGCTATTCGGCCATGCAGGTGGTGCTGTCTTTCCATTATTAACGAAAATTTTAGATGCTGAAGATGATTTATCCGTGCAAGTTCATCCCGATGATGCATATGGCCAAAAACATGAAGGCGAGCTAGGCAAAACTGAATGTTGGTACATTATTGATGCAGAACCTGGCGCTGAAATCATTTATGGACATCACGCGAAAACAAAAGAAGAACTTGCAGAAATGATTGAAGAAGGTCGTTGGGACGATCTTTTAAGAAAAGTACCAGTGAAAAAAGGCGATTTTTATTATGTACCAAGCGGCACTATTCATGCCATCGGCTCGGGTATTTTAATTTTAGAAACGCAACAAAGCAGTGATACTACGTATCGGGTTTATGATTATGATCGAACAGATGATCAAGGAAAGACCCGGGAATTGCATATTCAACAATCCATTGATGTGACAACCGTTCCGGCGAAGGATCCTGACCTCTCTATTCAACAAGAAAATCAAGGACAATCAAGCATTGTTACTTATGTAAAAACAGATTTCTTTAATGTCTATGAGTGGCGTGTCAGTGGGATTCTAAAAGTTAAAAAACAAGCACCTTATACATTAGCAACAGTTATTGAAGGTGTTGGTCGATTGATTACAGAAGATGCTGCAAAAGCAGATGTGGCTACTTTTGATTTGAAAAAAGGCGATAGCTTTATCTTTCCAACAGATATTCCGAGCTGGCGTTTTGAAGGTGATCTAACGATTATAGCTTCAGAACCTGGTAGTCGCTAAAAAAAGAGGGGATCATCAACAGATGATTTCCTCTTTTTTTTGGCATTAAAACAGTTTATTTTGTTATAAAGGAACGTTTAGGTAAGGCAGCGATAACAGCTGTGACGATGATGACTGATAGCAGACGATCCCCGTAATCTGTTATCAATTGAATCAACAGGACGCTTGCTAACTGATTTAAGCCTAAACCATATAAAAATTGGACAATTATACTGGAGCCAGCAGAAGTTATTCCACCAAATAAACAAACTGTAATCAAGGAAGAAATTACTGTTCCTGGTATCGTTAACCACAACGTTTTAAATGGTAATTTGGTTACTTTTAACTGCTGATGAAGGAGCAAGCCTGCTAAAATTCCTGTGCAGAGTTGGACAGGTGAATAATACAGAGAAAAGATATCCGTTGTCAATCCAGTTACTAGACTTGTTAAAATACCTGTCAGTGCACCAAAGAGTGGGCCTAATAACGCACCTGTAAAAATAGTTCCCGCGCTATCAAGATAAATTGGTAAACGAAGGAGTAACGCAATGGTACTGCCAAGGTAATTTAAAGCAACACTAAAAGCGATAATTGTAATGATTCGTGGTGTTATTTTTTTCATGGTTATCCCATCCTTAAATTTTTGAAATCTCTTTCGATCTCATCTATTTGTACATTTAAAAGAATGGATAGAAACTTCACGAAAAACTGTTGACTATCAACCGTAGTCAAGACATGACAATTAGCTGGTTGCTGCTGGAAATGATACTGATCGATCATTGATTGCCCCATAGCAATGCCGTCAGGAACAATTTGTCCGTAACTGGAAAAGCCTTGGCAGAGCGTAGGATCAATAAAATAAGCAACCGCTAAGGGATCGTTGATAACACACCCTAAAATACGTTCATATTTCCAATGAAAATCAAAATAAAATTGAGTAATCTCAGCGAGGTAATTCCCCATTTTGGGGTTGAGTCGTTGACAATAATTGAGAATTGTTGGTGTAAAAACAATTTCTCGTGTGACATCTAAGCCGACCATCTCGATTTTTGCACCTAATTCCTCAAAAACCCAAGCTGCTGCATCAGGATCACACCAATAATTAAATTCTGCAACAGGAGAGCAATTGCCGTGGCTTTTAAAGGTACCACCCATTGAGACAAAACGTTGAAGATTTCGCCCCAGAAGAGGTTCTTTTTTTAAAGCCAAAGCAATATTTGTTAAAGGACCAAGGGCAATGATTGAGCAATCGGTAGCTTGTTGAAAGGTTTGTGCTAAATAGTCAGCAGCGGAAAGCGCTTGTGCTTGGATTTTGCTAGTTCTGGGGAAATATGTTTCACCTAAACCATCCATGCCATGTGTATCTTGTGCACTAACAAATGGCCGTTTTAAAGGGCTAGCAGCCCCTTGGTAGACAGGAAGATCTAAGCGATTAACTTTTTCCAAACATTTAAAAACATTTTCCACGCCAATCTCCACAGGGACGTTTCCGCAAACAACTGTAATCGCTTGGACATCTAGCTCTGGTGAAGCAAGTGCATACAAGAGAGCAAGCGTGTCATCAATTCCAGGATCACAATCAATAATTACTTTTTGCATTTTTTCCAATCCTCCTTTTTCGTTAACTGCAAATGATAACTCTTGTTAAAAAAGCTATGACTTGAGTTAGTATTGAGAGATACTTAGTTTTTTATTCTGGGAAGTTTCCGAACCAGTCCGAGAAATTCTCGATTTTAAATGCACCTCTTTATCTTACTATATTTTGTAAAGATGTAAATAGTTGTCGGAGAAATGAAAAAGAATCTAGCCCTATATGTAGGAACTAGATTCTTCTTTTATTTATAAAGCGTTTCAGGAATAGCGATCGGTTCACCATATTTTTTCTCTAAAGCGGTCCGAATTAACCGGATCCCTAGATTTTTGTTGCGTGCTAAGATTGGACCGTGGAAGTAGGAGCCAAACACATTTTTATAGACAACGCCTTCGCCATTATCTTGACCGTTATTGCCTTTGCCTTGTTTGACTGTTCCTAAAGGTCGTTCACCTTCGCCTAAAAAAGTCATGCCATTATGATTTTCAAAACCATAATACGTTTCATCAAATTCTTCATTATAAATTTCGATATCACCAATGAAACGATTGTTGTCTTGGCTCAAAGTGTAATGATCTAATGCACCGATTCCTTTAATTTTTTCGCCTTGTGCGCCGACATAGTAATGTCCTAGAAGTTGATAACCACCACAGATAGCTAACAAGACGCCGTCATTTTCAATATAAGAAGTCAAAGCTTCTTTTTTATTCTGAATGTCTTCTGAGATGATCAATTGCTCGAAGTCTTGACCGCCACCAACAAAGACTAAATCATATTTTTCGGGATCAAACGGTTCGTAGATACTGATAATTTCTGATCGGAAGGTAACGCCCATTTTTTCGGTTAAATATTTAAGCATCAATAAATTTCCGTTATCTCCGTAAGTATTTAATAAGTTGCCATATAAATGACAAACGACTAATTCTTTAGACACCATTCATTCCCCCTTGAATATACCCTTGGGCTGTTAATGATTTTCTTAATTGCAAAACAGCAGTATAGGTTGCCAAAATATAGACATGATCTGTCGGCAACGTTTTAATTTCTGAAATTACTTGCTCCAAATCAGGAATTTCTAGTAATTTTTCTTCAGGAATACCCGCAACTTTTAAACGCAAGGCCATATCTTCATGGCGATCACCGCCAGCAATTACTTTTGGAATGTCCATATCAGCAAAGGCTTCATGATTACCATCCCAAATCCAACTGACATCAATTCCATCTGCATAATTAGCATTTAATAATGAAACCAGCGAGAAAGAGTAAGGGGCTAAGCCCATCATATCAATGACCTGATTTAAACCAACGGGATTTTTTACTAAAACTAACGTACATTCTTTATCGCCAACTTTAATGGTTTCTTGACGCCCAAAAACTTTTTCATCATAAGCTAAACCTGCTCGGATTTTATCTGGTGCCACCTGATAGTATTCTGCTACCGCTGTGGCCGCTAGCGCATTATAAACATTATACATCCCACCAACAGCAATGCCGTATTCTTCGCCATCAATCACAAAATCAGCAGATGTATTATCCATCCGGACCATTTCCGTTAACTGCACATCCAATTCAGGGCGTTTGAAGCCACAATTTGGGCAATAGTAATCACCTAAATTAGCATACGTAATCATTTTATAATGAAGAATATGATTGCATTTTGGACATAAAACCCCATCTGTATTGTAATGAGCCAATTGCTCTTTTGGTGGTAAATGATTAAATCCATAGTATTTGCGAGGATTTACAGTTTCTTTTGAATTAAAAATTGGCGAATCACCATTGCACAAAATAGTTGCTTCAGGAGCAGCGGCGGCGCCTTCCATAATTAAGCGATACGTCGTATAAATTTCACCATAGCGATCCATTTGGTCGCGGAAAATATTCGTAAAAACAAATAATTTTGGTTGAATATATTTAGTGACACGGCTTAAACTTGCTTCATCAATTTCTAAAACCGCAAATTTCTTTTGTCCTTTTTTCGCCTTGGCATTTAAAAAAGTAGAGACAATTCCTTGCTCCATGTTAGCACCAGTTGGATTTGTTAATACCTCATCAAATTCTTGGCGTAAAATGTTAACAGTTAAAGCAGTTGTCAATGTTTTGCCGTTCGTTCCAGTGACTACGACAATTTCATAGTCTTTTGCCAATGTATCTAAAATTTTAGGATCGATTTTTAGGGCTAATTTCCCTGGGTAGCTACTGCCGCCTTTAAAAAATGTTTGTAAAACCCATTGCGAAGTTTTTCCTGCAGCAATTGCTAAATGACTTCGAATCCCCATTTGTTGTCCCCCAATTTCTATATCTTTAATTTTTCGTTATTTTAAATTAAACTCAATCTATCATACCATAACTAAAATAAAAAATTAATTCCTTTTACTTTTTCTTACTATTATTTAAAAAGTCTTTTAGAAAAAGTAGAATAGTGAAGGAAAAAAGAGAATAGACGACTTGTCTTAACAACAAATCGTCCATCGATTTCCATTTTTATTTCGCATCAATATAACTGTATAGCGTATATTTAGAAATATTGAAGAAGTTAGAAACTTTGTCCCCAGATTTAGTGACTAAGAAGGCGCCTTTATTGTTTAAAAATTGAATACACTTGATTTTATCGTCCTTCGTCATTAATGGGACCGGCTTGCCAACTAATTTGACTGATTCATGAATTAAATCGTCTAACAACTCATTAACATCCTGAGGAATGTAATCAGGGTCTTTATCTTCTTCAGGTTCTGCAGTGGAAATCAAAGATTTTAAGTTTGACTCTGCAGCAATCAATGTAGTGATGTCGTAGTTAATAGCAAAAATACCATCGAGTTGACCATTCTCATCTTTAAAATACATTGTACTAGATTTTAAAATACGACCATCATGGGTGCGGGTCAGATAGTTAATATGATCATTCAACTCACTAGGGTCTTTTTTTAAGGCTTCTAAGACTACTTGAGAAGGTCCATCGCCCAGATGACGAGAAGAGACATGACCATTTTCAATGGAAACAATAGAATTGTTAATATTGTCTTCATTGATTTGGTGGATAACGACTTCGCAGTTTTCCCCAAATTGACCAGCTAAACCTTTAGCAATTTGTGTTAAAAAAGTAAGTTTTTCGTCGGATAACATAAATAAGCTCCTTTCTAATGTGCCTGGCACAAACAGTTTTTATAAGATTGTGTCAAATTTAACATAATATTTTTAAATGGAATAGGCAGGGCTAAATCCTTTAATGTCGCGTACTACCTGTTCTGAAAAATAATGATAGCATGATAAAAATAATAATACAAGATAACGGCTGTCAAAATTCTAAAAAATATTTTTTAGGTAGCATTGTTTTTTTTAAGGTAAGGTGATATACTTTAATCAAGTTAATGAGTTCGTTAGTAAAAAATGCAAGCGCTTCAAATGCTTTTCGTAGGGATATAGATTAGCCAAGCTAGTCAAGCTATATTCGTGAATGATTGAGCGATATATTTGTAAGCGTTTGCCACTTGTGGGGAATAGGTTGAAAAATAGGAGGAGAATACATGTTATTAATTGGAAATGGGCGTTTAATCACTCGGGATGCGCAGAATCATTTTTTTGAAAATGGGTGTGTGGCGATTGATGGTCAAGTTGTGAAACAAGTCGGAACGACAGAAGATTTAAAACAAGCTTATCCAGAAGCGACATTTATTGATGCTAAAGGTGGAGTGATTATGCCAGGCTTTATTAACATGCACAATCATATTTATAGTACCTTTGCACGTGGGTTAAGTTTAACGAATTATCATCCTAAAAATTTCATGGATATTTTGGTAGATCAATGGTGGCGAATTGATCGTGCCTTGACATTAGAAGACACTTATCAAAGTGGTAAGGTTGCTTATTTAGATAGTATTCGCAACGGTGTTACAACTGTCTTTGATCATCATGCTAGTTACGGAGAAATTACAGGGAGTTTAACCCAATTATCTAATGCAGCGGACGAGTTAGGGATTCGGACCTGCCTTTGTTATGAAGTTTCTGATCGCGATGGTGAGCAGAAAATGCGAGAAGCAGTTCAAGAAAATGCCGCCTTTATTAAAGCCAGTTCCTTAAGAAAGGATGATATGCAAAAAGCGATGATGGGTATGCATGCAGCCTTTACTTTATCAGATGCTTCTTTAGAATTATGTGCAGCCAATACGCCAGATGGGATTGGTTATCATATTCATATTGCAGAGGATTTAGCCGATGTTCATGATTCTTTGAAAAAATATGGGAAGCCGATTGTGAACCGATTATTTGATTTAGGAATTTTAGGAAAACAGACAATGGCAGGCCATTGCATCCATATTGGACCTCATGAGATGGAATTACTAAGAGATACAGACACAATGGTGGTCACGAATCCAGAGTCGAATATGGGGAATGCGGTCGGTTGCCCACCTGCGATGCGCATGTTTAATGAGTATGGTATTTTGATGGGTCTTGGCACAGATGGTTATACGAATGATGTGACGGAATCTTATAAGGTAGGAAATGTTATCCACAAACATCATTTAGCTGATCCAAATGCGGCTTGGGCAGAAATTCCCACAATGCTGTTTGATAATAATCCGCAAATGGCTAATCGCTATTTTAAAACAAAGCTAGGCGTTTTAGAACCTAATGCAGCAGCAGACGTCATTATTGTTGATTATCATGGCCCGACACCAATGACAAAAGAGAATTATAACATGCACATTTTATTCGGCATGAATGGTGGGATGGTTACTGACACGGTGATTAATGGAGAAATTCGGATGCGTAATCGTGAAGTTCAAGGAATTGACGAAGAGAAAGTTTGGCATGATGCGCAAACGCAAGCACAATCTTTCTGGAAACGAGTAAATCAATAGCTTTCATTATAAATAAAAGGAGTGACGTTAATGAGTGATATTATGCATCCCATCTCAATTGAGGCTTTATTAAATTGGATTTTTAGTGAGTATCAACAAGATGGCACAATTTTTGGCATTCGTAAATTTTATCATGCGGATCCTACAAAAACGATTCCGTTATTTGGAGAAAAAATGGAAACCCCTTGTGGTCCAGCAGCAGGTCCTCATACACAATTAGCACAAAATATTATTGCGGCCTATTTAACAGGTTCTCGTTTTTTTGAAGTTAAGACAGTCCAGATACTGGATGGAGAAGATTTACCAGTGAGTAAACCATGTATCGCAGCAGCGGATGAATGTTACAACGTTGAGTGGTCCACAGAATTGCGCGTTCCCCAAGCTTATGATGAATACGTCAAAGCATGGTTTGTTTTGAAGTTACTGAGTAAAGAGTTTGAGCTAGGTGACCCGAATGGTTTCATTTTTAACATGAGTGTTGGCTATGATTTGGCAGGGATTCAATCACCAAAAATTGATCGTTATATTAACGAAATGCAGAACGCAGAAGGAACGCCGATTTGGGCGGAATGCCAAGCAGCTGCCAAAAAATATCTATTTTATTTTAAAAAAGTAGATGACTTATATATCGAAGCAATTAGTCCTAAAGTCTGTCATTCTATTACGCTGTCGACTTTACACGGTTGTCCATCAGACGAAATTGAACGAATTGCGGCCTATTTATTAAGTGAAAAAGGGCTCCATTCCTTTATTAAATGTAATCCAACCATGTTAGGTTATGAATATGCGCGTCAAACGATGGATGAGCTAGGGTTTGATTATATGGTTTTTGACGATCACCATTTTAAAGAAGATTTACAATTTGAAGAAGCAGTACCGATGTTACAACGTCTACAATTATTAGCCAATAGTAAAAATCTAAGCTTCGGAGTTAAAATTACGAACACTTTCCCGGTAACGATTGCAGCAAATGAATTACCTGGTGATGAAATGTACATGTCAGGACGTTCGCTATTTCCTCTTAGTATTTCATTGGCACAAAAATTATCAGAAGCATTTGATGGGAAACTACAAATTTCTTATTCTGGCGGTGCAGATATTTTCAATAGTAAAGAAATATTTGATGCTGGGATTTGGCCAATCACTATGGCAACGACGCTGTTGAAACCTGGTGGCTATCAACGAATGAATCAAGTTGCTAATGTATTGGGCGCAGCAGAATATCCTCAGATGGTTCATGTCAACTTGGATAAATTAGCCCAAGTTGTTGAGAAAGCTAAAACACAAGCGCGTTACCAAAAATCAATTAAATTACCAGAAAGTACCAAACTAAGAAAAACAGTTCCACTAACAGATTGTTATATCGCTCCTTGTCGAAGTGACGGTGGTTGTCCAATCAATCAGGATATTCCTGCTTACCTTCGTTATGTAAGTGAAGGCAATTATTTAAAGGCCTTGCAAGTAATTGTCGATAAAAATCCGTTGCCTTTTATTACTGGAACCATTTGTGCACATCCTTGTATGACCAAATGCACACGTCAATTTTATGAAGAATCTATTCATATTCGGGAAGTGAAGTTAGAAGCAGCTGAACATGCTTATGATGAATTATTGACGACACTAGAAAAGCCACAGCCAAAAGAAAATGCACCTAAAACAGCTGTTGTGGGTGGAGGTCCTGCAGGGATCTCTGCTGGGTATTTATTAGCACGTGAAGGCATGCCTGTTACTGTGTTTGAAAAATCCAAGACAATTGGGGGCGTTTGTAGCCAGATTGTACCAGAATTTCGAATTTCTATGGAATCTGTTCAAAAAGACGTTCAGTTAGCGGAATTTATGGGAGCTGAATTCCGTACAGGACAAGAGGCGCCATCATTGGCAGAATTGAAAAACCAAGGCTATACGAATGTTATTTATGCCATTGGTGCATGGAAACATGGGGTCCTTCGTTTAGAATCTGGTCGAGCATTGAACTCGTTAGAATTTTTAAAAGCAAACCGAGAAAATCCAACGATTAATCCTTACGGAGAACAGATTGTCGTCGTTGGTGGCGGAAATACAGCCATGGACTGTGCTCGTGCAGCCACAACATTACCTGGTGTTAAAAAAGTCTCAGTGGTTTATCGTCGGAATAAACGCAATATGCCAGCAGATGAAGAAGAACTTTATTTAGCCTTAGAAGATGGTGTCGACTTTTTAGAATTACTTTCGCCAATTAAACATGAAAATCAACAATTAACTTGTGAAAAAATGGTCCTAGGTGAACGAGATGCTTCTGGACGCCGTCGTCCAGTTGGTACAGGAGAAATGATTGATATTCCTGCTGATACAGTGATTGCCGCTGTTGGTGAAAAAGTAGATACAGAGTTTTACCAATCATTAGGCATTCACACGGACAACTATGGGAAAGTCGTTTCAAATCAAGACACATTGGAAACAAATATACCAGGCGTCTATGTCATTGGTGACGCTAACTTAGGACCAGCCACAATTGTTGAAGCAATCGCTGATGCAACCAAAGCGGCCAATAATATTTGTCTTGTCCACAATCATCACTATGAAAAAGATAATTTAAATAGTGATGTTGCATTTGTTAGAAACAAACGAGGTATCCTTGTGACAGACGAGATGTCTTGTAGTCAAGCTAGTCGTTGCTTAGAATGCTCCACAATTTGTGAATCTTGTATGGATGTCTGTCCAAACCGAGCAAATATTGTTGTGTACGTCGAAGGAAAACCACAAATTGTTCATGTTGATCGGATGTGTAACGAATGTGGTAACTGTGAAACATTTTGCCCTTATGCAAGTGCCCCTTACAAAGACAAATTTACCTTATTTAACAGTGAATCTGATTTTTATGACAGTACTAATTCAGGTTTCTATGTTCAAAATCCTGTGGATAAAATTTGTTTACTGCGTTTATGGGGAACGGTGTCAACAATTCAATTAACGGATCAAGGATTAGATGTACCAGAAGATTTAATCGCATTAATGGTAACTATGATTGAAGAATATGCTTATTGTATGCAAGCATAAAAGGAAATTTACGACTGGGGGATAAATAAATGTCTATTCTGCTCAAAGGTGGAACCGTCGTATCTGCATATAATCGTCGTCAATTGGATATTCGAATTGACGGCGAGCAAATTGTAGAGATGGGGGCAAATTTACCAGTAGAAAATTCTCAGATTGAGGATGTTACGGGGTGTTATGTATTACCAGGTTTTATTGATGCGCACACGCATCTGGAATTAAATAATGGCAAAGGTTCGTTAAGTACGGCGGATAACTTTACTACTGGAAGCCAAGCGGCGGTGGCCAAAGGTACGACTACGGTTATTGATATGGCTACACCTAATAAAGGTGGCTCATTGAAAGACTGTTTAGCTACTTGGAATCAATTGGCTGAAGGCAAGAGTTCATGTGATTATACTTACCATATGTCCATGATTGAATGGAACCCAACGATAGCTGCTGAAATTCAGGAAATGATTGCTGCAGGTATTACTTCCTTCAAAATGTATATGGCTTATGATAACTTACGGACCACAGATGCGGAAATTTTTGAAGCGATGAAGGAAATAAAAAAAGTTAATGGAATGTTAGGCGTTCATTGTGAAAATGGTGATTTAGTAGATGAATTAATCCAATCATATGTTTCTCAAGGAAAGCTAACCCCGCACTATCATCCGTTATCAAGACCGGCAGCTGTTGAAGCAGAAGCGGTAGCAAGATATTTGATGATAGCGGAAATGGCTGATTTGCCGGTTAATATTGTGCATTTAAGCACAAAACGATCGTTAGAAGCGGTGGAACGGGCTCGTCAAAGAGGACAATCAGTCTATGTAGAAACTTGCCCTCAATATCTTTTACTAGATGATCACTTGTATGATGCGCCTAATTTTGAAGCAGCAAAATATGTCTGCTCACCGCCACTACGCAAACGAGAGGATCAACAGGCTTTGTGGCAAGGGATTAAAGAGGGGGCAATCAATACAATATCGACAGATCACTGTAGTTTTAATTTTCACGGACAAAAAACAGTTGGCAAAGATGATTTTAGTAAAATTCCCAATGGGATGCCAGGTGTTGAAACGAGACCAGAATTAATTTACACGGAAGGCGTGGCGAAGGGCCGAATCACCTTGGAAAAAATGGTTGCTCTGCTTTCTGAAAATATTGCTAAACAATTCTCGATGTATCCACAAAAAGGTGTGGTGCAAGAAGGCAGTGATGCCGATTTAGTTGTTTGGGATCCTAGAACAACCGGCGTGATTGCTGCGAGAACGCAGTTACAAAATGTCGATTATACGCCGTATGAAGGATTTGAAACACAAGGACAGGCTCGAATGGTTTATTTAAGAGGTCAAAAAGTTGCTGAAGCTGGGCAAGTCATCTTGGCAAATCAAGGAAAATTTGTTTTTCGTAAAGCAACTTAAAAATAGAAGGAGGAGAAGTATTTTTGGAAAAAATTAAATGGACAGCAAATGAAATGCCGAAGACGGAGGATAAGTACTTACCTCTGATGTCTAAAGAAAAAATTGAGAAAGCTTTGGCTTTTCACAAAAGTTTTCCACAGTATTCAGAAACACCATTAGCAGAATTGAATCATATGGCCGCGTATCTGGGGTTAAATGATTTCTTTGTTAAAGATGAATCTTATCGCTTTGGTTTAAATGCTTTTAAAGTATTAGGTGGTTCGTTTGCCATGGCTAACTATATTGCCGAAAAATTAAAGAAAGATGTTTTGGAACTAACATATGATGAATTAACTTCTGATCAATTACGATCAGCTTTTGGACAAGCTACGTTTTTTACAGCAACTGATGGCAACCATGGACGAGGAGTCGCTTGGGCTGCGAATAAATTAGGCCAAAAATCAGTTGTACTCATGCCGAAGGGTTCAACACAGACGAGAAAAGAAAATATTGAAAAAGAAGGCGCAACCGTCACAATCGAAGAAGTTAATTACGATGAATGTGTACGAATGGCTAATAAAATGGCCGAAGAAACTGAAAACGGTGTCATGGTTCAAGACACCGCTTGGGACGGATATGAAAAAATTCCGACTTGGATTATGCAAGGATACGGAACGATGGCGTTAGAAGCCTCTCAACAATTAAGAAAATTTGGCTCTGAACGACCTAGTCATGTTTTTGTTCAAGCTGGTGTCGGCAGTTTAGCTGGGGCGGTGATTGGTTATTTTGCTAATGCTTTTCCAGAAAACCCACCGATTATGGTCGTAGTTGAGGCACAGGCGGCTGACTGTTTATATCAATCAGCAATTAAAAAAGACGGAGAAATTCGCTTTGTCGATGGTGATTTACAGACAATTATGGCTGGCCTAGCATGTGGAGAACCTAATACGATTTCTTTTGATATTCTAAAAAATCATACATCCTTCTTTGTTTCAGCACCAGATTGGGTTTCTGAAAAGGGAATGCGTATGTTGGGAGCGCCATTAAAAGGGGATCCGCAAGTTGTATCAGGCGAATCTGGGGCAGTAGCAATGGGCTTAGTAGCTACAGTGATGCAAGATCCCGACTATCAAGAATTACGTGAGGCATTGCAACTGGATGAGACGTCAAACGTTTTAATGTTTTCTACCGAAGGGGACACTGATCCAGACAATTATAAAAAAATTTTATGGAGGTAAAAGGAATGGATTTTAATGCAGTAAATGCAGCAGCAGAAGGTTACAGAGAAGATATGGTCAAATTTTTAAGAGACCTTGTCAAAATTCCAGGAGAAAGTGCAGAAGAAGGCAACAAAATTGCGCGAGCAAAAGCCGAAATGGAAAAATTAGGTTTCGATAAAATTGACATTGATCCTCAAGGGAATTTACTTGGTTATATGGGGTCTGGTGAAAAATTAATTGCTTTTGATGGGCACATGGATACTGTCGGAATTGGTGAAATGAGTAACTGGAAATTTGATCCTTACGATGGTTATGAAACAGAAACTGAGATCGGTGGTCGCGGTACATCTGACCAAGAAGGCGGGATTGTTTCGGCTATTTATGGCGCTAAAATCATGAAAGATTTAGGTCTATTATCAGAAAAATATACTGCTTTAGTAACAGTTACTGTCCAAGAAGAAGACTGTGACGGCTTATGTTGGCAGTACATTATCAAAGAAGACGGTATCCGTCCAGAATTTGTTGTTTCAACAGAGCCAACAGATGGTGGGATTTATCGTGGTCAACGAGGCCGAATGGAAATTAAAGTTGATGTCAAAGGCGTTTCGTGTCATGGCTCAGCACCAGAACGTGGAGATAATGCCATTTACAAAATGGCGGATATCTTACAAGATGTTCGTGCCTTAAACAACAATGGAGATACAGAAAGCACAGCGATTCGTGGTTTAGTTCGTATGTTAGATCCTAAGTACAATCCAGAGTGGCAAGAAGCCCGTTTCTTAGGTCGTGGTACGGTGACTGTTTCGCAAATTTTCCATTCTTCACCAAGTCGGTGTGCTGTTGCGGATGGCTGTACCGTTTCACTAGACCGTCGAATGACAGCTGGAGAAACTTGGGAAAGTTGTTTAGAAGAAATTCGTAATTTACCAGCTGTTAAAAAATATGGAGATGATGTGACGGTTTCAATGTACAACTATGATCGTCCTTCTTATACGGATTTAACTTATGAAATTGAATGTTATTTCCCAACGTGGGTAATTCCAGAAAATCATGATGTAACAAAAGCCTTGATGGAAACGCATAAAAATCTCTATGGAGAAACACGGAAAGGCTCTGTAGAAACAGTGGAAATGCGTGAAGAACGCCCATTGTTAGATAAGTGGACCTTCTCAACAAATGGCGTTTCAATTATGGGACGTAATGGTATTCCTTGTATTGGTTTCGGGCCAGGGGCGGAAGCACAAGCACATGCACCAAATGAAAAAACTTGGAAAGATGATTTGGTTCGTTGTGCAGCCGTTTATGCGGCATTACCAACGGTCTATTGTGGTTAAGTAAAGGATTATTAGACAAGAAAAAAGGAGCAGATGGAATGGAAACGTTTAAAGAATATATTGAGAAATTAGATAAATTAGAATTTGAAAAAATGTACGAAAATGACTTTTTCCTAACTTGGGAAAAAACAAGAGATGAATTAGAAGCTGTTTTCACAGTTGCCGATACATTACGCTATTTAAGAGAAAATAATATTTCAACTAAAATCTTTGATAGTGGCTTGGGAATTTCTTTATTCCGCGACAACTCTACAAGAACACGTTTTAGTTTCGCTTCAGCGTGTAATCTTTTGGGCTTAGAAGTTCAAGATTTAGACGAAGGAAAAAGTCAAATTTCTCACGGAGAAACTGTTCGTGAGACAGCAAACATGATTTCTTTTATGGCTGATATCATTGGTATTCGTGATGACATGTACATTGGTAAAGGCAATGCTTACATGCACGAAGTATCAGAATCTGTCCAAGAAGGATATAAAGATGGGGTATTAGAACAACGCCCAACGTTAGTGAATTTACAATGTGATATTGACCATCCGACGCAAGCAATGGCGGATGCGTTGCATTTAATTCATGAATTTGGTGGTATTGAAAACCTGAAAGGGAAAAAAGTTGCCATGACTTGGGCGTATTCACCATCTTATGGAAAACCATTATCTGTTCCTCAAGGAATTGTTGGTCTAATGACCCGTTTAGGAATGGATGTCGTCTTAGCACATCCAGAAGGTTATGAAATTATGCCAGAAGTAGAAGAAGTTGCGAAGAAAAATGCAGCAGAATTTGGTGGAAACTTTACTAAAACGAATAGTATGGCAGAAGCATTCAAAGATGCGGATGTTGTTTATCCGAAAAGCTGGGCACCTTTTGCGGCAATGGAAAAGCGAACTGAATTATATGGCAATGGTGACCAAGCAGGAATTGATCAATTAGAACAAGAATTACTTTCTCAAAATAAAAAGCACAAAGATTGGGAATGTACAGAAGAATTGATGAAAACAACGAAAGACGGCAAAGCTTTGTATATGCATTGTCTACCAGCTGATATTACTGGTGTAAGTTGTGAAGAAGGTGAAGTGGAAGCTTCTGTTTTCGATCGTTATCGGGTCGAACTTTACAAAGAAGCTAGCTACAAACCGTATGTTATTGCGGCTATGATTTTCTTAAGTAAAGTAAAAAATCCGCAAAAAACCTTAACAGACTTAGCGGATAAAGCGACACCAAGAGAAGTAAAATAATGAATTTGGCATGAAGACAGATGCTTTTTCTTTACACAATGAATCATTAGAAGTTGCCTCTTCAACATGAACAAATAAGACCTTCCCAAGTCTATTCATGAATGTGTGATTGTCTCGAGTCAAGAACGCTTAGTCATGTGCGTTGACTTCATGCAACGACAACAGACAGTTAATACGAAAACTCGTTGTGAAAAAGAAAAAGCATCGTCCTTTTTATAAAACAGAAAATGAGGTGAAGCAATGGGCAAACGCGTCGTAGTAGCTTTAGGTGGCAATGCTTTAGGAAATAATTTGACGGAGCAGATGACTGCTGTAAAACAGACTTCCAAAGCGATTGCAGATTTGATTGAAGCAGGATATGAAGTTATTTTATCTCATGGCAATGGTCCTCAAGTGGGGATGATTCAATTAGCTATGGAAGAATTTTCCTTTAATAATCCACAATATCCAGTTGTTCCGTTATCCATGTGCGTAGCCATGAGTCAAAGTTACATTGGCTATGATTTAGAGAATGCGCTACAAGAAGAGTTGCGTCAGCGAAATATAAGTAAAGCCGTCACCACCATAGTCACTCAAGTGGTCGTGGATGAAAATGATCCGGCGTTCAAAAAACCAACGAAACCAATTGGCCGCTTCATGACAAAAGAAGAAGCAGAACAATTAGTCAAAGAAAAAAATATACAAGTGATGGAAGATGCTGGCCGTGGTTATCGCCAAGTCGTCGCTTCTCCTAAACCAAAAAATATTGTCGAACTTCTCACGATTCAAACATTGGTTGATGCTGGCCAAACAGTCATTGCTGGCGGCGGTGGTGGCATCCCAGTCATTCAAGAAGGGAACCGACTAAAAGGTGTAAATGCAGTCATCGACAAAGATTTTTGTAGTGAACGACTAGCTGAACAAGTAGATGCTGATCTGCTCGTGATTTTAACAGCAGTTGAAAAAGTTTGTATTAATTTTGGTAAAGAAAATCAAGAAGCCCTAGGGAATATTTCAACAGAAAAAATGAAACAATATGCGCAAGAAGGTCAGTTTGCTCCAGGTTCAATGTTACCAAAAGTTGAAGCAGCGATTAAGTTTGCTGAATCTAAGCCAGGTCGAAAAACATTGATTACGTTATTAGAAAAAGCCAAAGAAGGATTATCTGGAAAAACAGGGACTTTAATTGAAAATAAAGAATCATAGAATGGAGGAAAACGATGACAAACAAAATGATTAATTCTGCACAGGCACCAGCTGCTGTAGGACCTTATTCACATTCTGTCTTAGCGGGAAATACGTTGTACATTTCTGGACAACTAGGATTAGATCCGCAATCGGGTGAAATGAAGGCTACAGTGGAAGAACAAGCAAAACAAGCTTTTATCAATTTAGGTTCGATTTTAAAAGAGGTCGAGATGACCTATGATAATGTTGTGAAAACAACGGTGTTTTTACAACATATGTCTGATTTTAGCAAAATTAACGAAATCTATGGGAATTACTTTTCAGAAGTTTTGCCTGCACGTTCTTGTGTAGAAGTAGCCAAGTTGCCAAAAGATGGTTTATTTGAAATTGAAGCAGTTGCTGCCAAAGGATAATTTTTAAGATGTTTCTGAGGGAAAAAGGATTGCATTCTTTACTGATTAAGGGGAACAATCCTTTTAGAATAAAAAGAAGAAGGAAACGATCCTATGAATGAAAAAAAAGAGCAAGCATTATTTGAATATGATGCGAAACTATCAATTTCTGAAGCAATTCCGATGGGATTGCAACACGTTGTCGCAGCAGTAGTAGGGATTGTCACACCGGGAATCATGATTGCCAAAGTTTGCCAATTAAGTCCTAGTGATACGACTATTTTGATTCAAACATCATTGATTTTTTCAGCAGTTGCAACGTTAATTCAACTTTTCCCTATTTTTGGAAAAGTGGGTTCACGGTTACCAGTTATGATGGGGGCAAGTTTTGCGTATGTACCGATTTTGATGGCCATCGGAGCTGATTTTGGGATTGCAGCAATTTTTGGTTCACAATTAGTTGGCAGTATTCTTGTTATTATTGTTGGTTTGTTCATTAAAAAAATCCGTGTGTTGTTTCCGCCTTTAGTAACAGGAACGGTTATTTTAAGTATTGGCCTATCCCTGTTTCCTGTTGCGATTAAGTATATGGCAGGAGGAGCTGGTAGTGCTGATTTTGGTTCAGCCCGGAATTGGTTAGTTGCATTATTAACCTTTGCGATTGTCTTTTACTTCAATTATTTTGCAAAAGGATTTTTGAAGTTATCAGCAATTTTAAACGGAATGGTTATTGGCTATTTGATTTCTTTAGCTTTAGGGATGGTTAGTTTTGAGCCAGTTCAAAATGCTAAAATCGTTCAGGTAATTACCCCGTTTCATTTTGGACTGGATTTTCAACTGGTACCAATCTTTACGCTTGTGGTGATGTTTATTGTTGATGCTGTTCAAGCCATCGGTCAATTTACAGCAACAACGGTTGGAGCAATGGATCGAGATGCAACGGATGAAGAATTATCTGGCGGAATTATGGGAAGTGGATTCACTAACTTTATTGGCAGTTTATTTGGATCAATCCCAGTGGCAACTTTTGGACAAAATGTTGGTCTGGTTACGGTAACAAAAGTGATTAATAAGTATGTTCTGGTTTTCGCTTCAGTTATATTATTAATTGCTGGTTTTGTTCCGAAAGTAGCTGCGTTATTAACTACGATTCCTTACGCGGTAATTGGTGGCGCAACGATTTCAGTTTTTGCTTCTATTTCTATGACAGGTATTCGGATGATTGCTTCGCAGGAAATGACTCCTCGAAATACTGGGGTTGTCGGAACAGCTCTAGCATTTGGAATTGGTGTCACATTGTCTACTGGAAGCTTAGCTGGTTTTCCAACTTGGGTAACAACGATTTTCGGTAATTCGGAAGTTATCTTAACCACTTTGGTAGCAGTCCTTTTAAATGTCATTTTAAAACCAAAAAAGCGTGTAGCACTTGAGTGAAGATTGCTTTTTTTGATACGAAAGTGAGTAAGCTTTCGTATCCTTTTTCCCTTACGTTATCTATAAAAAAATGAACGAATAAAGGAGGAGAAGATGTTTACGTATTCCCTAAACTTAAAATTAAAAACAGATCGGAACTTTTTTGGTCCTGGCGTTGTCGAAGTTTTACAAAAAATTCAGCAAACTGGGTCACTAAACTTAGCGGCAAAAGAGATGAAAATGTCTTATAATAAGGCATGGCGGATTGTGCGGGTAGCTGAAGAAGAGCTATCTTTTCCATTAATTATCAAAAGTGTTGGTGGTTGTAATGGTGGCGGGTCAATTGTTACGGATCAAGGAAAAGAGTTGATTGATCAATATCTTTTATTTGAGAAAAAAGTGTATCAACAGGTAGAGGCATGCTTTGAAGAAATCTTTAAAGAACAGGATGTAGTATCGGAGGAACTGAAATGAGAGAAGTATTTCAGCGTTTGAAACAGGCAATATTGGAAAAGCAAGACACGATGTTATTAACGATTGGTACAAGTTCAGGATCTACACCACGAAGTCAAGGGGCTAGAATGCTGGTTTCCGCCGAAGGTAGAATAGCCGGAACTGTTGGTGGTGGGGCGGTTGAATTTCAGGCTGAACAAGTGGCAAAAAAGCTACTTCTTGAGAAAGAAAATGCACAACGTCAATTTATTTTAGCCCCGAATAATATTGCTGATTTAGGCATGGTCTGTGGCGGAAATGTCACGATTTTTTTCCATTATCTTTCATGGGAAACGCCATTTTTAAAAGAGTTGTGTGAGTCCATAGAAACGCATTTTCAAAATAATCAACAAGGTTGGTTAATGACTGAACTAGATCAAAACAATTTAGGAAAAGTATCCTTTTATAGTGAAACAGGCGAATTGATTGGTTCCACTTCTTGGGAGGGGGAATTAAGTTTGCTACCTAAAGGTATCCATTGTGAGCAAAAAGAGGAAATCACTTTTTTAACAGAAGCGATCCTCCAAGTAGGGAAAGTGTATATTTTTGGAAGTGGTCATGTCGCACGCGCATTGGTACCTATTTTAAACTATTTATCGTTTTATTGCGTTGTAGTGGACGATCGTCCAGAATTTTTGACGGCACAAGCTTTTCCACAAGCTGAGGAACTACGGGTTATTCCTTTAGAAAATTTAGCTGCGTTTATTGAAATAACGGCGGACGATTATGGTATAGTGATTACCAGAGGACACAATTTTGATTTCATCGTTGCCAAACAGTTATTGGAAACACCAGCCAAATATATTGGTGTGATGGGGAGCAAACACAAAATTGCTTCACAAGTTCGACGGTTAAAAGAGGTCGGTTATACAATGACTGAAATTGAAAGAATTTTCATGCCAATTGGCTTAGATATTGCAGCCGAAACACCAGAAGAGTTAGCGATTAGCATCGCGGGAGAATTAATTCAACAACGCTATCAATAATGAGGACCTTTAAGTTAAATAAAAAAGTTTTTTCGCTAAAAAATAATTTTTAGAACGAAGATTTGTGGTATAATCTAGGTGATTGAACACTAAACTATATCAGAAATCGAGGTGCAAGAAATGTATTCAATTATTGTAAATGGTCAAAGTGAAACCTGTGAAACAAACAAAAAATTAATGGACTTTTTGCGGGAGGATCTGGGCTTAACTGGAACAAAAGATGGTTGTAACCAGGGCTCTTGCGGCGCATGTACGGTGCTAGTAAATGGAAAGGCTTCCAAAGCGTGTTTGTTTACTTTAGAAAAATTAGCTGGTAAAGAAGTCACGACAATCGAAGGTTTAAGCCAACGGCAAAAAGATGTCTACGCCTATGCGTTTGCAAAAACGGGTGCAGTTCAGTGCGGATATTGCATCCCTGGGATGGTTATTTCGGCACAAGGATTATTGAACAAGAAACCCGAACCCACAAAAGAAGACATTCAGAAAGCTTTACGCGGGAACATTTGTCGTTGTACAGGATATGTGAAAATAATAGAAGCCATTCAGTTAGCTGCTAAAATGTTTTGTGAAGAAACGAGCATTCCGGAAGAACATTCAAATGGTAAATTAGGGGAAGACTTCCAACGGGTCGATGCAGTGGAGAAAACCTTAGGAACAGGGATTTATGTAGATGACATTGACATAGAAGGAATGCTTCATGCATCTGCTTTGCGGAGTGCCTATCCTCGCGCAAAAGTTCTATCAATCGATAGTACCCAAGCATTGGCGCATCCTGACTGTGTGGCTGTGTTCACAGCTAAAGACGTTCCAGGAAATAATAAAATTGGTCATTTAGAATTTATTTCCGATTGGGATGTAATGATTCCAGAAGGAGAAATAACACGGTATGTTGGGGATGCAGTGGCACTCGTTGTTTCAAAAAGAAAAGAAACCTTACCAGAGATAAAAAATTTAGTGGAAGTTGATTGCGAAGGAATGATACCGCTTACTTCTTGTGAAGCTGCTTTAGCAGAAGGTGCACCAGCTATTCATGAAAAGGGCAATATCTTGTCTCATGAACACTTGGTACGTGGCAACGCAGATGAAGTATTAGCAAATTCTGCGTTTGTAGTGACAGAACATTATTCCGTACCAATTAACGAACATGCCTTTATGGAACCCGAGTGTGCGATTGCACAGCCTGAAGGTGAGGGCATTTTACTCTTTAGTGCGGGTCAAAGTATCTATGATGAACAACGGGAAGTGGCTCGGATGTTAGGACTGGATAAGGAAAAAATTCATGTTCAATCAAAACTTGTTGGTGGCGGTTTTGGTGGGAAAGAAGACATGAGTGTTCAGCATCATGCATCCTTAGCCGCTTGGTTATTGAAGAAACCAGTAAAAGTACTGCTAAGCCGTGAAGAAAGTTTGATGGTTCATCCCAAACGCCATGGCATGGAAATGGACTTTACGACCGGCTGTGATGAAGAAGGCAATTTAACTGCAATGAAAGCAGTGATTTATGCGGATACTGGGGCCTATGCTTCTTTAGGAGGACCAGTATTGCAACGGGCTTGTACACATGCGGCAGGTCCCTACAAGTATCAAACGATTGATGTGGAAGGGTTTGCTGTATATACTAATAATCCGCCAGCAGGTGCATTTCGTGGATTTGGTGTTTGCCAAACGGCTTTTGCAATTGAAAGTAATTTAAACTTGTTAGCAGAAAAAGTCGGACTATCACCATGGGAAATACGCTTTAAAAATGCCGTCGCCCCAGGAGATACTTTACCGAATGGACAATTGGTCTCGAAAAATGCGGCGTTAAAAGAAGCCTTGTTAGCAGTTAAAGACGTCTATGAACAAGCGGAAGTTGCTGGAATTTCTAGTTTCTTTAAAAATAGTGGCGTGGGTGTGGGGCTACCTGATACAGGGCGTTGTATTATTTCTGTTGAAGAAGGAAAAATACATGTCCGCACAAGTGCTGCTTGTATCGGTCAAGGGATGGCAACCGTTACGACGCAAATTGCCTGTGAAACATTAAATTTACCACCAGAAATGATTGTTGCGGAAGCCCCTGATACGAGAAGAACACCGAATTCAGGAACGACAACGGCTTCGAGGCAGTCACTCTTCACAGGAGAAGCAACTAGAAGAGCGGCAATGCAATTACGGTATGAACTTGATATGGGACGTGCTTTAAGTGATTTGGAAGGTGAAGAATTTTATGGGGAATATTCAGCGAAAACGGATCCATTAATTAATGATAAAAAAAGTCCAGTTAGTCATGCTGGTTATGGTTATGCTGCTGAAGTAGCTATTCTAGATGACAAAGGAAAAGTAGCTAAATTTGTGGCTGCGTATGATATGGGGCAAGTGGTGAATCCACGAGCTGCTGAAGGTCAAATTGAAGGTGGGATTGCGATGGGCATGGGGTATGCTTTAACTGAAAAATTTGCCTTAGAAGAAGGCTATGTTAAAGCAAAATATGCAACGCTAGGATTAGTGAACGCCACTCAAGTACCACCAATCGAAACAATTTTGGTTCATGCTGACAATCTTCACGAAGGTTTAGCCTATGGAATTAAAGGCGTAGGTGAGTTAGCAACGATCCCTACCGCACCAGCTTTAGCAGGCGCATATTTTGCCTTGGATGGTCAGCTACGACCAAGTCTGCCTTTAGAAAATACCCCTTATCAAAAGAAAAAAAGATAAAAGGAGACAACTCATGTCACTCGTTAGTGTCATTATTCTAGCATCGGGCAATTCACAACGGATGGGCCAAAATAAATTGTTCTTAAAATATCAAGGAAAAACATTTTTAGAGCACACGTTAACCTTAGTGAATCAATTAGACGTATTAGAACGGATTTTAGTTGTTTCGCCTGAGAATCAGCCAGCGTTTCCTTTACCTAAGAACATTCAGGTGATTCTCAATCATCAATGGCAAGAAGGGCAAAGTAGCAGTATTCGTTTAGGAACCGAACAAGCTCGGGGAGCTGGCTATTTATACTTACCTAGTGATCAACCATTGTTAACACCTAAAATGCTACAACCCGTGTTAGATAAATGTCAGAGAAATAAAATTGTAGTGCCATTACAAAAAGATGGCTGTCCTAGTAGTCCAGTATTATTCGGTAATCAATTTCGACAAGAACTATTAACATTGACTGGTGAAAAAGGCGGACGCATGATTTATGAACGCTTTCCAGAAGCAGTTCAGATGCTGAGAATAGCGACTCCTGGCCGTTTGAAAGATATCGATACGCCAGAAGAGTACAGAAAATTAATTCAAGAAACCAATAGTTAGAGAGGAAAATCGTATGAAGGATTTGGTTTATTTAAATTATGCAGCGACTTCCTATAAAAAATTTCCAGCAACCATTGAGGCTTTGACTGCCTATTTAGCAGAAAATCAGTTCATGAATTACGGAAGAAATGCCCCTTTGCTGAGAGAGGGGCTTCCTCTTTTAGAGACACGTCAATTGTTAGCAGACTTTTTTCAGGCACCCAGTGCGGCTCAGATTACGTTTACGAATAACGCAACAACTTCCTTAAATCTTGCATTAGCGGGGATTTTACAACCTGGCGACCATGTGATTACGACTATGTTAGAACATCATGCAGTAGCCAGACCTCTTCACTTGCTTGAGAAAGAACGAGGCATTTCAGTGACGTATGTTGCTTGTCAAAAAACGGGTCTGTTAGATGTAGAAGATATTCAGCGAGCCTGGCGAACGAATACAAAAGCCTTGGTGATGACACACGCATCCAATGTCTTAGGCACCATTTTACCCATTGAAGAATGTTTTCAATGGGCCCAACAGAAAGGAGTATTAACCGTTTTGGATGCAGCTCAAACGGCGGGCTTTCTACCAATAAAAATGACTCAGATGGCCATTGATGTGCTAGCCTTTACTGGACATAAAAGCTTATATGGATTAGCAGGTATTGGTGGGTTAGCTTTTAGTGAGCGAGGGGCTGAAGCGGTCAAACCACTGATAACGGGCGGCACTGGTAGCCATTCTAATTCCTTTGATCAACCCTCTTTTTTACCAGATAAATTTGAAGCTGGTACGTTAAACAGTTTAGGTATTTTAAGCTTAAATAGTTCTGTTAAAGAGTTGAATAAAATTGGTTTAGCAGCGATTCAAAAGCACGAACGAACCTTAATGCAGAATTTTTTAAATGGTTTATCAGGGTTACCTGTCACAATTTTAGGAACCAAGGACGTGGCACAAACTGTCCCTGTTGTTTCTATCACACTGTGGAATCAGGAAGAAACAGTGGTGGCACAGCAACTAGCAGAACAATATGGCATTATGACGCGCGCAGGTTTGCATTGTGCACCATTAGCCCATGAAACAGCTGGGACTTTAGCAACTGGCACCTTACGTTTTAGCTTTGGTTGGCAGACAACGCCTGAAGAAATTACTTGGACAATTCACGCTTTACAAGAACTACTAATTTGAGAAGGAGCGGACAGCATGGATTTTTTATCACAATGTACATCAGGTGGCTGCGGGGCAAAAATTGAATCCCGTGTACTGAATCAATTGTTGCAACACTTACCCGAAACACCGGCAAATGAGCGGCTACTCGTCGGATTTGAACATGCCGACGACGCCGCGGTTTACCAAATAACGCCTGAAAAAGCTTTGATTTCAACGGTTGATTTTTTTTCACCAATGGTCAATGATCCGTTATCATTTGGAAAAATTGCGGTCGCTAATGCTTTAAGTGATGTCTATGCCATGGGCGGTACAGTCCTTTATGCGCTAAATCTTGTTTGTTTTCCACAAAAGATGTCAAAAGAATGGTTGGAACAAATGCTCTTGGGTGGCAGTTTAAAATTAAAGGAAGCGGGTGCTTTACTGGCGGGAGGCCATTCGATTTATGACCATGAACCTAAGTATGGCTTAGCGGTAACTGGAGAAGTTCATCCAGAAAATTTGTGGCATAATAATACGCCACAGGTGGGGGATGTCTTGATTTTAACTAAAGCATTAGGTGTAGGAATTATTCAAGCGGCTGTTCGGGGGCAATTGGCGAAGCAGACGGAACAAAAAATCGCACAAGATTCGATGGAACGTTTAAATAAATATGCCGCTGCGAATGCTCGATCCTACGCAGTACATGCTTGTACTGACGTGACTGGGTTTGGTCTATTAATTCATGCGAAAGAAATGGCTGATAATCAGGTAACATTACTGATTGATACAGAAGCATTACCAACCATTACAGGAGCGTTGGCCTACGCCGCAGAATGTTTAGTCACTGCAGCTGGGCAAAGAAACCGACAAACAATCGGAACGACAATCGATTATTCAAAAATTTCTATGGAAATGCAAGAACTTTTGTTTGATCCACAAACATCTGGCGGACTGTTAATTAGTGTCGCTGCTGATGAAGCGGCAGCCTGTTTAGCAGCTATTCAAAAAGAGGACCCTGTTGCCAAAATTATTGGCGAGGTTCTGCCAAAAGAACAACAAGCAGTAGTACTTTTATAGAGAGAAGGGCCAAATATGAAATTAGTAGATGCATTGGGGAAACCTTGCCCAATACCTGTGATTGAAACAAAAAAAGCTTTGGCGGAGTTAGGTTTAGCTGGAGGCACTATCGAGGTTTTAGTCGATAACGAAGTAGCTGTTGAAAATTTGAAAAAATTAGCTGCTAAAAAACAGGCCACTTTGACTGCGAAGCAGATAGAAGCCACGGTTTTCTCTGTCAAAATTACGGTACCTGAAGAAGCGACTCAACAAACAAGTCAGTCAGCAACAGATTTAGTAATTACGATTGGCTCCGATCAATTAGGTACTGGAGACGAGCAGCTAGGACGACTATTAATGAAAAGTTATCTTCAATCTTTATCAGAAGCAGAAACTGTTCCTACACAGCTATTATTCTTTAATCGAGGGGCGTTTTTAACGAATCAAGCAGCGAACACCTTAGCTGATTTGCAACAATTAGCGGAGAAGGGAACCACGATTCAAACGTGTGGGGCCTGTTTAGATTTTTATCATTTAACAGACACCTTAGCTATCGGCTCTATTACTAATATGTACGAAATTGTTGAAACAATGAATCAAGCGGCTAAAGTAATTACGCTTTAACAAAAAAAGAAGGTGAAAAGATGGAGTATTTGCTAACCTTTCCGAATACACATTATGCTGTTCAGGCGGAACAAGTACTGTTGGCAAGAAAGGTGGCTGTTCGCGCCTTTACTTTGCCACCATCATTGACGGATGGTTGTGGGATCGGTTTACTCATTAATGAAGCGGAAATAACTCACAGTGTATGTTTTTTAGAAGAAGCAAAAGTACGCGTAGCCTCTATTTTTTCTGTGAAAAATGACCTTGGGGAAAGGAGGTACCAACTGTGGAGTCCTTAAAAAAGTGTTTTGATTTACAAGGAAAGGAGATTGTGTCGATTGTTGGTAGTGGTGGGAAAACAAGCTTAATGTGGGCGCTAGCAAAAACATATCGAAAGGAAGCTGTTCTGGTTAGTACAACTACAAAAATTGGGTTTCCCCAACGTCAATTGTATGATTATTTTTATACAAACCATTTTGAAAAAATAACGCCGAATATCTGCGGAATCACTTTAGCAGGAACCGCTATCAACAACCAAACAAAACTAACGATGCCTGCAATGACCTCGTTTCAAACATTGTTTCAGCACTTCACGAAAGTTTTTTTAGAAGCGGATGGATCCAAACAACGACCTTTGAAAGGCTGGTCCTCTTATGAACCCGTGATATTAAAAGAAACAACCACCACAATTGGTGTGCTTCCGATTTCTGTGATTGGTCAAAAGATAGATGAAACGACCATTCATCGGTTGCCGCTTTTTTTGGAATTAACCGATGCGCAACAACAAGAACCAATCACAGAAACATTGTTAGCTCAACTCATTGCTCATCCAAAAGGATTGTTTAAAGAGAGCCAAGGCCAACGAATTTTGTGTTTAAATCAAACCCATACGCGAAGAGAGTTCGTTCAAGCGATGAATGTCTGTCTTCAATTACCCAAAAGCTGTTTTGAAAAATTAGACAAAATTATTGCTTGCAATATGGAATTAGAGAAAGGACTTATTTTATGGGAGAAATCAGTCAAAACATCCAAGAAAAATTAGTGATTGTTCGCGGAGGGGGCGATCTAGCGACAGGTGTTATCCAAAAATTATGGCACGTTGGCTTTAAAATACTAGTATTAGAAACAGAATGTCCTCTGGCCATTCGGCGGACTGTTTCAGTTTGTGATGCTATTTTCCAGAAAGAACAAAGAGTGGAAGATTTGGTTGCTGTTCGAATTACTTCATTAAAGGATTGCGCGAAATGTTGGCAGCAAAATAAGCTGCCTGTTTTTGTCGATCAAACAGCAAGTGCTATTCAACAATTGAAACCACTGATTGTTATCGATGCGATTTTGGCTAAGAAAAATTTAGGTACGCATCGAGGAATGGCACCGATTACGATTGCTTTAGGACCAGGATTTTCAGCACCGCAAGATGTCGATGTTGTGATTGAGACAATGCGTGGACATAGGTTGGGACGTTTATACTTTGAAGGAACAGCTTTACCTAATACAGGTATTCCAGGTGAAATTGGCGGAAAAAGTGCGGAACGAGTTGTCCATGCCCCTGCTTCAGGACAAGTTATCCACCTTAAAAACATAGGGGATCTCGTGTTGAAAGGGGAAGCATTATTTTTAATCGATCAGGTTCCAGTTTATTCGCCTTTGACAGGGACTTTGAGAGGATTGATTTCAGAAAAGGTAATATGCTGTCAAGGGTTGAAGTGTGCAGATGTAGATCCTCGACCAGTTGAGAAAGTCGATTGCTTGACGATCTCCGACAAAGCTCGTGCATTAGGGGGAGCGGTTTTAGAAGCAATTTTTATGATTGGAAGAAGGAAAAATGTTTTATAAAAAAGAACCTAAATAATATTTTTTTTGCCTTAAAAATATTGTTAAAACAGTTTGGAATGTGGTATAGTAAAGACGTAGTAAAAAATACTCTATCTCGAAAGGGGAAGAGTACATACTTAGTTAGATTAGTTTGTGAATAAAATCATTTGTAAAAGTTATTTTTTTAGGAATTAATGTAAAGGGTTACAATTGTATTTGAATGCATTGAAATATTTAGGAAAAAAGAAAGGAAATGAATGAAGATGGCACTAGTAAAAATTGTTTATGCAAGTATGACTGGAAACACAGAAGAAATTTCCGAGATTTTGGAAGAACAGTTTCAAGAAGCTGGAGTTGAAGTAGAACGTGAAGAATGTTCAGAAGTTGATGTAGACTTCTTTGATGATGCAGATGCTTGTATTATCGCAACGTATACTTATGGTGATGGGGAACTGCCTTTTGAATTTGAAGATTTCTTTGATGAATTAACTGAAAAGGATTTAGCAGGTAAGCCATTTGGCGTTGTTGGTTCCGGTGATCGTGAATATGGTGAATTTTTCTGTAAATCAGCGCATGATTTTGTAGGAGCTTTTGAAAAAGCTGGTGCTAAAAAAGTAGCTGAAACAGTTGAAATTGAAAACAATGCAGAAGAAGAAGACATCGAAATGCTAAAAACATTTGTTAAAAGTGTTGCCGCAACTTTATCTGATAGCGTTGCCTAAAGGTTTAAGAAAGTAGGAGTCAGAATGAAAAGGAATGATGAAGGTAGGTATTTCAATGTTTAATATTCTTCAGTCGACTCAATTATCTAGTAATACATTTGATTTTTGGCTGGAAGCGCCAAGAATAGCGACACATGCCCAGGCTGGACAGTTTGTTATTTTAAGAATTGACGAAAAAGGAGAGCGGATCCCTTTAACGATTGCGGAGACAAATCCACAAGCAGGCAGTATTCGAATTATTTTCCAAGTAATCGGTAAGACAACAGCTGCACTTTCCCAACTTAAAACTTCCGACTCTTTGTTAGATATCACTGGACCTTTAGGTATGCCCACAGAAGTGAAGCAATATGGAACGGTGATGGTTGTCGGTGGCGGGGTTGGCATCGCAGCTATTTATCCAATTATCAAGGCTTTAAAAGAAGCAGGCAACCGAGTGATTACGATTTTGGGGGCACGAACAGCTGAGTTAGTTCTGTTACAAGAAGAATGCCGTCGTTATTCAGATGAGCTAATCATTACAACGGATGATGGTTCATTAGGTAAAAAGGGCTTAGTAACAGAAGCGATGGAAGAAGTTATTGCACGTGAATCTGTAGCGTGCAGTTGGGCGATTGGGCCCAGCATCATGATGAAATTTTGTACCTTGACAGCTGAAAAACATCAATTACCAATTTATGTTTCCTTGAATCCTATTATGATTGACGGAACAGGTATGTGTGGCGGTTGTCGGGTCACTGTTGATGGCACCATGAAATTTGCCTGTGTTGATGGACCTGAGTTTAAAGGCAATGAAGTAAATTGGGATGAATTCATTAATCGAATGAAGCAATATCAGGAAGAAGAAGCAGTTTGCTTTACAGATCGTTTGAAAGAGCAGGTGGAGAAAAATGGCTAGAAAAAGTCGTATAAAAACACCGATTGCGGAACAAGCACCTACTATCAGAAAGAATAATTTTGAAGAGGTTTGCTTAGGCTATACATTAGCAGAAGGGCAAGAAGAAGCGATTCGCTGTTTACAATGTAAAAATGCACCTTGTATTGCTAAATGCCCCGTGATGATTGATATTCCTGGATTTATTTTAGCTATTCGTGAAGGAAACATGGAACAAGCAGCCGATATTTTAAGTAAATATACGAATTTACCTGCTATTTGTGGACGCGTTTGTCCGCAAGAGAAACAATGTGAACAAGTTTGTAAATTAGGGAAAGCCAAAAACTTTGAACCAGTGGCAATTGGCAAATTAGAACGTTTAGTTGCCGATTGGGCATTAGAAAATCACATGTTTCCTAAAAAAACAGCGGAACCAACAAAAGGGAAAATCGCAGTGGTCGGTTCTGGTCCTTCTGGGTTAACAGTTGCGGGGGATTTGGCAAAGCTCGGCTACGAAGTAATTATTTTTGAAGCGCTTCATGAAGCTGGCGGCGTATTAACCTATGGCATACCTGAATTTCGATTGCCGAAAAAAATTGTTAAACAAGAAATTGCGAGTATTGAAGCCTTAGGTGTAACAATAGAAACCAATGTGGTAGTAGGTAAAACGATTACGATGGAAGAAATAATGTCAGAGTTTGATGCCTGTTATCTATCGGTTGGTGCAGGGGCACCAAACTTTATGGGAATCCCAGGAACTAGTTTAAATGGGGTTTATTCTTCTAGTGAATTTTTAACACGAATCAATTTAATGCATAGCTATGAGTTTCCAGAATATGATACACCGATTAAACGTGCTAAAAATGTTGTTGTGATTGGCGGCGGGAATGTTGCAATGGATGCCGCTCGTTCAGCCAAACGATTAGGCGCTGAAAATGTGAATATTGTGTATCGTCGTTCGTTAGAAGAATTACCAGCAAGAATTGAAGAATACCACCATTCCCTTGAGGAAGGAATTAACTATTATTGGTTAACGAATCCAATTGCTTATTTAGATGACCAACAAGGAAATCTAGCCGGTGTTGAATGTATCAAAATGGTTTTAGGTGAACCAGATGTGTCTGGAAGACGACGGCCAGAACCGGTTCCAGACAGCACGTTTACCATTCCTGCTGATGCAGTAATCGAGGCAATTGGCCAAGGGGCAAATCGAGTTTTGTTATCAACATATCCAGAAATAGAACTAAACCAATGGGGTTACATTCAAGCTGATCCTAAAACGGGAGCAACCTCAATACCTGGCGTTTTTGCTGGGGGCGATATAGTCACAGGTGCTGCCACCGTTATTTTAGCGATGGGCGCTGGGAAAATCGCAGCTAATGCAATTGATCAGTATGTCAAAACACAAAAAACAACAGTCACAAGCAATGTTTAGGAAAGATAAAAGGTGAAAAAATGAAAAAAACAATGGATGGAAACACCGCAGCGGCTTATATTTCATATGCGTTTACAGAAGTTGCCGCTATTTATCCTATCACACCAAGTTCAACAATGGCTGAGTTGGTAGATGAATGGGCGGAAAGTGGTTTAAAAAATATTTATGGTCAAAAAGTTCAAGTTATTGAAATGCAATCAGAAGCTGGGGCAGCGGGAGTAGTTCATGGTTCGTTAAAAACAGGTGCGTTAACCACTACTTATACTGCTTCACAAGGTTTACTGTTGATGATTCCCAATATGTATAAAATCGCAGGAGAATTGCTACCTTCTGTGTTCCACGTGGCGGCTCGGGCAGTAACGACAAGTGCGTTGAGTATTTTTGGTGATCATGGCGATGTGATGGCTACCCGCCAAACAGGTTTTTGTATGTTAGCAGAATCGAGTGTTCAAGAAGTGATGGATTTGTCGGCAGTTGCTCATTTAGCTAGCTTAGAAGGTAGTTTACCTTTTGTAAACTTTTTTGATGGTTTTAGAACGAGCCATGAACTACAAAAAATCGAAGTGATTGATTATGATGACCTGAAAGAAATGGTGAATCAGGAAGCTGTAACTCGTTTTAGAATGGGAGGCATGAATCCTAATCATCCCACTGTTTCAGGGACCGCTCAAAATCCTGACATTCATTTTCAACAAAGAGAAACAGTCAATAAAAATTACGAAGAAATGCCAAAAATTGTTCAAAAATACATGAAAAAAATTAACAATCTTCGTGGAACAACGTATGATTTAACCGATTATTACGGGGTTGAAGATGCAACAGAAGTCATTATTTCAATGGGGTCGGCTTCGCCAGTAATCAAACAAACAGTCGACTATCTCAATCAACAAGGACGCAAAGTTGGTTTTATCAATATTCATTTATATCGTCCATTTCCTACCGAAAACCTTCTTGAAAAATTACCAGCTACAGTAGAAAAGGTTGCGGTTTTAGATCGAACAAAAGAATCAGGAGCCGAAGGGGAACCATTATTGCTAGATGTTCAAAGCGCTCTCTATCAACATGAAAATCGTCCAATTGTGATTGGTGGACGTTATGGGTTAGGTTCTAAAGACGTAGCGCCTAATCAAATTAAAGCGATCTATGACCATTTGTTATTGCCATTTAAAGAATTAAAACAACGCTTTACGGTAGGGATCGTTGATGATGTAACCTATCAATCATTGCCAGAAGAACCTACTTTAGATTTAACGCCAGATACTACCTTCCAAGCAAAATTTTGGGGCTTTGGTTCTGACGGAACTGTGGGAGCAAACAAGCAAGCGATTAAAATTATCGGAGATCATACCGACCTTTATGCACAAGCTTACTTTAGTTATGATTCTAAAAAATCAGGCGGTTTAACCGTTTCGCATCTGCGTTTTGGTAAAGAGCCAATTACTTCCACGTATTTAATTGAACAAGCAGATTTCATCGCTTGTCATAATGCTTCCTATTTGCATAAATACGACCTGTTAAAAGGTTTAAAAGATGGCGGAACGTTTTTACTGAATACTATTTGGGATCAAGAAAAGGTTCATCGTTTATTACCGGCTAAGTTAAAAAAATATATTGGGGAGCACCAAATCAAATTTTATATTATCAATGCGGTTGAGTTAGCTCGCAAAGTAGGCTTAGGTCGTCGGATTAATACAGTGATGTCTACTGCCTTTTTTGAAGTAACAGATATTTTAACGAAAGAGCAATATTTACCGTTACTTAAAGAAGAAGTGAAAAAGACTTATGGAAAAAAATCAATGGAAATTGTTGAAAAAAATTACCAAGCGATTGATGCTACCTTTGAATCGCTGCAAGAAATTGTAGTTCCAGAAGATTGGGCAACCATTGTTTTAGAGCCAGAAAATCAAGAGTCGGAAGCTCCAGCTTTTGTGACAAATATTTTAGAACCGATCAATCGTCAAGAAGGGGATCAGCTGACCGTTTCAGATTTGATTGAAAACGGAATGAAGGGCGGTGCCATTCCTATGGGCACTGCGGCTTATGAAAAACGTGGCATTGCGTTAGAAGTACCTGAGTGGCAAATGGATAAGTGTACGATGTGTAATGAATGTGCCTTTGTTTGTCCACATGCGGCTATTCGACCGTTTTTAGCGGATGAAGAAGAACTGAAAGAAGCACCTGCAGGTTTTGCCATGCGCGAAATGCGTGGCATAGATGGGTTGATGTATCGTATCCAAGTTTCTTTAGAAGATTGTACAGGTTGTGGTCTTTGTGTTCAGGCTTGCCCTGTGAAAGACAAGGCGATTTTAATGAAACCTTATGAAACTCAGAAAGAGCAAGCGATGAATTGGGCCTTTGCGATGACTCTTAAACAAAAAGCCAACCCAGTCAAAAAACTTTCTGTTAAAGGTTCCCAATTTAACCAGCCATTGATGGAATTTTCAGGTGCTTGTGAAGGCTGTGGCGAAACACCTTATATTAAGTTGTTGACGCAACTATTTGGTGATCGAATGATGATTGCTAACGCAACAGGCTGTTCATCAATTTGGGGTGGTTCGTCACCAGTGACACCATATACAACGAACGAATGTGGCCAAGGACCAGCTTGGAGTAATTCGCTGTTTGAAGATAATGCTGAATATGGTTATGGTATGTATATTGCCAATCGAACGAAACGTCAACATTTAGCTAGTCTGGTTGAAGAAAGTCTTGCTAAAAATGTCGGATCAGATTCACTTCAAGCCTTGTTAAATGATTGGTTGGAACACATGGCTGAAGGGGAAGGAACACAACAGCGAGCCACCAAACTAGCGGCGGCATTAAGTGAAGAAGCCGATGAAGATCCACTTTTAACAAAAATTTACGAACAAAAAGATTTACTAGTGAAAACGAGTCAATGGATTGTCGGCGGCGATGGTTGGGCCTATGATATCGGGTTTAGCGGCATCGATCATGTTCTTGCCAGTGGGGAAGATGTTAATATTTTTGTTATGGATAACGAAGTGTATGCCAATACAGGCGGACAAACATCTAAAGCTACACCAGCTTCAGCCATTGCCAAATTCTCAGCGGGTGGGAAACATACCTCTAAAAAAGATTTAGGGATGATGGCAATCACTTATGGGAATGTCTATGTTGCACAAGTGGCTTTAGGCGCAAACTCAATGCAAACGATTAAAGCAATTGACGAAGCGGAGCGGTACCCAGGCCCATCAATTATCATTGGTTATACCCCATGTATTAATCACGGGGTCAAAGGTGGAATGGTTCGGACGTTAGATCAAGCCAAAGAAGCCGTTGAATCTGGCTATTGGCCACTTTATCGCTATAATCCAGAGTTAGTTAAGAAAGGCAAAGATCCGATGGTCATTGACTACAAGAAAACAGATTTTGACAAAATGCGTGATTTCCTTGAAAAACAAACACGTTACTCTGCGTTGCATACAATTAAACAGAATCAAGAAGTAGTCGAACATTTACTTGATAAAACTAAAGAAGATGCAATTGAACGCTCTGAAAGTTATAACAAACTAGTCACACACATGAAAAAATAAAAAAACAAAGCCTCTTACTTGAGAGGCTTTGTTTTTTTATCCAATAATAATTTTTTCTGAAGGGTATTCGTAGCCTAAGTCACGTGTTTCTTTTGGTACAAAAATCATTAAGGTATAAAGCATACCAATACGTCCAATAAACATTAATAAGGCAATCATTAATTTACCTACTGTTGTTAAATCGTCTGTAATGCCTAAAGAAAGACCGGTTGTCCCAAAGGCAGAAGCGACTTCCACAATGATTGAAATCAAGGGCAGATTTTCAGTGGCTGACAAAAAGACGACAGCGAAAAAGCACATAATCAAAGATAACATGAAGACAACAATCGATTTTTTGACATCATCGTCATCTATTTTACGGCTAAAGACGCTAATATCATCTTCACTTTTTAAAAAGGCTAACAAATACAAACCAATAATCGCAACAGTCGTTGTTCGAACACCACCACCAACAGAGCTAGGACTACAACCAATAAACATTAACACAGAAAAAATAATCAATGTTGTGATTTGGAAGTCCCCTAAATCATTAATTTGGAGGCCAGCGTTTCGTGTAGTCATCGAATAAAACATCGAACTTACCCAACGGCCACTTTCATTCATTGTCAAAAATAGGTGATCTTTTTCTAATAAGTAAATCAAAATAGTCCCGCCAATAAACAGAACAATAAACGCTAGCAAAGCAATTTTACTAAACAATGAGAAGCGGAAAGGCAAGCCTCGTTTCTTCTTACGAAAGTTCTTTTTCTTAAAATGTAACCACTCATGAATTTCCAGTAAAACGGGAAATCCAATTCCGCCGATAAAAATTAAGAACATAATTGCCAGTAAAAAGAGATAATCATGAGCAAAAGGGATAATTGAATCACCTGAAATATCAAAGCCTGAATTAGTCACTGCAGAAATAGCTTGATAAAATCCATAAAATATCGCATCTCGCCAGTTCGTATAATAACCACTTATATAAAAATAAAGCGAAAAGAGCGAGCCGAAGATTACTTGGAACCAAATTAAAATCAAAAAAGTAGTGCGGATCAGTCGAACAATTCCGCTCAGTCGCGGCTGATTCATGTCAGTCATAATTAACTGACGTTGCTTTAATGTGATTCGCCGTTTTGATAAAATAAAAAAGACCGTTGAAATCATCATAATCCCTAAGCCACCAACTTGGAAAAGAACCTCCAATAAGACGATCCCACGATCATTAAAAACCGAATTAATATCGACTGTGGTGAGTCCAGTAACACTGACTGTACTGATTGCTAAGAAAAATAAATCAATAAAAGGAACATGCGAGTCAGGTTCTCTGAAAATAGGGAGGCAAAACAATAAATAAGAAATAACCGTCATTAATATGTAATAAGCGACGATGATTTGAATAGATGAAAAATTTTTGCGAATAAATCGATCGCTTTTTCGCTGTGCCAGCCACAGCAAACGTGTATGGTTCACTAGATAACCTCCCAATTCTAATTAAATTAAGTATACCAAAACTTTTCGCCTCAAACGAATAATTCTGCCAGAAAATCCTTGAAATGACAAATAAAAATAAGAAATTCGTTAGAAATAATTGGAAAACATCCACAAACAAGCGAGAACATGATATTTTATGAAAGAATAGAAAAATAGGTTGTTCCCCAAACAACTTATTGCTAATTGGTCAGTTTGTCTAACGATACAACTTTAAAAAGTAGTGGTAGCTTTTTTATTTCGGTTGATATGTGAATGTGTTCACTTTATGTAACAAACTGTTATTTTTATTCAAATGAAAAATAAGAAATTGTGTTGGTAGAAATCAATAGTTTATAAGGTGGGAAAACAATGAAAAAAGTGTTAATGGGAGTTCTTTCCCTAGGGTTATTATTAGGTGCAGCAACAGGTTGTACAAGCGATCAAGAAAAAGCCGCTGGTAAAACAAAAGCATCTTCTGAAAAAACAGAAGCAACATCTGGTGCCTCTGCTAATGGTTATACAGATCCAAGTGAACTAAAAGACAGTTATGATGTTGTTATTGTTGGCTCAGGTGGTGCGGGGATGACCGCTGCATTACAAGCCAAAGAAGCTGGCATGAATCCAGTTATTTTAGAAAAAATGCCTGTTGCAGGTGGGAATACAATTAAATCGTCTTCAGGAATGAATGCTTCACAAACAAAATTCCAAGAAAAAGAAGGCATTAAAGATAGCAACGATAAATTCTTTGAAGAAACACTAAAAGGCGGTAAAGGAACCAACGATCAAGAATTACTACGTTATTTTGTTGATCATTCAGCTGAAGCAATTGATTGGTTAGATACAAAAGGAATTACATTGAGCAATTTAACGATTACAGGTGGAATGAGCGAAAAACGCACACACCGACCTGCTGACGGATCAGCAATTGGGGGCTATCTAGTTGACGGTTTAGTACGTAACGTTCGCGAAGAAAAAATTCCATTGTTTGTTGATGCTGACGTCACAGACTTAGTTGAAGAAAACGGTCAAATCGATGGCGTAAAAGTGAAAATGAAAGATGATAAAGAAAAAACAGTTAAAGCAAAAGCAGTCGTTGTCACAACAGGTGGTTTCGGTGCCAACGAAAAATTAATTACACAATACAAACCAGAATTGAAAAACTATGTTACAACGAACCAAGAAGGAACAACAGGTGACGGTATCCAAATGATTCAAAAAGTTGGCGGTGCGTTAGTGGATATGAAAGAAATTCAAATTCACCCAACTGTTCAACAAAGCGATGCTTTCTTAATTGGTGAAGCAGTTCGTGGAGAAGGCGCAATCTTGGCTTCTCAAAAAGGAGAACGTTTTGTTAATGAGTTAGATACACGCGACAAAGTTTCCGCAGCAATCAATGCCTTACCAGAAAAATCAGCTTATTTAGTCTTTGACCAAGGCGTACGCGACCGTGCAAAAGCCATTGATTTCTATGATCAAAAAGGCTTCGTGGAAAAAGGTGAAACGATTGAAGAATTAGCTGAAAAAATTGGCATGCCTGCCGATACATTGAAAGCAACGATTGATACTTGGAACCAAGATGTTAATGCCAAAGATGACAAACAATTTGGCCGGACAACTGGAATGGAAGCTGACTTAAGCACAGCGCCTTACTACGCAATTAAAATTGCACCAGGGATTCACCACACAATGGGTGGCGTGAAAATCAACACGAAAACAGAAGTTTTACGTGAAGATGGCACACCAATTAAAGGTCTATATGCTGCTGGTGAATTAACAGGTGGCTTGCATGGCCAAAACCGTATCGGAGGCAATGCCATCGCCGATATTATCATTTATGGTCGTCAAGCAGGTACGCAATCAGCAGAATTTGCCTCTGCTCAAAAATAACTAGCATTAAAAAGTCTGAAATTGTAGTCAAATAACTACAATTTCGGGCTTTTTTATTGCATACTAGCAGGATCATTAGTTGGAGTATAAACAGCCCTGCTAAAATGACTTTGGCGTAGATTCTGTTTTTTTCAGAAAAATGCACGACCATTTTAGCTAAAAATACTGCTTTTTTGCTGAAAATATAGTAAAATACGTAAGGAACTAACGGAAAGGTGTAGTGAACATGGCTCAATTATTTTTCAAGTATGGCGCAATGAACAGTGGTAAAACCATTGAAATCTTAAAAGTAGCACACAATTACGAAGAACAAGACAAACCAGTTGTTTTGATGACCAGTGGACTAGATACACGTGATGGTGTCGGGAAAGTATCCAGTCGCATCGGATTACGCAGAGATGCTATTCCAATTTTTGAAGAAACCAATGTCTTTGACTTGATTAATGATTTGTCTTACAAACCTTTTTGCGTATTAGTCGATGAATGTCAATTTTTAAACAAGCATCATGTCATTGAATTTGCACGAATTGTTGACGAATTAGATATTCCAGTAATGGCATTTGGGCTAAAGAATGATTTTAGAAATGAATTATTTGAAGGCTCAAAGTATTTACTTTTATATGCAGACAAATTAGAAGAATTAAAAACGATTTGCTGGTTCTGTCATAAAAAAGCAACTATGAACTTGCACTATATTGATGGCAAACCCGTTTATGAAGGGGATCAAGTCCAAATTGGTGGGAATGAAGCCTACTATCCTGTTTGTCGCAAACATTATTTTCATCCAAAAACAGTGAATGAAGAACAGTAAGGAGAGACACTATGTACGATCAATTACAATCTATTGAAGATCGCTATGAGGAATTGGGCGAATTATTAAGTGACCCAGCAGTCATTAGCGATACAAAACGTTTCATGGAATTATCGAAAGAAGAAGCTAATACACGTGAGACGGTTGAGGTTTATCGCCGATATAAACAAGTTGTTGAAGGGATTAGCGATGCCGAAGAACTTTTAAGTGAAAACTTAGATGCGGAAATGGCCGAAATGGCGAAAGAAGAACTTTCTGATTTGAAAAAAGAAAGAGAAGTGTTAGAAGACCGCATTAAAATTTTATTATTACCAAAAGACCCAAATGATGATAAAAATATCATCATGGAAATCCGTGGTGCAGCCGGTGGCGATGAAGCCGCACTTTTTGCTGGCGACTTATTTAATATGTACCAAAAATATGCAGAAGCACAAGGGTGGAAAGCGGAAGTTTTAGAAGCGAACGTCACTGGAATCGGCGGATATAAAGAAGTAATTATGATGATTTCAGGAGATAACGTCTTTTCAAAATTAAAATATGAAAGTGGCGCTCACCGCGTGCAACGAGTTCCTTCAACAGAATCACAAGGACGGATTCATACATCGACAGCAACCGTTGTAGTTATGCCGGAAGCGGAAGAAGTCGAAATCGAATTAGCTGATAAAGATATCCGTGTCGATATTTATCATGCAAGTGGCGCTGGTGGACAGCACGTCAATAAAACCGCTTCGGCTGTTCGATTAACCCATTTACCAACAGGAATCGTAGTCGCAATGCAAGATGAACGTTCACAGCTAAAAAACCGTGAAAAAGCAATGAAAGTTTTGCGTGCTCGTGTGTATGACCAAATTCAACAAGAAGCACAAAGTGAATATGATGCTAACCGTAAATCGGCGGTGGGGACTGGAGATCGTTCAGAACGAATCAGAACGTATAACTTCCCACAAAATCGAGTAACGGATCATCGTATTGGTTTAACCATCCAAAAACTAGACCAGATTCTTGCTGGCAAATTAGATGAAATCATTGATGCATTAGTCTTATATGATCAAACATCGAAATTAGAAGAGATGCAAAATGGCTAAACGTTACTTTGAAGTCCTTAACTGGGCTTCTTCTTTTTTAGAGACGCAAGGCAAAGAAGGCTATGCTATTCACTATGTTTTTTTAGAACGTAAAGGTTGGGATAAAACGCAGTGGCTCCTGCATATGCAAGAAGAAATGCCCAAAGAAGAAGAGGAACAATTAAAAACGGATTTAGCCCAATTATTGACAGATTACCCAGCACAATATTTACTAGGACAAGCTGAATTTTATGGACATTCCTTTATTGTTAATGAACATACTTTGATTCCTAGACCAGAAACAGAAGAATTAGTCGAGCGTTGCTTAAAAGCCAATCCAGATACTCCTTTGACGGTCGTGGATGTCGGAACAGGGACAGGTGCCATTGCGATTAGCTTGAAACTGGCACGGCCCAACTGGCGAGTTATTGCCATTGATCTTTCAGAGGAAGCGTTGACTGTCGCTAAAAAAAACGCGCAAGTATTAGGTGCTGACATCGAATTTTATCATGGGAATGGCTTACAGCCAGTTGCTTCTGAAAAAATTGATCTGCTTATTTCTAATCCGCCCTATATTAGTGAACAAGAATGGCATTTAATGGATGCAAGTGTCCGAACGTATGAACCTAAAACCGCTTTATTCGCTGAAAATAACGGTTTGGCCTTATACCAACAATTAATTCATGAAAGTCAAACGATGCTTAAAGCAGACGGTAAAATTTATTTTGAAATAGGGTTTCAACAAGGCGCGGCCCTCCAAGAATTATTGAGCGCCGTCTATCCACAAAAAACAATTAAAATTGAAAAAGATTTATCTGGCAACGATCGCCTCGCGATAGCCGAGTAACTAAGGTTCTTCGTCGCCACTTTTCTAGAAGGAGCGATTTGCAATGGAAACAAAAAAATTAACCAAACAAGAAATAGCCCAAGCAGCAGCAGCCATTCAAGCGGGCGAGCTAGTGGCTTTTCCAACAGAAACTGTTTATGGCTTAGGTGCCGATGCCTTAAATGAAGCGGCAGTAAAAAAAGTTTACCAAGTAAAAGGCCGCCCCAGTGATAATCCATTGATTGTTCATGTGAACAACGTTGAGATGGTCAAAAAATACGTGGCGACCTTACCAGAAGTCGCTACAAAATTGGTGTCTGCCTTTTGGCCGGGACCATTAACTTTAATTTTTAATGTGCCTAGCGATACATTTTCTAAAACAGTAACAGGTGGTTTAGAGACAGTCGCTTTTCGTATGCCAGATAACCAAGCGACCTTAGCTTTGATTGAACAAGCCAATGTTCCATTGGTCGGACCAAGTGCGAACACTTCTGGCAAGCCTAGTCCAACATCTGCAGAGCATGTTTATCATGATTTGCAGGGGAAAATTGCTGCCATATTAGATGATGGCCCAACGCAGATTGGGGTGGAGTCAACGGTCTTAGATTTAACGGCGGAAGATGGTGTGCCAGTTATTTTACGACCAGGAGCAATTACCAAAGAGCAGTTGGAAAGCATTATTTCCCAAGTGAAAATCGATACACATTTAATTAGCGAAAATGCAGCACCCAAAGCGCCAGGGATGAAATACAAACACTATTCTCCTGATGCGGAAGTTTGGATTATAAGCGGTCAAACAGCAGAATGGCAAGCGGCGATTCAGCAAGCAACAGAACAACAGGAAAAAATCGGCTTATTTTTAAGTGATGAACAGGCAGCACAACTAGATACAGAAAATGCGTTTGTTTATTCTTATGGTGCAGAAACGGTTGAAAATGCCACAAAAGAACTATTTGCAGGGTTAAGAGCGTTAGATGAGCAAGGAGCTACCACGATTTTTGCGCAAGGATTTGCAGAAACTGGTTTAGGCACTGCTTACATGAATCGCTTGAAAAAATCAGCTAATCAAAAATTTTTTGAAAAATAAGAGGTATTTGTAACGAAGCTGACACAGAAGTATGATACAATCAGACAAAAGAAAACAAAATGGAGTGTTGTTTGAATGGATTACAAAACGTATGACCCAGATTTATGGAATGCAATTGCAAGAGAAGAAGAGCGCCAAGAAAATAACTTGGAACTAATCGCATCTGAGAATGTCGTGTCAAAAGCAGTTATGGCTGCCCAAGGAAGTATTTTAACGAATAAATACGCAGAAGGTTACCCTGGCAAACGGTACTATGGTGGTTGTGAATTTATCGATATCGTAGAAAATTTAGCTATCGATCGTGCCAAAGAATTATTTGGTGCAAAATTCGCGAATGTACAAGCCCATTCAGGTTCTCAAGCCAATACAGCGGCATACCTTTCATTGGTTGAACCAGGTGATACCATTTTGGGGATGGATTTATCAGCTGGTGGTCACTTAACACATGGTTCGCCCGTTAACTTTAGTGGAAAAACCTATAATTTTGTCAGTTATGGAGTGGATCCTTCAACAGAAGTAATCGATTACGATGTTGTGCGAATTTTAGCAAGAGAACATCGTCCAAAATTAATTGTTGCTGGCGCAAGTGCGTATTCACGAACGATTGATTTCAAACGTTTCCGTGAAATCGCTGATGAAGTAGATGCCAAGTTAATGGTTGATATGGCGCATATTGCAGGCTTGGTAGCTTCAGGGTTGCACCCAAATCCAGTTCCGTATGCTGATATCGTAACAAGTACGACCCATAAAACATTGCGTGGTCCTCGTGGCGGTTTAATTTTGACAAATAGCGAAGAATTGGCGAAAAAAGTAAATAGTAGTATTTTCCCAGGCATTCAAGGTGGCCCATTGGAACATGTGATTGCCGGAAAAGCCGCAGCTTTTAAAGAAGCATTGGATCCAAGTTTTGCTGAATATAGTCAGCAAGTGATTGCAAATGCGCAAGCGATGACGAAAGTTTTCAATCAAGCGCCAGAAGCTCGTTTAATTAGTGGGGCAACAGACAACCACTTATTACTGATTGAAGTGACAGGTTTTGGTTTAAATGGAAAAGAAGCAGAAGCTATTTTAGATAGTGTAAATATTACTGTCAATAAAAATTCAATTCCGTTTGAACAATTAAGTCCATTTAAAACAAGTGGTATCCGTATTGGAACGCCTGCGATTACTTCACGTGGTTTTAAAGAAGAAGATGCGGTAGAAGTTGCTAAATTAATCGTTCAAGTTTTAAAAGATCCAGAAAATACAGCAGTTCATGATGAAGTCAAAGCAGCTGTAGCAGCGCTAACTAAAAAATATCCATTATATAACTAACATCATGGATAGCTGAAGCGCGATTCTCTGTACAAATAAGAGTCGGAGCTTAGGATTTAAGGAATTCAACTTGTGTCCTAGGCTCTTTTGTTTTACAATAAGAAAGAATAAAATAATGAAGGAGAATAGATATGGGAAAATTTCAAGTAATTGATCATCCGCTAATTCAACACAAACTAACAATGATTCGCGAAAAGAACTGTGGGACAAAGGTTTTCCGCGAAGTTGTCAACGAAATTGCTATGTTAATGGCTTATGAAGTATCACGGGATATGCCTTTAGAGGATGTTGTCATCGAAACACCGATGGGTAAATCAACACAAAAAACACTTTCAGGGAAAAAAGTAGCAATCATTCCTATTTTACGTGCCGGCATTGGCATGGTTGATGGGATTTTAGAATTAATTCCAGCAGCGAAAGTTGGACACGTTGGACTTTACCGTGATGAAGAAACATTGCAACCACATGAATACTTCGTGAAATTACCTGAAGACATTGCAAGTCGTCAATTATTTGTTGTTGACCCAATGCTAGCAACAGGTGGTTCCGCAATTATGGCCATCGATTCATTAAAAGAACGTGGTGCTAGCAACATTAAATTTGTATGTCTAGTGGCCGTTCCAGAAGGTGTGAAAGCTTTACAAGAAGCGCATCCAGATGTAGATATTTATACAGCAGCTTTAGATGAGCGCTTAAACGAAGACGGCTATATCGTTCCTGGTTTAGGGGATGCTGGTGACCGTTTATTTGGAACAAAATAATAACAAAAAACCGTTAGATAACCGATTATGGTTACTAACGGTTTTCTTTTGCTTGAAGAACTTTTCTAGGTGTATAATAAAAAATAAAAAAACAAAGGAGGAGCTATGAAAAAGAATAAAAAAGTCTTACACGCTATCGCTGTGATTGCTAGTGTGATGTCAGTTTTGATGTATGTTTCATATATTCCACAAATTTATGGAAATTTACATGGGGAAAAAGGCAATCCGACGCAACCATTAGTGGCAATGATTAATTGTATTTTTTGGACGATTCATGGGTTATATGGAGACGATGGAGAAACACGAGATAAGTCCATTATTTTTGCTAATGTGCCCGGAATTATTTTTGGTTTTTTTGCGTTTATTACAGCATTATAGTTTCCGACGAATTGGAAAGTATTCCAATTCTGTACATAAAAAAGAGCGGGGGAAATTTCCCACGCTTGAAGAATTAAATCTTTTTCAATTGTTTGTAATTAATAACAATCACACCATTGCTGTGCACCATTAAGTGATTGTTTTTTTGCGTTTCGTCAATTTCGACGACAGCGGCATTTTTTAATTGTTTCGTAACAACGCCTGTTTGTGGCTGTCCGTGAACAAGAAAAGTAACATGGGTGTCAACGGCGAAATCCTTACCAGCATCCGATGGAACAACAGGAGTAACCATACCATTAAAATTTGACATACAAAAAACCATCCTTTCTTGATATCTCTATTATACCACATTTTCAGAAAAAAGTTTGTAAAGTCGCTATTTGGCTTATTTTAAAGAGATTTTGCATAAATAAATAACAAACATACTTTACAAATAAAGTAGAAAGTCCTATAATAGATTTGTTTCAGGCCAGCTTAGCTCAGTTGGTAGAGCAACGCACTCGTAACGCGTAGGTCACAGGTTCGATCCCTGCAGCTGGCATAGATAGAAAAGACAAATACACCAATGTTTAACGGTAATTGGTATATTTGTCTTTTTTGTGTTTTGAAAGTTTTCGATGCCTAAAATTGCCTACTTATTAAAAATTAGTATTTAAAACTTGTTATTTTATAGCTCAAAAATATCATAATTATCAAATTTGTCACTCATTGATTTTTGAGAATTAGGGTATAAATGACCATAAGTATCAATTGTTGTAGTAATTGAAGAATGACCTAATCGTTCTTTTATAGTAGTATTCTTTTCGTTATTGTGAATAAGAAGAGCTACGTGTGAATGTCTAAAGTCGTGTAATCTTATAGGTTTAAGGTTCAAGTTGTTTTTTGCAATTATTTTTTTTATTTGTTTAGAGTAATAATCACTTGAAGGGTGTTTTTCACTGTATTGAAAAACAAGTAATTTGTCACTATCAATATTTTGAAAATTATCTATTAGTAATTTTGGTTGTATTTTTTGCCATTTTTTTAACATGGCGGTAATTTTTGTATTGATAGTAATATATCTATTACTGCTTTCCGTTTTTGGTGTAGTAGTTACGTAATTACCATTTATTAGTTTAGCACTTTTATTTATACGGACTGTTTGATTATAAAAATCAATGTCACTCCACGTAAGAGCAATCATTTCTCCCGCACGCATTCCTGTAAAAAACGCAAACTGGTAGAATACTTTTAAAAATGGTTTATTTTTATCAATATGAGAAATAAAGGTTGTAAATTCTTCTAATGTCCAAAAATCAATTTCTTTTTTTTGCACTTTTAATTTATCTATTTGGTTGCAAGGATTTTCGTAGGTTAATCCTTCTTTTATAGCTACATTAAATAATTTCTGTAGATGAATAATAATCATATTAATAGTCTTGTTTGATAAGTTATCCTTTCTTTTAGGTTTACTTGTTAACAAAAATTGTTGGAAATCATAGATTTGTTGTTTTTTTATTAGCTTGATTTGAGTATTTTTAAAATAAGGTTCTATATAGTTTTTAAAAATTCTTTTTTGTGTTTGTTTGTAAGATGGCTTAAGGTTTTGTGTGTATTTTTCTTCGTAAATTTCGTAAATATCTTTCAAAGTTAAGTCAGAATTAGTTGTTAATTTATTTTCGTGGTATAACCTTAAATACTTTGATTCAATTTGTTGGGCTTCTTTTTTAGTTGAAACTGTAAGTCTCTTTCTACGTTGTTTGTTTGATATTGGATCAATTCCCAAACTAACGTCAACAAAGTAACCATTTTCTTTTTTTGTAATCATATGTAGGTCTCCTTTTTATTAATAATACATATTATCTTTTGCGAACATATGTTCTTTTTCGTTTAAAAAAAATAAATCATATTTCATTTTTACAATATCGAAGTCTAAATTAAAGTAAGAAGATAGTTCGTAAATATTCATATTTTGGATAAAGGGTAATTCTTCTTTCAGCATTGAATCATTCAATAATAATTCAGTTGCGAATATATTTGCTTCATTTTCTAAAGTAGCCTCAAAAGCTAGGGTGTGCATATCTACACAAAATATATTTAAATGTTTGTGTAGGAAATAATGTCCTAGCTCATGAGCAATTATTTTATCTTGTGTTGTTTCATCAGTAATATTGCTATTAATGTGAATGATGTAAGTGTGATTGTAATATTGTAGAAAACCTTCTACATTGCCTAAGTTAGATTTTAAAATATAAATTCCTAAGAATTCGGAAATTCTTTTTGGATCATTGGATGAATAAAAATTAATTATACCTTCAACTTTGCTTTTTATTTTTGAGTAAATGTTACGTATTGGACTCACTCCTTGTCTTTTTTTGTCATATCGTCAACAGTTTTTATTGCATTTTTCATTGCAATTTTTAAAAGACGTGCAGTTTCTTCGTCAATATCTCCATTTTTTCCCATAAATAGAAGAGTATCTTCATTTTTTAATTCTTCTATAGTTTCTTTTATGGTACTATCCAGTTTAGTATCATTTTTATCTGATATATCTAGCAAGTAATTTGCACTTACATTAAAATATTCAGCAATTTTCTTTATTGTTTCTGGATTAGGAGTAGAACGATTGTTCTCATAGTCACTGATTGAACTTTGTCTTAAATGAAGAATATCTGCAAGCTCACTTTGTTTCATTCCTTTTTTCATTCGCAGCTTTTTCAATTTATCGGAAAATGCCATGTTTCTCACCTCTTTTCTGCAATAATATCACTAAATGTGATATGAATTAACTTTATTTGTAAAAAAAGAATATTAACCGTTGACAAAACGTAAAATGCGATATATATTTAAAACGTAATAAACGATATAAAGGAATTGTAGGAGGTAAAAAACGTTATGGAAATTAAGTTTTTGACAGCAAATGACGTTAGTGAATTAATGAATTGTTCAAAAGCTAAAGCCTATGGAATTATCAAAGAATTAAATAGCGAATTAAAAGAACAGGGAATGAAAACTTCGGCAGGAAGAGTAAATGAACAATTTTTTGCTAAAAAATTTGGTTTTGAGCATGAGTAATAAAGTTGGATATTTTGTTTTATTAGAGTATCTGATTATATGTCGGATATTCTCATAAGGCAAAAAGCCTTAATAAAATTGAATAAACAAAAAAGCGTTCACGAGAAGAAAATGAATTTCTGTTTCGCAAACACTTAAAGTAATACCTAGACAATATTATTTTAAGCGATTTGATGAAATAATACAAGAATGAAATTTTTGTTCGAGGTTATAAGTCTGTTTGTGGTGTGGCAAGTCAGCCAATGAATGACTTGTAAGGTGGTAACGAGTATCTTTAATTAGAGCCACGTAGAGTGATTTTTTATAGATAGAAGTTTTCTTGTTTATTGCTAAGGACTAGATTTCTTGTTCGTATTGAATGGTGGAAATATTGGAAGTGATTCCGCTTAGCGTAAATCGGTATCTGTTTATGATAATCAGTTCATTTCTAATAGCCATGTCGAGAGACACGCTAGAAATGGATATGGAAGCATACTAGAAAACAAGTATGTGGAAATCGTTACAAAGGAGGATAGGGACACCGTATGAAGCAATTCTATTAATGAGCCGTGATGTATAAATTACTAGCCATTGAAGATCGATTCTAGGAATTGTTTTGAATGTAAGAATCAAAAATGTATTCTCACTAAGATGATTGTTTAGAAAAGTGGAAAAGATTTTTTCTAAAAGAATATTCAATCTTAGTTTAAGTATGCACAACTGGAGTATTCTAGTTGTGCTTTTTTATTTTGAAAGAATAGAATTTGTTATTAAAAATAAGGAGGATAAAAATGAAGGAAGAATTGTTACTTTTCGTTGAGAAGTTTGTTGCACTTATGAAACGACAGAAAAAAGCATTCTCTATTACAGATATAGAGAAAAACTATAATTTGGAACGTAAGAAGTTAGGTAAGAGTGCGGTTAAGTTAACAAACATGGAACGCTTAACAATTGAAAGTCGATTATTAAAAAATCAGATTTTACAACGAACATATAAAATGACAGGTTATCATAAACCTTGTCAAGTTGTGTTTTTTAGTTAATAAGAAGAATTGCATAAAGAGAGAAAGGCAGTCAATGGTTGACTGTTTATTTTTGTATAAAAATTAGTGAAAGAAGGAAATTATTTTGGCAAATAGAATTCAAGAAATTGCATTAAGTGATAAAAATTTAGGAAGTAAAATTAAAGCTGTTTATAAAACAGAACGTGATATTTATGTAAATGGAGCACCTGTTCGTGGTCGTGTGTTCACCGCTTCAAGCGAAAAGCAACGTGATTTTGAGATTTTTGTTCCTCATTTACGAAATTCACAAATGTTGAATGGCCGTGAAGAAGTAAAATTAATTGATCCAGTAGCACGAATCAATGTAAAACGGAATAACATTGGAAATAGTCGCTCAATTGACATGGTAGTTTATGCAAAACGTTTAGAAGTAGTCGGAGGTAATAAATAATGGGATTATCATTTGAAAATAACACGATTGAAAATTTTGATGTAGTAGGAACATTTGGTACGATGAATTTCTTAGAAGTAGTTGCAATTAATGAACGTGATGGTGAAGGAAATGTGACTGACGATGTTCGTGAACAACGAGTAACGGTTTATTCTAGCAAATTAAATGACCAAGTAGAAATTGCGATTGATCCAGATTATGATGTTAGTGGTATCAATTATGATGATGAGATCGAGTTGACTGGAAATGTAACGGCTCGTGGGTGGCTTAATGCTTATAAAGGTTTTAATGACAATGTACAAACAGAACAAGCATTTAAAGTCCGTGCAGTGGGTATTAAAAAAGTAGGAGCTGTTAAACCAGCGCAACCTACATTACAAAAAGAAAATAAGAATCAAGTAAATGAGCAAAAATAAATGTTAGATTGAGGTAGATTAAATGAGCAAAAGAGAAGAATTAAAAAAAATAGGTGATGAATTGTATGAGGTTTTGGCACAAAAAAACGTTACCTTTGAACAAGCAAAAGTAACGCTAGATTATCTTTCAATTAAATTAGATTGTGAAATGAAACGAACAATGGTATCTCTTAAGACGTTGTAAAATAGAGAATACTTTTTTCAGGGATGTAGTATTGAATATTAGAACTGATAAACTCTAAAATTTTATCATCAATAATTGATTGGAATTTTTCAATTTTGAGTTTTTGGTTGTTGGTAAGAATAATTGTTACGGATTTCATGTCTATTTCACATGCTTTTTCAATTGTTTTTAGCATTATTATAGGACACCTCCTTTTGTTAATATTTTACCACTGAACCAGAAATTTCTGAAAAAATTAATTGGATGTGGGAATTAAAACGAAAGTAAATATCATATTCGGACGAACGGTGGCACCGTTTAACAGCTGTGAAGGGCATTCTAACGAGTGCCCTTTTTATTATTAATTTGTGTCAACAAGGTTTGTTAACAGACATTAATAATAAAGAATAGGAGTGGTTAAATGAAACAAGGGAAACGCCCAGTTAGGAAAGAAAAAGAATTGCTGAAAAGTCGCAGATTAAATGCAATGAATTGGTTAGTGGAAAGACGGTTGAAGAGTAGTGTCATTTTTCTGCATAAGGAAAGTGGTAATTTGAAAGAAATTTTTTATTAAGGAGGAATGTTAATGAAAGGGGGTGTCTTGTAAGTTAATGAGTAGTCTGTCGGAAAAAATGGAGCATAAGCAAGTAAGGTATCGAGCTTTTTTAGAAAGAAGATTGCATTCATATAGGGGGTGGCAAAGTTTTAATTATTACAGTGACTTGTACTTAAAACTATTTAATGAAACAAGCAATAGTCTTATTCAATTCTTATTACTAGATGATTCTTTTTTTGAAAGTGAACAAGCTATTTTGAAATTATTAGATAGTTTTTTTGATCAACTAGTTCGTGCCTACGATTTGAAGTTTCATGAAGATTTTGAAAAGAATGTGTATTTTGAAGAATATCCATTAAGAATAAGTGAGGTAAATTGATTGTGTATTTTGAATGCTTTATAATGGCTTTAGAGTAAACGTTAGAAGAGGTGAAACAGATGGTAATGACAATGAATGAAATTAAAGAGCGTGTGAAGCCAATAGCTGAACGATATGAAATTCCTGTCATTTATGTGTTTGGCTCTTATGCTAGAGATGAAGCGAAGGAATCAAGTGATATTGACTTTTTGGTTGGCACTACTGGTTTGCCAGAGAAATATCGTTGGTCTGTGTATAGTGATTTTTTCGATGAATTGAAGGAAGCCGTTGAACATGATATTGACTTAGTAGAGCTTGAAGCATTTGAACAACCAATTGATTCAGAATATCAGAAAGAGTTTTACGATACTATGATGAAGGAGAAAGTTAAGGTATTTGAAAGAGAAAAATAAAGATATTCGTGTTCTAAAGGGAACGTTGATATATTGTGAAGATGTAAAATCGGCACTCAATCGTTGTAGTAGAAACTTTGAAGTTTTCTCTCACGATAGAGTGTTTTTTCATGCAATTAGTATGTCCTGTATGCAGGTAGGAGAACTTGCTAACTCTTTTTCTGAAGGGTTTAAGGAAAGAAATAGTGGTGCGGTTGATTGGCGACAATTAAGGTCAATTAGAAATATTTTTGCACATGCGTATAGTAATATTAATAAACGGACTGTTTGGGAACTTGCAACAGTCTTTTTTCCTGTTTACGAAGAATTTTGTAGACAAGAATTAGAACGATTACAAAAAGAAGGTAGGTAAATGTTTAAAAAATTATTTAGATATAGAGGAAGGCGTATCCGTTATTCTTCAAGAAACTTGTTGGCACTCTATCGAGTGTTATTTTTTATGCCAATTTTTACTTGTTTAGGTTATTTTGTGGGCTATAAATGGCTTTATCCATTGTATCTCTCAAATCCACCTGATTGGAAAATTTATATTGTGCCAGCGTTAATCATTGTAGGTGTTTCGATAGGTGCAATTGTGCTAATTACATTGCTTGTTAAGGCTTCAATTATCAATTCAGGCTATTTTTCTAAAGTAGAACAACGTCAAGTATTAGCGCGTATGATTATTGACAATGGCTATTATACAAAGAAGCAAGTGAAAAGTTCTGATGGTAAAACAAGAGAAAAAATCAAGTTTCCAAAAATTTATTATAAGTCTGCAAAAAATAGTATTTTCGTTTCATTTGAAACAGCAGGTAATAAATTTCAAGAAAAGTTTGAAACCATTGGTGGTTTTTTGGAAACAGCGTTTCATGCAGATAATTTAAATAAAATTGATGAAAAAGGCTTTATTACCTATGAACTAGCTTCTGATGTTTACAATAAACGTATTTGGATAAAGGATATGCAAGCGGACAAAGGAAAGGTTCAATTAATGAAAGGGTTGTATTGGTACTTTGATAAAGACCCACATTTGTTATTAGGTGGCGGAACTGGCGGAGGTAAAACTTTTACCATTTTATCTCTAATTTATGCACTTTGCCGTGTGGGTGAAATGGAAATTTGTGATCCTAAAAATTCTGACTTGATGGCACTGGGTAAGTTACCAATGTTTGCAGGAAAAGTGCATACAGGAAAAACAGATATTGTTAATTGCTTGAAAAATGCAGTTGAATTAATGAATGCGCGTTTTGAAATGATGAATAATAGCCCTGATTACAAAATGGGTAAAAATTATGCGTACTATGGTTTAAAGCCTAAGTTTATTGTGATTGATGAATTTGCAGCATTTAAAGCAGAATTAGCCAATGATTATGCAACAGACGGAGAAGTTGACGAATATTTAACGCAATTAATTTTAAAGGCTCGTCAGTGCGGTATTTTCTTAATTGTAGCAATGCAACGACCAGATGGTGAATTTATCAAAACGGCATTAAGAGACCAATTTATGTTTCGAATGAGTGTTGGTCGTCTTTCAGAAACAGGTATTTTGATGATTTTTGGCGATGAAAACAAAAACAAAAACTTTAAATATGTTGAAAAAATCGACGGTCAAAAAGTCTATGGTCGCGGGTATGTTGCTTTAGGTGGTTCTGTAGCAAGAGAATTTTATAGCCCGCAAGTACCACAAGATTTTGACTTCATTCAGGAATTTATAAAGATTTCTAAAGAGCTAGGATATGAAGATGTTTCAAAAGAAGTGCAAGAAGAAGTATCTCAAAAAATATCCAAACATGTGGATAAAGAAGCCCTTGCCGAAATTGATGAAGAGTTAGAAGCAGGACAAGCAAAGTTAGCTAAGTTAAGTGAAAAATTTGAGTAATAAGAAAGGAGCTTTTTATTGGATTCTAGTGAAATAATCAAGCGCGTTAGAGAACGAGTGTATGTTGAAGTCAAGAAACAATATAAAAAGCCTGATTTAGATACACGTATTCGTGACATTCTGTATGAACAATCAGAAAACTATGCAAAATTAGTTCGATTTTCTAATGGAAAGCGAATAAAAAAATTAGTTGATCCTGTTGAGTTTGAAAAATTTATGGAAAATAAGGGAACTAAAATTGTTGAAGAAGTAATCTTTGCTTTGAATAAAAAGGAGGAAAAAGAAAGTGAAATTTAAATCGCAAGGACAAATGCTAAGTTATGTAAAGGAGAAGGAACAAAAAATTATTAAAGAAGTTGAGTGGAGGGCAGAAAAAGAAGGGGTTTCAGATGATAATAGATTACTTGATTATAAGTCTTTAGTGACTTCTATTTTAGATGCAGAAGCTGTTTATGATGAAGATAGACCAGTTGAGGAAAAGAAATTCTCAACATCACAAGAAGTTGATAAGTATTTAGAAACAAGATTTAAGGAGCATATGGATTCTGCTTGGAAAGAAATGTTTGGTAAGTAGGTGTGAAGCATGTTTTCATTTGATGAAGTAATTTTAGCGTTAGATAATGCTATTTCTTTAAAAACTTTGAAGAATTGGGCAAATAAAATTGAAAAGTTAACTGATGTCCAATTTGTTCGCCAATATGCTAAAAATAAACAAGGCAGAAATTACTCGTATAAAGTTTTTAGTGGGAATCAAATTGAACAATTTAACGAATTAGTTCAATTAAGGAAACAAAACGTACCGTTAGAGCAGGCAATGATTGAGGTATTTATGTCGGTAGAAGAAAAAGAAAAACGACAAGTAATTACTATTGCAAAAATAGATTTTGAAGAAAATAAAGCAACGGTGAAAGAACTAATTGATTTAGTAAAAGATGTCTTGTCGGATAATGCAGAGATAAAAAAACGACTGAAAGTTCTAGAAATGAAGCAAGGAATAGCAGGAGAGCAGACTAGAAGTTGCTAGGGATTGTTGCGTGATTTGTAGATAGAATAGGGGCGGCGCCCCAAGGCGCCCGCCCCTATTCTATCGTTAACAAAAGTAGCAACGTATATCCCAAATACTTCTAGTCGTGAGGTGGGGCAAGCCCACCTCAAAAGTTTCTACCCCCGTTTTATAACATGGGGGTAGAAATTAACATACCGTATAAAAAAGTTGCTTAAACGCTATGTCTCGCAAGGGATTGAGCAATTTTGTTTTTGGAAACTTTTTAGTAGATATTTGGAAACTTTTTTGGAAGTAGGGTTAAATAGTGAGGGGCGTTGATTTAAAGCGATATAGAAAAGAATTAAAATTGAAACAAATAGAAATGTGTCAATTGTTGTCTATCACTAAAGGTTTTTATTCTAATTTAGAATCTGGAAAACGACCGATTACACAAGAGATGGAGAAAAAAATAGTGGAAGTATTGCATATTGATGGTGGCCATACTTCGGTAGAAGCAAAAATTGACTTTCTAAGAATAAGATTTAAAACATTAGATGTTCGGACAGTTATTGAGAAGTTGTTGCACATGGATATGAACTGGTTTACTCACGAATCGAGAGGGTTTTATCATTACACAGAAACATTTTCATATAGCTCTATTCGGATTTTTCGGAATCCAGAAAATGTGAATATGGGTATCATGTTAGACTTATCAGGTGAAGGTTGTCGCCAATTAGAAGAAATTTTTGAAGAGGATAACAATAGATCGTGGACAGAATTTTTTCGCTCTCTTTATGATGACGATATTTTCGGGCAAGGTATTTTGGTAGATACAAAAATTACACGAATTGATATTGCTCTTGATGAATTGATTGTGAAAGGACAAGAAAATTTTGATTTATATGTTTTGAAAGAAAAAATGGAGCAAGGGCTTGTGGATACAACATTTAAGAATTTTGATTTTAGTGGGGGCTTTGCTTACGAAAATAAAAAAATGGTGAATAAAGGCTTATCTCTTTATTTTGGTAGTCGTCAATCGCCACTATATTTCAACTTTTACCAAAAAGATTACGAGTTAGCAAGAAAAGAAAGTATAAGTGTTGAGGAAGCAAGAGAAAAGCATGAAATTAAAAATCGATATGAAATTCGCCTTTCTGATGAAAAGGCGTTTTTATTTGTGGAATATTTTCTATCAAGTGGTGAATCGTTGGATTGGCTAGTGAAAGAAATTATTAATCAATCTTTGACAGTTTTTGACATTGAAGATGGTACGAAAGTTTATTGCAAAGCTTGGTATGATGTTGTTGATAAATTGGAAGGTTTAAAATTGTCTGTTCAAGGTGAAAAACCGTCTATTGAGAAAACACTTCGATGGTTATCAAATTATTTAGCCCCTTCATTAAAGATGATTAAAGAAATTGATAATCTGTTAGGAACAAATGAATTGATGGAACGTATTGATTTAGCAGAATTAAAAGAGAAACATGAAGAAATAATTGAAATGGTGTGTGTTGATGCAAAAGATTTATTGTTTACCACTAATCAAAATAGCAGTGTTCGATCTTATATGGAACAAGAATTTGATTTAGAGGAAGCATATCCATTTTAGACTTCCTCTGAAAATTCTTTTTCTAAAGCGTTTTTTAGCATGGTTGAAATATCACAGTATTTAGTAAATGGTGTCGGTATAGTACCCATAGGTTTGCAAGTGTGGCAATTGAACCAATAACGATGTTTTATTTTTGAATAACCTTCTGTTAAGGAAACTTCAATAGACCAACCGTTTCCAATAGATAAACTGTGTTTTTTAAATAATTTGAATGACGCTTTTGGTTTGTATGTAGTATTTAATTCGCTTTGAAGGTTTTCGCAAAGTGAACCTAAAATTTTTTCACTAATAATATCGTCTTGTATTTTTAACATAATTTACACCTCGAAAGGAAGATTTTAATGAATGAGTTTACAGATTTTTCAGTGATAATTAATGGTGAGCATATTATACACAATGATTTTATCATAACAGATGGAAAAAGTCAGATGACTTTACAGAAAATAGAAGATTTACCTAAGTTATTAAGAAAACGTTGGTTGATGTTAATTGCTCCCATGACAAATTTTGATAAAAGTGGAATGAAAATACCTACTACCAACGGAATTGATTTGATTTTTAGAAAAGACATAAAAGTAACGCCAATTTATGACGAAGAGGTGTATGGATAAATGAGTAGAGAAGTTATTGAACGAAACACAAAAGTAGCAATTGCTATTACTGGAAAAATGAAAAAAGGTAGAAATGATTTACAAAAAACAAAAGAAAAAATTGTTCAATTAGATGAACAAGGAGAATTGACTATTCCTTTTTTAAAGACTACTTTTGAAAAGCTTTCAGAATCAAATGAAGAGCTTTTAAAAGAAATTTCAAGATATGAATATACTTATGTGGTTCATGAGGCAGAAATGACGGTTAAAGAGAAAGCAATTTGGGAAGAATTTTTCAGTATAAAAAAATTGTATGATAAAGAGCTTTCAGAATTTGCCAGTTTTAAAGAGAAGTATAAATATTTTGAGCCTAAAAATAGTGAAGAACTAAAAAAACAAGCTCGTTTGTTGTTAGAAAAGAAAGGGTATATTGTTGACAGTCCATTTGAAGGAGATTTTGAAAGATGGATAGGTGTTTATGCTAGACCTAAAGATAAGCCAACTTATTTAGATCCAACTGATGGAGAAGAAGCTGGTTTACAAGAGTTGTATAGTGTAGATGGATTTAAGCAAGACTTTGCGGAATGGTTTGAAGGAGAAATTGTGGAAGGTAAATTAATTAACATGGTGTAAAGTAGAAGAAATATTGTGATAAAACACACAATTTTTGGAGAAAACAAGTATAATTAAGTAAGCCAATATTGTAAAAAATGGAGGAACGAAAATGGAGAAAAAAGCTAAAATGTCAGGGAAAAAGAAAATGTTGGTTGTTGTGGCTACGCTTGTAGTTGTTGGTGGTGGCGCTGGATTAGTTGTTCATAATCAGAAAGTTCAAGCGGAAAAAATTGAATTACAGGAAATAGAATCCTACAAAAAGTTACAGGATCAAGCAGATAATGCAATAAAAAAAGCTTATGATACACGTAGTGCTAAAGAGATTAAATTAGCAAAAGAAGCAATTGATCAATTAAAAAATGAAGATAAAAAAGAGCCGATGAACAAGATTTTAAAGCTAGAATCGTTTTTAGCATTAATTAGAAAGACGGATCAATTGCTTTCAATTGCTGAAAAGTCTAAGAAGGACAGTGATGTAAAAGTAGCACAGGAAAGTATTGATTCTGAAAAAGATGTTTATTTAGTAAAAGATAAAAAATCACACCAAATTCGTCTTGATAAATTAAAAAAATCAATTGAGGAACAAAAGAAAAAAGAAACTGAAAAGAAGAAAAAATCAGCAGAAGATAAGGCAAAACAGGAGAAAGAACCTTCAACTACTGAAAGCAATGTAGCGGAGGCAACTCCTGAAAAAACAAATAAAGAAAAACCGAAAGCTACACCAACTGTTACATCGGACAATCAAGAGGCTGGTGTGGAATCAGAACAAGAACCAAATAGTCAACCTAGTTCTAATAACGAAGCCGCTGGTTCAATAACACCTGATTATAATCCAAATACAGGTGGTGGATCAACTGGGGGAAATACTATTCAACCAACACCTACCCCAGAACCAACGCCTAATCCGACACCAGCTCCGAGTCCAACGCCAGAACCAACACCTACCCCAGAACCAACACCTGATCCAACGCCAGAACCAACACCAAGTCAACAATGGGTTGGTTGGTGGAACGATGGTAAGCAATTGCATAGTGCAGGAACATTCAACTCACAGTCTGAAGCATTAGCTGCAGCTGAATCATTATATGATGCAAATGGAATGGTAGGAACTTACGGAGCTTCACAATTATAAATGAATACTTTTGTTAGCAGACAACTCATGTATTAATCTGAGTTGTTTTTTTTATTACAGATATATAAAGAAGGTGAGTAATTGACCATGATACGAGCACCTTCTTTTTGTATATATTTTTGATGTTTCAAAATAAATATAAAGAAGAAGGAGAAAGAAATGAAATTTTCAAGAAAAATTAAAAATTTAGCGATGATTGGAGTTATTGGTCTGCAGACTTTGTTTACTGCCGTTCCAGTTAATGCGGTCACCGCTTCAGATGTTTCATTTGATCATAATAACGAGCGTGAGATGTCTGTTACATGGAAAGGAGAAACGAGAGATATATGGACTGCGCCGATTTATTTAGATCAAGGTACTGGAAAAGAATTAGTGTTTTGCGTGGATCCATTTAGTCATGTTTTAGAAGGGACAGGGTATTCAAGTAATCCTTTTGCTTTGAACCGAAAAGCAAATTTGATAAGCTCTCTGTGGAATCTAGCTGGTACTGATTTAGATACAATGTTTGTAGCGCAAGAAATGCTTTATAACGAAGTGGGAGCTGTTGTTCATTCAAATGGTGATTTAACAGAAGAGCAAAGAATGACAATAAAGAAAAAAATTAATGATGTTATTGCAAATTATGAAAAACAACCTTCTTTTCATAATAGTAAGGTAAAACTAACTCTAGGCGAATCTACTGTATTAACAGATACGAATGGTTCGAATTTATCTCAATTTGATGTGGTAGCACAAAATACTGCTAATGTAGATTTCAGACAATCAGGAAATAAGTTAACCATTACACCTAAAAGTACGGCAAATTCTTCAGGTACATTAATCTTGAAAAAAAGTTTACGTGAAGGAACTCCTTTTATATGGAAAAAATCAGGGTCTCAAGAACTGATAAGTTCTGGTGTTTCAGACCCAAGTAAATACAAAATAGATTTTGAGATTGTAACAACAGGTGAAATGAAAATCGTTAAATTTGATAAAGAAACAGGAAAACCAGTTCCAAATACAAAATTTGAAGTAGAGTATAACGGAAAAAAGCAAACGGTCACAACTGATACCAAAGGGGAAGCAATAATAAAAAATATTCCTCATAATGCCAAAGTTAAAGCAACGGAAATTTTTGTACCTGCTCCATATGTCCTAGATAAAAACAATACCAAAGAAGTCGTAGTAAAAGCTGGAAAAACAGCTTCAGTAGAATTTAAAAATGAAGTAGCGACTGGGAAAACGACCTTAATAAAAGAAGATAAAACGACTAATTCTGATAAACCATTAAATCCTACATATCCAATGGTAGGAGCTAAGTATGGTTTATTTAAGGAAAATGGCACCTTGTTAAAAGAATTTACTTTAGATGAGAAACTAACTGCTTCAATGGACAAGTTAGACTTAGGAACGTATTACTGGCAAGAAACGGAAGCGCCAGCAGGATATACATTAGATCCAGAAAAACACGTGGTAGAATTGACATATAAAGATCAAAATACGCCTGTTGTAATTAAAGATTCAGAGAGTATAGACGATGTTATTCGTATGAATTTAGATGGTCAGAAAGTTATTCAAAACGAGACAAATGAAATTTTTAAAAACGGTGTAGAATTTACAGCTACTAATGAACGAACACAAGAAAAAACGGTTGTCACAACGGCCAATGTTGATGGGAAAAATGGATACTTTAAATTCGGAAATCTGCCGATTGATGATTATATCATTACTGAAACAAAAGGTGTTGAAGGCTACCAAAGTATTGATCCTATTGAAGTGAAGCATTCTTATGATAAAGAATCAGATACTTTCACCTTTACAGTGACTGACCAAAAAAGTGGAAATGTATTAAATACAGAACAATTTACACAAAAAGACTTATCTAAAGGCGAAAATGTTGATCTTGGCACGTATACATTAAAGGACAAAGCGACACCTATAGATACACCTTGGGTTGATATTGTTTCTATAGCGCATACTGGAGATGGAAAAACACGTTCGTTTATTTGGGGTAAAGAGGTTAAACTTTACGATGATGTAAAGATTTCTCATAAAAATATTCCATTAGGAACAAAACGTGCTTTTGAGGATATATTAGTTGCCGTAACACCAGATAATCAAGAAAAAGATGTTTGGTCTTCTGGAAAAATTGATTATAAAGTAGCCAATGAAAATATGACACAACGAGTAGAAACGAATTATGATTATAAAAAAGATCCAGAGGGGACTCGATATTTCTTCAAAGTAATTGGTTACAGTAAAGTTTCTGATACAGAGTATAAACAAGATACCGAGCATAATTTTGATGGCAATCAAAAAAATCAGGAAATTATTCCTGCTCTTCCAGATAAACCTGAAATTAATATCTCCAGTCAAGCGCACACAGGAGATAATAAAACTCAAACTTTTATTTGGGAAGAAAAAGTAAAGTTATACGATAATGTAAAAATTTCTCATAAAAATGTCGATGTTGATACAGAACGAGCATTTGAAACCATTCTAGTCGCTGTCACGCCTGATGGAAAGGAAAAGGACGCTTGGACTTCTGGAAAAGTTGATTATAAAGTAACGAAAAAGGATACAGTCCAGACGGTACAAGCTGATTATGACTATAAAAAAGACCTAAAAGGTACTCGCTACTATTTCAAAGAGATTGGTTATAACAAAACAAAAAATAATAAATATGAAAAAGATTCAGAGCATAACATCGGTGGAAAGGAAAAAACACAAGATATTACGCCTACTGTTAAAGAGGTACCTAAGAAAGAGCCTAAAACGCCAAGTAATCCGAAACAAGCTGAACATGGACTATTGCCGTATACAGGAGAAGAAGCGAACATATGGCTAATTGGTGTAGGGGTTGTTTTATTAGGTAGTGTCTATGCGCTTGTTCAATACAAAAAACGAAAAAAACATATGAATAAATGATAGAAAACAAATAGTAGGTAAGAATGAATCAATTTCTTACCTACTATTTTATTATTCATTGAACGAATTATAGTGAATACTAAACTTCATATAACGGAGGAGTAGAAAAATACGAAAGAGGTGTTATTGACTAATAAATATGGTGAAAGAATTGTCGAAAGAAGAATTTGTCAATCAGTACATGTTTGATTTTAAGTCATTAATTTTTAAATCCAATAATCCTGAAAAAATAACAGCTAAACAAGAAAAACTCTTGGAATGTGAAAAGAAAATCGCTGTATTATTTTATGAAACGTATAGACGAATGAAGGGGTATCCGCCTGATGAAAAAGAACTGGGGAGGATTGTTCAAAGAAATTTTCTTGGCCGTTTAAAGTTATTTCGAGTGGAATATGATGTGATTAGTGAAGAAAAATTTTGTGGTCTACACGTACAAATGGTCAAACAGCAAATGCCATTAGAAAAGTATCGATCCGATGATTTATCTTATATTTTAGGACGAGAAAAGAAGATAGCTATTAATTATTTTTTCGCACATGATGATTTTCCTATGGGTTATGAAGAACTAATGATAAGTCGTTCTAAACAAGCAGTTACCCAAGGCTTGGAAGAGTTAAGGGAAGAATTTATGGAAAGATACCATAAATATTACAGAAAAATGGAAAGGAGTTGTATTTTATGAATCAAAATATTATGCCAATTTTTAGAGAGCATAGTAAATTTTACCAAAAGTATTCAAATGTACCAGTTCCTGAAATGCTTCGATTGCATGGATTCATAGTTGATGAAATGCCTATTGATGAAGCAGATATTGTTTATATGGAAGAATATAAAAATTCTTTATTTAAAATGGGGATTATTATTGATGAAGCGCCTTTTAAAAAGGAATTTGTTGCGCAATACGTTTTTCATGGCGGTATAACTAGTTTGATGGCAGAAGGTCAATATTTGAGAAAGCCTAACGGGGATAAAATGTACAATTCGTATTATTTTTATTTGTATAAAGAAGGCTTTCAAACACATAAGGGGTATGTTAGAGAGAGAGTTTATGTTGAAAAGGCGATTAAATCTACTTTTTTAAAAACGTTTGAAAGTTGTTTGGGCTTATTAAGAGTAGGAGGGGAATATGAATTTAAAGAAAATTAAAAAGAAAGAGAAGAAAGAAAAAACACCAAAGGTTAAAACTTTTTCTCAAAAGAAAGCGAATCGGGTTGTGTTAATTGGCGCTAGTGTTTTACTGGTGATGTCAGGAGTTGGTGCGATTCGGGCCAATGTGATGGCAAGTAATGTAGACAATTTGTATTCAAAAGTGGATACATTAAGTGAACAATCAAAAAAGAATAAAGTTGATAGAGAGGAGCTTGATTATTCAGCCCTCTCTTTTTATGTCGAAAATTTTGCGAAAGAGTATTTGAACTATAACTCGAAAGCAAGTGATGAAGCGAAAAAGGCTCGTATTGATCGATTATCTAAATATTTATCACTAGATGTAAAAGATGTTGATGAAACAGAAAATCTACAAGGGAATGTCTTACGTACGTTTAAAAATACGTCTTTATCACGTATAGAGAAAATGGAAGATTGTTATTTGGTTTATCTAAATGTGAATTATGAATTGGAGAAAGATAAAAAGACTGAAAATGTGACACAGAATATGGTTTTACCAATTCAAGTAAAAGACAATTTGTTTTCAATTGTAGGACGTCCTTATTTTGTAGCAAGTAGTTTACCACAAGGGAAAACAGTACCTCTAAAACAGACAGAAAATTCAATAGATGTTGATGGGAAAGAAAAACAATCTGTAGAGAAATTTTTAAAGATGTTTTTTACAAAATATTCAATTGGGAACAAACAAGAATTAATGTTGTTAATGAAAAATCCAACAACGACAGCTGGTCAAGACTCATTTGTTTCAATAGATTCAGGTGATATGAAATTTTTTGATACAAAGCAGAAAGGTGTAACAGGGGTTCAAGTATCGGTTACTTTTTCAGATAACACAACAACATTAACGCATACAGAGGATTTTTCGCTTTGGTTATCTAAAACGGAGAATTCTTATTTTATTAATACGATGAAACATTACTTTACAGAGAAAGAAGGAAATGACTAATGAATACAGGCAATTTGAGTAGTTTTTTAAGTACAGGTTTTATTACAATTTTAGCGGCTGGTGCGATTATCTTGATTTTAAAACATTGGAAAGGTGCCGAATGGGCAAAAATTGGTTCAGTAATTGTCATTGCCTTAATTTTACAGGACTTTGCGACGAATCAAGGAAAAAATATTTTTGCAGTTGTTAAATGGGTATTAAGTTTAGTTGGAATTAAGATGTAGGTGAGTATATGAAATATTACGATTATTCAAGGGGCTTAAAAGCCCCTTATTCAATGCAAGTTATTAAATCGCCTAAGGGTCAAGTGGTATGGGTATTTGCACAACCTGTTAGCCTATCCTATCTCCTAATTCTATTCTTAGGGATTGTGTTAACTGGTTTGTTTTGGAAAGAAGTACCATTACCACAAATTTTAGGAATTAACTTAAATTTGTTAATCATGGTGTTGGTGCCGAATAAAGTTGCTCGTTGGTATTCCGAAAAGGAATTCGAAGGAAAAACAGGCTTTGGTTTTTTAAAAGATGGTTTTGTCTATGTGAAAAATTATGTGTTAGATAGTAGATCAATTGTAGCTTTTGAACGAGTAAAAGAAATAGAAGAGTTTTCGTTTAAACGATAAAAAATAAAAAGGAGTGTGAATATGCAACTAGAATATCCATTAACGAATCATATGAAAGGAAATATTGTTTTAACACAGGAAAAAACAGCGATAGCTTACTATCGTGTTCGTTCTGAAACGGTAATGTTGACTGATGTTGAAAAGAAATTAAAAACGAAAAGGAAAGTTTCTCGTGCGTTAAATCGTTTAAAAGCTAATGATGGATTTGAAATTAACCTTTTGCCAGTTAATGCCGACATTCGAGGGAAAATGGGTGCTATGCGTTCTTTAATTGATTCTAATAATTATGAAGTAGGCGTAGATAAATTGATGAAAACGGCAATGGTTTTAGAACAAGAAATGGGTATGGTTTACGAATATACGTGGATTATTGGTGTGCCTTTAATCAAGAAAGATCTCGCTGTTGATTTAAAAGAAACCGTTACTAATTCAATTAGCAACGTATCGGAAAAATTTGTTAAAGGGCTAGGCTTTGATGTGGAACTAGCAGAAGATTGGGAGAAGGATTATCGAGAACAAGAATTAGAAGTTTACCAAAATCTATCTGAATTGTTAATTGAACGATTAACAGAAGATGAATTGTATTATTACCAAGCTTACCAATTCTTGAAAAATATTCCACATGAGCGACAAGATGTTCTTTCTAGTCAAAACTTAGATAATTTAATGGCAACAAAAATTAAACCATTGTTCGGTGGAGGGCTTCATTTAAATTGTGATTATGGCGAAAGCTATATATCCTATCTTCCTATGGGTGATGTTGGGGTTTTTCTTGATGGTAACCATTTTTTAGAGGTTGTTCAAAAAATGCCTTTTCCAGTTGAAGTGAAGATTCAAGCGACTTTTGCAGAAAGTAAAGGGCAATTGGCACTGTCTGGGCGTTCGTCACGTGCAAGAACCCGCACTAAGAATATCATGCAGGAAGCACACTTAGCTGGTTCTAAACAAAAACGAAAGATTGTTGAAGGTCAATTATCACTAGACGATTTAGACCAAAAAATTGATGATGGTGTGGATATTATTGACTGGAAAGCAGTGGTTGTTGTTAGTGGTAGTACAAAAAAACAAATGCGTGCAAGAAAAAAATATTTAATCAATCGTTTTGATAGTTTAGATATACCACTTATTAAAGCAACGTTTGATAATCCTTATTTATTTCAATCCACTTTGTTTGGTAATTTTATCCGCATGCAGACTTCTCGTTGGCAACACACGTCAACAATTGAATCGTTTGCCGAGTTGAATTTCTTTACTTCACTTCATGCAGGTACGAAGTTAGGCTTTTACCTTGGACGTATTGATACAACTTTAGAAGAAAAAGAAGATAGAAAATCTATTATTTCCAGTTCAAAAAATTTAATTTTTATGAATATGTTACTAGCGAATAAACAAAATGTTGATGGGAAGAAAACAAATAATCCCCACTGGGCTTTAACTGGCGATACTGGGAACGGAAAATCGGTTACAGCTAAAACATTGTTTATGCAAATGGCACTTTTAAAAGACAGAGTGTTATACATTGATCCGAAAAAAGAAATGCGAAAGCAATTTATGTATACAATCAATGCCCCTGAATATCAAAAGAAATATCCTTTAGATGTTGATTTTGTGAAGTCCTTTAATTTTGTAACTTTAGATGTTCGTGACCCGAAAAATCATGGGGTACTTGACCCAATTGTTCTATTTAATGAGACGGAAGCCACGTCGACTGCTAAAGCAATGATAACGAATATTTATGATGGTACATGGGACTTAAAACAGAAAACAGCAAGTAATGAAGCTATTACAAAAGTAATTTCTGAACGAAAAGAAGGAAAGCAAGTTGGATTCTGGCATGTTATTGAATTGTTAGCTGAAAGTGAAATTCCTGATGTTAAAGACATGGGGAGATTTTTAGTGTCTACAATTAAAGGATCTGTTTTAGAATTGGCGTTTTCTCATGGAGAAGTGGAAGGTTTGTCATTCGATAAAAAAGTGACCATTTTGGAAATCGAGGACTTAGATTTACCAACTGATAAAAATGAAAAATTAGATGAAAATAAACGATCTTCAGTTACATTGATGTTTGCTTTGGGGACATTTTGTTCAAAATTTGGTTCAAGAAATCCAAAAGAAGAAACAGTAACATTCTTTGATGAATCTTGGATTTTCGAATCTTCACCAGAAGGTAAAGCGATTTTGAAATCAATGAAACGTATTGGTCGTTCGTTTAATAATTTCTTAGTATTGATCACACAATCAACAAATGATTTAGATGATAGTGAAGATGGTACTGGTTTTGGTACAGTGATTTGCTTTGATGAAGTTCAAAATCGAGAAGGTGTTTTGAAGTATCTTAATCTTCCGTCGAATGAAATTAATATGAAGTGGGTATCTAATATGGTGCAAGGCCAATGTTTAATGAAAGACATGTTTGGTCAAACCAATCGAATTGTTGTTCATGTTATTTTTGAAGAATGGCTAGAACTATTTAAAACTGTTGATGATACAGAAGCTTCTAAAATGGAGAACCGCTTTGTTGCATAGGAAGGAAGTGAGAATATGCAGTATCTAATTGACAGTTATAATGCGTATACGGTTGATGGTGGTTTGTTAGATAAAGGGTGGCAAGTAGTGAACTGGTTTTTTGTAGATATACCATTCTTTATTTTACGAATATCTGTTTCTTTTTTTCTTTTTTGTGAGAACGTCTTAAATCAATCTAGTTTCTTTGAAGGAAAACAAGAAACGGTATTGAATATGTCAAAAGATGTTCTAACTGGTTTTGGTGGTAAGGGATTTGCAGATGGTTCCTTACTTGCGTTAGCGATTCTTGTAAGTGCGTATTATCTTCTTTACCATTTCTTTTCTAGTCGTAGAAGTTTTTCAAAAGTATTCCTTCATTATTTAGCGGTTGTTGCTTTGTTTGGTTTTTGGTTTGGTTCTGTAACAACATCAACAGGTACAACAAGTGGTTCAACGTTTTTGATTCAATCAACAAACGCATTTGCAAAAGGAGTACAAAGTACGTTTACTGCAAGTGCCAATTTAGGAACAGAAGGATCAAAAGAGGGAGAAATATATCAAAGTCCAATTTTTGATGCCACAGTAAAACAAACATTTAATTTTGTAAATAGTGGTTCACTTGATGGGAAAATGGAGAATGGTAAGAAATTAGATGAAAGTAAACTACTAGAGAAGCCTAAATTATCTAAAAAAGAGAAAAAAGAGTTTGAAGAGGCTAGAGAAACATACATTAGTGAACATGAAAAAGATAATCCATATTTTGCTCAAAATGGCGTGAAAACAATGGAAAAAGCTTTTAGTGTAGGTGTTGGATTGGTGAATTTGGCAGTATTAGCAGTGCCTGTCACATATATTAATATTATGCTAAATATTATTCAAATCATTGTTGATTTACTCATTCTTGTTTTTCCAATTATTGCGTTAGTATCTTTCTTCCCTCGTTGTCAAATGATGATGTTTAAATTTTTTAAGGGATTAATTGGCATTTTATTTTTACCTGTAGTTTTCGGACTCTTTTTGTCTGTGCTGTTTTGGATTAATAAGATAATTGACCAAGCATTTTTAGGATTGATGGATAAGGTAAGTGGTAGCTTATTAATGGTTTTGTCTGGTGGTGTTTTTCTTTTAGGCACATTAATTGTTAGTGCACTAGTAAAAATTGTTTTGTATCGAAAAATTTGGAAAAGCAGATATACAATATTGTCATTCTTTTCTGATGGTCAAGTTCAACAGCCTTCTTTTGAAGCGAAAATGAATGAAAAGACAAAAGAAACGGTTGAACGTACAGGTGAGATTGGTGTTGGTGCAGTAAAGACAGGTATCGGTATTTCAACTGGAAATTTAGCGTTGGCTGCTGACGGTGCTAGTCATTTAATGCCAAAAAATGATAAAGCATTAAACTTAGCAAAAGATCATTTCATGGATGATCATGGTCAATTTTCCGGTGTAAGAACAGGAGTGAATTCATTATTGAATCGTCCCGCTCAAGAAGAACAACAACCATTTAAAGACGATTTATTGCCTGAAGAAGGAATTGTGGAAGTAGAAGAGCCAAGAACTGTTAATAGTGAGGAATTAGAAGAAATAGAAGATAAAGCTTTGACTGATGAAGTGGATAATTTTGAAGATTTAACAGATGATGAAGTAGACAATTCTTTAGAAGAAATTGATGTTCCTGTTTTAGATGAAAATGTATCTGATTTTGATACTTCTTTAGTTGACGAAAGTAACATTGAATTAGAGCCAATTATTGAAAATGAACTTGATAATGTAGAGGCAACTATAGAATCGAATGAAAATGATAGAGATATGCCAATTCAAGAACTTGATGAACAAGAAATAGCAGACAATGTAAATGTTAAAGTAGATAATTTTGATGAGTTGGCATTTGCTCGTGAAGAACGTGCATTTTTTGATGATGGAGAGGATAGCGAATTAATCACAAACAATAATGATTCATTAAATAACGTTTATTCATTTTACCAAACAGAAGAAAACTTCAATAATTTAGAACAAACAGAGGAACAATTTTTTGGTAGTGTGAACACGGAAGAATATAATTTTGATGTTGTAGAGGGCTGATGAAATGTTTATCAGTCTTCTTTTTTTTGAAAGGAGAGACCATGAAGAAATCAAATAAGGTTTTAATTGCTAGTTGCTTTGTCTTTATTCTTCCTTTTTTATTATTTTTAGGTGTATTTTCTTCTAGTGAAAGCGGAGATTCTTCCAAGTTTCAGCCTGCTACACCACAGGAAAAAGTAGCATTAGAAGTTTCTAACTACGTGACGTCACGCGGTGGAACGTTGCAGTTTGCTTCCGCTTGGATTGGCAATATGGAACATGAGAGTGGATTAAATCCTGCTAGAATTCAAAGTGATTTGGCTTTTAATCCTTCTATTGCTTATAACGCTAGTTTAGGCGGTTATGGAATTGGATTAGGACAATGGGATTCAGGACGAAGAGTTAATTTATTAAATTTTGCAAAAAGTCAAAAAAAGGAATGGGAATCAGTAGCTTTACAAATGGATTTTGCGTGGAATAAGGATGGTTCTGATAGTGACTTACTTAAAAGAATGTCTAAATCAAAAGATGTGAATACACTTGCAGTTGATATTTTAAAACTGTGGGAACGAGCTGGAACAAAAGATGATCCTTTAGAACAAGTGAAAAGAAAGACTAGTGCTAACAATTGGTATAAGCGACTTTCAACTGGTTCGACGGGAAACGGTTCAGCTCATATTGGTGGCGGAAAAATTGATGTTTTAGAAAAAGTTTTAGGACAAACGATTAATGGTGGTCAATGTTATGGAGGCACGGCGTATTATGTTGAAAAACAAGGAGGTTTTCAAATGATGGGTACGGGACATATGTTTGCGAGTGAGATTGGTAATGATTATCCTTGGAGTTCAATTGGTTGGACAGTTATAAAGAATCCAAATTATTCAGATATTAAAGCAGGAGATGTCATTAATTTTGGTCAAGGTGGTGTGGCTACTAGTATTTATGGTCATACTGCTATTGTTGCTAGCGTTGAAGGTGAAAATAAATTTACTAGCTACGAACAAAACGCCGAGCAAGGTCAAATTGTTGCTAAATATTCTCGGACTTGGGGATTAGATTTTCCATATGTGACCAGCATAGTGAGGAAGTAGGAGGAATTGTGAACGTTTTTGAGTAAGAATCTGAAGGAATGTTTTCAAAGATTGTGTATATTAAAGAAGTGCAACGCATTTCAAAGAAAGTAGGTAGAAAATGAAAAAGTTAAATATAGTAGGTTTATTATTAGGTGTTGGATTAGTATTTACTGCTTGTGGAGGGTCTACTAGAGGGCATGAAACGTTGGCTTCGTCAACAACTGAAACGGTGACTATGAAACCAGTTGATGATATAAATTCTACGAAAAAAAGTGAAGTGACTGAAAAAAGTAGTACTAAGTCCATGCAGAGTAAGGATAAATTAGCGGAAGAAAAAGTATCTGGCACTTACCAGTTGGTGGAGGACTTTGGAAATGCTTATGCTAATTTTTCTAGTATTAACGATCGTAACGAAAAATTAAAGAAATTAATGACTGCTGAATGTATAAAGAAAAATGGTATTGATGTGAAAACTGGCGCAAAATTGGAAAGTAAAGGTGAGGTAAGTTCAATATATCAAAATGATAAAAAGGAATACGCAGTCTTGCTTGATTGTGAGCAGAACGGAACGAAAACAAAAGTACTATTATTAGCCAAAGTAAAAGATAATACGGTAGCAGAGATGACCTATAATTCATTGAAACAAGAGTATTAATCTTGATATATATGGTTCTATACTTTGTTTAATAGTATTACATTTATATAAGTTAGTCCAGTGGTAATAAGCCAAGCTGAAATTTCAAAAAGTAGTAATGGCCCATTTGACAGATTGACTAATGAAACAACTTGTATCCGCAACAAAAGTCCGTTGACATACATGACATTTAAACCGTTGTTTTTCAATTCTAGATACGTTTTGAATTCTGCGACTTCATTTAGTAACAACCGAACGGTTGTCATTCCCCAACGAATAAATAATAGTGTAATGACTTTTACAATGTTTACAGGAATTTGGGGAGTAAGTTAATTTTCCTGTATAAATTTTACAAAACTGTCCGTTTATTTTTTCTTTTCGAAAATAATGTTTTTCAAAAGTAATATTTAGGTTTAGACTATCTAGGGTTTCTTTGATGGGATCAGTATAGGATATCTTGATTACTCTTTAGAATGGGGGCAGCTCAACGACTTTAATTCTACAGGATTTTGAGGTGCCTTTTTTTGTACATCAAAAAAAGATGTTGGTGAAAATGTCAACATAAGAAAGTGTAGATTTCCACCCCTTTTGATGTTCCCTAGGAACGTGTAGGGGGGGTAGAATAGTACAATTGCTTTAATCATAAAATTTAGAGGTGAAAGTCAATGAAAAACAAACATATTACAACTTTCGGAACATTATTGTTGATGTTACCATTTCTAAGTGAGGGGATAAGTGTTCATGCACAAATTATAGAAAAAGACGGGGAGAATAAAACAGTTACTAGTCTTCCTTCTGATGGATTGCCAACCACTACTTCTCAGATTCCGGAGGGAACTGTACCTAGTGCGGATTTAGGGACAAAATTAGTGGAAAGTCAACCAAATAGTGTTGTGGAATCTGCAGATCAAGGAGCGGTTGCTACGGATCAAAGTATTTCTACAATGACAGAAGGTTCAACGGATTCAGTAGTAACTAATGAATTGGATGCTCCACCAGCTGGAGTACCATCAGGCCAGACTGCCTCAGGTACCAACGGGACAGCTAACTGGATAATTGATTCAGAAGGAACATTGCATATACATTCGGGTTTGCTTGGTTCAGCTGGTAAGGCTTGGTCTTCTTATAAGGATTCAATTACAAAAGTCGTAGTGGAAGGAGCTGTGGAGACCCCTGCAATTGCAACGGGGCTGTTCTATGACCTAGAAAGAGTAACTGAATATGTGGGCTTAGAAAAAATAGATGTGTCTAATTCTACAGATCTGAGTCATATGTTTGATTTTAATCTGGCTTTAACGAAATTAGATTTAAGAGGTATAGATATGCGAAAAGCAAACACTTTTTCTCTACTGGATCATGTGCCTTTAAAAGAGCTGTCATTAGGAGTAGATGCAAGGCTCAACGAAGCTGTGCTATCAGCCCCACCAAAAGATGATACGTATACAGGAAATTGGATGCTTCAGGGAGGAACGATAGGGGTCTGAAACAAGGGGTTAATGCAGTATGATGGAACACATCCAGGAACGTACGTATGGGAAACAAGAAAACCAGAAGGCCCAGTAGAGGGAAATCAGGTAGTTGTTTACTATGAAGACAAACGCACAAGAAAGAACCTTTCTGATCCTGTATCGTTGTCAGGAAATATAGGGGAAGAGTATACCGCAGAACGAAAAAAATTCCCAGGATACACATTTAGTAAAGTGGAAGGTTCAGCGACAGGTAAGTTTACAGATAAAGTACAAACAGTGAAGGATGTGTAAACGAAAGATAAAGAAGTTCCTTCAAAAGAAACCAAAGAAAATGAGCAACCTCAGAATAAGAAAGACCAAGAAGGTCAATCTAAATCTGAAGAGAAAGGATCAGAAGAGAATGCTTTACCTCATACTGGAACGAAAAACAGTCCATTGTTGGCGGCTTTAGGATCGGCAATCCTAGGGATTGGTGTATGGATGTTTCCGTTCAAAAAGAAAGGGAAACATAGAAAATCCTAATCGTTAGGTCTTTAGTATAAGAAGTTACAATATGTAAACAAAATTGAGAGCGGGCCAATAGTCAGAAAAAATTTGATTATTGGCCCACTTTTTTGATTGGATCTTTGTTAAATCAAGAGCGTCTAACAAAAGAATATATTATGGAAATCTTTTAGTTTACATTAGAATAATGTCTCTTATAAGAGATAAAAAAGTCTGAAGAAATGTTATTAGAAATTTTAGAAGATATATTGGAAGGACAGGTGTTTATGCTAATTTAAAAAGGTATAACTATTAACTCACAATAAGTAAAGAATCAGCTTACTTATTGGAGATCCCAGAGTGATAAAATTTATGGATAAATTAACCATCATACGTTTACTAGAATGTGGACGTTCTAAACGATCTGTAGCGAAAGAATTAGGTCTAAATCGGAAAACCGTGGGAGCAATATCAAGTAGCGCAACGGGCAATAGAAAGCCAAGAAAATATACACATGAAATCGACCAACGGGTCGAAGAAATACTTGCCTTTGATCAATTAAAAGCAAAACAGTTGGTCCCTCATAAACAACAATTGACGACGGTCGATAAAAAATTCAAGCAAAAAAAGAAGCGTATATCAAACAATTGTATCCTTTAGGTTACAGGAAAGAATTTGATTTTTGAGAAGTAAAATGCTTGATAAATCAACAAAAACGAACGTTAACTCTCGCTGTATGTTCTTGTCCTGCTTCTGGTTATCGCTGGGGGAAACTTTATGAATCGGCTACTCAACAGTTGTTTACGACAATATGCGAAATGTGGTCAAACGTTTTGTCGGTCCACATGAAAAAGAACTCAATGACACATTAGTGAAATTAGCGCTCTACTATCGTTTTGAACTAGTGGTAACTAATGCTTTTAGCGGCCATGAAAAAGGACATGTAGAAAAAAAGTGTACAGGTTCTACGAAGAAAAGCCATTCATCAAACAACATGAATTTGAATCCATTGAACACGCTCAAAAGCATTTAGACCTGGCAATCGTTGACTTGAATTTAACCTCAACAATTTCTACATAACAAGCGTAGCTGCAAGAATTGAGAGGTGTTTATGATTATGGTGTAACAACAAAACAAACTGTAGATAAGTACAGTTTTGTTCACGTATGGGGAAATTCTTACTCTGTACCAGATTATTTAGTTGGCCAAAAAGTCACTGTAAAACGTTATCTAAATGAATTAGAAACAGTGGGTTCCAGTCAAGTTATCGCTACACATCCAATTCAGAAAGGTGAAAAGCAATATTCCGTCGACATTCGACACTATTTAACCACTTTTTTACGAAAAACTAAGTCGCTGGAACATTCACTTGTATTAAAGAAAACACCCAATCTTCGCCGCTGTTTTCTCCAGTATTACCAAAAGATACCACGCAGGTTTCTTCAATTTGTTGAGCAACACTTGGGCGATTATATCGATCAACTCATTATCCAGTTGGAAGAAGAAGCGATAAAAGATCAAAAGGTTTTTAAAGCGCCACCGGTTCGTGCAGTAAATGAAGCGCGAAATCAATTACAAGAATATAATGTGATCCATCGAGTGAGAAAGGTGACAAATAAATGATTGAAGCATACGCTAAACAACTAAAACTACCCTATTAAAAAAATATTCGACTCTGATCCAACAAGCTATTGATCTTGATCAAAGTTATGAAGAATTCATTACACAGATACTAACAGTAGAGATTGAACAACAAAAAAATAATAGAATCTAAACATTGATACGTCAGTCAAAATTACCATGTAAAGTAACGTTTGATGATTATATGGATAGTCATTTAGAAACAAAGTTAAAGAAGCAAATAAAAGAACTGAAGACATTACGATTTATCGAGCAAAAAGAAAATCTTATTCTAATGGGGAATCCAGGTGTTGGCAAAACACATTTAGCAACTGTGCTTGGAATGGAAGCCTGACTATCAGCGGAAAGTGTTTTGTTTACCTACATTCCTAATCTAGTAATCGAACTAAAAGAATCAATGAGTGCCCACCAACTAAACTTTTATAAACGCCGGTTTGGCAAATATGATTTAGTTATCTTAGATGAATTAGGCTATGTTTCATTTGATCAAGTTGACAGTGAAATACTGTTTAATCTTCTTTCCAATAGAACAACTGCCGGTTCTATGCTCATTACAACGAACCTGTCATTCGATCACTGGGAAGAAACTTTTAAAGATCCAATGCTTACAGCAGCCATGGTGGGACCGTTGGGCCCATCTTTTCGTGTAGAAGATACAAAGAAATGGTTAAAATAAATTTTTGGCCCATTTTTCAGTTGCGTTTAACACTATTATTGAAGAGATAAAGAATGGGATTCATTCAGGAGCGATTGTTCTTATGCACGATATTCAAGCCGCTACCGCGGAAGCATTGCCTGATGTATATTAATGAGGGATACGAGACTGTAACTGTTAGAGAAATATTAGATTATCCCATTGAACCATTTGAGTATAATATAAGAAAAAAAGATATGTTACTATGACTAAATAATTCTATTTGTAAAATAGTTACTCAAGAACGTTATGTAAGGTGAATATACATGTATAATTGGATGTGAATTGGTTCCCCTTTTTGTGACAAAAATTATAAGGTGTAAACGATTGTGCCGATCCCCTATTCCGATTACCCTTTCAGGCGGCGAAGGTACTAGTTGAGGTCCCTCGTTTGTATCAGCTCCAAGCTCATTATCAAGGAGACCTAGCGTAGCGATAGGCAATGGGTGTCTCATATCCCCACGAACCATGGAGTTTCAGATAGTTCTGCCAATGAACGTAATCAACAAAATGGCTGTCTGGTTCCTCTAAGGTTGCAAATGTGCTAGGATAAATAAATTTAACTTTGCTTGATTTATAGGTCGATTCTGCCACCGCAGTGTCATAGGGATTTCCTTTCCGAATTAAAGAACGCTCAATTTGAAACTTATCTAGCACGACTTTAATGGCCTGATTATCAAGCTCTTTCCCTCGATCTCTATGGAAATAATGGACTTCTATTAAGCGAGAAGAAGTTCGACTTAGAGTCTTTTTAACAAGTTCTGCGTATTTATTTCGGCCACATGAATAGCCAATAATTTCACGATTGAATAAATCTAAGATAAAACAGATGTAATACCATTTGCCACCCACACGAACATAGATTAAGTCTGTTACAGGCACTTCTAAGGACTCCCAGTGTGAAAATTGACGTTGTTTTTAGACAGCTTGAATTTAGCTTTTTTAAATGTAAGTTAGACTATTTAATTTTAACGGCGAACAAATAGAGTATTTAAAATTTTCTAGAACACAGCACCTTACAGACCTAAAATAAATGAGTTCTTCATAGCTGTTTCTACGGTCAATAAATTAATAGCTATTTCACTTTAAGGAAATATTGCTTGGAAGATGCCATAACATGAATAGGAGGATGTTTGTCATTGATAATCACACATATTACTTTTATTTAAAAAAATTGTTACTTAGTTTCTTTTACTTATTGAATTGCTACAGGAGAAAGATAGAGTGTTACTATAACAAAATTTTACCGGGATTATTAATCTATTTGGGGGATAAAAAAATTAAACTGTTATCACTTGTAATAAGTTTTTTCTTTTTATGCATGTCAATTGCTCCGTTTATTTTTTTATTAATACTTTCAACAAATGAATTATTATATCCATTAGTAATAGTTGTCTTTTGGAAAATTTTCATTACTGGAAATAAAATTTCTGTATTTAAATTTTCTCATCCTGAAAGTTTTTATAGTTTGAAAATTCAAAGAGCTACTTCTAGTAATATATATAAAATTTTATCGGTAGTAACCGTTTTAGACATATTATTTTTTTTATTAACCATTGTGTTTTTTTTATCTAGGACGATTATATTCATGTCAATTAGCGATCTGTTTATGCTGTTATCAATAGTCATTTCTATTTATTTTATGATGGAAGGTAAACAAGAGCATATATATCTTATTTTATGTATTACTATTGTAAGCTTGAGTATATTCATTAAAAATCATATGTTGAATATTCCCGATGCAGTTAACATGAATAAATATTTGTTGTATCTTAATGTGAATGCTGAAGCTTTTTTACCGGTTTTTACAGGCATAGTAATTATTTCGGCTGTTTTAATATTCGTAATAGATATTTTATGCTCAAGACAAAGTCTATCTATTACAAAAAAATTTCATTTTGGTCTAGATAGAGGATATACATCCTTTATTAATTACGTAAAAACCCTGCCTGCAACAAAAAAATTAATGATTTTCTTTCCATTGGACTTATTAGTAATAATACTTATCTTGACATTATGGAATTACTCAGAAAAGCAAGCTGTATTCCCCATGATTGCTTGTTCATTTGCTATATTGAGTACTAAACAATTTTTAAATCAATATGCTTATTTTTTTCACTTTTTTGTTAACGAGAGGGAAAGGATTTCGTTTGAAAAAATACAAAAAAATAACTTGAAGATTTTCACATGGAAAATCAAACTTTTATTATATGCTAAAAGCTTATATATGAGTACTATATTTTTTTCGTATTATTTTAGTTTTAATAATATAACTTTAAAAGATTCAGTTTTTTTAGCAATTTGTGTATTTCTGGGAGTGTTTTTGCCAGTCTTAGATGAAAAATTAGTAATAGTTACTTGGAAAACAGTATCTATAGTTGGTGAAATAAAATACAGCGTTAATTTTGATGCTCTAATCATTATGGTATTAGTTCTATGCGGAGCAATTGTTGATCAAATTATTAGAACAGGAAATTCAATTTATTTAGATTACTTTTATTTATTTACTGCTCTACTACTAATTGTTCTTACATGTTTTAAAATGTGTTTGCTAACTATTAACTTGAAAATGAGGAGGAAACTATATGACCACATTTAATTATTTGTTTGATATTATCGTTATAGGATATTCAATACATTTGATACTGAAATTTAGGACAATGTACAACAAAACAAGTGAGTCTAAATATAAATGGTTGAGCTATATATTTGTTATGGTTTTATTTTTGATTGTTCTAGGGGCTTGTTTACAATTAATGAATTTATAATGGGGAGATACTATGAGTCTTTTACAGATAGAAATTAGAAACAGCAGCTATGATAAAAAAAATATAATATTAAAAAAAGTAGACATTAAATTAAATAAACATGGCCTTTATTTTGTAAGTGGAAGAAACGGCTCAGGGAAGTCAACATTATTTAAAAGTTTACTAGGAGATATCGATGTTGAGGTACACAAAGTAGATATAGATAATACTATTATTAAAAAAAGGTCAGACAAAATAGTTTGTATAAATGATGAATTTGTGGGTTATGAATTTTTAAAGGTCAAAGAGTATTTAATTTATATATCATTACTTTTCAATGTAAAAGTTACGGAATTGATGATAACAAATTTATTATCCGAACTAGAATTAATAGATTACAATTATAAATTAATAAAAGATCTTTCTCAAGGAAATAAACAAAAATTAGCTTTTGTTGCTACAATTATAACTAATAGTGAAATTATATTGTTTGACGAGGCTTTTGAGCATATTGATAAATATGCAATGGAAGTTGTAAAAAGAAAACTTACAGATTTGTCAAATAATCATTTTATATTTTTAATTTCACATACAAGAATACTTCACGAACTATCTAACGAAGAATTAATAGTTAAGGACGGTGAAATACATTTTGAATCACATTGAAAAGTATTTTATTCCGTCTAACAAAATTGCATATGCAGTTTTTGTATCATCTATAGGTATTATTTCAGGTATCATGTTAGGATTGCTTTTTCAAACACAATCTTCTTCAGAGAATATAGTTCAAATTATAACTAGTTATAATTTTTTGGATAATATATATGAGATATTTATGAATAACCTTCGGATTAGTATAATTACAATTGTTTTAAGCATAACGTTTTATAGCGGAGCAACACTGTTAACTTTTGTGAATTTATACATTTTTAGTTATTCGGCTACCATAAACACCATTCAAAATGGAATTCAGAATACCCTTACTAAATATCCTCATTCCATTTTAGAATTACCTGCAATAATCATTTCTTTAGCAATTTCATATTATATATCAGATATTTTAATGGCTTATTTAAAAGACAAATCAAATTATGTTTATAATGATAAGGGGAAAAAAATTACAGTTAGTTTCATATTTGTCATATTTTTATTGCTGCTGAGTTCGATTATAGAATCTTCATTAATTTATTTTAATTTTGTTTAGGAGGAGAAACGTTGCAAAAGATAGAAAAAAATTTATTTAAAACATTTTTTTATATTAGCTTATTTATATACGGGTTGACACTTATATTGAAGTTAATTGAACTTCCAGAAAATACTTTAGAAGCGGTGTCAATCGACCAACAACAACTAACAGGAGTAATAATATTAGGTGCCATATTCTCTATGGTTTCTTTAATTGTAATAATTTTATTAGAATATATTATATTAAAATACTTATATAAAAAAATCTTTCAAGAAGGAGCATTAATTTTATTCAAAAGAATTTTTTTTGTTGACTATTCTATCAAGTTAATTGTTCTCACTGTGAGTAACTTGATATTAATAGTTGGTAAGTATCAGATTTCTAGTTGGGCTGTTACACTATTCTTGATAATAGTGATTGGCCTTACTAATTTCAAATTGTTTAGCCGGATATCTAGCGTGTCCTTGAAGAGTAAAGTAATATTAATTATTTCTTTTTCGTTAATAGCTTTATTGTAATAACTAGTTGCGGATTTAATAGCAGGGTACATGTATAAACAAGGAGGAATATTCATGGTATATGACTTAGTAGCATATGGTATTGCGCAGGGAGTAGCTGAAAAAATTGTGGGTTTAATTAACGCAGGATTGACAGTTGGATCTATAATTTCGATTATTGGTGGGGCAACCGCTGGTTTAGCTGGTGTATTCGCTGCTGTAAAAGCAGCTATTGCGAAACAAGGAATTAAAAAAGCTATACAATTATAATTTTAAAAATTTTTATGTTTTTTGAAACTACCTACTATATTTTATAGATAGTCTTGATTATTGAATTTAGTTATAAGATGAATGCATAACATATATTGAAAACATGAACCCTGCCATTAAGTCCGCAACGTCGTATGTTAGTGTGTTAAACAAATCAGTCCTATGGTGTAAGGAGCCCGATACTAAAAGTTTACTACAACTTAGTCGAGGTAGATATTTCAATGAAATATGAAGAATTATTTAAATAACATTATACAATTTAGTTGTTAAGGAAGGTAGTACTGAAGTAATCTTGACAAAAAAGTTCATTTAATCAAGTAATCAAAAAATGAATTGTTGTTTATGAAGCCAATCATGCAGGCAAACAGGTAGACTTAGAGGGATGACAAATGAAACTTTATAAAGAGACTTAAACTTATTAAAAAGTAAAATAAATTTCTAATAAAAGATTCAATTGATTATAAATTTACAATCTTAACATATTTTGAAAAAATCTAATTTAGTTTAGGGCGTGTTTGAAACTTATTTTGTTAGAATAAATATAGTGACAAGATAAATAAATCCTATGAAAGATTCCATTAATTTTTCGTATCTTGTGGCAATTCTGTGGAATTGCTTGATTTTACAAAAGAAACATTCTATTAAGTGTCGTTCTTTATAAATGTTCCAATCGACAGTCCATTTTTCTTTTGCATTAGACTTTGGGGAAATGGTGTAAGTCGCTCCTTCGCGGTTGATAAACTCACGAATTGCAGAAGAAATTATAGGCTTTATTTGCTAGAATATTGTAGCCGTTGATATTGATATTAGATAGCGTGTGTATGGCATAACTACCATCATAAATATTTCCTGAAGAGAGTTGAAAGGATACCAGATTCTCCAATCCATCAACAATTGCATGGATTTTGTTATTTTCCCGTCTCTACTTAAACCAATGTACTGATTCACTTCTGAATTTTCAGCCTTTTTTTGCACCAACTCTATGCTGATGGACTTTTATAGAAGTTTAATCAATACTAAAATTTTCTGTATTCGGATCTTTTGATTATTTAAGAAATAACTGCTCCAATAGTCCTGATTTTTGCCAGTTTTTAGAACGAGAATAGACGGTTTCAAACGGTCCATTATATGCTGGTAGAGCTCTCCATGGTACGCCATTCCGTGCAATCCATAGGATTGCTTCAAACATTAACCGATGATCTTTTTGGGGTCGTCCAGTTCTATAAGGTGGAAATAATCCTTTAATTTGAAGCCATTGTACATCAGAAAATTCACGTTTTTTTCTCATTTTAAGGCACCTCTGAATAGAGATTAACATGAACGACTGATAGTTTTCAAACACGCTCTAGATTTTTAAAAATTAGATTTTTTAAGTGATGACAAGAAAGGATTTAAAGTTAATGGACAATTATAAAAAACAAGTAAAAAAAATTAAAGTATGGAATTTAATTGCTCTAGTATTGACTTCAGTTGGAACAATTTTTTCAATTATTGGGCTACCTGCTGCATTAAATCCAGATAAAACACTATACACAGATTTTGGATCAGAGGGGATGAGCATTTATAATCAATTAAGCAGTATGCCAGTAAAAGTGTTTACAGTTTTAAATGTTCTTTTTTCAATTACTTTTGTGATTTTCTTTTTTATTTCACACAGGAAGATAAAAAAGAATCAAATTCCACTAAAATATCCTTATTATTTAAATTTGGGATGGACTGTCGTGTCCATTATATTTTCTTTGTTAACAACGCCTAGTTTTACAAATACTTCAGAAATGCAATCTATGGGACTAATTATCGGAATTACAACTATTATTTTCATGTTAGTGTTCAAATTACCAGTAATTATGGTTTTAGTCTACTTATTCAAAGTAAATACAGGGGAGAATGATATTGAAAAAGTTAACTAAAAAACAACAAGTTTCTTTAACGATCATAGGCTGTCTTGTTGGAGTACTATTAATCAGCGCGACCCTTATTTATAAGTTGAACGTCACTGAACCAAAAGAAGAAAAGCCCTATCAAATTATCAGGGTAAAAAAGAGTGGTCCCTTGGTTTTAAAAGGAATTGTTCAACCTAAAGCAACTAGTTATTTAAATTTTGATCAATCCCTTGGGAAAATTAATACTATTTCCGTGAAAAATGGTCAAGAAATCAATGAAAATGATGTAGTTGCTACTTATCAAAATACAACTGTTGAAGATCAAGCGGAAGAACAAACCCAATCTTTAGAAAAGTTGAATCTGGCAGTTACAAATGCTCAAATAAATTTAGATAATGCAACACAAAAACAACAAGAATTAGAAAATCGCTTAACTGTTGCTAAAAATGAACAAACCACCATTGTAAATAAAAAAATGGATGATGAAATGAAAAAATCCGAAAAAGCTGAAGCTGATAGTAAAATTGAAACCATACAACAATCGTTAGATGCACAAAAAGAGGCGGTTTTACAAGCAAAACAAGCGTTAGATGCGGCGAATGTTGATTTATCCAGTGCCAATAATACTATTGAACAAACAAAAAAGAAAATCACCACTACCGTAACAGCACCATTCAAAGGAATTGTCTATATTAACGATAAAGGGAAAGTAGACGCAACAGTACCATATGCGACTATTGTGAGTCCAGAGACAGTTATAAAAGGTTCTGTCACAGAATATGATTATAATAAAGTAAAAGTGGGTCAACCTGTAACGATTAGTCAAATCAATGAAGAAAAAGCAACAGACGGAATAATTACTGAAATAAATGCACTGCCTGAAGAGATGGCTGTCAGTCCACAAAATACATCATCAACTAAAAATAGTACAATTTCAACATTCTCCTTTATAATTAGCCCTAAAGAACCTATTCATTATGGTTATAATGTCCAAATCAGTGTTCCAATGAATAATTTAGAGTTGGCTAAAAAGAATACAGTTAAAGAAAATAATAATGAGGTATTCGTTTTTATTTATAGAGATGGAAAAGTCGTTAAACAGAAAATAGAAGTAAAAGAAGATAATGATAAATACGTAGTAAAGACTGGACTTAAAGAAAATGATTCAATTGTTGAAAAACCAGATACTAGTCTGAAAGATGGTCAAAAAGTGACGGTGAAACAATGATTGAACTCAATAAGATAAATAAATACTATGCAAATGAAGAGGAGTCACTTCATGTATTAAAAGATATTCATTTATCCATCAAAAAAGGGGAAATGATAGCGATCATGGGCCCTTCAGGATCTGGCAAATCGACATTAATTAATCTTTTGGGATTTATCGATCGTAAGTTTGAGGGAGAATACTTGTTTGAAGGCAGATCTTTGGTTAATACAGCAGATGACATTCTTTCTAAAATAAGAAATCAAACAGTAGGTTTTATTTTCCAAAACTTTAGTTTGATTGAGAGTAACACAGTTTATGAAAATGTAGAACTACCTCTTCTTTATAATGGGGTGTCTCCTTTTAAAACGAAGGAAAAAGTTTTTTCCGTATTGGATAGAGTTGGTTTAAAAGGAAAAGAATATAAATACCCAAAGCAGTTGTCTGGTGGCCAACAGCAGCGGGTGGCCATTGCCCGAGCATTGATTAATCACCCTAAGTTTATTATAGCAGATGAACCGACAGGTGCTTTAGATACACACACCTCAGAGGAGATTATGCAGCTTTTTACTACTTTAAATAAAGAAGATGACGTAACGCTTATTATGGTTACGCACAACCCTGAAGTTGTTCCTTATTGTCACCGGTTGATTACTATTAGAGACGGTGCGATTATTGAAGATAAGGAGTTGGTGCAATGAATCTTTATGTAAACATGCGTTCTGCTTGGAAAGCAATTAAAAATAATCGAAAACGTAGTGTATTAACCATGATAGGAATTATTATAGGAATATCGTCTGTTATTACAATTTTAGCTATTGGAAGAGGGTTCGAGAAAGATACCGTAAAAAATCTTACTAAGAGTGATTCTAAGAATGTGGAAATTCAATTAAATTTTACACCGAGTGATACGTCCTTATATGATACAAATACAAAATTCTTTCAAGATGTAGACTTATCTACAGTAAGAAATGTAGAAGGGGTAAAAAAAGCTGACTATTCTAAAATTGATGAAGAGCAAATCTACAAAGATTTGTCTATTAGAGGAAATAAAAAAAATAGACAGATTAAACTTATAGATTCTGAAGGAAAAAAAGTTTCTATTGGCAGGAATTTAACAGGTCAAGATAGTGAATTATTAAATAAAGTAGCAACAATTGATTCAGTTACAGCCAAAGAGTTATTTAATACACCAGAACGAGCATTGGGTAAAGGAATTGAAATTGAGCAAGAATTATTTAGAGTAGTAGGGGTTTTTCCTGGAGAAGAGCAAGATAATTTGTTTTCCTTGTCAAATACAAATATTGAAATTCCAAAAGATACGTATCACTATTATTTTAAATCAGATAAAAATACCTCCTCTCTAACATTAACTTTAGAAGAAGGAGTTAAACCCGATAAGGTGACTTCTAAAGTAATAAAACAATTAAAAGATAAGGGTAGTTTGAGACATCTGGGTGAATATGAAGTATTAGATACAGCAATGTTAACGAAAGGAATTGGTCAGATTCTCAGTACAATTACTTATTTTATAACAGCTGTAGCAGGAATATCATTGTTTATTGCGGGGGTAGGGGTCATGAATATGATGTACATCTCTGTATCTGAGCGAACAAAAGAAATTGGTATAAGAAGAGCGTTAGGAGCTACTCGAAAATCTATTATGCTACAATTCCTTTTAGAAGGTTTAATTTTAACTATTTCTGGAGGAATAATTGGTTATTTATTAGGGATGATTTTTGCTTATGGTATTGGATCTTTGATAAAGGTCCACGTATCAGTTGATTTATTTACTATTATACTAGCAGTGGGCGTCTCTTCAGTTATTGGTCTAGTTTTCTCTGTAATGCCTGCGTCAGATGCAGCTAAAAAAGATTTAATTGACATTTTAAGGTGAGCGCTTGTTTCAAAGGATGTCAATTTCCTTTTTAAATGGTGGTTTATAGTTTAAGTTTATTATTCAAATAGTTTAAAATGGAAAAAGAACCTGGAATTTTAACTTTCCAGGTCTTTCTTTATTCTATAAATAGTCATACGGTTTGCCCCAGTCATATTTTGAATGGACGTGATTGGAAACTCCTTTAAAATTAAATCCTTAATCTGAAAATAAACTGTTCGATTTTCTGGATTTGAAGTTGTTTCGGAATACTTTGCTTGTCTTCCTTTATAGACTTTCTTTTCTTTTGCTCGCTGAATTCCTTCTAGTTGCCGCTCTTTATTCCAAACTTTTTTATTCGTGGAATTTCCTCTAAAAGATCAACGAATAATTGAAACCCTAGTTCATTAAACTGCTGGTTTTCAGTCTGAAAGTTCAAAAATTCTGCATCAATAACTGTCAACCGAGCCTTTTTTGAATGAATGGCAATGACTCGATTACGAATTTCTTTATTATTCTTGCCTAAATTATACAGAGTTAAAACAATAACTTCGTCTCCAGTCTGAATTAGTTGTAACAGGATCCCATAATGTATTATATCGAACATTTTTGTCCGTAATTACATTATAAAAGTATTTTCCGATAAATATAAACTACTATAGTAATAGAAACTTCAAGAATAGTTTTATTGTAGTTACAGTAGTTATTTATGTATGTCTAAAATCTGCCTAAAATGTATTTTATCTGATGTAAATATTGGATTATTTGTAAAAAAAGATTGATTTAAAAGTATTTATAATTAGGAAATTATTTTTTATTTACTCGTAACGCGTAGGTCACAGGTTCGATCCCTGCAGCTGGCATCTAAAAAAACAGACAGGCACTACCATCTGGTAGTGCCTGTCTGTTTTTTTAGATAAAATTTTGGATTAGTGCAAATGAAGCAATGCCTACCAGTACAATAAGCAATAAGTTTTTAGTAAGTATTGCGGCTAAAATGGTAGGAAATGAAGCGAATAAATAAGGAAGATTGAGGCTTGGTAAATGCCCTATTCTTTGTTCAAATAAGCTACTAAACCATAAGGCGGACATAATCACAATGGGAACAAAACTTAGATATTCTAATAATTTCTGTGGCAGACTGATTTTTTTTAAAAGTAAAAATGGCAGTATTCTTGAAAGCCAGGTTGCAACGGTACAGCCTAAAATTGTTAAAAAGAGATACTCAGAAGAAGGCATGTTTTATCATCACTCCTATTCCACAACCGATTAACGTGACAACTAAGACAATTAAATTACTGGGAATAAAAATTAGACCAATAGACATCAACCCAAAAGTAATCAGGACCATGATGAGTTGTAAAGCGATTTTCATGGAACGATCACTAATTATCTGCAGATAGAGTAAACCAATGAACATAGCCACGACCGCAAACTCAAGACCTAATGCTTGAGGGTTTGCAATAAAGCGCCCTAGATAGGCACCGATGATCGTCGAAAAAACCCAAGTCGCATAGGAAATCAAATTGGCAGCATTAAACCACTCAAAACTTAAACGTCCTTTGGTATGGTTTAATTTATTCATTCCTAGTGCAAAACTTTCATCCGTCAGTAAGGTTCCCAACCAGAGATTTTTACCGAGAGATTCGGCTTTAAAGTAAGGCGCAATGGTCATTCCCATAAGAATCATACGCGCATTTACTAAGAAAGTCGCTAACACAATAGATAAAATAGGGCTGCCACCAGTCAACATACTAACTGTTACAAACTGAGCAGATCCTGCAAAAATAAAAAACGACATCGCACTAACAATAAGAGGGGAAAAACCTGCTGCTTGTCCTACGATACCAAAAGCAATGCCAATACCAATATAGCCAAAAACCGTTGGCAAGGCTTCACGAATGCCAGTGGGTGCATCTAATTGGTGGTTCATTCTCTTTTTTTCCTTCTTTCTGTATAAAATTTAAACACGTGTGTCTGAAAATCTAGACCTTCGATAATGAGACACAACGAGCGAATGAGCGTTTTCATTATTAACCACTCCTTTTGAACAACTAAGATATATATTGTATAATACAATAAAGAATACTTTTGTTCAATATATTAAACTTTTAGATAATAAAAAGAAACAGAAGGAGCAACTATTTTGGAGATTAATACAATTATTGGCAATAATTTAAAAAAAATTAGACAAGAAAAAAAACTTACGTTAGATGAACTAGCTGGGGTAACCGGAGTGAGTAAAGGGATGCTTTCGCAGATTGAAAAAGGAACCACCAATCCTACCATAAATACAATTTGGAAAATAAGTAATGGACTCAATGTTCCATATACGTATTTATTAGAAGATGACTATGTTAAAGAAAATCCCGTGGTTAAAAAAACTGAGACGGTAACACAACATTCTGAAGATCACTCCTATCGAGTCTTTAATTACTACTCAGACAACCAGGAAAGAAACTTTGAACTCTTTCAGTTTGAATTAGATCCAGGGAAAAAGTATCAAGCTGTTGGGCATTCAAAACGTTCGACAGAATATGTCATGGTTATTCAAGGAGCATTAGCTATTGAAGTGGGCGGTCAGAGATACCTTCTTCCAAAAGACGCCGCTATGTATTTTGATGCTAATCAAGTACACACGTATATAAATGATGGAACAGAGAAAGTCCAAGCTGTTGTCATTAACTATTATACGTAACAGTGGAAAATAAACATTAGGAAATTGCTACATCTGTTATTTTATGGACAAAAAAAGTAAACAATGCTACCCTAAAAATAATAGAAAATGAAAGATAAAAGAAGAGGTCAAAATGAATAAAAAAATTGAAAGTCTTGGTAATACAGCATTAAGTTTACTAAGTAATACGATTATTGTTGTGCCTTATTTACTTTACATTCAATTGAGTGATGGACACAACCTTCTAACAATTTTACCATTTGTCTTATTTTATACATTGCGTATGACAGGCATTTTTCTGGTTCGAGGAATTAATTTGTCTTTAACTAGTCTAGGTCTACTAAAGATTTCTCTATTGTTAGGCTTGGCAGGCTCCTTAATTGGGATCGCCGGCGCTTATTCTTTCCCGCTTTATAGTATTTCAGGAATGTTGTTAGGACTTAGTGGGGCATTGTTGCCACCAAGTAATCAATCAATTCGCTTTTTCTTAAAAGAAGAAGGTCAAAAAATAAGTCATAGCAATCTTTTAACGACAGTCTTATTGACCGCTGTTTTATTTGGCGCTTTATTTTTTAAAGCGACTGAGATTGGACTGGCGTTATTGGTGTACGCGCTCTATTTTCTGGTTGCTTTAGTAGCAATCAAGAGCTATCCTGTTTCATTAAACGAGCTAGAAGAAGAATCAGCAGAAGTTTCACGAAAAGAATTAATTCTGTTTGTTATCTTTTTTGTGTTATTACTTTTATTAAGAAGTGGTCGCTTATTAACGAATGCGGTGGAATTTGATTATGCGATTGTTGGCGCCTGCTGTTTCTTTGTGGTGGCTGTCCTTTTCGTTAGTCATTATGGCAAACGCGGTGCGTATAAAGTATCATTAGAAATGAATCTTGCGACCTTGATTAACGGGATTGTCGGGAACTATTTATTTTTATTTGGCTCCATTTATGTTGCAGGGGTTTATGGCAGAGCTCATATGGGCATCTATCTCTATTTACCTTATGTTTTAGGGATGATTTTTGCAATGATTGTAGCTAGTAAAACGAAACAATGGTCAAACAACATACCAATGGTTGGTCTGGCAGGAAGTTTGGGAATATTACTTCTTACCTCGTGGACTATTTTAGGCCTGTTTCTCTTGAGTTTTTTCAAAAGCACATTGAACAGCTTTTTAGCTAGGCGATATTATCAAGAGACAGATTTACCTAAAGATAGCCGCATCCTTATCAAATATACAACACAAACAAAAGGGAGTTTATTCCATCAATTTATTTTGATGGCGCTTATGTTAGTCACTGTAGTAGGCAAAGGTGGTACGACACAATTTTTATTAGAATTGACTGGCGGCAAAGGCATTTCAATGCAAACAAGTCAATTTTTAACTTTTATTAAAAATAGTAACTCGCTCTTAGTGTTATTGTTTATTGCAGTTTATTTCGTGGTCGTTTTTCGTCAAAAGAAACGATAATTTACAAATATTAATAAAAAAATACTTGGAAAAACAGTGATTGTGGCTGATTTTCCAAGTATTTTTTTATGAAAAGATGTTTTTTTTTTTTGAAGATTCAAAAAAAATTAATCAATTGTTTCATTTTTAACAAGCTATTATTAGGTTATATGAATTTTATTGAAAGGGGATTAGTATGAAGAAAAAAACTTTTTCTTTTGTGATGTTGAGTATACTTCTCGCACAAAATTTCGGGTTTGCCGTAAATGCCTATGCTGTAACAACGACAGAAGCACAAACAGAGACCACTGATACAGCAAAAAAAGAGGCAGAGTTATCGAACTCAACACCATCTTTACCTTTAGCAACAACGACTACTTCAGAAATGAATCAACCAACTGCAACAACTGAATCGCAAACCACAGAGGCGAGCACAACAGCTTCCAGTGATGCTGCTACACCATCTGAACAACAAACAACGGAGGGCAAGGACACCTCACTTAATGAAAAAGCCCTACCAGATGTTCAAGCGCCAATTACAGATGAACTACTTGACAGTATGAGTCTTGCGCCGATTGGTGGAACAGAATACAGCCAAACAGAGGTTCACCGCGAATTAAATACAACACCGGTAACCGCTACGTTCCAATTTGCTGTTGGAAACACGGGTTATGCACCTGGATCAGTTTATACAGTTCAATTACCAGAACATTTAGGTTATTCAACTGTCAGCGGAGAAGTGACAGGCATTGGCGCAACTTGGGCAGTCGATGCGGCAACCAAAACATTAAGTATTACGTTTAATCAGCGAGTTTCGGATACCTCCTTTAAAGTAGAACTAAAAAGTTATCTAACAACAGAGGCGGAACCATTAATCAAAATTGAAACTCCAGGAAAAAATAAAAAAACCTACTCGTTTGATTTATATGAACAAGTAGAACCAATTCAATATAACGAACGAACCAGAACGACAGGGTTAGATGGCGAAATTTTTTATAATTTAGACCGGACGTTAACTGGCAATCAAACATTAGAATTATTAACAACAGAGACGCCAGGCGCTGTCTTTGGAAAACAAGATAACTTGGAACCTCAAGTTTTCAGTTACGATGTCGACATTAATGGTCAAATTTTACCAGAAACGCAAACCCTGTTAACACCTGGCAAAGATTATACATTAAGCGATAATTCACTAGGGCGGATTGCTGTAACTGTTCCAAACATGAATCAACAAAAAGCCTATTCCTTATCGATTAATCGGACAATTTATTTAGAGAGTGCTTCGGACTATAACTACTTATATTCGCAGCAGTATCCAACAACAAAAATTGGGTCAATTTCTTTGAAAAGTACGACAGGAACTAAACAAACAACCGATTTTACTGCTAAGACGAGTCAAACAAGTAAAGTAATTGCTGATCGTGAAATGCGTAGTATGTCCTATATCAGTTTTCAAAGCAAAGGGAAATATTATGTAACAATTTATGGCACGTTAACAGAAACAAAAGTGGGTCAACAAATCGTATTAGAGAGTACAAACGGTCAAGAAATTAAGAATCCTAAATTTACGGCGTATGGACCTTTATATGAAAATGTAAAATTGGAAGACTATTTTGATATTAAAACTGAAGGTGGCAGGCTCATCTTAACGGCCACAAAAGATAGCTATTTAAGAATAAATATTTCTGATTTAACAATGGATTTTGACAAGAAGGACATTAATCTATCATTAAGTACACCTGTAATTGGTCCCAATAAAGCCATTCAATTAGTATCCGATCAATATATTGAACCCATTAGTGTTGTTAATCCTTTGAATGCTGAAACTGCTTGGGGTAATTATGATCAAAATGGTGCCTATTCATCAAGAACAACTGTCTCAGTTATGGGAAGCAAAGAGACACCGATTCAAAATTTAGAAATTAAAGTAAAGCATCCTAATTATCTTTCATTGCGAGCTACAAAAGAAATTTATTTTTATTACAAGTTAGGAACGGATTATACAGTAACGCCAACGTCAGATGGTTCAGTTATTAAGTTCACTACGCCAATAACCAACGAAATCCAAATTCCAATTGGTTTTAATTATGTGCCAGATAGTTTGCCAAAAGATAAAAGTATCCCAGTCGATACGATACCGATAACAATGAGTGCTGAAGGTTTAACTCCAGTTGATACGACAGTAACTACTAATAGTAAGCGTGGTTCTGAACGAACACTTCAAAGTAGTAAAAATCAATTCCTTGTCAATGCACGAAATGATTCTTTTGACTCACTAAGCGTCCGTACAAAAATTCCAGCTGGCGCCGATGTTCTTTTTGACATTTATGATGTTTCAAACGATCAGGTAGATTCAATTTATCCACAATACTGGGATCGTGGCTATTATTTTGATAAACCAATGTCACCAGACAGTCCTGGATACCCAACGATTACTTTTGACGAAAATACCAATAGTTACACGTTTGATTTTGGAAAAACCAACAAACGTTACATTATTGAGTATAAAAACGCCAATGGCTGGATCGACGTGCCAACTCTTTATATAACAGGGACAGCTAAAGAACCACAATCGAATAATAATGAAGGGTCTGCTTCGGTTTCTGTTCAAAATGAAGCGTTAGACATTTTGAGTGCAACACAAGCGGCGAATCCAACATTAAAAAATGTAACAAAAACAACAGTAACAACAAAAAATATTGATAATAAAACACATCGTGTGAAAAATCCAACGATTGAATTAACACCAAAAGGCACAACCAATGCTCAAATCGATTTGAATTCTATTACCGTGAAAGGCGTGCCAGAAGATGCTTATTCATTAGAGAAGACTACAAACGGTGCGAAAATTATTTTTAAAGACTATACATTGACAGAAAACATTACGATTGAATACAATACTGTCTCTGCAAACGCTGGCCAAATCTATACAGAAACAACAATCGACTCTGAAATATTGGACCAGATGTCTGCTAGCAAGAAAAAAGTCACCACTGCGCCAATTACATTGAAATTCTCAGAAGGTGATGCGGAAGGCATTGTTTATTTAGCAACTGCCACATTCTATACGCATAACATAGAGGATGAAAACCAAGCAATTGCGAAGGTTTCTTTTGAACTAATTGATAATGTCACGCATACAGCAACCGAATTTACAACAGATGAAAAAGGTCAATACTCCTTTGATGCCATCATGACAGGTGATTATACTTTGCGAGTAACGAATGTACCGCAGGAATATTCCGTGGATGAAGAGTATTTGACAGGAAAAGCCATTAAGCTGGTCAAAGGAGACAATCAACTAAAAATTCCATTAACTAAAACAATTGATCACAGTCGTTTACAAGTCAAAGATACAACGATTTATGTCGGCGATTCATGGAAACCAGAAGAGAACTTTGTTTCAGCAACAGATAAAACAGGTCAAGATGTTCCCTTCGAAAAAATCACTGTTTCAGGTCAAGTTGATACTAGCAAAGCAGGCGTTTATCCAATCGTATACAGTTACGAAGGTAAAGAAGAAACAGCTAATGTGACCGTCAAAGCCGACCAGTCTAAGTTAGAGGTCAAAGATTCAACGATTTATATCGGCGATAAATGGAAACCAGAAGATAATTTCGTTTCCGCAACAGACAAAACAGGTCAAGACATTCCCTTCGAAAAAATTGACGTTCAGGGAACAGTGAATGTCGATAAAATAGGCGATTATGAAATTGTCTATAAAAATGGCACAAAAGAAGCGAAAGCAATCGTTCATGTTCGTGATGACAGTCGCTTACAAGTCAAAGATTCAACGATTTATGTCGGTGATTCATGGGAAGCAGAAGAGAACTTTGTTTCAGCAACAGATAAAACAGGTCAAGATGTCCCATTCGAAAAAATCACTGTTTCAGGTCAAGTTGATACTAGCAAAGCAGGCGTTTATCCAATCGTATACAGTTACGAAGGTAAAGAAGAAACAGCCCATGTGACCGTCAAACCCGACCAATCTAAGTTAGAGGTTAAAGATACAACGATTTATGTTGGTGATTCGTGGAAACCTGAAGATAATTTCGTTTCAGCAACAGATCGTGACGGTCATGCTATATCCTTTGATAAGGTTCAAGTAAAAGGGGAAGTTGATACAAAGAAAACAGGAGAGTACCAGATTTCCTATACCACTGAGCCAGTTAATGAAACCAAACCAGCTGTGCAGTCACGACTTTTCGCAATGTTTTCAAACGAAACACCTCGTCAATTGACGACAGTAGCAACTGTTCATGTGATTGATCGTAATCCTACACCACTACCAGATAAAAATGAGAACAACCAGACTAGTTCCTCAACGAATCAAACCACGATAAAACGTAGTCAGTATGTCACACACATTGTGAAACCTGACAAGCAAGGACGTTATCCCAAAACGGGAGAACAAACTAATGGTCTATATCGTGTGCTAGGACTTGTTGTATTACTTATTGTGATTATTAGTGGTATAGTCATCAAGAAGAAACGAAAATAATTAAATGAGCGTGGGGCAAAAGTTTAAAGTAACTTTTGTTCCACGCTTAAAAGATGAATAAGTGCATGAATGAGGGTAGCTGTTTCCTTGGAAAATAGGAAGTTTTACAAGTGACTTTTATTTTAAGAACACCTATTAGCAGGTTTTTCTGTTAAGATAGTTATTTTTATGAAATAGTTTGGAGGAATAATAAACGAGATGAACCAGCGAACTATTTATTATGGTAGTATCGGCACAGCCTTATTTCTTTCTTCAGGAATGTTGATTGCTTCAGTGAATAGCTATGCAAACGAAGCGACAACACCAGGCAAATACACCGTGACTTATGAAGTGGATGGCAAAATTGAAACAGCAACCATTACGGTCAAAGAAAATCAAACGGAACTTAAATTAAAAGACACGTTTTTAGGAGTTAATCAAGCATGGTCACCATTAGACAATGTCGTTTTTCTAAAAGATAAAGAGGGACGCCCTTTAAACTTAGAAAATGTAATTATAGAAAATAATGTAAATACTCAAAAAGTAGGCCTTTATTTTGTAACCTTCCGTTACGAGTCATACCTTTCTATTGCGAAGGTGTATGTCAACCCTACTAATTTTGCTGCAGAGGGGAATATGCTTGCAGAACTTCCTTATAGTCAAGCAATGATTGGGCCAGAAAGACCAATTATTGCCTCGAGACAGGACAAGGAGCAACAAACAAAACAGGAGAAAAAGAAAAATAAAATTGAACAGGAACGAGTAAATAAAAAGGTGCTGTTAAATGATGAGTTGTTGAAAAAAATAGATACGATAGCCCCAGTGGAAATTACTGGAGGAGCGGCAAGTGGGGCCTCTCAATTTGGCACCACTTTAAGCTTCCTGTCAGGCTCACTTTTGTATGGAACAAGGAGAGTTTAAATGGAATTCTTGTTATTAGATGATCGGGAAAATTTAAAATTAGCGATTATTAGAAAGTTAGAGCAACAATATTCATTTTCTGAACGAAAAGATCGTTTATGTAAGCAATTAGCTATTTCTCCTTATTTGCTAGAACGGAACATAACAGAAATCAATGCAGATTTGCAACGCTTTGGTCTGATTAATGAGATGGAAATCAGTGAAAAAAATAATGAAATTTTGTTATCTCAAAGCCTTCGTATTTCTTCAAGTATTATTGAAGAATATTATTTAAAAGACTCGTTAGAATTTAATCTATTAAAAACGATTTTCTTTCATCAGTTTACCTCAATCAAAAAATATGGTGAAAAGCACGGGATGAGTCGAACGGTTGTATACAAAATTGTTGACCATATCCGGAAAGAATTAGGTCAATATGGTATCAAGTTATCCAAAAATTTACAACTTAGCGGCAATGAAATGGCGATTAGACAATATTTTACTATGCTCTATTACCGAATTTACAAAGATTCTGAAGAAGTATATAATCAAACAGATCTTCGCGCAGTGAACCAATTATTGGCTCAATTGAAAGGCTCTTATGAAAATATCACTAATTTTCATTTATTTAAACATTATGTATTGGTGGCGTTAGAGCGAACGCAGAGAAAAGCTAATTATTTTTTATCCCAAGAAGAAAATCCATTCGTTTTTGACGAAGAAAGTTCGATTTATCAAGAAATTCAATGTTGGATCAACGAAGTGATGAAGGCGACTCGTGCAGAGAAAAACGCAGAAATTCAAGGAATTATCGGCAATTTATCGGTCTATCAAAGTGAACTTATTTCGGAACATTTGCTGAGTTCTCACAATGAGGCAATTACGGCTACGAAAACATTATTCTTTTCTTATATGCCGTTTACAATTTCGGACGAAGAATTTTATCAAGAAATTGTTCCGATTATTTATCAACATCGTTTTATTACGCCGTTTATCGATATCACCTTACGAATTATGGATTTAGAATTTTTTCAGGAACGCTACCCAATTGTTTTTGATAGCTGTCGTCAGTTTTTATTTGCGTTGGATTGTTCGGCGTTTGAGTTTAGTAAGCTTTCTTTATTTTTTGATTTGCTATTAGTGTTATCCCGTCTTTATGATCAAAGGAATGAAAAAAGCACGATCAATCTTTATGTGAATTTTACGCAAGGAGAAAAATATACTCAGTTTATCAAAGAACAAATCAAAATATTCGAATCTTTCAGCATTCACTTTCATTCAGCGATTCGACCAGATACTGATTTAGTAGTTTCGGATTATTTACCAAAAACGTTATTTTCAGTAAAATGTTTAATTTGGCTAGCGCCCCCGCGAGCCAGTGACTGGCAAAATTTTGGCAACGAAATTGTCCGAATTAATAAAGAGCTACAACAAACAAAACAAAGAAAAAGCGAATAATAGACGAGGGCGGGACAGAATTGTTTAGCTTCGAGGACCAAGTTGTACGCTGATTTTATCTGTTCGTATTTTACAGAGAAATATCGAAGCGTGTAGTGTTGATGCTATTCCCGCCGTTTATCAGGTTTTGAGTGTGGAACAAAAATCCAAAGGGATTTTTGTTCCACACTCGTTTTTTACGAGTAAGAATTGAGAATCAAAAAAAATATAGATATAATTAAAAATAGATGAGTTTTATTTTTGGTAATTCTCATTTAAAAAAGAAAAAGGAGTGTATTTTTATGAAAAAATTTTTAAAAATTAGTCTCGTCTCAGTCATATTATTGTTGATTCTAACTAGTTGTGTCATTGTGAGGATGTGAGAAAATGAAAAAAATATCTGGTTATCTGTACTGGCATTATTAATTTTGACTGGTTGTAAAATTAACATTAATAGTCCACAATCTGCCAGAGATGATAATTACGGTGAGACAACCCAGGCAAGTACTAGTATTAATGAAGTAGATGATAAGCTAGCTGGAACAATGTTTTCAAAAAAAGGAAGTGGTGATGATGTATTTACAAACTTAGCTTTTAAAAAGGGGCCAGTTATAGCAAACATTACTTTCAAAGGAACGGAAAAAATAGTTGTTCGGATCGTGGACAGTGATGGACAAGAAATTGCAAAGTTAATTGATACACAAGGAAACTACATTGGAAAAACAATGGCTCAAATTCCTAAAGACGCAGATACGTATATTTTAGAAATTAAAGCAGAAGGAAGTTGGTCCATTCAATTTTCAGAAGCAAATACGAAAGCCAATCAATAGCTATTTTGGAAAGAAAGCAGTCTATACCTATCTGAAGTGGAAGAAACGTAATTTTTGTAGAAAAATTAAGCATGAATAAATGGCGATCGAAAAGAAAAATTTTTATTGAATTCTCTAAAGTTTTTCTCAAATATAGTAGAATTCCTTTCTTTTCTTCTGTGAGAAAGATATAATAAAAAACGTATGAACAAAGGAAAAGGGATGACGAATGAATAGAAAAGAGAAAACAAATTTAGATAGTCGAATTGATTACGGCGTGATATTACCAGTTTTTCTTTTATCACTAATTGGTATGCTATCGCTTTACGTAGCGCTTTACAATGATCCAAGCAAACCTAAAATTGGTAGCTTGTTAATGAAACAAGGACTGTGGTATTTAGTCGGAGGATTAAGTATTGTCATTATTATGCATTTTAGCTCAAAATTACTCTGGCGGTTAACGCCCGTTTTTTATGCACTTGGATTAGTCTTAATGGGATTACTACTGAAATTCTATGATCCCGTGCTAGCAGAGCAAACAGGTTCTAAAAACTGGATTCGCTTTGGTGGCACCACATTCCAACCATCGGAATTGATGAAGATTGCGTTTATTTTGATGTTGGCCTATATAGTGACCATGCATAATGTTAAATATGTGGACCGAACACTCAAAAGCGACTTTTGGCTAATCGCTAAAATGCTATTAGTCGCGATTCCGGTAATTGTTTTAGTACTTTTACAAAAAGACTTCGGGACGATGTTAGTTTTCTTAGCCATTTTTGGGGGAGTTTTCTTAATGTCTGGCATTACTTGGAAAATTATTGTGCCCGCCTTTATCATAGCTGCTCTAGTCGGAGCTGGAACCATCTACTTGGTAACAACAGAAACAGGAAGAGACTTATTGTCTAAAATTGGCATTAAAGCTTATCAATTTGATCGGATTGATTTATGGCTAAATCCTTTCCATACAGATCCAGATCGCTCATTCCAACCAGCGCTAGCATTAACAGCAATTGGTTCTGGGGGCCTTTTCGGAAAAGGCTTTAACGTGAGTGATGTGTATGTCCCTGTTCGTGAGTCAGATATGATTTTTACAGTTGTTGGTGAAAACTTTGGCTTTATTGGTGGCTGTTTCATTATTTTGTTGTATTTTATTTTAATCTACCGCATGATTCGCGTTTGTTTTGATACAAATAATGAATTCTATGCCTACATTGCCACAGGAATTATCATGATGATTTTGTTCCATGTTTTTGAAAACATTGGAGCGAATATTGGTTTACTACCATTAACTGGGATTCCATTACCGTTTATTAGTCAAGGTGGTTCTTCCATTTTAGGTAACATGATTGGGGTGGGCTTAATTATGTCCATGCGTTACCAACAAGAAACGGTTCGTACCAGAAGTGGTCGTTAAAGAAAGAAGAAAGAAGGGGTAGAAATGTACACACTTTATGAATATCCTAAATGCTCAACTTGTAAAAAAGCGAAAGCGTGGTTAGATCAACAAGGCGTTAAATACCAAGCAATTGATATTAAAGCAACACCGCCTAGTAGTGAACAACTAGCAAAATGGATGAAAGAAACCGGCTTGCCTGTTCGTCGTTTTTTTAACACAAGTGGGGTTTTATATAGAGAACAAGGCTTAAAAGATCTTGTTGACAGTTTTTCTATTGAAGAAGCAAGTCAGCGTTTAGCTGCGGATGGCATGTTGATTAAGCGTCCAATTCTCTTAAAAAACAATACATTTCTAACGAATGGTTTTAAAGAAGCAGATTACGAAGGAGTGCTTGGAAAATGAGTGAAATGAAACAAATTGATCAATTATGGATCTTACCAACAGAAGCAGGTTATAAAATTGGTTTAACCGCCGAAGCCCAAGAGGATTTAGGAAAGATTACTTTTGCAACATTTCCAAAAGTCGGACAAACATTAGCTAAAGGTGATTCTTTAATTGAATTAGAAGCAGAAAAAGCAGTCAGTGAATTCAGTAGTCCATTATCTGGTAAGGTAGTCGCGATTAATGAAGCGGCTGATCAAGAGCCAAGTGCGTTAGATGAAGAAAATGCCTGGATTGCTGTTTTAGCAGATGTTGAACCAACAGAATTTGAAAATCTTTAGTCTTACGTTGACAAGGCCAATGTTTATTGCTATAATTTTCTCAATCTAATCAAAAGAAAGCTTTGAAAAGAAGAGTACATGTTAAGGACGTTTGAAGAGAGCCCTGTTTGCTGAGAATGGGTAACAGATTTAAGATGGAAGATGGTCTTTGAGCAGAGTAAGTGAGCGAAGCAGTGAACTTACTACGGGGCGCCCGTTACAGCCAACGGTATGCGAAGAATCAAGTACCGTATGAGGTTATTATTGAGAAATAATAGCGAATTAAGGTGGTATCACGAAATGACAAACTTTCGTCCTTTTTGCTGTAATAGCAAAAGGATGGAAGTTTTTTTGTTTTTATTAAGCAAATTCGTTTCATAAAAAGTGCGAAACCTTCAAAATAAGAAAGTAGAACAGAAAGAAGAGGAGAACAAAATGGCATTAATTGAATTACGTCATGTAAAAAAAGAGTTTTCCGGTAAAGCGGGTAAAGTCACGGCTTTAAAAGATATTGATTTAACGGTTGAATCAGGTGATATTTATGGCATTATTGGCTATTCAGGTGCAGGAAAAAGTACGTTGGTTCGCCTATTGAATGGGCTTGAGACACCTACAGAAGGTGAAGTAGAAATTCAAGGACAAGATATTGCATTGTTGCCAAATAAAGAACTACGAAACTTCCGTAAAAAAATTGGGATGATCTTTCAACATTTTAATTTATTATGGTCACGGACGGTCCTAGAAAATATCATGCTCCCATTGGAAATTGCTGGTGTTCCAAAACAAAATCGGAAAAGCCGCGCAGAAGAGTTAATCAAGTTGGTTGGTTTAGAAGGACGGGAAACCGCCTACCCAAGTCAACTCTCTGGTGGGCAAAAGCAACGAGTGGGGATTGCCCGTGCCTTAGCTAACAATCCTGACATTTTGCTTTGTGATGAAGCAACGAGTGCTTTGGATCCGCAGACAACTGATGAGGTGCTAGAATTACTACTAAAAATCAACCAAGAATTAAATTTAACGGTTGTATTAATTACCCATGAAATGCACGTGATTCGTAAAATTTGTAATCGCGTAGCCGTGATGGAATATGGTGAAATTGTTGAAGAAGGTAAAGTAATCGATAATTTCAAAAAGCCTCAAACAGAAATTGCGAAACGCTTTATCCAACAAGAAGCGGATAAAAACATTGAAGAAACGGAACTGGTTGTTGAAGAAATGTTGGAACAATATCCGAATGGAAAAATTGTTCGCCTACTTTTCCACGGCGAACAAGCGAAATTGCCAATTATCTCGCATATTGTCCAAGAATATCAAGTAGAAGTCAGTATTATTCAAGGGAACATTCAGCAAACAAAGCAGGGTGCAGTGGGTTCTCTTTATATTCAATTATTAGGCGAAGAGCAAAATATTCTAGCAGCCATTGAAGGATTACGTAAACTTCGTGTAGAAACAGAGGTGATTGGAAATGAATAATCGTGGCTTAGCAAGTTTCTTTGATTTTTCCCAAATTGATATAAGTAAACTACAAGAAAAAACGATTGAAACACTCTATATGACAGGGATTTCAATCATAGTGGTCGCCATTTTAGGGCTGATTTTAGGACTACTACTTTTTGAAACGTCAGGCAGAAAAGGGATTTTGAGCCGATTACTGTATTGGCTAGTGGCCATTTTTGTAAATATTTTCCGTTCGATTCCGTTTATTATCTTAATCGTTCTGTTAATTCCTTTTACAAAAATTATTTTAGGGAGTATGTCTGGTGTCAAAGGCTCCTTACCAGCATTGATTATTTCCGCAGCACCTTTTTATGCTCGCATGGTCGAAATTGCTTTTCGTGAAGTCGATAAAGGCGTGATTGAAGCAGCCAAAGCAATGGGGGCCAATCGTTTCCAGATAATTTGGAAAGTTCTATTACCAGAAAGTCTGCCAGCGCTTGTTTCTGGCTTAACCGTTACAACCATTTCTTTAGTGGGCTACACTGCAATGGCAGCTGCTATTGGAGCGGGCGGTTTAGGAAGTTTGGCGTATCAAGATGGCTTCCAACGTGGTCAAAATACAGTTACCTTAGTAGCAACGATTTGTATCTTAATTATTGTCTTTGCGATTCAATGGCTTGGGGATACAGTCGCTAAAAAAATAGATAAACGATAAATGGAGGGAATAAGATGAAAAAACGTACATTATGGTCAGTAATTACTGTAGCAGCAGCTGTCTTAATTTTAGGGGCTTGCGGCAATAAAAAGAGTGATGACTCGGTCTTGAAAGTTGGAGCTTCACCAGTTCCACATGCAGAGATTTTAGAACATGTAAAACCTTTATTAGAAAAAGAAGGCGTAAAATTAGAAGTGACGACTTATACAGATTACGTGCTACCTAACAAGGCGTTGGAAAGTGGCGATATCGATGCCAACTATTTCCAACATGTGCCGTTCTTTAATGAAGCGGTTAAAGAAAATGATTATGACTTTGTGAATGCAGGTGCGATTCATTTAGAACCAGTTGGGCTTTACTCGAAAAAATACAAATCGTTACAAGAAATTCCTGATGGTTCAACGATTTACGTTAGCTCTTCCGTTTCAGATTGGCCACGTGTTTTAACGATTTTAGAAGATGCTGGTTTAATCACGCTGAAAGAAGGGGTAGACCGGACAACTGCTACTTTCGATGATATTGATAAAAATACTAAAAAGTTGAAATTCAATCATGAAAGTGATCCAGCAATCATGACCACTCTTTATGACAATGAAGAAGGGGCTGCGGTTTTAATTAACTCAAACTTTGCCGTGGATCAAGGATTAAATCCGAAAAAAGATGCGATTGCCTTAGAAAAAGAAAGTTCACCTTATGCCAATATTATTGCGGTTCGTAAAGAAGACGAAAACAACGAAAATGTAAAAAAATTAGTCAAAGTGTTACGTAGCAAAGAAGTCCAAGATTGGATTACGAAAAAATGGAACGGTGCCATTGTTCCAGTCAATGAATAAAGAGAAAAAGACAATAGAACAAAAACTTGAGGTCGGGACAGGCGTGTTAAGCTTCAAGAAATAAGAAGAAAGTTCTGAAAGATGCTTTTTGTCTCTCAAGGACGTTCAGCTTATTTCCGAAGAAGCTGCTCCTGTCCCGTTGTTTATTTAAAATTTTAGGGCTAGGCAGATACATCATGTTGATTTACCTGCCAAGTCTAAGTTTTTTTCTTTTAAAAAAGGACCATAAATGATAAAGTTACAAGGAATTTCTTAATTATCAGGAAAATTCAGGGACTATGCATAGGCATTTGCATTAGTTATTGTTATAATAATTAAGATAGATTTTTTGGAATGGAGGGAAAAAGATGTTACGTTTTTTTCCGCAAAAAAATAAATATGTAGAAGAAGCAAGCCAGTACGCCTTTGATAAAGAAGGCCAAATTCCGCAGCACATTGCCATTATTATGGACGGAAATGGCCGGTGGGCACAGAATCGAAGACTGCCGAGAATTGCTGGACATAAAGAAGGCATGGATACGGTCAAAAAAATAACGAAGCATGCTAGTCATTTAGGCGTTAAAGTTTTAACACTTTATGCATTTTCAACGGAAAATTGGAAGAGACCAACAGATGAAGTCAATTTCTTAATGCAATTGCCTGTTGATTTTTTTGATACATTCGTGCCTGAATTAATTAAGGAAAATGTTAAAGTCAATGTAATGGGCTACCAAGAGTTTCTACCAAGCCATACGCAAGATGCTGTTAAGCGGGCCATTGAGCAAACCAAGGACAATACGGGCATGGTTTTGAACTTTGCTTTAAATTATGGGGCGCGTGCGGAGCTACTAACTGCCATGAAACAGATTGCTGCAGAGGTTTCAGAAAAAACATATATGGCAGATGAGATTACAGAAGAAACGATCGCAGATCACTTAATGACTGGCTTTTTACCCACGGAACTTCGTGATCCAGAATTGTTGATTCGAACAAGTGGGGAAGAGAGAATTAGTAATTTCTTGTTATGGCAAATTGCTTATAGCGAGTTGTTTTTTACAAAAGCATTATGGCCTGATTTTTCAGGGGACACTTTAGAAACCGCGATTGCTTCTTTCCAAAATCGTAATCGTCGTTTTGGAGGTCTAAAAGAAACTACAGAAACAGAAGGGAGCGATCCGCAGTGAGACAACGTGTCATCACAGCTATCGTCGCATTAATCATCTTTATTCCAATTATCTGGTATGGTGGTTTTGCAATTGAGATTGCCGCTGTTGCTTTGGCAGTAGTCGGCGTGTACGAGTTATTCCGTATGAAAGGATTAACGTTATTAAGTTTTGAAGGTGTTTTATCAGCATTAGGGGCCGTTTTTTTAGTTATCCCGACAATTAAATGGTTAAACTTTTTGCCGGAAATGCAAACAAATTTCATTTTATTTTATGTCACTGTAATGTTGTTGTTAGGTGCTTCGGTGATTTCTAAAAATACATATACGATTGAAGAAGCTGGCTTTCCAGTTATTGTCAGTTTATATGTAGGGATGGGGTTCCAGAACTTTATTAGTGCCCGTTCCGCAGGTTTTGAAGTCTTGTTATTTGCTTTATTCATTGTCTGGGCAACGGATATTGGTGCATATCTATTTGGACGCCGATTTGGTCGTCATAAATTGATGCCAGATGTTTCACCCAACAAGACAATAGAAGGTGCACTTGGTGGTATTTTATCAGCCGTGGTTGTAGCAGCGTTGTTTTTAGTTTTCACAGCTAATAAAGGGCTATTTCCTTATCCGATGCCGGTGATGCTCGTATTGACGGTTCTATTTTCTATAGTAGGGCAATTCGGTGATTTGGTTGAATCTTCTATCAAACGTCATTATGGCGTGAAAGACTCTGGTAACATCTTGCCAGGACATGGCGGTATTTTAGATCGTTTTGATAGTTTATTATTTGTATTCCCAATTATGCACTTATGTGGATTATTTTAAATTGATTAACAAAATTTAAAAAAGTATCGTCAAATAAGCAAAAATCCAGAAGAGAGACTCTTCTGGATTTTTGCTGTTTATTGAGATAATGCGTGAAACACTGACAGAGTATGTTTGAGATAAGTTTAATTTTAAACATACGGTGGTTTTACTCTTTAATTGACAATAGCCTTCTCTTTAAAGAGAAGGCTATCTAACGAATCAATATTATTATTTTAAAGTTGGATCAGACTATTTCTAGTATTCAAGTATTTTTCATTTAAGCGATGTATTCCCTACCTCTAATACATCCTTGTATCTCTCTAGACACGCCAGTTTTGAATAAAATCATCAAAACAATTGAATGGTTCGTTTAAAAATATTTTTCGTGTTCTAATTATTATAACATAAAACTCGTCAACTGACCACTAGCTGACGAGTTCATAATTTTTCCAGATAAATAGACAGCCGTTTTCCGCCGACTGTCTAAGATTAAGATAGATTTGTAAAGAAGTGAATAAATGCTTCCTACTATCTCTTTATAACATGAGGAAAAGAAAACTGCAAAAGATAGCTGTGTTTTTTGAAAAAAAGATCAGCTGGTTTCCGCCAGCTGATCATCCGTTGAAAAGAGATATAAAGAAGTGAATAAAGCTTGCTTTACCTCTATTTTATACCATGTTTTGATTCAAATAACTATTCAGTATTAGTTATACTTAAATAATAAATATGTATACGGATGTATTATTTTGAGGTATAGTCATAGAGAAAAGAGGGAACGTTTATGAAAAAATTTTGTTTAAGTTATAGCTCTGGTAAAGATTGTTTATTGGCGATGGATCGATTGATACAAGCAGGAAATCAGCCAGTAGCGTTAGTGACAACACTAAGTGATGAAATTAATCGTTCTTGGTTTCACGGGATACCAATCTCCGTCTTAGAAGCAGCGGCTGAAGCGTTAGATTTACCACTTGTTATCTCACATAACAATGAAACAAATTACACAGAAAAAGTGGTTGAGGCACTGCAGGAAACCCAAAAATTAGGTGCAGAAACGGTTTGTTTTGGCGATATAGATATTGAACAAAATGGTGCTTGGGATCGCCAAGTTGCATTAAGTGCTGGACTTGAACCACAATTACCTCTTTGGCAGGAAAATCGCGAAGCACTTGTGAAAGAATTCTTGGCAAAAGGGTACACAGCAATTATCAAAACGGTCAGCAAAGAGGCAGGTATTCCAATAAAATTTTTAGGAGAACCGTTAAATGAAACATTTATCACGTACCTTAAAGAGCATCAATTAGATATTTGCGGAGAAAACGGGGAGTACCATACGTTGGTAATTGACGGCCCGCTATTTAAAAAGAGGCTCAATTATTATACTTCAGGAATTTATGAAAGTCCTTATGCTTATTCCTTGATTATTGATGCTTAAATGAAAGTAAAAGGATACAAGCTGCCACTTTTTCTAGGGATATGCTATAATTAACTTAAGAAAAGTAGAGAAAGTGAGTGGTTAATTATGGAAGAAACTGTCTTTTTTAATTTAGGAAATGCCCTTGCTTCAAAAAGAGATCAAAAAGAATTAATTAAAGAAGCCCAAATTGCGAAAGATACTCGAAAGATTCCAGGAAAACTGATTATCGTTGAAGATGAAGAAAATGGTACCCATATTTTATTTGAATTAGCTGATCAAACAGAACCGTCTGCTGAAACAAAAGAATTCAAAGTGAAAAAAGTAATCGATTAATATAAAAGCAACGAATTTTTCTAAATTCGTTGCTTTTTTATATTTTTTTACACAAATGATACAAAAAGAATATCAAAATCAAATAAATGATTAGTATACTTGAAGAAACAAATAGGAAGCAAAGCAAACGTTTTGAGGTGTTCTTTCATGGAAAATCGAGGAATTTTATTTGATAAAGATGGTACGTGTATTCGTTTTGACACTCTTTGGCAAGCAGGTTTGAAAGCTTGTTTTGAAACACTAAGTATGTTAGCCCCTCATCATTCAGCAGAAATAAAAAAGATATTAGCTATTCAGGAGCAACGTTTTTTGCAAAAACATTTACTTGATGAAGTCCTTTATCAGGAACTGTATCAGGAATTGGCGCAATTTGAGGAATTAGTCGAACAGGGAATCAGCAGTCGATGGCTGGAGCAATTTTTTTATGATTATTTACGAAAAAATCTGAAAAAGATTGAACCAATTGGCGATTTAAAACAGTTATTTCTTGAGCTGAAACGGAAGAACTATAAAATTGGATTAGCAACTTCAGATACTTTGCCAGCGACTATGTTGATTATGGAATATCTTGGTTTAACAGAAATGTTTGATTTTATTGCGACAGGAGATCGTTACTTACCGAAACCAGATGCGGACATGCTCCAAGCCTTTTGTCAGTCATGTCAATTGAAGCCGACAGAAGTAATTATGGTGGGGGATTCGCTCGTGGATGTTTTCATGGGAACTTGTCATGGCAAAGCAGGAATTGGTGTTTTAACAGGCAACTGCCAGTCAACTGATTTTGAAAAGTTTGAAGTAGCTTATTTTCGTGATATCCATGAAATACCTTATCAAGAATTATGGGAAAATACCAAGAAGAAAAAAATCCTGAAAAGATGACGAGTCTTTTCAGGATTTTTTTTATTAATCTAATTGAAGCAATTGCCGTTTCTTTTGTTGAAATTCTTCTTCTGTTAGAATTCCTTCATCAACTAACAGTTTTAAATTTCTTAACTCAGCCATTACGTCTTCAATAGCGCTAGATGAGTTTTTTTGTGAATCAGATAGCTTTGGTTCAATCGGTTGGTTTTCATCACTCTTTATAGGAGTTGGTATTTCTTTTTCTTTTATTCGACGAACAATAGTGTCTAATGATGAAAGGGCTCGTTCGGCGTTGAAACGGGCTCTATCGATCGCTAATTGACGATCAAATTCAGTAGTTTGCTCACTAAGTGTCTTTAAAAAGGAAATAGTGATGGTTGGACGTTGCAAATCATCTAGATTAATCAAAATATAGACACTACTGACGCGATCATAAGGTACGTTTTCTTCGGTGAAATGGGTATTTTTTTTCTCTAAAATTTTGTAATCAGCGATAATGCTTACGGGCAAAATTTTTGATGAACCAACCAGTCGAAATTTTTTTTCAGGTTCATCGAATTCAATCGAGCCAGCAATAGTTGTTGTAGGATTGAATAGCCGGTTGTCTTCTTGGACATTTCTTAAATCCGTCAATGTCCAAGTTTGGGTATATCCTTGTCCTTGGACACCGAGTTGACCTGCACATTTCTTACAGATTTGGTAATTATCTGAAGTTAAATATTTTCCTTTATTATCCTGACAAAGAGCACATAGATTTCCATAAACTTCAGCATTTTTTTCATTTGCTTTTGCGATTTCAGACTGCTTGTTTATTAACTTTTGCATTTGTTGTAAATCAGCTAAACTTTTTTTATCAACGGACCAAGTGGATACTTTAAGTTTTTTTAAACAGCTTTTTCCTACGCGATAAAAATCACTCGTAAAGTACTTGCCAGTTTCCTCTTCGCAAAGATAACATAAATTTCCCTTTGCTTGCATTGCTTGATCCTTTTTTATAATTTCTTCTTGACGTTTTATAATACTTTCCATTGTTCGATCTTTAATTTCTTTTGGTTTTAACTCTAAATGTTCTGCACAATGTTTACAGATACCGTGATTATCAAAGGTGATGATTTTACCAGGATTTAGATCACACAGTTCGCACATACTTTTCATGGGATGACTCCTTTTGGTTAAGATAAATTAATTTTACCATTCAACTCTATGAAGAACAAACCAAAAAAGCAAGTAGAACTAAGTGCCTACTTGCTTACAGACTATTTAATTGTAATTTCTTCAACAGCGATAGGATCTCCCATGCTGAACATACTGTCTCTGAAAGTAAAAGTTACAGGTTTTGTTTCATCAGCAAATTCATAAGGGTATGCTGCTTGGACAGTTGCGCCAGGATTAACTTTTTTATTTAACATGTCAATTCTATCTTTAATCGGAGAATCATTAACAATTCCATAAGTTAAATCTTCTGTTGTATCGCCGGTATTTTGTGATACGCTAACAAAGCTAGAGTATAACATTTGTACATCTTGTGCTTCCTTAGTGTTATTAGTCAAATCAAATAGTACATAAAAGATTGGTTTACCATCGAAACTTGTACCTTTTTGGAATTCGGTGATTTTTAATACACCATCAGGAACAGTCAATGTTCGATCTTTATAAGTCCCTTTATCTTCTTTAGCTTTTGTTTCAGTTGTTGCGGTAGCAGTACTTGAAGTTTTTTTAGTTTTATTAGTGTTGTTTGTTCCAGAACCACATGCACCTAAAATCAGAGTACTAATTAAAACTAATCCTAACATAGAAAATTTTTTCATTTTCACTTTACCTCCCATAGTTTAGTTAATGATTTGTAGCGCTTACTAAATAGTTGAAAACAATCCCCAATTAAATAACTTTGGACTACAAATCACTTAGTTTAAATGAAAATAAGTATACCGTCCTGTGTAAAAATAACACACCACAGTATACTTATTTTATCATTATTCCATAAAAATAACACCATTATTTTTATGAAATAATTAAAAAAGATAAAAAATCTAAAAACTTCGACCGCCGCCACCGAATGTACCGCCGCCAGTTGAGTGGGTGGTGCTACCACCACCGCCCATTCCGCCACTGCCACCATTGTTTTTAGGAATACGACGAGTAGTGATGAAAGAGTTGGTTAACTGATCTGTGCGGGAGGTTAAGTTTAACGTTGTTTTTTCCCTAAAAGGATATTGATAACTTGAAAATTTTAATTGATATTTAGAAATATTGATGCCTAAGAAGACCAAGCTGAGTATCAGCGCAGCAGCAAAAGCAATTACCATTTCCAGCGGGGTAATGACTTTATAACGAGTGATTTTACCTGTTTCGCTGTCCACACGATAGTGACCCCCAGGAACCCCTTTATCAACAAATGCTTGAGTTTCCTGAACAAAGGTTTGAGCAGCCGCAAAATAATTTCCTTGACTCATTCCATCCATTACTTTATCTAAGGTATCATCAATTCGTGCATCCGTCATATAATCAATCATGTTTCCAGAAGTAGAGATGTAGACTTTCCGTAAGTCCATATCAATGAGAAAAAGAATCGCATTTTGATCCTTACCAACTTTATTTAAAAGATAATGATCTGCATAGTCTTGTTCATCACCATAAGTATTATTATTTGTGGTCACAATAAAGACAGAGGCTTTGGTCTTTTCTTCTAAAGGTTGTATCTCTTGTTTTAGTTGGTTGATTTGATCAGGTGTCAGTAATTGTGCACCATCATCAATTGAATTTTCAGCCGCCGAAACGGGTAGGGCAAGGCCAAAGGAAAGAAGTATTAGGAAAAAAATAGGTAAAAGTCGTTTTTTCATAGGAAATAACCTCCTAATAAAAAGAGTGCTAAGAGTCCAGCGAAAATGCCTAACGTTGCTAGCCCTAAACGAGTGTAACTAATTGGAAGTACACCGCTTACTTTACCTGTTTGTCCATTCATGGCGTAATAATAAACCTTTTTTGATTGTTCCTGACTGCGATAGGTGACTAACCAAATTGGTAAAAGCATATAGTGATTATTTTCTTGGTTTAGAGAAATATCCGTGCGAACATTTGTCAACGTAGTATAACCAGAAGCAGAGTCCCGTAACAATGATTCCGAATAATCTTGTAATTCTTGTTGGACGTGTTTTTTGATTGCTTCATATTCAATATCGCGTTTTTCTGCTTGAAAACCTGCTAGGTATTGGCTTTTGAAAGGCACTGCTTGATCAATTAAAAATGGTTGAACGCCTTCCACCATTTTTTGTTGGACGTTTTTTGACAAGGCATTTTTAACTAATTCTTTAAACGATAATTTTCCTGAACGTCCCACATTGAAACGTTTTGTTTCGGTGTATTCAATATCACCTACGCGCCAAATGCGAATACTTGTGCCAGTAGCTTGGAGTTGTCCATCGACTTCTGCATCAACGACCCAATAGGGGAAGTAAACCCCAGTTAATTTATCAATTTGATTTTTGCTGAAAAAATCTCGGGGAATGAACCATTTTTTCTTGGTCCAAGCGAGAAATTTTTCAATCGCTTCGTCTTTTTCAATTGTAAAGGGTAAGACATTTTCTGGTAAAAATTCGCCACTTAATCGACCAGCCAAGACAACTGGATTATGGCAATAATAACAGTATGTGGCTGCTGTTGTTGCATCGGTGACAATTTGAGCGCCACAGCTTGGACAATTAAAAATTTCCATTGTGCCTGCATCGGCAGTTGTTTCATTCTCAGTGGTCTCTGTTTGTTGCGTGGCGGAGGATTCTTCTTCCGCTGTGAAAGTCAAATTTTCCTCGGCGGTCGTTGTTGAGGGATTCTCTAAATGTGCCTCATGTTGCTGTTGCTCATAACGAGTCACTTCTTCTTCCGTGTAAATATTTAAACAATATTCACAATGAAATTTTTGATCTTTGGGATTAAATAAGAGCGGGCCGCCACAGTTGGGGCATTTATGGGTAAATGTTGTTTCCATTGCAACCGTCCTTTCTAATAGAGTGAGTAAATAACAGGAATCTGATTCAAAGAAAAAGGGTAGACTTGTGCCTGACCCTTTTCTTTAATTGTTCACTACTTGCTTATAAAGGAACCCCTTGGAATGGTTTACCACAATGTGGACAGAACTTAGGAATACCATTACTTAAGTCAACAATTTCGCTACATTCACTACATTTCATTTCTAATTTTGGCTTCTCGTTTGTTGGTTTTGGTGTACCACAGTTTGAACAAAACTTCCCAGTGTTTTCAGTCCCACATTGTGGGCAAGTCCAAGTGTCTGTAGACCCTTGTGCGTTTTGCTGGTTTTGTTTTTCTTGCATTTGTTGTTGGTTTGTTTGAGACGCTTGCGCAAAGTAGTTACCATTTGCATTCATGCCCATACCAACGCCCATAAAGCCGCTCATAGCGCCACCTTCATTTTTACCAGCAGCCTCCATACCACGAGCCAAGGAACCTTGAACATAACCTTCGCGAACACCTGGATCGCTGAGCATAGCTCCTTCATTTCGCATGTTGATTAATTTAGTTGAATCATCTGTATAAGAAATGCTCGCAACTGCTACAGAAACAATTTCCATGCCGCGATTGGTGCGCCAATCCTCATCAAGTGCAGTTTGCATATATTTACTTAATTCAACACTTTTTGAGGGAACATAAGAAATACGTTGCCCATCAGCAGACATTTGATTGATTGCTGCTTGCAATGCTGTAATGAACTCTGCCAAATATTGTTCATTAATATCATTAATATCTACTTGCGTTTGATTTTTAGGAATCGCATTAGTATAAAATAGCAAAGGATCTGTAATTTTAATTGAGTAATTTCCGTGTGCACGTAAGAAAAGTTCGGCATTATAAAAATTATCAAAATAGTTTAATGGCGCAGGTGTTCCAAATTTAATGCCTTTAATTTCTTGCAAATTAATATAAAAAACTTGTTGTTTTTGTGGAGTTACGCCACCAAATTTGAAACGACTGAAGGTCTCTGCAATCGCATCTTTTAAAGAACCGTTAAACATTGAAGGCGCAGAATCATTTTTGACTGTATAATAGCCTTCTTCAGCAGTGTAATCGATGATTTTGCCACCATCAACAAGAAGCATCATCATGTTGGGATAGACATGTACAACAGAACCATCTGTTAAAACATCGTCCGTTCCTTTACGATTAGAACCACGTTTATCATCTTTACGTACAAAAACACCTTTTGTCATGACGGTTGTGTCCCCCATATTATCAGGTTCAATAACCTCTAGCCATTGATCGGCCAAGCCACCGCCAACTGAACTTGTTGCTGCTTTAATAAGTCCCATGTTCATTCCTCCTAATAAAAAACTAATTGTTACAGCTAGTATACCACACAATGAATGCAGAGAAATCCAACGAAAGCCTGATGAAATGGAAAAAATTGATCAAACTTTATTAAGAAATTAAAAAAAGTATAGGTGAAACACAAGCATTTTAAAAAAAGTTACGTATAATAGAAGAAAAGACATATTATATAGTTAGGGGATTATTGAATGGAACGAAGCAATCGTAATAAAAAATCTTCAAAAAAACCACTTATTCTTGGTGTTTCTGCCTTGGTTCTAATCGCTGCTGCCGGTGGCGGGTATTATGCTTATAGTCAATGGCAAGCCAAACAAGAATTAGCCGAAGCGAAGAAAACAGCTACTACATTTTTAAACGTATTGTCAAAACAGGAATTTGATAAGTTACCGTCCGTTGTTCAAGAAGCTAGCTTAAAGAAAAATGGCTATGATACTAAATCTGTTGTTGAAAAATACCAAGCAATTTATTCAGGGATTCAAGCAGAAGGAGTCAAAGCTAGTGATGTTCAAGTCAAAAAGGCGAAAGACAATCAATACACATTTACCTATAAATTATCGATGAGTACCCCTTTAGGCGAAATGAAAGATTTGTCTTATCAATCAAGTATCGCCAAAAAAGGCGATACCTACCAAATCGCTTGGAAGCCGTCTTTAATTTTTCCAGATATGTCAGGAAATGATAAAATTTCGATTCAAGTAGATAATGCCAAACGTGGAGAAATTGTCGATCGTAATGGTAGTGGGCTAGCAATTAACAAAGTGTTTGACGAAGTGGGCGTAGTGCCTGGCAAACTCGGTTCTGGCGCAGAAAAAACAGCCAATATCAAAGCTTTTAGTGATAAATTCGGCGTTTCTGTTGATGAAATCAATCAAAAGTTAAGCCAAGGATGGGTCCAAGCAGACTCCTTTGTACCAATCACAGTCGCTTCTGAACCAGTGACAGAATTACCAACAGGGGCTGCGACAAAAGATACAGAGTCACGTTATTATCCGCTGGGGGAAGCAGCTGCGCAATTAATCGGGTATACGGGCACCATTACTGCAGAAGATATTGAAAAAAATCCAGAGTTAAGTAGTACGGGCGTAATTGGTAAAACTGGCTTAGAACGAGCGTTTGATAAAGAATTAAGAGGGCAAGATGGTGGCTCACTAGTTATTTTAGATGACAAAGAGAATGTCAAAAAAGCTTTACAAACCAAAGAGAAAAAAGATGGTCAAACGATTAAATTAACGATTGACAGTGGCGTACAACAACAAGCCTTCGCTATATTTGACAAACGCCCTGGTAGTGCGGTCATTACCGATCCTCAAAAAGGCGATTTATTAGCAACGGTTAGTTCACCTTCGTATGATCCTAATAAAATGGCCAATGGCATTTCTCAAAAAGAATATGATGCTTACAATAACAACAAAGATTTACCATTCACAGCACGTTTTGCGACAGGCTATGCACCAGGCTCTACCTTTAAAACAATTACCGGTGCCATTGGTTTAGATGCAGGGACATTGAAGCCAGATGAAGAGCTAGAAATTAATGGTTTGAAATGGCAAAAAGATAAATCTTGGGGCGGCTATTTTGCGACACGTGTAAAAGAAGCAAGTCCAGTCAATCTGCGTACCGCTTTAGTTAATTCAGATAATATTTATTTTGCCCAACAAACATTACGGATGGGGGAAGACAAATTTAGAGCGGGTCTTAATAAATTCATTTTCGGTGAGGAACTAGATTTACCAATTGCCATGACGCCTGCTCAAATTTCAAATGAAGATAAATTTAATTCTGAAATTCTTTTAGCAGATACGGGCTACGGTCAAGGCCAATTGTTAATTTCGCCAATCCAGCAAGCTACCATGTATAGTGTTTTCCAAAATAATGGAACATTGGTCTATCCAAAATTAGTTTTAGACAAAGAAACGAAGAAAAAAGACAATGTAATCAGCGCCAACGCAGCGAATACAATTGCCACAGATCTTTTAGGTAGTGTGGAAGATCCTTCAGGTTATGTTTATAATATGTACAATCCGAACTTCTCATTGGCTGCTAAAACAGGAACAGCTGAAATAAAAGATAAACAAGATACAGATGGCAAAGAAAACAGTTTCCTTCTAACGTTAGATCGTAGTAACAATAAATTCTTAACAATGATTATGGTTGAAAATTCAGGAGAAAATGGTTCTGCAACAGATATCAGTAAACCATTAATTGATTACTTAGAAGCAACCATTAAATAAAAAGAGAAAATGAACGAAACGAGGTTTCTGTAAAAAGAAACCTCGTTTTCCCTTTTTAGAAAAAGGAAAGTGTGCTACAATGAAGCGACTAAATTGTAGAAGGAAAGGGATTCGTGTGCGAATTTTAGCAATAGATACATCTAACCAAACATTGAGTATTGCTGTGTGTGAAAATCAAAAAATTCTGGGAAGTTATACAGCAACGGTTAAAAGAAATCATAGCTTAACATTAATGCCGGCAATTGACTATTTGATGAGTCAATTGAACTTGGCGCCAACGGCAATTGATCGTTTTGTCGTAGCAGAAGGACCTGGATCATACACTGGCTTACGTTTAGGCGTGACGACTGCCAAAACATTGGCCTATACTTTAAAGAAAGAGCTAGTAGGCATTTCCAGTCTACAAACGTTAGCTGCCAATTGTGTTGGACAAACCGGTTTAGTTGTACCTCTTTTTGATGCGCGTCGTAAAAACGTCTATGCTGGTGCTTATCGGTTTGTCGATGGCGTGTGGCAAAATGAGTTACCGGACCAACATATTTCACTGCGGGAGTTATTAGAACAACTAAAAAATGAACCAAATCTTTTTTTTGTTGGTGAAGATGTTGAAAAATTCACTGAAGAAATAGCTCAAATCATTCCTCATGGAGAAATTTGTGATGTCCCGCAATGGCAAATTCCTAATGCTGCAGTTTTGGCTGCGTTAGGTAGTGTGGCTGAACCTGTTGAAAATGTTCATGGGTTCTTACCTGCGTATTTGAAAAAAGTAGAAGCGGAAGAAAATTGGTTGAAGACACACACGCCTAATGGAGAAAGCTATGTGGAAAAACTTTAATTTTGTGACAAAATACTTTACAAAAAGACGGCAACGGTATATAACTAAAACCATTGCAATGAACCAGCAAGAATTTCAATTGCGTGAAATCACTTACCAAGATATTAAGGATTTACTTGCAATTGAACGCGAAGTTTATGCTGGGGAACTTCCTTGGACGATGTCTGCTTTCATGGCAGAACTTGGCTCAAAAGCGCCGCATCTCTATTTGTTAGCGGCAATTAACGGGAAAACAGTTGGCTTTATTGGCTGTCGGATTCAAGGAACGGATGCACACATTACGAATGTCGCTGTTCACACAGCATACCAAGGCTTAGGTTTAGGTCGTTCTTTAATAGAAGAAACGCGAATTTTTGCCAAGAAAAATCGTTGTGAAACCTTATCGCTAGAAGTACGAATGAGTAATGTTAAAGCCCAACGTTTGTATCGAAAAATTGGCTTTGCCTCACAGACGGTGAAAAAAGGCTATTATGACGAAAATAATGAAGACGCACTAGAAATGATAATTGATTTAAAAGAAGAGTGAAGAAAAAATGTTAGTAACAAAAAAAGAAATATCTGTAGCAAATATTGGTGAAGAATTATGGCGTTTTAGTAATTCTTCTTATACAACTGGCTCCCCTTGGACAGAAACACAATTCGCGGAAGATTTTGCTCAGGAAAATAGCGAATATCTTTTTTTAGTTGAAAATGGCCAGTGGTTAGGCTATATTGCCTATCATTTTATTTTAGATGAAGCAGAAATTAGTCACGTTGTTGTGAATGGTCAGAAACAACACCAAGGAATTGGTTGTCAATTAATGAAAGCTTTTAAAGAATATGTTAAAAGTCGTGACATTACACAAATTTTCTTAGAGGTCAGAGAATCGAATACATTAGCTCAAAAACTTTATGAGAAAACAGGTTTTCGGAAAGTAGCTGTTCGAAAAAATTATTATAAAGAACCTCAAGAAAATGCCTTTGTAATGTGTGCGAAATTAAGGAAGGAAGCCCAATGACAATTTTTACAAAAGAACGTAAATTATTATTAGCTGTGGAAAGTAGCTGTGATGAAACAAGTGTGGCTGTCATTGAAGATGGCGACAAAATTCTTTCCAATATCGTTGCTTCGCAAATTAAGAGCCATCAACGTTTTGGTGGGGTCGTTCCGGAAGTTGCGAGTCGTCATCATGTTGAACAAGTGACGATCTGTATTGAAGAAGCATTAACAGAAGCAAAAGTCACACCAGAAGAGCTTAGTGGCGTTGCTGTGACCTATGGGCCTGGGTTAGTCGGTGCTTTATTAATAGGACTTTCTGCAGCAAAAGCATTTGCTTGGGCGCACCAATTACCACTTATTCCAGTCAATCATATGGCTGGACACATTTATGCTGCCCGTTTTGTGGCACCGCTCGAATTTCCATTGATGGCCTTACTCGTTAGTGGAGGACATACGGAATTGGTCTACATGAAAGAAGATGGCTCTTTCGAAATTGTTGGTGAAACACGTGATGATGCAGCTGGTGAAGCGTATGATAAAGTCGGACGGGTGTTAGGGTTGCCTTATCCTAGTGGTAAAGAGATTGATACTTTGGCCCATGAAGGTACAGATACCTATCAATTTCCACGGGCGATGCTAAAAGAGGATAACTATGACTTTAGTTTTAGTGGCTTAAAAAGTGCGTTTATTAACACGGTTCATAATGCAGAGCAACGTGGTGAAGCACTGTCTACAAAGGATTTAGCCGCAAGTTTTCAGGCGAGTGTGGTGGAAGTATTAGTGGCTAAAACCATTCGTGCTTGTCAAGAATATCCTGTTAAGCAATTGCTAATTGCTGGGGGCGTTGCTGCGAATCAAGGATTACGAGAAGCAATGAGACATGCAATCAGTGAACAATTACCAGCAGTAACATTACTTATTCCGCCATTAAAACTTTGTGGGGATAACGCGGCGATGATTGGCGCTGCCGCCTTTATCGAAGCTGAAAAGAATCACTTTGCTTCGTATAACTTAAATGCAGAACCTGGCGTTAGTTTTATGACAATTAGTGAAGAAGGCTAGCCAGCTAGACAAAAATTTGCTATAATGAAGCCAGTTTAACAATGACATTCAATGATAAAGAGAGTACTTATTTCAACGTCAGCTTAGCGATCTTGGGAAGGTGGGAGCCAAGAGTGATCGGAATGAGGAAGCGCACTTTTAGAATTCTGCTGAAAGCAGACGGCAATCACCGTTATCGATGAAGCAGGTCTATCCAAGTAGTATAGACAATTAGAGTGGTACCGCGGGTAAATTCTCGTCTCTGACAAAACAAATTATTTTGTTTTGTCAGAGACGTTTTTGTTTTTTTAATACTTACAAATTAATCAGGAGGGTTCTTATGAACAACAAAGAAATCGTAGCAAAAGCGTTACATGATGTTTTAAATGAAGAATTAACGATGGATCAAATCGAACAATTATTGGAAAATCCTAAATCTGTCGATCATGGAGATGTGGCTTTTCCAGCCTTTTCATTAGCTAAAATTTATCGTAAAGCACCACAACAAATTGCAGCAGAATTAGCAGAAAAAATTGATGGCACGAATTTTGAAAAAATTGAAGTGGTAGGACCTTATTTAAACTTCTTCATGAATAAAAAAGCAGTCAGTCAAGCTGTCATTGGCGAAGTAGTCAAAGAAAAAAATAACTACGGAAACAGTACCTTTGGCAATAATGGCAATGTTCCTATTGATATGTCTTCACCAAACATTGCTAAACCAATTTCTATGGGACACTTACGTTCTACGGTAATCGGGAATTCAATTGCCTTTATTTTAGAAAAAATTGGGTATCAGCCAATTCGGATTAACCACTTAGGTGACTGGGGTACACAGTTTGGTAAGTTAATTGTAGCTTATAAAAAATGGGGTTCTGAAGAAGCAGTTCGCCAACAACCAATTAATGAATTATTGCGCTTATATGTGCAATTTCATGAAGAAGCAGAAGAAAAACCAGAATTAGAAGACGAAGCACGTGCTTGGTTTAAAAAATTAGAAGAAGGAGACCAAGAAGCCAATGAATTATGGAAATGGTTCCGTAGCGAGTCTCTAAAAGAATTTGATAAAATCTATTCCATGTTAGAAGTTGAATTTGATTCATACAATGGCGAAGCCTTTTATAATGATAAAATGGATGAAATTGTTACTTTATTAGAAGAAAAACATTTATTAACAGAAAATCAAGGTGCAGAAATTGTTGATTTGACAGAATATAATTTAAATCCAGCACTTATTCGTAAATCAGATGGTGCGACGTTATATATCACACGGGATTTAGCGGCTGCGCTTTACCGTAAACGGACGTATGATTTTGCCAAATCACTTTATGTAGTCGGTAACGAACAAAGCAATCACTTCAAACAACTAAAAGCAGTCTTGAAAGAACTAGGGTTTGACTGGTCAGATGATATGGAACACATTCCGTTTGGTTTAATTACTCAAGGCGGTAAAAAATTATCCACACGTAAGGGGAAAATCGTTTTATTAGAAGAAGTATTGAATGAAGCAGTTACTTTAGCAGGAAATCAAATTAACGAGAAAAATCCAGACTTAGCAAATCGTGAAGAAGTGGCGAAACAAGTAGGTGTAGGTGCAGTTATTTTCCATGACCTTAAAAATGATCGTCTAAATAATTTCGATTTTGTATTAGATGAAGTTGTTCGTTTTGAAGGCGAAACTGGGCCATATGTTCAATATACGCATGCTCGTGCGATGAGTATTTTACGTAAAGCAAACTTTACACCAGACGCTACACAACGTTATGCACTAAATGACAAGGATAGCTGGGAAGTCGTGAAGTTGTTACAAAAATTCCCTGAAACTGTGATGCAAGCTGCTGAAAAATATGAACCATCTGTTATTGCGAAACATAGCATTCATTTAGCACAAGCGTTCAATAAATATTATGCCCATGTTCGGATTTTGGATGAAGATGATCAAAAAGAGGCACGCTTAGCGTTAGTTTATGCAGTAGCTACTGTTTTAAAAGAAGATTTACGTTTACTAGGATTACATGCACCAGAAGAAATGTAGAAGTTTTTGTGAAAATTTTACTGCGTTGAACGCTAAACTTATTAAGCAAATATTAAAGTTAAGTTACAGATTGAGAAATTCATAGTAATTAAATAGCTGGGGTGCTATACTCGAGTCAAGTTATAAAAGGATTAGAAAAGGTGGCACCCAATTATATGATAGAAAAATGGCGTGAAGACGAAGAATATCTTTCTTATGTAGAAGATTTATTAGCAACCGAAGAAGTCCAAAAATTAGCAGAATACACACAACATATGCATTCAACTCGTTTAGAACATTCAATTAGTGTTTCCTATCATAGCTATAAATTAGCAAAGCGTTGGAACGGCAATGCTCGTGCAACAGCTCGTGCCGGTTTATTACATGATTTGTTTTACTATGATTGGCGCACAACAAAGTTTGACGAAGGCTCTCATGCCTATGTTCATCCACGAATTGCAGCCAAAAATGCTGAAAAAATTACAGAGTTGTCTGATTTAGAACGAGACATTATTATTAAACATATGTGGGGTGCAACTATTGCACCACCAAAATACAAAGAAAGTTACATTGTAACCTTTGTTGACAAATATTGTGCTGTGAAAGAAGCGGCGTTGCCGATGACGACAGCCATGAAAACCAAATGGCGTCAGTATTTTGGCCAACAGTCAATCTAATAAAAAGCTTATCCGTAAGGATAAGCTTTTTTTGTTTGACGTTGACTAAAAAGTCTAGCATTCATCTATTTAAAATAAATATTAAAAGTAATTTTGTTCTGTTAATTTCTTTTGAGCATATCGATAGACTGCTTCTTGATTTTCAGTTGTCAATTGTTTGTAAACATTCATAATATTGGTCGGGACAACAAATGGCGTTTCTTCCGTTTCAGGAATACCTAAGATTTCAAGAGGTGATACATCTAAAACTTTAGATAAGGCGACAATTTTATCCCTCCCCATATTTTCAATCATTCCAGTTTCCCATTTCCTAACGGTACTTTTTCCAACACCAACAAAATTTCCAACTTGTTCTAATGTAAGATTTTTCTCCATCCGTTTTTGCTTCAAAAAATTCTCTTTCAAAAAACCACCTCCGTAAAAACATTCTAGCACAAAAAGTGTCGCAAAAGAAACATGTTTTACTCTATACATAGAGTGATAAATAACTATTGAATAGGCATATATTGACGGTTTTTTCACAAAATGATATACTTCCAGTGTCTAATAAGACACTAAAAGGGGTGAAAAGGGGGAGTAAAATGGAATCAAATTTAATTCATTCAAAATTGAAATTAAAAGGGAAAAATGTTGAATGGTTAGCAAGTGAAATGACCGCTGCAGGTCAACCAATCTCAGCTTCAACAATTTATAAGAAATTAAAAAGAGAGGTTGTATTTAAATCTTCAGATATTAAATTGATTTCTAAGTTGTTAGATCTGGAAAGCGAAGAAATCATGGTTATTTTTTTTAATGAACTAGTGTCTAAAAAGACACGTGGAGGTTGTTAAAGGTAATGAGTTATTCTTCTATTGCACTTTCCAGAGTTGCGTGGTATTATTTTTAATAGTTTAATAGCAACATGGTGATGGTGTTCACCACGAACTATTTATTGGACGAATAAATTAATGACGCCTACCAAACGGGAGAAGTGTACCCTTTGGTAGGCTTTTTCTGTACGCTAGGATTGGCGATAAGAAAATTGTAAAGGAGCATGTAAAGTGAAAAAAGAAACAAAGCAACTACTATCAATCGGCGGTTATATGGCAAAATGGTTGCTCATTACCGCAATTATTGGTTTATTTATGGGGACGTTATCCGCCTTTTTCTTAAAGAGTCTTACCTATGTAACAGATGTTCGTTTAGCAAACCCTTGGTTACTCTTTATCCTCCCCATTAGCGGTGTCGTTTTTACGTATTTCTATACGCGTTTTGGGAAAAATGCTAGCCGAGGAAATAACTTAGTGATTGAACAAGGCAATGGCGGGGAAGAAGATATTCCCTTGCGCTTAATTCCTTTAACATTGTTTGGCACGATTACTACGCACTTATTTGGTGGTTCTGTTGGTCGTGAAGGGACGGCGGTGCAAATGGGGGGCGCAATCGCAAATGCTGTAGGAAAAGTCTTTAAACTGTCCGCTTTGGAACGACAAGTAATTATTATTAGCGGAATTAGTGCAGGTTTTAGTTCTGTTTTTGGCACACCATTAGCGGGAACGGTTTTCGGATTAGAAGTTTTGGCGATTGGAAAAGTTCGTGCAGAGGCACTTTTCCCAAGTTTTTTTGCAGGCTTATTTGCTAATTTTGTAACTGAAAGTTTTGGTGTAACACATACGCATTATCCGATGGGCAAAATTCCGACTTGGTCGGTTGAACTATTTGTAAAATTATTTTTGGCATCGATTTGTTTTGGCTTGGCAGGTTGGGTTTTTAGTCGTTCCATTGTCTTTTTAAAAAAGACCTATGCAAATTGGTTTGCTAATGTCTACCTTCGTGCGTTTCTTGGGGCGTCCATTGTCGTTCTGTTTGTGCTCGTCTTAAACAACCAACGTTATTTAGGCTTGAGTTTACCTTTACTAGAAGATGCATTTGCAGGCAATGCGCAGCCTTTTGATTTTGTTGGGAAATTATTCTTTACGGTGTTATCCTTGGGTGCCGGATTCCAAGGAGGAGAAGTGACGCCATTGTTTGAAATTGGGGCTACGTTAGGTAGTTCTTTGGCCCCTTTGTTACATCTGTCAATTCCTTTTTTAGCAGGTTTAGGATTTATTGGTGTTTTTTCTGGCGCCACGAATACGCCGATTGCTTGTTTCATTATGGGCATTGAACTATTTGGTAGTGAAGCGGCAGTCTATTTTTTCATGGTCTGCTTAATCAGTTTTATGTGTTCAGGAAATAGCGGTATTTATGCTTCGCAACAAAGTTTGTATCGCAAAGGAACAGCAGAATATCCTCTCTTTAATGCATTAAAAAATCGACGTAAATAAGATGTTTTTTTATGAAAATATGCTAAACTAGAGAAGATGAGGTGAAGACATGAAAGACTATCAATATCCATTAGATTTAGATTGGACGACAGAGGAAATGGTGATTGTCACTAATATGTGGACAGCAGTTGAGCAAGCCAACGAAACAGGCTTGCCTGTTGACAAATTTTTAACAACTTATCAACAATTTAAAACGGTCGTTAAAAGTATCGGCGAAGAAAAACGCTTAGGTCATGAATTTGAAAATGCTTCAGGATATTCGTTATATCGTACGCTTCAACAAGCTAAAAAACAGGGAAGCGGTAAATTAAAGCTGGGGGATGATTAGATGACTGAAACGCAAAAATTTATTCAAACAATTCAAAGTTGGCTTTTTGAAGCAGCCGATGTGATTCGAATGAACTTGGAATCAGAGTTAACCGTTCAACAGAAAAATGGCCGCACTGATTTAGTGACAAATATGGATGAACAAACCCAAGAATTTTTAATGAATAAAATTCAAACAAATTTTCCCGAAGATCAAATTTTAGGGGAAGAAAAAGGCTACAATACTTTAAAAAGTTTTGCTGGTCGCGTGTGGATCATCGATCCGATTGATGGCACAATGAATTTCGTGATGGAAAGAGAAAATTTTTGTATTATGTTAGCTGTTTATGAAGACGGCATTGGTAAATTAGGTTTTATCTATGATGTGATGCGAGAAGAACTTTATTGGGGCGGCAAAGGACTTGGCGTTTATCGGAATAATCAATTATTAAAAGCGCCTACTATGAAAGCCTTGGCAGATGGATTATGGGGCATGAATGCTTACATGCATGGAAAAAATATTCATCACGCAACGGAAATCGGACAAGCAAGCATGGGCGTGCGTATTAGCGGTTGTGCAGGTTTGGAAATTATTGCTATGTTAAAAGGCAACCATCATGGCTATTTATCTAATATAAGTCCTTGGGATTATGCAGCAGGCTTAGTACTTTTGGAAGAATTTAGGTTTAAATACTCTGGTATTACAGGAAAACCATTAACTTTTACGGGTCGTGAATACTTTATTGCAGCAACTCCTGAAACCTATGATGAAGTATTTACCCGATATTTAAATGAATCGGAATAATCAAAGAAGAGCGTTGCTGAAAGGTAAGGCTCTTCCTCTTTTAAAAGAGAAAAATTTGTAAAAAAATGTCCTTGTTTTCAGAAAAAGCCGAATAATTTCTAAAACTTTCATTATTTTTGCAGGCGAAAGCCTTTTTTTAATGAAAAAAGTTTGCTATAATAAGCAGTCGGCTTTTATGGACTTAAGTAACATAAGCGTATATAGATAAGGAGCAATTAAATTGAAATACAGAGATGATATTCGTAACGTGGCAATTATCGCCCACGTTGACCATGGTAAAACAACCTTAGTAGATGAACTTTTAAAACAATCTGACACTTTAGATGGACACACACAATTACAAGAACGTGCAATGGATTCCAATGCACTTGAAAGTGAACGTGGAATTACTATCTTAGCAAAAAATACAGCCGTAGATTATAACGGTACACGTATCAACATTCTAGATACACCAGGACACGCGGACTTCGGTGGTGAAGTAGAACGTATCATGAAAATGGTAGATGGTGTTGTTTTAGTTGTCGATGCGTATGAAGGAACAATGCCTCAAACACGTTTCGTATTGAAAAAAGCATTAGAACAAAAAGTAACACCAATCGTGGTTGTTAACAAAATTGACAAACCTTCTGCTCGTCCTGAACACGTAGTAGATGAAGTTTTAGAGTTATTCATCGAATTAGGCGCAGACGACGATCAATTAGATTTCCCAGTTGTTTATGCTTCTGCTTTAAACGGAACTTCAAGTGAATCAGATGATCCAGCAGATCAAGAGCCAACAATGGCCCCAATTTTTGATAAAATTATTGAACATGTGCCAGCTCCAGTTGATAATTCAGACGAACCACTTCAATTCCAAGTCTCATTACTAGACTACAACGATTACGTTGGACGTATTGGGATTGGCCGTGTGTTCCGTGGCACAATGAAAGTCGGCGACCAAGTTGCGTTGATGAAATTAGATGGTAGCGTGAAAAATTTCCGTGTAACGAAAATTTTAGGTTTCTTTGGCCTACAACGTGTGGAAATTGATGAAGCAAGAGCGGGCGATTTAATTGCCGTTTCTGGAATGGAAGACATTTTCGTTGGGGAAACAGTTGTAGATGTTCACAATCAAGAAGCATTACCAATTCTACACATTGATGAGCCAACCTTACAAATGACTTTCTTAGTTAACAATTCTCCATTTGCGGGACGTGAAGGAAAATATATCACCGCTCGTAAAATCGAAGAACGTTTAATGGCTGAGTTACAAACAGACGTATCTTTACGTGTTGATCCAATTGGCCCAGATTCTTGGACTGTATCAGGCCGCGGCGAATTGCATTTATCAATTTTAATTGAAAACATGCGTCGTGAAGGCTATGAATTACAAGTTTCTCGTCCAGAAGTTATTGAACGTGAAATTGATGGGGTTAAATGTGAACCATTTGAACGTGTTCAAATTGACACACCTGAAGAATACATGGGTAGCGTGATTGAATCCCTAAGTTTACGTAAAGGCGAAATGCAAGATATGATTAATGCCGGTAACGGACAAATGCGTTTAATCTTCTTAGCACCAGCTCGTGGCTTAATTGGTTATTCAACAGAATTCTTATCAATGACTCGTGGTTATGGTATTATGAACCACACCTTCGATCAATACTTACCAATGATTCAAGGAACGATTGGTGGCCGTCATCAAGGTGCACTAGTTTCAATCGATACTGGTAAAGCAACGACTTACTCAATCATGAGTATTGAAGAACGTGGTACAGTTTTCGTTGAACCAACGACAGAAGTTTACGAAGGAATGATTGTTGGGGAAAACAACCGCGACAACGATTTAACTGTGAACATCACAAAAGCTAAACAAATGACTAACGTTCGTTCGGCAACGAAAGACCAAACATCAGTCATTAAAAAACCGAAAAAATTAACGTTAGAAGAATCATTAGAATTCTTGAATGAAGATGAATACTGTGAAGTAACACCAGAAAGCATCCGTTTAAGAAAACAAATTCTTAACAAAAACGAACGCGAAAAAGCAAGCAAGAAAAAGAAAAAAGCTGAATAATTTTTCTACAAATAAACATTTAAACCAACTATGCTCGTTTTACTACGAAAATAGTTGGTTTTTTTGATGGCAAAAACGAATTAATGCGTATTTTAAGATAAGGTTATTTTTTTATGTGTGGATAACTACTCGTTATCCACAACAAGCAAATGTCGCTATTTTTGAAAGCTTTTGATAGCAAGCTTTCACAATTTTTCATTCTTTTTGATGTTTCACGTTAACTGGTGTTTCACGATTGTGTCTTGTTTTAACACACCTTGTTCCTGTTAGATTAGCGTGTTAAAATGACTTGTAGAACAAAGATTGGAGCGCAATAAATGAGTGCATTACAAGAATTATTAAAAGATACATTTGGCTATGATGATTTTCGGCCAGGACAAGAAACGATTATTCGTCATGTATTGCGACAAGAAAATGTCTTAGGCATTATGCCAACAGGTGGAGGCAAATCAATTTGTTATCAGTTGCCAGCCTTACTTTTGGATAATTTAACATTGGTGATTTCACCATTAATTTCTTTAATGAAAGATCAAGTAGATGCCCTGAATTTAATGGGGATTCCAGCTACATATATCAATAGTACCATTTCCTATCAAGAAATGAATCATCGTATTCAATTAGCGGTTAACAAAGAAATCAAGCTATTGTATGTTGCGCCAGAGCGATTAGAATCTTATGATTTTCAACAGATGCTGACACATGTACCGATTGATTTATTGGCAGTAGATGAGGCACACTGTATTTCACAATGGGGGCATGATTTTCGTCCAAGCTATTTGCGTTTAGCAGAGATTATCGATCAATTTCAACAGCAACCAACTGTGATTGCACTAACAGCTACAGCAACGCCACAAGTAGCGGAGGATATTGTCAAGCAATTAAGAATTCCATCAGAAAATGAAATCAAAACAGGATTCGCTCGAGAAAATTTATCTTTTCAAGTCGTGAAGGATCAAAACAGAGACGTTTTTCTTTTGGAATATTTAAAGATGAATACTGGGCAATCAGGTATTATTTATGCAAGCACGCGGAAGGAAGTTGAACGAATTTATCATTTATTAGAAAGTAAAAAAATTGCAGCTGGGATGTATCATGGGGGCATGAGTGAACAGTTACGTAGTGAAAATCAAGAAGCATTCTTGTATGATCAAGTGCAAGTGATGGTAGCAACAAATGCCTTTGGTATGGGGATTAATAAGAGTAATGTTCGTTTTGTCATTCACGCACAAGTACCAGGAAATATTGAATCTTATTACCAAGAAGCGGGCCGAGCTGGTCGTGACGGTCTGCCTAGTGATGCTGTGTTAATGTTTGCTCCACAAGACTTGCAAATTCAACAATACTTTATTGAACAATCTGAAATGACCATTGATTATAAGCAGAAAGAGTACTTGAAATTACGGGAAATGTCACAATATGCGAATGCACAAATGTGTTTACAAAAATATATTTTACGCTATTTTGGTGAAGAAGGGACGGACTGCGGTCGCTGCTCGAATTGTCTGGATAATCGAGAATTAGTCGATATTACGGTCGATGCCCAAAAAGTCTTGTCTTGTGTAAAACGTATGGGAGAACGTTTCGGTAAGGGCTTAGTTGGTAAAGTCTTGACTGGTTCAAAAGATCAAAAAATTGATCAATGGCATTTTGATCGTTTGCCAACATACGGACTAATGAAAGGTCGCACACAAAAAGAAGTCACACAGCTGATTGATTATTTGACAGCAGAACGTTATTTAATTCCTTCTGATGGGCAATTTCCGTTGTTATCAGTCTCGACAGAAGGTGTTCAGGTGCTTTTAAGGGAACGGAAAGTCTTCCGAAAAGAAGACCAAAAAGTTCGAAAAGTAGCAGTGGATGATGCCTTGTTTGAACGATTACGCGAATTACGTATGGACATGGCTCAAGAGGCAGGCGTGCCGCCATATGTAGTCTTTTCCGATAGTACACTTAAAGAAATGTGTGAAAAATTACCGCAAACAACGATTCAATTATTGCAAATAAAAGGGGTCGGCCAAAATAAATTAGATAAATATGGCACCGCCTTTTTAGAAGTAATTAAAGAATATCAAGAGACAAAAAAATGATATAGTTTGTTATTTTATTTAAAATTAAAAGCAGAAAATAAGGAAAAAGTCTTTTAATGTATTTGTTGTTGTATTGATAAAATAAGCTTGTTATATAAAGAGATTTCTTACTTAATATATCGCTTGGTTTTAGAAAATTTCTTAAAGGAAATTTTCTGAAATCATCATGTATCTAACTGAGAATTATGTTATAATTATTTAATTAAGATAGGGAGGTTCTGTACAAATGGACGAAGGAATTTCAAAGAAATTTGCCATTCAATTATTAGAAGACGATGCAGAACGCATTAAAATGCTTATTCGTAATCAAAAAAACAGTTTGTGCATTTCTCAATGTAAAGCATTTGAAGAAGTGGTGGATACACAAATGTATGGTTTTTCAAGACAAGTGACCTATGCGACCCGTTTGGGGATTTTAACTAATGATGAAGGACATCGCTTACTAAGTGATTTAGAACGCGAATTGAATCAATTATATACAGATGTTTATGAAGAAACACAAGAAAAAAACGAGATTGGCAAGGAGGGTTAAGCTTTGCCAAACAAAGTAAAGAAACGGCATTTGCTAGACTATAGTATTTTTATTCCATATTTAATTTTAAGTATCGTGGGATTGATTATGGTATATAGTTCCACATCCGCATTACAAGTAATGAAAGGTTTTTCACCTACCTCATTCGTTATTAACCAGGTTGCCTTTTGGGTAGTAGGGTTAGTTGCAATGTTTTTTATTTATAAGATGAAAACATCCGTTTTTCAGAATCGAAGTTTTATCATGTTTGCCATTGCAGTAATTACGGTTATGGTTTTAGCCGTTCGGATTCCTGGTATCGGGAAAGAAATTAACGGCGCACGTGGTTGGATTGAGATTGGTGGATTTTCGATGCAACCAGCTGAGTATTTAAAAATCATGGTTGTCTGGTATTTGTCTTATATTTTAGCACGGCGACAAAAGACAATTAATGGAGGCATGGATCAATTTAAACAAGCTGCCGGGCGCCCGTTGATGCTCGTTTTTGTATTAATTGCTCTAGTTGCAATCCAGCCTGACTTCGGGAATGCGGCCATTCTAACATTAATTACCATCGTGATGGTTTTAGCAAGTGGGATTAATTATATGTATACCTACTTGGTCGGTGGCTTGGGCATTTTAGGTAGTATCACGGCTATTCAGTTATTAATTATGTCTAAAGGGAAAATTTTCCCAGCGCGTTATCAATATATTTATAATCGTTTTGCTGTTTTTAAAAATCCATTTTTAGATGAACGGAACTTAGGCCATCAGTTAGCTAATTCTTATTATGCAATCAGTAATGGCGGCTGGTTTGGCAAAGGTCTAGGGAATAGTGTTCAGAAAAAAGGCTTTTTACCAGAAGCACATACGGACTTTATCTTTGCGATTACTTTAGAAGAGTTAGGCATTATCGGCGGTCTAGCGATTTTAGGATTGTTGATGTTTATGATTGCGCGAATTATTTTAGTCGGTGTACGCTCGAAGAAACCTTTTAATTCACTAATGTGTATTGGAATTGGTACAATGTTATTAATTCAAGTCTTTATTAATGTTGGTGGGATTACTGGGATTATTCCATTAACAGGAATTACTTTCCCGTTCTTGAGTCAAGGTGGGAATAGTTTGCTGATTATTTCGATTGCTGTAGCCTTTGTCCTGAATATCAGTGCAGATGAAACACGTCAGAAATTAGAAAATGAGTACTATTTATCTTTAGAACAGAACCAATAAATTTGAAGGAAATTGATGGTAGGAGTGACGTTATGAAAAAGGTATTAGTTGCCAATCGTGGCGAAATTGCGATTCGAATTTTTAGAGCTTGTACAGAATTAGATATCCAGACAGTAGCGATTTATGCTGCAGAAGATGAGTATTCTGTTCATCGTTTCAAAGCAGATGAAGCGTATTTAGTTGGTAAGGGGAAAAAACCAATTGAAGCCTATTTAGACATTGAAAATATTATCCAAATTGCCAAAAAATCGGGAGCAGATGCCATTCATCCTGGTTATGGCTTTTTATCAGAGAACTTACGCTTCGCCGAACGTTGTGAAGAAGAAGGAATCATTTTTGTTGGACCTAAAACACACCATTTAGATATTTTTGGCGATAAAATTAAAGCGAAAGAAGCAGCTGTAGCTGCGGGGATTGCTTCGATTCCAGGCTCAGACGGGCCAGTAGCAACGGTGGAAGAGGTCGTAGCTTTTGGTGAAACGCATGGCTTTCCTATCATGATTAAAGCTGCTTTAGGTGGCGGCGGTCGCGGGATGCGCGTTGCCCACGATGCCAAAGAAGCACGAGAAGGTTACGAAAGAGCAAAAAGCGAAGCGAAAGCAGCCTTTGGTTCTGACGAGGTTTATGTTGAAAAGTATATTTCTAATCCTAAACATATCGAAGTACAAATTTTAGGCGATCATCATGGGAATGTCTTGCATTTATTTGAACGTGATTGTTCCGTTCAACGACGCCACCAAAAAGTGGTAGAAGTCGCACCATGTGTATCAATGAATGAAGAACAACGAGCAGCCATTTGTTCGGCTGCTGTGCAGTTAATGGCGCATGTCGGCTACGTGAATGCGGGAACGGTTGAGTTTTTAGTAGAAGGGGATCAGTTTTATTTTATTGAAGTGAATCCTCGTGTTCAGGTAGAACATACTATCACAGAAATGATTACAGATATTGATATTGTGATCTCTCAATTACAAATTGCACAAGGGCTTGATTTGCATAAAGATATGCATTTGCCAAAACAAAACGAATTGACATTAAAAGGCGCGGCTATTCAATGTCGGATTACGACTGAAGATCCCCTGAACCAGTTTATGCCAGATACAGGGAAAATCGATACGTATCGTTCACCAGGTGGGTTTGGTGTGCGTTTAGATGTAGGAAATGCTTATTCTGGCTACGCTGTGACGCCTTACTTTGATTCTTTATTGGTTAAAGTCTGTACGCATGGTTTCTCTTTTGAACAGGCAATCAGTAAAATGCAACGCTGCTTAAAAGAATTTCGGATTCGTGGCGTGAAAACAAATATTCCGTTTTTACAAAATGTTGTGAGCTATCCAGCGTTTCAATCTGGCGAAGCCAAAACAACCTTTATTGATAATACACCTGAATTATTTGAATTTCCTCGTATGCGCGATCGTGGCAATAAAACGATGAAATACATTGGAGAAGTAACGGTCAATGGGTTCCCTGGCATTGAACGAACGGAGAAAAAATATTTTGAAGCCCCGCGCGTGCCGACAGATATTGAAGTTCCAGAAAAAGTGATCACAGCTAAAAATATTCTAGACGCTCAAGGAGCAACCGCCGTCATCGATTGGGTTAAGAATCAAGAAAGTGTATTAATGACAGATACCACGTTCCGTGATGCGCACCAAAGTTTATTAGCTACTCGTGTGAGAACACAAGATTTTAAAGCAATTGCTGGTCTAACTGATGTAGCCCTGCCTGAGCTGTTTTCTAGTGAAATGTGGGGTGGCGCTACGTTCGATGTTGCCTATCGCTTCTTAACCGAAGACCCATGGCAACGTTTAAGAAAAATTCGTCAGTTGATGCCAAATACACTTTTACAAATGCTGTTCAGAGGTTCTAATGCGGTAGGCTATCAAAATTACCCTGATAATGTTATTGAAGAATTCATTAAAGAATCTGCTCGCCAAGGAGTCGATGTTTTCCGAATCTTTGATAGCTTAAACTGGATTCCTCAAATGGAAAAAAGTATTCAAGTCGTTCGGGATACCGGAAAAATTGCGGAAGCAGCAATTTGTTATACTGGGGACATCAATGATCCAGCCCGAGCAAAATATAATGTTCAATATTACCTTGATATGGCTAAAGAATTGGAAAATTTAGGTGCACAAATCATTGCGATTAAAGATATGGCTGGCTTATTGAAACCACAAGCTGCTTATCGTTTAATTAGTGAATTAAAGGCAGCCACGGATTTACCAATTCATCTCCACACTCACGACACTAGTGGCAATGGGATCATCACATATTCAGCAGCTACTAAAGCGGGCGTTGATATTGTTGACGTCGCAATGAGTACGATGAGTGGCGCAACTAGCCAGCCAAGTATGAACAGTCTATATTATGCTTTAGTCAATGGTGAACGGACGCCAACTATTAACATTGATAATGCACAGAAAATCAATCATTATTGGGAAGATGTGCGCATGTATTATCAACCATTTGAAAATGGCTTAAATGCCCCGCAAACAGAAGTCTATATGCATGAAATGCCTGGTGGTCAATACTCTAATCTGCAGCAGCAAGCAAAAGCGGTAGGCTTAGGGCATCGTTGGGATGAAATCAAAAAAATGTATCACACAGTGAATTTGATGTTTGGTGATATTGTAAAAGTGACGCCATCTTCAAAAGTCGTGGGAGACATGGCACTCTTCATGGTTCAAAATCATCTGACAGAACAAGATGTTTATGTGCGTGGCGAAGAACTAAGTTTTCCTGAATCCGTTGTGACTTTTTTCCAAGGTGATTTAGGTCAACCAGTTGGTGGGTTCCCGAAAGAGCTCCAACGAATTATTCTAAAAGGTCGACCAGCCTTCACAGAGCGGCCAGGTGACTTAGCAGCACCTGTTGATTTTGCGAAAGTACAAGAAGAATTAGCCGAAAAAATTGGGTATCAACCTAAATTGGAAGAAGTTTTAAGTTATTTAATGTATCCACAAGTATTTTTAGAGTATCGTCAAAAATACGAAACCTTTGGAGATATAACCTTATTAGATACGCCAACATTCTTTAATGGTATTCGTCAAGGAGAGACATTGGAAGTTCAAATTGAACGAGGAAAAACGTTAATTATTCGTTTAGATGAAATTGGCGAACCTGATATTGACGGAAACCGTGTCTTGTTCTTCAATTTGAATGGGCAACGTCGTGAGGTTTTAGTTAAAGATGCCTCCATTAAGTCAGCTGTTCAAGTTAAACAAAAGGCGGAACCAACTAATAAAGAACAAATCGGCGCAACGATGTCTGGTTCTGTTCTACAAGTATTGGTCAAACGTGGCGATAAAGTAGAAAAAGGTCAGCCGTTGCTGATTACAGAAGCCATGAAAATGGAAACGACTATCGAAGCACGTTTTGCGGGCACGGTAGATCACATTTATGTTGAAGAAGGCGAAGCAATCAGCTCAGGTGATTTGTTATTAGAAGTGAAAGAAAAATAAGATGAGAGGGGAAAAAATGAAGCGATTTTGGGCCTTTACTGCTGTTTTTTTAACAGTTCTACTCATTGGATATTTAGAGCCAGTTTTTTTCCCTGCTGAAAAACCAACCGAAACAGCTCAAAGTGGGCGCTTATCCAGCGCTCACACCGCTGTTCCTCATGAAGAATTGCCAGCTTCTGGCTACGCAGCATACATAGGGAAAGATGTGGAAACCTTTATCCGCCAGTTTGGCAATCCTAAAGAAAAAATTAAAACAGGTCGTACGTATGAATTATGGACGTTCGGTTTGACGATGAATGATTACTTAGAAGTCAACGTTCGAGAAAATAAAGTCATCGCAATTAAGGCCTTTAACAATGACAAAATGATAGAACCGTTTAAAATAGATATGAAGCTTGCTGACTTGTCTGATTTAATGACGATTTATTCGAATTTTGCATTTAATTTTCATCATGAAGCTTACGATGTCGAGCTGATGGAAGAAGATATGAACTATCGACCACTGGTTGCTTTTGATAATGGCAGTTTTGCGGTGTTATTTTTTAATCAGCGGACGGGCGGTTTAATGGCAGTTAATTATGTCAATAAAGAAACGTTGCTCACGGAAATGCCGTATCAATTAAATGAAGGTTCTCCTTTGCCAGTTGATATAACGCAGTCAATGACCTTCGATCCTGTTCAAAGTAACCAAGCGATTTATGTCATGAATCTGGTTAAACAGCAAGAAAATCAAGCTGCTTTTTCAGTTTCTACACAAAGCCAAAAAGATGCCCAAACATTGTATCAAACGCTGGCTAACCATACACTAACAATTTTGTCGGCAAATCGACAAGCAGAATTGTTACAAACGAGAGAGGAACATACAGCCATTCATCCCTTTCATTTGACTAAGGACGAATTTTCTTTATTAGTTAAAACGAGCAAACTTTCGTTGAGAGAACCAGCAGGTATTTTCCAAGAACCTGTTTATGATAGTACCTTTACTATTTTGTCATGGTTTTCGGACCCGCAATATGATAGCTATTTTGCTGAGTCAGAAACGACAGAATTGGGCGTTGCCTTTTCCAATGAAGGTGTGTTAGTCTTATTAGAGAAACGACCAGAAAATAGGCAAATCACGGAGAGTAGTGAAAAGTTATGATTGTGACAGAACATTTATTTGCAATTGAAGATCAAACAGAATGTTTAATTTCAGCACTTTTAGAAAGTGATGCTGTTCAAAACTATAAAGAAACAAAAAAAGCTATGTATGCTTCGGCGGAAGTTGCTCAGTTACAAAAAGCATTTTTAGAAGCTAAGTCAGCTTTTGAACGAGTTGAGGCTTATGGAATTCATGCACCCGATTTTCGGGAGAAACAACGAGCCCTACGTAAAGCGAAGCGGGCGCTTGATTTAAATGAAATCGTTGCAAATTATCGTTTTGCTGAGACAAACGTTCAAACGTTGCTAGATACAATTGGTTTAAAGATTGCGCAACTAATTTCTGAAGATATTAAAGTAGATGCTGGAAATCCTTTCTTTGAACGAGGAAAGAAACATTCAGGTTGTGGAGGAAGCTGCCATGCAAGCTAAAGAAGAAAAAGAATTTACGCTTCAAGAGCGTCGTTGCCTAATTGTTTGGGTATACACATTAAAACCGTTAAAACAGTTACGCCGATATGGACTGATTCACTATGTTTCACGAAAAATGAAATATGTGGTGATTTACATGAATGAAGAAAATATTGAAAGTAACATGGAAAAAATTAATCAGTTACATTTTGTTCGTAGTGTCGATAAATCGTATCGACCAGATGTCGAAATGAATTTTGCTGAAAAAATTGGTACCAAAGCGGCTTATCAAGAACAAGAAGACGACGGCTATGTAGTAGAGGAATTATCTACAGAGATTCGCTTAGCAGAGAATGTCTAATGCAAAAGAGTGAGAAATGTTATGAGAAATTTCAAACATTTTTCACTCTTTTTGTTATAATGAATTATAAAAGAATGATTGATAAAGGAGTCGAAACAATGCGTGTTATTTCTGGAGAATATGGTGGACGGCGCCTGAAAGCGTTAGATGGCGACAATACTAGGCCTACAACAGATAAAGTAAAAGAATCTATTTTTAATATGATTGGTCCATATTTCGATGGTGGAATGGCGCTGGATTTATATTCAGGAAGTGGCGGGTTAGCGATTGAAGCCGTTTCTCGTGGAATGGACAAAAGTATTTGTATTGAAAAGAATTTTGCTGCACTAAAAGTAATTAAAGAAAATATTGCGATTACAAAAGAACCAGAAAAATTTGAAGTTAGAAAAATGGATGCTAATCGTGCCTTAGAACAGTTTTATGAAGAGAAGCTACAATTTGATTTGGTCTTATTGGATCCGCCCTATGCCAAACAAGAAATTGTTTCACAATTAGAAAAGATGTTAGAACGGCAGTTATTAACAAACGAAGCCGTTATCGTTTGTGAAACAGATAAAACTGTCAAATTACCGGAAACGATTGGTACACTAGAAAAAACAAGAGAAACCGTTTACGGAATCACTCAAGTAACGATTTATCGTCAGGAGGCGTAAGATGCGTAAAATTGCTCTATTTCCCGGAAGTTTTGATCCGATGACAAATGGTCATTTAAATTTGATTGAACGCAGTGCGAAGTTATTTGACGAAGTCATCATTGGCGTTTTTATAAATACAAGTAAGCAAACATTATTTACGCCAGAAGAGAAAAAATATTTAATTGAAGAAGCAACTAAAGAAATGCCAAATGTGCGTGTTATCATGCAAGAAACCCAGTTAACTGTGGAAAGTGCAAAATCATTAGGGGCTAATTTTTTGATTCGTGGCATTAGAAACGTCAAAGACTACGAGTACGAGAAAGACATTGCTAAAATGAATCAACATCTGGCGCCAGAAATTGAAACGGTTTTTCTATTAGCAGAAGAACCATATGCACATGTAAGCTCCAGTTTACTAAAAGAAGTTTTACGTTTTGGGGGCGATGTGTCTGACTATCTTCCTCCCAATATTTATCACGCGTTAAAACAAAAGAAGAATGACTGGAGCTAAAATAATGAATAAAAAAACAGAAAAATTTTCGTTTAAATCACTTATTCCAATGGTATTGGCATTGCTGCTAATTGGTTTGTTTATCGTCCCAATTCCTTATTATATTGAAGGACCAGGAACGACTGAAAATTTAAAAGAGTTTGTAACTGTTGATGGGAAAAAAGATACGCAGTCTGGTGCTTTTTATTTAACAACGGTGGGCATTCGTTCGGCCACTATTTTTTCTGCCATAAAAGCAAACTTTTCGGATTTTCAAGAAGTCATGTCAAAAAAAGAATTAATGGGAGATAGTAGTAATAGCGAATATAATCGAATTCAACAATATTATATGGATTCCTCAAAAAACGCCGCAATTGAGCAAGCCTTAAAATTAGCGAAGGTTCCATATGAGATGAAATTTAAAGGCGTCTATGTGTTAGCGATGGAAGACAACTCAAGTTTTAAAGGAAAAATTGAAGTTGGTGATACCGTGACAGGCGTGGATGGTAAATCTTTTAAAAGTAGTGAAGAATTAATGAATTACATTAAAGCACAAAAAGTGAATCAAAAAGTCACTGTTCAATTTATTCAAGATGGTAAAGCAAAAGAAGCGACCGGTAAATTAATTGAATTGCCAACAGATAAAAAAGCGGGGATTGGTATTGGTTTGACTGACCATACAGAAATTGATTCTTCTATCCCAGTATCTATTGAAGCGGGTGATATTGGTGGACCATCGGCTGGTTTAATGTTTACTTTGCAGACCTATGAACAATTAAGTCATAAAGATTTACGAAAAGGTCATGAAATTGCTGGAACGGGTACGATGAACAGTCAAGGAATCGTTGGTAGAATCGGTGGCATTGACAAAAAAGTTGTAACTGCCAGTGAGAACGGCGCAGAAATTTTCTTTGCACCCGATGATGAAATAACTTCAGAAATGAAAAAAGTTGAGCCGAAAATCAAATCGAATTATCAAGAAGCACAAGAAGCTGCGAAAAAAATTGGGACAAAAATGAAAATTGTCCCAGTAAAAACGGTTCAAGATGCCTTGAACTATCTAGAAAAATTAAAATAAAAGTGTGCCTGGGCCAAAAATTACTAGTGATTTTTGGTCCAGGCGCATTTTTTTGTTAAAAAATGCGTAATTATATTTTGAAGGGAGGACAAACGATGGATTGGTTGAAACAGTTACCTAAAAAGTGGCTATTGCTAGGTAGTGGCGCGTCTATAGTTATTTTGATAACTCTATTAGTGGGCATTTATTTGATGGTTAATAAGGAGCCACGTGTAGACACCACAATGTGGGAGGAGACAAGTCTGACCACTATGGCAGAGTTCGCCACAGATGCCACAAAAGAAAGGGCAGAAATAATGATCTATGTTGATATTAAAGGCGCAGTGAAAGTACCAGGAATCTATCAACTAAAAAATCAGCAGCGGATTTGGGATGCTTTAGCTTTAGCTGGAGGCGTGAGCGAGGAAGCTGATACTACCCAGGTCAATTACGCTCAAAAAGTAAAAGATCAAATGATTATTTACGTGCCCAAAAAAGGAGAACCAGTGCCACAGTCATTAGAAACGCTGCAGGAATCAGCACCTGCTCAGCAAAATCAGGAGGAAAAAATCAACCTTAATAGGGCAACAGAAGCAGAGCTACAAACGATTTCAGGAATCGGTGCGAAAAAAGCACAAGAGATTATTCGCTTTCGTGACGAACAAGGACCGTTTAAAACCGTCGAGGAACTGAAAAATGTTCCAGGTATTGGAGAGAAAACAGTAGAACGTTTAAAAGACATGTTGACAGTGACTGGCTAAATTTTAACAGAAAATTCCTGAGAATTCTTGACTATGGGATGCGGATAACATACTATTTGTAATAAGATTAAATGATTTGGCAAATCGAACACAGGAGTCATTAAAAATAAAGGAGGTTTATTATGGAACGAATTCCATGGGACCAATATTTTATGGGACAAAGCGTCTTATTATCATTAAGAAGTACTTGCACACGGTTAACTGTCGGAGCAACCATTGTTCGCGACAAACGAATTATTGCAGGAGGTTACAATGGTTCAGTCAGTGGCGGAACGCATTGTATTGATGAAGGATGCTATGTTGTTGATAATCATTGCGTTCGAACAATCCACGCAGAAATGAATGCAATTTTACAATGTGCGAAGTTTGGCGTCCCTACAGAAGGGGCAGAAATTTATGTGACACATTTCCCTTGCCTGCAATGTACAAAGATGATTTTACAAGCAGGGATTAAAAAGATTTATTATTTAAAGGATTACCGTAATGATGCGTACGCCCTAAATTTAATTGAACAAGTAGGAGCCACGGTTGAAAAAGTGACTTTAGTACCAAAATATTTTGCCGAATTACAATGGGGAGAAGAATTTGCCACACTTGAGGACAATCCTTCCTCAGCTGAGGAATAATTGGTTCTTCATAGCTCTGCTGACTAGTTGTGGGCTGTGGTGTTTTTTCGCACCTAGTCTATTAGGAGCTCTTCTTTTTTCTATCACTGTTATCCGTATTGTCTGTACAAAAAGTTTTCCTGTTATATTGGGAGGTTTTTTGTGCAGTTTTTTAATAGTAGGGGGCATATTGATTTTCCAGTGGTTAAAGCCAGTCTCTTTGTTGCCTAAAGAAGTCCGCTTGTCAGGACAGCTAACGATATTACCAGATGAAATACAAGTAGATGGTGATCAAGTAAAATTTCCTGCCAATTGGATCGTAAAAGGCAAAAGGCAGAAAGTGATGGCATTTTATCAATTAAAAAGTGTGAAAGAAAAACAGCAATGGCAACAACTAACCACAACCATTCAGGCAACCGCTGTAGGTATTTTAGACTCGCCCCAAGGTCAAACCAACAAAAATGGCTTCAATTATCAACTATTTTTAAAGAATCAAGGAATCGAAGCTATTTTATTCATTGAGGAGATAGGACAACCGCGTCCTTTTTTTTCTTGGCGGTTTAAAGAAATCATTAGCGGCTGGCGGAAATGGGCGATGGTACATATTCAGAAAAATTTTGCTGAGACTAGTGCAATGTATATGAATGCGTTGCTCTTAGGTTTTCGTAATGAAGAATTTGCTGAAATAAGCGATAAATTTTCAGCATTAGGCATTTTGCATCTTTTTAGTTTGTCAGGGATGCATGTTTCTTTTTTCCTTCGTTTATTTCGCTTACTAATGCTAAGAATTGCTCGCCGAACGCAAGAAAGTTATTTTTTGTGGCAATGCGGTTTTTCACTGATATATGCTGGTTTAACAGGATTCTCAGTTAGTGTCATGCGGGCGCTTTTACAAACAAACCTCAATACGTTCAATCGACGGTTTAATTGGCAGGTTCCGGCCCTCGATTGTTGGAGTTTAACTCTCTTAGTGCACTTGATTGTTCAGCCAACCCTCTTTTTTTCAGTCGGCGGTCAATTTAGTTACTTACTTTCTTTTGTTCTGCTGTTTTTAGAGCAAACATTGGTTGGTTATTCTTCGCCTTTCATTAAAAATTGTTTAGGCTCTTTCCTATTGGCTGTGGCTTCCTTACCTATTTTAGTCCAATCATTTTATGAATGGCCCTTGTTAGGAAGTTTCTTAACATTTCTCTTGTTACCAATTTTTGAACGGTTCTTGTTACCGCTTTTGACGTTGAGCTTTTTTCTAGTGATTATTATGCCAGCACGCTATTTAGCAGTCTTGCTCGAACCACTATTTTTAACAATGAATGGCTTATTTGAGTGGGTGCTAGTTCACTTAAATCCGAAGCTGACCATCGGCTATTTAAATTCTTGGATACAAATTAGTTTGTTATTACTAATCGGACTTTCAATGATTTATTTAGCAGACAAGTCTAAAAAAATTTTTTTCTCAATCGGACTACTAATTGTTTTGATAAATAGTAAATACCTTTCGCCAATTGGCATTGTTGCAATGATCGATGTAGGCCAAGGGGATAGTTTGTTTATCCAAGCGCCTTTTCACAGAAAAAATACATTGATCGATACAGGTGGTCGGTTGTCTTTTGACAAAGAAGCTTGGCGGCAACGGAAAAATAGTCGATCAGGAGCGGAATATTCAGTGATTCCTTTTCTCAAAAGTCAAGGAGTCAAACGTTTAGATGAAGTGATCATCACACACGCACATGAAGACCATTTTGGCGATTTATTAGCCATTGCGCAGAAGGTTCCAATTTCTGTTCTGTATTTTCCTAAAGGAGCAGCTGAAGCCAATTTTTCGTTTCGCCAAGTCTTGAAACAACTCCAAAAAAGCGGGACAGACTGTCGGCCAATTTTAGCGCCCAAGCGAATTAATGGGCCCGTTTCTTTTCAAATTTTATCACCAAATAAGAGCAGTATTGGGGGCAATAATGACTCGATAGTGTTTTCCACACAATTAGGCGGACGGCATTTTTTATTTACTGGTGACTTGGAAGCCGAAGGAGAAGAACAAGTGTTGGCTCGCTATCCCCAGTTGAAAATCGACATCTTGAAAGTCGGTCATCATGGTAGTAAAACGTCGTCTACTAAAAGATTTATCAAACAGCTTAATCCGCGAGAAGCATTGATTTCAGCTGGACTGAATAATCGTTTTAAACATCCTCATCAGGAGACATTAGCGACGCTGGAGGAGCAAAAAATAAATTATTATCGGACCGATCTTCAAGGAATGATTTATTATCAATGGTTACCTTGGCAAGGGCTTTCTAAAGCCAAATTTGTTAAAGAACAAGACTAGTATTTCCAGAAGTAACATGATAGGATAAACAAGAGAAACGAGAAAAGGAGCGAGCCAATGGAGTTACAAAAAGCTTTGAAAGAAGTGCGAGAGCAAAAAATCGCTCCAGTGTATTTATTAATAGGAACAGAACTTTATTTAACTGAATTATTTAAAACAACATTGATGAAAGAATTGTTGACGGAAGAGGATGATCAATTTAACTTTTTCTCATTTGATATTGAGGAAACACCTTTAAGTGCAGCGATTGCTGAAGCGGAAACAATTCCGTTTTTTGGTGATTATCGCCTTGTCTTTGTGGAAAATCCTTACTTTTTAACTGCCGAAAGAAAAACAAACGGTGTGGAACATGATGTCAATCTTTTATTGAATTATTTGGAAAGTCCATCACCAACAACTGTTCTTGTTTTTATGGCCTCTTATGAAAAATTAGATGAACGCAAAAAAGTTACCAAAGCATTGAAAAAAAATGCCACAGTAGTTGACGTCAATCCAATGGATGAAAAGGCTATTCGTCAGTATATTTCTCAAACGATTGAGAGCGAAGGGTACACTATTCGCTCCGATGCTTTTGATTTATTACTTCAATTGACAGACTTGAACTTATCAAAAATTATGGGAGAATTACAGAAGCTGTATTTATATGCCCTTGAAACGAAGACAATTACACGAGGTGCGGTTCAAGAATTAGTCCCTAAGTCTTTGGAACATAATGTTTTTGATTTAACCAACGAAGTACTTTCTGGAAACAGTGAAAAAGCTGTTCAATTGTATGAAGATTTACTTTTACAAGGAGAAGAAACCATTAAGTTAAATGCAATCTTATTGAATCAGATTCGCCTTTTTCTGCAAACCAAAATTTTGGCTAAGATGGGCTATCAACAAGCGAATATCGCTGATACATTAAAGGTTCATCCTTATCGAGTCAAGTTAGCGTTACAACAAGTCCGACGATTTGAATTGTCTCGATTAGAAAGACTTTATGATGAATTAGTTGAAAATGATTACCGCATGAAAACGGGCCAAATGGATAAAGAATTACTATTCCAATTATTTATTTTAAAATTGACTGCACAAGCAAAATAAGAAAATGCCAGAGGCAATCGTCATACAACGATTGTCTCTGGCATTTTCTTATTATTTAGCTCCTAATAGTTCTTCTTTTCCGTGAACAAGCTGTGTCAACATGGCACAGAAAGGTGTTGCTACGTTGTATTTTTGTCCTTTGCGCCAAACAGCACCATTAATGTAATCAATTTCTGTGAGACGATGATTTTTAATTAAATCTTGATACATAGACGGATAGTGCAAGCCAATACCGTTTGGATCATAAGTTTGAGCAATATGTGTATAGACTTCTGCTTGATCTAAATGAATGGCTTCTTTTTCTGCGACTGCTGCAAATTCACTGATTAATGTTTTAACAAGGGATTCACTAACAGGTAGTGCACCAAATTCGGCAATATTACAATCAAGGATTGTACACAAACCATTTAGCGTGCCATTGACACAGGCTTTCCGCCAAATAGAGTAGCGAACATTGCTACTATAGCTTGGATTTAAACCAGCTTTTTGGAAGACATCAACGACTTCTAAAGCAAATTCTTTACCAGAAGGATCAATATTTTCTAATTCAATTTCGCCATCACCTAAAAGTTTAACACGTCCCGGTCCTTCTAAACCAGCTGTCCACATGGTAATGCCAACCAAGATGTTTTCTTTTGGCACATATTTTTCTAGTACATCTTCATGACCTAAGCCATTTAATAAACATAGTACATACGTTTTTTCAGTAATCATTGGTTGAATCGCTTTAAACATTGCATCTAATTGTTGTGCTTTGGTTAAAGCAATAATTAAATCAACTTGTTCATTTTGATAGTCAATTTCTTCTGGTGAGAAGATTGGTAGTTTTGCGACAACTTCTTCTCCATTAAAATCAGCGATTAAACCATTTTTACGAATGGCTTCAATGTGCGCGGGCCATTGATCGATTAAAGTTACATCATTTCCGCCTTGATGCAACATAATTCCTAAACGGCTGCCCATAGCGCCGGCACCAGCAATTGCAATTTTCATGTGTATCCATCTCCTTAAAAGTTCTTTAACCGTTATTATTATACAGCAACTTTCTTAAAAATGAATAAATGGGACTTGCAAATTTGTTATTTTTTAAATGTTTCCTAAAAAGTAAGGATTGCATCAAATGGTAAAGTAAGCTAAAGTAAAGCGTGGAAAAGTTTATAAATGAAAGTAGAGGAATCGTTAATGACGAAAGAAAAATTTTGTCGAGAATCACGAGTGATTCAAACACATCGTGTATTTCCCTTTGATTTAAATCCCTTTGGTGCACTATTTGGTGGGAAATTAATGTCTTTAATTGATGACGCCGCATCCATTTCCGTTTCACGACATTGTCGGAGAGGGGCAGTTACAGCATCTTTAGATAACTTGAATTTTTTAAAACCTTTAAAAGAAAATCACTCAGTGTGTGTTGAAACGTTTGTTTCTGGTGTGCATCATAAATCGATGGAAGTATTTGTTAAAGTTGTAGGAGAAGATTTAACAACTGGAGAGCGTTATTTAGCGGCGACTTGTTTTACAACTTTTGTAGCCATTCCGTCTCATATGAATCCTGAAAGTGACTTCCAATTAGCGGCAGTCGTCCCAGAAACTGCAGAAGAAAAGTTGATTTGTTCCAATTATGAAACGAGACGACAACAACGTTTAGCTTTGCGAGAAGAGACTAAATTATTTAGTCAACATCTCACAACGGATTTACCGTGGATTGATTCACCTTTATAAAAAAATGTCCGAGTCTTTGTGAAAACAGACTTGGACATTTTTGGATGAAAAAAGAAGCTAACATGAATGCTAACTTCTATCTCACATTATTTAGCTAATTTGCTTAAACGAATTTTATCGCGGTTAGCTTTGTTTTTATGGATTAAACCTTTAGTTGCAGCCATATCAACAGCTTTAACAGCTTCGTTGTATAAAGCATCGACGTTATCAGCTCCAGCAGCTACAGCTTCTTCAAATTTCTTGATTGCTGTACGCATTGCGTTTGTTTGAGATGAATTTTTCGCATTCGCGTTAGCACTTGTACGTACGCGTTTGATTGCAGATTCGATATTTGGCATTTGTTTCACCTCCGATGATTTAGGTTTTACACTGGTCAGCCAATGTAATTCAACAGTAATCATTATACCTAATCCATTGTTCCATTGCAATAAAAGACGACAAGTTTTTTTCCTTAACAGACAATTTCAAGAAAAAAATAAGAAAATTTGCCAGAGCCTTAAGAAAAAAGCATACATTTTTTTTAAAACATGCTATGATAAAATAGATAAATGAAAAATGGTGGTGTCTTTGTGAGTATTGCATTATTGGTAACGATTACTTTGGTAATGGGTGTAATTTTTGTTAACGGTTGGACGGATGCGCCGAACGCAATTGCAACCGCTGTCTCGACTCGGGTGTTAAAACCGAATGTCGCAATTTGGATGGCTGTTGTGATGAACTTTTTAGGTGCATTAGTCATGACCTTTTTTAATGCCCAAGTAGCTGAAACGATTAGCAACATTGTTAGTTTTGACGCAAATGGAAACGCTTCACAGGTGGCTTTGGCTGCTTCGCTTTTTTCAATTGTGGTTTGGGCAGTTGCTGCGTGGTATTTTGGTATTCCCACAAGTGAAAGCCATGCGTTAATTGCCGGCTTGACTGGTTCGGCAATGGCATTAGGTGGTTTGGGTGCAGTCAATGGCTCGGAATGGATCAAAGTGCTTGTTGGTCTAGTTGTTTCTACCGTTATGGGCTTTGGCGGCGGATATTTGATTGCCAAACTTGTTGTGAAAGCTTTCTCGGCTGTGCCTAGAAGAAAAGCCAACAAATTTTTTACAGTTGGGCAAGCCTTTGGTGCAGGAGCTAATGCTTTTTTACATGGTGCGCAAGATGGGCAAAAATTTATGGGCGTGTTCATGTTAGTGCTTTTTTATAATAATTTAGTCGAAAAAATAGGTGGCGGTTTTGTGATTCCGTTATGGGTTATGGTTCTGTGTTCCATTACAATGGGCATTGGAACTTCTGTGGGCGGCATGAGAATCATTAAATCAGTCGGGATGGATATGGTAAAACTCGAACGCTATCAAGGCTTCACTGCAGATTTAAGCACGGCTATTTGTTTATTTTTAGCATCGGCTTTTGGGATTCCAGTTTCAACTACTCATACAAAAACAACAGCGATTATGGGAGTAGGTGCTTCTAAGCGAATCTCAAGTGTTGACTGGCGTATCGTGAAAGAAATGCTGATAGCATGGATTTTAACTTTCCCAGGATGTGGGCTGATCGCTTATGTGATGTCAAAATTATTTATTGCAATTTTTTAAGGAGAGAAAAACATGGCACGTAAAAAACAATTTGATTATTTTGGAGAATTAAACCAGTTAGCAACAAATGCTTATGAAGCCGCAAAGGTTTTGCAAGAAATTGTAGACAATTATTCATTAGAAAACTTAGTAAAAAAATCAGAAGCGATTCATCAATTGGAAAAAGAGAATGATGAAATTGTTCGCAAAATTTTAAATGAACTCTATATTTCCTTTATTACGCCGATTGATCGAGAAGATATTGTCGATATTACGGATCACTTAGATAACATTATCGATAGCATTAATAGTTTGTCTTATTTACTTGATCATTTAGTTGTCGAAGAAATGATTGCGCCCGCGCTAGAATTAACTGCTTATATTGTTAAAGCGACAGAAGGCGTTAAATCAGCAACGAAGGAATTTGCAAAATTTAAGAATTCTAAAACGTTAGTTTCATTGATTGATGAAGTCAATACGATTGAATCTCAAGGCGATAAATTATACAGTAGCGCCATGAAAGATTTGATGACTAACGAAAAAGATTTATTAAAAGTTATCAAGTGGAAAGATGTTTATGATCAGCTTGAGCGCACGATTAATGATTGTGAATCAGCTGTTAATATTATTGTCGGAATTGTCATCAAAAATACGTAAAGAAAAGAGGGGGGAGCTGTTGGTTAAAGTAATTATTGATGCTGATGATTTTGGGATGTCAGAAGCGATTAATCATGGCATTATCAAAAGTTATGTCGATGGTTTAACAACGTCGACACTTTTGATGCCCAATTTACCAACAGCAGAACATGCCGTTGCGTTAGCAAAAAATTATCCAGGCTTATTTGTAGGTCAGCATACGAATTTTTTATTAGGGAAACCTTGTGCGGACCCATGTATGATTCCTTCACTGGTAGATGAACAAGGCAATTTTCATCGCTCTTCTTATTATCGTCAACAAAAACAAGTAACCTTCGTATATGAAGAAGTACGACTTGAAACGATTGCGCAATTGACGCGCTTTAAGAAACTAACTGAACATTATCCTGAACATTTTGATTGCCATTCGATTGGTGATGAAGTGGTTGATCAAGTATTTTTAGAATTAGCAGAAGAGTACGGACTTCATACAACCCTGAAATATAGTGGGGAAAAAGAATATCCACCGCAACAAGGTTATTTCCAGGTGACACATTTGTTAGAGTCTGGGGCGTTATCTTATATTCACGAAGGCGTATCAGTGGAGAATTTTTTAAAAGATGACTTTGGTTTATTACGGATGCCGGAATCGGCAATTGCTGAGATGCATTTTGATGTTGGGTATTTGGATCAATTTGTTTTAGACAATTCTTCATATACCACTTTACGCTGCAAAGAATTAGCAACGATTTGTGATCCTCGTGTTCGTCAGTGGTTTGAAGAACAGGGGATTGAGCGAATAACGTTTGGCGATTTAAAAAAATAAAACCGTTGCTTTCACTATTGAAAGCAACGGTTTTATTTTTATGAGAATAACCAGTAGCCAATTAAAATCGCACCTAAAATTACACGATACCAACCGAAAACTGTAAAATCGTTTTTCTTCAAGTAATTCAATAAGAATTTAATCGCAATGATGGAAACAACGAAGGCAACAATAGAGCCAGTTAATAAAATAATGATTTCTTCTGATCCAAACGTATTTCCTTTGGCCAAGAATTTAAAGATTTTTAAAAAACTTGCTCCAAACATTACTGGAATTCCTAAGAAAAATGAAAACTCTGTTGCAACAAAACGTGAGGCCCCAATTAAGATTGCCCCTAAAATGGTCGCTCCTGAACGTGAAGTTCCTGGAATTAATGCCAGTACTTGGAAAGCACCAACGATTAAAGCGGCTTTATAAGTGAAGTCTTTTAGATTAGTACACTTCGGTGCAACATTTTTATTTCGTTTTTCAATGATAATAAAAGCAATCCCATAAACAATTAACATAATCGATACTGTTAAAAAGTTATAAAAATGTGCATCTAAATAATCATCAAATTTTAGACCAATAACTGCCGCTGGTAAACAAGCGACTAAGACTTTAGACCAAAGAATCCAAGTATCTTTTTTCTCTTCGCCATTTTTCTTTGGTGAGAAAGGATTCAATTTGTGGAAGTATAAAATAACAACCGCCATAATCGCTCCCAATTGGATAACGACGTTGAACATTTCCATAAAATCTTTACTTAGATCGAGTTTAATAAACTCATCCACTAAAATTAAATGTCCGGTACTACTAATTGGAAGCCACTCGGTAATTCCTTCGATAATACCAAGAATAATTGCTTTCCATAGGTTAGCAAAAAGCATGTCACCATTCCTTTCTGAAATAAATGCAAAATACATCAAGTATAAGTATACCCGCTGACAAAGTAAATGCCAATGCAAATTCTTATTTTAAAATAAATTTTAGAATTATACAAAGGTGCCACTTGTAATTCATGAAACTTTTTTCTATACTAGTGATACTTTAAAAAATGGGGGAAGAGAAATGTTTGGATTTTTGAAGAAAAAGAATGAAGTTGTCGAAAATAATACAATGTATGCCGTTGCCAATGGAACCGTTATCCCAATTAGTGAAGTGAATGATCCTGTTTTTTCACAAAAAATGATGGGAGATGGCTACGCAGTAGTTCCAGAAAATGGTGAAATTTATGCACCTATTGAAGGAGAAGTTTTAAGCGTTTTCCAAACAAAACATGCCATTGGTTTAAAAATGACAAACGGTCTTGAAATTTTATTACACATGGGTATCGATACGGTAGAGTTAAACGGGGCACCGTTCACTATTAAAGTGAAAGAAGGCGACCAAGTGACTGCAGATACGGTGGTCGCAATTGCTGATTTAGAAGCAATTAAAGCAGCTGGTAAAGGAACTGAAATGGTTGTTATTATTACCAACATGGATAAAGTAGCACAATTTTCGTTAGAGAAAACTGGCGTGGTTACAGCTGGTACACCAGTTGGCTCTGCCACAGCCAATTAATGCATTAGACAGATATTTCTATAAAGGAATATCTGTTTTTTTTTGAACAGAAATAAAATTTTATTTTGGAGTTAAAAAATATTTAGAAAAATAGTTGAAATTTTATTTCAAACAAGTTATAATGAAAGCGTATTAGAGAGGAGCTAAAAAGATGTATGGTATTTCAGTTTTTCTTGGTGAAGAGATTACAAACGATACAATTATTTATATCAAAAAGATGAAAGCGCTTGGATTTGATGGTATTTTCACTTCTTTACACATTCCAGAAGATGATACTTCCCTTTACCGCCAACGCTTGACTGATTTAGGGGCAATTGCTAAGGCAGAAAAAATGAAAATTATGGTAGATATTTCAGGTGAAGCGTTAAAAAGAGCGGGTTTTTCTTTCGATGAATTAGAGCCTTTAATCGAGTTGGGCGTAACTGGCCTTCGGATGGATTATGGCATTACGATAGAACAAATGGCTCATGCTTCACATAAGATTGATATAGGATTGAATGCTAGTACCATTACACTGGAAGAAGTGGCTGAGTTAAAGGCTCACCAAGCGGACTTTTCTCGCTTAGAAGCTTGGCATAATTATTATCCAAGACCTGAAACAGGCATTGGAACAACATTTTTTAATGAAAAGAACCGCTGGCTTAAAGAATTAGGCTTACAAGTTTTTACTTTTGTGCCAGGAGATGGGCAAACAAGAGGCCCAATTTTTGCTGGTTTACCAACATTAGAAAAACATCGGGGGCAAAATCCTTTCGCCGCTGCCGTTGGTTTGATGGCTGATCCTTATGTCGATGCTGTTTATATTGGTGACCCCACAATTAGTGAGCGAACCATGGCTCAATTTGGTTATTATCACCAAACCAATCAATTTCTGTTAGAAGTAGTACCTAGCGAGAGCCGCTATTTGAAGCGAATACTTGGGACTCATACCAATCGTTTAGATGCTGCAAGAGATGTTTTGCGAAGTGAATTATCAAGAACGAGTGAAATGTTCAGAAAAGATGAAATTGCAACGATTGAGTCAGAGCAGACTGAAGCACGTCCAGTGGGAACCGTAACGATTGATAATGAAAAATATGGTCGCTATATGGGAGAAATTCAAGTCACACTGGTGGACTTGCCGAAAGATGAAAAAGTCAATACGATTACACGAATTATTGAAAAAGATCAAACGATATTGCCGTTAATCAAGGCAGGCAATCAATTTACGCTAGTCACGGAAGGAACGATAGAAAATGAATTTAGAAAACTTAACAACTGAACGTAGAAATGAAAATACAATGGGCTTAGATGAGATGAGTGTCAAAGAAGCTTTACAAAAAATGAATCAAGAAGACCAACAAGTTGCAATGGCAGTGGGTCAAGAATTAGCAGCCATTGAACCAGTGGTAGAAGCCATCATCAAAAGCTTCAATCAAGGCGGCCGCTTGATCTACATGGGCGCTGGTACGAGTGGTCGGTTAGGTGTCTTAGATGCAGCCGAATGTGTACCAACTTTTGGCGTCGAGCCAGAGATGGTTCAAGGCCTCATCGCTGGTGGTCAAAAAGCAATGACTGTCGCAGTAGAAGGTGCTGAAGATTCAAAAGAACTAGGTCGTCAAGATTTAGTTGATCTAAAATTATCAGCAAATGACATTGTTGTCGGGATTGCAGCCAGTGGTCGGACGCCTTATGTAATTGGCGGTTTAGAATATGCTGCAACGGTGGGAGCAGCTACCGCAACTGTGGCATGTAATAAAAATGCCGAAATTAGTAAATATGCGCAAATGCCGATTGAAGTAGATGCAGGACCTGAATTTTTAACAGGTTCGACTCGCTTGAAATCTGGGACAGCTCAAAAATTAATTTTAAATATGTTATCAACTATTTCCATGATTGGTATTGGGAAAGTCTATAATAACTTAATGGTTGATGTAAAACCAACCAATGAAAAATTAGTGGAGCGTTCCAAACGGATTATTATGGAAGCAACGGGTTGTAGTTATGAAGTTGCCGAACTAAAATTTGTAGAAGCAGAAGAAAATGTGAAGTTAGCAATTGTAATGATTTTAACTGATAGTACTAAAGAAGAAGCAACACAAAAATTAATTGACGGGAATCAATTTATCAAGAATACATTAAATTAAGGAATTAGGAGGGTGTTTTAACATGGCAGAAGAAAGAATTAAACGCATTGCTGATGGGATTTATAAAGAAGTTGGTGGTCAAGAAAACGTGGACAAAGTCATTCATTGTATGACTCGTGTTCGTATGGATATCCGCGATTATGACAAAGTGGATATTGAGGGATTGAAAAAAATTGATGGCGTTATGGGCGTCGTAGAAGATGATACGTTGCAAGTAGTTGTTGGTCCAGGGACTGTTAACAAGGTTGCACAAGAAATGGTAGATCAAGCAGGTGTCAAATTGGGAGAACCATTTAATCATGACACCGCAACTGATGCTTCAGCAGGCAAATCTGGAAAAGATTTAGTAGAAGAAAAAGCCGCTCAAATGAAAGCACAACAAAAAGCGAAACAAAATAACACTTCACCATTTAAAAAAGTGTTAAAAGCCATTTCTAGTATCTTTGTTCCGATGATTCCTGCCTTTGTTGGGGCTGGTATTATTGGCGGGATTGCAGCTGTTATGTCTAACTTAGTTGTTGCTGGTGATATTTCAGCTTCATGGCAACAATATATTGATGTCTTAAATATCATTAAAAATGGGATTTTTGCTTATTTAGCTCTTTACACTGGGATTAACAGTGCCAGCGTTTTTGGTGCAACGCCAGCGTTGGGTGGTGTTATTGGGGCAGTCACAATGTTGACAGGAATGAATCCGGATGCACCAATCAGTAATATTTTCACTGGGGGAACATTATCTGCAGGACAAGGCGGAATTATCGGTGTTATTTTTGCCGTATGGTTATTATCATTGTTAGAAAAACAATTGCATAAAATTGTCCCAGAATCAATTGATATTATCGTAACGCCAACCATTTCACTTTTAGTGATTGGCTTAGCAACTATTTTCTTAATCATGCCTGTAGCCGGAGCTATTTCTAATGGCTTAGTTGGTATTATCAATGTTGTCTTAGAAAAAGGTGGCATGGTTGCTGGCTTTACTCTTGGTTTAACCTTCTTGCCAATGGTAATGTTTGGTTTACATCAAATTTTGACGCCAATCCATATTGAAATGATTAATCAAACAGGGATGACTTTGTTATTACCAATCTTGGCCATGGCTGGTGCGGGACAAGTCGGTGCAGCTTTAGCATTATGGATTCGTTGTAAATCAGATAAAAAATTAGTTGAAATGATTAAAGGTGCCTTACCAGTTGGGATTTTAGGTATTGGTGAACCATTAATCTACGGAGTTACTTTACCATTAGGACGTCCATTCATTACTGCTTGTATCGGCGGTGGTATTGGTGGTGCGGTGATTGGGGCCTTCGGTAATGTTGGTGCGATTGCTATTGGACCAAGTGGGGTGGCTTTAATTCCATTAATTGCCAACAACCAGTGGCTTGCTTATGTATTAGGGTTATTGGCCGCTTACGCAGGTGGTTTTGTAGCAACGTTATTCTTTGGAATTCCTAAAGATATGCAAACAACTAAATAATAAATAGAAAAAGGAGAACTTGGCTTCTCCCTTTTTCTTTGTTAAAATTTAATTGCGTAGGAAATGGTGTATCAGGAGGGATGTTTATGCAACAAAATATTGTTTTATCTATCCAAGATTGTCTACAACAATTACCAAAATCAGAACGAAAAATCGCAGAATATATTTTAAAAAATACAGAAACAGTTATTTCAATGAATGCGCAAGAGCTAGCGAAACAAGCAGGATCAAGTCCAGCGGCAATTATTCGCTTTTGTCATTCTATGGATGTGAATGGCTTCACAGAGTTGAAACTTTTATTATCTGCAAATCTTGGCCAAATGAAGCAGCAAATGTATACTGAAGTTACTAAAGGGGAATCAACAGCTGATATTAAACAAAAGTTACAGGCGCGCTTTGTTCATGTGGTTGAGCGAAGCGGTCAGACATTAGAGGATGTCGCAGTGAATGAAGCCGTTGATTTGTTGGAAAAAACAGAAGTAATTTTTGTCTATGGATTAGGTGCCTCTTCGTTGGTTGCTCAAGATATTTATCAAAAGTTTACGCGATTAGGCCGAACGGTATTTACAACATTGGACCATCATTTATTTGCTTCTATGTTAGGCTCAACAGAAAAGCCTAGTGTTTTTATTGTTATTTCTAATTCTGGAACGAATAAAGAAGCAAGTACTTTAGCTGATTTAGCGAAGCAGCAAGGGATTCCTATTATTAGTATCACACAAGATGAAAAATCAGTGATTGGTGAAAAAAGTGATATCGTCCTCCAAACCTCTAGTGGGGAAGACGTGCCATTGAGAAGTGCGGCTACTGTTTCCTTGGTGGCACAATTGTATGTAGTCGATGTTTTATTTTTTGCTTATGCAGCAAAAAACTATAAGGAAACCTTAGAAAAAATTCAAATCTCAAGAAAAAATGTAGAACGTTTAAAAGAATAAACAAAAAGAGAAGGTTATCTGTCATTTTGACAGATAACCTTCTCTTTTTTTACAATAAACAGCGCTTTTCAGCGATCTTTTTTCCCTTTTCAATATAAGAAATATCATTAATTCCTTGAATGGTAAATGTTCCTTTTTCGTAAGTTAAGGTCGTCACGCTACCATTCTCCAGTGCCATCTGCATAGGCAAACTTGCGTCAATTAAGGAAAGTAAAAAGGAAATTGTTAGTCCATGGGAAACCACCATGACTTTGCCGCCACCATTTTTTTCTCGATGATGAGCGATATCTTCGAAACCAGACCAAACACGATCACGGATAACTTCATAAGGCTCCGCCCAGTCAGCCGTATCGGCTTCAATAATAGCATTTGCTAACTCGCGATAGGTAATCTTCGTGGTCATCATGTCTTCATAACTTTTAAAAGCTAAAATGCGTGGCACCACACCCCAAAGTTCACCATCATAGCCGCCATCTAAAGAACCAAAACACCACTCACGAATCCGTTTATCGGTTAGGTAAGGAATCTTTTGGTGGTTTTGATGTTCTTGTAAAATAATCTGAGCGGTTTGCATGGCACGACCACTATCACTACTATAGGCTTCCTTAAAGTCTATGTCTCTAAGACCTAAGCCTAAATGATAAATGCCTTCTTCTCCTTGTTTGGTTAAGGGGGTATCTGACCAGCCTTGGGTACGGCCAATCGTATTAAACATCGTTTTTCCGTGACGAATAATATAAAGTGTCGTTGCTTCAGTCATTGCTACTCCTCCTAAGTTTCTTTAAATAGTGAATAAATCTCTAATTAAAAAATGGGTTTGTGGCTTTTTCATGTTGAATGGTTGTGGCATCACCATGGCCTGGATAAACAGGAAATTCTTCTGGTAAAGTGAATAGATAGGTCGTAATGCTGTGTAATAATTGTTGCATATCACCAGTGTGTAAATCGGTACGACCAATACTACCTTTAAACAATGCATCCCCAACAACAACAAAATCATCAAAGACAAAGCTGACGCTACCAATTGAATGACCAGGTGTTGGGACTACGGAAAATTTCATGCCGCCAATTTCATAATCGGTTAGTTTAAATTCGTGTTCGGCGGGTTGAACAATAATATTTGCTATATCATCATGTCTGCCTAATCCTGAAAGATTCAAAATAGGATTGGAAAGCCACGCTTGTTCTAATGGACTAACATAAACAGGGATTTGATAATGATGGCGCAATTCTTCTACCGCACCAATATGATCATAGTGAGTATGTGTTAATAAAATAGCGGCTGGTTTCTTCCCTAAACGGGTAATTTCTTGAATTAGTTTTGCTCCTTCTGCACCTGGATCAATAATTAATAATGCTTCTTCATTATAAACAAGATAACAGTTCTCTTGAATAACACCTGTTCTAATTTGTTCGATCTGTATCATCTCAGGACCTCCTAAAGTTCTAACGATTCTCTTCAAGTATACCGAAGAATCTTAAGAATAGAAAGTTTTCTTGTTTATCCAAAGAAAAAATAAATCATTCTTAGAATGTTCGGTTTTTGCTTGTTTGAACATGGATTTTTTTTAAAAAAATCACATTTTTATAGTTATTAAACGAAAGTTTATGTATAATCTTCATGTGATAGTAAGGAGGAGTATTAAATGTTTCATTTTGTAATAAAAGGAACAGGTTTTTCTAGTAAAAATTTGCAAGAGATTAAAGTCTATGAAGAGACACTTTTTTGTATAGATGAGGCCGGAGTAATTCAGGAAATAATTGAACCAGATGCTGAAGCGTATGAAACTGTGCTAGCAGAACAAAAAGAGGCGCAACGTTTTCAAGAATTGCCCCAAGATTCTTATCTTTTACCCGGCTTTGTTGATTTACATGTCCATGCACCTCAGTGGGCACAATCAGGGACCGCCTTGGATATTCCATTGCATGAATGGCTGAATACGTACACGTTTCCTTTGGAGTCCAAATTTGCAGATTTAACATTTGCCCAACAAGTCTATGATGAATTGGTAACCCAATTGTTAGCTAATGGGACAACAACAGCCCTTTATTTTGCAACCATTCATTATGAAGCTAGCCGTCGTTTGGCAGAGATTTGTGCGGAAAAAGGGCAGCGTGGCTTAATTGGTAAAGTTGTAATGGATGATCTTAATGAGAATCCTGAATACTATCGTGATCAAACAACGCAACAAGCATTAGAAGAAACGGAACGGTTTATTCAAGAAATTCAAACATTAGCGCAGCAAACAAAACAAGGCGTGTATCCCGTTGTAACTCCGCGTTTCATTCCTAGTTGTACAGAGGAAGCACTTAAAGGATTAGGAGAATTAGCAGCGAAATATCAAGTCCATGTTCAAAGTCATTGTAGTGAGAGTGATTGGGAACATCAATTTGTTCAAGAACGTTTTGGAAAAAATGATGCTCAAGCATTGAATGATTTTGGTTTATTAACAGAAAAAGCAGTGATGGCACATGCAGGCTTTTTAGAAGAAGCAGATATGAATTTATTCCATGAAACAGGGACGGCTGTGGCGCACTGCCCAATCTCTAATGCTTATTTTGGCAATGCAGTAACACCGATTGCAAAATTAGTACATCAACATCAAGTAGAAGTTGGTTTAGGTAGTGATCTTTCAGGTGGTTTTTCACCAAGTCTTTTTGACAATTTAAAGCAAGCGGTTATTTCTTCTAGAATGTTAGAAGATGGTGTCGATGCTACAAAAAAAACAGAAATACGAGGTGTTAAAACAGCACGGATTACCGTAAATGAAGCGTTTTATTTAGCTACTGCTGGTGGTGGTCAAGCGCTAAGTTTACCAATTGGAAAATTAGAAAAAGGGTATGCTTGGGATGTTCAAATTATTAATACAAGCTTGTCACAAGCACGAATCCCTAAAAATCCAGGGGAATCATTGCTTGATATTTTCCAAAAAATCTTATATTTAGCACGACCAGAAAATATTCGAGAAGTCTGGGTACAAGGTGAAAAAGTACATGATAAAAATTTAATGTCAGCAACTAAAGGAGTATAAAAAATGAGTGAAAAGAAACAAAATAATCTTCATTTAACAGTGGGGCCAGAAGATTCAGTATCTTTTGGGCAGGCCACTATGTTAGGGATTCAGCATGTCTTAGCAATGGACGTGTACGTCGTACCTGTGATCATTGCTTCAATTATTGGGATTAGCACAGCACAAACGTCTTCTTTAATCCAAGCAACATTCATAGCAGCAGGACTTGCCACGATTATTCAATCTCATTTTTGTATGAGATTACCAGTTGCGCAAGGCCCTTCATTTATTCCAATCGGGGCAATTGCAGGAATTTATTTTGCCAATAACCAACAAGGAAATGGCTGGGGCGCAGTTTTAGGTGCTAGTTTAGTGGGGGCAATTGTTGTTATTATATTAGGATTTACTGGTATCTTTAATCGTTTAATCACTAAATTTGTTCCACCAATTGTGGGAGGAACAATTATTTTTGTGGTGGGGCTTTCGTTAATGCCAGTCGCTTTATCGGATAATATTTACCACGCAAAAGGGGAATTAGGACAAAATATTTTATTAGCATTTATAGCAGCGGGTACGTTGATCTTCTTTGCGCTCTTAGGTTCTGCTTTGAAAAAAGGGCGGATTTTCCGCGTTTCTTCTGTTATTTTGGCATTATTATTTGGGAGCATCGCGGCACAATTATTAGGGGTACTTGATTTATCAGCCGTTAGTGAAGCGGCTTGGTTTAGTTTGCCTCAGTTACCATTAGTTAACTTTTCTTTCCAATTTGATTGGTCAGCCATTGCCACGATGTTAGTTATTTATCTGGTTTTAATGGCGGAAACAACAGGCACTTGGTTTGCTGTGAGTCATGTTGTCGCTGAACCTTTGACCGAAGAAAAAATTAATCGCGGCGTAATTGGTGAAGGCTTAGGTTGCTTAGTTTCTTCATTCATTGGCGGCACGCCAGTAACTAGTTACTCTACAAATGCTGGGATTATTTCAATCACTGGAGTTGCTAGTCGCAAGGTTTTTGTGGCTGCAGGTGCGTGGTTTGTCTTATTTGGCTTATCTGGAAAACTTTCCACCTTGATTTCGGCCATTCCGGCACCAGTTATCGGCGGTGTTTTTGTGGTTGTTTGTGGCATCATTTCTGTAAGTGGAATGAAAGTCATGAGCGATGTAACAATTCATGAAAAAGAGATGTATGTAATTGCCGTTCCGATTATTATGACATTAGCGTTGACATTGTTACCAAAAGAGTTTTTGGAAACTCTACCACAATTTTTACAATATTTATTTAGTTCACCCGTGGCAACTGCCTCAATTGTTGCTATTTTATTGCAGGCCATTTTACCAAACGTTCAAGAAGGGTAAAAAGATTAATTTTCGTTAAAACGCCTTTGACAAGTGGCGGTAAATAGTGTAAATTAACAATGGTGTTTGTAAACACGAACGTTAAATGACCGAATGTTCGGTTTTTACGTTATTTTTGTAAATAACTAGGAGGCAGTAAGTATGAAAGTTTTTGATTATGAAGATGTCCAATTAATTCCCAATAAATGTATCGTGAATAGTCGTTCTGAATGTGATACTACAGTAACTTTAGGAAAACATTCGTTTAAAATGCCTGTCGTTCCAGCGAACATGCAAACAATTATTGATGAAACGATTGCGGAAACCCTTGCTGAAAATGGTTATTTTTATATCATGCATCGGTTTGATGAAGAGGCGCGAGTGCCATTTATTAAAAAAATGCAACAAAAGGGCTTAATCACGTCAATTAGTGTGGGTGTGAAAGAAGGGGAATACGCTTTTGTTGAAACGTTAGCCCGAGAAGGTTTAGTTCCTGACTACGTGACAATTGATATCGCCCATGGTCATTCAAATGCGGTGATTAATATGATTCAACACTTGAAAAAATCTTTACCAGAAACGTTCGTTATTGCGGGCAATGTTGGAACACCAGAAGCCGTTCGCGAATTAGAAAACGCTGGAGCCGATGCCACCAAAGTGGGGATTGGACCAGGAAAAGTATGTATTACTAAAATTAAGACTGGCTTTGGGACAGGTGGCTGGCAGTTAGCGGCTTTACGTTGGTGTGCCAAAGCTGCTCGGAAACCAATTATTGCAGATGGTGGAATTCGGACCCATGGAGACATTGCAAAATCTGTGCGTTTTGGGGCAACTATGGTCATGATTGGTTCATTATTTGCTGGACATGAAGAATCACCAGGTGAGACAAAAGTGGAAGATGGTGTTGTTTACAAAGAATACTTTGGTAGCGCCTCTGAATTCCAAAAAGGCGAAAAGAAAAACGTTGAAGGCAAAAAAATCTGGTTACGCCATAAAGGGAAGTTGGCAGATACTTTAGTCGAAATGCAACAAGATTTACAATCTTCCATTTCATACGCGGGAGGTAGCGATTTAGAAGCGATTCGTAAAGTTGATTATGTGATTGTAAAAAATTCTATTTTTAATGGTGATACCATTTAACATTCAACTATAGACTGAAAAGAAGACAGCACGTAGTGCAGAAATTAAAATGATTTCTGCATTACGTGCTTTTTTTACTTTACCTATCGTAGTAATCGTGTTAAGATAATTACAACGACAGACGTAGTACGATAGTTGAAGTACTTGAGGGAGGAATTTATGTGATTGGTAGTGATGCAATTCGAGGATACAACGATACCTTTATTCTCTCAATCTTACAATCCGGCGCTTCATATGGTTATGCGATTTCTAAACGCATTCGTGAAATTTCTAATGAACAATATTCGATTAAAGAAACGACACTTTATTCTGCTTTTACACGTTTAGAGAAAAATGGCTACATTGAATCATTTCCAGGAGAAGTAACGCATGGCAAAAAGCGGACCTATTATCAAATAACCCATGCAGGAGAGCGTTATTTAGAGGAAAAGTTACTAGAATGGGAAGTAACAAAAGACGTCGTCGAAGCATTTGTAAAGGAGATGGGAAAATGAAAATTATAGAAGAATTTATTGATAGCTTATTTTCAGGCGTTGTTGAAACATCTGAAACAAAACAATTAAAGGCGGACTTATTAGCAAATGCTGAGGATCGTTATGAAGATTTGCTCAGCCAAGGAAAATCGGAAAATGAAGCAATTGGTACAATTATTTCTGAATTTGGTACTATTGATGAATTAATGGAAGAATTGAATTTAGAAAATAAACAAGTGGATGAAACAAACGATTCAATGAACGGTTTGCCAGAAATTTCAGTGGAGGAAGGACTTGACTATTTAGCTGTCCAACGTAAAGGTGCTATTCAAATTGGTCTTGGTGTTGTTGCAATCATGGTGGGTGTTGGCTTGCTGGTTGGTATGCGTGGTGTTCTTTCTAACGGTCTCGGTTTAGTTTGTCTTTTCATAGGTGTGGCAATTGGCGTTCCATTATTTATTGTTGCTGGTAATCGGTTTGTTGCAATGGACAAACAGCTGGGGCAACGATTGATTCCGATTAAGTTAAAAAAAGAAGTTGCACAAAGAGAACAAAGTTTTCAACGATCATTTATTTTTTGTATGGCAGCGGGCGTCGTTTTTTGTATTTTGGGTTTAATCCCAGTTGTTGTCTTTAGTAGTGGCCTTCATCTGATGATGCGCCGTTCCATGCATCAAATGATGGGCGGACAATATTATAATGGAACAATGGGGATTAGTTGGCTCTTCTTTTTAGTATCGATTGGTGTCTTCTTGTTTATATTTGGTGGAGTAATTAAAGGAAGTTTTAATAAATTGTTGAATGAAACTTATTTTTATTCAGAACATGTTGGTCATCCTGATTTTGCCCCTCAGCAAACAAAAACAGAGGAAGGACCTGTGGGAAATCCTGTCGGTGCAATTATTGCATCCGTTTATTGGCCCTTAGTTGTTGCACTCTATTTATTTATTAGTTTTGTTTTAGGGGATTGGCGGTTTAGTTGGTTAATCTTTATGTTCGCAGGAATCTTTTATAACACCATCCAAGCATTTTTACACAAGTATTGAGACAAACCTGTTAATAGTAAAACAGAAAAGTGGGACATTCGTCAAAACGGCTGTCTCACTTTTCTTGTATTTTCGATTGACAAAAGCATTAAACTGGATTACTTTTAACTCATCCAATTGTTGAGGTGATTGCTATGTGGCAACTTAAAAAAGAACAAAATGTTCCCATTTATCGCAGTATTATGGAAATGATTGTTCAAAAGATTCAAACAGGCGAATTATTACCAGGCGAAAAAATCCCTTCGGAACGTAAACTGGCAGAGTACTTGTCTGTCAATCGTTCAACCGTTGTTCATGCATTAGACGAACTGGTGGACTTAGGCTGGATTGTGCGAAAAAGAGGGAGTGGAACGATTGTCAACGAAGGAAAATGGGGGGTAATGATGACGCCACGAACGGATTGGCATCGTTATTTAGAACAAAATGTGTTCAAACAAGTTCATCCCTTGGTGGCAGAGATTGAGTTACGAGCTAAACAAAATTTGCCGACTGACTTAGATATGTATACAGGCGAGTTGCCGTTAGACTTAATTCCCAGTTTCGATTTTCCAGCATTAAATTGGAAACAATTTTTAAAAGAGGAAGCACAAGATGAATTAGGTTATTTGCCGTTAAGAAAAGAAATCCAAGCCATTACAGCAACGGAATATCAGCTTCATTTACCAAGTGAAAGTTTATTGCTTACTTCAGGTGCGCAACAAGCACTTTTTTTAGTTTTGCAAGTTTTATTGAGACAAGGAGATAGTGTTGCCGTAGAAGATCCATCTTTCTTCTATGCCTTACCAATTTTCCAAGCTGCTGGTGTGCGCTTATTTGGTGTGCCCATGACAGAGGAAGGGATTGATCTTGAAGCGCTAGAACAAACAATCCGACAACATCGCATCAAAATGGTTATGGTTAATCCTTCCTTTCAAAATCCGACTGGGACAGTGATGCCTTTAAGAAAAAGAGAACAGCTCGTGAAAGTTTGTCAAACGTATCAAGTTCCTATTTTAGAAGATGATGTTTTTGGGCAGCTAAGTTTTATCCCGAAAACAGAAATTCCTCCTTTAAAAAAATTAGATCCAGATAATGTCTTGTATATCGGTTCGTTGTCAAAAATTTTAGGTTCGACCACGAAAATTGGTTGGTTAAGTGCGCCTGCCTCCGTGACGAAACAAATTGCAGAAGCCAGAAAAATGATGGATGTTTCGTTGAGTATTTTTCCGCAGATGCTCGCTAAAATGGCGATTGAAGATCCTTCTTTTTCTGAAAAAATTACGTTATTAAATAAACAAGTGGAACAACGAGCAACAGCTGTATATCAAGTATTTAAATCGTTGCCAGAATGGGAAGTTTCGCCAGTAAAAGGCGGCTTTTATTTATGGGCACATTGGCGTCAAGGGGCACTTAAGCCAGAAGATTGGCAAGTATTTTTACGAGAAGGTGTTTTGGTAGCACCAAGTGTAGCTTTTAGTGAAAAACGTGGAAGTATTCGCTTGAACTGTTCCCGAATTTCACCAGAAGAAATGCCTCTTTTTTGTGAGCGAATGGTACGGATTACACGACAGCTTTCTGAAAATAGACAAACAAAAATAGAACACTAAGTAAGATTTTTCTTATAAAAATCATTTGCTGAGAGAAAACGCTACAACTTCCCTTTTCTAAACGAATATCCAATGCTATACTTAAAAAGTAAAAACAAAAAAACAAATGAGGTGTTTTCCATGTCTTGGGAACAAGTTTACCAACAATGGTTAAATGAAGAAAATATTCCAGAAAATTTAAAAAATGAATTAAAGGACTTAAATACAGACCCTGAAAAATGTGAAGATGCATTTTACGCACCATTAGAATTTGGGACTGCCGGGATGCGCGGGATTTTAGGCGCCGGTATTAATCGGATGAATATCTTTACAGTTCGTCAAGCGACAGAAGGGCTTGCACGTTTTATGGATACGCAAGATCCTGAAACAAAACGTCGCGGTGTAGCCATTGCCTATGATTCACGTCATATGTCTCCAGAATTTGCAATGGAAGCAGCTAAAACATTAGCTAAACATGATATTCCTTCTTTTGTGTTTGAAAGCTTACGACCAACACCAGAATTATCTTTTGCGGTCCGTTACTTTAAAGCTTTTGCGGGAATCATGATTACGGCTTCTCACAATCCAGCTGCCTATAATGGCTACAAAGTCTATGGTGAAGACGGTGGTCAAATGCCGCCAGCTGATGCAGATGCATTAACTAAATATGTTCGTAGTATCGAAAATCCTTTGAAAATTGATGTCTTATCAGATGAAGAAGTTGCCCACAGCGGTTTAATTAACATTGTTGGTGAAGAAGTCGATAACGCGTATTTGAAAGAAATTAAAACAGTTACGATTAATCAAGAATTAATTAACGAAATGGGTAAAGAATTAAAATTAGTTTACACTCCCTTACATGGAACTGGGAAAATGTTAGGAGAAAAGGCATTAAAACAAGCCGGTTTTGAAAAATTTGTTTTAGTACCTGAGCAAGCCGTTGCTGATCCTGACTTTACTACAGTTAAGTCACCAAACCCTGAAGAACATTCAGCTTTTGAATACGCGATTCGTTTAGGGGAAAAAGAAGGCGCTGATTTATTGATTGCAACAGATCCAGATGCTGATCGTTTAGGTGCTGCTGTGCGGATGCCAAACGGAGACTACCAAGTATTAACAGGAAATCAATTAGGTTCAATTATGATTCATTATATTTTAGAAGCCCATCAACAAGCAGGCACGTTGCCTCAAAATGCTGCGGTTCTAAAATCAATCGTTTCTAGTGAACTTGCTACAGCGATTGCTGAGAAATATAATACGAAGATGTTTAATGTTTTAACAGGTTTCAAATTTATTGCTGAAAAAATTCAACAATACGAAGAAGACCACAGTCAAACGTTTATGTTTGGTTTTGAAGAAAGTTATGGTTACTTAATGAAACCTTTTGTTCGTGATAAAGATGCAATTCAAGCGTTAGTTTTATTAGCAGAAGTAGCGGCTTTCTATAAAAAACAAGGAAAAACATTATACGATGGTTTACAAGATATCTTTGAAGAATTTGGTTACTTTGAAGAAAAAACTATTTCCGTAACAATGAGCGGAATTGAAGGCAGCGGTAAAATCAAAGCTTTAATGGCAAAATGTCGTGAACAAGCGCCAACTGAGTTTGCCGGGATTCAAGTTGCTCAAACGGAAGATTTTAAAGAATTAACACGCACTTTTGCAGATGGTCAAACAGAACAATTACAAACGCCTCCTTCTGATGTGCTGAAATATCATTTAGAAGATGGCAGTTGGATTGCTATCCGACCATCAGGAACAGAACCAAAAATTAAATTCTATCTAGCGACAAAAGCAACAAGTAGTTCAGAAGCTTCTGAAAAAATTGCTGCGTTTGAAGCAGTCGTTAATGAATTAACAAAATAAAATAAACGAAACAGGCTGTACGGAAAAAAGTACGAATGTTAGTGTTTGTGTCAAAAGCTAATTGACTTTTGACACAAACACTTTATTTAACTAAGGAGGGAATGCTATGAAAATTGGCTTTATCGGTGCTGGCAGTATGGGCGGTGCCATGATTAAAGGGTTACTAAAAGCTGAGGCAGTCAAGAAGGAACATTTATATGTGAAAGGTGGCTCAAGTGGAACAGCAGAAGCACTTCAAAAAGAGTGGGGCTTTCAACTTGTCACAGATTATGCACTTTTCCAAGAATGTAAGGTTATTTTTATTGCGACAGGAGCAAAGGTCGTGTTACCTGTCCTTCAGGAATTAGCCCCTCATTTTTCTAACGAAAGTCTATTGGTTTCTGTTGCAACAGGTCATACCATACAAGAAGCACAAATGGCCCTTGGCAATAAAGAAGCCAAAGTTGTTCATGCCATTCCTAATACACCAGTTAGCGTGAACCAAGGCGTGATTGGCGTAGCTTTGGCACCAACAATTGAAGGCCAAACGAAGGAACTGGTAATGGAACTTCTTGCTACTTTAGGGTTAGTCAAAGAAATTCGTGAAGCACAACTGGAAACTTTTGGCACTGTGGCTGGTTGCAGTCCAGCTTTTGTTGATATCTTTATGGAAGCATTGGGAGATGCAGCAGTCTTAGAAGGGTTACCAAGGGACTTATCTTATGAAATTGTCGCTCAAATGATAAAAGGAACGGCGACCTTAGCCTTAGACACGAAAAAACACCCAGGAGCATTGAAAGATGAAGTGACTTCTCCAGGAGGAAGTACGATTCGCGGTGTCGTAGCTCTAGAAAAAAATGGCTTCCGTTATGCCGTGATGGATGCAGTTCAGCAAGCCAACCACGAATAGATGAAGAAAGTTGGAAAATCGACAAGTTTGTCATTTTTCCAACTTTCTTTGTGCCATATTTTTCGTAGGAAAGAACAATCGCAGTTCTTATTTTAAAAAACTCTGTGTTATAATGAGTGCAAAGTGAGGCGACTATAATGAAACAAATGGAAGAAATCAAACAAGTAAGTCAATTATATAAAGTATTAAGTGATCCAACACGTTTAAGAATTTTGCTACTTTTAAAAGAAGGCGAGCATAATGTAACGGCGATTAGTGAACAATTGGGAATGGAACAGTCCGCCGTTTCTCATCAACTAAAATTATTAAGAGATAGCCGGGTTGTCAAGGCACGTCGTGAAGGAAAAACGATTTTTTATACATTGGATGATCATCATGTAATAGATATTTTAAATCAGACCTTTGAGCATATTGAACATCGATAAAAAGTAGGAAAAAATAGCGTAACTAGAATAACGCTGTTGATGGAGGTAAAAATGAAGGATACCTTAAAGATCGGGTTACTAGGATTAGGGACTGTAGGCACTGGCGTTTTAACTCTCTTGAAAGAACATCAAGAGAAAATTTCACAAGTGACAGGAATGAATGTAGTCATTGAAAAAGCATTTGTCCGAAATCTTGAAACGAAACAAGCGCAAGCGGAAGAATACGGTCTGTCTTTAACAACTTCAATTGATGATATTTTAGAAGATAAAGAGATTCAAATCGTTGTGGAATTAATGGGAACCATTGAACCAGCCAAAACGTATATCATGAAAGCTTTAGAAAAGGGCAAACATATTGTGACTGCCAATAAAGATTTACTGGCGCAACATGGGAGTGAATTAGTAGCATTAGCCCAAAAACGTCATTGTGATTTATATTACGAAGCAAGTGTTGCTGGCGGGATTCCAATTTTAAGAACAATTGCTAATAGCTTAGCGGCAGACAATATTCAACAAGTTTTAGGGATTGTGAACGGTACGACGAATTATATGCTTACGCAAATGGTTTCTGCTGATAAAAGTTATGAAGAAGCTTTAGCAGAAGCGCAAGCGTTGGGCTTTGCTGAAGCGGATCCGACAAATGATGTCGATGGAATTGACGCAGCCTATAAAATGGTTATTTTAAGTCAATTTGCTTTTGGGATGAATGTTTCATTACCACAAGTTGATATTCGTGGAATTTGCGGATTGTCTTTAGATGATGTCGCTATGGCTAAACAACTGGGGTATGAAATCAAATTGATTGGCTCTGCTGAACAAAATGAGAATAGTATCTCGGTGGAAGTGGCGCCTATGCTAGTTAATCAAAAGCACCCTATTGCATCTGTTCGGAATGAGTACAATGCAGTATTTATAAAAAGTGCAGGTGTGGGCGAATCAATGTATTACGGTCCAGGAGCTGGCGCTAAACCGACAGCAACCAGTGTTGTCAGTGATTTAATTACGATTGCTAAAAACATTCGCTTGACAACGACTGGCCATATGTTCAATTCGTATCAACATAAAACCCAATTGACGCGTTCCGAAAATGTATTTGGGCAGTACTATTTTTCGTTAGATGTTCCAGATACACCAGGACAATTTTTGCAGTTGACACAATTAATGACTAAAGCAGAAGTCAGCTTTGATCAATTAGTTCAACAGAGATCAGATGGACAGCGAGCAAGAATTGTTGCCATTACACACCAGATATCAAAAGCACAAATGCAACAAGTTGTGACAGCTATTCAAAATACGGAAGCCTTTCAGTTATTGAATGTAATGAAGGTTATAGGAGATGAGTAAACATGTATGAAGGTTTGTTAAAACAGTATCAAGCGTATTTGCCCGTAACAGAAAAAACACCAATGATTTCTTTAGCCGAAGGAAATACGCCACTGATTCCTTTACCTAATTTATCCAAAGAATTAGGTATTCAATTATATGGAAAATACGAAGGCTTAAATCCCACTGGCTCATTCAAAGATCGCGGGATGGTGATGGCTGTAGCAAAAGCGGTAGAAGAAGGTGCCAAAGCGATTGTTTGTGCTTCTACAGGAAATACTAGTGCCGCCGCTGCTGCGTATGCCACAAGAGCAGGCATTAAAGCGTATGTAGTGATTCCAGAAGGAAAAATCGCACTGGGAAAATTGGCGCAAGCTATTATGTATGGGGCGGACATTATTTCGATTCCAGGTAACTTTGATGAAGCATTAAAAGCGGTGCGAGAGATTGCGAAAACTGAGGCAGTTGCGCTAGTTAATTCAGTGAATCCTTATCGCTTAGAAGGGCAAAAGACAGCAGCTTTTGAAGTTTGTGAACAATTAGGTCAAGCGCCCGATGTCTTAGCGATTCCAGTTGGAAATGCCGGCAATATTTCCGCTTACTGGAAAGGCTTTAAAGAATGGCATGAAAAACAAGGAACAACTTTACCAAGAATGCATGGTTTTGAAGCAGAAGGTGCCGCAGCGATCGTGAAAGGCCAAGTGATTGAGCAACCTGAAACCGTGGCAACAGCGATCCGGATTGGAAATCCTGCTAGTTGGCAACTAGCAGAACAGGCACGGGATGAATCCGGTGGTTTCATTGATGCCGTGACAGATCAAGAAATTTTAACGGCTTACCGAAAAATTGCTGCTCAAGATGGGGTTTTCATTGAACCTGGTTCGGCTGCTTCATTAGCTGGAGTTATTCAACATGTTAAAAGCGGTAAAATCAAAGCAGGTGAAACCGTCGTGGCAGTCTTTACTGGTAACGGATTGAAAGATCCTGATACAGCAATGGAGACAGAAGTAGCTATTTCAAAAATGAGTGACGTGGAAGAAATGCGTCTGCACTTACGAAAAGGAGTCGCAACACTATGAAAATAAGAGTACCTGCCACTAGTGCCAACTTAGGACCTGGCTTTGATTCATGTGGCATTGCATTATCCGCTTATTTAACAATCAACGTTTTAGGTGAAAGTGAATTTTGGGAAATTCAACATACTTTGGGAGAAGAGATTCCTACTAATGAAGAGAATTTATTAATTCAAACGGCATTGAAAATTGCACCAGAATTAACACCAAAAGTTATTCGGATGGTTTCTGACATTCCCCTTGCAAGAGGACTAGGCAGTAGCTCAAGTGTGATTGTAGCAGGCATTGAATTAGCTAACCGACTAGCACATTTAAATTTGTCCCCTAAAGAAAAAGTTCGTTTGGCCACAGAGATGGAAGGACATCCGGATAATGTTGCCCCAGCTATTTTAGGAGATTTCGTGGTGGCTAGCCATGTAGAAAACCAAGTCTACCATGTCAAACATCACTTTCCAATGTGTGATGTCATTGCATTTATTCCAGAGGAACCATTATTTACCGAAAAAAGTCGCGCTGTTTTGCCCGAAAAATTGACTTATAAAGAAGCGGTCGCGGCCAGCTCAATTGCCAATGTTATGATTGCCGCAATTTTAAACGGGGATTTACCTTTAGCAGGCAAAATGATGGAACAAGATAAATGGCATGAAACGTATCGTCGTTCATTGGTTCCTCACTTAAAAGAAATTCGTCGTTTAACTCAGCAAAAAGGTGCTTATGGCTCTTTCTTAAGCGGTGCTGGTCCAACTGTGCTAATCTTGTCGCCAGAAGAACGAACCAACGAAATTGTTCAAAGTTTGGAGAAATTATCTACCAAAGCGAGCATCCAAATTTTCAATATTGATCAAGAAGGCGTTCAAGTCTTTTAAAAAAAACGAGAAAAAATCACTAGTGATTTTTTCTCGTTTTTTTTAATCCTCGGCTGTTTCCGTGGAATAATAACTATGATCTTCTAAGTTCAAAGCATTAAGAATCATTGAGGCAGTTTCTTCAATTGAAAGAGAAGCGACATCAATAACGATACAACCTAATTTTTGATAAAGATCATTAGCAAAAGCCAGTTCTCGCCGAATTTTTTCAATATCTGAATAAGAAGTATTTTCAGGCAATCCATATGCGCGCATTCGTTCTTTACGAATCCCGTTTAAAACATTGGGATCGTTGGTTAAGCCAACAATTTTTTTAGGGTCCATTTCGAATAATTGTTTCGGTAAATGTGCTTCAGGAATTAGTGGCAAATTAGCAACTTTTAAGTTCTTGTTGGCTAAAAAGAGACTTAGCGGTGTTTTAGAAGTTCGGGAAACGCCAAGAAGTAACACATCCGCTTCTAAAAAGCCTCGTGGGTCCTTGCCATCGTCATATTTGACAGCAAATTCCATTGCTTCAATTCGTTTAAAATAATTTTCATTCAGATGATGTAAGGCACCAGGTTCCCGCATGGGTGCGACACCTGTTAATCGTTCGATTTCCGCAACTGGTGGTGTCAAAATGTCAAAATGGAACAATTGATGCTCATTGAAAAATTGATTAGCAATCGCCACGAGATGATCATTAATAATAGTATGCAGTACCATGGCTTCTGCTTTTTTGGCATCTTCTAACGCTTGCACCAGTTTATCTTCGTCTTTAACGAATGTTCGTCTAATCAAAGTAAAATCAACAGTGGGGTACTGGGCCATTGAAGCAGCCGCCAATTTTGAAGCGGTCTCGCCAGCAGAATCTGAGATGACAAAAATCGTCACACATTTTTTTTCTTCAGAAATAGTCATAGAGGGTAAGTCCTTTCTTGCATTTTTAATAATTTTATTATACCATAAGTCCAGAATCTATTTCGTAATGATTCTGATTTAGGTTGGTGAGGGAGGAAATGGCGATGGCACCAGTAAAAACCAATATTGAACAAGCCTTAGAAACCATGAAAGCCAGTGGATTAAAATATACTAAAAAACGAGAATTACTGATGAGCTATTTGATTAAGCGAAATCGGTATGTTTCTGCACGTGAAGTGTATGAATTTATGAATGAAACCTTTAAAGGAGTCAGTTATGATACGGTTTATCGTAACTTGCATGACTTTGAGCGCTTAGAATTACTGGAAAAAACAGAATTAAATGGCGAGCAAAAGTTTCGTTTCCGTTGTTGCCAAGAGGTGGAACATCATCATCACTTTATTTGTACGGTTTGTGGCAAAACGGAAGAAATTCACATGTGTCCGATGAATTTTTTTGAAGAACAGTTAAAAGGTTGTTCAATTGAAGGACATCGCTTTGAAATACTTGGTCGTTGTGCCGATTGTTGCGAAAAATAGCGAATAAGACGAAAAATCAAACAAAAATTTCGTATTTTATCAGTAGAGTGGTTGACGGTTATTTATGCTTTAGCTATAATATAACAAGGACAGTATTTTAATTTGTGGGTTTTTCCCACAAATAAGAAAAACGGTTACTTTTTAAGCTCGGAGGGAGGGAATAACATGTCAAAAACAGTCGTTCGTAAAAACGAATCTCTTGATGATGCTCTTCGTCGCTTCAAACGTTCCGTTTCAAAAGCGGGTACTTTACAAGAATCACGTAAACGTGAATTCTACGAAAAACCAAGTGTAAAGCGTAAGAAAAAATCTGAAGCAGCTAGAAAACGTAAAAAATTCTAGTTTTGAATGAATTGGAGTTGGTGGTATGTCATTGCTAACCACATTGAATGACGACATTAAAACAGCGATGAAAGCTAAAGACAAAGAAACTTTAGCCGTACTTCGTATGTTAAAGACTGCCATTCAAAATGATCAGATTAAAGCGGGCCGTGAATTGAACGGAGAAGAAGAACTCACTGTATTGTCTCGTGAGATGAAACAGAGAAAAGATTCTTTATCAGAGTTTGAAAAGGCGGGACGCGACGATCTTGTTGAAAAAGTAAAAGTTGAAATAGCAATTGTTGAAAAATATATGCCTCAACAACTAACAGAGGAAGAAATTCGTCAACTAGTTCAAGAGGTAATGACGCAAACTGGCGCCACTTCACCAAAAGATTTTGGTAAAGTGATGGGCGCTATGATGCCGAAAGTCAAAGGCAAAGCCGATGGCAACCAAGTTAACGCAATTGTGAAAGAATTATTACAAGAAAACTAAGAGCGTTATCGAAACTAGGACAGTATACTGTCCTAGTTTTTTTATGTAAAGAGAAAACCGGTAGCTTTTTACGGTTTTCTCTTTTTTGACTTTCAAAGTCAAATCAGGTACGACTTCTTTTTAAACAGATAAGAATGTGGTATCATTGTAAAGGACTATATAATAAAGGAGATGGACGTTTTTTGACAGATAATCAGTCAAAATCTTTGGAATTAATACTTACTGATTCTGATGATGCACACATGCTTTTAGGAACACATGATAAACATATCAAATTTTTAGAAGAGAATACCCACGTAACGATTAATAGTCGTGGCGAAGTTATTCAGTTAATTGGCGAATCATCAGAGGTAGAGTTAGTCGCTTCCGTGTTAAGAGCGCTACAAACATTAATTCAACGAGGCATCAAAGTGCATACGCCAGATGTCGTTTCTGCTTTAAAAATGGCCAAAGCTGGAAATTTAGAGGCGTTTATTGCCATGTATGAAGAAGAAATTATGAAGGACCATCATGGTCGGGCCATCCGAATTAAGAATGTTGGTCAAAAAAAATATATCGATGCAGTTAAAACTCATGACGTCATTTTCGGGGTGGGACCTGCGGGAACAGGAAAAACCTTTTTAGCCGTGGTGATGGCGGTAGCAGCTTTGAAAAAAGGCGAAGTACAAAAAATTATTTTAACTCGTCCAGCGGTGGAAGCTGGCGAAAGCTTGGGCTTTTTACCAGGTGACTTAAAAGAAAAAGTCGATCCTTATTTACGTCCAGTTTACGATGCCTTATATCAAATTTTTGGTATGGATCATACAAATCGTTTAATGGAACGCGGCGTTATTGAAATTGCCCCGCTTGCTTATATGCGTGGTCGTACATTGGATGATGCTTTTGTCATTCTAGATGAAGCACAAAATACCACGGTTGCCCAAATGAAAATGTTTTTAACTCGTTTAGGGTTTAGTTCAAAAATGATTGTTAATGGAGATACTAGTCAAATTGACTTGCCACGTGGTGTAACAAGTGGTTTAGTTAACGCCGAGCGTACGTTAAAAGACATTGAAAAAATTGCCTTTGTAAATTTTGAAGCCAGTGACGTTGTGCGTCATCCGGTTGTAGCACAAATTATTCAAGCCTATGAAAAAGAACAACAAAAGCATTCCTAAGCAGTTAGGGAAGGAGTGAAAGTACCTTTTGAAAAAAGTACTTACAAAGTTAGGGGATCGTTTAGGTAAGGCCTACTTACCTATTTTATTAGCCGTTTTTTCTCTTCTTTTATTTATGATTATGTTTGGCAGTGTCCATCAGAAAAGAGTAGAAATTAAAGAAGGTCAACTGGCCGAGAAAACCATTCGTGCAAATAAAAATATCGAGAATACCTACGAAACAGAACAAAGAAAAAAATTGGCAGCAGAAGCTGTCACCCCCGAATATATTTATCAAGAAGATACGGCATCTGTCCAACATAATCGTATTGATAAATTATTTAAATTGATTGATTCTGCGAATGAAAAAGTAGACAAAGAGTACAGCAATAAGCAAGCGAAGGCCAAAAAGGAAGAAACGATTCCTGCGCCGACCGTGGAAGAACGAGTAGCTAGCTTAAAGTCATTGTTTGAATCTTTACCGCAAGATGAAGTTACGTTTTATCAAAGTTTTCCTAATGTTTTTTATCAAACAATCTTTACATTAACCTCTGAGCAATTGGATAAGGTTCGTTCAGAAAGTTTGATGTTGGTGGATGACGCAATGCAAAATCACGTTCGAGAATCTGATTTGGATAAAATTCGCCAAGAAGCTAACGGTAAAATTCAATACTTAGATATTACGAGTACCATGCAACAAGTCATTCGTTACATTGTTAACCAAGGGATTGTGGTAAACGATATTGCCAATGAAAAACGAACAGAAGAGCTGCGTCAAAAAGCGATGAATGCTGTTCAACCCGCAATGATTTATCAAGGCGAAATTATTGTTCGTGAAGGTACTCAAATTGATGCAAAAGCGGTCGAAAAACTTGAGTTACTAGGAATGACTAGTCAAAATACCTCTATTTTTCCGATGGTGGCATTAGCATTAGCTATTTTACTTCAAGTTGAAGTGTTAATTTTCTTTACAAAACAAGTGACTGAGCCTTCGCGACAACGCTCGTTTATTATCTTTTACACGGGTGCTATGCTAATCAGTGTTATTTTAATGAAATTCTTCCAGATTTTCCAAACAGAGCAGTTGATGTATATTCCCTTGTTCTATCCGGCAGCCTTTGCGCCGCTGATTCTAAATCATTTTGTAAATCGTCGTTCAGGGATAATCGCTGCCATTTTCCAAGTCGTTTTTGCGTTATTTATCTTTTATAATTCTATTGGCACAAACTCGTTGACGGTTATTCTGATTATGTACTTATTCTCAGGATTTCTAGCAACAGTTGTTAAACGGAAACGGATGAGTGAGCAAGTTTTCCCAGCTTTAATGTGGGTAGTGGTCTTTCCTGTTTTCATGGCGGTTGTCTTAATGATTTATCAAGGAATGAGTTTAACAGATGGTAAAACGTGGACAGCTTTAATTTGTGCAGGTGCAGGAACGGTACTTTCATTTTTAGCAACAATGGGCTTGCATCCATATATCGAATTATTAGTGACTGATGATAGTATGATTGTCTTGAATGAATTAAGTAATCCGAACCATCCGTTGTTAAAACAACTGTTAGAAGAAGCGCCAGGTACCTATCATCATAGCATGATGGTGGCTAGTTTGAGCGCTAACGCTGTTGCTGAGATTGGTGGACGGTCGCTATTAACACGAGTTGCTTGTTATTACCATGACATTGGCAAAATTAAACACGCCAATTTCTTTGTGGAAAACTTACCTGCTGGCGCAGAAAATCCACATAACTTTTTATTGCCAGAAGATAGTAAACAAATTATTTTTGGCCACGTAATTGATGGCGCCAAAATTTTAGAAGAGTACAATATGCCGCAAATGGTGATTGACATTTGTCGTCAACATCATGGCACAACATTGATGAAATTTTTCTATGTGAAAGCAAAAGAACGCAATCCTGAAATTAAAGAATCAGACTTCCGTTATCCTGGGCCACGTCCACAAACACGAGAAGCAGGGATTGTGAGTATTGCTGATACTTGTGAGGCTGCTGTGCGGGCGATGGATCATCCGACCAACGAAAAAATTCAAGCCTTTGTGCATAATGTGATTCAAGATAGAATTTCAGATGGCCAATTAGATGAATGCGGGTTAACGATGAAAGAGATTCGCATCATTGAAAAATCATTAATTAATGGATTATGCAGTACCTTCCATTCACGGATTAAGTATCCAAAAATGAAAGCTGAAGCAGAAGAAATGAAAGATGAACAAGAAAAGAGAGATGACTAATGGATATTACTTTCATTGATGAAACCGAGAAAGTACCAACAGAAGAAATCAAAGAAATCGAAAATTTGCTGCAATTTGCAGCGGGTTTTCTAGAAATTGCCGAAGATACGGAGATGTCGGTGACTTTTACAGATAACGCAGGTATCCAAGTGATTAATCGTGACTATCGGGGCAAAGATATGCCTACAGATGTCATCAGTTTTGCTTTAGAGGATGAAGGGGAAGACGAATTGCCAATTATTTTTGATGATGAAGAGTTGGCAGAGCTACCACGTAATCTAGGTGATTTAATTATTTCAACAGAGCGAGCAGCAGAACAAGCAGTTGAATATGGGCACACATTGGAGCGAGAAATGGGCTTTTTGGCAGTACATGGCTTTTTACATTTGAATGGGTACGATCATATGGAACCTGAAGATGAAAAAGAAATGTTTGGTTTACAGAAAGAGATTTTAGATGCGTATGGCCTTAAAAGATGAGCAAACAGGAAAAAATAAACATTTTATTAATTCATTAGAATTTGCCTGGCAAGGAATCAAAACAGTTTTTCGAGAAGAACGTAATATGCGCAAACATGTGGCGTTTGGCGTCACGGCCATTGTGTTTGGTTTCTTGTTTTCCTTAACACTTGCTGAATGGCTGTGGTTGTTATTGGCCGTTTTTCTTGTCTGGTTGGCAGAAATTATCAACACAATTTTTGAAAATGTCGTAGATATGTTTACGGATTTTCACTTTCATCCAATCGGAAAAAAAGTCAAAGACATGGCCGCAGGAGCTGTTTTATTAACAGCCGGTTTCGCAGTGCTAGTAGGACTAATTCTATTTGTACCAAAAATTTTACAAATCATTCAAATGTGGAAATAAGAGGAGAAATACAATGACAACTGAACATAAATCTGGTTTCGTAGCCATTGTCGGCAGACCAAATGTTGGAAAATCAACATTGTTAAATCGAATTGTCGGCCAAAAAATTGCAATTATGAGTGACAAAGCACAAACAACTCGTAATAAGATTCAAGGAATTTATACAATTCCTGAAGCACAAATTGTTTTTATCGATACTCCAGGGATTCACAAACCTAAACACCGCTTGGGCGATTTCATGGTGGAAAGTGCCTACAATGCGATGCGTGAAGTAGATGCTACTTTATTTATGGTAAGTGCTGATCAAAAACGCGGGAAAGGTGACGACTTTATTATTGAACGATTGAAAAATAATAATAGTCCAGTCTACTTGATTATTAATAAAATTGACAAAGTCCATCCAGATGATTTATTGAGTATTATTGAAGACTATTCGAAACAAATGGACTTTAAAGAAATTATTCCCATTTCTGCCACTGAAGGAAATAATTTTGAGCATTTGATGGATGTTCTCGTTGAGCAAATGCCAGAAGGACCACAATATTTCCCTGATGACCAAATTACGGATCATCCAGAATATTTTATCGTTTCCGAATTAATTCGTGAAAAAGTGTTACTTTTAACAAGAGATGAGATTCCTCATTCTGTCGCTGTCGTTGTGGACTCAATGAAACGGGATGAAAACGATAAAGTCCATGTCCAAGCAACCATTATTGTGGAACGGGACAGTCAAAAAGGTATCATTATTGGCAAAGGCGGAAAAATGCTGAAACAAATTGGTACCAAGGCGCGTCAAGATATTGAATATTTATTAGATGACAAAGTGTATTTGGAGCTTTGGGTAAAAGTCCAAAAAGACTGGCGTGACAAAAAAATCTATTTACAAGATTTTGGTTATCGCAAAGAAGAATATTAAGAAAGTAGTGTTTGGGAAGCGAGTGTATAAACGAACTTTCCAAACACTACACTAATTTACATAAGAAATGGAAGTGAATTGAATGGCATTAGGGGAGACCAAAGGCATTATTTTATTTACGAAGGATTTTAAAGAGAAGGATAAACTCGTCAAAATTTTTACAGAATCCTATGGGAAATTGATGTTTTTTGTGAAAGGCGCGCATCGAAAAAATAATCCTCTTTTGCCAGCGATTCTGCCATTTACAGAAGCCGTCTACATCGGAAATTTTAGAGAAGAAGGCTTATCTTTTCTCAATAGCAGCAAAGAAGTTCAACCTTTTCGAAACATTCAACAAGACATATTTATTAACGCATACGGAACATATATTTTAAACTTAGTCGATGCAGCAATTGAAGATCAGCACTATGACCCTAATTTATTTCAATTTACCCACATGGCATTATCCGCTTTAAATGAGCAAAAAGATCCGGAAATCATTACAAATATTTTTGAAATTCAATTGTTAGAACGCTTTGGTGTACGACCAGAATGGCATCATTGTGTGGCTTGTGGCGAAACACAAGGGAAATTTGACTACTCTTCAAAGTATAGCGGTGTGCTTTGTGAAAAACATTGGCATTTAGATGAACAGCGCTACCATGCAGATCCTAGAGCAATTCATTTTATTCGCTTATTTTCGCAAGTCTCCTATGAAAAAGTCCAAAACATTCAAGTAAAAGAAGAAACTAAGAAAAGTATTCGAGAAACGATTGATATGTTATACGATGAATATGTCGGGTTGCACTTAAAAAGCAAAAAATTTATTGATCAAATGAAAACGTGGGAAAATACGTTAAAAATTCCGCCACGAAAGAAGGAAGAAAAAGAAACATAAACAAGCAGTCATTTTTCTAAAAAAAAAAATTGACAACTTCCCTCAGACACCGTATTATGATAGAGAAGTTAAATACGTACGAAGAAAAAGAGAAGTAAAAAGAACCCTCTGTTAAGCGAATCTGGGAGAGTGGGAGCCAGAAACACGGAACTTTTGAAAGGCACTTTGGAGTACGACAAACGAAGCTGCCGATGAACACATCGGAAGTAGGGTGGAACCGCGATAATTATTCGTCCCTATGTCTATTAATAGGCATGGGGACTTTTTGCTGTGAATCACTACGATTGGCGCAAATGCGACAGAGTAGATGATGAACAGTACAAGGTGACCAAAGGGAACGTTGTAACCGAATAAAAAAAGCAAACAGTTAACACCAAAAGAAAAAATAGTAACGTTTATTCAAAAAAGCTCAATTGGCGCAAAGGTGACAGAGCAGATGATGAACAGTACAAGGTGACCAAAGGGAACGTTGTAACCGAATAAAAAAAGCAAACAGTTAACACCAAAAGAAAAAATAGTAACGTTTATTCAAAAAAGCTCAATTGGCGCAAAGGTGACAGAGCAGATGTGGAACAGCACAAGGTGACCAAAGGGAACGTTGTCTCCTCTATGTTAAAACAAACTGCTTAGCCAAAAACATGGAGTAGATGATGAACAGCACAAGGTGACCAAAGGGAACGTTGTAACCGAATAAAAAAAGCAAACAGTTAACACCAAAAGAAAAAATAGTAACGTTTATTCAAAAAAGCTCAATTGGCGCAAAGGCGACAGAGTAGATGATGAACAGCATAAAAATTATCCCATTCTACAAAATTGTTTCTCTGTATCCCTTTTTAAATTTACATTCCCGAAGCAAAGCCAATCCCTATGTCTATAAAAAATATTCCAAGGAGGAAAACAATGAAAAACAAGTTAACCGTACAAGAAATGATTTTAACCTTGCAAAAATTTTGGTCATCTAATGGCTGTATGTTAATGCAAGCCTATGATACAGAAAAGGGAGCCGGCACCATGAGTCCTTACACGTTTTTACGTGCCATTGGACCTGAACCATGGAATGCAGCCTACGTAGAACCTTCTCGTCGTCCAGCTGATGGACGCTATGGTGAAAATCCAAACCGTCTATACCAACATCATCAATTCCAAGTTGTAATGAAGCCTTCTCCTGAAAATATCCAAGAACTTTATCTAGAAAGTTTGAAATTATTAGGAATTGATCCATTAGAACATGACATTCGTTTTGTAGAAGATAACTGGGAAAATCCTTCAATGGGCTGTGCTGGTTTAGGTTGGGAAGTTTGGTTAGATGGCATGGAAATTACCCAATTTACGTATTTCCAACAAGTTGGCGGCTTACAATGTCATCCTGTCACTTCTGAAATTACTTACGGGTTAGAACGCTTGGCATCATATATCCAAGAAGTCGAAAGTGTCTATGATTTAGAATGGACACAAGGCGTTAAATATGGTGAAATTTTTGTTCAACCTGAATATGAACATTCAAAATATTCCTTTGAAATTAGTAACCAAGAAATGCTTTTAGAAAACTTTGACAAATTTGAAAAAGAAGCTAAACGCTGTATTGAAGAAAGTTTAGTTCATCCAGCCTATGATTATATTTTAAAATGTAGCCATACATTCAATTTATTAGATGCTCGCGGCGCTGTCTCTGTAACGGAACGTGCAGGATATTTAGCCCGCATTCGGAATATGGCTCGTTCCGTAGCGAAAATTTTTGTGGCTGAACGTGAAAAATTAGGGTTCCCATTATTAAATAAAGACCAACACGTATCCAAGGAGGCAGAATAACATGGCAAAAGATTTATTATTAGAAATTGGCTTAGAAGAAATGCCCGCACATGTTGTCACACCAAGCCGTATCCAACTTGAAGAAAAAGTAATCAAATTTTTAGATGAACATCATTTAGACTATGAAACAGTGCAATCCTTTGCCACACCTCGTCGTTTAGCCGTGAAAGTAACTGCGATTCCTGAAAAACAAGCGGATGTTGAAGAAGAAGTAAAAGGTCCAGCGAAAAAAATTGCTTTAGATGCTGAAGGAAATTGGTCAAAAGCTGCACAAGGTTTTGTACGCGGCCAAGGAGTTACAACTGAGGACATTGTTTTCAAAGAATTAAATGGTGTCGAATATGTCTATGTGACGAAGTTTACCAAAGGCCAAAGTGCCAAAGAGGTATTAACAAAATTAAATGACGTGATTACAAGTCTAACTTTCCCGGTAACAATGCACTGGGCAAACTATGATTTCGAATATATTCGTCCAATTCACTGGATTGTGGCACTACTTGATGATGAAGTAATTCCTTTCAAAGTGTTAGACGTGACAACAGGGCAAACTTCTCGTGGCCACCGTTTCTTGGGAGACGATGTGACGTTCCAACATGCTAATGAATATGAAGCAAAATTAAAAGAACAATTTGTAGTGGTTCAACCGAATGAACGGAAACAAATGATTGTTGATCAAGCGAACGCACTCGCTGCAGAAAAAAATTGGCAGTTAGCTTTAGATGAAGAGTTATTGGAAGAAGTTACGAATTTAGTGGAATATCCAACTGCATTTGTAGGCAGTTTTGATGAAAAATATTTATCTGTTCCAGATGAAGTATTAGTGACTTCTATGAAAGAACACCAACGTTACTTTGAAGTTCGTAACGACCAAGGCTTATTAATGCCGCATTTTATCGCTGTTCGCAATGGGGATAATGTTCACCTTGAAAACGTGATTAAAGGAAATGAAAAAGTGTTAATTGCTCGTTTAGAAGATGCAGAATTCTTTTACAATGAAGATAAAAAATTAACGATTGAAGCATGTGTTGAAAAACTAAAAAATGTGACTTTCCATGAAAAGATTGGCTCAATTTATGAAAAAATGCAACGGGTTGCTTTAATTGCACAAATCATTGGTCGAAAAGTTGGCTTATCTGAGGAGGAATTGGAAGATTTAAAACGTGCCTCTGAAATTTATAAATTTGACTTAGTAACAAATATGGTTGGTGAATTCCCAGAATTACAAGGAATTATGGGAGAAAAATATGCCTTATTACAAGGCGAAAAACCAGCCGTAGCAACGGCGATTCGAGAACATTATTTACCAACTTCCAGTGAAGGTGAATTGCCAGAAACAGCAATCGGGGCTGTTTTGGCCTTAGCCGATAAGCTTGACAGCGTCTTTTCATTCTTCTCAGTTGGTATGATTCCAACAGGTTCTAACGATCCTTATGCACTTCGTCGTCAAACCTATGGCGTTATCCGAATTATTGAAGATAAAGGCTGGACCTTCCCATTAGTCCAATTACAAACAGAAGTTGATGAAGCAGTGAATCAAGATGTTGAGAAATATGGCGTTTTACTAAACGAAGGACAAGCAGAAGTCGTTGAATTTGTGAAAGCTCGCTTACGTCAATTATTAATGACGAAAAATGTTCGCCATGACATTATCGATGCAGTGGTGTCTGCTGAGCAAGCCGATTTATCAAAATTATTTGCTTCAGCGAATATTTTAAAAAGCCGTTTTGAAGATCAAGATTTTAAACCATCAATGGAAGCCTTAACGCGTGTTATTAATTTAGCGAAAAAAGGTCAAGAACTTTTAGGTGATACTGAAGAAGGGATTGATCCAAGTCTGTTTGAAAATAAGGCAGAAAAAGAACTGTATCAAGCAGTTAACGATTTATCTGAAGCATTTGCGACACGCACGATTGCAGAAAACTATGAAGCACTAGTAAATCTACGTCCGTTAATTGATGCGTACTTCAATGAAACGATGGTTATGGTTGAGGATGAAAAAGTCAAACAAAACCGATTAAAACAATTAATGCAAATTGCTAAAATGGCGTTATCAATTGCTAGCTTAGATTTATTAATTGTGAAATAAAAAGCGCTGTTTTTCGACCGCTAAGGAGGAACCGACAGTATGCTAGAAACAACATTTGAACAAATTTTAACACAATTATCAAAGCCAGCTGTTCGTGCGCTAACGAATGAAAAAATCGACAGTGTGGATGAACTCTACGCACGAGGCCGAAAAGCGTTACTTTCGTTGCATGGCTTTGGTCCAAAGTCTATTCGAACTATTGAAGAGATGACTGGGAAAGAATTGAAGTAAAAAAAGGATCGCCTCTAAACGGCGATCCTTTTTTTATTTACGTTTTTGTTTTCCAGCATTGCGACCTTTATTGCCGTTTGCTTTTGGTTGGTTCGTTTTTTGTGTTACTTTGTTTGTTTCTTTTGGTGTCACATCCTTAATAGGAGTAACCACTTGTTTTGGTGGGTTATTTTTCAATTCTTCTTGTACTTGTTTTTTAATTCTTGGACGTAAGAGGATATTTGTGATGGCAGATTGAATACATGTGAAAATACCACCAACTACCCAGTAAAGCGCTACGCCTGCAGGTGAGCTAAAGGACATGAAAACAATCATTAATGGTGAAACAATCAGCATTGATTTCATTGTTTTCTTTTGTTCTTCAGGAATACCAATCATTGAAATATAACCTTGAGCTAAATAGGCTAAACCAGCTAATGCCACTAAAATCATATTTGGTTGCCCTAAATTCATTCCTAAGAAGCTTGCCGTGGCAATACCTTTTGTATAACGAGCAGCAAAGAACAGAGAAGAGAAAATAGGCATTTGAATTAATAAAGGCAAACAACCAATTCCGCCAACCATACTCACATTGTTTTCTTTATAAATCTTTTGTAGTTCTGCTTGTGCGGCCATTTGTTCTTCACGCGTACTTGCTTGTTTCATTTTTGCTTGTGCAACATCCACTTGGGGTTTGATTGCTTGCATTTTTTCCGTTTGGATAAAGCTTTTTTTCGATTGATGTAAGCCTAACGGTAAAATAATGATCCGTACAATAATGGTGATAAAAATAATCGCCCAACCATAGTTCCAATTAAAGTTATCGACAAGATAAGTAATTGCATTACTCATCGGTAAAACAAGGAAGTTATAGACAAAACCTTCACCAGTTGGTTGTCCATCTGCTCCTGTTTTCACACAGCCTGATAAAAACATTACTAAAAATAGTAAGCCAGAGCCGTAAAGCCATCGGTTTAATTTACGCATGTAATTCGGTCCTTTTCTAAAAAATTTTTACATGGTTAACTATACTTGAAACAGCGCTCTTTTTCAATCAAAATCGAAAAGAAGCTCTTACAAAAATCAATAAAAAGCAGGAACTACTTGCTGTTCAAGGCTTCTTCCCAAAGAAATCAATCGTTAGAAAGTAAGTTTATTGAATCACTTTAAATTGTTCCGTTTCTTCTAACAAAGGGTCTTCTTGAATATCAACATACGTTACACGTCCCGCTGGACTGGGGGAATCTTTGATTTTTTTGATAAATGTTTCCATTATGTCTTCAGGTGCAATTGCTGTGATTGAAACGGACCCGTCGTCTTCGTTTCTCACTGAACCAGTGACACCTAATTGATCTGCCACCATTTTGGTCATGTAGCGGAAGCCAACACCTTGGACACGCCCTTGTACATTCATTCTTAGTTTTTCCATGAGAGACACTTCCTTTGCTTTTTTCTTTATGATAGCGATTTTTCTTGGTTCTAGCAAGTATCCAAGCAAGCTAGAAGCATGCTATAATACAAAGGCGAGGTGACTTATGAAAGAAATTATATCAACGAAAAATAACCAATTAAAAGAATGGAAAAAATTACACAAAAAGAAGTACCGAGAAGAACTGAACCAATATATAATAGAAGGATTTCATTTAGTTGAAGAAGCCGTGAAGGCCAACGCCGATGTTCAGTGGATTTTGTTTAACCAAAGAGGTCAACAAGAATGGAGAACTTGGTTAGCTGAACAAGAAACAGAAAAATTAATTTTTGTAAGTGATGAGGTTTTAAATAGCTTGTCGGAGCTGCCAACTTCACAAGGAATTTTGGCAATTGTCACCTTGGAAACGCAACAAGAGCAGTCGCTTTCTTTTAAAGGTGGTTGGTTACTTTTAGATAATATCCAAGACCCTGGTAATGTTGGTACGATGATTCGCACAGCTGATGCAGCAGGTTTAGCAGGCGTGATTTTAGGTAAGGGCACAGCAGATATTTACAATACAAAAGTGTTGCGCTCAATGCAGGGAAGCCACTATCATTTACCAGTTCTCCAACGAGAGTTGACTGAAGTGGTTCAGGCATTCAAGAAGCAAGGACTACCAGTTTTCGGTACAGAATTAAATGAAGCTGCGATTGCTTATTATGAACAAGAGGCAGTGGAAAATTATGCGTTGATTTTAGGCAATGAAGGTAGTGGAGTTTCGCCAGAATTGTTAGCAGAAACCACGAAAAATCTTTATATTCCAATGAAAGGTCAAGCAGAATCATTGAATGTCGCTATCGCAGCGGGTGTGTTAATGTTTTATTTTGAAAATAATCAATAACAGAAACGAGTGTCAAAAAATGCTGACTATCAAAAAGACAACCCAGTTAACAGAAAAAGAATTAGAAACCATTATGGCTATTTGGCTGCAAACGAATCTAGAAGCTCATCCATTTGTCGCACCAACTTATTGGCAAGAAAATAAGGCATTTGTCCGCGCTGCGTTGCCAAAAGCAACACTGATCTTAGCGGAAGAAGAGGGTCAGATAATTGGGTTTTTAGGCTTAATGGATAACTATATCGCAGGAATTTTTATAAAAAAAGCGTTTCAAGGGAAGGGCATCGGTCAGAAATTACTGCAAGTAGCAAAAGAAGAACAGGATGTCTTATCTTTGGCTGTTTACAGGGAAAATCAAGCAGCTTACGCCTTTTATCAAAAACAAGGCTTTGTCCAACAAAAGCGAACCATCGATGAAACGGGAAACGAAGAATGTCATCTTGTTTGGCAAGCGCAGCAGGAGCGACATTTCTAGTTTTAAGGCTTGCTATTTTTCTGAAAATATCTTATACTGTTAAAGGTGTGATTTTCACACACGAAATCCACATTCTTTTCCATCTGCGAAGTGGTGCTACTACGGTAGTTCTTCAAGGAGTTGACGAAAAGAAGAGGAAAATAAAAACCAAACTGGAGGAAACACAACATGGCAGTAATTTCTATGAAACAATTACTAGAAGCCGGCGTACACTTTGGTCACCAAACTCGTCGCTGGAACCCAAAAATGAAGAAATATATCTTCACAGAAAGAAACGGTATCTACATCATTGACTTACAAAAAACAGTGAAATTAGTAGATGCAGCTTACGATTACATGAAAAACGTTGCAGAAGAAGGCGGCGTTGCTTTATTCGTAGGAACTAAAAAACAAGCACAAGAAGCAATCAAAGATGAAGCAATCCGCGCTGGTCAATACTATGTAAACCATCGTTGGTTAGGTGGTACGTTAACTAACTGGGATACAATCCAAAAACGTATTGCTCGCTTGAAAAAAATCAATGCAATGGAAGAAGACGGCACTTTTGAAGTTTTACCTAAGAAAGAAGTTGCTGGCTTAAACAAAGAACGTGAACGTTTAGAAAAATTCTTAGGTGGTATCGCTGATATGCCAAGAATTCCAGATGTAATGTACATCGTTGACCCACGTAAAGAACGCATTGCTGTTCAAGAAGCACACAAATTAAACATTCCAATCGTTGCAATGGTTGATACAAACTGTGATCCTGATGAGATCGATGTTGTAATCCCTTCAAATGATGATGCAATCCGCGCTGTGAAATTAATCACTGCTAAAATGGCTGACGCTTTCATCGAAGGTAACCAAGGGGAAGACCAAGCAACTGAAGAGTTATTCGTTGAAGAAACACCAGAAGCAACTTCAATCGAAGAAATCGTTGATGTTGTTGAAGGAAATAACGAATCAGCTGAATAATAATGATTACGGAGCTGTCTCAAAGGCTAGGCGACAAAAAGCCTGATTCTCCTTTGAGATAGCTTTTTTAAAAAGAATTGATAATATCCGAGGAGGACACAAATAATGGCAGACGTTACAGCTAAAATGGTAAAAGAATTACGCGATATGACTGGCGTTGGAATGATGGACGCTAAAAAAGCATTAGTAAAAGTAGAAGGCGACATGGAAAAAGCCGTAGACTTTTTACGTGAAAATGGTATGGCTAAAGCAGCGAAGAAAAATGACCGCATTGCGGCTGAAGGTTTAGCAAACGTAGCAACTGTAGGTAACGTTGCAGCAATCGTTGAAGTAAACTCAGAAACTGACTTCGTTTCTAAAAACGAAATGTTCCAAGATTTAGTTAAAGATATTGCGACTAAAGTTGCTGAAAACAAACCAGCTACGATGGAAGAAGCAATGGCTATTAAAACTGAAAAAGGCACAATCGAATCTGATTTAATCGAAGCAACAACTGTTATCGGTGAAAAAATCAGCTTCCGTCGTTTTGAAGTTGTCGAAAAAGCTGACAATGCTGCATTTGGCGCTTACTTACACATGGGTGGCCGTATTGCTGTATTAACAGTTATCGATGGCACAACTGACGAAGAAGTAGCGAAAGATGTTGCTATGCACATCGCGGCAATCAACCCTCGCTATGTCAACGAATCTCAAATTCCTCAAGAAGAATTAGAACACGAAAAAGCTGTGTTAACTGAACAAGCATTAAACGAAGGTAAACCAGCAAATATCGTTGAAAAAATGGTTGTTGGTCGTCTACAAAAATTCAAAGCAGAAATCGCTTTGGTTGACCAACCATTTGTTAAAGATCCAGATATGACTGTCGAAAAATTTGTTGCTTCTAAAGGCGGCGAAGTGAAATCATTCGTACGTTTTGAAGTTGGCGAAGGTATCGAAAAACGTGAAGATAACTTTGCGGATGAAGTAATGAGCCAAATGAAAAACTAAGAGCATCAAACGCTCGGTTGAAAAGCCGTGAATCATAAGTATCTAAACAGACAGCGATCCCCAAAGGAAGCTGCATAAATTGATTACTGCTTGATTCAAGGCAGTCTTTCAGCCATTTGGGAACGCATAACTTTGATATGCGCTCCCTTTTTTTAGGCAAAACCAGTGGATCGCACTGCTTGGTCTAAAAAATCATTTTGGTGAAAAGTCATCTAAATGAGGAATTGAATGATTTTTAGAGAATCTTGGAGGGAATTATGATGGTTAAACCTAAGTATCAACGTGTCGTATTAAAGTTAAGTGGAGAAGCGCTAGCCGGAGAAGACGGTTTTGGCATTAAACCACCAGTCATTAAAGAAATCGTCCAAGAAATTAAAGAGGTCCATGAATTAGGTATCGAAATGGCCATCGTGGTTGGCGGCGGAAACATTTGGCGTGGACAAATTGGTGCTCAAATGGGCATGGAACGTGCACAAGCTGATTATATGGGCATGTTAGCTACTGTGATGAATGCCTTAGCATTGCAAGATACATTAGAAAATCTTGGTGTGCCTACACGTGTTCAAACATCAATTGAAATGCGTCAAATTGCAGAACCATACATTCGTCGTCGTGCAGAACGTCATTTAGAAAAAGGCCGCGTTGTTATTTTTGCCGGAGGAACAGGAAATCCTTACTTCTCTACAGATACAACGGCTGCGTTACGAGCTGCAGAAGTAGATGCGGACGTCATCTTAATGGCGAAGAACAATGTTGATGGTGTTTATTCTGCGGATCCACGTGTGGATGAAACAGCGACAAAATTTGAAGAACTAACACATTTAGATGTTATTTCTAAAGGGCTGCAAGTAATGGATTCAACAGCAAGCTCATTAAGTATGGATAACGATATTCCTTTAGTTGTCTTTAACCTAAATGAAGCAGGAAATATCCGTCGTGCCATCCTTGGTGAAAATATCGGAACAACTGTAAGGGGGAAATAAAGAATGTCTAAAGAAGTTTTAGCAACAGCCAAAGAAAAAATGACAAAAGCGGAAGAAAGCTTACGCCGTGAATTAGGTCAAATTCGTGCTGGTCGTGCGAACGCAAGTCTATTAGACCGTATTCAAGTAGAATATTATGGTGCACCAACACCAGTTAACCAATTAGCAAGTATCAATATCCCAGAAGCACGTGTATTAATGATTACACCGTTTGACAAAAATTCTATCGCTGACATTGAAAAAGCTATTCAAATGAGTGATATCGGCATTAGCCCAACCAATGATGGAAATGTCATCCGTTTAGTGATTCCACAATTAACGGAAGAACGTCGGAAAGAATTAGCCAAAGACGTGAAAAAAGAAGCGGAGAACTCAAAAGTTGCTGTCCGTAACGTTCGTCGTGATGCAATGGATGAGTTGAAAAAAGCTCAAAAAAATGGCGACATCACTGAAGATGAATTACGTTCATTTGAAAAAGATGTTCAAAAATTAACAGATGATAGCATCAAAAATATCGATGCGATTACTGCTGAAAAAGAACAAGAACTTTTAGAAGTATAAAACCAATCACTAATAAAAATTATTGAATCCAGAGAAGCAAATGCTCTGGATTTTTTTGTATAGATGATGAAGGCGTATCTCAACGCTCTCTTTGCGAAAGTCATTCTAAAGTAATTATTTAAGAAAACGCTTTCTTTAATAAATTTTTTTATTCTACCAGAATTTTTTTCTTTGTGTAGGGAGGATCACTTAAAAATATAGAGAAACTTTGAAATATCAGCCTTTTAAAATTTTCCTTCACAAATTGAATCCTAAAATTTGATGATAAGAGTTGTTATTTTTAGCAATTGTAATTTGCGATTCATTCTCAATTAGGCTAAAATGAGTGAGAACGGAAAAACGATTAAAACAAGTTGGAGGGAATTGTACATGTCTGTGTTAGAAATCAAAAATTTACACGTATCAATTGAAGATAAAAAGATTCTAAAAGGGGTCGATTTAACAATTAATACTGGAGAAATCCATGCAATTATGGGACCTAATGGAACTGGTAAATCTACTTTATCAGCAGCAATTATGGGAAATCCTAACTACGAAGTCACAGAAGGAGAAATTCTGTTTGACGGCGTCAACGTTTTAGATTTAGAAGTAGACGAACGCGCTCGCTTAGGCTTATTCTTAGCAATGCAATACCCAAGTGAAATTCCAGGGATTACCAACGCTGAATTCATGCGTGCAGCAATCAATGCAAAACGTGACGAAGACAACAAAATGTCAGTCATGCAGTTCTTAAAAAAATTAGATAGCAAAATGGAATTATTAAATATGCCTGAAGAAATGGCTGAGCGTTACTTAAACGAAGGTTTTTCTGGCGGCGAGAAAAAACGAAATGAAATTTTACAATTATTGATGTTAGAGCCAACGTTTGCCATTTTAGATGAAATTGATTCAGGCTTAGATATCGATGCGTTAAAAGTTGTTTCTAAAGGGGTTAATGAAATGCGCGGCGAGAACTTTGGTGCGTTAATTATTACCCATTATCAACGCTTATTGAACTATATCACGCCAGATGTTGTTCATATCATGATGGAAGGCCGCGTTGTGAAAACCGGTGGGGCTGATTTGGCAAAACGTTTAGAAACAGAAGGCTATGCTGGTATCAGCCAAGAATTAGGTATTGATTACAAAGAAGAAGCGTAAGGAGGACAAGATAAATGAAAAAAGTAAATCTAATGGATTATCTTGACGAAGTCACCGCTTTTTCACTAGAACATGAAGAACCAGCTTGGATGACTGAATTGCGAACAACGGCTTTAAGAAACGCTGACGAAAGTGAGTTACCACATATTGATCGTGTGAAATTTCATCGTTGGCCTTTATTAAATGTTCACATGGAAAGTTATGTGCCTTCTGAAGGAAATGTCGCAAGTTTTGATCAAATGAAAGACAATCCTTTAATTGTTCAACAAGGATCTTTTCATGCTTTTGAGCAATTGCCAGCCTCATTAGCGGAACAAGGGGTAATTTTTACAGACATTTTTACTGCTTTACAAGAGTACCCAGAATTAGTTAAAGAATACTATATGACTAAAGCCGTATTACCAGAAGAAGATAAGCTGACAGCTGCTCATGCGGCTTTCATGAATAGTGGCGTTTTCTTATACGTTCCTAAAAACGTAGTGATTGAAGAGCCCATTGAATCTTTGTTTATTCAGGATTCAGATAGCAACCAACCTTTCTTTAAACATGTTTTAATCGTTGCAGATAATCATAGTGAATTCAGTTATTTAGAACGTTTTCAATCAACCGGTCATCACGCAGAGAAAGCTTCTGGAAATATTGTTGTGGAAGTAATTGCCAAAGATGGCGCAAAAGTTAAATACTCAGCTGTGGATCAATTAGGGCAAACTGTAACGACTTATATGAATCGTCGTGGCTATATTATGCGGGATGCCTCTGTTGATTGGGCTCTAGGCGTCATGAATGATGGCGATGTTGTGGCTGATTTTGATTCTGATTTAGTTGGCGAAGGTGCTCATTCAGAAGTTAAAGTCGTTGCAATTAGTGCAGGTAAACAAACACAAGGCATCGACACACGAGTGACAAACAAAGCGCCACATTCGATTGGTCATATTTTACAACATGGAGTCATTCGTGAACGTGGTACTTTAACGTTTAACGGAATTGGCCACATTTTAAAAGGCGCAAAAGGAGCCGACGCACAGCAAGAAAGTCGTGTTTTAATGCTGTCTGATAAAGCTCGTGGTGATGCCAATCCAATTCTTTTAATTGATGAAAATGAAGTGACTGCCGGACACGCAGCCAGCGTTGGTCGAGTAGATCCAGAAGAAATGTATTATTTAATGAGCCGCGGCTTGCGTAAAGAAGAAGCGGAACGTTTGGTGATTCGTGGCTTCCTAGGTTCTGTCATTACAGCAATTCCAGTTAAAGAAGTACAAAATGAATTTGTAGAAGTAATTGAAGGGAAGTTAAACGCATGATGGATGCAGCAACCATTCGTCAATCGTTTCCTATTTTATTTCAAGAAGTTAATGATGAACCGCTAGTTTATTTAGACAATGCTGCAACAACCCAAAAACCAACGGCAGTGTTAGATATTTTACGACATTATTATGAAACCGATAATGCCAATGTTCATCGTGGGGTGCACACGTTAGCCGAACGAGCAACGAAGGACTATGAAGCCTCCCGCGAAAAGGTTCGCCAATTTATCCATGCCAAAGAAACAGCGGAAGTTTTATTTACACGAGGAACAACAACCAGTTTGAATTGGATTGCCAAAAGTTATGGTGACTTGGCAGTTACAGCCGGGGATGAAATCGTCATATCTTACATGGAACATCATTCAAACATTATTCCCTGGCAACAATTAGCCCAACGTACAGGAGCCATTTTGAAGTATATAGACGTCACTGAAGACGGCTTTTTAGACATGGCAAGTGCACGTCAACAAATTACAGAAAAAACGAAAATTGTTTCGATTGCTCATGTTTCAAATGTGTTAGGGGTCATTAATCCAATCGAAGAATTAACACAATTAGCTCATCAAAATGGCGCTGTGATGGTGGTAGACGGCGCGCAAGCAGTTCCTCATATGCCTGTGGACGTTCAAGCCATCGATGCTGATTTTTATGCATTTAGTGGTCACAAAATGTGTGGACCAACTGGAATTGGTGTCCTTTATGGCAAACGTCATTTATTGGAACAAATGGAACCTGTGGAATTTGGTGGCGAAATGATTGACTTTGTTCATCTTCAAGAAAGTACTTGGAAAGAGCTTCCATGGAAATTTGAAGCTGGCACACCTAATATTGCTGGGGCAATTGCCTTAGGTGCCGCCATTGATTATTTAACAGAAATTGGTTTAGAGGCCATTCATCAACATGAAGCAGCCCTTGTTCACTATGTTTTGCCGAAGTTGCAAGCTATCGAGGGCTTGACGATTTATGGTCCACAGGATCCAAAAGACCACACAGGTGTGATTGCTTTTAATATTGACGGTTTACATCCACATGATGTGGCTACGGCGTTAGATATGGAAGGGGTCGCTGTCAGAGCGGGTCACCATTGCGCGCAACCGCTATTAAACTATCTGAGCGTGCCAGCAACTGCACGGGCAAGTTTTTATTTATACAATACCAAAGAAGACGCAGATCGCTTAGTTGAAGCGATTAAAGCGACAAAGGAGTTTTTCCAGCATGGCACTTTCTAAATTAGATAACTTATATCGCCAAGTCATTTTGGACCATTCTAGCCACCCACATCACCACGGAACGCTAGATGCGTCTAGCCAAACAATTGAACTGAATAATCCTACTTGTGGAGATGTGATTGAACTGGATGTGGCCATTGAAAACGGTGTGATTAAAGATATCGCCTTTCAAGGAAGTGGCTGTTCTATCAGTACAGCAAGTGCTAGTATGATGACTGATGCGGTATTAGGAAAAACAATCGCCGAAGCAACGGCCTTAGCAGAGGATTTTTCTCAACTTGTTCAAGGAAATGAAGTGGCCGAAGATGAAAAATTAGGCGATGCAGCAATGTTAAGCGGCGTAGCTAAATTTCCAGCTCGGATCAAATGTGCAACCTTGGCTTGGAAAGCCTTAGAGCAGGCTGTTGCTAATAACGGCCAAGGCGAAGCCGGTCATTTACATTGTGAAAAATAAAGAAAGGGTGACGACGAATTGAGTACAGTACCTGAATTAGAAGAATATAAATTTGGCTTTCACGACGATGTGGAACCAGTCTTTAGTACCGGAGACGGCCTAACAGAAGACGTCGTTCGCGAAATTTCTCGCGTGAAAGGCGAACCAGAATGGATGCTTGACTTCCGTTTAAAATCGTTAGAACAATTCAATAAAATGCCCATGCAAGAATGGGGTCCAGACCTGTCAGATATTGACTTTAGTAAAATTAAATATTACCAAAAACCGAGTGACAAACCCGCACGCGATTGGGATGATGTACCTGATAAAATCAAAGAAACCTTTGAAAAAATTGGGATTCCTGAAGCTGAGCGTGCTTATCTAGCTGGGGCTTCTGCTCAATATGAATCAGAAGTTGTTTACCACAACATGAAAGAAGAATTTGAAAAATTAGGCATCATTTTTACAGATACTGACTCTGCTTTAAAAGAATATCCTGATTTATTCAAAGAGTATTTTTCAAAACTTGTGCCGCCAACAGATAATAAACTGGCCGCTTTAAACTCAGCTGTTTGGTCAGGTGGAACCTTTATTTATGTACCAAAAGGCGTTCGAGTCGATGTACCATTACAAACATATTTCCGAATTAACGCTGAAAATACCGGCCAATTTGAACGGACCTTGATTATTGTCGATGAAGGGGCCAGCGTTCACTATGTCGAAGGCTGTACGGCACCCACGTATTCAAGTAACAGCTTGCATGCGGCCATCGTAGAAATTTTCACTAGAAAAGATGCTTATTGTCGTTATACCACTATTCAAAACTGGTCAGATAACGTCTACAACTTAGTAACCAAACGTGCTAAAGCTTACGAAGGTGCCACTGTCGAATGGATTGATGGGAACCTAGGAGCTAAAACAACCATGAAATACCCAAGCGTTTACTTAGATGGCAAAGGTGCCCGTGGCACGATGTTATCGATTGCCTTTGCTGGTGCTAACCAAATCCAAGATACTGGGGCCAAAATGATTCACAATGCGCCGAATACCTCTAGCTCAATTGTTTCAAAATCAATTGCTAAAGACGGCGGCGAAGTTAACTACCGTGGCCAAGTGACTTTTGGCAAAGACAGCGCAGGCTCGATTTCCCACATCGAATGTGACACGATTATCATGGACGAAAAATCAAAATCAGATACAATTCCATTTAACGAAATCCATAACAGCCAAGTGTCCTTAGAACACGAAGCCAAAGTTTCAAAAATTTCTGAAGAACAATTATATTATCTAATGAGTCGCGGCTTGTCTGAAGCCGAAGCGACAGAAATGATTGTTATGGGCTTTGTTGAACCATTTACGAAAGAATTACCGATGGAATATGCGGTTGAGTTGAATCGATTGATTAGTTATGAGATGGAAGGTAGTGTGGGTTAAACCTTTTTTGTCAAATAATGTTGGTAAAGAGAAATTGTAGAATTATGTCGAGTCCAGAGGAGAAAATCCTCTGGATTTTTTTATTTGGTCTGTAGGGCTTGTCCTTGTTGGACGAGAATCCGCAACTTGAAATTATAAAAGTTACGAAAACCATAGGCATTCCGCTTTAACACTTTGATATGATTATTTAGACACTCTAATTGTCCATTGGAATAAGAATAATTCAAGGCATGATGAATTTGTTTTTGGTACTTTTTAAAGGTTCGTAAAGTGGTTTGATAAGTAGCTGGCAAGTGAGAAATAAAATATTTTGCGTAAGCAAGACATCAAAATACGTTTGGTCGCGTTTATGAACGGCATACAAGAAGTCTTGGTACAACGTGTAGCCTTGCGTTAATTCAACGCTATAGGAAAGCAGTCTGTCCACAAGCTCTGTTTCAGTTAAATACGTTTTAAACGAAGGGCGCCAACGGCGGTTTAAACTATCCAACTCTTCTTGATTTTTTTGTAATAACTTCCAATATTTTTTGTGCTGTTTTCCTTGTCGTTTTTCAGCTAAACTTGAACTTTTTAATAGGCGATTTGTCCAAGTGATTCGATGATTTCGAAAGGTCCGACCGATGTGTTGAACGATATGGAAGCGATCAATGATGATCTTTGCGTTAGGAAAACATTTTTTCACTAGAGAAACGTAAGGTGTGTACATATAAATGACAATAAATTGGACGTTTTCTCGCACAGACAGCGGAAAACAAGTAAAATAACGTTCTATAAGGCAGTTGTCGGTTTTCAACAATATCAAATAATTTTCTTGTTTGACCATTTAAATGATAAAACTCATGGCGCCTGAAACCTGACGAACGGTTGGTAAGGTTGTGTTAAAGGGATTCATCGGTTGGTAAAAGCGTTTCAGCACACAATAAACAGAAGTAATAGACACATTTTTTTGGCGAGCGATGCCTGTCATGGAAGTATTTTCTTTCAACCGTGTAGTAATGGCCCATTTAACGGATTGGCTAATGAAGCAGTGTTTTTATGCAATACTTGTGTCCGCAACAAAGGTCCGTTGACACGCATTACATTTAAATCGTTGTTTTCTCAATTCCAGATACGTTTTGAACTCTACGACTTCATTCAGTAACAACCGAACGGTTGTCATTCCCCAGCGAATAATCGTAGAATGACTTTTACAATGTTCACAGGAATTTGGCAAGTAGGTTAATTTCCCTGTATAAACTTTACAAATTTGTCCGTTTATTTTTTCTTTTCGCAAACAATTTTCTTCAAAAGTAACATTTAGGTCTAGAATATTTAGGGTTTCTTTGATAAGCTCAGTATAGGACATCTTGATTCCTCCTTAGAATGGGTTCAACGACTTTAATTTTACAGGATTTCGAGGTGTCTTTTCTTGTGAAACAAAAAAGATGTTGGTAAAAATACCAACATCAGAAGGCATAGAGCCAAAATTCAAAGATTACAATTGTGTAGTCTATTTATTTTTTCTAAAACTAAGTAATCATCACTTTCATATTTGCTGAAATAGAGGATTTTTGACGTCAAAAAAACCTTAGCTAAACCAGCTAAGGCTAGAATACAACATTATTTTTGATTTGTGAATAGCTCGAAGGCTTTCAAATGATCTAACATTTGTATTCCAATAAGCTCGCATGCTTTTGTTAATCTTGATGTAAATACACTATCAGATTCACTGGGGTGGGATCACCAGAGGGATGATTATGAGCAACAATAATTTGAGCGGAATTATCTCTTATTGCTTCTCGAAAAATGTCTCGAGGATGCACAATACTTTGATTTAGAGTTCCAATAAATAATGTTTTTTTTCTAATAATTTGGTTCTTAGTGTTTAATGTTAGGAGAATAAAATGTTCTTGTTCTAAATTATGTGTTTCTTGAATTAAGTGTTGGGAAAGCCCATACGAGCTAGTTACTTTCTCCTTTTTTATATCAAATTGTAAAATACGTTTTGATATAAAAAAGCTTGCCTTGAATTGGAATTCCATAGTTGGTGGAAATTCGGTAAGTCCATTTCTCAAATCTGCTAGAGTATCTATACTTTCTAATATTTCAGCTGCTTTTGAAGGTTTTAGATTGAATGAGAGTTCAATTAATTCTTGAGTGCTAAGATTATTGAATTTGTCGTTCTTATTCGATCGTTAAACATATAAGATGTCATTAACTGCTTTTTTAGAGTGTTTTCTGTTGCTACTGCCATTTTTAATCATTCCTATTCTATTTATTCATCACTCTTTTTCGCAAGCATGGCTTGCATTGATTTATAAAAGAAAGGTTTGAGGATGAAAGTAAGAACAGAGTAGCGTAGATAGCTTCTTCTTGATTCTCGTGCAACTTAGAATAAGGGACAGGAGTGTATTTTTGTAATAAATATTAACTTTCACTGTAATTATTAAAAGGTTGGTATGGTAGTGTTTTTAATGGGTTTTATGTTGGAATTACAAAATTACATATTTTGGGAGTTCTTATTTTATTTCGATATACACTCATAGACACAATTTTATATATTTTATTATAAAAAAGTGTAATAAGTGTAATTTTATTTGAAAAGATAGTGTTTATGAGGAGGAACAGAGCTTCGAAATGTAACAGTGAATTAATTCTGTGTAATTTTAAGTAATCTTGTTGACTTGATGAGCGAGATAAAGAATAAAGAAGCTAAAAAGTAATAGCTTTCCTGTCTTAAGTGTGAGCGATGATGCGTCCCGAGAAAATATGATTATCATTATCTGTTCAAAGTAGTAGTATTTTAATCACTCATCATTCATTTTTCCTTATCATAATAAGAGAAACACAAAAATATTGCAATCGAAAAATTACTACTCAATGTGCTATAATAAAAAGGATTGTATAGAAAATTAGAGTGGTGAAAATTCATCATTTTTTAAACTGAAAAATAACTATAAGGAATAGGTGGACAGCATGAATAAGAAACAATTAGCTGCTAAAATATGGGAATCAGCAAACAATTTACGTGGTAAAATGGAAGCAAATGAGTATAAAGACTATATTCTTGGGTTTATTTTTTATAAATTTCTTTCTGATAATGAAACGACATTTTTAAAGAATGAACATTATACTGATGAAGATATACAAAATTTGACAGAAGAAGATCAGGATCAAGTGAACTATATTAAGGAGAATCTTGGATACTTTATTTCTTATGAAAACCTATTTCAACACTGGATTGAACTAGGAAATGATTTTAGTGTGGATAATGTTGTCACAGGACTTTCTGATTTTAACAAAAACATTGGGGAAACCCATAAAAAAGTTTTTAAAGGTATTTTAAAAACTTTAGATCAAGGAATTACAAAACTAGGTGACACTGCACAATCTCGTACGAAGTCTATTCGTGAATTAATCCGAATTATTAAAGATATTCCGACTGATAATAAGTCTTATGATGTACTAGGATTTGTTTATGAATATTTAATTAGTCAGTTTGCATCTAATGCAGGTAAAAAAGCTGGGGAGTTTTATACGCCACATGAAGTATCCGTTGTGATGGCAGAATTGATTGCTAACCATGTTCAAGGCTTGGATAAAATGCATATCGATATCTATGATCCAGCTAGTGGTTCGGGTTCTTTACTTATAAATATTGGTTCGTCAGTGGCAAAATATATGAAAAATAAAGATTCTATCAAGTTTTATGCGCAAGAGTTGAAAGAAAATACCTACAATTTAACACGGATGAATTTAATTATGCGTGGTATTATTCCAGATAATATTGTTGCTCGAAATGGTGATACACTTGATGATGATTGGCCTTACTTTGACGAGAATGAGAATGGAGCTATTGAGGGAACTTATACTACTTTAAGGGCTGATGCAGTAGTAGCCAATCCACCCTATTCTCAAAAGTGGGATATAGAGGGAAAGGAAAATGATCCCAGATTTAGTGGCTATGGATTAGCTCCTAAGTCAAAAGCAGATTATGCATTCTTATTACACAACCTTTACCATCTAGATACGAATGGAATAATGACAATTGTTCTTCCACATGGAGTTTTGTTTAGAGGGAATGAAGAAGGAAATATTCGAAAACAATTAATAGAAAATGGCTATATTGATGCAATAATTGGGTTGCCAGCAAATATCTTTTTTGGAACGTCAATTCCTACCGTTATTTTAGTACTAAAGAAAACGCGAAAAAACAACGATGTTTTATTTATTGATGCATCAAGCGGATTTGAAAAACAAAAGAATCAAAATGTGTTAAGAGCACGTGATATAAAAAAAATTGTAGATACAGTTATTTCTCGTAAAGAAGAAGCAGGTTATTCTTATGTGGCAAATTATGAAGAAATTAAAAATAATGATTACAATTTAAACATACCAAGATATGTATCTTCTTTTGGTGGTGGGGATTTCGTAGATTTATATGCATCTGTTTATGGAGGAATACCTAAAAAGGAACTTGAGATTTTTAATGATGTATGGGAAACATTCCCCACATTGTTTAATACACTATTTACAGAAGTTAATACTGATTATGTTTCCCTTAGAGAGAAAGATCTTAAATCATTAATGAATTCCAACAAAGAAGTTGAGTCATACAAGAGTAGATTTTCTCATGATTTTGAAGATTATCCTAACTACTTAAGGAGTAATTTAATTGACAAGGTTGAGACAATTAATGAAGCAGGTATTGTAGATAAATTAACCGTGGATCTTTTTCAGCGCTTAGAAAATTATGAATTAATAGACAAATATTATGCTTATCAACTACTATCAAATTCTTTTCTCAAGATTTTAGAAGACCTTGAAATCATCCAAAGTGAGGGAATTGAATCAATTATAAAAGTTGATCCAAATGAAGTTGAAAAAACAAAAAAAGGGAAAAAAGTAATTGTCCAAGATGGCTGGATAGGTCGCATTCTGCCGTTTGGTCTAGTCCAAAAAGAATTGTTAAAATCAGAGTTGATCGAAATTGACAATAAAAAACAAAGGCTATCTGAAATAGAGAATAGCTTAATTGAAATCAAAGAGATGTTATCAGAAGAAGATGGGGAATTTGATGTCTTAAATAATGATAATTCAAAATTTGTGAAGACTGAAGTGAATAAAAAATTAGTCGAATATCGCTCAGATATCGAATTACCAGAAAAAATTCTTTTTGAAAAATATCTAACTTTAAATCGAAATGAAAAATTAGATTTTGTACAAGAACATGATGAGATTAATTGGGATCAGATGACACTTGGTAAAAATGGCTACACTAAAGGAGAACTTAATAAGTATCTGAATCATTTGCTAAACAGTTTTGATTTTCCAGAAGGAACTTTTGCAGCTAAACTTGCTGAAGTATCCAGATTAATGGAAGAACAAGCTGAATTGACTAAACAAATTAAGTCTGATGAAGAAACCCTTCATAATCAAACGAAAGAGACAATTGAGTCGCTTTCTGTTGATGAGTCTCTCAATTTGTTAGATATTAAATGGAACCAACCAATAGTAGAAAGTATAAATGGACTGCTTCCTAATGCAATAAGTGATATTATTTCTGAAATTGATACTTTAAACAATAAGTATATAGATACACTGATTTCTATTGAAACAGATCTAAAGGCAGCTAATAATAAAATGAAGCCTTTATTGGATGGATTTAAAGGAAATAAAGATGCTCTTCAAGCATTGGAAGAACTAAAAGGGGTGCTTGATTAAATGTCTAAAAGCAAAGAACCATCTTTAAGATATCAAAAATTTACTGACGCTTGGGAACAGCGTAAGTTAGGAGAAGTAGCAGATATCGTTGGTGGAGGAACACCAAATACAAGTATTCTAGATTACTGGGGTGGTGATATAAGCTGGTATTCTCCTGTTGAAATTGGTGATCAAGTTTATATGGGAGACAGTCGAAAAAAAATCACAGAGCTTGGATTACAAAAAAGTTCTGCTCGTATGTTGCCAGTTGGAACAGTATTATTCACGTCTCGTGCTGGTATCGGAAATACTGCTATTTTAATTAAAGAAGGTTGCACGAACCAAGGTTTTCAATCTATTGTTCCGCATGAAACTGAACTTGATTCTTATTTCATATTCTCTCGTACCCACGAATTAAAATGCTACGGTGAGACAAATGGCGCCGGTTCAACATTCGTGGAAGTGTCAGGTAAGCAGATGGCTAAGATGCCAATTTTACTACCTAGCATTAAAGAACAACAAAAAATCGGCTCCTTCTTCCAACAACTCGACAACACTATTGCTCTTCATCAACATAAGTCGAATAAACTAAAGCAAATAAAGAAATCTTTGATGAGTCAAATGTTTCCAAAAGACGGAGTAGATACTCCTGAGTTAAGAATCGGTGAGTATTCAGATAATTGGAAAGAAGAACAATTAGGTCAGTTAGTTGAACAAGTAAAATCTTATTCGCTATCCAGAGATGTAGAAACAAAAAATAATACAGGTTTTAGATATATTCATTATGGTGATATCCATACTAAAGTTGCGGACATGATAGATAGTAAAAGTAAGTTACCTAACATAAAAGAGGGCCAATATGAGTTGTTGAAAAAAGGGGATGTAGTTGTGGCGGATGCTTCAGAAGATTATCAAGGCATTGCTACTCCTGCCGTTATCACAACAGAGTTACCTTATAAATTAGTAGCAGGGTTGCATACAATTGCTTTAAGACCTAAAAAAATTGATTCTGTATTTTTATATTACTTAATTCATTCTCCTGCTTTTAGAGAATATGGGTACAGAATTGGAACTGGAATGAAAGTATTTGGAATCAGTGCTAAAAATCTTTTGAACTTTGAAGGTAAGTTACCTTCTATTGAAGAGCAAACCGCTATAGGGAACTTTTTTAAGCACTTAGACGAAACTATTGCTATTCATCAAGAAAAATATGAAAAATTGAAGCAAATAAAAACAGCTTTATTAAATGATATGTTTGTTTAAGGAGAGGAGGTAGAATGATGCAATTTACAAGAGAGATTGATTTCGAAAATGCTTTAGTAGAATTATTAAAGAATAAAGGATGGGATGGCGGAGTTATTGAAAACCCTACTGAACAGGAATTAATTCAAAACTTGGCCGACATTCTTTTTAACAACAATAAAAGTGAAAATCGTTTAAATAGAGTCCCTTTATCTAAAGGTGAAATTGATCAAATTATCGAACAATTAAATGGTATAAAGACGCCAAATCAAGCAAACAAATGGATAAATGGCGGATCTATTCAAATTATTAGAGATAAAGATTCTGAAGATTTATTGCATCAAGGAAAAGTAGTGAGTTTGAAGCTCTATGACAGACGCGAGATAGCAGCAGGGAAAAGTCATTATCAACTGGTTCGTCAACCAAAGTATAAGAAGAAAATTGATGTTTCTAAAGATAGAAGAGGAGATGTTTGGTTATTAATTAATGGTTTACCAGTTATTAATATTGAATTGAAGCGTTCAGGTGAAACAGTTTACAGAGCAACAGGACAGATAGAGAAATACTACTATGAAGGTGCTTTTTCCGGATTATTCAGTCTAGTTCAGATTTTCATAGCAATGACGCCAGAGGAAACAGTTTATTTTGCCAATCCTGGTAGTGTAGAGGCTTTTGATGAAAAATATTTTTTCAAGTGGGCTGATATTAATAATGAACCTATAAATTATTGGAAAGATATAGCTGAAAGATTGCTTTCTATACCAATGGCACATACATTAATAGGGTATTATACGGTTGCTGATGATAGTGATGGTATTTTAAAAGTAATGAGAAGCTATCAATTTTATGCGGCTAGTACAATTTTTAATCAAATGAAGAAGACAGATTGGTCAGCACCAGAAAAATTAGGCGGATTTATTTGGCATACTACTGGTTCGGGAAAGACATTGACTAGTTTTAAGTCGGCTCAACTAATCGCAGACTGGGGAAATGCTGACAAGGTTGTTTTTCTATTGGATCGAGTTGAACTTAGTACACAATCTTTTGAAAATTTCCAAGGATTTTCTGATGATGAAAATGATATACAAGATACGAATTCAACTTTTGAATTAAGAAAGAAACTGATTGATACTGATCAGAGTTCGACGTTAATTGTTACATCTTTACAGAAAATGAGTATTGTTAGCAATGATGATAAGAATTTATCAGATTTGGAAAAAATAACGGACAAAAGAATTGTTTTTATCGTTGATGAGGCACATAGAACTACTTTTGGAGATATGCTTACTGATATCAAAAAAAGGTTTTCACGCGCAGTGTTTTTTGGGTTTACTGGCACACCAATAATGAAAGAAAATGAAAAAAATGGGAATACAACATCTGATATTTTTGGTTCTGAACTTCATCGTTATTCATTAGCGGATGGCATTCGAGATAAAAATGTATTAGGATTTCAGATTGATCAGGTTCCGACATTTTCTGATGAAGATATCCGACTTGCGGTGGCACTTGATAAGGCAAAAGCAGTTGATTTTATAGAAGTTAGTAGTGATGAACAAAAAAAGAAAGTTTTTGATTATTATATGAATCCTGCTAAAGTAAAAATGGCTGGTGAAAAACTAGATGGTAAATATAAAAAAGGAATTGAAGACTATCTTAATTCTTCTCAGTACAAAGATAAAGATGAACATTATGATGCAGTATTAACAGATATTGCTAAACAGTTTCCTGTATTGTCACAAGCCAATAAATATCACGCAATATTGGCAACTACTTCAATTGAAACAGCTATAAAATATTATAAAAAAGCTAAGAAAAAATATCCAAACATAAAATGGGCAGCTGTTTTTGATGCAGATGATTCGAACAGTTTTACTTCACTCTCTAAAATAAAGGGATTACATGAAGTTTTAGAGGATTACAATAAACAATATAACCAATCTTTTTCAGTAGAGAGTGGCTCATTTAAAAAGTATAAAAAAGATGTTGCCAATAGATTAGCTCATAAAAAACCTTATCAACATATAGAGTTGGGTCAACAGATTGATGTCATAATAGTTGTACGTCAACTTTTAACTGGATTTGATTCTAAATGGATTAATACAATCTATCTGGATAAAGTACTTGAATATGCTGATGTAATTCAAACTTTTTCTCGGACGAATCGCTTGAATGGATTTGATAAACCCTTTGGAAATATTCGCTATTATCAGAGAATTCATACAATGAATAAAAATATTGAGGAAGCGATAGATTTATATTCAGGCAATCGACCAGAGTTACTTTACGTAGCTAAGCTAGGATTGAATGTTCAATTGATGAATCAAAAGTATGAAGAGATAAAATTGCTATTTCTTAAAAATAAAATTACTAATTTTGAAAAGCTGCCTTCTGAAGTAGTTGAAATTAATCAATTTGCTAAATTGTTTAACGAATTGGACGGTATATTAACAGCGGCAAAATTACAAGGCTTTGTATGGGAAAAAAATGAATATCTGTTTGAAGGTGAAGTTATTGAACTACAGTTTTCTGAAGAAGACTATTTAGTCTTAGTTCTTCGGTATAATGAAATTGAACGTGGTAATGGTGGTGGAGAAGGTGTGGGGAAGGTTCCTTTAGATGTGCCTTATCACCCAATACCATTGAACAAAACAATTGTAGATAGTAATTTTTTCAATAAGCTTTTTGTTAAGTTTGTTAAACTGAGTCAAGAAGATTCTTCAGAGGAAGTAATAAGTGAGGCATTGAATGAATTACACTCGAAATTCTCATCTCTAACTCGTGAACAACAAGATTATGCTGAAATTGTTATTCAAGATATTCAAAATGGAAAACTTTCAATTAATGAAAATGCGAACTTTTTAGAATTAATCAGTGAGTATCAATTCCATCAGGAAATGAAAGAATTGAATGAAATTGCAAATTCTCTAGGTCTTGATGCAGAAAAATTGAAAAAAGTAAAGAATGTAGTTACAAGTGAATCTAATTTGAATCAATATGGTCAATTTGATAACTTGAAAAAAATGGTTGATTTTGAAAAAGCGAAAATTCTTTTTGAAAAAGAGTATGGTAAAAAAATACCAGCGTTTAAGATAAATCAAGAAATTGATAAACGTCTGAGAAAATTTATACTTGAAAAATAGGAAGAACTTATTCCTTACAGGAGGTGTTATGTTGGCTCTTTATCATATCAATAAACATAAGATGGTAAAAATTCAAGAAGTACCATTTGCTAAAGAAAAGGAATTACAATTTTTAGTAGAATCAAATTTAGAAAAGTTGTTCAATTTGAAATTTGTGGCTACTGAATTTTCTGTAGATGATTTTCGGCTGGATACGGTAGCTTATGATGAAGAAACCAAGAGTTTTGTAATCATTGAGTACAAAAAAGGGAAGCGATTCAGTGTAATTGATCAAGGCTATGCTTATCTAAACTCATTATTAGCTCATAAAGGGGAATTCGTTTTGAATTATAATGAGCAGTATCCAGATCAACTAAAGCGTATTAGTGAAATCGAATGGTCACAAACGAGAGTCATTTTTATAGCGAATGATTACACTAATTATCAACAGGGAGCAGTTAATAATCCCGATTTACCTATTGATTTGGTGACAGTTAAAAAATATGAAAACGGCTTGATAGATGTTGAAACGTTAAACAAAACTAATTTAAAGCAGGCTAAAGTTAATAAGCAGAGTAATCAGGGAGAAGCAAACAAGAAAGGTTTATCTAAAGAAATTATAGTTTATACAGAAGACGAACATCTTGAGAAAGGTTCTACAGAGGTTCAAGAACTTTATGAAGAATTAAAAGAAATTATTTTGAGCTGGGATAGTAATATTCGAATCAAGCCTGTCAAATTATATAATTCTTTTAAATTAAAACGTAACATAGTAGATATTCAAATTCAGAAAAGAGCTCTAAAAATTTGGATTAACCTAAAATATGGAGAACTAAATGATCCTGAAAATATAACTCGAAATGTAAGTGAGACAGGTCATTGGGGAAATGGTGATTATGAAATTATTATGAAAAACAATCAAAATATTGAGTATATTGCTAGTTTAATTAAGGAATCTTGGCGATATCACAAGCAGCAATTAAGTTAATTACTAACACCTAAACTAGCGCCAATCCCGAAAAATCATCAGAATTTCATGGTACCGCCCAAAACAACGGATGTTGAGCTAACAGCATTTAGAAGCTGTTGAAACTTGTAGAAACCACTAACCCTTTGCTGAAAGGTTCAGTCGCCTGAAAACTCAAACCAACAACATACTTCAAGAAACCAGCGTCTAACGCTGGTTTCTTTCTTTAACAACTACCGTTATGCCTTGCAAAAAACAAATAAGAAATTCCCTTATCTACTCAAAGTTATTTCTATTAGAACCAATCAACTATAGCTTATATTTTTTTCTATAACGAGCTAAACAAACCACATTCTTATTGAATTTTTAAAGCAACGTTCTCAAATTAACGGATTTTCTAAAAAAACACAAAATATCCAGACGAACTGGTCAAGTCCAATGGTTATTTATGAGTGAATATGCTAAAATAAAACTTGTCTTACATAAGGAAAGATTTGTTCACTAACAGTGGCGACTGTTCTCAGTAAACAGTTGCACTGGTTTATCGGGAAGGGAACAGAGCAAGTTTTACGAGACTTTCCCATGTAATAATAAAAAGCACTGAACGTCAGTGAATGAAGGAAGAAGGACATCTATGAAAACAATTATCACATTCATTATTGTCTTCGGTATTCTTGTCCTCGTACATGAATTTGGCCACTTTTATTTTGCAAAACGAGCGGGTATTTTAGTTCGTGAGTTTGCAATCGGAATGGGACCAAAGATTTTTGCGCATCGTGGAAAAGATGGCACCACTTATACGATTCGCTTATTGCCAATTGGTGGCTATGTGCGAATGGCTGGGATGGGCGAAGACATGACAGAAATCACACCAGGTATGCCTCTATCTGTTGAGTTAAATGCCGTGGGTAATGTGGTTAAAATTAATACAAGTAAAAAAGTACAATTACCTCATAGTATTCCGATGGAAGTCGTTGATTTTGATCTTGAAAAAGAATTATTCATCAAGGGCTATGTCAATGGAAACGAGGAAGAAGAAACCGTTTATAAAGTTGACCATGATGCAACGATTATTGAAAGTGATGGAACCGAGGTGCGGATTGCGCCACTTGACGTTCAATTTCAATCAGCGAAATTATCGCAACGCATTTTAACGAACTTTGCGGGGCCCATGAATAACTTTATCTTAGGGTTTATTCTGTTTACGTTAGCGGTTTTTCTACAAGGAGGCGTTACTGATTTAAACACGAATCAAATTGGACAAGTGATTCCTAATGGCCCAGCCGCAGAAGCTGGGTTGAAAGAAAATGATAAAGTCTTATCGATTAATAATCAAAAAATCAAAAAATACGAAGATTTTACAACCATTGTGCAGAAGAACCCCGAAAAGCCGTTAACGTTCGTAGTTGAGCGTAACGGCAAAGAAGAGCAACTAACAGTGACACCAGAAAAACAAAAAGTGGAAAAACAAACGATTGGTAAAGTCGGCGTTTATCCTTATATGAAAACCGATTTACCGTCAAAATTGATGGGCGGTATTCAGGATACTTTAAATAGTACGACACAGATTTTTAAAGCACTCGGCTCACTATTCACAGGCTTTAGTTTAAACAAACTAGGTGGGCCAGTCATGATGTTTAAATTATCGGAAGAAGCATCCAATGCTGGAGTAAGTACAGTTGTATTCTTAATGGCCATGCTGTCAATGAACTTAGGGATTATTAATTTGTTGCCGATCCCAGCTTTAGATGGCGGGAAAATTGTTTTAAACATTATTGAAGGTGTGCGTGGAAAACCAATTAGTCCTGAAAAAGAAGGCATCATTACGTTAATTGGCTTTGGGTTTGTCATGGTGTTAATGGTGTTAGTTACTTGGAACGATATTCAACGCTTTTTCTTTTAAGGAGAAAGCTTAAGTAAAAAAGTGTGTAAAGAAATCAAAAATAGTTGATTTTAAAATAGAGGAGAGTTTTAATGAAACAGTCAAAAATGTTAATTCCAACGTTAAGAGAAGTACCAAATGATGCAGAAGTCTTAAGTCATCAAATTCTGTTGCGCGCAGGCTATATTCGTCAAGTCGCTGCAGGGATCTATTCTTATTTACCTTTAGCCAATCGTGTTTTAGAAAAATTAAAAACGATTATGCGAGAAGAATTTGAGAAAATTGATGCAGTTGAAATGTTAATGCCTGCGTTATTACCCGCAGAACTTTGGAAAGAATCAGGCCGTTATGAAACTTATGGACCTAACTTGTATCGCTTAAAAGATCGCAATGACCGTGACTATATCTTAGGCCCAACGCATGAAGAAACCTTCACAGAATTAATTCGTGATGAAATCAATTCTTACAAACGATTACCTTTGAATTTATACCAAATTCAAACAAAATATCGTGATGAAAAACGCCCGCGTTCTGGCTTATTAAGAGGCCGTGAATTTATCATGAAAGATGGCTATTCTTTCCATGCCGATGAAGCTAGTTTAGATCAATCATACCGTGATTACGAAAAAGCTTACTCACGCATTTTTGAACGCTGTGGACTAGAATTCCGTGCCATTATTGGGGACGGTGGTGCCATGGGTGGTAAAGATTCTAAAGAATTTATGGCGATTTCTGAAATTGGGGAAGATACTATTTGCTATTCAACAGAAAGTGATTATGCTGCCAATTTAGAAATGGCAACAAGTCTTTATACGCCGAAAAAATCCCATGAAACACAATTAGATTTAGAAAAAATTGCAACACCAGAAGTGGGTACAATTGCCGAAGTGGCAAACTTCTTTGAAGTTGAGCCACAACGTATTATTAAATCAGTACTATTTATTGCCGATGAAGAGCCAGTAATGGTCTTGGTTCGTGGCGATCATGATGTCAATGATGTCAAATTGAAAAACTTCTTAGGCGCTGATTTCCTAGATGAAGCAACAGAAGAAGATGCTCGCCGTGTCTTAGGAGCTGGCTTTGGTTCAATTGGTCCAGTCAATGTTGCCAAAGATGTTAAAATTTATGCAGATTTAGCTGTTCAAGATTTAGCCAACGCCATTGTTGGGGCTAACGAAGATGGCTATCATTTGACAAATGTAAATCCAGATCGTGACTTCCAACCAATTAGTTACGAAGATTTACGCTTTGTTCAAGAAGGCGATCCTTCTCCTGATGGCAATGGTGTCTTAGCCTTTACCAAAGGAATCGAAATTGGTCATATCTTCAAATTAGGAACGCGTTACAGTGATGCTATGGGCGCAACAGTTTTAGATGAAAACGGTCGTGAAAAATCAGTGATCATGGGTTGCTATGGTATCGGTGTTAGTCGTTTACTTTCAGCAATCGTTGAACAAAATGCAGACGAGCGCGGTATTAATTGGCCAACAGGAATTGCGCCATTTGATTTACACGTGGTCCAAATGAATGTGAAAGATGAGTATCAAACAAAACTATCACAAGAAGTTGAAGCAATGATGACCGAAGCGGGCTACGAAGTATTAGTTGATGACCGCAACGAGCGCGCAGGCGTAAAATTTGCTGATGCTGATTTAATTGGTTGCCCAATCCGTATCACAGTCGGTAAAAAAGCAGTCGATGGTGTGGTAGAAGTCAAAATCAAACGTACTGGTGAAATGTTGGAAGTACGCAAAGAAGAATTAGAAAGCACACTTTCTATTTTGATGAACACAACATCAGAAGCGGAATAAATAAACAAACTTAATAACAGTATAAAGCTTAAAACGAAATCAAAGTTTCTCTGATTTTGTTTTAAGCTTTTTTAATGTAATAAAAAACTTAAATGTCTCAAGCTATAAACAATATTCGATTTTAAAGATTAATCTATATAAAATTATTTCATTTATTGTTTTTAATAATAAAGGAAATAAATAAGTGGTTTAAGATGATTAAATGATATTTTTTTGTTTTTAAACAAATTTTTCATATATAGATAGAATTTAAAATTATATTTACACTAATTATATGTTGGTGATATTATAAAATAGTGGCTAATTCATTAGATTAAATGGAAGAGATTATAACTAATAAAAAATAGGTTAGAAAATTAAAGAAAATACTCTTTCAGAAAAGAAACGATTGAATGAAGTTAGGCTAGTAAAGGGAACCCAGTAGCATTGGTGCTGTACTAGTGAAAGGAATTTATGGGACGAATCCAATAAGTGTTAAAACATGATTGTACATAAAAAAGAAAGGAGGGAAGCCAGTGAAAAAAGGAAAACTAAGTACCTTAGCTGCTGTAGTACTAATCATAATAGGAATTGGAGGGAAACAATACATGGATAAAAAAGCAATAGAAAAAGATTACCAACAAGGCATCGGTTTAATTCAAAAATATGTATCAAACTATTTGGTAGAAAACTATGAAGGTATTGAGAAGATTGAGTGGCAAGGCGTTGGCGTGGAATGGCGGAATGCAAAAGGATATGGGCCTTCGTTGTTGGGGAATTATGTGAATACTAGAGTGAATATATTTGTATCAGAAGATAAATATTTTTCTGTAAGATTTACTTTGACAGATGAAACAGATTATGACAATAATTTGAAAAAATATGTTAAAGCAAGTTCTTTGAATTCTGAAAATATTGATTTTTCAATCAAATCGGATTTGGAAAATGCTACCTATGATTTAAAACAGAGTGAAAAAGAATCATTCACGAAGCTAGAGAAGTCAATTTTTGGTAGTGATAATGCAAAAATCATTTATAACTTAGAAATTTATGAGTTGAACTATTAGGGGGGAGAATCTATGAGTAGAGAAATCACAACGGAAATATTAGCTAACGCTATTGATGAGACGAAAGATACTGTTCAAACAAAGAATACAAATGTACGATTGAAAATTCAAGGAAAAAAAACAGACTTCAAAATCATCCACAAAGCCGCCAGCACCCAATCCAGCCAACTAAATGCCATGGCCATCGCCCCTTTAGATGACCAAGGCAAACCTGACTATAACAATGTCACTGTCGTGTACGCTGGTACCAATTCCTTTGGTGATGAAGGCAAAAAAGGCTTTGAAACAGCTGGGACGGCTTTTGTAGGTGGCTTTTCTTCTGAATATCAGGAAGCCTGAATATCTTAACATAGAGTTTTAAAACATGATTGTACATAAAAAGAAAGGAGGGAAGCTAGTGAAAAAAGGAAGATGGTGGCTAATTGGTTTAGCTACTGCATTACTAATCATAATAGGAATCGGAGGAAAACAATACATGGATAAAAAAGCAATAGAAAAGGATTACCAACAAGGAATCGATTTAATTCAAAAATATGTGTCGAACTATTTAGTGGAAAACTACGAAGGCATTGAGAAGATTGAGTGGCAAGGCGTTGGCGTAGAATGGCGGAATGCAAAAGGATATGGGACTTCGCTGTTGGGGAATTATGTTAATAGTAAAATTAGAGTATATGTATCTAAAGATGATTATTTCATGATGTATTTTCGTCTAACCGATAAAACAGAATATGATGATGAATTGAAAAAATATGTTGTGCTAGACTCATTAAACGATAAAAATACAGATGTTGCAGTTAGAGTAGGATTAAGGAATGCGACATACGATTTGAACCAAGCTGAAAAAAAAGTTTTTGAGAGATTTAGAAAGTCTGATAAAGGAAGTCCAAATGCAAAAGTAGTTTATAACTTAGAAATTCATGAATTAATATATTAGGAGGGAAAGGAATTTGAGTAATGATGAAATTACAACAGAGACCTTAGCAAAAGCAATTGATTCTACAAAAGAGACAGTTCAATTGAATAGTGATACAGTAGTTTTAGAAATTCAAGACAAAACACAAGACTTCAAAATAATCCACAAAGCCGCCAGCACCCAATCCAGCCAACTAAATGCCATGGCCATCGCCCCTTTAGATGACCAAGGTAAACCTGACTATAACAACGTCGCTGTCGTGTACGCTGGTACCAATTCCTTTGGGGATGAAGGTAAAAAAGGCTTTGAGACAGCTGGGACAGCTTTTGTAGGTGGACTTTCTGAAGAATATCAGGAAGCTGAAAATTTTTTAAAACAAACGCAGCAAAAAATCGCCTCGCAAAACGGCACAATTACCGATGTTGCAGGCTTTAGTCAATCAGGTGGCTACATGATGAAAATGGCAGGGAAATACGGGCAAGAAATGGGCTTTCGTACCACCAGTTTTGATGATTGGGGCCGCAATCAATTTGAACGTTTAACGACGAGTGAAAAACAGTGGTTACAAGAAAATCCAGAATTTTTGATTCGCTACCAAAATGATTCATGGGCAGCACTGTCAGGACGTGATAGTAAATATGGCACGCTTTCTTCGATTTCAGGGGTTGGTGAACATAATACTTTAGCTAACTATTTTGACGGGGACGACTTGGATTTGGATCGTTTAGCCAAAGATGGCATTTTCGCACCGAATATGACTTTGGAGCAAGTCAAGTTAGCAGCGAAAGTCTGGGCAAAGAAAAATGGCGACTGGGATCCCACCACAAATAATGAAGCCGAAGCGAAAAAACGAGTGCAGGAGTACTTAGAACTCTATGGCGAATTTGCGCAAACGAATGCGAATTTGGAAAAATTAAAATCTGGTACTGATAAAGCTATTCGTTCCTTACATACAAAAATTGCCAGTGCTTCTGGCGGTCAAAAAATCAAGTTACGAGCAGACTTGGCATTACAGGTAGCTAATCAGGCTAGAACAATCGGTGAAGAAGCGGAGAAATTGCTGAAACAAAGCCAGCAAGACACAGAACAAGCGTTAGCAGAAATTTCCAAGGAAATTTTAACAAGTGCCAATGAAATAAGACAATATTTGTCTTATTCTGAGGTCCAAGCAATGATTGCACCCTATGAAAAAAGTCGTTTGTGGGACGAGGCACAGGCCAGTCACAATCGGAAACAAGTTCAACAATATAATCAAAAACTGATGACATTTAGTGAAAAGTTAACAACTGCGGCTAAAAATATTCAAGAATACGATCGCCAAGCAGGGAATCAGTTATTTACACAGAAATGAAAGGATGTCGCACATGGATGAACTGGAAAGAGAACTTCAATTAGAATTAGAACGCATACAAAAGATGCAAGAACGCCAAGCCATTCAAGCTGTGATTACAGCAAAACAAACCAGAATCGCAACCATCAAACAAACCTCCACACAGACAATCAAGGAACTTTCAAAATTAATGAGCAAGCAATCAAAAACTGCGTTGCCATCTTCCTTAAAAGGTGCGTTTCAAGGGCAAGTGGCGGACGCAGCGAGCCATTATTTGAAAGCGATTCCTGACGCAAATTTAAAAACACCAGCAAAAGGAGGTTAGGAGATGACACCGGAAGAAAAACGCCGCAGTTACCAGATGATTGAAGACAGCTATTATCAAGAAAAGCGCAGAATCAATCAACAACAGCAACATGTTTCCGCTGAAATCCAGCGATTTAGACAACAAACGAACCAACTAGTAGACAAGGTGGCTTATTTTACTAGAAATGATACTTGGGACAAACGAATGTTTCATCATCAAATAGCCACCAGTTTAGATGAAGTGAAACGAACAGAAAATCGGTTTGTTTCAATCCTAGAAGAAACAGAACAAACCATGCGGAAAAATTATCGAAAAGAGATTGAGAAATTGGAAGAAATGGCAAGAATGGATTTGTAAGGGATTGGTAAATACGGATTGACAGGATGTTTTTTGTTCAATATGTTCAAACAAATAATGGAATTCTTCACGAGTACATTACTCTTGTTCTCTAATTTTTAGCAAGCCATTGACGGAACAAGATTGTTTTTTTACAAAAAACGAGTATACTTAATAGAGAAGCGAATGCAGAGAAACCGAAAAAAGGCACTTGACAGATTTGTCTGAGGGCCTTTTTTCAATGATAGAAGGAGGTTCATTTTGTGACAGAAAAAGCACGCGATTTATTTGATAAACTGATGACGCAAATTCAGTTAGATGACACAGCGAAAGAACATCCCTTAATTCAAAATGGCCGGATTGACAAGGTCATTGTTCACCAACAAAGTCGCTTATGGGAATTTCATTTAAGTTTTGATGAATTGATGCCAGTGATGCTATATCAAACATTTATGCAACAATTGGAACTAGCTTTTCAACAAATTGCACAGGTTTCCGTTCAAATAACCACAAATCAGACAACATTTACTGAGGAACAATTAACGGATTATTGGCAGTTGGCCTTGTTAAATAGTCAATGCAATACGCCGTTAGTTCAGAAAGTCTTAAAAACACAGACACCACAATTTGAAGATCGGAAAATTATTTTACCTGTTGATAATGAAGCAGTTATTCCTTATTTGAAGCAACAATATTTACCAATTATTGAGGAACTTTATTTCTCTTACGGGTTTCCTAAATTTCATATTGAACCAAAAATGGATCAACAGCAAGCTGCAGAAGTGCTGAAAAAGTTTGAAGAGCAAAAATTAGAACAAGCCGCAGCCTTTCAACAACAAGCTGCTGAATCGCTTGTTAAACATGAACAAATGAAAAAAGAAAAACAACAACAAGCGCCTGCGTTTGATGGTCCAATTCGTTTAGGGCGGAATATTCCCAATGATGAACCCATTATGCCAATGGGAAACATACTGGAAGAAGAACGTCGGATAACGATTGAAGGCTTTATTTTTGATAAAGAAGTGCGTGAATTGCGTTCTAAACGAAAAATTTTAATTTTGAAAATAACTGATTATACTTCCTCTTTCGTGGTGAAGAAATTTTCGAATGGGGAAAAAGATGAACAAGTTTTTGATGCGATTCAACCACAAAGTTGGATTCGTGTTCGTGGTAGTGTACAAGAAGATACCTTCATGCGTGATTTAGTCATGAATGCTCAAGATTTGATGGAAGTCGCCCATGCGCCAAGAAAAGACTACGCGCCAGAAGGTGAAAAACGTGTAGAATTACACATGCATAGTAACATGAGTACAATGGATGCGACCAATAAAGTCGGTGACTTAGTGGCGCAAGCGGGGAAATGGGGTCACAAGGCCATCGCAATTACGGATCATGGCGGCGCCCAAGCGTTTCCTGATGCCCATGCTGCAGGTAAAAAAGCAGGCGTTAAAATTTTATACGGCGTGGAAGCCAATATTGTTGATGATGGTGTACCTATTGCTTACAACGAAGAACATATTGAATTAACAGATGCTACCTATGTGGTCTTTGACGTGGAAACAACGGGGCTTTCCGCTGTTTATGATACAATTATTGAATTGGCCGCTGTCAAAATGCACAAAGGAAATGTCATTGAGACTTTTGAGCAGTTTATTGATCCTGGCCATCCATTATCTCAAACGACAATTAATTTAACTGGGATTACAGATGAAATGGTGCGCGGTTCAAAATCCGAAGAAGAAGTTTTACGCATGTTTAAAGAGTTTTCAGAAGGAACTATTTTAGTGGCCCACAACGCTTCTTTTGATATGGGGTTCTTAAATACAAGTTATGGCAAACACGGAATACCTGAAGCGGCTAATCCCGTCATCGATACATTAGAATTATCCAGATTCTTGTATCCACATTTCAAAAGCCATCGTCTAAATACCTTATCGAAAAAATTTGGCGTCAACTTAGAACAACATCACCGTGCCATCTATGACTCAGAATCAACAGGTCATTTGTGCTGGATTTTCTTAAAAGAAGCGAAAGAGAATCATGATATGCATTTCCATGATGATTTGAATCGTCATATTGGCGAAGGAGACTCATACAAACGTGCTCGACCTTTCCATGCAACGATTTTAGCAACAACTCAAGCAGGATTAAAAAATCTTTTTAAATTGATTTCGATGTCCAATGTAGATTATTTTTTCCGAGTACCACGGATTCCTCGTTCGCAATTATCGAAGTTAAGAGAAGGGCTTTTAATCGGTTCCGCATGTTCAAACGGCGAAATTTTTGAAGCAATGATGCAAAAAGGTGTCGAAGAAGCAAAAAATCGTGCCAAATTCTACGATTATATTGAAGTTATGCCCAAACCAGTTTACGCGCCATTAATTGAACAAGAATTGGTGAAAAATGAAGCAGATTTGGAAGAAATTATTAGTAATCTAGTGAAAATCGGTGACGAACTTGGCAAGCTGGTTGTCGCCACTGGAAATGTTCATTATTTAAATGAAGAAGATGCCATCTATCGGAAAATTTTAGTCGGGTCTATGGGTGGCGCTAATCCGTTAAATCGCCATAGTTTACCAAAGGTTCATTTCAGAACCACCGATGAAATGTTAACGGAATTCCAATTTTTAGGACAAGACGTCGCTAAGCGAATTGTAGTAGAAAATCCCAACAAAGTCGCTGATTTATGTGAAGAAGTTATTCCAGTAAAAGACGATTTGTATACGCCAAAAATTCCTGGGTCTGAACAAGAAATCACTGATTTAAGCTACAATCGTGCGCGCGAATTGTATGGCGATCCTTTACCAGAAATTGTCGAAAAACGGTTAGAAAAGGAACTGAATTCGATTAACGGGAATGGTTTCTCGGTTATTTATTTAATTTCTCAAAAACTGGTGCATAAAAGTAATGAAGATGGCTATTTAGTTGGTTCACGGGGCTCTGTCGGTTCGAGTTTTGTTGCGACAATGACAGGGATTACTGAAGTAAATCCTTTAGCGCCACATTATTATTGTCCTGAGTGTCAATATTCTGAGTTCTATGAAGATGGTTCCTATGGTTCAGGGTTTGATATGCCTGAAAAAGCCTGTCCAAAATGTGGTGCTCGATTGTTTAAAGATGGTCACGACATTCCTTTTGAAACGTTCTTAGGGTTTCATGGCGACAAAGTTCCCGATATCGATTTGAACTTTTCTGGCGATTATCAAGCCGAAGCCCATAACTACACGAAAGTTCTTTTTGGTGAAGAATATGTCTACCGGGCAGGAACCATTGGTACAGTAGCCGACAAAACAGCGTATGGCTTTGTTAAAGGATATGAAAGAGATCATAATTTACATTTGCGTGGTGCTGAAATTGATCGCTTAGCTAAAGGTTCAACAGGGGTTAAACGGACGACTGGGCAGCATCCCGGCGGTATTATTGTAATTCCTGATTACATGGATGTTTATGACTTTACGCCAATCCAATACCCTGCTGATGATCAAGAGGCAGAATGGAAAACGACGCACTTTGATTTCCATTCCATTCACGATAATATTTTAAAACTTGATATTCTGGGACATGATGATCCAACCGTGATTCGGATGTTACAAGATTTATCTGGGATTGAGCCAAAAACCATCCCAACAGACGATCCAGAAGTGATGCGTATTTTTGAAGGACCTGATGTTCTAGGTGTGGATGCAGAGCAAATTTATTCTAAAACAGGAACTTTAGGAATTCCTGAATTTGGGACACGTTTCGTTCGAGGTATGTTAGAACAGACCCATCCATCAACTTTTGCAGAATTACTTCAAATTTCTGGACTGTCTCACGGAACCGATGTGTGGCTAGGAAATGCAGAAGAGTTGATTCGCCGTGGCGAAGCCAATCTTGCTGAAGTAATTGGTTGTCGGGATGATATCATGGTATATTTAATTCATGCTGGTTTGGACAGTGGGATGGCCTTTAAGATTATGGAAACGGTACGTAAAGGACAATGGAATAAGATTCCTGATGAACTACGGGATACGTATTTAAATGCGATGAAGGAAAACAACGTCCCTGACTGGTATATTGATTCTTGTTCTAAAATTAAATATATGTTCCCGAAAGCCCATGCGGCAGCATACGTATTAATGGCATTGCGGGTCGCTTACTTTAAAGTTTATTTCCCAATCTTATATTACTGTGCGTTTTTCTCCGTTCGGGCGGATGACTTTGACTTAGTGGCAATGTCACAAGGGAAAGAAGCTGTGAAAGCACGAATGAAAGAAATTACGGACAAAGGGATGGACGCCTCCACTAAAGAGAAAAACTTATTAACGGTTTTAGAATTATGTAATGAAATGTTGGAACGGGGCTATAAATTTGGCATGATTGATTTGTACAAATCAGATGCTGAAAATTTTGTGATTGAAGGGGATACCTTGATTGCACCTTTCCGAGCAGTGCCAAGTTTAGGCCTCAACGTAGCGAAAGCCATTGTCGCTGCGCGAGAAGAGCAACCGTTCTTGTCGAAAGAAGATTTGGCAACACGAGGCAAAGTTTCTAAAACGTTGATTGAATACATGAATGAAAATGGTGTCTTAAAAGACTTGCCAGATGAAAACCAATTATCATTATTTGATATGTTATAAAAGAAAAATCTTTTAGAAAAAGGCCGGTGAAGCAACTTATTCACCGGCCTTTTTTAGTCATCAAATAAATTAGAAAATCATTGCTAGAAGCGTTTTAATTACTTATTAAAAAGCCATCTTTATTTAATTATGTTGAGCTTGTGCATAAAAAGTAAAATGCTTATGATAAATGAAGAGCTTTATTTTTTTAATAAGAAAGGAATTGGTTATATGGACAAAAAGCAATTACGATGGTTCACCGTCGGGTTAATTGCCTTTAACATGGTCTGGGGTCTTGGAAATGTTGTGAATAATTATGCACAACAAGGGATTTCAGTGGTCACTTCATGGCTTTTGATTTTAGTTTTATATTTTATTCCCTATGCGTTAATCGTAGGACAATTAGGTTCAACATTTAAAGACAGCAATGGTGGGGTTAGTTCGTGGGTGCAAAACACCAGTACTAAACGTCTAGCCTATTATGCAGCATGGACTTATTGGGTAGTGCACATTCCTTACTTGGCACAAAAACCACAAGCAATTTTAATTGCCTTAGGTTGGGCAGTTCAAGGGAATGGAAACCTAGTCAATACGATGCCAATCGTAACGGTATCATTTATTTCATTAATAATTTTCTTGGTTTTCTTGTTATTATCAACAAAAGGGTTAACCACCTTAAAAGTTATTGGTGGTTTAGCTGGAACCGCCATGTTTGTGATGTCTATTTTATTCATTTTATTAGCGGTAGGCGCACCATTTATTAATTCAACGGTTGAATTTGCGACGCCAAACATGTCACAAGTCAGCACCTACATTCCTAAATTTGATTTTAGTTATTTTACAACCGTATCAATGTTAGTTTTTGCGGTAGGTGGCGCTGAAAAAATTTCTCCTTACGTAAATGCAACTAAAAATCCAGCCAAAGAGTTCCCTAAAGGAATGATTTTCCTAGCGGCAATGGTTGGTTTATCGGCTGTTTTAGGTTCATTTGCAATGGGAATGTTATTCTCAAGTGACAATATTCCTAAAGATTTAATGGCAAATGGTGCCTACAGTGCCTTCCAAAAATTAGGCGCATATTATGGTGTCGGTAATCTCTTAATGATTGTTTATGCTTTGACGAATACAGTGGGTCAAGTGGCTGCGTTAGCCTTTTCAATTGATGCTCCACTGAAAATTCTTTTAGCTGAAGCAGATCCAGAATTTGTTCCAAGTTGGTTACGTAAACGTACGAAAAAAGGTACGTTAATTAATGGTTACTTATTAACAGGTATTTTAGTAAGTATTATTATCGCTTTACCGATGTTTGGGTTGAAGGACATGAACGAAGTGGTTAAATGGCTAACTAACTTAAATTCTGTAGTTATGCCAATGCGTTACTTGTGGGTCTTCTTTGCCTATATGCTTCTAAACAAAGCATACAAACAATTTAATTCAGAATATAAATTTGTTAAAAATCCTAAAATTGGTTTTGTGTTTGGTCTTTGGTGTTTCCTATTTACAGCCTTTGCTTGTATCCTAGGAATGGTGCCTAAATTTGAGTATGCCTCAGACCCTCAAGGCTGGTTGTTCCAATTAGCTTCTAACATTGTGACACCAATCGTCTTAATTCTATTAGGAATGATTTTACCAGCAATTGCACGTCGCGAGAAAAAAGACACGATTTTGCCAATTGATTCAGCAGAATAAATGGTTGCATGTTTCAAGGATAAAATAGTCAGTTTAAGTATTTTGCGTGAGATAAATGGTCAATAGGACTGTTTATCTCACGTTTTTTTTCTGTCGATTTTTCTCTAAAATTTCTATTGTCTCTTAAAAATATGAGAAAATCAGAAGAATTTCTCCTGTATACTAAAGGTATCTATCATTAAAAAATGGTTATTAACGGAGAAAAAGGAAGTGAACCTCATGACTAAAACACTTGAAACACAACCAGAAGAGAAAACGGTCTTTCTTTGTAAAGAAACGAATCCAGATTTTTTAGGACGAGAAATTTATGCGGATAATGTTGAAACACCGTATAATTTTTACTTAATTCGCAAGCTTTATTTAGCGAAAGAGTACCAAAATTTAGCAGAAGGGGAACAATTTTTTGAGGCTTTATGTGAAAGTTGGGATGAATCAGAACAGTTTGAAGAGTTAATTGTTAAAAAGATTTATGTCTATGTTGAAACAGAGTTAATGTACTACACTGTTTATTTTGGAAGTTTTGAGCCGACCACTCGTGACTTACGATCCGCACTGAAACAATGGATGTATGAAATACCAACAACTAAAAATAAAAAAACAGTCCGTATGAATGAAACCAATGTGCAAGTAGTGCCGCAAGAAAATCAATTAACGGAATTAGCTGGTGAAATTGCTGTCTTACGTGAAATGCTGACACTTTTAAAAGAAAATTTAGCCTCCTTAAATGAAGCCGTTAATCAAACGAGAAATCCCGTCATTTCTAGACAAATAAAAACGATCCATTTGAAAAGAGCTTCTCCTGTGATAGCCGCAGAACAGGCATCGCTGAAAGTATCAGAGGATACTAATCTGGAACAACCAGACGTCAATCTATCGCCTGATAATCTGGAAAATCAAGAAGGTGAAACAACTGTAGCAACAAGTGAAGCAGTGCTTCCTGTTAACAAACTAGCGCTTGAAGAACCAGCGAAAGAACCAGTGTTATCTGAAACAGTGCCAATTAAAGAAGCACAGCCAGAAAAAAAACAAGAAAACCAGCAGAGTACTGCGGCAAAACCTTTATTTACTTTTCCACAAGAAACAGAAAAAAGCTCGTTAAATTCAGTGAATAAGTCTGCCGAAAAAGAGGAGGAGCAGAAGTCAGAAAAAGAAGCTGTCTCTATGGAAAGTGAGAAAGAAAATTCATCAAGTCGGACAATTCCTGCGGACTTTCAACGACAATTGGACGAATTAGAAGAGGAAATTTATCGTCGCTTTATGAGTCGCCAGTTAGAGGATACTGATGGAAATCAAGCAGTACCGAAAATAACGATTGAAAAAAGACAGTTAGAAGCACAAATGATTGAAGCAAAAGCATTCTCACAATCATTTAAACAAGTTCAAAAGAAAAAAGAAGGAGACGTGCGAATTTGCAATCAGTTAAGCTGTATGAAACTAGAAAAAGGATTAGATAAATTTTTAGACGAAGTTACAGAATATGTTGAAAAGCGGACACTATTTAATAAAAAGGTTCGTTGTCCGCTCCCAGTAATCAGAGAATTGGAAGGCTATGGGCAATTAAATCAGTATATGCAGAAAATCCTTGACTGTTATTAATCGTTTATTTAGGAGAAGGTAAGACAAAACCATTCAGTTTATCAGCTTTTAAGCCTGAAACAAAAATCACTTTGAATTTTTGTTTCAGGCTCTTTCTTATTATCTCTGGAAAAGATTTCAAGAGAATTTTTGAAATACTAGTGAAAATCCTATAAATTGTAGTATAATTTTCAAAGATGAATGAAAGGCGTGAAGTCATTGAAAGACAAACAAGTGTATGCAGTAGTTGACCTTGAAACGACTGGAACAGATCCTACAAGTGATCGGATCATTCAGTTTGGATGCGTTCTCGTTCAAGATGGAAAGATTATTGCGAACTTTGCGACAGATGTGAATCCCAATCAAGTAGTACCAAAACAAATTCAAAGTTTAACGGGGATTAGTAATACGCAAGTTCAAAAAGCGCCTTATTTTGAAGATGTAGCACATACAATTTATCATTATCTGGAAGATACTATTTTTGTGGCGCATAACGTCCACTTTGATTATAATTTTTTAGCTCGTGAACTGGTACGGTGTGGCACGCCGCCACTTACCATTCCAGCCATTGATACAGTGGAATTGGCACAGATTTTTTTACCGACAGAAAAAAGTTTCCGCTTAAGTGATTTGTCGGAAAGCTTAGGTTTGTCTCATGAGAATCCCCATCAAGCAGATAGTGATGCGCAGGTTACAGCCGAACTTTTGTTATTAATTCAAGAAAAAATGAAATCTTTACCATTAGTCACTATGGAAAAAATTGCGGAATTAAGTCAACAGACAGCGCGGGAAACCAGTGCCTTTATTCAACAAACGTATGAACAAATGAAAAAACAAGTCACACCATTAAATCCAGCTTATCAAGTGGTCAGTGGCATTGCTTTACGCAAAAAAGAAGTTCCACTTTTTGAAGAAACGTTCTATCAGACTAGCACGTATCCCAAAACTAAAAAAGCCAAAGAAAAACTGTTTGGCGAACGTTTCGCTTATCGTGCGGAACAGAGTCGGATGATGAATTTAGTCTATGATCATTTTACAGAAGGAACGACAAAAGATTTATTTATTGAAGCAGCGACTGGAACGGGAAAAACATTAGGCTATCTGTTGCCGATGAGCTATTTAGCAACGCCAGAAAAACCAGTCATCATTTCAACAGTTTCGATTGTTTTACAAAATCAATTAGTGGAAAAAGATTTACCATTAGCCAATCAAATCTGCCAAGGGAAATTACGAGGCATTGTTATTAAAAGCCATCGACACTATCTTGATTTACAACGCTTTAAGGCAACGTTGAATCAGCCAACTCCGCAAAAACAATACGCTCTTTATCAAATGGGCGTTCTCGTCTGGTTGCTAGAAACAGAAACGGGCGATTTAGATGAACTACAATTGACGAATTTAAATCATTTATTCTGGAAAGAAGTTACACATCGCGGATTGGATTTTCTTTCAAAAAAAGATGAACTTTATGAAGTTGACTTTTTAAGACATCTGTATAAAAAAGTCGCTCAAAGTAACGTGTTGATTGTTAATCATGCATTTTTGGCGCAAGAGTCGCTAAGAAAACAACCGTTATTACCTGAAAGTCCGTGGCTAATTATTGATGAAGCACATCATTTACCAGACATCGCTAGTCGGATGGCGAGCGAACGAGTGAACAGTGTGATACTAAAAAAACAAGTCACACATTTTATTGAAAAAGAACAACTTTTTGTTGCTTTACAGCAAATTTTTCAACAGTTTTCTGAAGAGCAGCGGTTTGTAAAAATTTATCAGCAAGGTTTACTGGATTTTGTGGATGAATGGCAAGATTTTCTTTTTGAATTGCATCGTTTATTTAGTAAAACACAGAAGCGGATAGACCATCAGGAGTTGCTTTTAACCAAAGAACGTATTGATTATTTATCTGCTGCGGGAGAAAAACATAGTCAAACGCTCCAGCTTTTACTGCAGGAGCTGTTAACTATTCAAAGTAAGTTACAGCAAACAATTATGAGTCAGTTGGAAACCTTTAGTTTGGCTGATCGCATCGTTTTTGTGCGCTTGTTTCAATTTTTTGATGAAATTGAACGTATTCATCACTGTTTTACCATTTATCTTGATGATTGGCGTCCACGTTGGGTAAAAGAATATTTACCACAAAATGAAGACCATGGCTTGATTGAAATTCATGACTTAGAAGCTAGTTTGCTTCCTGAAACAAAGTGGTATCCGCGGTATGAACGAATTATTTATACAAGCGGCACATTGAAGTTTGGCAACAATAAAAAGTATTTACCGCAACGGTTAGGTTTAACAGAGGTGATGTTCAAAAACCTGCCAACGCCATATAACTATGCAGAAAATGCGCGAGTCTATGTACCGGAAGAAGCAGTAGCCATTCAAAATGCCTCTTCCTATGAAATGGGTCAATACATTTCAGATACCATTGAAAAATTGATGGCGCAAGAGGAACGTTCGATGTTGGTTCTTTTTACTTCGCATGAATTATTGTCCACCGTGTATCATCAAGTCCAGCCAAGATTATTGGAAAAAGGACAAGAGGTCCTCGCCCAAGGGATTAGCGGCAGTCGTGAAAAAATTCTTAAACGGTTCTCTAATGGAAAACCAAATGTCTTGCTAGGAGCCGATAGCTTTTGGGAAGGTGTGGACTTACCAGGAACAGCTTTACAGTTATTGATAGTTACGCGTTTGCCTTTTGAAAACCCGAAACGACCACTTGTGCAAGCAAAATATGCGTATTTAGAAGCAGAAGGGATACAACCATTTGCTCAAGAAGCGGTACCGAAAGCAGCCTTACGTTTGCGACAAGCACTGGGCCGTTTAATCCGTTCTGAAGAAGACAGAGGGGCATTGCTGATTCTGGATCGTCGTTTAGTCACTGCAAAATATGGCAAACGATTAATCAAAGCGTTTCCCAAGGGACTCTCAGTAAAAGAAGCGCCCATGCCTGAAATTTTAGAAGAATTAAAGGAATTTTTAAACAAATAATCGATTATTTTTAGGTCATATTTGTGAAAGGCCGCTATTTTTCTGCTATAATAAGACCCAGTAAGTTTAGAGAGGATGGAAGGATTTTTGGAGGAATTAGAAGAAAAGAAAGAGAAGAAACGGATTACTGTCCTTTTAACCCTATTGGCAATCCTTTTAGCAATTCTTGTAACAATAATTATCTTTTTTGTACGAACCAATCAACCAATGGCTCAAGCCAAAAAAGAAGCAACCGCAATTGCCAAAACTTCTGCTAATTTAGAAACAGTTGATAAATTTTACTGGTTTACACGTAAAAATACGTATTTTACTTTAACCGGCAAAAATGATAAAGGCACAGAGATTGTCGTGATTGTCCCTAAATCGGGAGAAAAAGTCACGGTCTTAAATCAAAAAGATGGTCAAACTGAACAACAAATAACAGACATTGTTGCTAAAGCCCATCCCGATGAATCGGTGATGAAAGCTACGTTAGGGCTTTATGATAAGCGCCCTGCATGGGAAGTGGTCACCGAAAATGATCAAGGAGTACTAACATATTATCTTATGAGCTTTGATAAAGGCGAAGAGATCAACGTTGTCAAAGATATTTAATTTAGATAGGTTTTGATGAAAGTGGGAGTGAAAGGTGTATGAACGTATCAAATCGAGCACAGCAATTGACTCCTTCTGTTACATTAGCAGCTGCCGCCAAAGCGAAAGCATTAAAAGCAAAAGGTGTAGATGTTTTAAGCTTAACGGTTGGGGAACCAGATTTTGTAACCCCGAAAAATATTCAAAAAGCAGCAATTGCTTCAATTGAGGATGGAAGAGCAAGTTATTACACACCTTCTGGCGGCATTCCTGAATTAAAGCAAGCGATTGTTTCTTATGTGGAACGAGAATATCAACTTCGTTATCAACCCAAGCAAGTTATTGTGACAGATGGTGCCAAATATGCGCTGTATCTATTATTTCAAGCCATTTTGAACGTTGGGGACGAAGTGATTATCCCTGTCCCTTATTGGGTAAGTTATGGTGAACAAGTCAAGTTAGCAGAAGGCAAGCCAGTATTTGTATCAAGCACGCAAGAGCAATCATTTAAAGTGTCAGTTGCACAATTAGAAGCTGTACGAACGGACAAAACAAAAGCAATCATTCTAAATTCACCATCTAACCCAACTGGTGTTATTTATACGGAAGAAGAATTACGCCAAATTGGTGAATGGGCAGTTGCTCATAATATCCTCATTATTGCAGATGATATTTATGGTCGTTTGGTGTACAATGGACATCGGTTCACACCAATTGCAACCATCTCAGAAGCAATTCGTCAACAGACAATCATTATTAATGGTGTTTCCAAAACATATGCAATGACAGGCTGGCGCATTGGTTTTGCAGTCGGTGATGAAAAAATTATTCAAGCAATGACACAACTCGCTTCACAATCCACCAGTAATCCAGTCGCAGTTAGCCAATATGCGGCAATTGAGGCTTTAACAGGTGAACAGTCGACAGTTGAAGACATGCGTCAGGCCTTTGAAAAACGCCTGAATCATATCTATCCAAAAGTAGCAGCTTTGCCAGGTGTTTCGCTAATAAAACCTGAAGGCGCCTTTTATCTATTCCCGAATGTCAAAAAAACATTAGAAATTTGTGGGTATGATAACGTGACTAATTGGGTGGAAGATTTATTACAAGAAGCGCATGTTGCTCTGGTAACGGGAGAGGGCTTTGGTGCACCAGAACATGTGCGGATGAGCTATGCGACAGATTTAATGACGTTAGAAAAAGCGATTGAGCGAATGAACGACTTTATAGAAAAGAAACGGATTCAGCACAACGCCTAAAAGAATAAACTAAGAAATGAACGGAGAGACAAACGTGGAACAAATTCAAATTATTGATTCAAACAAACATGTTGGAGAAACAGTAAAAATTGGCGCTTGGATTGCTAACAAACGCTCAAGCGGAAAAATTGCCTTTTTACAATTACGTGACGGGACAGCCTTTTTCCAAGGTGTCGTGTTCAAACCAAACTTCATTGAAGCCTTTGGTGAAGAAACTGGTACAGAAAAATTCCAAGAAATTAAACATTTATCACAAGAAACAGCAGTCATGGTTACTGGTGTTATCAAAGAAGATAGCCGTTCTAAATTCGGCTATGAAATGGATATCACTGATTTAGAAGTTGTTGGCGCTTCAGAAGATTACCCAATTACGCCGAAAGAACACGGCACAGATTTCTTAATGGATCATCGTCATTTATGGTTACGTTCAAGCAAACAACATGCAATCATGTTAGTTCGTAACGAAATTATTCGTGCTACTTACGAGTTCTTTAACGAACAAGGATTCATTAAAATTGACAGCCCAATTTTAACAGGCTCAGCACCAGAAGGCACAACAGAATTATTTGAAACAGATTACTTCGGACAACCAGCATTCTTATCACAAACAGGTCAATTATATGCAGAAGCTGGTGCGATGGCATTTGGAAAAGTCTTTACTTTTGGACCAACTTTCCGCGCGGAAAAATCCAAAACTCGTCGTCACTTAACGGAATTCTGGATGATTGAACCAGAAATGGCATACACAACTCATGAAGAATCACTAGATATTCAAGAAGCCTACGTAAAACATTTAATTAAATCAGTATTGAAAAATCAACAATATCCATTGGATGTTTTAGAACGTGATACAGCTTTACTGGAAAAATATGTTTCGGAACCATTCAAACGTATTACTTACGATGATGCGATTGATTTATTACAAAAAGAAGAAGCAAACAATGATTATGATCACATTGAATGGGGCGAAGACTTTGGTAGTCCACATGAAACCTTTATTTCAAATTACTATGGCGTCCCAACATTCATTTTAAATTATCCAAAAGCAATTAAAGCCTTCTATATGAAACCACATCCAACACGTGAAGATGTTGTAATTTGTGCCGATTTAATTGCGCCAGAAGGTTATGGTGAAATTATCGGTGGTTCAGAGCGTGCAACTGATTATGATTATTTGAAAGAAAAAGTAGCTGAGTTTGGCTTATCTGAAGAAGAATACAGCTGGTATTTAGATTTACGTAAATACGGTTCTGTGCCACATTCCGGCTTCGGGTTAGGTTTAGAACGTGCTGTTACGTTCATTACTGGTAATGAACATATTCGTGAAGCGATTCCGTTCCCACGTATGTTAAACCGTATTTATCCATAGAGAACAAATAAAAAAGAGAACTTCGGCAAAAGCCGAAGTTCTCTTTTTTAATTCTGCCATAATTTTTGCATCTGGTCCAAAATATCAATGACTTCTGTCGTGAAAAATAAGGAGCGGTTGGGTTGAGTACCTTTGATTGCTTCAACCATATTGTAGATTTCATAATTCATGGCTTCAGCTGAGTACCCAGAAACGATGGTCTCAACCGTACCGTCATTGTAGTGAACAATCGCTTCATCTGCGCGTGGATAATCTGTAATGGTAATATAGGCATCTTCAAAAGCAACAATTCCTTGCTTTGGCATTTTTGCTTGGAATGTTAATGAAATAGTCGCCAACTCATTTTCTTTATTCCGAAGCAATGTCACCGATTGTTCATCAACGCCAGTAGAGAAGGGAACCATGCTAGAAGCTAAAACGTCTGGCTGTGAGCTGAGAAACCAACGAGCAAACGAAACCGCATAAGTACCAATATCTAACAATGCGCCGCCTGCTAAGTCAGGATTAAAAAAGCGATTTTTAGGATCGGGTTCTTTGTAACTTCCAAAGGGTGCTTGAATCATTTTTAACTGACCAAATTTGCCAGCATCCATCAAGCGACGTAATTCGTCGTATAGTGGCATGTTAAAAATAGTCATGGCTTCTGCTAAAATAAGGTCATTTTTTTCTGCAACTGCCAAGGCTTGTTTTAATTCTGCCGCGTTCATCGTAATAGCTTTTTCACACAACACATGTTTTCCGGCCTGAAGCGCTTTTAAAATGTGTTCAGCATGTTGTTTATTTGGCACTGCTATATAAACAACATCGATTGTTTCATCTGCTAGCAATTCTTCATAAGAACCATAGGCTTTAGGGATTGAATAATCAGCGGCAAATTGTTCTGCTTTAGACAATGTCCGTGAAGCAACAGCTGCAAGTTGGCTAGTTTCTTGTTTAAACGTTGAAGCAAATTCGTGGGCAATCCCACCTAATCCTACGATGCCCCATTGATATAATTTTTTTGTCAAAAGAAGTCCTCCTAATCTATGCAATTTCTTCAAATCTTCTTCATTATTTATTATACTGTAAACAAGAGAAATTAGAAAACAAGGACAATTTTGTAAATATGATAAAATCCAGAGATAAAAAGATGCTTTTTTTAGAGAATTTCAGTAAAATAGAAAATGGAGGCGAATGATTATGCATCAAGTTTATGTAGATATTATTGTTGACGCAATTATTGAACAGTACCAAACAGAAGAAAATTTTTACTCCGCTTATCAAATTCAAGCAGCCGATTGGCAAGCTTGGAAAGAAGGCCAATTTGGTTTGGACAATGAAGTCATGCAAAAAATTAAGAATTTGTTTACGGATTATGAGTGGATGCTGACTCAAAAAATACTCCGCCAAACCATCTTATTTCCGGAAAAACGCAACCTAGCTGTTTCGGAATATAAACGGTTAAAAACAACAATTGCCAAAAAATGGTTACAATCTGATCTGGGCGTTGTAGAATTGATTCCTAATAATAAACAGGAACAAGAAATTGCTGCTGGTTATATTGATTTGAAAGTGACGCTGGCCTATGGTGAATGGGGCTTTGATGATATTATTACATTCCGGTTACCAGCTACGATTCAACGACAATTGGAAGGTTCAAAAGTTGAATTATTAGATTGGGTCAACGAAAATCTGATGGATACTTACGTAGGTGAATAACGAATAGGAAGGATGGTCTTTTGAAATACACAATTGCTGGGATTTTATCTGTGATTATTATGTTTGGTGCGGTAATTTTTGTCTTTTTTGGTAAAAAGCCAGTTGAAGAATCTGTTCACACATCAACTGAAACAACAGTGAAATCATCCACTAAAATTTCTGAAAGTAGTACAGTTTCTTCAACTGCTACCACTGAATCAAGTACTGAAATCACGAGCGTAAGCAGTGATGAAAGTTGATAATTTTCTGTGAAAATGATACAATTATTCGGTTATAGTAACAAATGAAATCAATCACGAAAGTGAAAGATAGTGAAACATTTTGTCGGAAAATAAAAGATGAAGTGGGGAATTAATGAAGTGAGCAACTATCAGAAAAAAAGAAAAAAGCAGCTGAATTTGCCAAAGTTATTCTTAGGCGTAGTTGTCGTCGGTTTGGCCTTTGTCTTTTCGTTATCTGTCCTTTCTGATTCAGATAAAGGACAAAGCGAGTCAGTCAATCGCCAAAATGAAAACATCTCAAAAGAAGAATTTGTTGCTGAAATCACACCGTATGCACGTGAATTACAAGAATCTTACGGGGTATTACCAAGTATTATTATGGGGCAAGCAGTTTTAGAATCAAATTTTGGACAAAGTCAATTAGCATCGAAATATAACAATCTTTTTGGGATTAAAGCATATGGCAATCAACCAAAAGTCAATTTAGAAACAAAAGAGTATGTCAATGAGGTCTGGATTACGATTCAGGGTGATTTTCGAGTTTATGACAATTGGGAAGAATCCATGCGAGATCATACCAAGTTATTTGTTGATGGGGTCGATTGGGATCCAAATTTATATGAAAAAGTCTTGTTAGCCAAAAATTATAAAGAGGCTGCACAAGCGCTTCAAGATGCTGGATACGCAACGGATCCTACATACGCTGATAAGATCATTCATGTAATTGAAGAATACAATTTAAATAAATACGACCGTTAAGCATGGAGGAACGATGACAATGAGCGAAAAGTGGATTCCAGAAATTATGACGCCGCTGAAACAAGATATTGTAAAAATGCCAGAGATTATTCGGCAAGCCAGTGGCATTAAAATTTTTGGCCGTAAAATAAAATCAATTATTTTTACGACAGATATTGCGATTATCCGCAATACGGATGCACAGGCAGTGATTGCTGTATATCCTTTTACACCGCATCCAGCGATTACAAAAGGCATTATTGAAGCAGCGGATATTCCTGTCTTTTCAGGAGTCGGCGGCGGTTTAACGCAAGGCATGCGTTCTGCTTATATGAGTTTATTTGCAGAAGCACAAGGCTCAATGGGTGTCGTTTTGAATGGTCCTACACCAATTGAAACAATTAAAATGGTGGATGAAGCAATCGATATTCCTATTATCAGCACAGTAACTTCTATTCATACGCCAATTGATGAAAAACTTGCGGCTGGCGTGGATATGATTAATATCAGTGCAGGAAAAGACACTGCAGCCACCGTACGCTATTTCCGTGGCAAGTATCCAGAATTACCGATTATTGCAACAGGAGGACCAACTGAATCGAGTATTCATGAAACCATTATCGCCGGAGCGAATGCTATTACATATACGCCCCCTAGTAACGGTGAATTATTCAGCAAAAAAATGAAAAAATATCGTGAACAAGAAAAAGCAACCGATGAAGAATAAAAAACGCTTTGGCAGCCGATCCTGCCAAAGCGTTTTTGGCTATTTAATGTTCGCTTTTACGGAACAATGGAAGAATGAACCAATTATTTGAAAATTCTAATGAAAAAAAGTTGTTAAACCATTGAAAGTTAGAGATTTTTGTACTATCCTAGAGAAACATAGAAGCTTGTATAAGGTCAAAATACGGTTGACCGTCTCTACCCAGCACCGTAAATGCTGGTCTATAAGTGAAGAAGAGCGGATAGCCCTTTTTTGCTTTGGCAAAATGGGCTTTTTTCTTTTGTTAGAACACGAATATAAATAGCACTTTGTTTTATTTCGTTCGTTTTTAACGAACCGTCCTTTCCTCAGGATGAGAACAAAGCATCTATCGAAAAATAAGTAAAGGAGTTCATATTGTGAAGGAATTAGTCGAACGTATTAAAAATGATGGCCGTGTATTAGGTGAAGGTGTTTTAAAAGTAGATAGTTTTATTACGCACCAAGTGGATCCAGAATTAATGGAGGCTATGGGTAATCGTTTTGCTGAGGTTTTCGCAGAAGCAGGCATTACCAAAGTAATTACAATTGAAGCATCAGGAATCGCTCCTGCCTTATACGCAGCGCAAAAATTAGGCGTGCCAATGATCTTCGCTCGTAAGGCAAAAAGTTTAACCATGGATGAAGAGCTCTTAACGGCTTCAGTTTATTCATTTACAAAACAAGTGACAAGTCAAATTTCCATTTCAAGAAAATTTTTATCTGATGCTGATAAAGTGTTGATTATTGATGACTTTTTAGCTAACGGACAAGCTGCTAAAGGATTGGTAGAATTATGCCAACAGGCTGGTGCAAAGGTTGAAGGAATTGGTATCGTAATTGAAAAATCATTCCAAGATGGTCGTCAGTTATTAGAAGACATGGGCTTAAATGTAGTCTCTTTAGCACGTATTGCTTCACTAAGTGAAGGAACGGTGACGTTTTTAGAGGAGGATGCATAATCTTGGAAACAAAACAATTGAATACACCACAACAGACGGAAACATCAAATGGAAAAGCCGCCGTTTTAGGATTGCAACATTTATTAGCGATGTACGCTGGGGCAGTTGCCGTACCTTTATTAATCGGAACCGGCTTGAATTTTGATTCGCAACAAATGACGTATTTGATTTCAATCGATATTTTTATGTGCGGCGTTGCGACACTTTTGCAATTAACGGTGAATAAGTTTTTTGGGATTGGTTTGCCAGTCGTTTTAGGTTGTGCCATTCAAGCAGTTGCGCCTTTAATCATGATTGGTACGAACAAAGGGGTTGGGGCAATTTACGGTTCAATTATTGCTTCGGGCATTTTTGTCGTTCTTATTGCAGGATTTTTCTCAAAAATTAAACGTCTATTTCCGCCTTTAGTCACCGGCACAGTCATTACAGTTATTGGTTTGACCTTAATTCCTGTTGCTGTTGAAAAAATGGGTGGCGGCTTAGCAACGGACAAAAGTTTTGGTGATCCTAAAAACTTGCTACTCGCATTTGTAACAATTGCCTTAATCATTGTTGTGCAAGTTTGGGGACGTGGCTTTATCAAGTCAATTGCCGTGTTAATCGGCCTAGTCGGTGGCACAATTTTAGCTGCGTTTCTGGGATTAGTGGATTTGTCTCCTGTTGGTCAAGCTACGTGGTTTCATTTTCCACAGCCATTTTATTTTGGCAAACCAACGTTTGATCTTTCTTCTATTGTGTTGATGATTATTATTTCAATTGTTAGTATGGTTGAATCAACAGGTGTTTATTTTGCCTTAGGAGACATTACAGGGAAGAAGATTGGCGAAGATGATTTACGTCGTGGGTATCATGCAGAAGGTTTAGCCGTCATTTTAGGAGGGATTTTTAATACGTTTCCTTATACAGGTTTCTCTCAAAATGTCGGGTTAGTTCAATTATCTGGGATCAAAACACGTCGACCAATTTATTTTTCTGCTTTTTTCTTAATTATTTTAGGCTTATTACCAAAAATTGGTGCGATGGCCCAAATTATCCCAGAGCCAGTTTTAGGCGGCGGAATGCTGGTTATGTTTGGAATGGTGGCTGTCCAAGGAATGCGCATGTTGTCAAAAGTTGACTACTCAAATGACAAAAATTTATTAATTATTGCCATCTCGATTGGCTTTGGTTTAGGCTTTAATATTATGCCGACGCTCTTTAATAAAGTACCAGAAACTGTTAGCATGTTTACTGGTAATGGAATTGTCATGAGCAGTATTACCGCAATTATTTTAAATCTTTTATTCAATGGTTTAAAAGAAACTTCAGAAAGTAACGAATAGTTTCAAAAAAGTATGATAGATAAGGTCAGGTGGCTTTTCTTTCATACTTTTTTGACCTCATCATCGTTTAGAAAAATTTAATGTTTTCATCCATTTGAAGAGAATAAGAGAAAAAAGCTTGGTTACAAAGAGACAAGTAGTAAGTTACCGCTGTTTTATCCTAAAGTAAGTTAATAAATTCTGATGAGAAAGCCTAATGGAAACACTGCTGGCACTTGAAGTTGAGCCTTTTTCCTTGTATCATGTAAAAAGAGCACTCTTAAAGGCTAGACTGCGACGAGAAACCGCAGAAGGATTTTAAGGATAAAACTGTGATGGAAAGTTGTGATGAACTTGGATAAACCACTATTACCTGGTCAAGTGATTGGTATCATTGGTGGCGGACATTTAGCAAAAATGATGGCCCTTAGTGCAAGAGAAATGGGGTTTCGAGTGGGTGTGCTAGATCCACAAATTGATTGTCCTGCTGCACAAGTTGCCGATTGGCAATTATTAGGAGCATATAATGATCCTGAAGCGTTAGAGAAATTGGCAAAACGTGCCCAAGTGATTACGTATGAATTTGAACATGCAGATGTTGATGCGTTAACAGCGATTCAACATTTAGCGAATATACCACAAGGAACAGACATTTTAGCGATTACGCAAGATCGCTTAATGGAAAAAAGTTTCTTGGAAGATAATAATATTGTGATTGCACCTTATGCAACGATTGTTAGTCCGACTGATATTCAAGAAGCAATTGATGGCATTGGCTACCCGTGTATCTTGAAGAACACGCGAGGGGAAGGTCGTTATGTACTACATAGTACTTCAGACTTAGCGCCATCCATGAATCTTCTAAGAGAAGGAACCTGTGTCTTGGAAGCTTGGATTCCTTACGAAAAAGAATTATCTGTTCTGATTTCTGGTAATGGTAGTGGCGAATTTGCGACATTTCCAGTTGTGGAAACAATTAAAAAAGAGCGTAAGCTACATGAAACGATTGCGCCAGCCCGAATTGATGACGAAGTCAGTGGCGAGTTGCAACGAATTGCTAAGGTGATTGCTAAAGCAGTTGGTTTAGTCGGCACCCTTTCAATTGAAATGTTTTATACAGAAACAGGCGGGATTTATGTAAATAAAATTTTACCTCGTCCAGAAGATGCTGGGAATTTTTCAATAGATGCTTGTTCTTTTAGCCAATATGATACGCATATTCGTGGTTTATGTAATTGGCTAATGCCAACGATTCAACTGTTGTCAGAAGCGGTTACGGTCAATGTGCTTGGGAATGAAGCCTATGAAACGATGGACATTATTAATGAACATCCAGATTGGCATTTCCACTATTATGGGCACAGTGAAGCAAAAGCGCAACGAGCGATGGGGCATATTACTATATTAACCAAAGAAATCGATGAAACACTGGAAGAAATTAAAGAAACAAAGATTTGGTCGTAATTATTTTTCAAAAATTGAGGAGTAAAGAGGGGATAAGGCACAATGATTGATCGTTATACAAGACCCGAAATGGGCGCAATTTGGACAGATGAGAACCGCTACAAGGCATGGCTAGAAGTTGAAATTTTGGCGGATGAAGCTTGGGCAGAACTTGGCGAAATTCCTAAAGAAGATGTACAAAAAATCCGAGAAAATGCATCATTTGATGTTGCACGTATTTTAGAAATTGAAGCAGAAACACGTCATGATGTTGTCGCTTTTACTCGTGCCGTTTCAGAAACGCTTGGTGAAGAGCGAAAATGGGTGCACTATGGGTTAACCAGCACAGATGTTGTGGATACTGCCTATGGTTATCTATTGAAACAGGCGAATGATATTTTACGGAAAGATTTACAAACATTTACGGAGATTGTCGGAGCCAAAGCCAAAGAGTATAAACATACGGTCATGATGGGAAGAACGCATGGTGTTCATGCAGAACCTACTACATTTGGTTTGAAATTAGCGTTGTGGTATTCTGAAATGAAACGCAACATTGAACGTTTTGAACATGCAGCCAAAGGTGTCGAAGCGGGTAAAATCAGTGGAGCCGTAGGTACCTTTGCCAATATTTCACCATTTGTTGAAGAATATGTTTGCGAACATTTGGGGATCCGTGCTCAAGAGATTTCGACACAAGTTTTACCACGTGATTTACATGCAGAATATGTTTCTGCCATGGCATTAATTGCGACAAGTATTGAAAAATTTGCAACAGAAATTCGTGGTCTACAAAAATCAGAAACGCGTGAAGTAGAAGAATTTTTTGCAAAAGGACAAAAAGGATCTTCGGCAATGCCGCATAAACGAAATCCAATTGGTTCTGAAAATATGACTGGTTTGGCACGTGTGATTCGTGGTCATGTCATTACTGCCTTTGAAAATGTGAGTTTATGGCATGAACGAGATATTTCTCACTCGTCTGCTGAACGGATTATTATTCCCGATACGACGATTTTGCTAAATTACATGTTGAATCGTTTTGGTAATATTGTCAAAAACTTAACGGTCTTCCCAGAAAATATGAAACGTAACATGGATGCGACCTATGGACTAATTTACAGCCAACGTGTCTTATTAAAATTGATTGACCATGGCATGACACGTGAAGAAGCGTATGATCTGGTCCAACCAAAAACAGCTTACGCATGGGATCATCAAACGGCGTTCCGTCCGTTGTTAGATGCGGATGAAAAAATTACTTCTGTCTTATCAAAAGAAGAACTAGATGATGCTTTTGATTACCATTATCATTTAAAAAACGTTGACACGATTTTTGAACGTGTTGGTTTAGGATAAAAAGAAATCAGCCAGAAAGAACCGCGTGTTTATTCTGGCTGTTTTTTTCAGAAAAAAAGTTGAAAAGTTATTTAGTAGAAATCAGAAGAAAAAGTGTTAAATTTTAGCGAGCAAACGTCAAAAGGTCAATGTATGACTCATACCTTTTGACGTTTGCTCGTTATTTGTTTTGTTGTTCTTTAGATTATAAAGGAGATATTTTTCAAAACAAGAGGGAATTTAGACGTTTTCATAGGGAGAAAGGGTCGCTAAACCCTTGTGGTATAAGAAGATACTGTTTTTTTTATTATAGGTTTAAAAATTCAAAATTATTTTTTGTGTGTCTTCAGATATAATGAGTCTATTAACGGTAATTCTTAAAAAAAAAGGGGGAAAGTTGGTTGAAATGAAATTGTCACAAGTCATAAATAAGACTACAGGGGATGGAGTGAAAGTATTTAGCTATCTCTGTTTTATAATTATTTATTATCTAATCTTCTTACATTTCGAAGTTGCTTTAGCGCAACAACCTGAGTCAAAGCCGCTAGCAGGTTTTACAGTTGAAAGTGTGATACCAGATAATCAGCTAGATAAGAACCAAACTTATTTTTATTTAGGCGTTCAGCCAAGTAGTCAGCAGATTATTCAAGTGAAAATCAGAAGTTTGCAGAAAGAACCAGTCACTGTCGCTTTAAGTATTCATGATGCGGTTAACGGAATGGGAGGACAGATTGACTATACGCAGACGAGCCCCACACTAGATTCTAGTTTGACAAATTCCATTACGCAAATTGTTCATTTACAAAATAAGGAAGCTACGGTCACTGTAAAAAATTTTGAAGAAAAAATAGTAAATTATGAAATTAGAACGCCTAAAGAGCCATTTCCGGGAGTTAAATTAGGTGCACTGCGATTTGTCAAACAACCAGAGGATGAATCATTAAAAAGTAATCAATTTACATCAACCTATGCGTATACTATTTCAATCATGCTGACAGAAGATAAACAGCCATTTGATGAAGGAGCAGAATTGAAACTAAAAAAAGTTGATACAACGATCAGCGGTGGCCTACCTGTTGTTCAAGCAACATTCCAAAATCGACAACCAAAAGTTATGAAAGGAGCAACAATTACCAACTGGTTAACCAAAAAAGGTCAGTCAAAAGAGTTACTAAAAAAAGTACAAGCGGATGTGTCAGTGGCACCTAATTCTCTATTAGCTATGGATTTATCATTGAATGAAGTCGCCCTTTCACCGGGAACGTATACTTTTCATAGTCAAGCCAGCGCTGGTAATCAAGAATGGCACTGGCGAAAAGATTTTACAATCACACAATTGCATGTAAAACAATGGTCGGCTAGTACATCTTCAGCAAAAAGCCAACCGCATTCGTTAATAGTTCTTAGCGCATTGTGTCTTGTTACAATTAGCGTTTATTTTTATCTTAAAAAGAGTAGAACAAAATAAAGGAATAAAAAGGAAAAGAAGGTGTTGGTTATGAATAAGAAACCGAGTTGTCTTATTTGTGTCATAGTCATATTATTAGGAACGATGATTTTACCAATTAATGGCTTAGCTGAGGGGGCTAAGTCGACAACAGTAACGAGTGAAATGCAACAAATTATTGAAGATTCATTACCTAAGTTATCAGAGCCATCACAACAAGCGACAGAAACAACAGATTCTTCAACAAGAACAACGGAAACAACAGATTCTTCAAGTGAAACAACTCAAGAAACGAAAGAAGTAGAAACTGTTTCTTTTACTTGGTCTCAACAGGAACCAGAACGGCAAGTGACTGCGGGAACAGATTTTTATCTAAAAATAACTAGCAATGTAACCTGGGCGGAAATACAATTGCCTCAGGAAATTCAATATAATCCCCAAAAAAATCAACAATTGAAGGAGCATAGTTCTTATAATCAAGAACAACATAGCTTGGTTTTAAGAGACTTAGCGCAGTTGAGGGAGAGTTACCTGCTGTTAACTACAACAAAAGCAGGAACCTTCACCTTGTCAGTCAAAGATAAAAATCAAGAAATTTTGACTAAAAATTTAGAAGTGATGGTTGCGAAAGAGCAAATTCCTGAGCCTCAAAAGACACAGGAGAGCAGTGTTAAGAAGCAAACGAAGGAAAACAAAAAAAATAGCCTTGTCGTTAAATCTAAAACTATTGCCTCAAAAGCGAATGGGATTACAGTCGGTTTGACTGCGCCCACCACTTATCGCACATATACCGACCCTACGACCGGAACAGCACCAGATTACTTAACGGTTTCTTTGCCAGTTTCCATCAGCCAAGCGGGGCTGACCGGCCTTTCGATTGAGCTTCCTTATGGCTTTTATCCAAGTAAAAGCGACCCGGTTTTTAAAGACTTTGATAATACAGCACCCATTTTTTCGTTGGTGACACCTAGTACCCCTAGTGCCAACTCAATTGTGGCGTCGTATGTAAATGATACCACCAACAAAAAGTTGATTATTCGTTTGAAAGAAACTAAGACAACATTAGAGACGATTAATTTACGGTTTAAATTTAATAGTGTCTATGATGCCAAAATCCCTCCTGAACAAATCGTGTGGAATAATCTCCAAGCGAAGGTATTTGATAATACCGGTAAGCAAATGGCAAGTTCAGCGGCAAATAAAACCGTAAAAAATAGCTTGAGTTCTGGACATTTAAGTGTATCTTCTACTTATGGAGTTCCTAGTAACGACAGCTATTTTGATGGTGATATTACTATGTCAAATATTACTTATCGGTTCACTTATGTCGGTAGTGGTACGAAGTTAGATCCTAGTTATGATCATCAAGTCTATGTTGAAATTCCAACAGGAGCTACATTAACAGGAGTGCTTGCCAATGCTTTACTAAAGACAGGGATAACAAATGTACAAGATCCTAGTGTCCCAGTTGGTTTCACTCGGTACTATCAGAAATTAGCAATCCTCTCACCAAACGTTTTAGAACCTAACCCACCAATTCAAACTCTTTTAAATTATTACTATACAAGAGTTACTTTAAATAAAATTTATTCAGAGGGTAGTTCTTTTTCCATAAATTTTGGAATGAAGGTAAAATACCTAAATGGGAAAGTAAATACTTTCACCAGTACGAAAAGTTATATAAAACGTTCTAGACCAGATTTTCAGTTGTCAGGAACAGGTGCTCATGGTGGTGTTGCAGGTTCAACTACAGCAGTTAATAACTTAGACAATTTAGCGACAGCAGGAAGTTATGATGCTTTTGGACGTTCTTCATTTAATTACTCTTACACTATTAAGAATACTGGAACTAAGGCGATTCAAGGCGTGAAATATACATTACAACAATCAACTGCAGGATCAGCTAAAGCCAACTTTGCTAATTTATCTATTACTGGTGTTACTGATGGAGTGAGTGCACCAGCCTATTATCGTGTTTGGTATCGTATTATAAATGCTACAACCGGAGCGGGTCGTTCTGATTGGAGTAGTACACCAGCTAAGGTTGGTATCTTTAGTCCTGCTTTACCTACTTTAGCAGCCAACGAGTATATTTCAGCAATTTATGTCATTCCGATGGGAACCGATGGCACAACAGCCAATTCGTTACCTCCAGGGAATGGGATGTATCTTAGATATAACATTAAAAGTTGGCCTACTGGGAGGTGGCCAGATGGAACAATGCTTTCTAAGAAATCCAATCCAATAACCTTTGGAGCCACAATGCAGTACCAAGATGCAACTGGTTCTCCTACAACATTTAAATTAAGAGATCACGTCGTATATTATAATAAAGGAGTAACGTTAAATGTTTCTGCTAACTTGACCAGTGCTAATAGTAAAAATAAACTACCTGGAGACACGATTAACTATGAAATAATTGGGAGAAATAATGCCCACTATACAACTACTTCTTTTGGGGATTGGGAGAATCCAATTATTACAATTAAAGTTCCCAAACAGTTACGATTAAAGGCTACCACAAAAAAAGATTTTATTGATGACAGTAATCAAATTACCTATCCAGCTTCGGTGACAGTTGAAACTTTACCTATCAAGGACACTGGTTACAATTATTATCGTTTTAAGACGTCCAGCACTGCTTATAAGTCTAAAGTAGCGAGAGAGAGTAGTATTTTTCGGATTCCTTTAGAATTTATAGTTGATAGTTCAGCCGCTTCTGGAAGTTATCAGATTCCTTATGTAGCATATAGTAGTTCTAAGGCAGCTGATTTCTTTACTGGCGTACCTGGGCAGTTAGATGCTGAAGAGGCTAAAAAAATTGGCTTAGATAACACTAATGAAAATAGCTACGTGATGAACGCATCTACTGGTAGCAACATCGGTTTTTCTGTCGTTGATGCTTCAAAACTAGATAGCGCGACGAATGCACGTGGATCGGCGACTCAAACTTGGTCTAACAGTAATATCTTTGCTGTTGAACCTAAGGGAACACCACAGATGCAAACAGTTATTAAAAATTCTGGAAATACGGAATTTACCAGTGTCCGTTTGTATAATATTTTACCTTCAGAAACAGATGGACGTGGTTCAACGGGTAGCCTTGGATTCACTAACTTAACCAGTAATAATGGAACAGTGAAAGTATACTATACAACCAAGCCAGTTTCACAATTGCCAACTTATGCTGGCAATGACTTGCAGACTTGGACTGCTACAAAATTAACTAGTCTAGGCTTTACCACAACGAAACCCGTTGATGCTACAACTATTACGGCTGTGTATGTTGATTTTGGTACAACTACTATTAAACCAAATGAAACTCTAGATGCAGTCATGAACTTTTTAGTACCCGATGCGGACAATCAAAAAGCACTTAATCAATTTCAGTATTCTGCTAAAGAAGTGAAAGCTGGTGCGACTTTGACCGCAGTCAGTGATCAAATTATCTTTAGTACAGAATTTGCTCAAGTAGCCTATGAACAAAATTTACCAAGTGTTATTGTGCCAGGAAGTGGCGTTAAAGGTCTACCTTCTCCGCAAACGATTCAGTTAGATGTGAATGGTGCTGGAAAAGTTGTTATTCCCACAACAAAACCAACACTTAGTGGTTATACTTTTGTGGAATGGCAAGATGTTGCAATGGCAACCAAAAAGTATCAACCGGGTGTAACGATTAACTTTACGTCTACTTCAACTACTACAAAAATAACACTGAAAGCTATTTGGAAACCCATCTCAGTGAATGTGACTTTTAATGCCAATGGGGGCTCAGGTGGTACAGCTGCTAAAGCATATACTTTTGGGACGGCAGTTAATTTAAGCACCGTTGCGAAACCAACAAGAACAGGTTACACTTTCCAAGGTTGGGCTACAACAGCCAACGCCGCAACCCCAAATATTACAACAAATCCTCTCGTTAATTATACTTCAGCTAGGACCTATTATGCTGTTTGGAAAGGAAATAGCTATACTGTGAAGTTTGATGCTAATGGAGGAACTGGTACGATGCCTAGTACGAGTTTTGTTTATGGAATAGGTAAGCCATTACCAGCCAATACTTTTACAAAAGAGAGTAATACATTTCTTGGTTGGGCAAGGACGCGAGCAAGTGAAGTTGTGTATACAGATAAACAAATAGTTTCAATATTAACTGCTACTAATAATGGAACTGTAACGTTATATGCGAAATGGAGTGGACAACGGCCTGTATTGATGGGGACACCAAGTACTTTTGATTTTGGGAAACAAGCTATTTCGCCGATGACAAAAAATTACGGATTAAATTCAGCAAACTATGTAGGAAGTCCCGAATTACAACAAGCTGGTTTTAAGTTACGTCTAGAAGATAATCGACCAATCAGCACAGGTTGGAAATTAAACGTTAGTTTATCTGAATTTAAAGATAGTACTGGTAAATCTTTACCACAAGGAGAAGGGATTACCTTGAACTTTGCGAACACTCAACTTCAAAAAGTTCAATATGCTAATACAACCGTGGAATCAGTAACTAATAGTTTTACCAATGGACCGACGTTAGGTTCTCAAGCTTTTCGATCAGGTGCAACAGCCCAATCAATAATCACAGCAACTGGAACACAAGGAAGTGGAACTTGGCAACTATATTTTCCTTTTGAAGAGATAAAATTAACTGTGCCTGCAAATGTAGGAGAAATATCAAAAGTATATCAATCTACAGTAATCTGGTCCTTGGACGATGTAGTCTAATCTTAGTATGTTTTACTTAGAAGGAAAGTTAATTGTATTAGGGGAAATGCTTCTGAAGAAAAATATAAGTTTTACAGTAACATTAAAAAACAAACGTATTGTTAAATACGTTTGTTTTTTTCTATACTTTTTTCGATTTATCCTTTATAATGTAACTTAAATAGTTACATTAACTATTTAATGCAAACAAAGGAGGAGAAGTATGGATAAACAACAGCGAGGCATTCAAGTGATTAGAATTTGGCTAGGGGTGACGATGCTAATTCATGGAGTGATGAAAGTAACGTCATTGGAAGATACTTTAGCGTTTTTTGGTAGTATTGGTTTGCCAAGTCTTTTTGTTTATGGTGTAGCAGCAATTGAATTAATTGGTGGATTATTTATGATTATTGGCTTTTTAATTCCTTTGGTATCAGTAGGATTCATAGCAGTTTTAGTCGGAGCTATTTTTTCTTTTGGTTTGGCAAGTGGTTTTAGTGGTTATGAGTACGAATTATTTTTAGCGATAACCAGTTTGGCTATTTTGGTTAGCTATGCCGATAAAAAGTATCTTACGTTAAAACTTTATTTTTAATAAATCAAAGCAATAAAGAGTTGGTCAAACTAGTTGTGATTGCGAAAAAGCCCTAAAACAGTGATATTTAGTTGTTTTAGGTTTTTTTTATCAAAAAGGTCAAAAAAGGTCAATTTATTTATTGACCTTTACTGACCAATGGGGTATAATAAATTTATAAGGTTTACGAATACCTTAACTTTTGAAGAAATCCATCAAAAGTCGGATAATAATAATTGTAAAGAATGTTAAAATAAAAAAGACAAAATAATAAACGGGAGGGATCGTTTATGAATATTGAAAAAATGACAACCACGCTTCAAGAGGCGATTGCTGAAGCTCAAAAAGTTGCGGTGACACGGCAACATCAAGAAATTGATATCGCACATTTATGGAAAATTTTTCTTCAACCAAACCATTTTGGACGTAATTTTTACACAGATGCTGGTTTAGATGTTGACGCATTTGAACGAGAAGTAGATAACGCGTTAGATGAATATCCAAGTGTGGCGGGCGGTAATGTGCAATATGGTCAAAATTTAAGTCAAAATTTGTTCCATTTATTGCAAGAAGCTGATTCACTTCGAGAAGAATTCCAAGATGAATTTTTATCAACCGAAATTGTACTTTTAGCTTTAATGAAATTGAAAAATTATCGTTTAACAAAATATTTAATGCAACAAGGCATTACGGAAAAAGAGTTAAGAAAAAATATTGAAGAGATGAGAGGAGGAGATCGTGTGACTTCTCAAAACCAGGAAGAACAATATAAAGCACTAGAAAAATACGGTGTTGACTTAGTACAACAAGTAAAAGCAGGAAAACAAGATCCAATCATTGGTCGTGACGAAGAAATTCGTGACGTTATTCGGATTTTATCAAGAAAAACTAAAAATAATCCAGTCTTAATTGGTGAACCAGGTGTTGGTAAAACAGCGATTGTTGAAGGATTAGCACAACGAATCGTTCGTAAAGATGTCCCCGAAAACTTAAAAGATAAAACCATTTTTTCTTTAGATATGGGCGCCTTAATTGCGGGAGCAAAATTCCGTGGCGAATTTGAAGAACGGTTAAAAGCTGTTTTAAAAGAAGTGAAAAAAAGTGATGGCAAAATCATTTTATTCATTGATGAAATTCATAATATCGTCGGAGCTGGTAAAACAGAAGGCAGTATGGACGCCGGGAATTTATTAAAACCGATGCTAGCACGTGGTGAATTGCATTTAATCGGTGCCACAACGCTTGATGAATATCGCCAATATATGGAAAAAGATAAAGCCTTAGAACGTCGTTTCCAAAAAGTATTAGTCAAAGAACCAACAGTAGAAGATACAATTTCTATTTTGCGTGGCTTAAAAGAACGATTTGAAATTCACCACGGCGTGAATATTCATGACAATGCTTTAGTTGCTGCCGCTACTTTATCCGATCGCTATATTACTGATCGTTTCTTACCAGATAAAGCGATTGACTTAGTCGATGAAGCAAGCGCAACGATTCGAGTGGAAATGAATTCGATGCCAACAGAGCTCGACCAAGTAACACGTCGGTTAATGCAACTAGAAATTGAAGAAGCGGCCTTGAAAAAAGAATCGGATGATGCAAGTAAAAAACGGTTAGCCAACTTGCAAGAAGAATTAGCAGATTTGCGTGAAGAAGCCAACTCAATGAAAATGCAATGGGAAACGGAAAAAGAAGAAGTTAATGCGGTTTCCAATAAACGTGCAGAGATTGATAAAGCAAAACACGAATTAGAAGATGCTGAAAATAATTATGATTTAGAACGAGCTGCTGTTTTGCGTCATGGAACAATTCCGCAATTAGAACATGAATTGAAAGAATTGGAAGAAAAGAACGCTAAAGATAACGTCAAAATGGTACAAGAATCGGTTACTGAAAACGAAATTGCGCAAGTGGTCGGTCGTTTAACCGGCATTCCTGTGACAAAATTAGTTGAAGGCGAACGAGAAAAATTAATGAAACTGAATGAAACATTACACAAACGTGTGATTGGTCAAGATGAAGCCGTCGATGCTGTTAGTGATGCGGTAATTCGTTCAAGAGCAGGCTTACAAGATCCAAATCGCCCACTCGGTTCGTTCCTTTTCTTAGGACCAACTGGTGTTGGTAAAACAGAACTTGCTAAAGCCTTAGCTGAAGATTTGTTTGATTCTGAAGATCATATGGTACGGATTGACATGAGTGAATACATGGAAAAACATGCCGTGTCTCGTTTGGTTGGTGCTCCTCCAGGCTATGTTGGTTATGAAGAAGGTGGCCAGTTAACAGAAGCTGTTCGTCGAAACCCTTATACAATTGTCTTATTAGACGAAATTGAAAAAGCGCACCCAGATGTCTTTAATATCTTATTACAAGTTTTAGATGATGGACGTTTGACAGATTCTAAAGGTCGGGTCGTTGATTTTAAAAATACAGTTTTAATTATGACAAGCAACATCGGTTCTCAGCTTTTACTGGAAGGTGTGACACCTGAAGGAACAATTCCCGAAGAAGTTGAAAATCAAGTCATGAATATTCTAAAAGGACACTTTAAACCAGAGTTCTTAAACAGAATTGATGATACCATTTTATTCACACCATTAAGCTTGGATAATGTGAAAGGAATCATTGGTAAAATGACCGCACAACTTGCTCATCGTTTAGAGCAACAAGAAATTGTGTTGGAAATCACTGATGAAGCTAAAACATGGATTGCTGAAAATGGGTATGAGCCAGCTTATGGAGCTCGTCCGTTAAAACGTTTCATTACTCGCGAAGTCGAAACACCATTAGCAAAAGAAATTGTTTCTGGACGAGTAATGCCAAAAACAAAAGTCACGATTAGTCTATTAGACAATCAATTAGTTTTTGAAAATGAACCAATAGAAGAAGTGTAAAAAAAAGAACGAGCGAATTCGCTCGTTCTTTTTTTTATTATGACAATCGTTGCTTAATTTCTTCCAACAAATCCTCTTCTGAAGAAACAATCCGACCATTCAATTTAATCAAACCAACTGTGTAAAGGTTTAAATAATGAAATTGATTTTCAGCGACTTCGCTCAAAGCGTCAAGCTTTTGGTGATTATCAGCACCTTGTTGGCGGCTGTCTGTGTAAAGGGCAACCACCGGAATTCCTTTGGCATAAGCAACACCAATTTCGGAAGCTACGCCCGCATCAATGGTTGGGCCGTCTAATAAAGCAACCAATAAATCGCTAGCAAGGACGTTTTCTGTATCTGCTAAGGCAATCATTTTACTATCGGCATAAGCAGATTTGTCGTTAATTGCCGCATTTTCTTGTGGTAAATAAAGATCGATTGTTTTATCCAATTGTCGAATTTGTTCGACTAAATAGGCATTATAACGTAAGTCAGCTTGCGAAAATAAAGGTCCTGCAAAATAAATTTTTGTCATTTGTCTGTCTCCAATCCAAGGTTTTAGAAATAATCACTGAAATAAGCTTCTTGGTCAGGAAAAATCCGTTCCAAAGAATTTAAAGTTTCTTTATCTGTATCAATGCGCTCAATTCGATGTAAGTACGAAGGGCGTCGGTAATTCATGACTAAACAAGTTAGTGTTTGAATATCTAAGTGAACGGCGGTACCTAAAGGTTCATCCGTAATGGTTACTTGATCATTTTCATCCCAAATTAAGCCAAAAACACCATTATTCCACTCAGCCACAGGATCTTTAACGACAAAATGGAAGGGCTTAGCCGTACTTTCAAAAGGAAAATTTTCTAAAAAGGCTTTGACATCAACAATTCGAGCCATATAATAGGGCTCAATGCTTTCTTTAATTTGGCTGTCTTCTAAAAGAAAGGCTAATGGTTCGTTTTTATAGATATCGCCCTTGACCCAATAAACCATCGAAAAATGCGCAGTAATAAAATTCCACAAGCCATTTCGGGCTTCTTGGTTCAAGTAAAACATTTCCTTAATATGAAATACCTCATCGGCCACCCAATAGAAAAGTACTCCTAAAGGTTCTTGATTGGCACCATAATAGACAGCAGCAGTCCGTTCTTCCTCGTTTTCGAAACGCCAATATTCTTCCCAGTTGAAGGCACTACGAATGAGTGCGCCGTGATTTTGACGAGCGAATCGCGCATAGACATCAAAGACATCTGGGTGATCGACAGCTAACCGTTCAATCATTCCTGGAACAGGAACGGTTTTTGGTAATTGCGTATCCCGAATTTTAAAAGATAACTTGTCGGACATGATTTCCCAACCTTTACGTCGGTAATAAGGAATGTTGTAAGGGAAAAGATAAGAAATCCACTGTTTATCTTGGCGCATTTCTTCTAATGCCGTTTGAATCAAGTCTTTCATTAAACCGTGGTTGGCATATTCAGGATAGGTACCGACACCAGTAACACCACCCATTTTATATAAAGCGCCATGGATATTGACTTCGCATGGATAGATAGCAATTTGTGAAATTAATTGATTTTCGTGAAACCAGCCAAATACTTTTGAAAGTTCTAAAATCGGTTGTTTTGATTTGATAAATGCGCGTTTGTTTTCAAAACCACTTTCTTCAATATCTGCTTCAGTCACTTGAAAAACATAGGAAAGAAGTTCATTAAATTGATCAATGTGTTCTTCCTCAACAGGCTTTAAGGTCAGTTGCTTTCGAAATTCTTGTTCATCCATTTTTCCATCTCCAATAAATTTACTGTTTTTAGTATACCAAATTTTTCGAAACTCTGTTAGCCTTTCGAAACCAAAAGAATAAAAGGGAAGTGCTTTAAATCTTCTTCAAAAATTGGTATAATGAAAAGTGCTGATTATCCTAGACCTTTAAACATGATAATTTGATAAAAAAGGCAACTAAAATATAACAATTGATTGATGAAGCTAGCAGGGAGTTAGCTTTTCTTAAAAGAAATGAGGCAAAAAATGAACAATAAAGAAATGAAAGCAAGACAAGAGAAAATTCGTAATTTCTCGATCATTGCCCACATTGACCATGGGAAGTCAACTTTAGCCGACCGGATTTTGGAAAAAACAAATACAGTTAGCAGTCGAGAAATGCAAGATCAATTACTTGATTCAATGGATTTAGAGAGAGAACGCGGCATTACCATCAAATTAAACGCAATTGAATTAAACTATACAGCCAAAGATGGTGAAACCTATACTTTCCATTTGATTGACACACCAGGGCACGTCGATTTCACCTACGAAGTTTCTCGTAGTTTGGCAGCTTGTGAAGGGGCTGTTCTAGTTGTTGATGCGGCGCAAGGAATTGAAGCGCAAACGCTAGCAAATGTCTATTTGGCATTGGATAATGACTTAGAAATTTTACCTGTTATTAATAAAATTGATTTACCCGCCGCTGATCCAGAGCGTGTTCGGACAGAGATTGAAGACGTAATTGGAATTGATGCATCGGAAGCTGTTTTAGCAAGTGCAAAAGCAGGGATTGGGATTGAAGATATTTTAGAACAAGTGGTGGAGTATGTACCAGCTCCATCAGGCGATATTGAGGCTCCTTTAAAGGCTTTGATTTTTGACTCTATTTACGATAGCTATCGAGGGGTCGTTTTAAACATCCGTGTAATTGACGGTGTCGTTCGTCCTGGGGATAAAATCCAAATGATGAGTAACGGTAAAACGTTTGATGTAACAGAAGTCGGCGTTTTTTCACCGAAACCAATCGCTCGTGATTATTTAATGGTTGGTGATGTGGGCTATATCACCGCTAGCATTAAAACGGTTCAAGATACACGTGTCGGGGATACAGTGACTTTGGCCGACAATCCAGCAGCAGAAGCACTACCAGGCTATCGCAAAATGAATCCAATGGTTTATTGTGGCTTATATCCAATTGATACGTCGCGCTACAACGATTTACGGGAAGCATTAGAAAAATTACAATTAAATGATGCGGCGTTACAATTTGAACCGGAAACATCGCAAGCTTTAGGGTTTGGTTTCCGTTGTGGTTTCTTAGGTTTGCTGCACATGGATGTTGTTCAGGAACGTTTGGAACGAGAATTTAATTTAGAGTTAATTACAACAGCACCGTCTGTAATCTATCACGTTAATAAAACTGACGGAACAACCGTTGTTGTTGATAACCCAGCTGAATTTCCAGAACCAGTAACGATTGAATCTGTGGAAGAACCTTATGTTAAAGCGCAAATCATGGTGCCAAACGATTATGTAGGAGCAGTAATGGAATTATCACAACGTAAACGTGGCGAATTCATTACAATGGATTACTTAGACGATTATCGTGTAAACGTAGTTTATGAAATTCCGTTATCTGAAATCGTGTTTGACTTTTTCGATAAATTGAAATCAAGTACAAAAGGCTATGCATCCTTAGATTACGAAATGGCTGGCTATCGTACCAGCCGCCTAGTGAAAATGGATATTCTATTAAATGCTGAAAAAGTGGATGCGTTAAGCTTTATTGTTCACCGAGATTTCGCATTTGAGCGTGGAAAAGCGATTGTTGAGAAACTGAAAAAACTAATTCCACGTCAACAGTTTGAAGTCCCAGTTCAAGCGGCGATTGGTCAAAAAATTGTGGCTCGTTCAGATATTAAAGCCTTACGCAAAAACGTACTGGCTAAATGCTATGGTGGCGATGTTTCTCGTAAACGTAAATTGTTAGAGAAACAAAAAGAAGGGAAGAAACGGATGAAACAAATTGGATCCGTGGAAGTTCCTCAAGAAGCCTTTATGGCGGTTCTGAAAATGGATGAAGATGATCAGAAAAAATAAACAGAAAAACAAGACAACCTTTTTCGTTGTCTTGTTTTTCTAAACTACTTAAAAACGATAAAGGTGTGTAGACAATGAATACTATCTTAACAGGTGATCGTCCAACTGGTAAATTGCACCTAGGACATTACGTAGGTTCTTTAAAAAAACGAGTAGAAATGCAAGCAGACCCTACAAATCAATTATTTGTCATGATTGCAGATTTACAAGCATTGACAGATAATGCAAAAAATCCCGAAAAAGTTTCAGTCAATGTTTTAGAAGTTGCTTTGGACTATTTAGCAGTTGGTTTAGACCCTACGAAAACAACAATTTTTATCCAATCGCAAATTCCACAGTTAGCTGAATTAACAATGTACTATCTAAATTTAGTGACCACGTCACGTGTTCGTCGGAATCCAACGGTCAAAGCAGAAATTGAGCAAAAAAAATTTGGGGAGGGTGTTCCGACAGGATTCTTTATTTATCCCGTTTCACAAGCTGCTGATATTACTGCCTTTCAAGCGAACTTAGTCCCAGTTGGGGAAGACCAAAAACCAATGTTGGAACAAGCGCAAGAAATTGTGCATAGTTTTAATCAGACGTACGGTGAAGTTTTAGTTAGACCGGAAGCTGTGTTACCACCAAAAGGCATGGGACGCTTGCCAGGAATTGATGGCAACGGAAAAATGAGTAAGTCTTTAGGCAATGGTATTTATCTTTCAGATCCAGCTGAAGTGGTACAGAAAAAAGTAATGAGTATGTATACCGATCCAAATCATATTCGTATAGAGGACCCAGGACAAGTTGAAGGAAATATGGTCTTTACTTACTTGGATGTCTTTGGGAAAGAGAAAGAATATATTGAAGAATTAAAAGAGCACTATCGTCATGGCGGTTTAGGAGATGTGAAAATTAAACGTTACTTAATTGATGTCCTAGAAGAAGAACTCGCACCGATTCGTCGACGTCGTGAAGAGCTGGCTAAAAATCCAGAAGCGATTATGGAAATGTTGCATAAAGGAAGTCTTGCTGCTGAAAAAGTGGCAGCACAAACCTTAACAGAAGTCAAAAAAGCAATGGGAATTCAATACTTCTAAGCAATAAAAGAACTGGAACAAGTCAAAAGAAGAATGACTTGTTCCAGTTCTTTTTAAGTGGTTTGAAATTGACTATTATATAAGCTGGCGTAAAGAGTCGGAGCTTGTAATAGTTCCTGATGCGTTCCTTTTTCAATAATATCGCCATTTTTCATCACTAAAATTAAATCAGCATTTTCAATCGTGGATAATCGATGAGCGATAACGAAGCTTGTTCGATTTTCTGTGACAGTTTCCATCGCTTTTTGAATATGGGCTTCTGTTCGTGTGTCCACACTCGAAGTTGCTTCATCGAGAATAACAACGGGCGGATTTGCTAAAATGATTCGGGCGATGGTTAATAACTGTTGTTGCCCTTGTGATAATGCACCATTTTCGCTAGAAATAATTGTGTCATATCCTTGAGGAAGGGTCCGAATAAAATGATCACATTGAGCAATTTTAGCTGCTTCAATTATTTCTTCACGAGAAGCATCTTTTTTTCCATAGGCAATATTATCTGCTACGGTTCCTTCAAATAGCCAAGTGTTTTGTAAAACCATGCCAAATAAATTTCTTAGATTTTGTCGAGAAAGTTTCGTAATATCAATCCCATCAAAAGTAATGGCACCTTGATTTATTTCATAGAAACGCATTAATAAGTTGACTAATGTTGTTTTACCAGCGCCGGTGGGTCCTACAATGGCCACTGTTTTTTTCGGTTGAACAGAAAAATCAACATTCTTCATTAAAATTTTTTCTGGTGTGTAGCCAAATTGAACATTTTTAAATTCAATGGCTCCTTTAGGAGAAGAAATAGTTTCTAAATGAGTTGCTTCTGGCTGTTCATCAGCTTCATCTAAGATAACAAAAATCCGATCAATGGAAGCCATCGCTGCTTGAATTGAGTTAATGACATAAGAAGCAGTAGAAATCGGCTCAGAAATTTGGTTGATATATTGCAAATACGCTTGCAAGAAACCAATCGTAATACCACCAGATAAAACGAGCATTGCGCCTAAGATAGCACTGATAATAAAAGCCAACTGATTGATAAAACGAATAGCTGGATAAATCGCAAAATTTAGAAACTGTGCTTTTTTAAAGGCGCGATAATGTTGTTGATTAACAGCATCAATTGTTTTTTCAGCATTTTGCTGTTGATTAAAGGTTTTTGTGACCAAATTTCCTGCTAAATATTCTTCCATCTTATTATTTAATTGACCTAATTCAGCTTGACTTTGATCAGCAAACACCTTGTTTTTATTCGCGATTTTTGTCGTCATGAAAGTACTGCCGCCAATTAGCAGCAACACTAAAATGGTTAATTTTGCATCAATATAGAACAACATGATTCCTGCAAATAGGATAGTCACGACGGAAGTGAAAAATTGGTTGATGCCTGTTAAAAGAACTTGTGACAATTGGTTTAAGCCAGTTGTTGAACGACTAATGATATCGCCCACTTGGTGATTGTCAAAGAAGGCCATTGGTAAAGTTTTAAACTTTTTTGTCACTTCTTTTCTAATTCTTAAAGTAACCCGTTCGCTTAAAGAAGCCATTGCTCGTTCCTGAATAAAAGAAGTGATACTACTAATGATTGAAAAGAGAATTAAAAGTAAGACGGGACCTAAGAGCGCTTCTTCAACTAAAGTAAGTGTCATGCCTTTGAGCCCGACACGCTTGATAGCTTCTAAGAGGTTATCAATCCCGATTGCCATAATATAGGTCATGGCAACAATTAATAAGTTTCCAATTAAACTGCAGATCATTAGACCATAAAAGATTGGATGCTCAGGTTTAATCATTTTCCAGAAACGTTTAAAGCTTTGAAGATTCATTGTTTTTTTCATTGTATGGCTTGAAAAGAAAACTTTCTTTCAAGCAGTCACATCCTTTCTTTAGTTATTTGGGTAAGATACCTTGTGATTTAGCAAAGTCTTGGTAATAGCTATTAGTGGCAAGTAAATCAGCGTGGGTGCCTTGACCAACAATCCTTCCTTCATCTAGGACGATAATATTGTCAGCGTTCATGATTGTACTTAACCGTTGAGCAACAATGAGTAAAGTTTTGTCCGCCATTTGTGCATGTAAAGCGGCACGTAGAGCGGCATCAGTTTTGTAATCTAATGCGGAAAAGCTGTCATCGAAAATATAAACGTCTGCCGGTTTGATTAAGGCTCGCGCAATACACATTCTTTGTTTTTGACCACCAGAATAGTTGGAGCCACCTTGTGCTACGAAACTTTCAATCCCTTGTGGTAATGAATCGATGAACTCAGAAGATTGAGATATTTCTAGTGCCGTTTTTATTTCTTCTGGAGTTGCTTTGGCATTTCCCATTAATAAGTTTGATAAGATTGTTCCACTGAAAAGAAAGGCTTTTTGTGGCACATAACTGATGATTTGGCGAATCGTTTGCTGAGATAATGAGCGGATATCTGTGCCAGAATAGCTAATCGTGCCGGCTGTGACATCATTTATTCGTAAAAGTAACTTAACTAAAGTACTTTTACCAGCGCCAGTTGCACCAACAATCGCCGTTGTTTTTCCTTTAGGGATGACAAAACTAACATTTTCTAAAACAGGATCAGCTGTTTCTGTGTATTGAAACGTGACGTGATCGAAGCAAATCAAGGCTTTCTCAGGATGATAAGCAATGGTTGCTTCAGTATGAGGATCGCTAATTTCAATTTCTTCTGACAAAACTTCTTGCAAGCGATTCAAGGAAGCAACGGACCGTGGAATGACAACTAATACCATAGCCGCGATCATTAAGTAGGCCAAAGTTAGAAGCGTATATTCAATCACAGCTGTAACGGTGCCAATTTGTAGGGTGCCTACTGCAACTAAATTACCGCCAAACCACAAAATAGAGGCGTACACAACGCCCATTAATAAAAAGGCAACGGGAGTAATCCAAGCAAAGATTCGATTCACTTTACTCATGCGTTCAGCATAATTTTTAAATGTTTGATTGGTTCGCTGCTCTTCAAAGTCTTGATTATTGAACGCACGAATCATATTAATTCCAGTAAAGAACTCTCGTAAAGTCGTAGTAATTCGATCCATTTTTGGTTGAATTTTTAAAGATAAAGGGGTACCTTTTTTCATTAAAAAATAAACAACGACTAAGTAAAATACGATGGAAGCCAATGTTACCCAAGCGAGTGAAACTGAATAAGAAAATGTCATCACTAAGGCAAATAAACTAATAATAGGCGCTGGAAAGATTAATTGGCAAAATAGCACAATCATTGTTTGAACATTATCTACATCGTTGGTCATTCTAGTTAGCAAAGAATTTGAACCAAATTTATCAACATTTTTCATCGAGAATTGTTGAAATTTTTTAAAGAACAATCCTCTAACTTGAAAACCAAATTTAGCAGCTACTAAAGCAGACAAATAGCTAGAAATAATTGCGGCAATTGTTCCAATGAATGCCACAAGAAACATTTGTATGCCAATCGTTTTAATTACTTGTTGGTCACCGCTAACGATGCCCACATCAATCAACTTGCCAACTAATTTAGGGACGCCAAGGGTTCCTGCGATTTGCAAACAGATGGTTAAAGTTGTCGCAAGAACAATCCATTTATTTTCTTTAATAAACTCTTTCATTAATTTCATGAAATTTCCTCCTTAAACAATACCGTTTTAGCTGTTACAAGGAGTCATTGTACACGTTCAAGTAACTTGAATGTCAACAGTAGAAATGCTAAACTTTTTGATGGAGGGAACAGGATGGAAAAAAATTACACAATAAAAGATGTTTCTGAGTTGTTAAATATCCCTAAGTCCACGATTCGTTATTGGGACGAGCAAGGGTTGATTAGTACCACACGCAATGAAGAAAACGGATATCGAACCTTTGATTTAGAAGATTTGTTCAAAATATATGATATTGATTTTTATCGAAAAATGGGGATTCCTATCAAAGATATGTTGAATTTATATAAAAAGACACCTACCGATCTCTATGCCACCATGGAAGCAACAGAAGAACAACTGGGTCAAGAAATAAAAAGGCTTCAACATAAATACAAAGAAATCAAAAAAAGAAAGTTACATTTACATGCGTTAATTGATTTAGAAACATTGGTTTTTTCAGATGAACCAATTCCTTTTGATAAAATTGTTGTTGTCGATATTGAAGATCCAGAAGAGATGAAGGTTTACATGGAACACATTTCAACTTTAGGCATCTATGGGGATTTAAGTGAATCCAATGAACTGACGTATGGGATTTGTTTGGCAAATCATGTGAATAAAAAAAGTTTAGACAAAGTGATTTGGCTCAAAGAACCAAGTAGCCAATACAAAGGCTTTATTTTAAAAGTCAATACACAAGATACCCGTTTGAATAATATCGAAGAAGTAAAAAAGCGTTTAGCAAAACAAGGATTTGAAACAGGCATCGTTGTCGGGGAACATATCTTGACACAACTAGAAGAGGAAAATCAATATATTGAATATTATTATGGTTGGATTGAAATTTTAGGGGAAAAGTAAAACAATTAAAAAAAGAAACTAGCAATAGCAAATGTAGCTAAGCTAGTTTCTTTTTTTGGTAAATATAATGAAAATTACATGAAAAAAGTTTTAGTTTTTAAAACAATTTAGAACGAATGTTATTAAAGGGAAAACAATAAAAAAATTACTCTTAAAGCTAGAACTTGCCTATACTTGTATTTTTTAGGAAAAGTCAATATATTTGCTTCATATAAAACGTGTTATTTAATTCGTGGTTTTTCGTTGAAATATCGGGCTTTTTTCTTTTTTTAGCTAATAGAATATGTTACTTTTTTGTTATAAGGAGAAACGGAAAATCGTACGTTAAAAAAGTTGTTGTGGCTGAATAAATAAAAAATTGAAGGTTGAAAAAGTATTTTATGGAGGTGGATATTGAGAAATAATTAGTAATTGTAAAAGTTGTTTGAAGATGATTTGTTTCATTAAATGAAAAGAACGAAGGAGAATGTAAATGAATAAAGCAGTTAAAAATTTTGTCAGCTATCTCATGATCACAATGCTGTTTATTTTAAATTTGTTACCAATGATGAACGCATTTGCTCAAGAAGTAACAAGTGATGCTGAGAATACTGTTGAAAAAGACGGGCTCAAAGTAATAGGGAAAATAGAAGATACATCGTCTCAAGAAGATATTAAAACGGTCACTTACGAAGTAACAAATACACGAGATGTACCAATCAAAGATCTCATTTTAAAACAAAAAAATAACAATGATAGTCCAATCAAATTTGTATTAGATACTTTAAGCGAAGAGCGAGGACCTACGTCTTTAGAAGAACAAGCAAAGGTTGAAACAAATGAGAAAGATCAAACAACCGATATTAAACTGCTTAACCTTCAACCAAATTCGACAAGAAAGATTACCATAAATGGGCAAATAACTACAAAAGCGTCGAGCAAGTTATTGGTCAGCGTACTAATAGAAGATAATGAAAAAGGAACACTAGTAATTGATTTACCTAGTAAAGATATGCTAGCAGATAAAGAGTTTGTTTCGAAGGAAAAACAGGAAACTTCAGAAACAAAAGTAGAAAATCAGGCAAGCGAAACAGCCTCTTCTACAAATGAAATGACCGCAACTACTAGTAACGAAACAAAGCCTGAAGCAGGAAAGGCGACAGAAAGTATTCAAGATACAGCACTAACGCAGGCTACCGAAAGTCCTGAGCAACCTCCATTAAAGGCGCAACCTACTGGTCCGTTAGTGCCGCCAACACCTGGTCGGGGGTTTAATACACCGATTTATCAAAGCGTTCATAAAGGAGAACTTTTTTCAACGGGAAATACCAACTTAAAAATTGCGAATGAAAATACGGCGGCTGCGCAAACATTTTTAAATACACGAGGAGCAAGTAGTGGTTATGCAATTAACAATTTTCCTTTAGAATTTGCAGATGTTGACAATGATCCAAATACGTATAACTCTAGTCGGGCTTATATTGATTTAAATGGTGCAAAAGAGATTGCTTGGGCGGGCTTATTTTGGAGTGCGTCTAGATATAAAGGCCCTGCTTACGGAACAAATCTTTCTGATGAAGAAATTAGTGCACCAGTTCAATTTACAACACCAAATGGAACCGTACAGCGCGTTTCGCCCCAAAGGTACCATCGTATCGATCAAGATGCAACAAACCCAGGACAACGTTTCGGGTACAATAACACTGGATTTTCTAATTATGCAGATGTAACTTCAATTTTACAAGGGGATAAAAGTGCGACAGGAAGTTATACGTTAGCAGATATTCCTATGACAAGTAGTTTAAATGGTCAATATCAATATTATAACTTTAGCGGTTGGAGTTTGTTTGTTGTTACAAAGGATCAGGCAAGTAAGTCAAGAGCTTTTAGTATTTACTATGGAGCACGTGGCAATGCTGCTGGAACTAATAATGAATTCACTATGAGCAACTTTTTAACAGCAAAACAAGGAAAGCTTGATCCAATTGTGACCTGGTTTACTGTTCAAGGAGATAAATACTGGACTGGAGACAACGCACAAATTAAAAATAGCGCAGGAACTTGGGTAAATATTTCGAACACGCTCAACCCAGTTAATAATGCTATGAACGCAACTGTGACAGATAACGATGAACATATGGTAGACAAGTATCCAGGTAAATTTGCGCCGGATCATCCTAATTTTTTAGATATTGATATCGATCGTATGGCAATTCCCGAAGGTGTTTTAAATGCTGGACAAAACCAAATTAATTTTAGAACAACAAGTAGTGGTGACGATTATTCTACGAATGCGATTGGTTTTGCTGTAAACGCAGAAACACCTGAATTTGAAATTAAGAAAGAAATTGTGGAACCAAAAGAAACTTACAAAGTTGGTGAAACAATCACGTATCGTGTCTCACTAAAAAATACAAAAGCTGATTCAGAAGCGATAAATTCAGTTTCGAAGGATGCACTAGATGGTCGCTTAAATTATTTGCCAGGCTCTTTAAAAATTATTAGTGGACTAAATTCTGGTGAAAAAACGGATGCTTCAGGCGATGATCAAGCAGAATATGATGCAACCAATAAACAAATTATAGTCCGTGTTGGCAATGGTGCAACTGCTACACAAGGAGGTAGCTACAAAGCTGATACAGCTGAAACAATTTACGAATTTAAAGCGCAGATAAATGAACGAGCAAAAGCAAATGAATTAGTGCCTAATAGCGCAACCGTTGAGGCAGTAGATATTTTAACATCTGCAAAAGTCAACGAAACTTCTAATATAGTAGAAGCAAAAATTGCGGACGAACAAGTAACTGGCAAATTAACCGCTACAAAAACCGTTAATAACGCCAAACCAAAACTAGGGGAAGCAATCGAATACACCATCAGCTTCCGCAACACCATCGAAAATGGCATCCTAAACAAAGTAGTTATCACAGACCAACTACCAAAAGGATTGACGTATGTCAAAGATAGCCTAACAAGTGTCGGTGATGAACCCAAGCCAACCAGCTTGAAAGAAGCCAACGGCACAATCACAGCGGAATACCCAAGTATCACCGATACAAAAGAGCGGAGTATTTGTTTTAAAGTGATTGTTAATGAAGAAGCCAAGGCAGGCGAAACAATTCTCAACAAAGCCAAAGTAGATGACACAGTTAATCCGCCCGAAGAACCAGAGGTACCCATTACACCCGAAGAACCAATCACACCTCGAATAAAAGAAGGCAAACTAACCGCAACAAAAACCGTTAATAACGCCAAACCAAAACTAGGGGAAGCAATCGAATACACCATTAGCTTCCGCAACACTGTCGAAAATGGCGTCTTAAACAAAGTGGTTATCACAGACCAACTACCAAAAGGACTAACGTATGTCAAAGATAGCCTAACAAGTGTCGGTGATGAACCCAAGCCAACCAGCTTGAAAGAAGCCAACGGCACAATCACAGCGGAATACCCAAGTATCACCGATACGAAAGAGCGGAGTATTCGTTTCAAAGTGATCGTTAACGAAGAAGCCAAAGCAGGCGAAACAATTCTCAACAAAGCCAAAGTAGATGACACAGTTAATCCGCCAGAAGAACCAGAGGTGCCGGTGGTACCAGAAGCGAAAGCAGGCAAATTAACCGCTACAAAAACCGTTAATAACGCCAAACCAAAACTAGGGGAAGCAATCGAATACACCATCAGCTTCCGCAACACCATCGAAAATGGCATCCTAAACAAAGTAGTTATCACAGACCAACTACCAAAAGGATTGACGTATGTCAAAGATAGCCTAACAAGTGTCGGTGATGCACCAAAACCTACCAGCTTGAAAGAAGCCAACGGCACAATCACAGCGGAATACCCAAGTATCACCGATACGAAAGAGCGGAGTATTCGTTTCAAAGTGATCGTTAACGAAGAAGCCAAAGCAGGCGAAACAATTCTCAACAAAGCCAAAGTAGATGACACAGTTAATCCACCAGAAGAACCAGAGGTGCCTGTGGTACCAGAAACGAACGCAGGCAAACTAGCCGCTACAAAAACCGTTAATAACGCCAAACCAAAACTAGGGGAAGCAATCGAATACACCATTAGTTTCCGCAACACCATCGAAAATGGCGTCCTAAACAAAGTAGTCATCACAGACCAACTATCCAAAGGACTGACGTATGTCAAAGATAGCCTAACAAGTGTCGGCGATGAACCAAAACCAACCAGCTTGAAAGAAGCCAATGGCACAATCACAGCGGAATACCCAAGTATCACTGATACAAAAGAGCGGAGTATTCGTTTCAAAGTGATCGTTAATGAAGAAGCCAAAGCGGGCGAAACAATTCTCAACAAAGCCAAAGTAGATGACACAGTTAATCCACCAGAAGAACCAGAGGTGCCTGTGGTACCAGAAACGAAAGCAGGCAAACTAGCCGCTACAAAAACCGTTAATAACGCTAAACCAAAATTAGGGGAAGAAATCGAATACACCATTAGCTTCCGCAACACTATCGAAAATGGCATCCTAAACAAAGTAGTTATCACAGACCAACTACCAAAAGGATTGACGTATGTCAAAGATAGCCTAACAAGTGTCGGTGATGCACCAAAACCTACCAGCTTGAAAGAAGCCAACGGCACAATCACGGCGGAATACCCAAGTATCACTGATACAAAAGAGCGGAGTATTCGTTTCAAAGTGATCATTAACGAAGAAGCCAAGGCAGGCGAAACAATTCTCAACAAAGCCAAAGTAGATGACACAGTTAATCCGCCCGAAGAACCAGAGGTACCCATTACACCCGAAGAACCAATCACACCTCGAATAAAAGAAGGCAAACTAACCGCAACAAAAACCGTTAATAACGCTAAACCAAAACTAGGCGAAACTATCGAGTACACAATCAGCTTCCGCAACACCATCGAAAACGGCGTTTTAAACAAAGTAGTTATCACAGACCAACTACCAAAAGGGCTGACGTATGTCAAAGATAGCCTAACAAGTGTCGGCGATGAACCAAAACCGATCAGCTTGAAAGAAGCCAACGGTACAATCACAGCGGAATACCCAAGTATCACCGATACAAAAGAGCGGAGTATTCGTTTCAAAGTGATCGTTAACGAAGAAGCGAAGGCAGGCGAAACAATTCTCAACAAAGCCAAAGTAGATGACACAGTTAATCCACCCGAAGAACCAGAGGTGCCTATTACACCCGAAGAACCAGCGAAAAATAAAAAGGAAACAAAAAAAGTTGTTACAGACCAGAACAAACCTACAAAAAATAGTAAAAATGAAATTGCCATAAACAAGAAAGAAACGTCTAAATCATCCTATTTACCAAAAACAGGAGAAAAAGTCCAAAAAATATTTGCATATCTGGGTGTAGGACTGATCTTAATTGTATTAATTCTCTATGTTATAAAGAGAAACAAAGAAAAAGAGGAGTAAACAAAATCGATTGTTTTAGAACGACTAATTAGCTGAAAATTTAAGAGTTGGCAACATAAGTCAAAATGACCTATGTCGCCAACTCTTTTTGATTTATAACAAGAAACCCAACATATTATTAACAATATGAATAGCCATAACAAATACAAGCGAACGATTTGATTTTAAGTAAGCTGCAGATAATAAAATAGCTCCTGGCAGATAAATGAGAAAATCAAGGGGCTGTTGTGTGTGCATAAAGGTGAATAAAAAAATTGAAATTATAGTCGCACTGGCTATACCAATTGTTTCCGATAAACAATTCATTAATACTTGCCGAAAAACTAGTTCTTCAGCAATTGGCCCCACGATTGCTAAGAAAAATAGAGTAACAAGCAATGGAACTTGTGCACCAAATGAGAGAACATCTTGTTGATTAGCAATTGGATTATTACTCATGATTTTTTGAATAATAACATCGACTAAAAAAATCAGCCCCACCCATAAGAAAATGCTAAAAATACGCCAAAGAGTCTCTTCTTTAAAATAGTCGAACCCAGCAACGATTTCTTTCCAAAATAAAACTATTCCCACAATAGCAGTAATAGTTAAACCTGTTACGAGATTTGCAAAAGATGATTCTACTAAATTATTATTAAATAGTAGTGAGATAGCTAATAATAATAAAGAACCAGCTTGCATTAAAACTGCAAAAAAATATACCACAATTAAACTAATTGCTCTGGCGTTTTTACGGATAAAATTCAAAAATAGTCCTCCTCAAAAATAATTAGATAATATCCTTTGTGAAAATAACAAGTTCTCAGCTTTTATACAACAAATACGCACTAGTGAAATCGCTTTATGAGTGAGATTTATTCAATTATTTTTAAGGTTCTTAAGCAGTTGTTAAAAAAATATCAGATAAACGTTTTCACAAAGAACAGTCAATTCGGTAAATTTTTAGCTTAAAATGATACAAAATCTATAATTTGTTTCTCAAATCCTATAATTTGTTCCTTAAAAAGATATTATGAAAACGCTATTATATTTATGAAAGGAGCGAAACGAATGAAGAAGAAAAACGGGTTTTTTCAAAATGTATGGCGTTATAAGGCCTTAATCCTTATGGCGTTACCAGGATTTATCTGGTTTATATTTTTCTTCTATATACCAGTCTTAGCCAATGTGGTCGCATTTAAAGATTTTCATATTTCACCAGATGGTTTCTTAGCTAGTCTAAGAGAAAGTCCTTGGGTTGGTTTTGAAAACTTTAAATTTTTATTTGCGTCAAAAGATGCTTGGTTAATTACTAGAAATACCATTTTGTACAATGTCGTCTTTTTAGCCTTTAACTTATTCTTCGCGATTGCTTTTGCTATTATTATGAGTGAATTAAGAAATCGTCGCTTGGTTAAAGTTTATCACACGATGTCATTGCTACCATATTTCTTATCTTGGATGGTTATTAACTATTTTGTTTATGCCTTTTTAAGTCCAGATAAAGGGATTTTGAATCAATGGATTACTGGTAATGGCGGCACAATGATTAACTGGTATGCAGATCCACGTTGGTGGCCAGTAATTTTTGTCTTCCTAAATGTTTGGAAGAGTCTAGGCTACAACAGTATTATCTACTATGCTTCTGTGATGGGGATTGATCCGACATACTATGAAGCAGCGATGGTAGATGGTGCCAACAAATGGCAACAAATAAAAAATGTTACGATTCCACAAATTTTACCAATGATGTCTGTTTTATTAATTTTAAACATCGGCGGTATCTTCAGAGCAGACTTTGGTTTGTTCTACATCGTACCAAGAAATTCAGGTGCGCTTTACAACGTGACAAGTGTGTTAGATACCTATATTTACAATGGCTTAACGGCTACTGGTGATGTAGGCATGACGGCAGCTGCAGCGTTATATCAATCTGTCGTTGGGGCATGTTTATTATTAATTGCGAATTTAGTTGTTCGTCGAATTGAACCAGATTCAGCACTATTTTAGGAGGAAGGATTATGAAAAAGAAAAAAGTCACTAGCGTTAACGTTCGATCCTTCAACCCGACAGCGAATTTGATTTTCAATATTGTCATTGCTATTTTTGCTATTTCCTGTGTGGTTCCGTTTTTCTTTGTTATTATGATTTCATTGACAAGTGAAGGATCATTAGCAGCAAACGGCTACCGGTTTTGGCCAAAAGAATTTTCATTGGAGGCCTATCGTTACATTTTCCAAGGGGCAATGAGTCAACGCATTATTCATGCCTTAGGGGTAACGGTCTTCATTACGGTGACAGGGACGATTGTCAATGCAACAATGACGTCATTATATGCCTATGTCATTTCTCGTTCCAACTTTCCATTTAAAAAATTCTTTACATTGTTTGCGTTAATTACAATGTTATTTTCACCAGGGATGGTTGCGAACTATTTAGTAATGACAAACTTATTGCAATTGAAAGATACAATTTGGGCGTTAATTTTGCCTTTAGCTTTAGGACCATTTAATATTTTAGTGATGCGAACGTTTTTCAAGAAAACCGTGCCTGACAGTATTATTGAATCGGCACGTATTGATGGCGCAAGTGAAATGCGCATTTTTGTCAGCATTGTGTTACCACTAGCCGTTCCAGGGATTGCCACAATTAGTTTGTTTGCGGCTTTGGGTTATTGGAACGATTGGTTCAATGCGTTACTTTACATTCAAAAAGATACCTTGGTACCATTACAGTATTTATTGATGAAAATTCAAAACAACTTAGAGTTCTTATCAAGAAGTACGGATATGGGTGCAGCAGCACAAGAAGGGTTAGGCGTTCTACCAAGTGAATCGGCTCGAATGGCGATTGTTGTCTTATCTACGTTACCAATTGCGTTAACTTACCCATTTTTCCAAAAATATTTCGTGGGTGGTTTAACAATCGGCGGCGTGAAAGAATAAAATTGTACAGGAGGAAATAAGGAATGAAAAAATGGCAAAAAGGATTAGCCGTAGCTGGCGCAGCAGCTTTAGCTGTAGGATTAAGCGCGTGCGGTAAATCTTCAAAAGATGCAGCGTCAAAAGGTGATGATAGTACACCAACGTTATTAATGTATCGTGTTGGGGACAAACCAGATAATTATGACCAATTAATCGATAATGCGAATAAAATTATCGAGAAAAAAATTGGGGCAAAATTAAAAATGGAATTTGTTGGTTGGGGCGATTGGGACCAAAAAATGTCAACAATCGTTGCTTCTGGTGAAAGCTATGATATTTCATTAGCACAAAATTATGCAACGAATGCACAAAAAGGCGCCTATGCTGATTTAACTGATTTAGCACCTAAATATGCAAAAGAAGCCTATGATCAATTACCAGATAACTATATTAAAGGAAATACGATCAATGGAAAACTGTATGCGTTCCCAATTTTAGGTAACTCTTACGGTCAACAAGTTTTAACTTTTAATAAAGAATATGTCGATAAATACAATTTAGATATTAGTAAAGTCGATGGTAGTTATGAAAGTGCAACGGAAGTTCTAAAAGAATTCCATAAAAAAGAACCAAATATTGCTGCTTTTGCTATCGGCCAAACATTCTTTGCAACAGGTAATTATGACTTCCCTATTGGTAACCAATATCCATTTGCAGTAAAAACAACTGATACTGGCTCACCAAAAATTATTAACCAATATGCCGACAAAGACATGATTAATAACTTAAAAGTCTTACATCAATGGTATAAAGATGGCTTGATTCCAACAGATGCTGCTACAAGTACAACACCATATGACTTAAATACCAATACTTGGTTCATGCGTCAAGAAACACAAGGACCTATGGATTATGGTGATACAATCTTAACACAAGCTGCTGGCAAACCACTTGTTTCTCGCCCACTAACAGAGCCATTAAAAACAACAGCACAAGCGCAAATGGCTAACTATGTTGTTGCAAATACGTCTAAAAACAAAGAAAAAGCTGTTGAATTGCTAGGCTTATTAAACAGCAATCCAGAATTGTTAAACGGACTTGTTTATGGTGAAGAAGGCAAACAATATGAAAAAGTTGGCGATGATCGCGTGAAATTATTGAAAGATTACACACCAACAACTCATTTGAGTGCTTGGAACACAGGAAACAACTTAATCATTTGGCCAGAAGAATCTGTCACTGAAGACATGGTTAAAGAACGTGATAAGAGCATCGAAGAAGCAAAAGATTCACCAATTCTTGGGTTTACTTTTGTAAATGATAAAGTGAAAACTGAAATCACTAACGTTGCTACAGTTATGAACCGCTACGCAGCAAGCTTAAATACAGGAACTGTTGATCCAGAAGAAACACTTCCAAAATTAATGGATGACCTAAAAACAGCTGGCTGGGATAAAGTTCAAAAAGAAATGCAAACACAATTAGACGAATATATCCAATCTCAAAAATAATCACAGGAGGCTGAGGCATTAGCTGAGCGCTTTTGGCTCAGCCTTTTACATAATAGAAAGGAAGAGGAAGATGGAAAGTACAGGGATTCAACGGTTGTTTTACCTTTCCTGGACAGTAATCAAACTAAATTTACTGTTTGTTTTATTTAGTTTAGCTGGAGGGATTATTTTTGGTGTTGGTCCAGCACTCCAAATGATGACTGATTTCATTTTGGAAGAGGGCATGAATTATCAAGCAATCACCGTTAAACGAGCATTTGAATCATGGAAAGCACATTTTAAAAGAAGTAACTGTTATTTTTTACTTTTTCTCTTCACTTTAGGATTTGTTTTTTATAATATTTATTTAGCCGTTCAATTTACCGGAATAATGTGGTTAATTATTACATTTATTTTATTTTTTGTTTCCCTAATACTCGTTATTTTTTACATTTATATGCTACTATATGAAGGAAGCTATTTTATCTCAACTATTGATTTAATGAAGCTTTCATTTATCAGTATCTTTTTAAACCTCGGTGTATTTTTTAAAGTCTTATTCGGTGTAATTAGTATCATTGCTTTAACTTGGAAAATGAAAGGACTGCTACTATTTGCTTCGTTTGCCTTAATTATGATGTGGTGTGCCTATGTCACGCGTAAAAATCGCCAGTTTATTGATGGAAAGTTGGAACAAAATGAAGCGAATCTTCAAAAAACTGTTTAAAAAAAAATATTTATTAAATCGATTAGTACAAAAATACAGTCTACTGTTAACAAGTATTATTTTGTTAACGGTGGCTGCTTTGTGCGCTTATGTTACTTATACAATTAACTTATCAATTGATTCACAAAAAAATAATGCCATTTCCCAAATTGACAGCTATGTAACGAATAAAAATAATGCGGCGACAAATATGATTAATGAATTAGCTGGCTCTGCAAGTAAAATTGAAAACATGCGAAAATATATGGAACTTTCTCCTCCTGAGTATTTTGACTATACTTACAGTCAATGGTCGGAAGATCGGGTCAGTACCCACTTTGGAAATAATTTAAGTACATTATTTAGCACCTTTCCTGACTTAGAAGAAGTGATTATTCGCTTAGATGAATTTGATCAGGTTTTGTTCGCCAATCGCACAGCTACAAATGGGAAAAAAATGGATATGTCATCAATTAAAAAACATGGCTTTCAACTAATGCGAATTATTTCCGATCCTTATACAGGACAACCGTTGGGAGAATTATACACTGTGTTTTCAAGTCAAGAGTTGCTAGGCAACCAAGCAGACTTATTGAAAAAATCAGGTATTAATGCGTTTATCTATGATAGTGCTGGAAATCAAATTTTTTCTGAAAAAGCACAATTTACCAAAGAAGAAGAGCGGCAACTAGATAAAAGAATGCACACCGATAGTGACATTCAACAGGTTTTTCATAATCGCTACGATATTACGGAAATAGAAAGCAGTGGCCGGAGTACCATTCTCTTATTAACAAGCCGCCGAGTCTTATTTCAGCAATTGTTTATGAATTATGCGGCCATTTTAGGGATTGGGTTACTTTTGATTGTTATTTTATTAGTGGGCTTAAACCGCCTGTTTAAACGCTATTCTCAACAAGTCCAATTAATTTTAGAAGCGACACGAGCCATTGGCGATGGCAATTTAAAAGAACGAATTGACACGAATCAAGTTCAGGAAGAGTTGAATGATATTGCTTCCGCGATTAATTTTATGGTAGACAGTTTAGATCAATACATTCACGATATTTATACTTTAGAAATTAAGCAACGCGATGCTCACATGAGAGCGTTACAGTCGCAAATTAATCCTCATTTTCTTTATAATACGTTGGAATATATTCGTATGTATGCCTTGAGTCGGCAACAAGAAGAACTAGCTGATGTTGTCTATGCTTTTTCAACGTTACTTAGGAATAATATTAACCAAGAAAAAACCACGACCTTGGCAGAGGAAATCTCATTTTGCGAAAAGTATGTGTATTTGTATCAAATGCGTTATCCCGACCAATTTGCCTATAAGTTCGAAATAGAAGAAGCAATTGCTGATGTTGAAATTCCTAAGTTCATTATTCAGCCGCTTGTCGAAAATTATTTTGTGCATGGTATTGACTATCAACGACAAGACAATGCTATTAAGGTCCACGCCTACCGAGAAGGCGAAAAAATTATTGTGGCTGTTGTGGATAATGGAAAAGGAATTACCGCCAATCGGTTAGAGGAAATTCGCGCACGTTTAAATCAAACAGAAATAGACACGGAACAATCCATTGGGTTAAGAAATGTTCATGAACGTTTACAACGCTTTTTTGGGGAGAGTTATGGTTTAACCATTAAAGGGAAAGAAGGAGAAGGGACGACAATTCGTCTTTCGTTTGTAGCATAAGGGGTGAAAAGATGTATCGAGTGATGTTTGTTGATGATGAATATATGATTTTAGAAGGCTTAAAATGGATTATTCCTTGGCAAGAGTTAGGCTTTGAAATTGTTAAAACAGCGCGTAGTGCGCAAGAAGCATTGGCTTTTTTAGAAACAGAATCCATTGATGTTTTATTAACAGATATTACGATGCCGGAAATGAGTGGGATCGAATTAATTGAGCAAGCAAAGAAAAAAGGACATCAATTTATTAGTTTAATTTTATCAGGTTATCAAGAGTTTGATTACGTCAAAAAAGGCATGGCTTTGCAGGTCCAAGATTATCTTTTGAAACCAGTCAATAAGCAAGAACTATTAGCCAATATCCAGAGAATTAAAACAGAATTGGACCAACAAAAAAAATCCCATGCCCGCGTTCGTCTATATCTAGAAAATGGCTTGATGCGTTGGCTTAATGATGAAATCAGCGAAGGGGAATACGAAGAGTTAATGCAGCAATTTGCGACTATAAAACCAGGTGATTTTACCGTTTTATTGGTTGAAGCTGAGATGTCATTTTTAGAAACAATCAAGGAACTATTTATGAAAAAAGGCCAACTGTTATTCATTGAAAGTTGGATGAGTACGTACCACCAATTGTTACTTATCTATAAAGGGGCCAGACAAGAAGCGTTCTTATTTATTCGTGAAATTGAAGCGATTCTAGCTGGTCAAGGTCAGATTTTTGTAGGGGAATCTGTCAATGAATGGGAAACGGTTTATGAAAGTTATGAGAAAGTAAAACAGTTGCAAGCAATTGAAACGTTCTATCAAGAATTTCTGCCAAATAATCAAAAAGAACAAATGAATCGTTCGGCAGAAGATTTTACTTTTCTAGCGTTTAACCAAGCCTTGATGATTGGGGATATGCAGACCATTCAACGGGAATTAGATGCCATTTTCAATCAGTTAAGTCAACAACACGCTACACCAGAATATGTACGCTATGTAGTCTTTTTACTTTTTTCAGATATTTCGCGTCAGTATCCAACTGTGTTAGAAGAAAACTATGAAAAAATCGTGGAAGAAATTCGAGCCAGCAACAATCTTAATACACTGTATGCGTTAATGCAGCAAGTCTTAGCAGAAGTGAAAAATAAACCTAAAATAAAAAAATATTCAGAAAGTGTTAGCCAAGCTGTAGAAAGAATTGAACAAGGCTATTTAGAAGAATTAAACTTAAAAACGGTGGCGGATGAACTTCATTTGAACCCTAGTTATTTAGGCCAAATTTTCAAAAAAGAAACCAAGCGGAGTTTTTCTCAATATTTGAATCAAGTGCGTACCAAGCATGCCCAGAAATTATTATTGTACACGGATGATACAATCAACGAAATTTCAGAAAAAGTAGGGTTCAACAATACCAACTATTTTTCAAAAATGTTTAAAAAATTAAATGGAATTACGCCAAAAGAATTTCGAGAGCAATACCAATCAAATTACGCAGGTGTCGAATAATAAAAAGAAAGATGTTCAATTTTTATGAACATCTTTCTTTTTATTATTTTTCTGTACTTAATGAAAACGGTCGTTCTGCTGTGTTTTGTGGATTCGGGACAATCCCTAATTGATAATCTAAAGTCCCGCCGTTTAATAGTTCTTGATGAGTAAAATAAGGCGCAGTATGTTTTTCTTGGTTTAACTGAATTTCATGAATAAATTGTTGTTGGACTTTGTTTGGTGATGTTTGAATGGTTAATTGTTTACCATTTGATAGTTTTACTTCCGCCGTCTGGACTAAAGGCATCCCGATTACATATTCACCAGTTCCTGGTGTGACGGGATAAAAGCCTAAGCTATTAAAAATATACCAAGCAGACATGCTACCATTGTCTTCATCACCTGGATAGCCAGTTGGTGAAGCATCAAATGTTTGCATTAGTTGTTTTAAAAGTGGTTGAGCCATCTCTGGTTTGCCGATGTAGCTGAATAGAAACGGATAATGGAAACTTGGTTGATTTGAGATGGCTAATTGACCAAAATCAATTGCCGCCATTTCACTCATTTCATGAATTTCAAAACCATAGCCTTCAACGTTAAAGTTAGGCGCTTGATTGCAGAGCTGAATTAATTTTTTTTCGAAAGCTAACTCGCTACCATATAGCTTAATCAAACCTGCAAAATCTTGATAAACCGCAAAACTTGATTGCCAAGCACTTCCTTCGGCGTAATCTTTGCCCCAACGAATATCTAAAAAGTCAGGACGGAAATTACCTTCAGTATCCTTGGCTTGCATAAAGCCAGTTTCAGGATTAAAAAGTTGTTGATAATTCAAGGCTTGTTGACGATAAAACGTTGCGGTCTCTGAATCATTCAGTGTTTTTGCAACTTGCGAAATACAGAAATCGCTGTACGCATAGTCTAAGGTATGATTGACAGATTCATGATAGGTTGAAGGAACATAGCCATATTTTAGATAATCCAGAGTTCCTTGACGTCCATAATTTTCTCGTTCGCTTTGTTGTGTGGCGCCTTTTTTCATCGCTTCTAGGAACTGAGGCATCAAGTCAGGACGAATCTTTTTCACGGCGGCATCAGCAATGACAGCGTCAATCAAGGTGCCGGGCATTAAACCACGCTCATCTGGAGATAACCATTTTGGCAAGAAACCTGTTTCGTTGTAACTATTTAAAAAGCCTTCTAGCATCTCTTCGTATTTTTCTTGAGCAATTAGTGAGAACAATGGGTAAACCGTTTTATAAGTATCCCAAAAGCCATTATTGGTATATAGTACACCAGGACGAACCGTTTGCGAGAACGTATCATAATGAATCGGCTGCTGATTTTCGTCCAATTCATAAAAGGTTTGCGGAAATAGGAATGTTCGATACAGTGTATGATAAAACGTTTTAGTATGTTCAGGATTTTCATGCGTTACTTTAAGGCGATCGAAATAATTATGCCAATCTGCGATTCCTTGTTGCAGCATCTCAGTAGAACGCAAAGAGATTTCTCGCGCTAAATTTAACTGCGCTTGTTTTTCAGAAATAAATGAACTACTAAAATGAACAACTTGTTGAGCAATATTTCCAAAAGAAAGAAGGATTTTGCCATCTTCACCTGAAGAAGGGGCAAACCATTTGGTTAAAGGCTGTTCAAAATGAAGCACAAAATAAAAACTAAAATCTGGATCTTCACAACCAGAATAGTTGATGACTTTTACAGCCACTTGATGGTCATCTAATTGTTTTACTTGATAACGTCCAGGCAGAGTTAGTAGTAAGTGATTATCTTTTTGGTGATAATCAATGGTTAAGATACCACCATACATGCTTGGGATTAATTGAGAAGTTATTTGATAGCGTAATTGAGTTAAGTTAATTTCGACAGGAGAAAAAAGGCTTTCTTCTGGACGATAAGAACTTTGGGCATGGAATAAAGAAAGTTCCGACAATGAACCACTGACAGGGGTCATTAATAAATGGCTAAAATCACCCATCCAAGGACTTGGTTGATGCGTTACTCGATAGCCTTGAAATGTTCGATCTTCTGGATGAAACCACCAGCTGCCTTTTTGGTCAGTTGTTTGCGGGGCGTAAAAATTCATCCCAAATGGCACGCCAGTATAGGGTAGACAATTTCCATTTGAAAAACTATGTTGGTTGGCAGTTCCGTGTCGCGTATCAATCGCTTGAATATTCATGAAAGTAGCTCCTTTGTTTTAAATGATATATCATATAGGCTGATTATAGCACAAAAAACGAGAAATGAAAGCGTATTTATTTGCTTTTTTATTTATTTTTAACGAATTGGTATATTCAATTTGGAGAGGGAATTGACAAGCATGTTACAATGGATAAGGAATCGATATTGGAGTGATTGTTATTTATTTTTTTAGTACAAAAAGTCAGCAATTTTTTGCGTATGTTTGGGCCATTTTCCCAGTCATCGCCTTTTTTTTGGTTAGTTTTTATACATTGGATTTTTTATTTTCCCCAAGCTATTTAATTATGGTGCCTGTATTTACTATTATGTTTAAAATTAACTATAAAAAAGATTATTCGCTTGTAGCGCTGCTCAAAATGAGTATCAGGCAATTTGTGATCAGTTTTTTAGCATTTATAGCTAGTAGTTCCTTTAGCTGGTCTATTATTTTAAATAGTAGTGTGACATTTTTAATTGTTTATTTATTTTATTCATCTGCGACACCGATGCGGTATCATAGTTATTTGATGATGTTTACGTTTTGTCAGTTAATCCAGGTTAAAGGAAATACATTTTTGATGCAATCTCAAGTTGTGGCCTTTTTAATTGGTCTTTTTTTATTGGCTTTAACATTAAATGCTTGGTGGCAAACAGGATTAAGTCAGCTAACCAGCTTAAAGAGTAGGGGCCATAAAAGTATTCAATTAAATATGAAGCAACAGAAATTGGCGGTTATTAATTTCTGGCACGACTTACAACAGACTTTTTTTGGGATTACAAGTTTCAAACAATTTTTAGAAAGTCCTGACGAAAGGGTGCAACGATTTCGTTTAGCTGTTCGTATGAGTTTCACCATTACGCTGAGTTTTATTTTAATGTGGAGTGTAGGAGGCATTAAAATAATTTGGATTCCGATGAATGTTTTTCTACTCTTGCATCCAGTGAAAGCAGAAATGAACACGCGTATTAAGACACGTTTTTGGGGGACTCTTTTAGGATGTTTCCTTAGTCTGTTTGTTGTCAATTGGCTTCAATTGCCACTGACACACCTCGTTGTTTCTAGTATTATTGGCATTTTTGTTTATGCCCTAAAACCAGGAACCGTGTTACAAGTGACAATGGCAACGATTTTTGGGTTATGTTTGGCAACAATTAGTTTACGAGGGATGTACGCCGCAGAGTTGCGGGTCTCTTTTGTATTATTGGCAATTTTTGTTGTTTGCTTAATTGATTTAGGTTTATTTGTTTATCAGCGTATCTTGCGTTTTTAAAAAGTGTGGCACAGAGGGTTATTTACCCGTTGTGCCACACTTTTTAATTTTCTAAATTCGTTAATTTTTCCAAGTAATGATTTTCTATTTGCGGAAAATCTATTTTTTCTGGTGCTGCATCAGGAGTTTCAACTACTTGCTTCAAGCGATTGAGAACAATTGACCAACCAGCGATATCTTTATGGCGAGGTGTTGTAAAATTTTCTGGGAGAGATTCTGAAAAGACTAACAGGGTCTGATGAGGTGCTTGTTCTTTTAAGTCAAAATAGATGATACCAGTATCCCAAGTCACGCCCAGATATTTTTCCTCTGCATAATCAGTGAAAGGCATTGTTTCTTCAAAATCGGGCAGAATAAACCGCCAAAACCCGTTAACACCTAATTCACCAATCTCTAATTCTGGAAACCATTGTTTTAGCTTGTCTGTCTCAGTTAAGTAGCGCCAAATCGTTTGAGGGCTGGCTGAAATTGCTCGTTCTGTACCAAAATAAATCGTCTGGTTTTCTAAGCGAAAGGTATCTTTCATTTTGTTTCTCTCCTTTATTTATTATTCATGAAGTTCTAAAGGTAGTCCATCTGGATCAAAAAAGAAGGTCATTTTTTCACCCGTAAAATCATCTACTCGTAGCGGTTCTGTTTCAATTCCTTGCTCATTTAAAAAAGCAATCACTTCTTCAATATGTTCAACTTTAAAAGCTAAATGACGTAATCCTAAAGCTTCAGGATAAGAGGGGCGAGCTGGAAATTGATCAGAAATGAAAATTTCCAATTCTTGGCTGCCTAATTTTAAATCTAATTTAATATCGTTTTTTTCGGGACGATGATTTTCGCGAAGAACTTCAAAGCCCAACTTTTCGACATAAAAATTTTTAGTTGCTTGATAATTTGAGGCATTGATTGCCACATGATGAATTTCTTTAAAAAACATTTTTCATACTCCTTTTCGTTTTTTCCCTCTGTAGTATAGCAATAAAGAAGCAGCTAAAAAAGCGTTCTGTTTGACTCTTTAAGAAAAGACAAGGGATTTGTAAAAAAATAAAATTCTTTTTTTTGAAAGAAAGCGCTTGCCAAAAAAAGAATAATCAAGTATGATGTATATACAACTTAATTGTATATACAAGTTTGAGAGGAGAATGTAAAATGGGTAAGTTTCAAAGCGATGCACAACAGTTGTTGAAAGCAGTAGGAGGCAAAGAAAATATTTCAGCTGTTTCTCATTGTGCAACTCGAATGCGTTTTGTATTAAAAGATCCAAAAAAAGCGGATGTACCTGTGATTGAAGATATTCCTTCTGTAAAAGGAACCTTTACAAATGCTGGACAGTTTCAAGTAATTATTGGGAATGAAGTCCCACAATTTTATAATGATTTTTCTGCAATTTCCGGTTTAGAAGGGGTTTCAAAAGAAGAAGGGAAAGCAGCTGCCAAAAGTAATTTGAGTCCTGTTCAACGAGTTGTTTCTGTTTTAGCTGAGATTTTTACACCATTAATTCCTGCACTTGTTATCGGGGGATTGATTTTAGGGTTCCGCAATATTTTGGAAGGGGTTCCATTTGGCTTTCTTGATGGTCAAACAATCGTGGAAGTTTCTCAATTTTGGAATGGAGTCAATTCATTCTTATGGTTAATCGGCGAAGCAATTTTCCACTTCTTGCCAGTTGGGATTACGTGGAGTATTACGAAGAAAATGGGAACCACACAAATCTTGGGGATTGTCCTAGGGATTACATTAGTCTCACCACAACTTCTGAATGCTTATTCAGTTGCGACGACTAAAGCAGCAGAAATTCCTTTCTGGGATTTTGGGTTTGCTCAAGTTAACATGATTGGTTATCAAGCGCAAGTTATCCCAGCTATGTTAGCCGGCTTCTTGCTTGCCTATCTTGAAATTTTCTTTAGAAAAGTGATTCCTCAAGCAATTTCAATGATTTTTGTCCCATTGTTTGCTTTAGTACCAACAGTATTGGCTGCACATGTCATTTTAGGACCAATCGGTTGGACGATTGGTAGTTGGGTTTCTGATATCGTAAATGCAGGATTAACGTCAACATTTAATTGGTTATTTGGCGCCGTCTTTGGCTTTATGTACGCACCATTAGTCATCACTGGGTTACATCATATGAGTAATGCTATTGATTTACAGTTGATTGCTGACTTTCAGTCAACCAACTTATGGCCAATGATTGCTCTATCAAATATTGCACAAGGTTCAGCGGTTTTAGCAGTTATCTTTATGCATCGTGGAAACAAAAAAGAAGAACAAGTTTCGATTCCAGCGATGATTTCTTGTTACCTAGGTGTGACTGAACCAGCGATGTTTGGGATCAACTTAAAATATGTTTATCCATTTGTTGCGGGCATGATTGGTTCAGCAATGGCAGGAATGTTTGCCACTTTAATGGGCGTTCGTGCGACAAGTATCGGCGTCGGTGGCTTGCCAGGAATTTTATCTATTGTGCCACAATATTACTTGCCGTTTTTAGTCGCAATGGTGATTGCCATTATCGTACCAATGGGCTTAACTTATATTTTCAGAAAGAAAGGCATCTTTAATAAAGTCGATCCAGTTGATGAAGCAACAGGGATGTTATACAGCGAAGAAGGGTAATCGCTTTTTGAAGTTAAGAAGAATTCGTAGACATTTGTCTACGAATTCTTCTTCTTTTTATAGAAACTATTGGCTTTTTTCTCTCTTTCAGTTAGACTAAAAAGGTTGAGAAAAGGAGAGCGTAAAAATGGATATTTATTTAAAAAAAGCAATTTTACACATTATTGATCGAGAAACTGGGACGCCGGTTTTTTCTGAAAAGGAACTAGATTTAACCACTGAGTATATTCGAACGTATTTAACTGCAAAAATTTCAAAACTTTCGACTGCACAAACAAAGACTGGAACATTGGCGGAAAATAGTTCCTTTGTTGACACGTTACGTGGGATTCCTAGTGATTTTGTGAAGAAAAGCCAAGAAGTTACCCAACATTGGTATGATGTTTATTCAGGAAGCGAAGATGCGCCTAGTGCTGATATTTTGTTCATTTTATATGAATTAGATACGGTGTTACATGTCGCAATGATTAAATTAAACTATAAAGAAAGTTACACGCATTACGTCGACTATGAAGAAGAATCCGTTTATAACAAACTGATTATCAATCGAGCAATTTTGTCTTCAAAATCACAAAAACCAGATGAAGGGATTACGGTTGACTTAGATACATTAGCGTTTGAATTACTAGAGAAAAGATATGAATTTTCAGGAGAAAAAATCTGGTATTTCTCTGAAAAAGTGATTGAGACGCAAGCGGCACCTTCCATGGAAGAAAATATCAAAGAAATTAAAAAGGCAGTCAAACGCATTGGAAAGAAATTTAACGAAGATGAGTTTGAACTAATGGCTTCTGTAAAAGAAGCGGTATATGATAGTATTGAGGAAACGGGAACGATTGACAATGAGCAAATTGCTGAGCAAGTGTTTAAAGAAAATGTATCAGCTAAATTAGCTTACCAAGAAGAAGTGAATGAATCGAAGTTTGTCGACAAAACACCGCCAGTCAGAGAATCTCGCGAAATTTCTGAAAAGAAATTTGGCAAACAGAAGTTAAAAATGGATAACGGTATTGAATTAATTGTTCCGTTAGATGTTTACCGCAATGGCGATTTAATTGAATTTGTTAATAATCCAGATGGCACAGTGTCCATTATGCTAAAAAATATCGAAAAAATTAGTAATCAATTATAAAGAAAAAACCGTTGGTCGCTTGCCAACGGTTTTTTCTTTATTTTAATTTTTCTAAAGCTTTTTCAGGGACTTCTTTTTCTGTCACTTCATTCCAGCTGATCACGCCTTTACGGGGATTAACTTTCAATTTTAGATAGGCTTTCATACGCAATGGTTGATCACGGGATTCGTTTAATTCCACGGTTTTTTCTTCACCGTTTTTATTAAACGCAGGTTGTTGATAGTAATAAATGGTCATTGCTTCACCAGAATTTGTTTTTTCATCTTTCTTTTCACCAGATGTTGTGATTTGTGTATAATAGGCTTCTCCACCGTAATAGTAATTATAAACGCCCCAGCTACCACCGGCTAAAATGACTATGGGAATTAATATTTTTAGTAATGTTTTCATTTTCCTCACCTCAAGGAATAGTATGCCTTTTTTTTAGGAAATTTGCCATATTTTTTTCCGTTAATTGAGTGACAATTTTGTTAGTTTCGGCACTTTCTTGAAAAATTCATCATTTTTTTAAACAAAAGACAACGTTTGTCGCTCCCTTTTTTTCACTATCATGCTACAATAAAGAAAAAAAGATGGAGGTAGAGGACAATGATGCCCTTTTATTTTGGAATCGATCCAACCTATATATTGGTAATTATCGGAATTGCGATTTCTGGTGCGGCCTCCGCATATGTTAACAGTACCTTTCGTAAATATGATCAAGTACGAAGCAGTAAACATGTTACAGGCACGCAGGCAGCACAATATATTTTACAAAAAGAACAAATTAATGATGTTGGAGTTCAGCAAATTGCTGGTGATTTAACTGACAATTATAATTCTGGAAACAAAATGTTGAGCTTATCCGAAGCCACTGCTCAATCGACATCGGTTGCGGCTATTGGCGTGGCGGCTCATGAATGCGGACATGCGGTACAAGATCATACGAACTATGTGCCTTTACGTCTTCGTGCAGCTATTGTTCCAGTTGCCAACATCGGTTCAACCATTTCCTTTCCACTAATTTTGATTGGTGTTTTATTTAGTTGGAATCAAACATTAATCAACATTGGAATTTTGGCTTTTTCATTAGCCTTGATTTTTCAATTGGTGACTTTACCGGTGGAGTTTAATGCGTCTAGACGTGCATTAAGTATTCTTTCTGAAGGTGGGTTATTAACAGAAGAAGAAGTTCCAATGGCCAGAAAAGTTCTTTTTGCAGCTGCACTTACCTACGTAGCAGCGGCGCTTTCGACCTTTTTACAACTTTTACGTTTGGTTATTTTATTTGGTGGCAATAACCGACGGGACTAAGTGCTAGTAAAGGTCTTTCTATTACGCATAAAAGTAATAATATGTTATGATTAAAGTAGAAAATAACAGAGGAGCTGAAGGAAATGAAAGCATCAACAAAAATTGGTATCGGTTTAAGCATTGCTGCAGTTGCAAGTGTCTCTGTTGCAGTCATCGCTTCTGAAAAAATTATTAAGAAGGTATCTCATGTTTCCAATCGTTATAAAGTTAAAAAGTTTGTAGACGATAAATTTGATGGAAACCAAAAATTATTATCGATTGTCGATGATTTATCCGATGATGAATTAGATTCTGTTTTAAATGTTGTTGATCGTGTGAAAGATGGCGGTTCAAAATTAGCTGAATATGGCGAAAAAGTTAAAGACAATACAGATTCTTTAAAAGAACGCTTTTTCACATTTATTGAAGATGCAATGAAGTAAAAAAGATGGCCTAGGCCATCTTTTTTTTTATAAAAATAATTCTTTTGTTTCAACATAATAGCCTCTGCCACCAACTAGAACTTGATCAATTGTCTTTTGAGGTGTAGTGTTCAAACACACTAAGACTTCTGAAGGAGCGTTTAAGGTATAACCTTGGACGAAAGTGTAATTGGTTTTTTGTAAAATTTGGTGATGGTGCAGATAACAAGCTAACGCACCGTTTGATGTACCAGTAGCGGCTTCTTCATCGATGTCATAAAGGGGTGCAAAATTCCTACAAATGATATTTTCTTCAGACAAAGCAAAAAGATGCATCCCGATAACTCTATACTTTTGACTAAGTAACTTAATTTTTTCAAAGTTTGGTTGTAAATCCTGTAATAATTGCGCATTTTTAATGGGAACCAAAATATCTTTTAGGCCCGTTGACACAATCTGGATAGGAAAAGCAGTTGCCACTGCGTTTAAATCAAAGCAGCCGCTCAATTCTTCTAAAGTGAGCGTATCATAAAAAGTTGGGACAGTTTGTTCCATAAATAGTTGTTCACCGTTAGCCGTGATTGCGAGCAAACCGCTGTTCGTTTCGATTGTATATTCTGTTTGCAATAATTTATTTAAGTGCTTCATAATGGTGAAAGCGCCAATTGTCGCGTGGCCACATAAGTCGACTTCTTCTTTTGGTGTAAAATATTCAAGGCGGAAATCAGCAATCTTTGAGTCTGAAATAAAAGCAGTTTCTGCAAATCCTAGTTCTTTGGCGATGGCCATTTTTTGGGTTCTCGTTAAGGGCTGTGTCATAAAAACAACGCCTGCTTTGTTGCCACCTTCGTGGTTTTTACTAAATGCACTAGCGACATATGCGGTAATTTTCATTGGAATGCCTACTTTCTAATTGGGAATAAAAAACATACGAGTAAAAAATGGACGTACTACTTTCTTAATAACAAATAACAAAAGATTAAATCATCCATTTTTTTTAAAGATAAGCCAGTTTGTTCAAAAAACTTTTCCAACCGATAGTGTAAAGTATTTCGATGCATAAATAAATCTTTTGCAGTGGAGCTGATATTGCCTTGATTTTTCCACAAAGCGCTGATGATTGGCTGAATATCGGTGTCTTTATTTAATAAACGACGATAATACTCAACAAGTACATTTTGGCTCATGGCTTCCTTGGTAAAATAGTGGAGGGCAACATCGGTTAAACTAAAAACAGTCGTCCGACTAGAGGAATTAAGTTCTTCTGAAAAAATACGTTGTTCTTCATGGAAACAACGCCGGAGAATGTCTTCAGAGGAATAAAAATTGCCAACAAATACAGCACTAGTGCAATCAAAGTCTGTATCTAATGTTAAAAAGATTCCTTGAATTTCTTCTTGTTGAAAGGTATTTTTTGACTGTTCTTCAACTAAAATATACATATTATTACTTGGACTGAAACAATCAACTGTATCTGGAAACATCTTTGTTAAATTAAATTGCCATTCAGCTTGTAATTCTTTTGTGACATTCGTTTGAATTTGCAACATACGAAAGGTCCCTTCGGCAGGTAATTTTGCCTGTTGAAATAAGTAACTGAACCAAGGATGGTTACCAGTAATTGTTGGGTTTTCAGAAATTGGGAAAAGCGCTTCCAACAAATGCTGTTCTTTAATACTTAAGAAAGCTTTATTCACAATGAAAAATTGGTCGTCAACAGGAATTGAATAGGTGGCTTCGGAACCAATTGTTTTTGATAAATAGCCTTTGGGATAAAGCTGAGATAAATTTTCAATAATCATAGACACACCTCACTGATTTATTGTACCATGAAGCAAGACAGAAGTTTAGTGGGAAAAAGCCGAAAGGTGGAAATTAATTGGGAAAAAAAAAAACAACGTTAACACAAGAAGAAAAAGAATTTTTTATGCGAGAAGCCATTGCAGAAGCGAAAAAAGCAGAAGGTTTGGCTGAGGTGCCTATTGGAGCTGTAATTGTTCGGCAAGGGGAAATTATTGGCCGCGGGCATAATCTGAGAGAAGCACGGCAAGAAGCAACGGCGCATGCAGAAATGTATGCAATCCAAGAAGCGTGTCGCGGGATAGAAAATTGGCGTCTAGAAGAAACCCAATTATTTGTAACTTTAGAGCCTTGTCCAATGTGTAGTGGGGCGATGCTTTTAGCACGAATTCCAGAAGTTTATTATGGCGCAACCGATCCTAAAGCAGGCACTGCTGGCACATTGATGAATTTATTAGAAGATGAACGCTTCAATCATGTGGCCTATGTCGAAGCAGGCGTTTTAGAAGAAGAGTGTCGCTTATTGCTAGTTCAGTTCTTTAAAAAGTTACGGGCAAAGAGAAAAGAAGAGAAACTTTTAAAAAATCAAAAGAAAGACTAGTCAAAAGAATAAAAATACGTTATACTAGGTTTTGCCGAAAGGCTAGGACAATGGCGGGCTAGTGAATTGTGTCAGATCCGGAAGGAAGCAGCACTAAGCAAGTGCCGCCATGTGTCTGATTGAATAAGGAACGTATCAAGGCTGAGAAGCCTTTTTTATTTTATCTAAAATTAAAAAGACAGGAAAGTTGGTCGCTTTCCTGTCTTTTTTTGTGGATTCAAGATAATACAGCAGCTGCTAAAGCTTGTTGAATAGCAACAATATCTTTATCTTTTCTAAATTGAAGACTTACTGAAGGTAACTCAGCACTTGAAATCCATATCTTTAGTTCTGCATCTAGGTCGAAATGTCCACTAGTTTCAACAGAAAAGCGTGAAATAGATTTGTAGGGAATCGATTTATAATCAACTTTTTTACCTGTAATTCCTTGTTTATCGACTAAAATTAAGCGTTTATCTGTAAAGACAATTAAATCTCTTACTAAAGTGAAGGCCATATCTACTTTTTCGTTAGGGATTAAAACATCCCGTAATTCTTTTTCAGCTGTTTCATTGTTATTTTGTGTTGCATTCCCTAATAATCCATCAAATAATCCCATGTTAATTCTCCAATTCTCCTTTTTTGAAAAAAATTCTTTTATTTAAAAGTAAACTTATATCGTGTAAAAGAATCCGCTTTCAATTTGATTATAACGTTAAAGGTCCTTCGAATGCAATTGATTTTTTAGCATAAGAAAGTGAGGCCTAAATCGCTGCAACTTAGGCCTCACTTTCTAAATTTTAAAAGAACCTACTGAATAAAAGCAGTTTCTTCTTATTTCTTGGAGCTAAAAACTTTGGTTTCAACATTTGGTAGGACTATGCCCAATCGCCATTTCTAAAAACTGGAACAATCGTCCCGTCTTCCTTAATGCCGTCAATATTCATTTTGTCAGATCCTACCATAAAGTCCACATGTGTTTGGCTACGATTTAAACCAGCTTCAGCTAATTCTTCTTCGCTCATCTCCGTGCCGCCTTGTAAGTTGAAGGCATAGGCCGAACCAAAGGCTAAATGATTAGAGGCGTTTTCATCGAACAATGTATTATAAAAAATCAAACCGGATTGTGAAATTGGTGAAGGGTCAGGTACTAAAGCAACTTCCCCTAGGTGTTTGGCACCTTCATCAATAGCTAAGAGATTTTTCAATGCTTCTTCGCCTTGTTCAGCTGAGAAGTCAACAACTTTTCCATCTTTAAATGTAAATTTCATTCCCGAAATGATTGTGCCAGCATAACTTAGTGGTTTTGTACTAGAAACATAACCATCAACGCGGCGACTATCTGGGGCGGTGAAAACTTCTTCTGTTGGCATATTAGCCATGAATTCTTCCCCACGCGCGTTATAACTACCAGCGCCTTCCCATAAATGGTTTTTAGGCAAACCAATCGTTAAATCTGTCCCAGGAGCTGTGTAGTGTAAAGCAGTAAATTGTTGTTCGTTTAATTCAGCCGCTTTTTCTTGTAATTTTTTATCATGGATATCCCAAGCAATGACTGGGTTTTCTTCATAAATTCGTGTTGTTTTGAAAATTTCATTCCAAAGTGCATCAACTTGTTCTTCACTTGTTGCTAATTCTGGAAAGACTTTAGCTGCCCAGCCTTCACTAGCAGCAGCTACAACAGTCCAACTTACTTTGTTGGCTTGCGTTGCTTTTCGTAGGTTGACCAATGCTTTCCCATTAGCCGCTTGGAAAGCTGCTACACGTTGTGCATCCACGCCAGCTAATGCATCAGGATTAGAAGAAACCACGCTAATTCGGCTTGCGCCTTTGGCAATCCAATCATCGGTTTGATCAATTTTATATTGAGGAACATTTTCAATACGATCAGTTGCAGCATGAGCTAAAAATTCACGTTGAATGGTTTCGTCGCTCCATTGAACAATTACTTCGGCCGCGCCTAAGCGATAAGCTTCTTCCGTAATTAAGCGGGCAAGGGGCGCTTGATTGACACTGATTTGTAAAACAACCGTATGATTGTCCTGAACATTGACACCCGTTTCAGCAATTAAACGTGCATATTTCTTTAGATTTTCATTAAAATTCTCTAAGGTCATTCGTGATTCCTCCTTCAATTTGATGGGTAATGACTGCTCATATCATAACACGGAAGAGCGGGGAACTCAACGAAATAAAGCCTTTATCAACTGTTATTTTAAGTTGGGGTAAAAGTTGTCGTGCTCCCGCTCAGTGAACTTTTGTACAAAGAGTTGTTCTAATTTTGCATAATAGAAAAATCGTGTTACAATAACCATAAGCATTTATTTGGAAGCGTTGTATATGAATGAATAAAGGGGATAGGGAATTATGGCAAGAAAAAAAACCATTACGAAAGAGCAGATTTTAACAGCTGCCTATGAAGTAGTCGCCACTGAAGGATTTTCGAAGTTCACTGCACGTAATATTGCTAATAAAATGAAATGTTCCACCCAACCGATTTATTTGGAATTTAAAAACATGGATGATTTACGCGATGCTTTATTCCAAAAAATTCATAAATACTTAGCGAAAGAAGTCTTTCCAGTAAAACATACTGGGAATACAATTGTTGATTTGGCTTTAAACTATATTCATTTTGCGACAAGTGAAAGTAAGCTATACCGTGCGCTTTATTTAGAAGAATATGGTGGCGGCAAAAAAATGCAAGAATTCTCTTATCACTATTTTACTGAAGCGGTAAAAGCTGATCCTGAGTATGCTAATTTAAACGATGTTCAAATTGACTCTTTACACATGGGAACATGGGTGGTCGCTACTGGTGTGGCTGCGTTGATGACTTCTGGAATTATCCATCCTTCAGAAGAACAAATCATTCATTTAATGAAAGATAGTATTGAAGCAATTCTTGAACGAGATGAACCAATTGATATTGACCTATAAAAATTAAAAAAAGTGTAACCTCATGCTGATAACTTCTGTGAGGTTACAGCAAAAGACTGTTTCTTAAAAGAACGGTCTTTTTTTGTTAAGTGTATTAATGGTAGATTATTCGCAACCATGCTACAGTAAAGAAGAGAAATAGAAAGGGGCAAAAAACATGAACCGAGTGAAAGATAAGCGTTTATGGCTAAGTATTGTAGGAATTACCGGACTAGGGCTCTTGTCGGGCTTATTTTCAGTAAATGCGAGAGAATATTATCAAGCGTTGAGATTACCAAGTTTTGCTCCGCCAGGCTGGTTATTTGGACCAGTGTGGTTGGTGTTGTATATTTTTATGGGCATTACTTTTTATTTCATCTTAGTTCATCCAAATAAACAACAGAAAAAACGGATGATTACGCTATTTATTTTACAATTTATTGCGAACTTTTTCTGGACATTTTTCTTTTTTTCTTTACAAAATAATTTATTATCTGTGATTGATATCTCATTGTTATGGCTATTATTAATAGTTCAACAGTGGGACTACTTGCGTTATAAATTAATAACGCGTGGCTGGTTGATGATTCCTTATATTCTTTGGGTTACTTTTGCGGCAGCATTAAATTACAGTATTTTATTTTTAAATTAGGAATATCAAAACACCAGAGAAAAATGGGAACTAGCCATTTTTTTCTGGTGTTTTTTTTATTAATGACTTTAGTCAGTCGAAATCTCTAAAGAGATTTCGACAAAAAAACCACGCGTACTGCGCGTGGAGGCCAGAGCTTTAGCGATAAAAACTCCTTTCGATATAATAGATAAAGGCTACCAACCGTTATCAAATCGAAAGGAGTTTTTGAATGTCGAACGACGATAAAAGTTTAGCACATACTCGTTGGAATTGTAAGTATCATCTTGTGTTTACACCAAAATATAGAAGAAAAGTAATCTATGGTCAATTGAGGCGAGATATAGGGAAAATACTAAGGAAATTGTGTGAGATGAAAGAAGTCGAAATCATTGAAGCGCATGCAATGCCCGACCATATCCATATGTTGGTAAGAATTCCGCCGAAGTTGAGTGTATCAGGTTTTATGGGTTTCTTAAAAGGAAGAAGTGCAGTAATCATTCATGAACGTCATGCGAATTTAAAATACAATTATGGAAATCGATCCTTTTGGTCAAAAGGCTATTATGTGAGCACTGTAGGATTGAACCAAAAAACGATAGCTAAGTATATACGAGAACAAGAAGCAGAAGATCGAGTAAGGGATAGTATAAACAAAAGAGAGTATAAAGATCCATTTAGGAAGTAACAACTAGATAAGAATAGAATGGTAGCGGTTGGCAGTCTCTAAAAAAAGCTCCCTTAAAGGGAGCAGCAGGTAGCGAGCCCTTCTAGGGCTATTAAAAAGCCACCCGCTATGCGGGTGGATATTTACTTATTTCAACGTAGTTATTCTGCGGCAGTTGCTAATTTTTTCGCAAATTCTTCTAAACGTTGGATGTCGTCTTCTTCAGCGGCTAAATCAACTTTAACGCTGTCGGCGCCTTTTTTTGCCCCAATTTGAGTAAAGACTGCTTCGAAGTCGTCCACCGATTTACAAAAATCATCATAAAACGTGTCTCCTGAACCACAAACGCCGAAGATTTTTCCTGATAAATCAATCTCTTGTAAGTCTTCATAAAAGTCGACAATTTCATCAGGTAAATCGCCATCGCCATACGTATATGTAGCTACTACACAGATATCGGCCTCTTCAAAATCAGCGGCATCGACTTGCGTACACTCATCAATTTCGACCTCTAATTCTAAATCTTCAAATGCTTCTGCAACAATGTCGGCAATTTCTTCTGTATTCCCAGTCATGCTTGCATACACAATTTTAGCTAACGTCATAAACTTTCTTCCCCCTCATACAATTCTGTCACTTATTATAGCAGATGCGCATTTCTTATAAAAGACTAGCGAGTGCTTTTATTAAGGGACTTTTTGAAAATTGGTGTTTGAACAATCTTTTTTGCAAAAAATGTGATAAAATAATTTGAATGAAACAAGTTTAGGAGAGATAGTATGATTACATTAAAATCACCACGAGAAATTGAAATGATGGATGAATCAGGGGAATTATTAGCGGATGTTCACCGTCATTTACGGACGTTTATTAAACCTGGCATTACAAGCTGGGATATTGAAGTATTTGTGAGAGACTTTATTGAAAGTCATGGTGGCGTGGCGGCTCAAATTGGCTATGAAGGTTACAAATATGCTACTTGTTGTAGTATCAACGACGAAATCTGCCACGGATTTCCTCGTAAAAAAGTATTAAAAGATGGCGACCTAATCAAAGTAGATATGTGTGTCGACTTAAAAGGCGCAATCTCTGATTCATGCTGGTCTTATGTCGTGGGTGAATCAACACCTGAAATTGACCGCTTGATGGAAGTAACCAAAAAAGCGCTATATCTTGGGATTGACCAAGCACAAGTAGGAAATAGAATTGGCGACATTGGTCATGCAATTCAAACGTATGTAGAAGGGGAAGGCTATGGCGTAGTTCGCGACTTTGTAGGTCATGGCATTGGCCCAACTATTCATGAAAGTCCAATGATTCCTCACTATGGTGAAGCAGGTAAAGGACTACGTTTAAAAGAGGGAATGGTTATTACCATTGAGCCAATGGTTAACACAGGAACTTGGCGCATGAAAATGGACCCAAATGGTTGGACTGCTTATACTGAAGATGGCGGTCTAAGTTGTCAATATGAACATTCATTAGCGATTACGAAAGAAGGTCCAAGAATCTTAACGTCACAAGGCGAAGAATTGACTTATTAATAAGGAGAGTGTGTGATGAAGTTTCTCGACAACATCAAAAAGAATCAATCTTTGATGCGTTTTATTGAGACAACGCAAAGTCACATGGTCACAGCCGAAATAGGCAACAGCTCAGTGGTTGTTGCCTATTATTTATTACTCTCGCTGTTTCCATTACTGATTGCGGTGGGCAATGTCTTACCTTATTTAAGAATCGACCCTAATTCTGTGTTGCCTTATATTGCAGAGGCCATTCCGAAAGATGTTTATAAGAACTTAGAACCAGCGATTCGTTCACTATTGACTCAACGTTCAGGGGGGTTGCTTTCTGTTTCCGCTTTAGCAGCATTTTGGAGTGCCAGTCAAAGTATTAATGCACTACAAAACGCGATGAATAAAGCTTTTGGTGTCGAACAAAGGAAAAATTTTATTCTCGTAAGAGTGGTCTCATTTTTAGTTATTTTGTTATTTATGGTAGCGATTGTTGGTGTAGTAGTAATTTTAGGTTTGGGTCAGTACATTATTGAATTACTGCAACCAATTTTCCACTACTCAACATCTGTGATCGATACTTTCCAAGCGTTAAAATGGCCGTTAACGACCGTTGTTTTATTAGTGATTATGTGTTTGATTTATGCGGTCGTTCCTAATCGGAAATTATCGTTACGTTCCATTTTGCCAGGGGCTATTTTTTCGACAGTCGGTTGGATGTTATTATCACAAATTTTTGGTTTGTACGTAAAATATTTTAGTTCTAGAATCGCAAGTTATCAAATCATCGGGAGTTTTATCATCTTAATGTTATGGCTGAATTTTGCTGCCACGATTATTATTTTAGGAGCAATTGTCAACGCTGTTGTCGATGAATACTTATCTGGAGATAAAGAAAAAAAACAACCAAGTTTTGAACAACGCTTGTTTAGATGGTTTAAAAAGAAAAAATAAATGGATTTCTTTAAAAAAGTCTAAACCGTTGCCAGAACACATGTTTCAGCTTGTAAATGCTTCAGTTTACGGTATAATATACCCTGAACGAGAAGAAAGTGGGTTCGACTATGTCACTATTTATTTATGAAGTTTTGATACGTTTATTTATGACATTTATCTTATCTTTGCTATTAACACCACTTGTTAAGCTTCTAGCGTTTCGGATTGGCGCCTATGATGCACCAGGAGAGCGACGAATCAATACCAAAAATATGCCTACAGCAGGAGGACTTGCAATCTACATTGCTTTTGCTAGTTCATGTTTATTGATTTTTCGTTCGATTATCCCACAAGATTATATTTGGCCGATTATTTTGGCTGGTGGAATGGTTGTTTTGACAGGCCTCATTGATGATATTAAAGAGATTACTCCAATGAAAAAAACAATCGGTATTTTGTTAGCAGCATTAGTTATTTATTTTGTTGCTGGAATTCGGATAGATTTTGTGACGTTGCCAGTTGTTGGAATGATTGATTTGCGCTGGTTTAGTTTACCACTAACTTTATTGTGGATTTTAGCGATTACGAATGCAGTAAATTTAATTGATGGTTTGGATGGTTTAGCATCAGGCGTATCCATTATTGGATTAACCACGATTGGTATTACAGGGTATTTTTTCCTACATGCTAAAACGGTCTATATCCCAATTGTTATTTTTATTTTAGTTGCGAGCATTGCGGGATTTTTCCCATACAATTTTTATCCGGCTAAAATATTTCTAGGAGATACCGGGGCGTTATTCCTCGGGTTTATGATTGCAGTAATGTCGTTACAGGGCTTGAAAAATGCTACGTTTATTACGGTAATTACGCCAATGGTGATTTTAGGTGTGCCAATTACGGATACGGTTTATGCAATTATTCGACGGCTATTGAACAAGAAGCCCATTTCCTCAGCAGATAAAATGCATTTACATCACCGCTTGTTATCTTTAGGTTTTACCCATAAAGGGGCGGTCATGACTATTTATGCATTAGCGTTAGTTTTTTCCTTTGTCTCTTTATTGTTCAGCTATTCAAGTACAGTAGCATCAATTTTATTAATTGTCTTTTGTTTAATTGGCTTAGAACTATTCATTGAACTAATCGGTCTAGTTGGCGAAGGGCATCAACCGTTGATGTATTTGTTACGGATTTTAGGGAATCGTGAATATCGTCAGGAGCAAATGAAAAAGCGACTTGGCAAGCATTCTAAGAGAAAGTAAAGAAATCTTTAGGTTGCTTTGCGAGAGCGTAAACCTATGATATAATTCCATTAAACTTAAAAAAGTATATGTGTGAAACATATGCTTTTTTTTAAGACGATGTTTCAGTAGTAAGGAGAAATGAGCATGCAAGAAATGGTAACAATCTCGATTGTCACTTATAATAGTCGTTACATTTTTAATGTACTAGACCAATTAAAAGCCGAACTAGGTACTGATAGTATCTATGATATTCATATCTATGACAATCATTCTGAAACAGCGTATCTTGAAAAATTAACAACATATGAACCATTTATTACTATCCATCGCGCTGAAGAAAATCAAGGGTTTGGTCATGGTCATAATCAAGTGTTATTCAATGCTTCGACAAAGTATGCAATTATTTTTAATCCCGATGTGTTGGTTACTAAAGACGTGCTTGATCGTTTATTAGACCGTATCAAAATAGATAAGAACATTGCAGTCGTTAGCCCTAAAGTGTTAAATGAAGATGGCACGACGCAATATTTAGTTCGTCAAAAATTAGATGTCTTCGATTATATGTTACGTTTTATTCCCTTTCAATTTGTAAAGAAAATTTTTGATAAACGTTTGAGTATTTATGAATGTCGCGATTTGTCGGATACAGAAACAACGGATATTAAAATGGGCTCAGGCTGTTTTATGTTGATTGATCGTGAAAAATTCGTTGAAATTGGTGGGTTCGATGAACGTTTCTTCATGTACTTTGAAGACAACGATTTATGTTTACGCTTTGGCAAAGCAGGCTATCGGATTCTCTATACGCCTTTTGAAACGGTTGTTCACATGTATGAAAAGGGCGCCCATAAAAGTCGAAAATTGTTTAAAATCTTTATGCAATCAATGGGGAAATTTTTTAACAAATGGGGCTGGAGGTTCTTTTAATGAGTCAAAGATTAGCGGTAGTCATCGTCTTATATCAAATGAAAATGGCTGATACGCCGAATTATTTGTTATTAAAAGAAGTGGTAGACCACCCCCAATTGCACTTATTTATTTATGACAACAGTCCACTTCCTCAAGAAGATGCATTATTTTTACAACCAAATGTTACTTATCGACATAATCCTGATAATCCAGGACTAGCGACCGCTTATAATGAAGCGATTGCTTTTAGTCAAGCGAATCAATGTGAATTATTGTTGCTCCTTGACCAAGACACAGAAGTGCCAGCCTCTTATTTTGATACGTTGATCATCATGCCATTAGATCCGACTGTGGCAGTCTATGTTCCAATTGTAGAAGCAAATGGACAACAAATTTCGCCAGTATATAGTGATCAATACGTTGGGCTTAAAGGAGCAAAGCCAACAGCAGGGATAGCCAACCAACCGTTGATGGCTATCAATTCTGGTACAGTTATTACGGCAGAAACGCTACGCTGGTTGGAAGGATTTTCGGAAGAATTTCCTTTGGACTATTTAGACCATTGGTTCTTTTATCAATTAAATCAAGCCAATAAAAAGATTGAAGTCTTACCAATCCACCTAAAACAAGAATTGTCTGTTTTAGATTATCGTACAATGAGTCCTCAACGTTATCGCTCTATTATTGAAGCAGAAACGTTATTTTATCGTCGATATGATCAAGAAAAGTTTTCCCATCATCGACGCCATTTATTTTTACGCAGTAGTAAGCAATTTTTAACTGTCAAAAATCGCCAAATTTGGCGGCAAACATTGGCAGAATTTCTCAAGTTAATGAAAGGATAATCTATGATCTCAGTTTGTATTGCGACATATAATGGAGAAAAATATCTCGCGGAACAATTAGATAGTATTCTTTTACAAGTCAGTGAAGAAGATGAACTAATTATTTCAGATGATGGTTCTACTGATCATACGTTGGAAATTTTGAGGACGTATGCAGCGAATTATCCCCAAATTCAATTGTTACAAGGTCCAGGGCAAGGAGTGATTGCTAATTTTGCATTTGCGCTTACGCATACGAAAGGCGAAGTAATATTTTTAGCAGATCAAGATGATGTTTGGTTGCCAAATAAAGTAACGACGGTGACAGAATATTTTGAAGCGCACCCTGACATCCAAGTGGTTATTAGTGACTTGAAAATTGTTGATGCGGATTTACAAGTTACCAATCCCTCTTATTTTAAGTTTCGAAAAGTCAAACCAGGGTTTTGGCGAAATGCGATAAAAAGTGGCTATATTGGGGCAGGTATGGCCTTTCGTCAAGAAATGAAAAACGTCATTTTACCCATTCCGCCAGAAGTTCCTATGCATGATATGTGGATTGGCTTATTAGCTGCACGGAAGAAGCAAACGGGTCTCATTAAAGAACCATTAGTGCTTTACCGAAGACATGGAGCGAATGTCAGCCCCATTATTACCAAAACAAGTTTCCAACAAAAATTAAATTGGCGTGTGAATTTATTAAAAGCTTTACATCAGCGTTTAAAGGAACAGCGCTAAACTTTTACAGATTTGTAAAATTTACGTAAAAAACATGACAAACCCTATGCTTAATGCGATAATAGGGAAGGATATTTGGTTTTATAGAAACTAAAAATAGAAGTTATTTAAGGAGATTGTTCATGAAAGGAATTATTTTAGCAGGCGGAAGCGGGACACGCTTATATCCGTTAACAAAAGCAACATCAAAACAATTAATGCCAATTTACGACAAACCAATGATTTATTACCCAATGTCAACGTTAATGTTGGCGGGAATTAATGAAATTTTGATTATCTCTACACCAGAAGATACACCACGTTTTGAAAGCTTATTCGGCGATGGCCATGATTTAGGCATTCATATCGAATACGCGGTGCAAGAAAGCCCAGATGGTTTGGCGCAAGCATTTATTATTGGTGAAGAATTTATTGGTGATGATAGTGTCTGCTTAGTTTTAGGGGACAATATTTATTATGGTGGTGGCTTATCAAAAATGTTGCAACGAGCGGCTTCTAAAGAGTCAGGGGCAACAGTCTTTGGTTACCATGTAAATGATCCAGAGCGTTTCGGCGTGGTAGAATTTGATGAAGAGATGCGGGCGCTTTCTATTGAAGAAAAACCAGCACAACCGAAGTCAAATTACGCAGTGACAGGTTTGTATTTTTACGACAATGAAGTGGTTGAAATTGCGAAGGGGATCAAACCTTCAGAACGTGGGGAATTAGAAATAACAGACGTTAATAAAGTCTACCTTGAAAAAAATAAACTTTCTGTTGAGGTAATGGGCCGTGGCTTTGCTTGGTTAGATACAGGCACACACGAATCCTTATTAGAAGCGTCAACATTTATTGAAACAATTGAAAAACGTCAAAATTTAAAAGTCGCTTGTTTGGAAGAAATTGCTTATCGAATGGGCTATATTACAAAAGAACAATTGGTAGAATTGGCACAACCATTGAAGAAAAATGGCTACGGCCAATACTTGCTACGTTTAGCAGCAGAATAGGAGCGAAGAAACGTGAAAGTTATTGATACAAAATTACAAGATGTCAAAATTATCGAAATGGATGTTTTCGGTGATCATCGTGGCTTTTTTACAGAAAGTTATTCCAAAGCTAAATTTGCAGAACATGGATTAGACTTTGACTTTGTCCAAGATAATCATTCATTATCAACAGAAGCAGGTGTCTTGCGTGGATTGCATTTTCAAAAAGGCGAAGCTGCGCAAACAAAACTAATTCGTGTTGTAACAGGTGCGGTATTAGATGTGATTGTTGATATTCGTAAAGGGAGTCCAACCTATGGCCAATGGGAAGGCTACATTTTATCAGAACATAATCACCGTCAACTTTTAGTACCAAAAGGTTTTGCCCATGGTTTTGTCACTTTGACACCGAACGTGAACTTTATGTACAAGTGTGATAATTACTACAATGCGGCAGCAGACGGCGGTATTGCTTTTAACGATCCAGCGTTAGCTATTGATTGGCCAATTGCGCCAGAAAAAGCGATTACGTCAGAAAAGGATCAAAAACATCCAACCTTAAAAGAATTTGAAGCGGAAAATCCGTTTATCTATGGCGAAATTTAAGAAAAAAGTAGGAGAGTTTCAATTATGAAAAAAATCATCGTAACAGGTGGAGCTGGTTTTATCGGCTCAAATTTTGTTCATTATGTTGTAAAGAATCATCCAGAAGTTCATGTAACTGTATTAGATAAATTAACGTATGCAGGAAATGAAAAAAATCTTGAAGGTCTACCAAGTGATCGCGTGGAATTAGTCGTAGGAGATATCGCTGATGCTGAATTAGTTAATCGTTTAGTCGCTGAAACAGATGCGGTTGTTCACTATGCTGCTGAATCGCATAACGACAACTCATTAAACGACCCATTCCCATTTGTACAAACCAATCTGATTGGGACGTACACATTGATCGAAGCTTGCCGTAAAAACAATGTTCGTTACCACCATGTATCGACTGATGAAGTTTATGGCGATTTACCTTTAAGAGAAGATTTACCAGGACATGGAGAAGGCGAAGGGGAAAAATTCACTGCCGAAACGCCTTACAATCCTTCAAGTCCTTATTCTTCAACAAAAGCAGGATCTGACTTGTTAGTCAAAGCATGGGTTCGTTCTTTTAACTTACAAGCAACAATTTCAAATTGTTCAAATAACTATGGTCCATATCAACATATTGAAAAATTTATTCCCCGTCAAATTACCAATGTCTTAAGTGGCATTACACCAAAACTTTATGGTGCTGGTAAAAATGTTCGTGACTGGATTCATACAAACGACCATTCTTCGGCTGTTTGGGCAATTTTAACAAAAGGTCAAATTGGCGAAACATATTTAATCGGAGCCGATGGTGAAGAAGACAATAAAACAGTGATGGAATTAATTTTAGAATTAATGGGACAACCTGTTGATGCCTATGAGCATGTCAACGATCGTGCAGGACATGACTTACGTTATGCGATTGATTCAACCAGATTACGCGAAGAATTAGGTTGGGAACCAGAATTCACGAATTTCCGTGAAGGCTTGGCAGAAACCATCAAGTGGTATACAGAAAATGAAGACTGGTGGCGTGCAGATAAAGAAGCTGTTGAAGCAAAATATGCACAAAATGGTCAGTAATTTTTTCTGACATGTGAGATAACAGTCGAAAGGCGATGGCAAAGTACAAAAGCTACTTTGCCCTGCCTTTTTTTCAAGAAGGAGCGAAAAAAATGATTTTAATTACTGGTGGAAATGGCCAATTGGGCACAGAATTACGTCACCTATTAGACGAACAAGGAATTGAGTATGTTTCAACGGATTCCACAGAATTAGATATTACTGATGCGGATAGTACGTTGGCAAAAGTGAAAGAAATTCAACCAAGCGTCATTTATCATTGTGCTGCTTATACAGCTGTTGATAAAGCAGAAGACGAAGGCAAGGAATTAGATGAAAAAGTGAATGTAGATGGCACACGTCATGTTGCAGAAGCTGCTAAAGCAGTGGGGGCGACACTTGTTTATGTAAGTACAGATTATATTTTTGATGGAACTAAAAAAGAAGGCGTCTATGCGATTGATGATCAACCGAATCCTTTAAATGAGTATGGTCGGACGAAGTTATTAGGTGAACAAGCGGTACAAGAAATCCTGGACGACTATTATATTATTCGAACATCATGGGTATTTGGTCAATACGGTCATAACTTTGTCTTTACCATGCAAAAATTAGCGGAAACAAGAGACCAACTAACGGTAGTGGACGATCAGTTTGGCCGCCCAACTTGGACAAGAACGTTAGCCGAATTTATGGCATTTGTTATTGCAGAAAAAGCGCCATTTGGTGTTTATCATTTGTCTAATGAAAACAGCTGTAGCTGGTATCAGTTTGCTAAAGAAATTTTAAAAGATACTGAAGTGGAAGTACTGCCAGTGGATTCAACTCAATTTCCACAAAAGGCGCAAAGACCACAATATTCTGTCATGGATTTAAGTAAAACAGAAGCGTTAGGCTTTAAAATTCCTACTTGGCAAGAAGCCTTAGCACAAATGTTAGAAAATGTTCAACAATAAATTGTTTTGTGTAAGTGAGGGGTTTTGTTAGAGAAAAAGTGGAAAGGTGTTTCTCTTTATGAAGGTACTTTTAATCATTCCTGCTTACAATGAGGAAGAAAACATTTTGCGGACGATTGCTTCCATTGAAACATTTAAACAGGAAGTTACGCATTTTCAACATGAATTGGATTATGTGGTAATTAATGATGGCTCGACAGATGGAACCAAACAAATTTTAGAAGTCAACCAAATTAATGCCATTCATTTAGTGTTGAATTTAGGTATTGGCGGGGCGGTACAGACCGGCTATAAATATGCCTTAGAAAATGAGTATGATGTGGCGGTTCAGTTTGATGGTGATGGTCAACATGATATCAATAGTTTACCTATTTTACTGGAACCATTAGCAGAGGGTAAATGTGATTTTTCGATTGGCTCTCGTTTCATTCCTGGAAACGAAGCGGCTTTTCAAAGTACGAAAATGCGCCGTTTTGGTATTCGTTTGTTATCTTTTTGCATTCGAATGGCTTCTGGTAAAACAATTTATGATGTGACTTCTGGTTATCGAGCGGGAAATCGGAAAGTGATTGCTTTTTTTGCAAAGCGTTATCCGACAAATTATCCCGAGCCAGAATCGATTGTTCACTTAATTAAAAAACGCTTTGTGATTGTTGAAAGACCTGTCAATATGATGGAACGGCTTGGTGGTGTTTCTTCGATTCGTGCCTTGGCTTCTGTGAAGTATATGCTGGAAGTCGGCTCAGCAATTCTGATTGCTGCCTTTATGAAGGAGGGAGATTAATGCTACCAACCGTGTTATGGCTAGCTTTATTTTTATTTGCAATTGGCTTTTTCTTATACATTATTCGAGGGATTAATAAAAATATTTTTCTCCTAAAAAATGCTTTGATTTGGTTATTAATCTCAATTGTCTTAATTATTTTTGCTATTTTCCCGCATGTGGCAGAATGGTTAGCAATGGCCTTTGGGTTTGAAACAACATCAAACTTCTTATTATCAGCTGCGGTGATTGTCCTTTTAATCATGGAAATTAAAAATTCTGTGTTGATTTCAAAACACGAAAATCGCATTAAAACATTATTGCAAGAATTATCTATCATGAAATCTGAAGAAAATAAAAAAGATCGCTAATGTGTAGTGACCCTTAAAAGTTGGACCTGAAAGTCTAATTTTTAAGGGTCAGCTCAATGAATAGCGATCTTTTTTATTTAAGATTCATAATCACAATGCCGACAATAATAACCACAGCACCAATAAGGGCATTCGTTGTGATTGTCTCTTTTAGAATAAGATTTGAAGCAATTAAAATAGCGATGTTTGTACAGGCAACGCCTAAAGGAACAATGTAAGAAACATCGGAACGACTAATAATTAACATCCATAAAATAAAACTAATTAAATAACAAAATAAACCTAATAAAGATATAAGTGAGATATTCATTGAAAAAATTGTTTGTTGGAGTTGGATGTTCAAACTGCTAGAACCTAGTTTAAATAAGACCAGACCAGCAGAAGACAGAAATACGTAAATAATAAAAAGAACCATAATTTCCCTTCTCTCAAAAATAGTTTCCGTGCAAAAAAATGCAAGACCTCCATTATTGTAGCATAATCTCCTAAAAATTGGACAAGATTTTTTAATATAGCTAAATCAGTTAAATTTTTCTTTATAAAAAGGGGTCTACTATTGAAAAGCTAGGCGTTTATCGATAAAATAGAAATGTTGTTTAAAATGGCATTTTTGTATCCAAAAATTTTAGATAAAAATAGTTTATTACGGAAGGAATAAGTATATGTTTAAAGAAACATTTTCAATTTTCAAGAATATTTTTCAGAACAAAAAATTGTTATTACAATTTTCATTTAATGATTTTAAGGCCAAGTATGCTGGTTCAGCACTAGGAATTGTCTGGGCGTTTTTAACGCCATTAGTAACTGTTTTGACGTATTGGTTTGTCTTTTCTGTAGGCCTTCGTTCTAGAGCTGGCGACAATATGCCATTCATTGTCTATTTAGTAACAGGGATGGTACCTTGGTTCTTCTTTTCAGATTCGTTATTATCAGCCACGAATGTGTTTCGTGAATATAGTTATTTAGTTAAAAAAGTCGTGTTTAATGTACAAATTTTACCAACATCTAAAATTTTATCGAACTTGTACACCCACTTGTTTTTCATTCTAATTGGTTTTGTAATTACTACAGCTAACGGTTATTACCCAAGTCTGTACAGTTTGCAATTAATTTACTACTTAGCTTGTTTATTAGTCTTTTTAACAGCAATTACGTGGATTACTGCTTCAACACAACCATTTTTACCTGATATTATGCAATTTATCAATATCATTATGCAAACAGTTATGTGGACATTACCAATTTTATGGCAACCAACTGGAATGATTGCGACAATCTTAAAAATCAATCCATTATATTATATTGTTCAAGGATACCGCGAATCTTATTTAGGCGGTGCATGGTTCTGGGAACATTGGCAATATAGCTTATATTTCTGGGGAGTTACTATTGTTTTACTATTAATTGGCTCAACCGTGTTTAGACGCTTAAAACCACATTTTTCAGATGTACTATAAGGAGAGAACGACATGTCAGAATATGCAATCGATATCCAACATATTACCAAAACATACAACATGTATAAAAAGCCGTCCGATCGGTTTAAAGAAGCGCTTAGTCCAACCAAAAAATCCTACCACGATTTGTTTTATGCGTTAGACGATGTCACGATGCAAATTAAAAAAGGCGAGATGATTGGCTTTGTCGGCGAAAATGGTTCTGGAAAATCAACCATGTTAAAAATTATTACAGGAGTATTAACGCCAACCTCCGGGTCCATGGTGATTAATGGGAAAATTTCAGCGTTGCTTGAATTAGGTTCAGGTTTTAACCCTGAATATTCAGGATATGAAAATATTTTCTTAAATGGAATGGTCTTGGGTTTTTCCCGAGAAGAGATGGAAGAGCGTGTCCAAGATGTCATTGATTTTGCTGACATCGGCGATCATTTGTATCAACCAGTTAAGACATACTCTAGTGGTATGTTTGTCCGCTTGGCTTTTGCGGTAGCTATTAACGTGGATCCCGATATTTTAATTGTCGATGAAGCGTTGGCTGTCGGGGATTTAGAGTTTCAATTAAAATGTATGGAAAAATTTACGGAAATTAAAAATTCTGGTAAAACAATTTTATTTGTTTCTCACGATGTAAACTCCATTCGTCGTTTTTGTGACAGAACTTTTTGGTTGCAACACGGGAAAGTCGTTGAATATGGAGATACGATGGACGTGACGACCAACTACGAAAACTTTTTGAAAAAGAAATCAATTAAAACGGTTGACCGCGAAGCGACCATGAAAGATGAAACCCCAACACCAGATATTATTGAAGTGGATCATGCGGAACTTTTAAATGCGGATTATGAACCATTAGAAATGGTAACGCAAGATGAAAAAGTGATTGTAAAAATTGAATATACTGTCAAAAATGACCAAATTAAGAAGCCTGTTTGTGGGGTCGCTATTCGAACAGTGGACAATCATTATGTCTGTGGCTTAAATACGTTGTTAGATGGCGTGCAAATTCCTTGGAAAAAAGGACGGAATGTTTTTTATTTAGAATATGAAAAAATGTCATTATTAACAGGTGAATATTATTTTGATATTGCTTTCTTTGAGGAACATGCAACAGTCCCATTAGTCTACAAAACAAAATACGTGACGATGTTTATTACCGGTCGTTATGCCGGAGAAGGAATTGTCATCTTAGATCATAAATGGAAGGATACGACAAAAGATGAAGTATGATTTTGAAATGGAAACAGACGAGAGTACCAGTGTTGGGAAAATCGTAGCACAAATCAAAGAAAATAGTGATGTCTTGGAATTTGGTCCAGGTAATGGGCGAATGACTAGCTATTTGATGGAAGAAAAAAAGTGCCAGGTCTCAATTGTTGAATTAGACAAAGAACTTTATGATCATGTCAGTCAATTTTCAACAGATGCCTTTTATGGCAATATTGATGAAAATGATTGGGTCGAATACTTTGCTGGTAAGACGTTTGATTATATCGTTTTTGCAGATGTGTTGGAACATTTAATGAATCCTCAAAGCGCCTTAGCAAAAGTCAAACCATTTTTAAAACCAGGTGGTCAAATCTTAATCACTTTCCCTAATTTGGCGCATAATTCGGTCTTAATTGATTTATTTAATAATCGTTTAACATGGAATGAAACTGGGCTGTTGGATGCTACGCATAAATCATTCTATTTACAAGAAGGATTTGAAAAAGTTTTTGCAGAAGTTGGTTTATACATTGCCAAAGAAGATTTTACATTTAATCAAGTTGGCTACAACGAAATTCCTACGACGTATGAAGCGTTACCTGTAGAAGTACAAGCAGCTTTTAAAGCGCGTCCCTTTGGCGAAGTGTATCAGTACTTTTTTGCCTTGACTGCTGAACCAGTAGAACAGCCAGAGCGAGTGACACCAGTAAATTCATACAATGAAAAAAACGTTCATATTTTAATTAATTGCGGCGAAGAAAAAGAGACTGAGTTGGATCAACCAGTTGATTTACAAAAACCTGAAACAAAACGGTTCCAACTAAAGATACCAGAAGACGTCCAACTGATAAAATTATTCCCAAGTTTAACAGGGGCAATTGTCAAATTATCCATGACGATAGACGGGGAGACAGTCCCAGTCGCAGCCACGAATGCTTTTCTGGTACAAGAGGATATCTATTATTTCTTAGATACACAAGTACCTGTAATCGAAGTAACCGAGGCACAAATGGCAGGCAAATACCTGACAGTAGCCATTGATTATTTCTTTGAAGGCAACTATTCAGAACGTGAAAATACCTTTATTCATGCACTGTTAGATGAAAGAAATCAATTTTTAGAAGAAATGAATAAACAGACGGAGACTGCCCCTATGCCTACTGGAAAATATAAACGAATCACGTTAACTAAATTTGATAAAATGATTAATTTAACCATCGATGATATTGCTCGCGATGTAGAAAATAACGTTTCTGTTATCAGAGGGTGGGCGTATGACAAACAAACAAATTATCCGTTAAGATTCAGCATTGCAGAAGCTAGTGAATCAGTCACTTATACCGTGGAAACAGAATATCGTCGTGATGTTATTGATATGTTTGAATTAGAAGGTGATCAAGATTATGGTTTTGTCATTACGATTAAAGATCCAGAAGATTTACCAGCCTACACGTTAAACATTGACACCAAATCAGGTCAGAAGGTTCAATACGTGGTGGAGCGTCCAAACATGGTTCAACCAGGTACGAAATTTGATCGAGCATGGCGTTCGATTCAGACACGTGGTTTGATGGGCTCAGTGAAGTGGTACTTTAAACGACAAGAAAAAGCAGAAGCCCCTGTTGACGTGGAAGCAGTTTTAGCGGAAATTAAAACGTTCCAATTTCAGCCTAAAATTTCTGTCGCTGTGCCTGTTTATAATGTCGAAGAAAAATGGCTTGCAGCGTGCGTTTCTTCTTTACAAAATCAGTACTATGAAAATTGGGAGTTATGTTTAGCAGATGATGCATCGCCAAGCGAACATATTAAGCCAATGCTAGAAAAATATAAAGAACTAGATCAACGAATCAAAGTTATTTATCGCGAAGAAAACGGACATATTTCAGAAGCAACTAACTCAGCTTTGTCGATTGCTACTGGCGATTTTGTTGGTTTCATGGATAACGATGATGAATTAGCGCCACAAGCATTATATGAAGTGGTCAAAGCTTTAAATACAGACCCAATGATTGATTTTCTTTATACTGATGAAGATAAAATTACAGAAAATGGTCGTCGCTTCAACGCGTTTTACAAATCGGACTGGAATCCAGAACTGATTTTAAACCATAATTACATTACACACTTTGTTGTTGTGAAACGTGATTTATTAGAAAAAGTAGGCGGATTGAACTCAGCATATAACGGCGCTCAAGACTATGATTTCGTATTGCGAGCAACGGAACAAGCAACGAAAATCAAGCATATTCCTGGTATGATGTATCATTGGCGTGCCATTGAATCATCGACTGCTCTAAACCCTGAAAGCAAAGGTTACGCCTATGTAGCTGGTCAAAAAGCGGTCCAAGCGGCAATGGAACGCCGTGGCTTAAAAGCACAAGTAGAGATTGCCGAATTTTATGGTTCCTATAAAATTAACTATCTTTATGATCATGTGCCGATGGTATCATTGATTATTACGAATGATACAGAGAATATGAGTAGTTACTTACGTCAATTATTAGAAAAAACTGCCTATACAAATTATGAAATTCTATTGCCTGCACGCTTCGAGAATCAAATAAATATCCAAAATGACCGTCTTCGTTATGTTTCAACAGAAACTCGTCATGGCATGATTCAAGCTGCTAAGGGAGAATATGTGGCTTTATTAAATGCTGGATTGGTACCAACGAAAAATGATTGGTTAAAAGAGTTAATGAACATTGGTCAACAAGAGACCTCTGGTTTAGTGACTGGCCGCGTAGTTGACGCACGCTATCGCGTGGAAACGGTGGGAGTATCAGTTGATACAGACAAAGGTCGATTACTTTATCCCGAAAAAGGCACCCCTGGTAAAAGCTTAGGTTACTATTACAGAATTGCTTTACCAAGAAATATTCAAGCAGCAACTGAAGACTGCTTACTATTCAACAAACAACTTTACCTAAATTTAGAAGGAATTAACGAAAACTTAGGAAAAGAGTGGATGGGTGTCGATTTATCGTTACAATTTGCTAGCGCTGGTAAACGAAATGTATATGTGTCCTATGCAATTTTGAAAGCAGACGAAAAAATGCAAAACCATGATAAAAAAGGATCTTATAAAGAATTTGCGGAAAAATGGACCGTGGAAGCTTTAGTTGATCCCTACCGAAATCCGAAACATCTATAAGGAGAATGCACATGAATGAAGACATTAAGGTGATCTTTGATAGTATCTATCGCGACAAAACAACAAATAATTTAACCATTACAGGTTGGGCGTTGGATACAATCACTAAAGAAAGCCCAACTTTCACAATTAATAATGAAAACCAAGTGTCCGCTTATAACATTCAGCGCGTTTTACGTGAAGATGTTAATCAAATTTATCAAACAGAGCCTGCGATTGAAGCTGGCTTTGTTGTTACACTTGAAGGAATTAAACAAAAAAAAATACTCCCTTTTCATTTTCAATCATCAGCACATGTTGTAACAGTGGATTTTCCCTTGAATAAAAAATATCCAGTGATTCCAGGGACAGAAGATAAAGTGACTCGTCTCTGGATAAAAGCCAAAAAAGGATTTAAGTATATGGCTAAAAATGGTATTTCTCATACCATTCAACGAGCGAAAATTGAGAAACTAAGAAATCAAGCTTCGTATCCTAACTGGTTAGCTAGAAATGAAGTACTAGACATAGAAGCGATGACGCAAGAAATCGCAACATTTCATTATCAACCTAAAATTTCCATTGCGATGCCAGTGTATAATGTTGAAGAAAAATGGCTTCGGTTGTGCATTGATTCTATTTTGAATCAAGTCTATACTAATTGGGAATTATGTATGGCCGATGACGCCTCAACAGATCCCAATGTCAAAAAGATTTTAACAGAGTACCAACAATTGGATGAGCGAATTCGGGTCGTCTTTCGTGAACAAAATGGTCATATTTCCGAAGCGACCAACTCTGCTTTAGCGATTGCTACCGGAGAATTTGTCGCCTTACTAGACAACGATGATGAATTAGCGATCAATGCTTTTTATGAAGTGGTTAAAGTGCTGAATGAAAACCCAGAACTGGATTTAATTTATAGTGATGAAGATAAGATTGACATGGATGGAAATCGTTCTGATCCAGCCTTTAAACCAGATTGGTCACCTGATTTACTTTTAGGAACGAATTACATTTCGCATTTAGGCGTGTATCGTCGGAGTATTCTAGAAGAAATTGGCGGCTTTCGAAAAGGTTACGAAGGTTCTCAAGACTACGATTTAGTCTTAAGATTTACTGAAAAAACGACAAAAGAACGCATCAAACATATTCCAAAAGTTCTTTACTATTGGCGGATGCTACCAACCTCAACAGCGGTGGATCAGGGCTCAAAAGGTTATGCTTTTGAAGCGGGGCTAAGAGCCGTGCAAGATGCGCTCGTTCGTCGAGGTATTAATGGTCGTGCAACGCATGGGGCGGCGAATGGCTTATACGATGTTTATTATGACATTAAATCCGACAAGTTAGTCTCAATTATTATTCCAACTAAAAATGGCTATAAAGACGTACAACGTTGTGTTTCATCGATTATTGAAAAAACAACCTACCAAAATTACGAGATTATTATGGCTGATAATGGAAGTACAGATCCAAAAATGCACGAATTGTATGCAGAATTTGAACAACAATTACCTGGCCGCTTTTTCGTTGAATCAATCGATATTCCATTCAATTTCTCAACTATTAACAATCGTGCAGCGAAAAAAGCGCACGGAGAGTATTTATTATTTTTAAATAATGATACCGAAGTGATTACAGAGAATTGGTTAACTTTGATGGTTTCATTTGCTCAGCAAGAACGGATTGGCTGTGTAGGTGCGAAATTATTGTATCCAAATAATACGGTCCAACACGCAGGCGTTATTTTAGGATTAGGTGGTGTTGCTGGACATGGTCATTATGGTTATCCCCATGGTGACTTAGGCTATTTTGGTCGGTTAGCTATTAATGTTAATTATTCAGCAGTAACTGCCGCGTGCTTACTTATGAAAAAAGCAGATTTTGATGCAGTTGGTGGTTTTGAAGAAGCGTTTACCGTAGCTTTCAATGATGTTGATTTATGCCTGAAAGTCCAAGCTTTAGGACGTGACAATGTTTGGCTTCATGAAGCAGAGCTTTATCATTTTGAATCTCAAACTCGTGGATATGATGATAAAGGCAAAAAGAAAAAACGTTTTGAACAAGAAAAAGTGATGATGGAAGAAAAATGGGGACCTTTAATTGAAAATGATCCATTTTATAATCCTAATCTGACAAGGGATATTCCCAACTTTTCATTACGAATTGACTAGATGCAATTGCGGATGACGAAATGGAGCGAAAAGATGGAACAACAACTAACTACAAGAAAAGAAAAACAACCATTACGCAACCAAGCTGAGCAGAGCGCTCGCTTGGTTGATCATTTGTTACGCTGGCGCTATCTGCTAGCGGCAGTCATTTTTATTTTACTGGTCGCCTTTAAAGTCCATGGTAGTTCATTAAACATGTGGGATGCGTATGTTTCTGAATATGCGGATGGCCAAAAAAGTTCATTAATTGCTGGTGAACCAAGAGGTGTTCGTTCGGATGAATGGCTCGTTCAAACCCCATTTAGTCTGTCGCAAACACAAACGGGTTTGAAAACACATAATGATGTGATTACGTTAAATGGTCAAGACATGGTGGTAGGCTATAATTCGCCAGCGTGGAATTTGGCCACGTTAGCGAAACCTTTTACTTGGGGCTACGTGCTACTAGGTAAAGAATATGGCTTATCTTGGTATTGGAATCTTAAATTAATTGGTTTGATTTTATTCTCTTTTGAAATTGGTTTGATCGTCACACGGCGGAATAAATATTTAGCTTTGTTAGCAAGTGTTTGGATTCCGTTTTCTTCGGCCCTTCAATGGTGGTTTGTCTCGCCAGTTGGAGATTTAGTATTTTTTGGCTTAGGTTTTTTAGTGGGAATTTATAATTATTTCTATTATCATAGTAGTGTTCGACGTCGTGTCATTTGTGCGATAACGGCTGTTATTATGGCCTCAGGATTTGTTTTAGTTATTTATCCTGCGCTACAAGTACCACTTGGTTATTTGATTTTATTATTTTTAATTTTATTCTTTTTAGAATTTCGTAAAAAAATTAAGTTGGATAAGTGGGATGGGGTCCTGATAGGTGGTGCACTCTTGATGACGGCGATTATTGTTGGCGGATCGCTATATGGCTCATTGGATTCCTTAAAAGCAGTAATGGATACCGCTTATCCAGGAAAACGGGTAAGTTTAGGTGGCGATATGCCTAAACGCGATATTTTGTTATTTTTAACAAATTGGAAAATGCCGTTTCAAGATGTTCCATATTCAAATAATTCGGAAATCAGTAGTTTTTATCAATTATTTTTTGTTATTTTGCCGCTCTCACCATTTATTTTTTATAAAAAAATCAAAGAAAACATTTACGGTTTTGTCTTATTCGTGTATTGTTTATTTAACTTAGTTTGGATGAGCGTGCAATTTCCAACAATTTTTGCTAAGTTGACATTGTGGTCTTATGTGCCAGAACAACGGGCGATGTTATCCTTCGGGTTTGCCGCTGTGTTGTTGAGTTTATGGTTCATCGATTATTTATGGAATCGCCAAGCAAAAATTCCAATGATGGCCTGGTTAGGGGCGCTAGGATTAAATGTTGTTCTGTATTTCTTTGTTTTATATACGGGCAATTTACGGTTATACGTTACACGAATGGACATCATTGGTGTCTTAGTTGTCGCTACCGTTTTAATTGTTGCTTTATTTAAACGTTGGCGCACGTTATTTGTCCTTGTCTTATTAGGAATCATTATGGTTTCTGGTGCCTTTGTTAATCCAATTTCTCGAGGCGTTTCTGCTGTCTATGGAAAAAAATTAGCGGTAGAAGTGGAAGAAATTAACAAAAAAGACCCCAACCAATTGTGGGTGGGCGAACGCTTGATGTATGGCTATTTGCCAATGTTAGGTGTGCATACATTTAACGGTGTTGCTTTTACACCTGACTTAGAGGCTTGGAAACCATTAGATCCAAAAGGAAAAGACACATTTATTTATAATCGCTATGCGCACATCAATGTTGAAGTAGGAAATCAGACCCCTGTTTTAGAGTTGATGCAAAAAGATGCGATTATTGCTCGTTTATCTCCAGAAAAATTAAAAGAATATGGGATTAAATATGCGGTCGTTTATAAACCATTAGAACCGTTAGACACACCAACGATTCATTTTGAAAAATTATATGGACCTGATCAGAACGGGGCATATATTTATCGAATAAACGACTAGTGATTCATTCATGGAATGAGGTTTGAATATGGGAAAAGTATTGAATAGAATCGGTCGACTTATTTTATTAGTTACAATGATCGGCTCGTATACGATGTGGGTCGTAGGAATTGATGCGCCAGTCACAAAATATATGTATGCCAATAGTTCAATTTTATTATTAATAGCAGTAATACTTGTACTGCTATTAAATTGTACGAAATTAAAATTTATTGACTGGCTGACCGTAGCGTTGGCGCTAGCCACCTGGCTCTTGTTTCACTTTACGGAATCAATCCGTCATAGCACGATGCAAACAGATACAATGATTCCTTTAATTATTTTGTTGGTCCTTTGTTTTAAAGTTTGTGTCTTTGACCGTATGGATCAAACGCTTTTATTAATTGTCTCTTTAGTTGCTTTGAGTGCGACTTTGTATCGGATGTCCGTGGAGTTGCCACAGTTGATTCCAGCAGACGAAATTTTTAAAGAATCAAATAAACTAGAAAGTATTTGGATTAATACCAATACGATTGGTGCAACATTGATGTTTTCAACAATGATGGCCAGTAGTTTGATCAAAGCATATAGAAATAAGGTTTTTAACCTGCTGCTTTTACCTGTATACATTGGTGGTGTTTTAGGTACATGGGTCAGTCAATCAAAAACCTCTTTTGCCATTTTAGTTGGTTTTATTCTGGTGGATAATCTTTTACCAAAACGTTTCTTGCAACGTTCGAAAGTTTGGCTGTTTGGTTTTGTCGGAGTAGCTGCATTGGGACCATTGTTATTTTACTTATGTGCGGAATCGGATACTGTGGATTTATTTACAGGAAGAGAACGAATTTGGCATGAGTTTTTTGCTAAATGGTTATCTGATCCTCAACATATTAAAGTCGGTATGGAGCCTTTTGTGGCCTCATGGAAACCGCTGGGGACACATAATGCTTTTCTATTTACGTTAAGTAATTTTGGTGTCATTGGCTATCTGATTTTATTTGGTTTTTTAGTCAGTATGATTTTATTGATTGGTTTCCGCAAAAAAACATTGGATCGTTTGCAAGTTAGTTTACTTTTAGGCTTCCTTTTAATCTGGATTCATTCATTTATGGAAGATATTTTATTAGCGCCTCATTGGATGCCGATTGTTTATAGTTTCCTTGGGCTAGCCTTCTACTTCCGGCCAGAGAAAAAACGAGGAAGACATGAAAGACCAACGACACCTAAAAGAAGAAAACGAGTGAAACAAACAAGTCCTGTTAGCAATGAAGAGCGCCCGATAGCACCTGTTGACGAAGAGGGCTGGGACCAACCTGAAGAATTAAGTCGCGTCCAAAGACATCGCAGATAATTTTCATCCTATAGAACTTTCTTGTCCGCTGACATTATGGTAATATAGGGGTTGCATGTTATTACAAATAATGTAATTACTGGAAGTGAAGAGAGGAAGTTTTTAATGACATCAAAAAGTGAATGGAGTAATGCAAGACGGATTGTAATTATTTTAGCAGACGTTTTGCTCTATAATTTATCAATCATCTTAGGATTTATAATGAAATTTGGCCGAGCAATACCATCATTTAACTTTGTGGCTTATGAAAAATCTGCAATTTATATTTCAATCTTTTTTATCTTTTTGAATTTGTTGTTAGGTGCGTATATTTTTTATAATCGCAAAATTAGTGACATCATTTTTGTCACGGTGATTGGTCAAATTTTAATGACTTTAACGATTATGATTGTGACATTTGCCGGACGTTGGTTTACGTTCCCGCGTTCTGTTTTAGGATATTCTTTTATAATCGGAATTATTGTTCTAAGTTTTTGGCGAATTCTTGTTTATTATCTTTACTTAAAGGTCAGCAATGAGCGAAAAGTTGTTTTACTAGGTAAAGAAAATCAAGTCATGCGGTCAATTCAAAACTTTATGTCTGATAAAAATAACAAGCATAAAGTAACGAGTGTTGTTGTCAGTAATTACTATGAAAACTTAAAAAAAATTATCGATGAAATCGATATTGTTTATATTTCAAGTAATGTTGATGAGAACGAAAAAGTAAAATTGTATCAATTAATTGTCAAACACAAGAAAAAAATCTTTTTAGATACAAGTTTTGAAAATCTAATTATGTTAAAACCAAACATGATGAACTTTGAAGATGAAAGTATTATCGAAGTCTCAAATTTTGAAATTCAACCAGAAGAGAATTTTATTAAACGTTTATTCGATATTTTAGTCTCTGTTTGCCTATTTGTGATTACCTCCCCCTTAATGCTTATTGCAGCAATTTTAGTCAAAGCAACCTCACCGGGACCAGTGATTTACAAACAAACTCGGATTACATTAGATCAACGTGAGTTCTCGATTTTAAAATTTAGAACGATGTCGGCAACAGCGGAAGCAAAATCAGGTCCAGTCTTATCTACAAGTAACGACAGTCGCGTCACTACAGTTGGTAAATACTTGCGCGCTTTACGTATTGATGAGTTGCCACAACTAATCAATGTTATTCGCGGGGATATGTCCATTGTCGGACCACGTCCTGAACGACCATTCTTTGTTGATCAATTTAATCAGGAAAACCCGAATTACTATTTACGTCACAATGTACGTGCGGGGATTACTGGCTATGCCCAAGTTTATGGGAAGTATGCTTCTGACTACAATAGTAAATTGAACTTTGATTTACTGTACATCAAGAATTATTCATTACTGTTGGATATGAAAATTCTGCTTCAAACCATCAAAATTCTCTTTGATAAAGTATCATCAAGAGGATTGGATGAGTCTGAAGAACGTGAAGAATTGACGATGGATTATTGTAAAGAGAATGCTATTAGAATTTACCGTTAAGAGGAGCAGTAGCTCCTCTTTTTTTGAAAAAAAAGAGAGACTTCTAACAAAGCTTGAAAAATTAGGTATTCTATGTAAAAATATACAAGCGTGGATGAAAAAAGAAATAGGGGTGAAGAAATGGAAAAGGTACCAGTAAGTGTCTTACTTTCCATTTATATAAAAGAGCGTCCTGAATATGTTATTGCATGTTTAGACAGTATTTTTAATCAAACTGTAAAAGTCGATGAAATAGTATTAGTAGAAGATGGTCCTGTAACTGAAGAAATGACAGTCATTGTAGATAAATATAAAGAAACGTATCCAGAAGTGCTTCATGTTTTACCTCTAGAAAAAAATGTTGGTTTAGGTAAAGCGTTGGCAGAAGGGGTTAAAGTTTGTCGTAATGAACTGATTGCACGAATGGATGCAGATGATATTATGAAGACGGATCGGATTGAAAAGCAGTGGCAATTATTTCAAAAAAATCCTAACTTGGTCATTGCTGGTTCTAACATTATCGAATTTGAAGGGAACATAGAAAATGTTTTGGGTTATCGTAACCTTCCCAGTTCTAATGAGGATATTCGTGAATTTTCCAAAAGAAGAAACCCGTTTAATCATATGACTGTCATGTATAAGAAGTCAGACATTTTAGAGGTCGGTAACTATCTGCCAATGTCAGGATTTGAAGATTATTATTTGTGGGTGCGGTTATTGAAAAAAGGAAAGGAAGCTCAGAACCTTTCTGAACATTTAGTCTATGCTCGAACAGGCAGTGATATGTACGCACGGCGTGGTGGTTGGCAGTATTTTAAGTCAGGACTAAAAGGACGCAAAGCAATCTATCAAGCAGGACTTGGTAGTTTTAAAGATTTTTTTGTGAGTTCCAGTGCACATGTTGTCGTAAGTTTGATGCCGAATAATTTACGAGGTAAATTTTATGAGAAGTTTTTAAGGAAAGATAATGATTAAGATTGAGGTAAAATTATGCAAGAGATGACCCAGACAGATTTAAAAGAAATACAAGCTGTAACATTAACTATGTCCAAATATTTTGTTCAATTTTGTCAAGAAAATAATTTATTATGTTATTTCTGTGGCGGTGGTTGTATTGGTGCTGTACGCAGTCAAGGATTTATTCCGTGGGATGATGATTTGGATTTTTTTATGCCACGACCAAACTATGAAAAATTAAAAAAGCTATGGCCGCAGAAAGCAGACATAAATAGATATCCATTATTAGTTGCTTCTAAAACATATAATGATCATAATTCATTTATAACTATTAGGGATACTGCCACTACTTTTATTAAACCCTATCAAGAGGATTTAGATATCCCTCATGGTTTACCAATTGATATTTTTCCATTAGATGGTGCGCCAGAAGGGAAATTGCGAAGAAAAATTCAAAAGTTTTGGGCACTGATTTATGCGTTATTTTGTTCGCAAGTTGTTCCAGAAAAACATGGTGGTCTGATGGCTACAGGAAGCAAGGTTTTATTAGGGATTTTTTCTTCAAGCAAAATTCGCTATCATATTTGGCGCTTCGCTGAAAAAAGAATGACCAAGTATTCCTTTGGTTCAACTCCTTATGTCACTGAATTATGTGTCGGACCACGCTACATGGGCAATATTTATCATTTAGAAGATTTTAAATCTGCTATTTTTGTTCCATTTGAAGATACAAAAATGCCAATACCAGTGGGATACAATCGCTATTTGACACAAGTTTTTGGAGATTATATGCAATTGCCACCAGAGGAAGATCGTCAACCTCATCATGAAGCGCTAATTGTTGATACTAAAAAATCGTATACAGAATATATTTAAAAACTTCAATTATTTATACTAATGCTGAACGTTATCTATAAATAGCGTTCAGCATTTTGTTGTAAAAAAATAAATAACACAATCAATGTAATAAAAAGATAAAGTTTAGAAATAAAATAGTAAAAAAAAGTTAGCAAGATTTTCTTGACGTAAGCTAAAATTTATTAGAAAATTATTTGAAACTAGTGCTCATTCTAATCAGTTTTGAGAAATTTCAATTTGAAAAGTAAAAAATTGTTGGTTTCAAGTAAAATTTACATACTATAATTAAATGAGGATTAATTGTAAAGAATACGTAAAAAGAAGGGTTAAATAAATAATGAAGAGAATAAATAAAATATCTGTTATTACAATGCTAATGCTGACAACATTGGTTCCTAGTTCATCAATAGTGTATGCAATCGATGCATCAAGTAGTGAAAGTGCAGAAGAAGTAATTTCTGCGGATACAGCAGAAACACTAAACTCTACGTCATCTAGTGAGGAAACTTCGACAGAAAGTTCTTCTAGCACCTTATCATCAGTTCCTTCGGAAACAAAAAATAGTTTGGACACGAGTGGTGCTACAGACACTAGGCAATCAACAGATGCTGAAGAAACTTCGGAAACGACTAGTTCTTCAGAAGCTAATAAGAAAGATGAAGACGAAATCGTAATAACAGAGGATATGAACAAACCTATGGGATCAGGAATGAAAGGAACGAGAAGAAAAAGAGCCGCATATGCCTACGGTGATCCTATTAGCATAACAGAGGCAAATCGTCCGCCTAAAAACTTTATCGATGTATCTTCTTGGAATGGTAGTTTAAGTGTAGCAAATTATCAAACTATGAAAAGTTATGGGATAGGCGGAGTGGTCGTTAAAATGACCGAAGCGACAACTTATCAAAATCCAGAAAGATTTGCACAAGTTCAAAATGCAAATGCAGTGGGAATAAAAGTATCCGCCTATCACTATAGTCACTTTACAACAAAAGATCAGGCAATAAAAGAAGCAAACTACTTTGCCGATACAGCAATTAATACTGGATTATCAAAAGACACTTTAATGATTAATGATGCAGAAGAAGGTAGCATGAATAATGGACAATTGACAGCTAATTCAATTGCTTTTGCCAATCAATTAAAAGCAAGAGGCTTTACGAATGTATTACATTATTCAATGGCAGCCTGGTTTACAGAAGGAGTTTTATCGCCTACACAACTAGGGACTGAAAATATTTGGATTGCTCAGTATCCTTTTGAACCGACTGCAGATCAGTTATGGCACAAAAATGAAGGTTATGCGGCATGGCAATGGTCTTCTTTATTAACGATTCCAGGTGTTGATATCGGCGTAGGTGTGTTTGATATTAATGCTGATTACACTGGACGATTTACATCTAGTGGTGGAAAACAGTATGATGTAATTTTAGATGAAAAACAATATGATTACACGGCAAGGGTAAAACCAGCAGCTGAATCAGGAAAACACGGCGTGTTTAATGGGATTATGAATACAGCTCCTGGAATCGTTAATATCGGTATGGGAGATAAATATGCGAACCAAAGCGTTCATATCATAGGATATGCCAAAACAAGCCGGACAGAGTTACTCCATTTTACAGTAGGTGGAAAAGATGCAGGCTGGATGGACAAACGAGCATTCACAGCTACACTAGATAAAGCCACGTATAGTAAAATGAGTCGTGGAGCCAAAATAGGCGATGTAGCAGTTTCATCGAAGCATGGATTATATACAAAACCAAATAATACAGCAGAAGATGGAGAAAAAATAGGTTTAGGCTCTCTATATGCGAATCAAAACGTGCAGATTATTCAATCCGCTAAACTATCAACAGGTGTTACGGCTTATCAATTTCAAATAAATGGACAAACAATTGGCTGGTTGGACAGCCGTGCCTTCAGCAATGTGTATGATGAGCTGCTAGATGAAAAAAGCTATGATTACATGGCAAAAGTAAAACCAACAGCTGAATCAGGAAAACATGGTGTGTTTAATGGAATTATGAATACAGCTCCTGGGATCGTTAATATCGGTATGGGAGATAAATATGCGAACCAAAGTGTTCATATCATAGGATATGCCAAAACAAGCCGGACAGAGTTACTCCATTTTACAGTAGGTGGAAAAGATGCAGGCTGGATGGACAAACGAGCATTTACAGCTACATTAGATAAAGCCACGTATAGTAAAACGAGTCGCAAAGCCAAAATAGGCGATGCAGTAGCTTCATCGAAGCATGGATTATATACAAAACCAAATAATACAGCAGAAGATGGAGAAAAAATAGGTTTAGGCTCTCTATATGCGAATCAAAACGTGCAGATTATTCAATCCGCTAAACTATCAACAGGTGTTACGGCTTATCAATTTCAAATAAATGGACAAACAATTGGCTGGTTGGACAGCCGTGCCTTCAGCAATGTGTATGATGAGCTGCTAGATGAAAAAAGCTATGATTACATGGCAAAAGTAAAACCAGCAGCTGAATCAGGAAAACATGGCGTGTTTAATGGAATTATGAATACAGCTCCTGGGATCGTTAATATCGGTATGGGAGATAAATATGCGAACCAAAGTGTTCATATCATAGGATATGCCAAAACAAGCCGGACAGAGTTACTCCATTTTACAGTAGGTGGAAAAGATGCAGGCTGGATGGACAAACGAGCATTTACAGCTACATTAGATAAAGCCACGTATAGTAAAACGAGTCGCAAAGCCAAAATAGGCGATGCAGTAGCTTCATCGAAGCATGGATTATATACAAAACCAAATAATACAGCAGAAGATGGAGAAAAAATAGGTTTAGGCTCTCTATATGCGAATCAAAACGTGCAGATTATTCAATCCGCTAAACTATCAACAGGTGTTACGGCTTATCAATTTCAAATAAATGGACAAACAATTGGCTGGTTGGACAGCCGTGCCTTCAGCAATGTGTATGATGAGCTGCTAGATGAAAAAAGCTATGATTACATGGCAAAAGTAAAACCAGCAGCTGAATCAGGAAAACATGGCGTGTTTAATGGGATTATGAATACAGCTCCTGGAATCGTTAATATCGGTATGGGAGATAAATATGCGAACCAAAGCGTTCATATCATAGGATATGCCAAAACAAGCCGGACAGAGTTACTCCATTTTACAGTAGGTGGAAAAGATGCAGGCTGGATGGACAAACGAGCATTCACAGCTACACTAGATAAAGCCACGTATAGTAAAATGAGTCGTGGAGCCAAAATAGGCGATGTAGCAGTTTCATCGAAGCATGGATTATATACAAAACCAAATAATACAGCAGAAGATGGAGAAAAAATAGGTTTAGGCTCTCTATATGCAAATCAAAATGTGCAGATCATTCAATCCGCTAAACTATCAACAGGTGTTACGGCTTATCAATTTCAAATAAATGGACAAACAATCGGTTGGTTGGATAGCCGCGCCTTTAAAATATAGAATAAGTTTATAAAGGTAACGAACAAACAATCTATCGAGGTTCTTTGTCAAATAGTATTGGTAAATAAAAATAGTGAACATCGTAAAAGTCAGAGGAGAAAACCCTCTGGCTTCTTCATTTTTTATTAAGTGATTCTTATTATGAAATTATTTTTTTATCAAACATATGGTTATGGTCTATTTAACGTATTTGAATAAAAAATAGTATTTTCTGAAATACTTGTATCCGTGACAAATGGCATTTAAGCCTATTTTTACTCACTTCTAAATACGGCTTGAGTTCTACTATTTGAATTCTACAGAGTTTTGAGATGTTTTTTGTAAATCAAAAAGTATAGAGTTTTTATCGTTTGTCCGTAATTTTTGTATTAAAATAACGAACAAAAATATTTACAGTTCGATTAAGGTCTACGATAAATTATTGAAACTTACTGTTAGTTATGAGAAAATATAAAAGATTGAATGCAGTTTTGGCTGTGTTGATGAATATATAAGTTAAACAAAATTGAAATAAAACTAGTGGTTGACTAGTTAGAGAAAGGATTTTGTATCAAATGATTACAGCTTTAATTATTGCCGGTGGGGTCGGCAAACGAATGGGGCAGGAGATTCCTAAACAATTTATTATGGTAGAGGAAAAACCGATAATTATCTACACATTGGAATCTTTTCAAAAGCATCCACTCATTGATCGAATCTTAGTTGTGTGTAAAAAAGGTTGGGAACAAACACTAGATGCCTATGCAAAAGAGTACCATATTGACAAATTACAATGGATTATTCCAGGAGGAAATTCTGGTCAAGAATCAATTAATAATGGGGTTAATTTCTTAAAAGAACATTCAAACCCAGAAGATACTATTGTTATCCATGACGGAATTCGTCCATTAGTTGATGAATTAGTTTTATCTGATGTAATTGTTAAGTGTCAAGAATACGGTAATGCAGTGACTTCGTTGCCATATAATGAACAAATTTTTGTAAAAGAAACTGAGGAAACAACTCGACAATATATTAATCGTGAAACATTACGTCGCGTGTCAACACCACAAGCCTATAAATTTGAAAAATTAACTTGGGCTTACGAAAAAGCATTCCGTGAGAATATTGGTATTTCTGAATCGTCATACACGAATACTATGATGGTGGATTTAGGCGAAACATTGTATTTTGCTTTAGGCTCAGATAAAAACATTAAGTTAACTACACAAGATGACTTACAGTTATTTAAAGGCTTCTTGAAAATGAAAGAAGAGTAGTGGAGGGATACCATGTTATTTACAGACGATAATTATTTATCAGACGTTGAACGAGTTTTAGAGAAGACACCAGATTGGACGAAAGTAACTAATAAATCTGTTTTTATAACTGGTGCTTCAGGCATGATTGGGACCTTTTTAATTGATGTGCTTATGTACCAAAATAAAACGAGAAATGCGAATATTTCGATCTGGGCGATGGGACGAACATTGTCGCGTTTAGAAGAGCGATTTACTAGTTATCTAGAAGATCCGTTATTCCATATAGTTATCGGAGATGTCATAGAAGAAATTCAGGTAGCAGAAGCTTGTGACTATGTGTTGCATTGTGCTAGTAATACACATCCTAAATCATATGCCAGTGATCCAATTGGAACGATTATGACCAATATTGCTGGTACGCAGCATATTTTAGATTATGCGGTCAAAGCGAATAGTGAAAAAGTGTTATTTTTATCAACTGTTGAAATCTATGGAGAAAATCGTGGAGATCTTGATAAATTTACGGAAGACTATTGCGGCTATATTGACTGTAACACGCTACGGGCCGGTTATCCAGAAGGAAAACGAGCAAGTGAATCATTATGTCAAGCCTATATTCAGAAATATGGTATTGATGTTGTTATTCCAAGAATTAGTCGTACTTTCGGGCCTACGATGTTACTTTCGGATAGTAAAGCTTCTTCTCAATTTATTATGAATGCAGTCCATAAAGAAAACATTGTGTTAAAAAGTGCAGGGACCCAACTATATTCTTATGCATATGTTGCAGATATTGTATCTGCTCTTCTGTTTTTATTAGTTAAAGGGCAAAAAGGGGAAGCTTACAATGTTTCAAACGAACATTGCGATATTACGTTACGTACTTTTGCGGAAACATTAGCCAATGTGGCTGGAACAAAAGTGATTCATGGAGAAGCCACCGCCCAAGAAAAACAAGGATTTTCTAAAGCAACAAAAGCACTACTAGACAATCAAAAAATCTACGCATTAGGTTGGCGTCCATTGTACGACAGTATGGAAGAACCATTAAAACATACAATTAAAATTTTAGAAAGTAGCGGAAATTGATATGCCCAAAATTAGTATTATTGTTCCTGTATACAATGTAGAAAAATATTTAGAAAAATGTGTACGCTCTATTTTAGCTCAAACATTTACTGACTTTGAATTGATTCTTGTAGACGATGGCTCTCCAGACAGTTCTGGAGCAATGTGTGATCAGTTTGCTAAACAAGATGAACGGGTAAAAGTTATCCATAAAGAAAATGGAGGACTGAGCGATGCTCGTAATGCTGGAATTGAAATAGCGACAGGTGAGTATTTAGGTTTCATAGACAGTGATGATTACATTGCAGATGATATGTATGAATTATTATATACAAATATCGTAAAAGAAGATGCCGATTTATCAATATGTGGTATTTATGATGTCTATGAGGGGAAAGAGCCTGTAGAAAAACAACAGCAATATATAGTACTAGATAAAGTAGCAGCAATGAAAATGATTTTAGAAGCTAAAGTTGTATCTGTTCATGCCGTGAATAAGTTATATAAAAAAGAAATTTTTGAAGATATCCGATACCCTGTAGGCATGATTACAGAAGACGGTGCAGTTATTTTATCTATTCTAGAGCATACAGAGAAAATTGTTATTGATACGCAACAAAAATATTATTATTTTCACCGTGCCAATAGTATTTCAACCAATCTTTTTTCTAAGAAAGATTTAGATACAATCAATGTTTGGAAAGAAAATGAAAAATATATCTTAGACCGGTATCCTGAATTATCTAATGTTGTTCATACACGTGTATGTTGGGCAAATTTTATTGTTTTAGATAAAATGGTTACTAGTCAGTTAACGGAAGAAGAAAAAATAATTCAAAAAGAGGTTATTTCTTTTTTGAGGAAGAATTTTCTGTTCATTATGAAAAATAAATATTTTACTAAGGCTAGAAAGATAGCCATGTGTGCTCTACAATTTAGTAAGTGTGCGTATTCTTGTTTCCCTAAATTACAAGAAGCAAATAATAAAAAGAATAGTTAAAATTTAAAAAGTTGTTAGGAGAATATTATGAAAAAAAAGCTTAAACTGGATATATATACAATTACTCAAACCATCTGTATAATTGTATCGATTATTCTTTTTTTCTATGGTAAAGCTAAGATGTTGTACAATTGGCAACTATTTGGTGTAATGTTTTTTTGGACAGGCAATTTGGTTTATTCATTTAAAAATTTCGGACAAAAATCAGTTTTTTTCTTTTTTAATATTACTATTTTTGTCTTCTTATTAAGTCGTCCATTTATTAGTTTCTTTCGTAATAGAATTTGGTGGCATTGGGGGTATTCAGGATCAAATTTTGCGATGAATGTTCTGTATCTAACTTTAATTGGCATCTTAATAGGTGCGATGTTATTTCAAAGGTTTGGACTTAAAGATTTTGATTCTAAGCTGGAAAAACAAAAGTATCCTACTTATCGAATATATTTAATGAAATTTAGTTTAGTCTTTTATTTCATAACATTGATTGTAAGTGTTTATGGTGATATGGAAAAACTAATATTTGTACGTAGTACGTCATATGAAGAGTTCTATGCATCTTTTTCTTCGAACTTGCCAACATATGTGCAAGTATTAGGTTTAATGATGCCTTATGTTGTGTGCATTTATTTAGCTTGTATGCCCAAAAAAGGCATTAGTTACGTGGTATTAGGAAGTTATGTGATAAGCTCTTTTCCAACTTTTTTAATGGGACAGCGAGGCCCGTTAATTTTAAAAATTATCTTTGCGTTACTTTATTTTATTATTAGAGACTATTTACAAGATTCTCAAAAATGGATAAGTAAATTTGAAAAAATTGTAATTATTCTAGCGACACCTTTAATGATTGTATTGATGGGGGCTTTTAACTATATTAGAGCAAATTCTTCAATTGAAACAAACGGATTTTTTTCATTAATTGTTGATTTTTTCTTCAAACAAGGAACCTCTTTTGATACAATTATATTTGGGCATGATTTTTTGGACAAACTACCATTTATTGATGTAAAAAATTATACATTTGGAAGTTTTATTGATTCTTTTAAGTATGGATTTATTGGTCAAAAGCTATTCAATGGTATCGGATTGCCTAGCACTAATAGTCCGGAAAAAGGCATGATTAGTAATAGTTTGGCACATAATTTGGCATATGTTTATCGTAAAGATGAGTATTTAGCTGGAAATGGAAATGGTTCTTCTTATCTGTTAGAAATATTTGCAGATTACGGATATATAGGGGTTTTTATAGCTAGTATTTTATTAGGAATTATTTTGATTTTTCTTGTAGTAAGTTTTAAAAGAAACAATTTACTTTTATCTACGATTGCATTGATTTGTATTTCTAATATTTTGTTTATTCCACGTAGTGATGCTACTAGCTGGTTACAATTTATTATGAAACCAACATTTATTGCACCAATGATTATATGTTTTGGCAGTTCATTTTTACTTGCTAAGTTGGAGAGGTTAAGGAAGGTAAGTCGTAAATGAAAAAAACAATTGGGACAATTCTAACAGTTATTACAGTAAGTATTTTATTGAGTGGATGTAGTAAAGCAAAATATCCAATTATTCATTTCACTCAAAAGGAATTTGTAGCAGATGGCAACGGTGTTGTAGAGATCAAAGGACAATTTTTGAATGGTGAACCAGGTACTTTAGAAGCTAACATAAACAGGAAAGCAGGCAAAGTTAAAGTCGATAAAGATCAGAATTTTCATATTCGATACCAAATGGATTCCATTAAAGATACAGATTTTTATTTAGGAATTAAGGATGAAAAGAATCGTATTGCTGTGGGGACAACTAAAATTGATTCTTCTGAAGTAGAAGCTGTCCAAAACGATTTTGAAGTTATAAGAACAAGTGATATCATTAGTTATTTTAATAAATATGATATAAAATTTTTAGACTATAATGAGAACAACGTTGCAGAGCTATCTGGTTTAACTAGTTCTGTAGTTTTTAATGTAGGAACAAGAATGGATGGGACTTCAATAAAAGAAGGAGTTTATTTATTTGAAGACCCAGAGTCTTGGAATAAGGCTAATTTATCGATTTTAGATTGGTGGAATAAAAAAGTATCCAATTCATTAAATAAAAATTATAATGATTTAGATAAAGATTCATCTGTAAATTTTTTATACGGACCTAATTTTATCGATTCAGCGGAAGAAAAAATGATTAAACAAATTGATTTTTTTGATAATAATCGTTTTTTATGGACGTATAGAGATAAAGAAAAATTTTTAATATTAGTTTCGGATCCAGAATTAACAAGTATTGAACGCGGCAAAAGTATGCTTGCCATTCAAAGCTTATTAATAGATAAAACTTTTAGTTTAGACAAGGATGAAGAAGATTCAGAAAGAGGATAATTTAGCAAAAATCTATTGAATTTTGTACACATTATTATCATGTTTAAAATCTAAGAAATTATTTAAAATAAAAAGACACTCCTGTAACACAAACGAATATAGGGGTGTTTTTTTGCTCTTTGTTAATAAGGGTTGATGAGTTGTAAAAATGAGCCTGGGACAAAAATCCAAAGTGATTTTTGTCCCAGGCTTAAAAATTGATAAAGAGCGGGAGCAGAAGCAACTCTTTCGGAAATAAGCCGAAATTCTCCAAAAATTAAAGAACAATTTTCGAAAATTCCTTCTTATTTCTCGCAGTTAAACACTTCTGTCCCGACCTCTTGATACGATTCTACAATATTTATTTACTAACATTTAATAAAAAGCTTTTTTTCATCATATAATAAATAAAACGTATTAATGCCTTTTTTTGAGCTTAGTGATAAGGCTGTTAAAAATACTTATTACAAATTTAAATTCAGCTGTGCGATAAAATAAAATAACGAAGACTATTGCTCCAATAACAATTCCAGCTAAAGATCTCAATATAATACTTAAAAGAGTTGTAGCAGATATCAAACTAAATAATGGATAAGTAGCTAGAATACCTAATCCTAAGGCTATGCAATACTTTAAAGTGACAAACAAATACTTGCCAAATCTATCATGAATACCATATTTTAAGACTACATAAGGTTCATACCAAGAAACTGAGGTTAGAGAAGATAAGATAGTGGCTAAAATAACTCCAGCGATACCCATATCGAAAATTAATAAGAAAATTAAAGAAAATACGATGTTTAAAATGGACTCCACAACAGATTTCCATCTTTGAATCCAAGCTAAACCATATGCAGCTATGAATACTTGCGCAGAATTTCTAAAAACGCCAATAACAAAGTTTAAGATGATTAAAGTGAAAATGAAATTATCTAGTTGGTAAGAAGAGCCTACCCACCAAGATATGAATGGTTGTATAGATAAGAACATAACAATCGTTGCAAAATAAATCAGAATAAAATTTATAAAATAGTGTCTAAAAAATATTTCACGACCATTTTCTCTGTCATCTGAGACGGCTACGCTTCCAATGCTGGCTGTTATAGAATTAGTAAACTGGTTGAAAATACCTTTAATACTATTTACAATTAACACATAGTTGGAGTAACGTCCTACTGCAGCTAAATTAACAAATATGGAAATTAAGATATTATCTGTACTCAAAACAACGACAGAACCAATTTTATTAGAAAGATTTCCAATGGTATTTTGTTTTAAAATCTTAATAGTTTCTCTATCCAATTTTTTTATTTCTTGATATTGAAATACGTGTTTGTATCTTTTTTTTACTCGCAGAGAAATATCAATGTTTGAAATTACTGTACAAATAATTTGAATAAGTAAATAAAGTGCGTAATTGCCCGTTGTGTATAATACGAACACCTGAATAACTGTAGCGACAACTAAATAAGCAAACGTGTTAATCACATTGAGGTATCCAAGCTGATCTGCATTAAGCAATGAGCGGTTATAAGTAAAGAAATAGCTGAAAACGGAGTTGGCTAAAAATAATAAATATAAAAGCTGAATATTCGGGATACCTACATCTTTACCGACTATCACAGGTAAAAAAGGAATGAGTAAACAACCTATGATACCTATTGCTATACCGATTATATTGTATATTTTTTTATATAGATGCATTAAAGCTTTAATTGTTGCAGTATCCTCTTGTTGCAATGGTTTGTATAATGAGAAAATGATTGAGGTTCCAACACCTAATTCGGCTAATGACAACATACTAAGTATATTTGTAAATAAGCCGTTTAGTCCTAAGTATTCAATTCCTAAAAAGCGAATGAATATCGTTCTAGAAATAAACTGAATTCCTATGGTCAAAATAAATATTATTGTTGAGATGCTAGAATTAATAATAGAATATTCTAAACGTGATTTTTTTTGCATAATGTTCTGTTCTCCTTATTAAAATGGTTCTACTAAGATAAATAAAAACTTTATTCAGTTGCAATCATAACTTAATGAAGAAAGAATATCAATTCTCTAAGAGATTTTTTCGTAATATATTAATAATTGTTATTCGTTAAGGAACGATGTTTTATGGTTAAAAATATGATAAAATACAATAAATTAATCATTTTAGAAAGTAGGGACAAAAGTGGAATCATTCCTAATCACAGGCGGTGCCGGCTTTATCGGCTCAACCTTAGCAAATTATTATAGTAAAGACAATCAAGTTGTGGTCATTGATGATTTATCAATGGGCCAAACTGAAAATTTAAATGTATCTGAAAATATCACGTTCATTGAAGGTAGCGTGACTGATCAACAATTAATGGAAAAAGTACTGCGAGAGTATCAGTTCGATTACATTTTTCACTTAGCCGCGATTGCTAGTGTAGCAGACTCAGTAGCACGTCCAGTGGAAACACACCAAGTGAATTTTGAGAGTGTGTTACAATTACTGGAATTAATTCGGAAATACCAGAAAGATTTAAAACGTTTGGTGTTTGCTTCTTCTGCAGCGATTTATGGTGATGAGCCAACTTTACCAAAACAGGAAGAATCAGTAATTCGTCCATTAACGCCTTATGCAGTGGATAAATTTGCTTCTGAAAAATATGTTTTAAACTATTGTCATTTATATGATGTTCCAACAAGCGCTGTTCGCTTCTTTAACGTTTATGGGCCAAACCAAAATCCTAATTCGCCTTATTCTGGCGTTATTTCGATTGTGATGGACTCTTACAAACGCTTATTAGCCAATCAAGAAGTGACATTCAATATCTTTGGCGATGGAAAACAATCCCGTGATTTTGTCTTTGTTGAGGACGTGGTTCAAGCGTTGAATCTTGTCGCTCATTCTGACCAATCACTTGGGGAAGTGTATAATGTCGGAACAGGGAAAGCAACCGATTTAAATGAGTTAATTTCTTCTTTAAATGATATTATGAAAGTCACTTTGCCAGTTGAATACAAAGAAGCACGAGCTGGGGACATCAAAGATTCCTTAGCGGATATATCTAAATTACGTGCCATTGGTTATAAACCGAAATATAGTATTCAATCTGGTTTAGATAAATACGTTAATTATGAATTAAAAGATTAAGAGAATAAAAAGACGGATTTGAGACTAAATTGTTTATAAGACTTAGAGAGTAGGACATCAGTCGCTTTGATTGATGTCCTACTCTTTCTTTTCGTTTTTCCTATATTTGAACCCACCTCACTCCAATGGTACAATAAACAAGATTGGAGTGAGAGCATGACAGATATTATTGCACATCGAGGAAGTAAAGGCACCCATCCTGAAAATACGTGTATTGCTTTCAGAGAGGCTGTTCGTATTGGTGCTGAAGGAATTGAATTAGACGTTCACCTATCTAAAGATGGTTATTTAATCGTTATGCATGATGAAACGGTGGATCGTACGACAGATGGTCATGGTGAAATCCAACAGTTAACATTAAACGAATTAAAACAACTAGACGCTGGAAGCTGGTTTCAGAAAAATCCTTCTGTTCAATGTGTTCCAACATTGGAAGATGTTTTAAATTGTCTTGTAGAAGAACAATTCAATGGTTTTTTGAATATTGAACTTAAAACGGATATTATCCATTATGAAGGAATTGAGAAAAAAGTCGTCCAACAAATGAATCAAAAAAACTGGCCGTTTCGTTATTTATATTCCAGTTTTTATTTTCCAAGTTTAGTTAAATTAAAAAAAGCTGATCCTAAGACAGAAATTGCCTTTATTTATGAATCTGCAGAGGATTTAAGTCAAGCAGGACCGGCATTCGCGCTTGTCGATAGTTTACATCCAAAAATGTCTTGGATGTTGGCTCATGAAAAAGAACTTATCACAATTGGCAAACCGCTGCGGCCGTGGACTGTTAATCGGATGGAAGAAATGGAAAATTGTTTTCAGCTAAAATTGGCGGGTGTTCATACGGATTTTCCTGAAGAAGCAAAATTTGCTCGTCAAAATTGGCAAGAAGAAGGAGAAACATAATTGGAGAAAGTATTAGTTATTGTAGGACCCACTGCGGTGGGGAAAACAGCATTAAGTATTGCTTTAGCAAAAAAATTTAATGGTGAAATTATTAGCGGTGACTCCATGCAAGTTTATCGCTCGTTAGACATTGGCACCGCTAAAGTCACAGAAACAGAAAAAGAAGAGATTCCTCACCATTTAATTGATTGCCGTGAAGTCAGCGAAACATATTCTGCTGCTGATTTTCAGAAAGAGGGTCGTCAAAAAATCAAAGAAATTACTGAAAAAGGGAAACTACCAATTATCGTTGGAGGAACAGGTTTGTATATTCAATCACTCCTTTATGATTTTCAACTAGGAAGTCGTGAGATAGATGACTCGCCTGAAATTAGAGAAACGTACAATTTATTTGCGGAAGAAAAAGGGAATCAAGCCTTATGGCAGTTATTACAACAAAAGGATCCTCTAGCGGCTGACAGTATCCATTTTAATAATCGCAAAAAAGTCATTCGTGCGTTAGAGGTCTTTGATAAAACCGGTTATAGTATTTTGACCCCGAAGGAAAAACCAGCTCGTCTCTATGATTATTATTTATTAGGTTTGGAAACAGATCGCGCTTTATTGTATGAGCGTATTAATCAGCGGGTGGATCAAATGATGACAGAAGGACTGTTGGAAGAAGCAAAACAGATGTTTCAGCAACCACATGCACAAGCAGCTCAAGGTATTGGCTATAAAGAATTTTTCCCGTATTTTTCCGGTGAACAATCATTAGAGATGGCGGTTGAAACAGTCAAACAGCAATCGCGGCGATATGCCAAACGTCAATTGACTTGGTTTAGAAATCGAATGGCTGCGCATTGGTGGGATTTGGTTCAGCAGCCAACAGATTTGCCCAAGTTGGAAAAAGAAGTAGCGGAATGGCTACAACAGAAGGAGAGTGAGTAGGCGATGACCACTCATGAAAAAGTGATTCTAGTAGGAGTTGAGACGGAAAAAAATTATCAGACATTTTCTGCATCAATGGAAGAACTGGCGAATTTAACGGAAACCGCTAATGGAGAAGTGGTGTTTGTTTTAACACAAAAACGACCACAAGTCGATCGACAAACCGTAATTGGTAAGGGGAAATTGGAAGAATTAATTCAATTAACAGATGCCTATGAAGCGGATCTTGTGATTTTTAATCATGAGCTCACACCGCGTCAAAATCAACTGTTATCTGAAGCGTTAGCTGTGCGAGTAATTGATCGTGTACAATTAATTTTGGATATCTTTGCTTTGCGTGCGCGCTCCAAAGAAGGAAAGTTACAAGTTGAATTAGCACAATTGGATTATTTATTGCCTCGCTTGGCTGGGCAAGGAAAACAGTTGTCCCGACTTGGAGGAGGTATTGGGACGCGCGGGCCTGGTGAAACGAAATTAGAGTCGGACCGCCGACACATTCGGAATAAAATCTTAGGCATCCGTCGTGAGTTAAAAGAAGTCACTGCTCATCGTGAACGAAGCCGCCAGAAAAGACAAAATTCAGAACTATTTCAAATTGGCTTGATTGGTTATACCAATGCTGGCAAATCAACCATTCTCAACATGTTGACAACAGCAGGAACTTATTCAGAGGATCAATTGTTTGCAACGTTAGATCCTTTAACTAAAAAATGGCAATTGCCTCAAGGCATGGAAGTTACTCTGACCGATACGGTTGGCTTCATTCAAGATTTACCAACACAACTGATTGAAGCCTTTCAGTCGACATTGGAAGAAAGTCGGACGATGGATTTACTGCTCCATGTGGTGGATGCAAGTGCGCCAGATCGTTTACAACATGAACGCACAGTTCAAACATTGATTAAAGAATTAGCGTTGGAAAATATTCCATGCTTGACGGTTTATAATAAAAGAGATCAAGTGGACAGCAAAGAATTTGTCCCAACCTTATTTCCCAATGTATTGATCTCAACTAAAATTTCTGAAGATAAAGAACGACTGGTTCAAGCTATCCGTGCCCAAATGATGGAATTACTCGAGCCTTATCAATTAGAAATTAGCCCAACTGACGGACAACTATTAAGTGAACTTCGCCGGATGACACTAATGGTTTCAGAAGAATATGCTGAAAATGAAAATCGGTATATCGTGAAAGGATTTGCGAAAAAAGAGTCTAAATGGTTGGCTGAATCCGAAAAAGAATAAAAAATGGTAAGTTGATTAGAAATGATTTGTAAAAACAAATCATTTCTATTTTTTTGATTAGTAGGAGAAAATCAGCCGTGAAAAGATGGGAAAGTCCATATTTATCAGGTTTTTTGTTTTATGTTAGAAAATCTAACATAAGTTCTTGACAATTTGTCATTCTATTGTTATTCTAAGAAATAACTAAGAGAGGAGGATGGAGATGAGAGAAAAAGAGTTACGCCGTTCCATGTCAGTTTTTCCAATTGGTACAGTTATGAAACTAACGGATTTGACCGCTCGACAAATTCGCTACTATGAAGAACAGGGATTGATTCATCCAGAACGTAGTGAGGGCAACCGACGCATGTATTCTTTAAATGATATTGATGTTTTGTTAGAAATTAAAGATTATTTATCTGATGGATTGAACATGGCAGGGATTAAGCGTGTGTATGAAATGAAATTAGAGGAACAAAAAAACACCGCCGAGGCAACTCGTCCATTAACCGATGCAGATGTTCGTCAGATTTTATACGACGAAATTCTTTCGCAAGGAGGACTTACTCAGCAAAATCCGTTCCAATCGAATGTACCAAGGCTTTAACGTTTCAGCAGCCAATAAAAATGAAGGATGGGGATCAGACCGATGACAAGAAAAGCCAAAACGGCAGAAGAGATTAAACATATTGCAGAAGAAGAAAACGTACGTTTTTTACGACTAATGTTTACCGACATTATGGGAACAATTAAAAATGTTGAAGTTCCTGTGAGTCAGCTAGATAAAGTATTAGATAATAAAATGATGTTTGATGGGTCATCCATTGAAGGATTCGTTCGTATCGAAGAAAGTGACATGTATTTATACCCTGATCTATCTACATGGATGATTTTTCCGTGGGAAAGCGACCATGGAAAAGTTGCGCGCTTAATTTGTGATATTTACAATCCTGATGGTACCCCTTTTGCCGGAGATCCCCGCGGTAATTTAAAACGTGCCTTAGCAGATATGAAAGAATTAGGCTTTACTTCGTTTAACTTAGGACCAGAACCAGAATTTTTCCTATTTAAATTAGATGAGAATGGTGAAATTACCACTGACTTGAATGATAAAGGTGGCTATTTTGATTTTGCGCCAACCGATTTAGGTGAAAATTGTCGCCGTGATATTGTTTTAGAGTTAGAAAGTTTAGGCTTTGAAGTGGAAGCTTCGCATCATGAAGTAGCACCTGGTCAACATGAAATTGACTTTAAATATGCTGATGTAGTTGATGCTTGTGACAATATTCAAACGTTTAAGTTAGTTGTGAAAACTATTGCACGCAAACATGGTTTGCATGCAACATTCATGCCAAAACCTTTATTTGGAATTAATGGTTCTGGCATGCACTGCAATATGTCATTATTTAATGAAGAAGGTAATGTTTTTTATGACGAGTCAGGAGAGATGGGCTTAAGCCAAACTGCGTATCATTTCTTAGGTGGTTTATTAAAACATGCCCGTGCCTATACTGCGGTATGTAACCCAACAGTGAACTCTTATAAACGCTTGGTACCAGGTTATGAAGCACCTGTTTATGTAGCTTGGAGCGGCAGAAATCGTTCACCACTCATTCGAGTTCCTGAATCTCGTGGTTTATCGACTCGTTTAGAATTACGTTCTGTCGATCCTTCAGCGAATCCGTATTTAACAATGGCAGTCTTATTACAAGCAGGTTTGGATGGTATTCGTAATGAACTTACGCCACCGCCAGCAGTTGATCGTAATATTTATGTGATGAATGAGGAAGAACGTCAACATGCACAAATTGAAGATTTGCCATCAACCTTACACAATGCCATCAAAGAATTACGTAAAGATCAAGTAATGATTGATGCATTAGGTCGTCATATTTTTGCCAATTTTGTAGAAGCGAAACGAATGGAATGGGCAGCCTTCCGTCAAACCGTTTCTGAATGGGAAAGAGAACAATATTTGGAGTTGTACTAAAAGCCGTTACTTTTAATAATCTTAATGTTTAGAAAGAGGAAGATAAGTCGAAACGCTTATCTTCCTCTTTCGTTCTTTAGTTTGTGAATGAATAGATAATTTTTATTTCACAAAATAAAGTAATTTTAATTCAGTGAAATAGTTTGTTTATAGGGGAGAAAGGGGGTTTTTCTCAATTTCTCTTTTATTTTTAAGCAAAAAAATTGACAAAATCTTTCATAATTTGTGAAATTCCGCTATAATAAACAAGAATATGCGTGCAACTATTCTATTTTTTAGATATAAAGGATGAGAAAAACATGCGGAAAATGAAAACAATGGATGGGAATGCTGCAGCAGCTTATATTTCCTATGCTTTTACAGAATTAGCAGCCATTTATCCAATAACACCAAGTTCAACGATGGCTGAACTTGTTGATCAGTGGTCGGCCGAAGGTAAGAAAAATATCTTTGGTCAACCTGTGAAAGTAGTCGAAATGCAATCGGAAGCTGGTGCTGCCGGCGTGGTCCATGGCTCTTTAAAAACAGGCGCGCTTACCACGACCTATACGGCTTCACAAGGGTTACTTTTAATGATTCCTAATATGTACAAAATAGCTGGAGAACTATTACCATCTGTTTTTCATGTGGCGAGCCGAGCTATAACCACGAATGCTTTAAATATTTTTGGTGATCAAGGAGACGTAATGGCCGCACGCCAAACAGGCTTTGCTATGTTGTCAGAAAGCAGTGTGCAAGAAGTGATGGATTTGGCACCAGTGGCTCACTTGGCTTCGATTGAAGCGAGTGTTCCATTTATGAACTTTTTTGATGGCTTTAGAACAAGTCATGAAATTCAAAAAGTGGCAGTTCTTGACTATGAAGAATTAGCACCCTTAGTAAACCAAGAGAAATTAGCCGAATTTCGTCGTCGGAGCATGAACCCGAATCACCCTTCCGTTAGTGGAATGAACCAAAATCCAGATATTCACTTTCAACAACGAGAAACAATAAATCCTTATTATGAAAAATTACCTGGTATTGTTCAAAAATATATGACAGAAATTAATCGGTTACGGGGAACCAATTATGATTTAGTGACGTATTATGGCGCAGAAGATGCAGAAGAAGTGATCGTCACGATGGGTTCAGTTGCACAAACAATTGAACAGACGGTTGATTATTTACAAGAACAAGAAAGAAAAGTTGGCTTCCTTAATGTCCATCTTTATCGACCATTTCCAGTTGAAACATTTCTCGAAAAAATACCACAATCAGTTAAAGCAATTGCTGTTTTGGATCGGACGAAAGAGCCCGGCGCTGGTGGCGAACCGTTATTATTGGATGTCCAAAGTGCGATGTATGAAACGGATATTCGCCCGACGATTATTGGTGGGCGCTATGGTTTAGGTTCTAAAGATGTATTGCCAAATCAAATTGTTGCGGTTTTTGATGAATTAATGAAAGAACGTTCTGCCATGAAGAAGCGCTTTACAATTGGGATTGATGATGATTTAACTTATACTTCATTAGAAGTTGGCAAACCACTTGATTTGACGAATCCGAAAACCTATCAAGCTAAATTTTGGGGCTTTGGTTCTGATGGCACAGTAGGGGCGAACAAGTCAGCAATTAAGATTATCGGTGATCATACAGACAAGTATGCGCAAGGCTTTTTCTATTATGATTCAAAAAAATCAGGCGGGTTGACCGTTTCTCATTTACGTTTTGGCGAGACACCCATTCGCTCAACGTACCTCATTGAACATTCTGATTTTGTGGCTTGTCATACAGCCGCTTATTTGCATACCTATGATTTAGTAAAAGGGTTAAAAAAAGGCGGTACTTTCCTCTTAAATACCATTTGGAATGATGAACAACTAGCACGATTTTTACCAAATCAATTAAAACGGTATCTAGCTGAAAATGAGATTCAGTTTTATACAATCAATGCAGTGAAATTAGCTAGTGAAGTCGGACTAGGCGGGCGAATTAATACCGCGATGGAAACAGCTTTCTTCAAATTAGCGGAAATTATGCCTTTTGAGCAAGTGTTGCCAATTTTAAAAGACGAAGCATTGAAAAGTTATGGTCATAAGTCCATGAAAGTTGTCGAAAAAAATATTCAAGCAATCGATAAGACCGTTGAATTGTTGCATCAGGTACCTGTTCCAGCAGAGTGGAAAACGCTTGAAGTTCAACCGCGAAAACGTTCAGAAAATGTTAGTGATTTTGTTCATGAAATTGTTGAACCGATTAATCGTCAAGAAGGCAATGCGTTATCTGTTGCGACACTAGCGAAAAATGGGATGACAGATGGGCGGATGCCTTTGGGAACTGCGGCAGTTGAAAAACGTGGAGTTGCATTAGAAGTACCTGAGTGGATTAGCGATCGATGTACTATGTGTAATGAGTGTGCCTTTGTATGTCCTCATGCGGCGATACGACCATTCTTAGCCGATGAAGAAGAAATGACTGAAGCGCCAGAAGGATTCATTGTGCGTGATCTACGTGGTGCCGACGGCTTGAAATATCGTATCCAAGTCTCAGTCAAAGATTGTACTGGCTGTGGACTTTGTGTTGAAGCCTGTCCAGCTAAAGGCAAAGCTTTAGTAATGAAACCTTATGAAAAAGAAAAAGAGCAGGCTATGAACTGGGCGTTTGCTATGACGTTACGTCAAAAGGAAAACCCAGCAAAACCGAATACTGTTTTAGGTTCGCAATTTAATAAACCTTTATTAGAGTTTTCTGGTGCTTGTTCTGGTTGCGGCGAAACGCCTTATGTTAAATTATTGACGCAAATGTTTGGTGACCGAATGCTGATTGCTAATGCAACAGGTTGTTCATCGATTTGGGGTGCTGCAGCGGGTGTGACACCTTACACTACTAATGAACAAGGACAAGGTCCAGCTTGGTCAAATTCTCTTTTAGAGGATAATGCCGAGTTTGGTTATGGCATGTTGTTAGCAACGCAAGCCCGTCGCGAACGTTTGGCTAGTAAAATGACCAAAGCTTTTTCTGTAGCCAGTGACTCGTTGCGTCTATTGATGGAAGATTGGATAGCACATCTGTCCGAAAGTGAAGGTACGCAACAACGTGCAGCTAAATTACGTGCAGCTTTGCTTGAAGAAAAAACGAATCAACCTTTATTGGAAGCAATTTATGACGATCAAGATCTTTTTGTTAAACCAAGTCAGTGGATGATTGGTGGAGACGGCTGGGCTTACGATATTGGCTACGGCGGTATTGACCACGTGTTAGCTAGTGGCGCTGATGTGAATATGTTAGTTCTAGATAATGAAGTCTATTCCAATACAGGTGGCCAAACTTCCAAAGCAACTCCGGCATCAGCGATTGCGAAATTTGCTGCCAGTGGGAAATATGCCTCTAAAAAGGATTTAGGGATGATGGCAATGACTTATGAAAATGTCTATGTCGCTCAAATTGCCTCAGGTGCAAACCAAATGCAGACGATTAAAGCTTTTGAAGAAGCAGAAAAATTCCCTGGACCATCGATTATTATTGCTTATACACCATGTATTACACATGGTTTAGCAGGTGGGATGAGTCAAACGTTGAAAGAAGCGAAAGACGCAGTTCATTCAGGTTACTGGTCTTTATATCGCTATAATCCATTATTGCGAGAAAAGGGCAAAGAACCAATGACATTGGATTTCAAAAAACCAGATTTTTCATTAATGAAAGAGTTTATGCGCCAACAAGTTCGCTTTGCATCCTTAGAATCTAGTCAACCAGATACAGCGGAATTGTTATTTAATAAAACAATTAATGATGCTAAGAGACGGTTCTATAATTATGCTCGTTTAGCTGGTCAAGAAGAAAAAATTCGAGCAAAACTAGAAAAACAAAGTGAACCAGAAATAAATACGCCAGAGAACGAGAAGCCACGAGTGAAAAAAGAACGCGTAGTTGATCCGGAAGCGGAAGCAAGAAGGGCTGCCCGTCGCGCTGAACGAGCAGCCAAGAGAAAACAACGTGGGCAAGATTAAATAGAAATCAAAAAAACGTGTCTGAGCTTTTTGCTTAGACACGTTTTTTAGTTAGAAATGCGATTTTTTGATGAAAAATTTCAAGTTATTTGAAAAAGTTCCTAAATTTTTTTGATGTTTCCGCTTGCGTTCTGTGATGAAAGAAAATAATGTGGTATACTTGTTAGGAAATCTTGAGAGAGAAGTGAGGGGTATGATGTCGTTTCAATTGAATCAATTATTAGATTTGAATTATTGGCAGCAAGTCATCTCAACGGATTTCTTATCTAAGGATTTTGTTATCAATATCATAGATATCCTAGTCGTATGGTACCTCGTTTACAAATTAATCATGCTTGTTCGTGGAACAAAAGCAGTCCAACTATTAAAAGGTGTCGCTGTTTTTATCATTATCCGCATTCTAAGTGAGATAATTGGTCTACATACATTATCTTGGTTAATGAATCAAGTCATCATGTATGGTGTAATCGCCGCGGTTGTTATTTTTCAACCAGAAGTGCGAAGAGGGCTGGAACATCTAGGGAGAAGTTCGTTTTTCCGCCCGAATAAAGGTGCGCAACAAGAAGATGAGCGTATTATTCAGGCCTTTGACAAAGCCATTCAGTACATGTCAAAACGGAAAATTGGTGCTTTGATAACCATTGAACGCAATACCGGTTTAGATGAATACATTGAGACAGGTATTGATTTGGATGCCGATATTACTGGTGAATTACTGATTAATATTTTCATTCCAAATACACCACTACATGATGGTGCAGTGATTATCAAAAATGAAAAAATTGCTGTTGCTAGTGCGTATTTACCGCTATCAGAGAGCAATTTAATTCCAAAAGAATTTGGAACGCGCCATAGAGCCGCAGTCGGTATCAGTGAAGTCAGTGACGCCATTACGATTGTTGTTTCTGAAGAAACTGGTGACGTTAGTTTGACGTTGAACAATGAATTAATTCCTGGACTAACGCAAGAAGAGTATTTAACAATTTTGCGTAAGGAGTTAATTTCGGAATCATCGGAAGATAAAAAAAGTGCTTTGCAGCATTTTATCGATGATGTAACAAAGGGGGTTAAACGCAAATGAGAAAAGCCTCCCAAAAAAGCTGGTTTAATGGTTTGCTTTCATTGCTGTTTGCATTGTTGTTATTTTTTAATGCCAATGCAACAGGCAATAATCCCTCCAATTCAGGTTCAAGCCAAACGTATAGTGAGACACTGAATAATATTCCTGTCCAAGTCCAATACGATAAAGACAAATATTATGTCTCTGGATTTGAAGAGAGTGTAAATGTTCATTTACGTAGTGCGAACCGCATTCAATTAAACATGGAATCAAATGCTGACACACGAAATTTCCAAGTGGTCGCAGACTTAACCAAATTGCCATTAGGGACTTCGGAAGTACCCTTGACAGTTCGGGGACTAAGTTCAGCTGTTACAGCTGAAATTGAACCGAAAACAGTGACTGTAACGATTGAAAAGAGAGTAACAAAAAAATTCGATGTAGAAGCACAACTTTCTGATAACATTGAAAAAGAAGGCTACAAAGTAAAAAATATTTCTGTAGATCCAAAAACTGTAGAAGTAACAACTGGAGAAGAAACAGCGAAAGCAATTGACAAAGTGATTGCGCCAGTCTCAAGTGCCAAACAAACAATTGATACGATTAAACAAACGGTAAATGTCCAAGCGCTAGATGCCAAAGGTCAAGTCCTAAGTATCGAAAATCCAGCACCACAAGTCAAAGTAACAGTAGGCTTAACTGCGCCAACAAAAGATGTACCACTGAATGTTAGTATGACAGGTACGCCACCTGCTGGGATCGCTCATTACAATTATAGTTTATCAACGTACCAAGTTAGGGTCAGTGGTCCGCAATCAATTTTAGATACGCTAGAATCAATTGAGGTACCGGTAGATATTTCTGATATTCGCAAAGAAACAAAACAATCAGTGACTATTCCCGTTAATGGAGAATACGTAGTTACACCAGATGAGGTTGACGTTTCTTTGAGCCCCGTGTACAATCAACAACAGTCATCAAATACAAATGAAACTTCAGGGGAACCTGCAAGTTCAACAACGGCTGGCTCAGGTAGCCAAGCAGTACAACCAAGTACATCCAGTCAAGTAGAATCAAATACTTCTGAAACAACAAGTGAGGGATCAACAGTAGAAAGTACAACTGCTGGTTCAACTGAAAATACAGAGAATCAAGTGACTAAGGAGAATCAAAATGGGTAAATATTTTGGAACAGATGGTGTAAGAGGAATTGCAAATAAGGAGTTAACACCTGAATTAGCCTTTAAATTAGGGCGTTACGGTGGTTATGTGTTGAGTCAACATGAAGATAGTTCAAGAAAACCTCGTGTTCTCGTAGGCCGCGATACACGTATTTCAGGTGAGATGTTGGAACAAGCATTGATTGCTGGATTATTATCAGTCGGGATTGAAGTTTTCCAATTAGGGGTGATTTCAACACCTGGTGTAGCATATCTTACTCGTTTACAAAAAGCATCCGCTGGCGTAATGATTTCAGCTTCACATAATCCTGCGGAAGACAATGGGATTAAGTTTTTTGGGGCAGATGGCTTCAAATTAGTAGACGATCAAGAAGCAGAAATTGAAGCATTGTTAGACGCAGAAGAAGACACCTTACCAAGACCTTCTGCAGAAGGCTTAGGCTCATTAGATGAATTTCCAGAAGGCTTACTAAAATATTCGCAATTTTTAGTTCAAAGTATTCCTGGCGATTTAGCAGATATGACTGTTTGTTTAGATGCTGCCAACGGAGCAACTGCAACAGCAGTCAATCGTGTCTTCGCGGATTTAGAGACAGATTTCTATACAATGGGAACAAGTCCTAATGGATTGAATATCAATGATGGTGTGGGTTCCACTCATCCTGAAGCTTTGGCAGAAATGGTTGTTGAAAAAGGCGCAGATGCTGGTTTGGCTTTCGATGGCGACGGTGATAGAATTATTGCAGTCGATGAATTAGGACGAATTATCGATGGTGATAAAATCATGTATATTTGTGCCAAATATTTAGCTGAGAAAAAACGTTTGAAAAAAGATACAATCGTTACAACGGTGATGAGTAATCTAGGTTTCCATAAAGCTGTAGAAGAAATTGGCTTAAAAGATGTGGTAACGCAAGTGGGTGATCGTTATGTTGTAGAAGAAATGCGTAAAAATGATTACAATTTTGGTGGCGAACAATCTGGTCACATGATCTTTTTAGATTACAACACAACAGGTGATGGCATGCTTTCAGGGATTCAATTGTTGAATGTTATGAAGCAAACGGGCAAAAAATTATCTGAATTAGCGGATGAAGTGACGATTTATCCACAAAAATTAGTCAATATTCGTGTCACAGATAAAAATGGTGCAATGGAAGTTCCGGCAATCAAAGCAGTTGTCGAACAAGCAGAAGCAGAAATGAATGGCGAAGGTCGTATTTTAGTTCGTCCTTCTGGAACAGAACCATTGTTACGTGTGATGGCCGAAGCGCCAACACAAGAAAAAGTTGATTATTACGTTGATAAAATTGCTGAAGTAGTACGTGCAGAAATCGGCGTTGAATAAGAACAAATTAGAAACCAGACACTTAATGCTAGCTTGCGTTAAGTGTCTGGTTTCTTTGTTGGAAATCAAAAAAAGAAAATAGCTAATAAGCTCCGTCTATCATTGACATAGAGCGGTTAAAAGGGTACTATTTTAGAAGTAAGATGCACCGCGTATCTTCTTTTTTTATTTGATAAAATCAAGAAGGGAGCGGCTGTAAATCAATGGAGTTATAGAATGGAGGAGCGAAATGAAAGAAAAAATGTCCGTCAAGACAATTGTAGCAATTGGAATTGGCTCTGCAGTTTTTGTTATTTTAGGTCGATTCGTTGTAATTCCAACTGGGATTCCTAATACGAACTTAGAAACGTCGTATCCATTTCTTGCTTTAATGTCAGTTGTTTTTGGACCAGTAGCTGGAGGGCTAATTGGTTTGATCGGTCACACGTTAAAAGATTTTACCACGTATGGTAGCGCTTGGTGGAGCTGGATTATTTGTTCAGGAATTATTGGTATTATTTTTGGCTTCGCTGGTCGTAAAATGGATCTTCAACATGGTGAATTTACAACAAATGACATGGTGCGTTTCAATATTTTCCAAGCGTTTGGTAATATCGTCGTTTGGGGCTTAATCGCGCCTAGCTTGGATATTTTGATTTATAGTGAACCCGCAAGTAAAGTATTTACACAAGGCGTATTCGCGACTGTTTCAAATATTGTCGCTGTGGGGATTATTGGAACATTGTTGATGAAAGCTTATGCATCAACAAGAACAAAGAAAGGCAGTTTATCGAAAGATTAAGAAACTGTCGAAATAATTTAAATGGTTAAGGGTCTGCCCTAGTAATTACTTTGCTAATGCTCAGACCCTTTCTTTTATGGAGAAACTGAGGTGAGGCCGAATGAAAAAACCAATCATTACTTTTAATAATTTTTCCTTTCAATATCATAGCCAATCTGAACCGACATTAAAGGGGATTCAATTAACCATCTATGAAGGAGAAAAGGTTTTAATCGTTGGGCCTAGTGGTAGTGGTAAATCAACATTGGCGCAATGTATCAACGGGTTAATTCCCAATATTTATGAAGGTGAGATTCAAGGAACAGCTACGGTTTCTGGTAAAAATATCCAAGAAACAAGTCTATTTGATTTGTCTTTTGATGTAGGAACTGTTTTGCAAGATACCGATGGGCAGTTTATCGGTTTAACGGTTGCTGAGGATATTGCTTTTGCTTTAGAAAACGATGCAGTTGAACAAGCAGAAATGAAAAAAGCGGTCCACAAATGGTCTGAGATTGTTGAGCTGAATCAGCTATTACAACACCGTCCACAAGATTTGTCAGGTGGTCAAAAACAACGTGTATCTATGGCGGGCGTTCTAATTAACCAATCAAAAATTTTACTTTTTGATGAACCTTTGGCTAATCTTGACCCACGAGCGGGACAAGAAACAATGACTTTGATTGACACCATTCAACAAGAAACAAAAGCGACCGTTTTAATAATAGAACATCGCTTAGAGGACGTTCTTTGCGAATCAGTTGATCGAATTATTGTCATGAATGAGGGCGCAATTATTTCTGATACAACGCCAGATGAATTGTTACGTCAAGATACGTTGACCCAGCAAGGGATTCGTGAACCTTTGTACGTTACAGCCATGAAATATGCTGGGATTGATTTAACACAAGTTAGTCATTTAGACAAATTAGCCGAAGTATCAGGCGAAATGGTTTTGCCTAAAATGACACAGTGGTCTGTCCAACCTAGTTCAGTTAGTGCAGTCAAAGGAGCTGAACTATTACGTTTGGAACAAGTGTCCTATCAATATGATCGTCATGGTGAAAAAGTGTTAGATGACTTCTCAGTAACGATTCATCATGGAGAAATGATCAGCATTGTAGGAAAAAATGGTGCCGGGAAGTCTACACTTTCTAAAATAATTTGCGGGTTCATCACGCCTCAATCGGGCAAGATTTTATGGGAAGGACAGGATTTTTCCAATTATTCAATCAAAGAACGTGCAGATAAAATTGGTTATGTGATGCAAAATCCCAATCAAATGATTTCTAAAAAAATGATTTTTGAAGAAGTAGCTTTAGGATTAGTTTTACGAGATGTGCCACAAGCAGAAATTGAGGAACGTGTGACGAATATTTTACATATTTGTGGGCTGTATCCCTTCCGGAACTGGCCGATTTCTGCGTTGAGTTTTGGGCAGAAAAAACGGGTAACTATAGCATCAATCTTAGTTTTAGAACCTGAATTATTAATTTTAGATGAACCAACAGCTGGGCAAGATTTTAAACATTATACAGAAATGATGACATTTTTAGAAGAATTGAACCGCTTAGGTGTGACTATTTTAATGATCACTCACGATATGCACTTAATGTTGGAATATACAACACGTGCGTTAGTAGTTTGTGATGGACGTTTACTAGCAGATGCGACTCCAGTTGCTGTTTTAACAGATGAAAAATTAATTCAAGCAGCTTCTTTAAAAGAAACGAGCTTGTTTACCTTTGCTAAAGCGTTAGGCTTGGAAAATCCCTTGCTATTTACGGAAAAATTTGTTGCTTACGATCGTGAGGTGCGTTTTGGATGAGTGAACGACAAATGTTAGGCTATCATCCTGATTCAACCTGGATTCATCGCTTAAACGGCACAAGCAAATTAGTCTTTTTAATCGTTGTCTCTGTGGCTTGTATGACCACGTATGATACTCATTATCTGTTAGGAATGTCTGTGGTTTCGCTTGTTTTGTTAAAATTATCAAATATTAAATGGCATCAAATATCTTTTGTTATTAAATTTATTGCTATTTTTTCTTTGTTAAATATCTTAACGGTTTACCTTTTTGCACCTGAATATGGGGTTGATTTATATCAATCACGTACCGTGATTTGGGAAGGAATCGGACGGTTTACTTTGACACAAGAAGAATTATTTTATGAATTTAATTTAGTTTTAAAATATTTCTGTACGATTCCGTTGGCATTAATCTTTTTATTAACAACAAATCCTAGTGAATTTGCCTCCAGCTTGAATCGAATTGGTGTGAGTTATCGGATTAGTTATGCAGTAGCGCTGGCTATTCGTTATATTCCCGATATCCAAGAAGATTTTTTTAATATTTCTTTAGCACAACAAGCGCGAGGGTATGAGATGTCTAAAAAGGGACGGTTAGGCCAACGAATCAAAGGCGTAGCACAAATCGTTTTACCCTTAATCCTATCTAGTTTAGATCGAATTGAAACTGTGAGTACCGCTATGGAATTAAGGCGTTTTGGTCAAAAGAAAAATCGAACGTGGTATGCGCAACAACCTTTTCATCTGCGTGATTTTTCGGTAATGATACTTGCCTTATGCTTATTAGGAATCAGTTTCTGGTTGTTCCATGTGAATGGTGGCCGGTTTTATAATCCATTCAAATAAATAACAAATTGATAAGGTTCTATAAATAGAGCGGATATTTTTTATTATTAAGAATCTAGTACTTTCTCTTACTATGAGTGTACTAGATTCTTTTTTTTACAACTTTAAAGAACTAGACCGATTTTCGGTTTTTAGATTTTTGTTGACAAGTACTTACTTTTAATTGTATGATTGTTTATGTTTCTACGGAATATATTTACAAAGGAGGTATATAGACCAATATCGGATAGCGCCAGACCTGAACGTTCAGGTGACGAGGAGAGAGCTTATCGAAGATTCGGCGGGTGGCTCTAGGGACTGCACTCTACAGATAACAAAGAAAAACTAATTGTGAAGTTAGAACAAAGCGGTTATCACGCAGGTAGAAACATATAATGGGATTTGCTAGTTAAACAGGACCTAGTAAATACAGAATTTCAATTGGAAAGTAGGAATTAGCATTATGTGTGGAATTGTCGGAATGATTGGAAAAGAAAATGTCACGGAAAGTTTGATTCAAGGATTAACAAAATTGGAATATAGAGGTTATGATTCTGCTGGGATTTGTGTGAATGATCAAAGCCAACAGCCCCATGTAGTTAAGGCAGTTGGGGGCATTGCCGATTTAGCAGCAAAATTAACGCCAGAAATCGATGGAACAGTTGGTATTGGTCATACTCGTTGGGCCACTCATGGCGAACCAACTGTCGCCAATGCACATCCCCATGTTTCAAGCGATCAACGCTTTGCATTAGTGCATAATGGTGTCATTGAAAACTTTGAAGAATTAAAAGAACAATTTTTAAGTGGTGCTCACTTAATTGGTGATACAGATACTGAAATCGTCGTTCAATTAATTGCTCATTTTGCTGAAAATGGTTTTTCAACAAAAGATGCTTTTAAAGCGGCTTTAGCCGAAATTAAAGGTTCATACGCTTTTGCATTAATGGATAAAATGGATCCCAATACTATCTACGTAGCGAAAAATAAAAGCCCGTTACTTATCGGTCTAGGTGAAGGCTTTAATGTTATTTGTAGTGACGCGATGGCGATGATTAAAGAAACCAATCAATTTGTTGAGATTGTTGATGGTGAAATTGTAACTGTTACAGCGGATAAAGTAGTAATCGAAACGCCAGAAGGACAAGTAATCAACCGAGAACCTTTTGAAGCGCAATTAGATTTAAATGACATTGAAAAAGGAACATATCCGTTTTATATGCTCAAAGAAATTGATGAACAACCTGCAGTGATGCGCAAAATTGTTCAAGCATATACTCAAGGTGAAAAAGTGACTTTAGATGAGGCGTTACTTGAAAAAATTAATCAATGTGACCGAATTTACATTATTGCTTGTGGGACAAGTTATAATGCAGGTTGGGTCGGAAAATCTTTAATTGAAACGATTGCCAGTATTCCTGTGGAAGTTCATTTATCAAGCGAGTTTGGCTACAACATGCCTATTTTATCTGAAAAACCGTTCTTCATTTTCTTAAGCCAAAGTGGTGAAACGGCAGATAGTCGCCAAGTACTGGTACAGGTTAATGAATTAGGTCATCCATCACTTACATTAACAAATGTTGCTGGCTCAACATTATCACGTGAAGCGGACGATACCTTGTTATTACACGCAGGACCAGAAATTGCTGTCGCTTCCACCAAAGCTTATACTGCTCAAATCGCTGTCTTAGCTATTTTAGCAAAAGCAATTGGCGAAGAACGTCAAACATTAGCAGCCGTCTCATTTGATGTGGCTCACGAATTGAGCGTGGTAGCGGCTGTCATGGAAACCTTGATTGATGAAAAACAACAAATGAAAGCCTTAGTGGAAGATTATCTGACGTATACTCGAAATGCCTTCTATATCGGGCGAGGAGTCGACTATTATGTGTCGATGGAAGCGGCCTTGAAGTTGAAAGAAATTTCCTACATTCAAGCAGAAGGCTTTGCGGCAGGTGAATTGAAGCATGGAACGATTGCCTTAATTGAAGAAGGAACACCTGTGATTGGGATTGTGACAGATGCCAAAGTCGCAGCCCATACAAGAGGCAATTTAAAGGAAGTCGAAAGTCGTGGAGCAAGAAATATTGTGATTGCCTTGGAATCCTTGGCAAAACCACAGGATCAACTGATTATTCCAGATGTTCATCCGTTACTTTCTGCCTTAGTTAGCATTGTTCCAGGTCAATTATTAGCGTACTATGCAACCTTACAAAGAGGCTACGATGTTGATAAACCAAGGAACTTAGCCAAAAGTGTAACTGTTGAGTAAATCAAGAACCTGAGAGAAAGATGTTTAACGGGTTCTCATAAGTTTTAATATCTGAGGTCGGGACAGAAGCGTTTAACTCCGAGAAATAAGAAGGAGTTGCTTCTGTTCCCGCCGTTTATAAGTTTTTGAGCGTGGAGCAAAAATCCAAAGTGATTTTTGTCCCACGCTCAGATATTTTTTATAAAAGAAAGATATTCAGTCAAAAATGAAAGATTCCAAAGAAATTCTTTTTTTCCGTTGAAAACTGTTTGCATTTTAGCAAAATTAGATATAATTAATAAGAACCGAAAAATAAGAATTAGCCAGTGAGGTAACTTTGTTTGAAAGAAAGCAAAAAGTAGGTTAAGCTGAAAAGTGCTAATTTATTTAACAAAAAAAGATTGTGAGTTGTTTGATATGGATCAGTTTAGTACATTAACTGAACAAGAATTTACTACCTTTGCAATGACACATCCTGCAGGTAACTTTTTAGAAACACCCGAAATGAAACATTTATTGGAACGACGTGGCTGGCATTGTGAATACGTTGGCGTCAAACGAGAAGGCCAACTAATTGCTGCGTGTATCCTAAGCAAGAAAAAAGTCAAAATTGGTTATGCTTTCGACATTGACGGCGGAATTTTGATGGATTATACAGATAAAAAATGTGTAGAAGCCTTTTTCACAGGCTTAAAAAAATATGTGAAAAAAAATGATGGCCTTTATTTAACCTTTACTCCAAATAAACAAATTTGTTTACGTGATTTTAATGGCGGTGAAGTTGAAAAGGTCAATCAAGAAACATTTGACTATTTCACATCAATTGGTTTTGAACACCAAGGGTTTGATGTGCACAATTTTGATGGCGCGCCACGTTGGCTGTTTGTCAAAGATATGGCTGGATTAACAGAAGAAGAGCTCTGGAAATCTTATGGAAAAGATGCTAAATATGACATCAAGAAAACATGGGAATATGGAGTAACAACCCGAGAACTTCGTTACGAAGAGCTACCTCTCTTTAAGAAATTAACGGAAGAAACAAGTGCACGACGTAATTTTGAAGATAAGGATTTAGCTTATTACCAAGCTGTTTATGAAGAGTTTGGCGAACGAGCAAAATTTATGGTGGCGGAACTAAACTTTGCTACTTATTTAGAAAATCTTCATGAGAAATTACGCAAATTACAAGAGACGCTCAACGAAGTCAATGAAGCGTTAATTGCCAATCCTAAAAGCCGTAAAAAAAATAACCAGAAACGTGAATTTGAAGATGAAGTTCGTACCGTGCGCAAACGGATTGACGAGGCTAAAGAAATGAAAACATCAGATGAACCTGAAATTTTAGCAGGTGCCTTATTCATTGTTCATCCACAAGAAGTTGTTTACTTGTTTAGTGGTACGTATGAAAAATATAAACAATACTATGCACCGTATTTAATTCAACATAAAATGTTAACTTACACAGTAGAAAATAACATTCCCAAATATAATTTTTATGGCGTTGACGGTGTTTTTGATGGAAGTGATGGGGTTCTTAAATTCAAACAATCCTTTGGCGGTCATGTCGAAGAATTAATGGGCAATTTCCAATGGAAAGCCAAACCAATGAAATATGCCTTATATCACGCATTAAAAACAATTAAAGAAAAAGTCTAAAATTAAAACCTAATCCTTAAAAAGGAATGGCAAAGTGAGGCGTTTAAATGGAAAATCAAGTCGAGGTTATGACGTATGCACAGTTAAAAGAAATTATGCAGGCGTTAGAAGCAAACGAAGCGATTACAGAAGATACAAAAGTCTTTATTGATACAGGCTGGGATAGCGTGCAAGAAGTAGCACCAGATGCAGTCAGTATTGAAAAAGTTGCTAAATTTACAGTAGCAGATGTTTTAACAAACGAAAGTTTTGCTGGGTATAGTTTAGAAGAAAAGGCGGAGAAGATGAACGCTGAGGGCGACCTAGAAACGGCAATTATTATTCGTAATCTTTACTAAAAAAGTCCGTTTGAATAGTTAAAATCGAGGTCGGGACAGAACTGTTTAGCTCCGAGCAACGCGTAGTGTTGGTTCTGTTCCCGCCGGTTATCAGGTTTTGAGCCTGGAGCAAAAATCCAAAGTGATTTTTGTCCCAGGCTCATCTGCTTTAAATAAGAAATAAAGGAGGTTAGATATGAGTACCATTCATGAATTTCCAAAAAACTATGAACGTTTTATTGCGAAAGGAGAAGAAGCACTTGTAGAACATAATCAGATCGCCGCTTTAGAAAATTTTCAACAAGCCTATCAGCTACAACAAACGCCGCCAGTAAACCAAAAAATTGTCCAATTATTGTTGGAAATGGATGAAGCTGACGAAGCACTAGCATTGGCAGAAGCGTTCCAAGATTCTTATTTTGAGAACCTCGAAACAGCGGCAATTTATATGCAAATTTATAGTCAGAGCCGTCGCTTTATTGAAGGATATATTTTATTGAAGCAACTACTTCAAACTAATAAAATAACGCTAGCACAACAAAAAACGTTAGAACAGCAATTAATGCAAGTGGAAGAGGCGTATCGACAATTAGAAACGCAGCAAATTCAAGCAATTAAAAGGAACTTGTTAGTAAGCGATCAATTGCCCGTTTATCAACAATTAGCGAACATTAAAACCAGTTTATATTTGCCTAAACCAGTATTTGTGGAAGTCGCAAAAGATTTAGTTATGAACCAAGCACTTAGTTATTTTGCTCGGGAATGGTTCATTGAAGAATTAGCACTGTTGCAATTTTCAGAGCCACTGACTTTTCTTTGGTATGACAATCAGCCTCAGACAGTCTTACTAGAAGGAAAAACTGGACCGTTAAATACGCCGATCTATTCCGAAATTTGTACTGAACTTAGGAATCGCTTAGAAAATGATGATCCAATTATGCTGCAGCATTTGGAAGAAGAAATTCGGTTGCATCTTGCCTATTTGTATCCATTAGCAGAGACGGTTATTTCAGATCCAACTATCTGGGTCTTGGGTTATTTGGCAACCTACTATCCTGAATATATTGAAAAAGAATTGACTGAAGCAAAAGGCCATCAAATCGCTGCTGTTCAAAAAGTTCAACAGCCGATACGAACGGCTTTTACACAAATAATGCTTTAAAAAATGGCACGTCCTAAAAACGAGGACGTGCCATTTTTTCGGTTTCAGAAATTTGCTGAATCTGCTCTAATTGCTTTTCTTGACTGATTATTGCGGATAATAGAAAAAAGCAAGACAGAAATAAGTAAAAAGAATTCCTTGAATCAAGCAAATCACAACGAACAATGGCGTTGCTCCTGGAAAAGAATCAGAAATCCGTGTAATTAAAAATTCAACTAACCATAAAATCATTGAAAATAAAAATAATTTTTTCTGACGAGTTCTCATAGTCCGCAACAACCTTTCTGGTGATTTTCACTTCTCTATCATAACATAGAAAACGAGCTGTTTTTTCTCAAAAATTTTGTTACTTCATAAGAAAAATGGGAAATAAACAAGTTTCAGGAAGTAATAAATGTACCCGAAAAGAATACTTAATCCATCTTAATCAAACCATACAGTCACGTTTATTGCAAAAGAAGTGTTTTTGGATGGAACAAATTATTTCATAAACACAAATATTTCTTTGTTGTTTGTATAAATGTCATAAAAGTGATTACTTACTACTTTTTGATTTTTAGACATATCCGTATCGGTCAGTGGTGCCATCTCTACTCCTAAATTCGATGAAGTATTGAACCAAACGTAATTAGGGAAGTATAGACCGTCATTTGGTGGCACAATTTTTGAAAGAATTGGGTAGTTTCGACTTGTATTAGCATAAACAGTTGAATTTTTGAAAAACGTATTTAAATAAACTTTTTTTCGTTCGTTTGTTACAACATTTTTTAAATCATCTGTTAAAACAGCTGCTTGGCGATTGAATGCTTCTTTTTGATAGTTTAATGTGGAAGAATACACCAAAACAAACGATAAAATATAATAAGATAACAAGCTGGCCACAAGTAACGAAGTTAGATAAATTGCTTTCACTTGTCGATTGTTAAATAAACTTAACATGCTGATTGTAACAAAAACAGCAAATCCGTAAATATAGCGAGGCGCATCACCAGCGATATTTCTTGAATAGACAATAAAAATACCAAAACTTAAGAGAGAAGCAAGTCCTAAATATAAGATACAATAAAGGAAACTTAAGCCCAAGTTGATTTTGCTATTTGATAGATGACTAATAAAAAATAAAACAAGCAGTAGGAGCAGTAATAAGAGCCATAAACGATTACTCTGGTTCAATAGCTCTGAAAAATAATGGTAACTATTTTGATAAGCCACACTTGGAATATCGTGCAAACTTGGTAAGGCCTGACTGCCCCCAATGTTGTTTGTTGCGGAAGGTACAAATTTTAACTCGATAAGGTAGCTGACTATAGAAAGTAGATAAGCGATAGCAGCAAGTGCGACTTTTTTACAAAGAGCAATGAAATTTTCTCCAGCAAGTAACTGCTTGAAAGTAAGGAATAAGACGATAACTATATAAATTCCTGACGAGGCTTGGTAAGTATTAAACATAACAAACAGTGAAAAGGCAGAAACCAAGAAAAACGTAAAAGAATTACGCTGCCACCAATAAAAAGGAAGAAACGAACAAAAAATACTCAATGCCATATAGGGACTATCAAACCTGAAACTAAGACATTGAAGGAACCAAGGATTGAGGCCAATTAAAGTAGCTACTAAAGAGGAACCCCAGCTAATTTTTTGGTCATTGATGATATAAATAGCCAGTATGCTTGTGAGAGATAAGATAAGACCTGTTAGAATCGGTGTGGTCAAGCCCAGATCTGTCAAATGACGACTTCCTTGAACAAACCATGAGAGAAATTCACTGCCCCAACGTGCGTAAGTCGTACCAAAATCTGTCATTCCAGCGACTTGGCGAGCATTATCATCTAAGTAAGGGAAATTGATAATGCCGATGGATAAAACTGCCACTTGATAAATTAAAATGATCAATAGAAGATAGGCTTTATTTTCAATACACCAATTCTTTAAATCAAATTTTTTTGATTCTGTAGGTAATTGTTTCATCATTGTACTCCACTCCAATAATTATTTAACAATTAAAATATACCATAACGAGTGGAATGAAGAAATTGCTTTTGTTATTTTCTCATCTTGACAGAACACTAAGGGTAGGCAAAACAAAAAAATCCCAACTCTTTATTAAAGAGTTGGGATTTTACCAAAAAGCCACCTGCCGGGCTTGAACCGGCGACCCCCACCTTACCATGGTGGTGCTCTACCAACTGAGCTAAGGCGGCGTTTTCAAAGGCTAAACTAACTCGAGGATTGCAACGAAGTGAAACCCATAGAGTTCACTTTCAAAGGCTACACTGCGACGAGTAATCGTCAAAGTTCCTTTTGAAAAATCGTACAAATCTCGTGCACAAGAAATAGAATAACGTATAGACGAAAGTTTGTCAATTGCTCTTTCGTAAAAAAAGAAAAATGATTTTTTTCTAAGAAAAACTGTTGACAATCTCTTTTTTCTCTAGTAAAGTGTAAATCAACATCACAGATAACTATTCATTCGTTGAAGAGAAGAGTAAATTTTGATGACCTTCAAAAGAGAGTCCTGATTGGTGAAAAGGGACAAGGTTCAGAAAAGTTGAAGATGGCCTCTGAGAATAAATTGCTGATAAGTAAGCAATTTCGGCTAAGCACCCGTTACCATGTGCACCAAGTTAATAAAGACTTGGATAAGAGATGAGATATAAAGAATCAGTTATATTTCGAAAAAAGGTGGTACCGCGAATCATTCGCCCTTTACTAGCAAAACGCTAGTGAAGGGCTTTTTGCTGTGAATCACTAGGACTGGCGCGAAGCGACAGAGTAGATGCTGTCTGCGATTACTCGATGCTTGAAGGGGTAGGAACTCTAGTCTGTTTAATTTTGAAAACGGATGAAAATCAGTTTAAAATGAATAGAAATAAAAAAGCAGTGATATAGTAAGTACAAGACTTGATTTGTCTAACAGAGAGCCTAGGTAGCTGAGAATAGGTGACAAAGACGTTTTGGAAAATGGCTATTGAGCAAGCGCTCCGAGTGTTAAACACAAGGCGGCGACGGGGGCTCCCGTTATCGAGCTAGGGTATCGAACATGTTGTCCCGTACTTGAAAAGGGAATTTGTGTGAGCAAATTCTGAACATGAGGTGGTAACACGCAAAAAAGCGTCCTCAACGATACAACTTGAGTTGTGTCGTTGAGGACGCTTTTTTCTTTTTTATGAAAAAATGCAGGTTGGTAAGAATGAAGGGGGATAAAGAATGATTGAACTAAAAAATATCAGTGTGACATTTCAACAAAAAAAACAAGAAATTCAGGCTGTCCAAGATGTTTCTTTGACGATTGATAAAGGGGATATCTACGGAATCGTTGGGTATTCCGGTGCTGGAAAAAGTACGTTAGTACGGGTAATTAATTTATTGCAACGACCAACAGCGGGCACCGTTATTATTAACAAAGAAAATATTTTAACTTTTTCTAAAAAGGAATTACGACAACAACGAAAAAAGATTGGAATGATTTTTCAACATTTTAATTTGATGAAAGAGCGGACCATATTTAGTAATATCGATTTTTCATTAAAATATTCTGGGCTAAGTAAAAGTGAACGGCGTCAAAAAATCAGCCATTTATTAGAGCTAGTTGGACTAAGTGAAAAACGGGATGCTTATCCCAGTCAACTATCAGGAGGGCAAAAACAGCGGGTTGCGATTGCCCGCGCTTTAGCAAATGATCCTGAAATTTTACTTTGTGATGAAGCGACGAGTGCGTTAGATCCAAAAACAACGGGACAGATTTTAGCTTTGTTAAAAAAGTTAAATCAAGAACTGAACTTGACGATTGTCTTAATCACCCATGAAATGCAAGTGGTTAAAGAAATTTGTAATAAAGTCGCGGTGATGGAAAATGGCTGCGTTGTCGAATCAAACGATATTGTTTCGATTTTTAGTCAACCCCAACAACCTTTAACCAAAGATTTTATTCGGACGGCAACTCATATTGACCAAGCGTTAACCACGATTCTTGAACATCCTAAATTAGCTGATTTAGATAAAAATCAAGAATTAATTGAATTTTCTTATGTGGGGGATCAAACGAACGAGCCATTAATTGCACAATTGTATAGCCAATATCAGGTGTATACGAATATCCTTTATGGTAATGTCGAAATTGTTCAAAATGTTCCTATTGGCCATTTAATTGTGGTGCTTTCTGGTGATGAGGCCCAGCGTCAACAAGCCCTTACTTATTTAGCGAAACAAGGCGTGCGAACCAATGTTTTGAAAACCTATCAGCAAACGAAGAGAAAGCAGAATTTACAGGTGATTTAAAAAAGGAGTGAACTGAGAATGTATCAATTATTTGAGAAATATTTTCCGAATGTTGTCCAATTAAAACAAGAGTTTCTTCAAAGTACATGGGAAACATTATACATGGTTTTTTGGACAGCATTGATTGCTGGTGTGTTAGGAGTCTTGTTGGGTGTCGTGCTTGTCAGTACTGGCCCCAGTGGTGTTTTGAAAAATCCACCCCTATATAGTGTCTTAGAAAAAATTATTAATGTTTGCCGCTCTATTCCTTTCATCATTATGCTCGCACTGATTCAACCATTAACACGAATTTTGGCAGGAACAACAATTGGTACAACCGCAGCGTTAGTCCCATTAGTTATTGGCGTAATCCCGTTCTTCGCGCGCCAAATTGAAAATGCGTTATTAGAAGTGGATCCTGGCGTTATTGAAGCGGCAGAAGCCATGGGGACGAGTCCCTTAGGGATTATTTTTCGGGTTTATCTAATTGAAGGGTTACCAAGTATTATTCGTGTTTCAGCGGTGACAATTATTAATTTGATTGGATTAACAGCCATGTCAGGAGCGATTGGAGCCGGTGGTCTGGGCAACTTAGCGATTACTCGAGGGTACAATCGGTTTCAAACCGATGTGACATTTATGGCCACGTTAATTATTTTAATTATGGTATTTATTAGTCAAGCCATTAGTAATCAATTAATCAAAAAAACATCACATTAGAAAAAGGAGAACTGACAAATGAAAAAATTTAGTAAATTAATTGGACTTATTGGAGTATTAGCTTTTACGATTGCAGGTTGTGCATCGGGGACTGCGAAGGATACTAAGACAGAAACTGTTAAACTAGGCGTTGTAGGAACAAAAAACGATGAATGGGAATCGGTCAAAGAGCGTTTGAAAAAGAAAAATATTGATCTACAATTGGTAGAATTTACAGACTATACGCAACCAAACGCAGCATTAGCAGAAAAAGAAATTGATTTAAATGCCTTTCAGCATCAAATCTTTTTAGACAATTACAATAAAGAACATGGGACGAAATTAGTATCAATTGGCAATACAGTCAATGCACCATTGGGAATTTACGCTAATAAATTGAAAGATATCACGAAAATTAAAGACGGCGGAGAAATTGCTATTCCTAATGACCCAACGAATGGTGGGCGGGCGTTAATTTTATTACAAACTGCAGGACTGATAAAAGTTGATCCTGCGAAACAGCAACTACCGACTGTCAGTGATATTACTGAAAATAAACGCCAATTGAAAATAACTGAATTAGATGCTACGCAAACAGCGCGTGCTTTACAAGATGTCGATGCTTCAGTGATCAATAGCGGCATGGCTGTCGATGCTGGGTATACACCAGATAAAGATGCAATTTTCTTAGAACCTGTAAACGAAAAAGCGAAACCTTATGTGAACATTGTCGTGGCCAGAGAAGAAGATCAAGAGAATAAACTTTATCAAAAAGTTGTAGAAGAATATCAACAAGAAGAAACGAAAAAGGTCATTGCAGAAACATCAAAAGGCGCCAATGTTCCAGCCTGGGAAACATTTGGTAAAAAATAAAGGAGGCATTTATAATGAGTACAACAACGATTCAAACAATCCAAGAAGCTATTGCTACAGAAAAGGAATGGATAATCCATTTAAGACGTCATTTTCATCAATACCCTGAAGCAAGTTTAAAAGAATATGAAACGATTAAGCGAATTAAAGAAGAACTACTAGCCTTAGCTATTCCTTTTGTAGAAGTAGGGGAAACGGGTGTTTTAGCAACCATTGAAGGAGGTCTTGGCGCTGGCAAAACGATTTTATTACGTGCAGATATTGATGCGTTGGAATTACCAGATGCAACAGGTACTGCCTATGCTTCTAAAAATCCAGGACTCAATCATGCTTGTGGACACGATGGTCATGCGGCAGCATTGCTAGGTGCAGCTAAAGTGCTCAAAAAACATCAGGATATCTTTTCAGGAACGGTTAAACTGGCCTTCCAGCCCGCTGAAGAAATTGGTGCAGGCGCTCGACAATTTGTGGAAGGAAATTATTTAGAAGCAATCGACCAAGTGTTTGGGATTCATTTAGATTCTAGTGTGCCGGTCGGGAAATTAGTCGCTACCAAAGGCGCCACCAACGCCTCTTGTGATATTTTTAAAATTGAAGTCAGTGGTCAAAGTAGTCACGTCGCCCAACCACAGAATGGCCGAGATGCTGTTTTAGCAGCGGCCAGTATCGTTGTGGAATTACAAAAAATTGTAGCTCGCGAGATTGATCCTTTAGATTCTGTCGTAGTAGGAATTGGCGTTTTACAAGCAGGAACACGCTATAATATTGTAGCAAACCAGGCAACCATTGAAGGTACTGTTCGAACATTTAGTCAGGAAACGCGCCAATTTGTTTTACAACGAGTCGAAGAAATTGCCCATGAAATTGCCCAGTCTCATCGCACAGAAATTGCTGATTTTTCTGTTTATGCGGCAGCGAATCCATTAATTAATGAAGAACAAGCAACCAACCGTGCACAGCAGGTAGCCAGTGAAATTGTTGGTTTTGAAAATGTTGTGACCGATCATCCTAAAAGTTTAGGGGCGGATGATTTTGCTGATTACTTAGCGGTAATTCCTGGTATCTATGGACGGGTCGGTTCACGAAACCCTGAAAATCCTGCTACTCATTTTGGACACCATCATGAACAATTTGATATTGATGAACGTGCCTTACTTTTAGCAGCAGAGTACCACGTACGCTATGCATTAAACTATTTATCAGAATAACAGAGATAGGGAGCCGACAAAATGATTGTTTGTGGGCTCCTTTCGTTATAAATCAATGTGGCTTGCTTTCTTGTCATTCTATGGTAGAATACAAGCATAAGAAAGGTGATTCACATGTTTTTTGTTTTAACTGATAAATTAACAAGAAAAGTAGCTCCCGATAGTTTAAGAACAGATGAAGCACTGTTGTGGAGCCGAGCAATTAATTTCTTCATCGCTTGATAGGACATTTTTTGACTAGAAAAGCTAGTCTTATTTGAGTGTACGTACAAGCGGTTGTCGGGATTTCTGTCAGGATGGACGACGTGCAGACGTGGTTCTTTTTTTTGTTGTCCCAAAATAATCAGTTAACAAGAAAGAAGTGACGAAAATGAGTATTTTAACTATTGAACATTTAACGCATCGATTTGGTGAAAAGGTCTTGTATGAAGAGGCCTCATTGCAAGTGAATAAAGGGGATCATTTAGGCTTAACTGGCCAAAATGGTGTCGGCAAATCCACCTTAATTAAAATTTTAACGGGGGAAGTATTGCCAGACGAAGGAACGATTCAGTGGCAAAAAAATTGTAAGATTGGGTACTTGGATCAGCACGTTTCTGTAGAACAATCACTAATGATGGTTGATTTTTTGAAACAAGCCTTTCAAGAACTTTTTGATAAAGAAGCGAAACTGACAAAACTTTATGAAGAATACAGTCAAACGGCTTCGGAAAAACTTTTAGAACAAGCAGGCAAGTTACAAACAGATTTAGATGAAAGTAATTTTTACCAAATCGACACGATTATTCAGGATTTAGCCAATGGGTTAGGACTACAAGCAATTGGTTTGGATAAAAAGTTAGGGGAGCTAAGCGGTGGTCAACGTTCAAAAGTGATTTTAGCAAAATTATTGTTAGAGGCCCCTGATGTGTTACTTTTAGATGAACCCACCAACTATTTAGATGATACACATATTCAATGGCTTGTTCGCTATCTGAATAATTTTGAAGGAAGCTTTCTATTAGTCTCCCATGATTATCAATTTTTAAATGAAGTGACGAATTGCATCGCAGACATTGAGTTTGGCAAGTTAACCAAATATACTGGAAATGTAGAAAAATCTTTTGCACAAAAAGAGCAGAATAAACAAACCTATTTGAAACAGTATCAGGCCCAACAAGAAAAAATTGAAAAAATGGAAGCCTATATTCGTAAATACAAAGCTGGAAATCGAGCAACGATGGCTAAAAGTCGACAAAAACAATTGGACCGGTTGGAACGATTGACTCCGCCAGGTTCCTTGACTAAGCCAGCGATTGAATTTCCTTATCAAGGGTTAGTTGCAACGCAAGCACTAACGACCCAGAAGTTAGTTGTCGGCTATCGGGAACCTTTGTTAGAACCGTTAGATTTAATGGTTCATGTCGGTGAAAAAGTCGCATTGAAAGGCTTTAATGGGATTGGCAAATCAACATTAATTAAAACATTGACGAAAGTGATTCCTTCATTAGATGGAGAATTTCATTATCCGCTGAATACAAAAATTGCTTATTTTACCCAAGACTTAGCGTGGCCTAATGAGCAGTTAACGCCGCTAGACTATTTATCAGATCGTTTTCCAGATACAACGATTAAAGAGCGAAGAAGTCATTTGGCTAGAGCAGGTTTACCAGATAAGTTAGCAATGCAGTCGTTAGCCCTGTTAAGTGGTGGTGAGCAAACAAAAGTAAAACTAGCGGAACTAATGATGCAAACAAGTAATTTGTTATTTTTAGATGAGCCAACCAATCATATTGATGAAGCGGCCAAAAAAAGTTTACAAGAAGCAATTCACGTTTACCCAGGAACGGTTTTTCTGGTTTCCCATGAAGCAGATTTTTATGAGGAAATTGTGGATCGAGTAATTGATATTGAGGAATTAGTTAAATAAAGAAGAAAGAACCAAGTTGAGGGGGAGTCAACTTGGTTCTTTCTTCTTTATTATTTATTTACTCATTAAGCCATCATGGATTTTTGTTAAATTCCAGTTCATCATGCTGTAGTACGTATCGCCTTCTGTTCCTTCTTTGGCAAGAGAGTCTGTGAAAAGTGTATCGTAAATTGGTCGTTTCACTTCTTTTGAGACACGTTCCATACTACGTTTATCGACACTGGTTTCAACAAATAACACAGGTGCTTTTGATTTCTTAATGGTATCAATAATCGTGGTCATTTGTTCAGGTGTTCCTTGACTTTCTGTGTTAATTTCCCAAATATAAGCGGCATTTAAATCATAAGCTTTGGAGAAATATTTAAAGGCACCTTCACTTGTAACTAATAATTTTTTATCATCAGGAATATCAGCAAATTTAGCTTTGGCTTCCTCATGTAGTTTGCTAAGTTTTTCGGTATAATTTTTCGCGTTTTCTGTATAGAAATCTTTATTTTTTGGATCTTTTTCTACTAACACGTCACGAATGTTTTCTACATATTTGATGCCATTTTCAATGTCTAACCAAGCATGCGGATCTTCTGTTTGTTCTTGACCGGCACTTGTTAAATATTGTGGCGTAACATTTTTGCTTGTAGAAAAGTAATCTTTATTCTCAACTTTTTTGGCCGTTTTCATTAATTTGTTAAACCAGCCATTTCCGCCTGTTTCTAAGTTCAAGCCGTTAAAGAATAAAATGTCCGCTTCAGAAGCTTTCGCAATGTCTTCTGGTAACGGTTCATATTCGTGAGGGTCTGTCCCAATTGGCACAATACTATGCAGCTCAATTTTGTCTTGCCCAACATTTTTCACTAAATCGGATAAGATCGAGTTCGTTGTCACAATTGCTAATTTTTCTTTCTTTTCAGCGGCTTGATTCCCGCAAGCAGCTAACGTTAACCCTGCTAAAAGTGTTAAAAAAAATAAACTAAATTTTTTCATTCGTTGATTCCTCCATTTCTTTCTCACGGTTTACAAATACTAGGCCTTTCTTTGGTGAGAAAAAGAAAGCCAATAAAAAGAATAAGGCGGCGGTTAAAACAATCGTCGCACCAGAAGCTAAGTTATAAGAATAACTAAAGAATAGGCCAATCACTGAACTTAAAATCCCAAAAGTAGAGGCTAAGCCAATCATTGTCGGTAAGTGATTTGTTAATAGATAAGCTGTTGCCGCTGGTGTAATCAGCATGGCAATGACTAAAATAGTTCCGACGGTTTGCAAAGAAGAAACAGCGACTAATGTTAGTAAAAACATCAATGCATAGTGGAAAAATTGAATATTTAAACCATAAGCCTGAGCCATTGTGGGATCAAAAGAAGTGAGTTGCAACTCTTTATAAAACAATGCCACAAAAATCAAAACAATCACACCGACGACACAAGTAATTAAAATATCGGTATCTGCGACCGCTAATACATTTCCAAACAGAATATGATATAAATCGGTGGAACTTTTTGCAAAAGAGATAAAAATAATCCCTAAAGCAAAAAAAGAACTAAAGACAACACCAATGGCAGTATCATTTTTTAGTGGACTTTTTTGGGTAATAAAGCCGATCGATAATGCAGCTAATAAGCCAAAAATAGAAGCGCCAAAAATATAATTGAAACCAAACATATAAGAAACAGCGACCCCTGGTAAAACAGCATGTGAAATCGCATCACCCATCAAAGACATCCCACGTAAAATAATGAATGAACCAATTACCCCTGAAATGAGTCCGACAATTATAGACGTCAAAAGGGCATTTTGTAAAAATTGATAACGGAATAAACCATCAATAAATGCAGCAATCATTTTGCAACCCCCTGTATTAATAAATCACCTAACAAATCACCGTATGCTTCTTGGAGCGTTTCTGCAGTAAATGTTTGTTCAACAGGACCTGCAGCAATTAGCCGGTTTTTCAAAACGATTAATTCATCAAAATAGTGGGACACTTTGTGCAAATCATGGTGAACAATGATAATCATTTTACCTTGATTTTTTAATGATTTAAGAATATCCATAATCACTTTTTCACTAGACATATCAATGCCGACGAAAGGTTCATCTAAAAAAATCACCTCAGCACCTTGGGCCAAAACACGGGCGATAAACACACGTTGTAATTGGCCACCAGAAAGTTCGCCAATCTGGCGTTGCGCATAGTCTTCTAATTGCACCATTTTTAATGCAGCCATGGCTGCTTGCTTTTCTTTCTTTCCTGGGCGTTTTAATAGTCCTAAGTTTGGATAGGTTCCTAGCAAGACCGTTTCAAAAACGCTAATTGGGAAACTAAGATCCAAGGCGCTACGTTGTTCTACATAGGCAATGGTTGTTTTTTGTTGGTCAATCGCTTGATTATTTAACAAAACATCACGTTCTTTTGTTTTAATCAAGCCTAATAACCCTTTAATAAATGTTGACTTTCCAGCACCATTTGGTCCGATAATTCCAGTAATTTTACCGGAGGGAATAGTAACGTGGATATTATTTAAAGCGGTCCGTCCTTGATATTGAACGGTTAACGCTTGAACAGCTAAGTTAAAGCTTTTTCTCATGAAATTCCTCCTTTTTAGGTTTGCCTTAAAATCAGTATAAGGGATAGTTTAAGAAAATGCAAATAATTTTTAGGTGCACCTAAATACAAGCGCTTTTTTCACAAAGAAAACCGTTTCTTTTAATAAATTAAGGAGGATCCCATGATTTTTATGACAAAAAATGGTAGAATATGAATGAAAACGACTATTATTTTATATTGACGGAGGATATCATGACCGAAAACTATCAAGATGACACCTTACGCATCTTCAGTTTAAATGCAAATCGACCACTTGCTGAAAAAATCGCAGCATCAGTAGGAACAGAATTAGGAAAAAGCACCGTGCGCCAATTTAGTGATGGCGAAATTCAAATTAATATTGAAGAAAGTATTCGTGGCGATCATGTCTACATCATCCAAGCAACGAATGCCCCTGTAAATGATCATTTGATGGAATTGCTTATTTTAATTGATGCATTAAAACGTGCTAGCGCAAAAACAATTAATGTTATTTTGCCTTACTATGGTTATGCTCGCCAAGACCGCACAGCGAAACCAAGAGAACCCATTACTGCGAAATTAGTTGCTAATATGTTGGTAGAGGCAGGCGCAACACGTTTGTTAACATTAGACTTGCATACTGTTCAAGTCCAAGGATTTTTTGATATCCCAGTAGATAATTTATTTACAATGCCTTTGTTTGCTCATTATTATCGTCAACAAGCATTAGTAGGGGAAGAAATTGTGATTGTTTCGCCTAAAAACAGTGGCGTTCAACGCGCACGTAGTTTATCGGAGTACTTAGATGCGACCTTAGCAATTGTCGACCATGAAGAGATTGATGGGGTGCGCCAAGAAGGTTACGTTATTGGGAATGTCGCTGGGAAAAAATGTATTCTTGTTGATGACATTTTGAATACTGGTCAAACGTTAGCCACAGCGGCGGAAGTTTTAATGAAAAATGGTGCGCAAGAAGTGTATGCTTGCGCCTCGCATGGTTTGTTATCAAAAGGCGCAAAAGCAACCTTAGAAAATGCGCCAATTAAGGAAATTAGTATTACTGACTCTGTTTATACGACAGCAGACCGCCAACCAGCAACCTTGAATATTATTTCTTGCGCTGAGTTAATGGGGGAAGCGTTACTTCGTATTCATGAAAATAAACCAATGAGTCCATTATTCCGTTTAGAACCAAAAGGAGAATAAGTGATTCCTTAAACTAGAAATAGGTCTAACAACTTTAATAGTGTTGGGCCTATTTTTCTTATCTCTTTAATAAATAGAAGAGAAAGTATTCTGATTTTGTGTTTTAAGCTTTTTATGCTAGAATAACGCCAGAACATAAGGAAAGGGACGAGTCATTTGGAACCCATTTATTTAGATCATGCGGCAACAACACCGCTTCATCCAACGGTCATTCAAGCGATGACTGAAAATATGCAAACGACTTTTGGCAATCCATCAAGTATTCATCAGTTTGGACGAAAGGCACACGGTCTTCTGGAAGAAGTGCGTCAAACGATTGCCGAGAGCTTACAAGCCAAACCCCACGAAATTATTTTTAATAGTGGTGGCACAGAAGGGGATAACACAGCCATCTTGGCAGTTGCTTTTTCTCGTCAAAAGGAAGGAAAACATATTATTACTACGGCAATTGAACATCCCGCTGTGTTACGAACGATGGAATACTTAGAAACGTTAGGCTTTGAAGTGACTTACTTGCCTGTGAATGAAAATGGTCAGATTTCAATGGATCAATTCAAAAAGTCTTTACGCGAAGAGACGATCTTGGTTTCAATGATGTATGGCAATAATGAAATTGGAAATCGATTACCGATTGCTGAAGTTGGTGCAATTCTTAAAAATCATTCGGCGATTTTTCATACAGATGCCGTCCAAGCTTATGGAAGTGAAGTCATTTTACCTCATGAATTAGGGATCGACTTATTAAGTATTTCCGCTCATAAAATCAATGGTCCAAAAGGCGTAGGTTTTTTATTTAAAAGCGATGCAGTCCAATTACCACCTCTTTTACATGGTGGTGAACAAGAAGAAAAACGACGTGCGGGCACGGAAAACTTAGCTGGAATTATTGGCATGGGTACTGCCGTTTCATTACTAACTTCTGCAGAAAAGCAAGCAAGAAAAACAGCCTATCAAAGTTTTCAAACGATTATTTTAAAAGCGTTAGAAGAAGCCAATATTGATTTTTCAATTAATGGTGAATCAACCAATCGTTTAGCGCATGTCTTAAATCTTCATTTAAAAGGAATTCCCAGTGATTTGCTCTTAATGCATTTGGACTTAAGAGGTATTGCGATTTCAACAGGCTCGGCTTGTACAGCGGGAACTGTGGATCCTTCGCACGTGTTGACAGCGATGTATGGAGAAAATTCCTCAGCTATTAAAGAATCAATCCGGATTAGTTTTGGCTACGGGAACACACCAGAAGAAATTGCGACTTTTTCTGAAGTACTAGTTGCAGTGATTCAACAATTGAAAAAATAATCTGATTGCGGCAGCTACAGGTTTTCGCTATAATGAAGATAACAATGAAAATAACGAGGTGGAACCCATGGCATTTACAACAACGGCTGCTGTTGAAGGCTCAACAGTTTTTTACAAAGTACATCCTAGTGCAAAACGCTATACATTAAAAGATAACGGCTTTACTGAAACAAAATCAGGGAACTTTCAATTGATTCGTTCCTTAGATCCAACGCCTCAGAGAAATGAAGGCTTCAAATTGAAAATTATGATCACTGCTGATCTAAAAGAGTTGAAAATGTCCATTACAACGGCAAATGGTTTAAAACCAATGAATATTTTCAAGAATGAACAACATGAAATGAGTAAAGAAAAATACTTTTTCTTAATGGATGGCTTAATTAGCCGTGGTGTATTAGAGAAAGTAGAATAATTTAGAGAAACCTGAAGAAACAAGTGAAAGTAGCTTGTTCCTTCAGGTTTTCTGTTTATTTGAAAGCAACAGCTTGTTGGCTGTGTCTTTGTTCCAAGTATTTTCTCATTATACGCCCGGCTTGCTTTACTTATTTCAAAAAAATAGTATAATGAAAAGCACTGAAAAGTTACGACCTTCAAATCGTGGATGATTTCAGAATCTAATTGAAATGATGGTGATAAAATGGCAGATAACAGCAAAACGCGTGTCGTGGTAGGCATGAGTGGCGGTGTCGATTCATCTGTCACAGCGTTGCTTTTAAAAGAGCAAGGCTATGATGTAATTGGGATCTTTATGAAAAATTGGGACGATACAGACGAAAATGGTGTCTGTACCGCAACTGAGGACTATAAAGATGTCGCAAAAGTAGCGGATCAAATTGGGATTCCGTATTATTCGGTCAATTTTGAAAAAGAATATTGGGACCGTGTGTTTGAATATTTTTTAGCAGAATATCGGTTAGGACGGACACCAAATCCAGATGTCATGTGTAATAAAGAAATTAAATTTAAAGCATTCCTAGATTATGCTATGCAACTAGGCGCTGACTATGTTGCAACTGGCCATTATGCACAAGTAGAAACGGATGAAAATGGCGTAGTGCATATGTTACGTGGAATTGACAATAATAAAGACCAAACCTATTTTTTAAGCCAATTATCACAAGCCCAATTGGCAAAAACAATGTTTCCGTTGGGTGGCATGGAAAAGTCAGAAGTTCGTGCAATTGCTGAACGTGCTGGATTAGCCACAGCCAAGAAAAAAGACTCAACGGGCGTTTGTTTTATTGGTGAAAAGAATTTCAAAGAATTTTTGAGTAATTATTTACCAGCTAAAAAAGGCAACATGGTGACAGAAGATGGCGAAATCAAAGGACAACATGATGGTCTGATGTATTATACTATCGGTCAACGCCAAGGCTTAGGAATTGGTGGCGGCGGTAAAACACAAGAACCATGGTTTGTGATTGGGAAAGATTTAACTACCAATACATTATATGTAGGACAAGGTTTTCACCATGAAAAACTATATGCAACACATTTAGAAGCTAGTGAGGTTCATTTTACTGTTGATACACCAATGCCAAAAGAGTTTGACTGTACGGCTAAATTCCGTTATCGTCAAGCAGATATCCCAGTGCATGTTTCCTTATCTGAAGATGGCACAAAAGCAACCGTTACGTTTAAGGAACCAGCCCGCGCAGTCACTCCAGGTCAAGCTGTTGTTTTTTATGATGGAATGGAATGCTTAGGGGGCGGCTTAATTGATCGCGCCTACCAAGATGAAAAAGAACTACAATACGTCTAAAAAGTTTCACGAGTTGTGAAACAAAAAGGATGAAGTTAACCAAAAGAAAAGCGGATATGCTGGTCGTAAAACCAGTAAATATCCGCTTTTCTTTTTTGTTTTATATGCCTATTTTTTTTTAAAATAAGAAAAAGAGAAAAATTAAAAATTCAAATTGTGGATAACTTTTCTGTGTATAACTTAGTCATCATTTTTCTCTTTTTTTTAATTCGGCGGTGCTTCGACGAACCCATAGAAGGTTAAGGAGAACCAGACAAGAAGTGGAAATAAAGACCCCACGATAACCGAAAGCAGCAGATACGCTTGAACCAATCATAGGACCAATCACATTTCCTGTCGCTTGGAAAGATTGATTGTAACTGAAAATACGACCTGCAGCGTCACTTGGGGAATAACGAGTGATCAATGTTTGAACAGCTGGTAGTAAACAGGCATCGGAAATCCCAACTAAGAAACGAAGCATAGCAAGCTGCCAGACATTTTGAACAAAGGCCATTGGTAGGTAAACGAAAATGGCTAAAATTAAGCCAATTGTCAAGATGCGTTCACTGCCAATACGATCGCCTAACCGGCCGAAACGAGGGGCGGCTATTAACGTTGCAATCCCTGGAATAGAAGCAATGACTCCGCTAATTAAGGTGACATTTCCGTGACCACCCAACAATTGTTGAATATATAAACTGATGATGGGACTAATTGAATTATTGGAAGCTTGAATGATTAATGTCGTAATAAACATTCCAAGAATCACGTGGGGATGTTCTAGTTTTTTTAAAATTTGTTTCCCAGATGCGGCTTGATTTTTTTCAATTGGCACAAACTCTTCATGGACAAAGACGAGACTCAAAACAAAAACGAGTAATAAAATCGTACCAGTAATGAAAAAGGTTGGCCGATAACCGAAAATAGACGCAGTGACACCGCCCAAAAGAGGACCAAGCAACGTGCCGGTAACAGAACCAGTGGCTAAAGTACCAAGCACTTGACCGCTTTTTTCCTTAGGTGTGCCTGTAGCAACTAACGCAGTCGCATTACTGATATAACCAGAAAAAACACCTTGTAATAAGCGCAAGCCAATCAATTGATAAACACTTGTGACTGCGCCCATTAAACTAATGACGATAGCCATCCCTAATGAAGCACGTAATAACATTAACTTGCGTCCTTTTCGGTCGGCTAAACGGCCCCACCAAGGAGAAACAATGGTCGTGACTAAAAAAGTGGAGGAGAACGTGATTCCGCTCCAAAAATTCAATTGTTGGTGGGTAAAAGTACCTAATGTGTTGATATAAAGAGGCATGAATGGCATCACTAAGCTAAAGCCAATACCAGCCATAAATGTGCCAAACCATAAAACAAGCAGATTTTTTTCCCAAGGTTGTCTTGGACGGAAAATTTTACTTTTAATTAATTCATACATTCTATTTCCTCACTTTCTAGTAAAGAAATTCAAATTTGGCTTTGGCGAGTCGTTGATCATTCAATGCTTGATGCAATTCATTCGCAAAAAAGCCTTCTTTTAAATTTAGTGGATTTTTTGTAGCGTACACATATAACGTATAGGTGTGCACACCAGAGCGAGGACTTAACCCCAGATAACGTTCGGTTAACTCAGGTAACGTTGCAGTGGCAAGCGCAGGAATCATCTGTTTCCCAAAAGGAGAAGCAAGACTATTTTTTCCTTGAATGGTTGGCTTGAGTGCTGTTCGACTAAAGTCTTCAGGAATCTCATTGGTTACAGGAACATTGGCAGCTAACCAATGAATAAAAGGGAAACCAATTAGAGGAATCGTGTCATAATCAATTAATTCCCAGGATAAATAACGGGCTTCTTTAGGAATGTCCGCTAAAGAAATAGGAAAAGATAAAATAGGACGTTCGTGTAATAAAAATTCTGCACTGGTTCGTTTGCCATAACGATCGGCCAAATGAGAACGGTTGGTAATATGCATGCCAAACAGCCTTCTTTCAAAAATAATGTTTACAAATTATTATTATAAACTATAATTTATAGTTTAAAAAGAGTCAATAGATATGATAAACTAATAATTGTCCAAAATTTAAGAATTGGAGGCGTCAGAAAGATGGCAAAAAAACGGAATTTAACGAAAGCCAAAATCCTTGAAAGTGCCCGCAACCTAGCGGAAGAATTGGGCGTTCAACAATTAACCTTTCAAAATTTAGCCGTTGATTTAGGCATCAAGTATCCTTCACTCTATAATCACTTTAAAAATATTGCTGAAGTAAAAAATGCTCTAGTGGACTTGTTAATTCAAGAATTAAATGATGCATTGCGAAGAGCCTTAGTGGGTAAGAGTGGAGCAGAAGCAATTCGGATATATGCTGAAACGTATCAACAATTTGCTTTTGAAAATTCTGCAGTCTATGAATTACTTATCAGTGTGCCGAAAACACAAAACCAACAATTAATTGAAGGCATCCATGAAACCAATCAAATTATCTTACAACTTTTAGCTTTTTATCCATTTAATAATGAAGAACGACTGCATAAAAGTCGAGAACTACGTAGCTTAATCCATGGTTATATTACCTTACGTTTTTTAGGTTATTTTCAACGCGAAGAAGCCACGCCGGAAGAAAGTTATCGTCGCATGATTGAAGATTTTATTGCTTCTTTAGAAGTGGCAGGATAAAATAAATTTCAAAAATTTCTCAGTCCGAAACCAAATCCTTGCAACTTTTTCAGAAAGTGACTATGATACCTACAGTAGCAAAAAAAGGAGCGGTTCAATGTATCAAGTAATTACAATGTATGGAGACAATGAACCTTGGTGGTTTTTTGATGATTGGCAAGAGGACATTGTTCAAGAAAAAACCTTCGATAACTTGACCGATGCAGAGACATATTATGTGGAAGTTTGGCAAAAACTTTCTCAGAATTATACATACGTCAACACAAAGCCTAACTATTTAACGGCTTTCTGGAATGATGGGGAAGAACGCTGGTGTGAAGAATGCGATGAAGATTTACAACAATACTTCGGTTTAGCATTACTAGAAAATCATCATGCGGTTACTTTTGAAAATAAAGCTGAGTTTACCACAATATCCAATCATTTTGGCAAAACAAAATTCTGCAAACGGAAAGTTATTTGAAACGCATGAGTTTAAAGAAAAACCTCAGGGAATTTTCTTTAAACTCTTTTTCTATTCTCGGAATTTAGAGAAAATCGAGCTAATATTTGGTATAATACGAAAAGATAGCACTCAAAAAGGAGCGAAACTAGTGGTTGCAAAACAATTAATTATTGCTGAAAAACCTAGCGTAGCAAAAGATTTAAGCCGCGTTTTAGGAGCAAATCAAAAAAATAAGAATTATTATGAAGGACCCAACGTGATTGTCACCTGGGCTTTAGGCCATCTCTTAGGACTAAAAATGCCAGAAGATTTAAACAAAGAATGGCAAACGTGGCAAATGGAAACTTTACCGATGATTCCTAAGAATTTAGGGATTAAACCGTTACCGAAAACGGGACATCAATTAAAAGCGATTAAACAATTAGCCAATCGTAAAGATGTTTCTGAAGCCGTGATTGCCACCGATGCTGGTCGTGAAGGTGAATTAGTGGCCCGCTGGATTTTAGAATATGTCCGTTTTAACAAACCAGTCAAACGCTTATGGATTTCATCTCAAACAGACAAAGCCATTAAAGACGGGTTTAAGAAAATTCGCCCAGCGAAAGACTACGATAATTTGTATTACTCTGCCTTGGCGCGCGCAAAAGCTGACTGGTTAGTGGGTCTAAACGTCACAAGGGCCTTGACAGTGAAATATCAAGATAACTTATCCGCAGGTCGTGTTCAAACACCAACTTTAGCAATGGTACGCCAACAAGAAAAAACGATTGAACAATTTAAGCCTCAAACTTATTTTACTATCTCGTTATCTGTTGAATCAGAAAAAGCAAAGATGACCCAAAAAAATCCATACGCTTTAAAAGAACGGCAGGAAGCAGAACAATTAGTCAAAGAACTCTCAAAACAAAAGGGCTTAGTTACCGATATCCAAGAAAAAGTTAAAACAGAAAACGCGTCGTTACCATATGATCTAACCGAAATCCAGCGTGAAGCCAACCAGCGATTCCAATTTTCTGCAAAGAAAACGTTGTCTCTTGTACAAAGTTTATACGAAACCCATAAAATTGTTTCCTATCCTCGAACTGACAGCAAATATCTAACAACGGATATGAAAGGAACGATGAAAGAACGACTTCAAGCCATTGCTGATTTTTCACCAGAAGTGAAAGGCTACCTTAAAAATGGGGCCGTTGTTAAACAACAAAAAGTTTTCCAAAATGCAAAAGTCACAGATCACCATGGGTTGATTCCAACTGAACAACGTCCTCGTTATGAAAAGCTAAGTAATGATGAACAAAAAATCTATCAAATGATTGTTCAACGATTCTTAGGTTTGTTTGCTGAGCCAAATCAAACCAAACAAACAAAAGTTACAGTCGCTTTTGGAAAAGAAACATTTGTCTTTCATCAAAATAAAGTAGTTGTTGTTGGCTGGAAAACAACAGCCGAACAGCCGCTATCCACTGTCCAATGGCAAAAAGGCATGACCGTTGCGCCAAACTTTACCATTAACAAAGAATTAACGTCGCCGCCAAAACCATTAACCGAAGGAACGTTGTTAGGAAAAATGGAGAAACACAGTTTAGGCACACCGGCAACGCGAGCTGAAATTATTGAAAAACTGATTAAATCAGAATTGATGGAACGAACCAATAGCGGTTTAAGTGTCTCTGCCAAAGGAAAGCAACTATTAGACTTGGTGAATCCATCACTTGTGACACCTGAACTAACGGAAAAATGGGAAAAGTCGCTCGAAGCAATCGCTTCGGGTCAACAAAAGAGTCAACTTTTCTTAAAGGATATTGAAGAGGATACGAAAAAATTAGTCCGTGAAATTAAACAAAGCAAGAAAAAATATCAAGATTTTTCCATTACGCACAAAAAATGTCCGGATTGTGGCTCAAACTTACGGGAAAAAAATACGAAAGATGGGAAGATTTACGTTTGTACAAACCAAGAATGTTCTTATCGTCGGCGAAAAGATCCTAAAGTATCCAATCACCGTTGCCCACAATGCCATAAAAAAATGGTCATCATAGAAGGAAAAAATGGTCGTTCTTTCAAATGTAAATTCTGTTCGATTACTGAAAAAATTCCCGATAAAAAAGAACGAAAACAAAAAATGACTAAACATGAAGAACGTCGTTTGATGAAAAAATATTCACAACCAGACGAACCAGAAGAAAGTGCTTTAGCACAGGCCTTAAAAGCCGCTATGAACCAAGAGTAGCGATTTGACGAATGTTGGCTCTAAATAATCAAGTCATCCTTGTTGGTCTTTAGTAAACTTTCAAATAGAAAGAGAGGGACACGGATGCTCGCAAATTTGAATCAAGCAATGGATTATATTGAAGAACATTTAACGGAAGAAGTATCCTTCGATGAATTGGCGAAAAAGACAGGGATTTCTGTTTACCATTTTAAACGAACTTTTTCGTTTATTTCGGGGATGAGTCTGGCTGAGTATATTAAAAAGAGACGTTTGGCGGAAGCAAATTTAGCATTACTTGCTGGTGAAAAAGTGACAGATGTAGCTTTTAAATATGGTTATCAAAGTATTGAAGGATTCTCAAGAGCTTTTCGCGATTGGTCAGGACAAGCCCCTTCTGAAGTAATGAAAACACAAATCCAAAAAACGTTCCCTAAATTCTCTTTCTATATTGATATTAAAGGAGGACAATCAATGGATGTTAAATTGATTGAAAAACCAGCGTTTCAAATAGTCGGAGTTAGTCAGAAGGTTCCTTTGCAGTATCAAGGGGAAAATCAAGCAATCATGGAATTGGCACAGCGCATTACACCACAACAACGAGCGGAAATGCATACATTTGATGACATATATCCTCATCAAGTAGTAAATGCTTCTTTTGACTTTCAAGAGGGACGAACAACAGAAGGTGGAGAAATGACACACATGATTGGCTTTGCCACTTTGCAAGAAAATACCTATGAAGATTTGGAGCAACTAAGCGTACCTGCTCATACATGGGCGGTTTTTCCAAATGAAGGTCCTTTCCCACAAACTTTACAAGAAACCTGGGCAAGGATATTCTCTGAATGGTTGCCTTCATCTGGTTACCAAGTCGTTGCAGCACCAGAAATTTCGTTTACGCAATATCAAGGACCAGCAGAAGCTAAGTACAGTGAAATCTGGCTCGCTGTTACAGCTACTAAATAAAGAAAACCCACCATTGAAAAATGGTGGGTTTTTCCGCCAAGAAGGAAAAAGTTTGGTATAATAAACGTGAAGAAAAAAATCAGACCTTCTAAACTGAAATCTAGCTATGGATAAGTGATGCGACTACGGAATCATGGAGAAAAAATAATTCTCCGAGGTTTTAGAGTCATGTTGTTTAGAATGGTACCAAAACTGGCGAAACAGGTGAACTGTCAATTGCAGAGTTTTAGAGCCATGTTGTTAAAAAACAAACTATCACCTCAAGCAATCCGTAATTTTCATCACAAGATTAGAATTTTTATCATCAAAGCCGAGCTACTTCAATTTTCGAAAACTAATCAAGTGATAAGTCAAAATGTTGATAGATTGAGATTAGTTCTTCCTTTTTTTAGGAAGGGCTTTTTTTATTGATAGAAGAAAGGGAAGAAATCTTGGTAGCACCTAAAAAAATTGTGAGAAATGCTTCTGTATTGTTTGGTTTCTGCCTCAGAAAGTTGTATACTTAGATTGGAATTATTCTATATTACATGCATTTTCACACTTTTTGGAAAAGTTCACTTGAATTTTCTTTTAGTTTCGTAGATAAAAGGAGTCATCGCTAATGGAAATGAACAATTCAGGTAAGCTTGTTTCTTTGTGTGGAGGCAAATCAGGGAGGAAATAATATGTTTGATATTGTAACATTGGCGAGAATCCAATTTGCGATGACAACAGTTTTCCACTTTTTCTTCGTACCGTTTTCAATAGGATTAGCACTTGTTGTAGCAATTATGGAAACAATGTACGTTGTGAAAAAAGAGGAACGTTATCGTAAAATGGCCAAGTTTTGGGGAAATATATTCCTATTAAGCTTCGCTGTTGGGGTTGTAACCGGGATTATTCAAGAATTTCAGTTTGGGATGAACTGGTCTGATTATTCTCGATTCGTCGGAGATATTTTTGGGGCACCGTTGGCGGTAGAAGCGCTCTTAGCTTTCTTCTTAGAGTCAACATTCTTAGGTTTATGGATCTTTACTTGGGATAAAATGAATCCAAAAGTTCACGTAACCTTTATCTGGTTAGTCGTATTCGGTTCAATGATGTCTGCTTTCTGGATTTTAGTTGCCAATAGTTTTATGCAACATCCAGTAGGTTATGTCATCAATAATGGCCGTGCTGAAATGGTGGACTTTGTAGCTGTCATCAGCAATCCAAAAGTTTGGTATGAATTTTCACACGTTATCATGGGCGCCTTTACATTGGGCGGCATGGCAGTAGCTGGTATGGCTGCTTTCCAATTGTTGAAAAAACGGGATATTTCATTCCACAAAGCGTCTATGCGCATTGGCTTATGGGTTACTTTGTTCGGTTCAATCGGCGTTTTATTAGCTGGCGACTTGCAAATGAAAGCTCTAATTGAAGGACAACCAATGAAATTTGCGGCGATGGAAGGGGCCTATGAAGACTCTGATGATCCTGCTGCTTGGACATTGATTGCTTGGGCAGATGAACGGGAACATAAACAAGTTTTTGGTATCGATATTCCGTATATGCTAAGTATTTTATCGTATAACAAATTATCAGGTTCGGTTGATGGAATGGATACAGTCAACAAGCGCTTGGTAGAAAAATATGGGGATGATAAAAATTATTATCCACCAGTTAACACTTTATTCTGGAGCTTCCGTATCATGGCTGGTTTTGGTGCCTTAATGTTATTGGTTGCTGCCTTAGGACTATTCTTTACAAGGAAGAAAAAACCATCTCTGTACGAGAAGAAATGGATGCTGTGGATTGTTGCTTTATGTACGTTCGCACCATTTCTTGCGAATACAACAGGTTGGTTAGTCACTGAATTAGGTCGTTATCCGTGGACTGTCTATGGATTATTTACGATTGAACAAAGTGTTTCACCAAATGTATCGGTTGCTTCATTAATTACGTCAAATGTCATTTATTTCTTATTATTTGCTGGTTTAGGTAGTGTCATGGTTTACTTGGTCATTTTAGAATTACGTAAAGGACCAGACTATGAAGCGAAAAAATTAGCGAAAGAAAATGAACCAGCGTTGGATCCATTTGATAAGGGGGTATTTGGCGAATGAGTACACTACAATTATTATGGTTTGTCCTTATCGGCGTCTTGTTCTCAGGTTTCTTCTTCTTAGAAGGATTTGACTTTGGTGTTGGAATGGCCGTTCAAACGTTGGCACACAATGACGACGAAAAAGATCAAGTCGTTGCAACAATTGGACCTGTCTGGGACGGAAACGAAGTTTGGCTATTAACAGCGGGCGGCGCAATGTTTGCCTCTTTCCCATATTGGTATGCTTCATTATTTAGTGGCTACTATTTAATTCTATTTACGATTTTATTTGGCTTAATTATTCGCGGAGTTTCCTTTGAATTCCGCCACAACATGCCGGAAGGTAAACGTCGTCGGATGTGGAACTGGACGCTATCAATTGGTAGTTTCCTTGTACCGTTCTTCTTTGGTATTTTGTTTATCAGCTTAGTCCAAGGAATGCCTTTAGATGCAAACGGCAATATGCATGCGCAATTTACGGATTATTTTAATCTGTTTTCAATTGTTGGTGGAGTAGCCTTAACATTACTTTGCTACTTACACGGCATGAACTATATTGCTTTAAAAACAGAAGGCCCAATTCGCGAACGTGCTCGAAATTATGCAGAAATCTTATACGGCGTTTTATATGTCGGTTTAGTTGTTTTTGCAGTGTTGATGTACTTCAAAACGGACTTTTATGAAAAGAACTTTGCGGTCACTTTAATTTTAACGTTAGCAATTGTGGTCTTAACGGTCATTGCCAATGTTGGGGTGTTTAAACGCAAAGAGATGTTAGCTTTTCTAGCGAGTGGTTTAACATTAGTTGTACTAGTTGCTCTCTTGTTCAGTGGCTTGTTCCCACGTGTTATGATTGGTAGTGAAGGTTTTGATTTGTTGATTAAAGATGCAACAAGCACACCATATACACTAAAAATTATGACGTGGATTTCTTTAAGCATTTTACCATTCGTGTTAGCTTATACTGCTTGGTCCTATTATATTTTCAGAAAACGTATTTCACAGACAGCCGTACCAGAGGGGTATTAAATCTATGATTGATAAAGACATCTTACAGATGCCTAAAATCAAAAAAATTCTTGTCTTGCTTGCAGGTTTTTCTTTCCTGCAAGCAGTCTTTATAATTGGGCAAGCTTTTTTTCTTTCAAAAGCCATTGTCGGCCTTTGGAGTGGCGGGCATCTTAACCAACAACTACAGAGTATTTTACTCTTTTTTATTTTTTATCTTGGTCGACATGTTATTACGTATTTTCGTGAGAGAATGCTCGATACATTTAGTTATGAACGCTCGAAAGAATTACGCGAACAATTATTAACTAAAATTTTCCGTTTGGGGCCAAATGTTGTTCAAAAAAATGGGACTGGAAATATGGTTACCATGGCTTTGGAAGGCATCAGTCAAACCGAAAATTATTTACAATTGATTTTGACAAAAATGATGAATATGATGATTATTCCTTGGATTATTTTGGCCTTTGTTTTTACACAAGATATTCGTTCAGGCGTAACATTGCTGATTGTTTTTCCGATTATTATTATTTTTATGATTGTGTTAGGTTATGCAGCACAAAGTAAAGCGGACAAGCAATATGCGGCGTTTCAAATGCTTTCCAATCATTTTATTGATTCCTTACGAGGAATTGACACGCTGAAACTGTTTGGGTTGAGTAAAAAATATGCTGGGAGTATTTACCATACAAGTGAACGATTCAGAAAAGCGACCATGAGTACGTTGAAAATTGCTATTTTATCAACCTTTGCGTTAGACTTTTTTACGACATTATCGGTAGCTGTTGTGGCAGTTTTCCTTGGATTAAGTTTATTAAACGGCACGATTTTATTATTTCCTGCCTTGGTTACTTTAATTTTAGCACCTGAGTTCTTTTTACCGATTCGTGATTTTTCAAGTGATTATCACGCAACCTTAGATGGAAAAAACTCTTTTCAAGCGATCCAAGCGGTATTAGCATTGCCAGAAGCAGAACAGACCGATGTGCTCACGTTAGATGATTGGCATCAAGAAAGTCAGTTGTCAGTCACAGCGTTAAATTTTTCCTATGAAGATGCAACGCAAGAAGCGATTCAATCGTTGCAATTCTCTGTTGATGGTCGTAAAAAGATTGGAATTATTGGGGCGAGTGGTTCTGGTAAGTCAACGTTAATTAATTTATTAAGTGGCTTTTTATTACCAACAGAAGAAACGAGTCAATTGGCGATAAATGGCCAAACGATTCCACATTTTTTACAAAAAGACTGGCAAAAACAAATCCTTTATATTCCGCAAGCACCATATATTTTCCAAGATACTTTGGCAAACAATATTCGCTTTTATACACCTGAAGCAACAGATGAGGCGATTCAGCAAGCGATTCAGTTAGTTGGCTTAGACGAGCTGGTTAAAGATCTTCCCGAAGGAATTCATACCTTGATTGGGGAAAGTGGTCGAATGTTAAGTGGAGGACAAGCGCAACGAGTAGCGTTGGCCCGCGCCTTTGTCGATCAAAAACGCCACGTCTTGCTGTTTGATGAGCCGACAGCGCATTTGGATATTGAAACAGAAGTTGAAATGAAAGAGCGCATGTTGCCATTAATGAACAATCATCTTGTCTTCTTTGCGACACATCGTCTGCATTGGATGGAAGAAATGGATTACATTTTAGTGATGGAAAAAGGTCAATTAGTGGAACAAGGAACGCTAGCAGAGTTGATTGAAAAAGATGGCTACTATGTTCAATTAATGAATCAAATGAGAGGAGGACGCCAATGATGGAAAAACAGCCGACAACGAAAGACGTTTGGAAAAACGATCAATGGGTTCGTCCTTTCTTAAAACGCTATAAAAAAACCTTGTATTTTGCCTTACTTTTAGGCTTCTTGACGTTCTTTAGTGCAGGGGCATTAATGTTTACGTCTGGTTACTTAATCAGTCGTGCGGCTTCCTTGCCAGAGAATATTTTATTAATTTATATTCCCATTGTTTTAACAAGAGCATTTGGGATTGGCCGTCCTGTTTTTCGTTATGTGGAACGTCTAACGAGTCATAACTGGGTGTTAAAAATGACCTCTGATCTGCGCTTGAAACTTTATAATGTGCTAGAAAAAGATGCGATTTTCTTTAAGACAAAATATCGCACTGGGGATATCTTAGGCTTGCTTTCGGAGGATATTAATCATATCCAAAACTTATATTTACGAACGATTTTCCCAACCGTTATTGCTTGGATTTTGTATATCTTTTTAGTGATTGCGTTAGGTTTCTTTTCTTGGTGGTTTGCTTTATGCATGTTACTGATGTTAGGAGTGGTTGTTTTTCTATTACCACTTGTTTCAGTTCTAGTGAATGGTGCGCGTCAAGAAAAACATAAATATGCCAAAAATGAGTTATATCAAACACTAACCGACAATATTCTAGGTGTGTCTGATTGGGTATTTAGTCAACGAGGCTCTGAATTCGTTGCTCGTTATGAAACAGATGAAGCAAACGTTCGTGTATTAGATGAAAAAATGAAGCAATTTAACCGTGGCCGAGACTTTGTTTTACAACTTCTGTTCGGTGTGATTGCGATTGCTGTCTTAGCTTGGACTAGTGTGCGGTTTCCAGGTAATCATGGGGGCGCAGCCAATTGGATTGGTGCCTTTGTTTTAACCGTTTTTCCGTTAATTGATGCTTTTGCTCCGCTACCTGCTGCAGCACAGGAAACAACGATTTATAAGGATTCCATTCGTCGTTTTAATGAGCTTCCTGAAGGGGAAGACGACTCAACAGAAACGCCTGTTCAGCCAAATGGCACCAGTTTATCGATAGAACATTTGTCTTTTGCATATGAAAATCAAGAGAAAAAGGTATTAAATGACTTATCGTTAACAATTCCTGAAAAACAAAAATTAGCGATTTTAGGGCGCAGTGGTTCCGGAAAGAGTACGTTGGCTTCGCTCATTCGTGGTGATTTACGGCCTACTTCGGGAGAAATCCTTTTAGGAAACATCCCAACTGAGGCATTTGGTGAGACGATGACTGAATATATTGGGGTTATGCACCAAGCACCGTACCTATTTCGAACAACCATTTTAAATAATATTCGGATTGGTAGAGAAGAAGCAAGCGAAGCAGAAGTTTGGGCGGTTTTAGAAAAAGTTGGCTTAAAAGAAATGGTTACCCAATTACCAGAAGGTTTACAAACAATGGTGGATGAAGCAGGTTTGCGTTTTTCTGGTGGCGAACGACATCGCTTGGCGCTAGCGCGGATTCTTTTGCAAGATACACCGATTGTGTTATTAGACGAACCAACTACTGGTTTAGATCCAATTACAGAACAGCAATTGCTGGAAACCTTTTTTGAGGCATTAAAAGATAAAACCGTCATCTGGATTACCCACCATTTGCAAGGCGTAACTTTGATGGATCAAGTGATCTTTATTGAAGATGGCCAATTAGAGATGAGTGGTACGCCAGAAGAATTACTTGCAACCAATGCGCATTATCAGAAACTTTACCGAATTGATCGTGGCATTAGTTCTTTCGAGGAATAAAAAAACGACTGGTTGTTGATTAAAGCAAACAATCAGTCGTTTTTCTATTTCAATTAATGGCAATTCTTCCATAAAACGTTTAAAATGAACGATGTAATAAGAGCTCAGTTAAGGAAAGTAAGGTTTCTTTTGCTGTGCCATCAGGCAATTGTTGAATATCAGTGATTGCTTTGTTGGTTACTTTTTTAGCAAAAGCTTGTGCTTCTGTAACGCCATGATAGTCGTTGACTAGCGCCGCAACTTCAGCTGCCTCTTCTAAGGTAATGGCGCGTCCTTTATCCAAATAAGGGCTGAATACGTCAGGTGCTGCTTGATAAGCGAAGAGAAGGGGTAACGTATAAACACCTTGTGACAAGTCTTCTAAAGCGGGCTTTTTCAAAGTTTCCGTGTCGGCAGTATAATCTAAAATATCGTCATAGACTTGAAAAGCAATGCCAATATGACGGCCAATTCGTTTAGCTAAACGTTGGACTTCTTTTGAACTATGACCGAAATAGGCCCCTTCAAGACAGCTTAGTGAAAAAAGTTCGGCTGTTTTGCCGTTGACACTTCTTAAATAAGCAGGAATCGACATGCGGCGGTCAAATCGATGACTCATTTGATCGAGTTCACCAAGTAATAACCGTTTCATTCCTTGTGCATTGATTTTCATAAATTCAGAGCCATTCATGGCATCTGCAATCAAAGTAAAGAATTCAGTGAATAGTAAATCACCTGTGTAAACAGCCACGTCTTTACCATATTGTGATTGAATAGTCACAGCGCCTCGGCGCAATGGAGAATCGTCAATAATGTCATCGTGAATCAACGTAGCCATATGTAGGATTTCCAAAGATGCAGCTATTTTTATTAGTTGTTGTTTCTCTTGTTTTTCTTCATCACCCAGTTGAGCAAAAAGAAAGAAAAAAGCGGGGCGTAATAATTTGCCGCCAGAACGAGCCAAAGATACTAAGGCTTCTTCAATGTCTTCGTTGCGTGTATGCAACGTTTGTTCAATTAATTCACATGTTTCCGTTAAAGAACGTTCAACGTCAGGAAACGACTTCCAAAATGTGTTCATAAATATACTACGATCCTTTCAGTGGTTCAATACTATTTGATTGTATACGAATTGGCGACAGAAATACAGTAATTAAGTTTTAAAAGTAACAAAGTTTGTAAAAAAGTAGCGGAGGGATAGTTTGAATCGAGAAATATTTTTTGAATTAGTAGAATTAAAAGCAAAAACAGCTAGTGTTTTGCCATTTTTGTTAGGAATTTGTTTTAGTTGGTACCAATATGGGCGGCTCCATGTCGGCTATGTTTTAATTTTTTTCATTGCGATGTTTATTTTCAATATGGCGGTCGATATTTTAGATAATTATAATGATTACCATCATGCCACAGAAGTTCATGATTATAAGGAAAAAACGAATATTATCGGTCGAGAAAATTTATCTTTGCCATTAATACGCAAAATGATTTTTTGGATGATTCTCGTTTCTGCTTTAATGGGGATTGGGTTGTCATTTATTGTCGGCTGGCCGTTATTAATTATGGGTCTTTATTGTTACTTAATTGGTATTTTTTATTCATCAGGACCGAAACCTTTGTCCAGTCTACCATTAGGGGAAGTTTTCTCAGGATTTACAATGGGGTTCATGATTACCCTTATTTGTGTCTACATTAATACGTTTGAAGTTTTCAATTGGTCAGCAGCTAATTTATGGGGGATTTTCTTAGTCGCCTTACCTAACACTTGTTACATTGCTAACTTAATGTTAGCAAATAATATCTGTGACTTAGAGGAAGATGAAAATAACAAGAGATATACATTAGTTCATTACCTTGGCAAAGCAAGTTCTTTGAAATTATTCGTCGGATTAAATACAATAGCAATGTTAGCCATTTTGTTAGCTGTCGGTTTAGGATTAACCCCGCCAACAATGTTACTCATGCTTTTAACTTTACCTTTTGTACGGAAACAAACCCAAGCCTTATTGAAGGAACAAGTGAAGAGTAAAACATTTGTTTGTGCTGTGAAGATCTTAGCTGTGGGAGCAACTGCACAAGTGCTATTTTTTGCCATAGGTTTGTGGTGGCTGTAAATTTTTTATAGAGTGGAAGGGAATCAAAATGAATAAGAAACATGTTGTTATTTTAGGTGCTGGTTACGCAGGCTTAAAAACATTACGCGAATTACAAAAAGGCGCCAAAGACGTCGAAATTACTTTAGTGGATCGTAATAACTATCACTACGAAGCAACGGACTTGCATGAAGTTGCTGCTGGAACACAACCAGCTGAAAAAATCACATACAATATTATGGATGTTGTCGATGAAAAAATGACCACCTTTATCCAAGGAACAGTTAAAACAATTGATGCCGCAACACAAACAGTTGCTTTAGAAGATGGCCAAACAATCAATTATGATTACTTAGTTGTTTCTCTTGGGTTTGAATCAGAATCATTTGGTATCCCTGGTGTGCAAGAACATGCTCTACAAATGGTAGATGTGAAAACGGCTTTAAACGTGTATGAACATATCCAAGAACAAATGCGTCAATACAAAGCAACTCAAAACGAAGAATTCTTAAAAATTGTTGTCTGCGGAGCAGGCTTTACAGGGATTGAATTATTAGGTTCTCTTGTTGAAAACAAACCAAAATTTGCTGAAATCGCAGGTGTCTCAGCAGATCAAATCCAAATTTATTGTGTCGAAGCAGTTACTCGCCTATTGCCGATGTTTAACGAAAAACTTGCGAACTATGGTGTGCAATTATTAAAAGATTCAGCTATTCATTTATTATTAGGTAAACCGATTAAAGAAATCAAACCAGGCGCAGTTGTTTATCAAGATAACGAAGCAGGCGACTTGGCAGAACTTTCTGCCAAAACAATTATTTGGACAACGGGTGTTAGTGGAAGCCACGTTGTAGGCGATTCTGGCTTTGAAGCTCGTCGTGGTCGTGTCATGGTTCAACCAGATTTAACAGATGCGAACCATAGCAACGTCTATATTATTGGTGACTGCTCAGCAGTGATGGATACAGAAACTAATCGACCTTACCCAACAACAGCACAAATCGCCTTGAAGATGGGCGCTCATGCTGCTAAAAATATTCAAGCACAATTGAAAGGGGAAGCAACTAAACCTTTCAGCTTTAAATCACAAGGTTCTGTTTGTTCTGTCGGAAATACACGTGCTTTAGGAATTGTTGGTAAAACAGACATTAAAGGATACCCAGCTTCATTCATGAAAAAAATTATCATGAACAAAGCGCTCTTTGAAACAGGTGGTACCAAAGAAATGATGGCTAAAGGTCGTTTCGACTTATACCATTAAGAATCAGCAAAATAAGAAATAATGAGGTCGGGACAGAACCGTTTAGCTCCGAGAAATAAGAAGAAATTTCCGAAAATTGCTCTTTAATTTTTGGAGAATTTCGGATTATTTCCGAAGGAGTTGGTTCTGTTCCCGCCGTTTATCAGTTTTTGAGCGTGGAGCAAAAATCCAAAGTGATTTTTGTCCCACGCTCATTTTTCTTAAATGAAAGTTTTTAAAAAATTTCCATGATTTTTTAAGTAAAATGAGGTGGGCACTTTTGTTCGATTCCATTTTTATGTATAATGAGAAGTGATGGAAAGAGGGAAGTTAAATGGCACAAAAAAGAGCAACAAATAAGAAAAAAAGTACGACAAAGAAAAAGACCAAAAAACAACAGCAACAACAAGAACGTTTAAATTATATGTTTCTTGGCCTGATATTTATTTTATTCGGTGTCTTTGGACTCTTTCGCTTAGGGTTTTTAGGCACGTTATTAGCAAATTGTTTACGCTTAGTTGTAGGTAATACCTTTCCATTTGCAGCGATTTTACTAATCCTGTATGGCTTATTAGTCATGATTTATGGGAAAGATTTTCCGTTAAAAAGAGGGCGCCCTATTTTTGGGGCTGTTCTGATTTATATTAGTGTTTTGTTATTTTTCCATGCCTTTATGTTTCGAAATGTTAGTGGCAGTCAACCAGATATTTTAGGTAACACTTGGGAATTTTTGCAAAGTGATTTAAAAGCCAACCAAGTGACGCAAAACGTAGGGGGTGGTATGATTGGCGCGCTGCTTTATCAAGGAACGTACTTTTTGGTGGCACAATTTGGCAGCTATTTAATTGCCACATTGCTACTGTTAGCGGGTATTTTCTTGATGAGTATGTGGGATTTTCAGCAAATTGTTGATCATTTCCAAAGTATTCAAGATCGCCTAAGTCATGTTTCGGCAAAATCACAGGCGCGACAAGAAGAAAAAGAGGCAAAGCGAGCAGCGAAGAAAGAAGCTAGGGCTGCAGAACGCCAAGCAAAAATTGAAGCCGCTGCCCAACAAAAATTACAAGAACGGGAACGTATGGAACAAGCGGCAGCCGAGCGCTTAACAAAAACACCAGTTGAAACCCACCAACCAATGGTGGAAGAACCGGCCGTACCAACGCCTGTTCAAATTGATTCGTTTCAACAGCAAAATCAGGCGATGCCTGTACCACCAATTGCAGCAACAAAACCGCAACGAGAGCAGGAAGAAGAAGCGGCAGATGAAGCTGGTGTTCTCGAATTTGAAATTTCTGAAGAAGCGGAAGACCGTGATTATCAACTACCACCAACTGATTTGTTAGATACAATTCAAGCAACGGATCAAAGTGGTGAATATGAAAAAATCGAAAAAAACATTGGCGTCTTAGAACAAACCTTCAAGAGTTTTGGTGTTGATGCTAAAGTAGTCAAAGCTAGTTTAGGACCATCTGTCACAAAATTTGAAGTTCAACCCGCTGTTGGGGTAAAAGTTAGCAAAATTGTTAACTTGACGGATGACATTGCTTTAGCGCTTGCGGCCAAAGATGTTCGTATGGAGGCCCCGATTCCTGGGAAATCACTAATCGGGATTGAAGTTCCTAATAGTGCAATTAGTACAGTATCCTTTAGAGATATTGTTGAGGCACAACCAAGTCATCCAGATAAACTATTAGAAGTACCTTTAGGTCGAGATATTTCAGGGATGGTTCAAACTGCGGATCTATCAAAAATGCCGCATTTATTAATTGCGGGATCGACAGGGAGTGGGAAATCGGTTGCTATCAATGGCATCATAACAGGTATTTTGATGCAAGCAAAACCCCATGAAGTAAAATTAATGATGATTGACCCGAAAATGGTGGAATTGAATGTGTATAACGGGATTCCTCATTTATTAACGCCAGTGGTTACTAATCCGAGAAAAGCGGCACAAGCCCTGCAAAAAGTAGTTCAAGAAATGGAATTTCGTTATGAAAAATTTGCAGCAACAGGCGTCCGAAATATCACTGGTTACAATCAACTAATTCAACAGAAAAATGCGGAAGATGGCGAAAATCGTCCGATTCTGCCATTTATTGTTGTCATTGTTGATGAGTTAGCTGATTTAATGATGGTGGCAAGTAACGAAGTAGAAGATGCGATTATCCGCTTAGCCCAAATGGCACGGGCAGCGGGCATTCATATGATTTTAGCGACACAACGGCCAAGTGTGGATGTCATTACAGGAATCATCAAAGCAAATGTCCCTTCTCGAATGGCTTTTGCAGTCTCAAGTGGGACAGACTCGCGTACCATTATTGATACCAACGGGGCGGAGAAACTATTAGGTCGAGGCGATATGCTCTTCTTACCAATGGGAGAAAATAAACCAATTCGTATCCAAGGGGCCTTTATCTCTGATCAAGAAGTCGAACGAGTGGTTGCGTTTGTAACGGACCAACAAGAAGCTGAATATCAAGAAAGCATGATGCCAACAGATGAACCGACCACTTCAGGCGGTGGCGAAGCTCCTCGAGATGAGTTGTTTGAAGAAGCGAAAAACTTGGTGGTTGAAATGCAAACAGCTAGTATTTCATTGCTACAAAGACGTTTTAGAATTGGCTATAATCGTGCGGCTCGCTTAGTAGATGAATTGGAAGCACACGGAGTTATTGGACCATCAGAAGGTAGCAAACCAAGAAAAGTCTTTCTACAAGCGGAATCAGAAGAGGCAGCACCTGAAACACCAGAACAATAAACAAAAAGAACAAAAATAGATAAATTTATCTATTTTTGTTCTTTTTTTATAATTTCAGCAAAGCATCATGTTATAATCATCATTTTCTGGTAAAATAGAAAGGAATAGTGCGGTTGGGAGGGAGCGTATCATGAGAAGAAAGAGCGTGCTTTATTTAGAAGTAGCAGATCAGATTAAAGAAGATATTTTGAGTGGCAAGTATCCAGTAGGAACGTTTTTACCAACAGAAACAGAATTGGAAGAGATGTTTAATGTTAGTAAAATTACGATTCGGCGGGCAATCGAAATGTTAGCAACAGAAGAATTTGTTGAGAAAAAAAGTGGCCGAGGCACAACTGTGTTAAGCAATCGTCCCTATAATAAACTATCAAAAGCAGGGACATTCACTGAATTTTTGAATGAATCAGGTCAGAAAGTAACCAAAAAAGTTTTACAAGTTGAAAACTTGACGTTGTCAAAAGAGATGCCGGCTTATCAATTTTTAGGAGAAGAAGTGGTTCACCTTTCACGGTTATATCTAATCGATGAACAACCCTATATTTATTTTAATTACTATTTGCCAGCTGCCATGAAAGACATATCATTGACTGAATACAAAGAAGAATCCTTGTATCGTTTGATGGATCGACATGCCATTGAAATTTATAAATTTGAAGACCGTTTTGAAGTTGCAACTTTGACAGAAGCAGAGCAAAAGATGTTGCAAACAACTGAAACAACGGGCTTAAAAAGAATTCGGCGTTCGTTAAGCCCAACAGGTCGTTGCGTAGAATATTCAGAAGCTATTTATAATACGAAGATTCATCCTTATGTGATTGAATATGAAGCATAACTTTTAAAAGAATAACAGTGCACTTACAGTAATGTAAGTTCATTGTTATTCTTTTCTATTGTCGTTTTTTTTCGTTTTCGATACACTAAATGAGTGAGAAGAATAGGAGTGGAAAATATGTTAGAAGTACAAAATTTGAAAAAAGTTTACGGAAACGAAATTAAATATGAAGCTTTAAAAGGGATTAATTTAACTGTCCAAGACGGTGAATTTATTGGTATTATGGGACCTTCTGGAAGTGGGAAAAGTACACTTTTAAATTTATTGGCAACAATCGATAGTCCAACAGACGGTGAAATACTTTTAAATGGAAAAAATCCAAACAATTTGAATCAAGAACAAATTGCTAAATTCCGTCGTACAGAATTAGGATTTGTTTTTCAAAGCTTTAATTTAATGCCAACATTAACTGTTGAAGAAAATATTATTTTACCATTGACACTTGATGGAGAAAAAGTCTCTGTAATGAAACGACAATTAGCAGAATTAAGTGAGCGTTTAGGTATCAATCATCTGTTGAAAAAACGAATTGCAGAAATTTCTGGTGGACAAGCACAACGGGTCGCCGTTGCTCGGGCAATGATTCATCATCCACAATTATTATTGGCTGATGAACCAACAGGAAACTTAGATACGAAATCATCTAAGGATGTGATGGGCTTGTTACAACAATTAAATGAAGAAGAAGCGGCGACTATTTTAATGGTGACCCATGATCCGCTAGCCGCAAGTTATTGCAAGCGCATCGTCTTTATTAAAGATGGTGAATTAATTGATGAAATTATCCAAAACGGCAACCAAAAAGAATTCTACGATTTAATCATGGTGAAACTGGCTGAGATTGAAGGTGTCGATAATGAATTTTAATCAGTTTGTTATAAGAAACACGATTCGAAATAAGCATTTATACTTGGCTTATTTCCTAAGTACAATGTTTTCTGTGATGATCTTTTTTACGTTCACTGGTTTTGTCTTTCACCCAGCCTTAGCTAATGGTTTAAATCCTAAAGCACAAATGGGAATGACGGCTGCGGCAATTATAATCTATGGTTTCTCTTTCTTATTTGTTTTATACTCGATGGATGTCTTTATCCAATCTCGAAAAAAAGAGTTTGGAACCTTGATGATTCAAGGGATGAGTCCAAAACAGTTAAAGAAAATGATTTTTATTGAAAACTTAGTGATTGGTTTCTTTGCTACAATTTTTGGTAGCATTTTAGGTGTTGGATTTTCACAGTTTATTTTATGGATTAGCAATTTATTGATGCATCTAGGTTTAGGTTTTTATTTGCCAGTGATGCCGTTTATCATTACTGTCATTTCATTTGCGGTCTTGTTCTTAGTAATTTCTTTCTTTATTCAATTCCGCTTGCCAAAAGCGACACTTCAAGAGCTATTAAAAGCAGGAGAAATGGGTAAAGGTGAAATCAAAAGCTCTAAAGTTAAATCTTTCTTAGCCGTGTTGCTTTTAGTTGTCGGTTACGGAATTGCTTTAGTTGCTAAGGGACAGTTAGTTTTAATGGTGATGTTCCCAGTAATTTTCTTAGTTATTTTAGGGACAAAATTCTTATTTGACCAATTGAGTGTTTCTGTCATTGAACGTTTAAAACGGAAACCAAAAATCTTTTGGAAAAAAACCAATATGGTCGTTTTATCAGATTTAGCATTCCGCATGAAAGATAATGCACGTTCGTTCTTCTTGGTTTCGGTGATATCAACGGTTGCTTTTGCTGCCATTGGAACGTTATACGGCGTGAATGAGATGATTTTTAAAGGAATAAGTTCTGTACCGTACGAACTGACATTGTCTGATTCGACCAACCCAGAAAATCAAGAAATGAAACAATTTGCGACAAAAACATTCCAAGAAAAAAATATTCAGTTTGATCAGATTGATTACACAATGTACAAAACAAGTGCCGGTATCCAATTAATCAAAACATCTGAATATAATAAACTCGCAAAATTTATAGATGAACCAACTTTAACAGGTGAGAAAGTAGTTAATTTATCACAAAAAGATGCTCCTTCTGCTGCATCAGTAGATGTCAAATCTGTTCAATTGGCAAATGATCAAGTTTTAAACATTGATAAAACAGAAGAAACCAATGTATTACCGACTTTTGGCGGTGTGGTTGTTATCCCAGATAGTACCTCAACAGATGGAATCAAAGCGGAAACAGAAACAATTTGGCAACCAAAAGAAGGCACAGATAAAGAAACCTTAATTGATGCTGAAAATATTATTGGTGAAAAATACCCAATGTTACTAGGAACCGCGGCTACAGTTGCAGGTATTACGCAATTTTATACGCCAGTTCTTTTTGTCGGACTATTTATCGGTATCGTGTTCTTTGTTTCGGCGGGTAGTTTCTTATACTTCCGTTTATATAGTGATATGAATACGGACGTTGAAAAATTCAAGATGATTTACAAACTTGGCTTGACGAAAAAAGAATTGAAGAAAATGATTTACCAACAAGTAGGTATTTTATTCTTTACACCGATTGTTGTTTCATTTATTCATGGAGCTGTTGCTTTGAAAGCAATGTATGCCGTGTTAGATCAGCCAATGCAATTAGCTGGCTGGCAAGTTTTAGGCGTTTTCTTATTGATTCAGGTCGTTTACTATTTAATTGCTAGAACGTTCTACTTCAAAAAAGTTTATCACTTAGTGAAAGATTAATTATAAAAAATCGTTAAGCATGCACGCTTAACGATTTTTTTTGATGTTCTTCGTGATATTGCATTCAAAGTGAGAATACGTTATAGTTATGAAGCGAATGTAATAGCAGAAATGAGGAAAAGAAATGCAGAAAGAATCCATTTATGGACTGACGAGAGAACAGCTTGTGGACTGGTTTTTAGCCCATGGCGAGAAGAAATTTCGCGCAACACAAGTGTGGGAATGGTTGTATACAAAACGTGTTGCTTCATTTAGTGAAATGTCGAACATTTCTAAATCGTTGATGACTTTATTAGAAGAAAATTTTTCATTAAATCCATTAAAACAAGTCATTGTGCAAGAAGCGCAAGATGGTACCGTGAAATATTTATTTGAATTACCAGATAAAAATATGATTGAAACAGTCTTAATGCGTCAAGAATATGGATTATCTGTTTGTGTGACCACTCAAGTTGGTTGCAATATTGGGTGTACATTTTGTGCTAGTGGGCTATTAAAAAAACAAAGAGATTTAACTGCTGGCGAGATTGTTGCCCAAATTATGTGGGTGCAACATTATTTCGATGAACGTGGGTTGGATGAACGTGTTAGCCATGTCGTTGTGATGGGAATTGGTGAACCATTTGATAATTATGCCAATGTCATGAACTTTTTACGAACGATTAATGATGATAAAGGCTTGGCTATTGGTGCCCGTCATATTACAGTTTCAACAAGTGGTTTAGTGCCAAAAATTCGTGAATTTGCAGACAGTGGACTACAAGTAAACTTAGCAATCTCATTACATGCTCCTAACAACGAAGTTCGTACATCAATTATGCGGATTAATCGTAGTTTTCCAATTGAAAAATTAATGGCAGCAATTGATGAATACATTGAAAAAACCAACCGACGTGTTACATTTGAATATATTATGTTGAGTCAAGTGAACGACCGACCAGAACATGCTCAACAATTAGCAGATTTACTACGGAATAAGAAAAAACTTTCTTATGTTAATCTGATTCCGTATAACCCAGTGAGTGAACACGATCAATATAGTAGAAGCTCTAAAGAAGCGGTTTTAAAATTTTATGATGTACTCAAAAAGAATGGCATCAATTGTGTTATTCGTAAAGAACACGGAACAGATATTGATGCGGCTTGCGGACAATTACGCAGCAAACAAATGAAAAAAGAAAAGGTCAAAAACCAATAACGTAGTTAAAATCGGATCAGAAAGGTTTCTTTTTGATTCGATTTTTCGTTTATTTAATAAAAAATCGTCGGTTTTTCCATTCTTGCTTATAAACAAAAGATGAATGCTCTAAAACTTTTATGACAAATTTTCTTTTTGTGGTTTTCAAACTTGAAATTCTAAAAGAAATAGCTATACTGAAAAGAGATCGTTACAGAATTTTTCATGAAAACAGCTATTATTTTCGTTATTTTTTCAAGAAAGTGGAAATTTTGTTACGCTTGTTTATTTTAGATGAAATGAGGGAGTCTATGGAGAAAAAGCAATTAAAAAGAGAGATAACAACGTTTGGTGCGTTATCCACGGTAATGGGTACGGTGATTGGCGCTGGTGTTTTCTTTAAAGCTGCGAGTGTCGTTGGACACGCACAGTCAGCTAGTTTAGCTATTTTTGCTTGGGTGTTAGGTGGTGCCTTAACCATTTGTGCAGGATTAACCAGCGCCGAACTTGCTACAGCAATCCCTGAAACAGGTGGCGCAGTGAAGTATATTGAATATACATATGGTAAATTAGCTGGTTTTCTTTTAGGGTGGGCACAAAGTATCATTTATTATCCTGCCAACATTTCGGCGTTATCCATTATTTTTAGTACACAACTAATCAATTTGTTTCATCTATCGGCAAATTTATTGATCCCGATTGCCATTCTTGCGGGAACTAGTATCACCGTAATTAATTTATTAGGAACAAAAATTGCTTCTTTGGTCCAGTCAACGACATTGGTGGTAAAACTGATTCCAATTGCCTTGATTTCTTTAGTGGGGTTATTTACTCCAGGACAAGTAGATGTTTCGCTTTTTCCCATTGAAACAACAGCGAATACTGGCTTTTTAGTTGCTTTTAGTGGCGCCTTAGTTGCCACCATGTTTGCTTATGATGGCTGGCTAGGTGTGGGTAACGTGGCTGGTGAAATGAAGCGACCAGAAAGAGACTTGCCTAAAGCCATTATTTTTGGTTTGTTATTGATTACTTTAATTTATGCTTTAATTAATTTTGTGTTTCTAAAAACATTACCAATTGAGCAAATCGCTGGGAATTTGAATGCAGCTTCGGATGCTTCTGTGGCTATTTTTGGACCAATTGGCGGCAAAATCGTAACTATTGGGATTTTAATCTCTGTATATGGTGCGTTAAACGGCTACACAATGACAGGGATTCGGATTCCTTATGCCTTAGCCTTAGATAATCTGATGCCTTTTAGTCGTCAGTTTCAAAAGTTGTCTAAACGCTTTGTTGTTCCTTACGTTGCTGGAATTTTCCAGTTAGCTGTAGCCATTATCATGATGTTTTTCGGGACCTTCGATTTATTGACGGATATGTTAGTTTTTGTTATGTGGCTGTTTAATCTATTAATTTTCTTAGCTGTTTTTATTTTAAGAAAACGAGAACCTGAATTAAAACGTCCGTATAAAGTTCCTGGCTATCCAATTATTCCAATTATCGCAAGTCTAGGTGGTATCTTCATCTTGGTTACAACGAGTATCACACAACCTATTTTAGCATTGATTGGTATAGGGATTACGCTTTTAGGAATTCCAGTTTATTTAGTTAATAAACAAAAAACGAAGCCAAAAATGTAAACGATCCGATCTGATTCTCATAGTTTTTCTCAAAAATTTTGTGATTCAGAGAAATTTTTGAAAACTAAACGCAAAATTTTTTTAGTATAATACTAAGTGTCTAGTAGTTCCACTATTTTGGGGAAGATAGATGGACAGCGCAAACTTCAAAAAAGAACCTTCATCTTATTGGTGAAGGTTCTTTTTTTGCTGAAATCATAAAATAAATGCGTAGTTTATTAGTGAGAGGAGGAAATGAATGACTGAAAATGTAAAAAAATTGGCCCATCAATTAATTGAATGGGGCGTCCTTCATGGGGCGCAAGACGTTTATTTTTTACCCAATGATACCGAAATAGCTATCTCTTTTCGGACAGGGATGCAACGGACACCTTACACACAAGTTTCCGCAGAAATAGGCGAAAAGTTAATTTTCCACTTTAAATTTATAGGCGGCATGGATGTCGGAGAAAGACGAAAAGCACAATTAGGTGCGACAACTTATCTAATTGGCGAGACGAAGCAACGCTTGCGTTTATCATCTGTGGGAGATTTTCAGAATCGAGAGAGCTTAGTGATTCGTTTTTTACACCGATTCGGTAAACAAGCTGAACATTTTTTCTTTCCCCACCAGCTAAATGAAATTGAAGCATCTTGTCAGAAACGAGGACTTTATTTATTCAGTGGGCCAGTTGGTTCCGGGAAAACAACAACCATGTATCGTGTGGCTAAACAAAGAAGTGGCGAACAACAAGTGATAGCAATTGAGGATCCTGTTGAAATTGAGGAAAAGCAGTTTTTACAGTTGCAAACAAATGAAAAAATTCAGTTAACTTATGAAGCCTTAATCAAAGTTTGCTTGCGCCATCATCCTGATATTTTGATTATTGGTGAAATTCGTGATGGCGAGACGGCTCAAGCAGTTATTCGAGCCGCCTTAACGGGTCATACTATTTTTGCGACAATTCACGCCCGTAACTTATTGGGAGTGCAACGGCGTTTGATAGAATTAGGTGGCCCAGAGCATGAATTGGCTGAATGCTTGCAAGGTATCATTTATCAACAGATTTTGACAACCACGATTAATAAGGAACAAGTAGCAGGAATTCTTTATGATTATTTCTTCTTTAAGGAAGCCGTTATAAAGAGTAGTTGGCAAAAGAATCTAAGAAAGGCGTGGGCGTATGGGTTTATTACAGAAAAAACGTATTTTCAAGCCATCGAATAAATTAACGAAAAAACAACAGCAGCTTTTTCTGAAACTATTAGCGGATTTGCTTGCAAATGGTTTTAATATACAAGAAAGTTTTTCCTTCATGAAAAAATCAAACGCCTTACCTCAGCGCAGTATAACTTTTTTAGTTGAAGGCTTTTCCTCAGGCGTTGCCTTACAAGCTTTAGTCGAAGAATTAGGATTTTCAACAATGGTCTCGGCACAATTGTCGTTTGCTACTGCACACGGGGATTTGGTAGGGACACTACAAGCGATTTCCAAACATTTTTTTCAAACGGAAAAATATCGGCAACAGTTCTATAAAATAATTAGTTATCCGCTGCTCCTGATTGTTTTTTTGATTCTCGTCATTGTTGGTATTCGGCAATTTTTATTGCCCCAATTAATGGAAAATGATGCCAATAGTTATTCTAAAAATATTGGGATTCTTCTGATTGTTTACAGTCCATATATTCTGGTTACCTTAGTTTTTGTCCTCTCATTTAGTTTCTTCATTTTAAACCGTTATTTGAAGCATCAGTCTGCTATTCAGCGGGCCTTCGTATATCTGAAACTGCCAATTATCCGTGGCCTTTATCGGGAATACGTCAGTGCTTTTTTTGCACTAGAATGGGGGAAGTTGCTTGCGCAAGGATTAGAAATGAAAGAGGTCATCGATTTGATGCGCCATACAACCAATTACCCCTTAATGAAAGAATTAGCTGGAGCAATTAGTGAAGGTCTGCTAGTTGGAGAAACCTTACATAGACAATTAGCTGCTTATCCTTTTTTTACAAAAGCATTGGGTTTAATGATTCAACAAGGAGAAGTAAAAGGAAAATTAGGCAAGGAGTTGATGGTTTATAGTAATGTCTGTTTCCAAGGTTTTTTCAAAAAAATTGAACGAGTCATTACTCTTGTTCAACCATTTATTTTTATCATAATTGCTTGTTTAATTATCGGTGTTTATGGGGCAATGTTGCTGCCTATTTATGGCAATATGGAAGGAGTTTTATAATGAAAAAGAAACAAAAATACGCAGGTTTTACATTATTAGAAATGTTGATTGTCTTATTGATTATTTCCGTATTGATTTTACTTTTTGTCCCTAACTTAGCGAAACATAAAGAAACAGTTGATAAAAAAGGCAATGAAGCAATCGTAAAAATTGTGGAATCACAAATCGAGCTCTATACACTAGAAAAAAATAAGACGCCTTCCTTAAATGAATTAGTCAACGAAGGCTACATTACTAAAGAGCAGTTAGATAAATATACAGCAGAAAAGCAATGAACAAGTCAGCAGGATTCACATTAATGGAAACACTTGCTAGTTTAACGATTGTTTGCTTTATGACTATGCTCCCAACACTCGCTATTCACCGCTGGCAAGAAACGTTAAAAATTGAACAGTTTCTTGCTACGGTAGAAAAACAACTTCGTTTTGCGCAACAGCAAGCAATTGTTTTAGAGGAAACACAAGAAGTTTGGTTTTTTGAAGAACAACAAAGCTTTTCATTTCCTGATAAATTGAACCAATCAGCTCGAAGGACTTCGCTAGCTGTACCTGAAAAAATGACAGTGAGTGGTCCAAGCAAGCTCAGTTTTCTTCATTCGTCAGGGAACAATGGCCGTTTAGTGAAATATATTTTTACTTGGACTGAAAAGAAACAGCAACTTATTTTACAATTTCAGATGGGGAGTGGTAGAGTGCTTATATATCAATGGTTTTGAATGTTTTTACCACAGTTTTACCACAAATCACAAGTTCTCAATAAGTTTATCCATCATATCAGCTGTTTCTTTTTCTTCTTCTTTTAATACATCGCTATAAACATCCAAAGTTATATTAATATTCTTGTGTCCCAACCTGGTTGAAACATATTTAATGTTTGCTCCTGCTTCAATTAGAAACGTTGCATGTGTATGTCTTAGCCCGTGCACGGTTATGTTTTGAACTTCTGCCTTTTCACATAACAGGCGAAATATATACGTAATTCTTGATTGTTTGATAGGTAAATTTCGAGAACTTAAAATAAAATAGTCCTTTTCTCTTAAAATTATACCTTCTCTAAGAAGCCGTTCTTTCTCGTGATTTTTGTATTTTTTTATTAAAGTGAGTAATGAGTTGTCAAAATAAACTTTACGAATACTGGTTTTTGTTTTAGGTTTGTTTTCACCGTAATCACCACGTGTAGAATTGATATCGAAATATTTTTCGTTTAAATCAATATCATTCCAACGAAGCCCCATCAATTCACCTTTTCTCATTCCAGATTTTAGCAGAGTCAAAAATATAACTTGTATTTGAATATCTTCGTTTTCTAAAACCGCCACAAATCGCTGTAATTCCTTTTTAGAGAACGAACGAACATTATTACTTAAATCAAATTTAAAGCCTGTTAGAGTGTTGCTAGGGATGATTTGATTGTGTACTGCAGCGTTAATCATCCTCATTACAATTTTATGCCAAGTTTGGATGGTAGATTCTGTATATTTGTTTTTTTGTCTTAATTTATCAATAAATTCTCGTTTATAGGTAATCTTATTTAAAGAAGATAGTTTTTGATTTCCAATTAATGGTGATATGTGAAATTTGATAGCAGATTCAATGTTTTGTTTAGTTGAAACACTCCAATTGTCTTGGGCGTAAGGTATCCATACATCGATCCATTCATCTATGGTGAGTTGTTTATTTTCGATGAAGGAAGTGTTTTGTTTTTCTAAAGCATATTGGATTTTTAGCAATGCTTTATTCGCTGCTCTTTCGCTTTCAAATCCACGTTTGCTAGCTTCTTTTCGGTGTTTTAGAGAGTTGTAATAAGGATAGCGATATCCCCAAAAAGTTCCTTTTTTATTTGAGTAAGAAAAAACATATTTGTATTTTTTGGACCAATTTAGTTTCGCCATATTTTCACGTCCTTTTCTTTGTGGTAAAATAGGCGTAACAAAATAAGCCTATTTTGTTTCTATTTTTAACGCACTAACTTCTTGGTCGGAGAGGGTGCGTTATTTTTTTATTTCCTCTTTTAGTTGTTCAATCGTAGTTTCTAATTGATCAATTTTATTAATTAGTATTTCAATTTTATCATTTGATTCTTCATCTTCATTATTACTTTTATTAAAATATTCTGTAATAGTTGAAGTAAGCATACCAATAAATCCAATTCCTAAAATCATTAAAATGATTGCTGCAACTCTACCTAATGGCGTAGCTGGTGAAATATCGCCATAACCAACAGTAGTTGTTGTCACTAAAGCCCACCAAAATGCATCAATATACGGGACATTTTCTGCATATGAGTAAATCATTGCTGAAATAACAATAAGAACTGAGCTTAAATAAATCACGTTTAAAAATCCATTCGTATTTAAAAATGATTTAGTGTTTCTTGTTAATTTGCCAACCACACCTATCGCTCTTGTTAGCTTTGCAAGTCTAGCTATTTTAGCTATTCGAAATAACCTAGCGATTCTAAAGAAAGAAAAAATAGCATCAAAAGGAATTATTGCAATCAGATCAAAAATATTTTCTTTAAAAAATTTGATTTTATTTTTTGAAATAATGAATCTAACAATGTAGTCAATTGTAAATGTGATTAAGATAAAATTATCAATAATGTTAAATGGTGGATCACTAATATTAATAACATTTGAAAAATCAAAAATAACTAAAGCAATTGAAATTAATGCTAAGATAACAACAGAGTAATTATAGATTTTTTGATTTATCTTCAATGAAATTCTCTCACTCTCTAAATACCAAGCTTTTTTAATTTAAATAAGTTTCCTGTCCCATCTTTAAATTGTAATGAGTAATCACATTAGAATAATTAAATTGCCCGTCATGTTTTTCAATAAGACATTTAAACATATGATAATCTGCCTCAGCTTCCATCTTATTTCTAAAAGAAGGAATTTTATATAACTCAATATAATCCGAATGGGAGACAACATGTTTGAACTCATGGAATATAGACTCTTCTTGTTCTTCGATAGATAAATTTTGATTTACGAAAATTATTCTTTTGACTGGCTCGTAACATGCGCGTTTATTTATTGGAGCGAAAACTAACTCTACTTCATATTCTTCCACCAACTCTTTGATACTTTTCATATAGCACAACCTTAAAATTATTTTCCGAATCTTCCTTTTAAGTAAGCACGAATAACTTCTCTGTCATGATCATCAAGTGGTTCACCGTCAAAACTCATGACGTTATCCAGTACATCATCTAAATCATCAGATTTTTTTTCATCAGTTGCTTTAGTATTATCAGTTCTTCCCAATAGATAATCTACAGATACATCAAAGTAGTCTGCTAAGCGACTTAATTCATTAGAATTGGGTGTTTGTCTTTTCCAACTACCGATATATCCATTAGAGTAGCCAAAATTTATTTCCAATTGTCTAATAGAAATTCCTTTTTCTTTAGCTAAGTCTTTTATTATTTCGTAAGTATTCATTGATTTTTCAACCTTTCTGAATGCTCACAAAAAAAGTTTAGATAAATAATGTAAAAAAAGTTGACTTATTTATATTATTAATCTATACTATGTTTTGTAAACAAGTTAATCAACTAAAAAGACAATAAAAAACAATATTGATAAATAAATGCTAACCGCCAAGAAAGCTACAAATCAATGTTTCAATGTCTTATTTAGTTATGTTTTTAGTATAGATTATTAATCTATTTATGTCAACTAAATTTAGAAATTAGTTGATTAATTTGTCTACTAATTTAGATAAAGGAGAAAAAAAGCATGGCAAATATTCAAGAAACACGCCAAAAAATTTTGAATCACTTTGAGAAAAATCAATGGGAGATTCCTGATGTAGCAAGTGCTTTAGGGATTACAGAACAATATCTACGTAAAATCCTTAACAATCCAGAAAAACATCTTAAGCAAATGACCGATATTATTGCTTATTACAAAATCAGATAGGGGGAGTTCTAAATGGAATCTAAGCTGCGTATAGTAACGGCTTTGGAAAGCATTGCAAACAGCCTTAGTACTTTGGCAGAAGATACTAAGGCGAAAAATAGATATAAAGAATCTTTATTTGTTCAAATATTCATCTTTATTCTCGGTATAGTTGTTGGATGTATGTTAATCCAGCTAGGAACAGACTTGTGGAAATGGTTAATAGTTTAAAAAAATTATCTGAATCGTTTCTAAAATAAGATGTTGTATTGAAAGAAATATACGCAAAAATAAATGACAAAAGTAGAGTATTGTTCGTTCTTTTCCAGTAACTTTTGTAAAGGTCAAGCCAGCTACTAGTTAATTTTATTTGATGATTTTTATTTTTTTCATTGTATGCAAAAATTTCAAAATACTTCCGTTCATAATTGTTCTTGGCTTTATTAGTTAAATAAGAAATATACAGCTTACTTTTCTTTTGGATAACCCAAAATAAAAATAACGCTATCGACACCCAAAAAGAATATTTTTCTAAAAAGGGAATAGATTTTTCTACAACATTATACATTACCTCACCCCCTTATCAATTATTTCAGCATGCTAGTGCTGATAAGGAAATTATATCAAAAAAGAAAGCGAAGTGATTAAATGTCACAAGACCTAGAAATTGGTGTAAGAGCAGCTCTAATTCGCGCAGGGAAAACCCAATCTTGGTTATCGAAACTACTGGGAATTTCAAGTCCTTACTTGTCAGATATTCTTTGTGTTCGTAGACGTTCAGAAGAGCAAGTTCAAAAAATATTAAATATCAGATAGGAGTGATTAGAATGGAAAATTTTCTAGATTCATCTTCAAAAAACTTTCTATACAACATTATAGAAAAGATTCTAAGAAAAATGTTTGAGCAAGTAATAGATGAAGCTAGCCAAGGTTTAAATGAACGTGCCGAGTATTTAGACATCAAACAATTATCGTCAAGGTATTCAATGTCTGTTCCTGAAGTTGAACAAAATTTTGTAAAAGATAAACGTATGCAAATGATCGAGAAAAGAAAGCCTGGTACTAGCAAGGGAAAAAGATATTGGCCTGCTAAAGAAGCTATAAAAATTTGTAATGACATCATGAATCATTGGGATTAAAGGAAAGAGCGATACAGAAACAATTTAAGGAGGAAAAAATGGACAACTTAGTAATTATGAAAAACCAACAAGCAGTAACAACTAGTTTACAAGTTGCTGAAGTATTTGAAAAACAACATAAGCATGTTATTGAAGCAATAGAGGCTAAAATTCAATCGGCCGAAAATTCGGCTTATTACCAAAACATGTTTGCTGAAGGAGAATACAAAGATTCAAGAGGTAGAAAACAAAGATTGTACTACATGAATCGAGATGGCTTTTCTTTCATTGTATTTGGATTCACTGGAAAAAAAGCAGATTCATTCAAACTGAAATACATTGAAGCTTTTAACCAAATGGAGGAATTGCTTAAAACTCAATCAAACTTACCGATTAATAACACAGAATTGTTATTAGAAGCTGCGTTAAAACATGAACGTGGATTGACTCTTGTAAATCAACGTTTAGATAAGCTAGAAACAGAAACTACAATTAATAGAAGCCAACAACGAAAGATACAAGGGCTAGTTTCATCAACTGTTATCAAAGTATTAGGTGGCAAAAAAACATTGGCTTATCAGGATTCAAGTATTAAGCAATCAGCCTTTAGTAATTGCTATAAACAATTGAAAGCATTATTCGATGTAGCCTCTTATGTAGACATTCCAAAAGTTCGATATGAAGAAGCTTTAGCTCTAATTCCTAGATGGAAGCCTAACTTAGAATTACAAGCAAGAATTGATATGGCTAATGGTAATGGAGATATGTTTAAAGAAATAGGATAGCAATGATAAAAGGATAAGCCTTAACTTATCCCCAGTTAAAAGTAGTGTCAACAATAATAGCTTTTTGATCCATATTACTTTTGATGGATTCAATAATTTCTAAAACAGAAGATTTATAGTAATAAGTCTTACTTGATGCGATTACTTCATTTTCTTCGGTTTTAATTACAAAATAGTATTTTTTATTAGAAGCTTTCTTTATTACAAAAAACATTTTGACACCCCACTTTCAACTGAATTATATCAAAAAAACTATAGGAGGGTAAATATGAAAGCAATACGTGAATCACGATTGATAGGCGCATTTTTATTGATGATTGCGCTAGGTGTGTTATTGAAAAGCCACTTTTCAGTTCCAGTGTTGGCAACAATAAGTGTACCTCTTTTTATCCGTTGGTTTTTCAACTGGGATGAAGCGGAGTATCAGCATTTTCAAAAAAGACAAAATAAAAAGCCCCAATCGTCTGCCAACGATTAGGACACATACAAAATGAACTAAGGAGAGTATACCAAAATGAACGATAAAATTCAAAAATTGATTAAAAAACTAGCAAAAGAATGCCAGAAAGAAGATGTAGCTTTATCTTTGGCAGCTATCGATTTAGAAGGAGAGATGGCAATATCTCAAGTTGGAAAAGGCACGATAGTAGCCATTGCTGCACATAGCCAATATACACTAACAAAAGAAAAACTGGAACAATCAGATTGTGATTGTCTAAAACATCGTTTATTAAAGGAGATGTACGGTATTGCAACAGAAACTACGACTAAAAATACACATACTTTTGTCACAGATGATCCAAACGATTTGATGGATATATTATCGAAGATTTTTCGAGGTGAGTTGAAATGACTAGAAAAGAAAAGTTAAACCAAGCAAAAAAAGTAAATACTCCAAGCTGTTTATAAGAGAGGAGTATTTCAAATTTATTAAAGGTAGGTACTTCTGTATGAAAAAATTTATCGGAACGTTTTTAATATCAATGTTGTTAATCATGGCATTTTTTATAGGGGATTCGCTAGTGTCATGGATAAATATTATAAAGAAAAGTCCTACAAATTTCTTATATGACTCTGTCGGCTTATTAATTTCGGTTGCATCTATTGTATTAATTGTTTTAGCGATATTGACAATTTTTAACGATATGGTGGATTAATTCCATTTTTATTTAAAAAAGTTTCGTATTTGGGATACTCCATGAGGCGCCCTTGTTGATCCCTATACCATTCAACATTTCTAAAATCCGTAAAAAATATTATAGGTACACCATGAATGCCCCCCATAGCATTTGGTAAAACAGGAAGACTTAATTCGACTTTTCCTGGTGGCAGAGTTTCTAAATATTTATAGCTGTTAAATTCTGAAGCGAAAGATACTTTTTTAGATAATGAATCATTGTCTATTTTATTAGGAATAGAAATAACAAATACTTTATATACTGGTGCTTGATTCGAATTATTAGCTATCACATTTGGAATTTTTTCGAGCGATATGGGGCTATTTTTATTTGATTGTTCATTGTTCCAAACAGAAATATTTTTTGATTGTTCTAACTTTATATTTTGCTCATTTTCATAATTAACTTTTTTTATTTGATTGTTGTTTTGCATCACATTCCAAATAGCAAATAAAGCTCCGATAGTAGTTACACATTTTACAAAAACATCAAAATATTTTTTCAAATTATTCATCACCTTTCAAGTTAAAGTATGGCAAAGAAAGTAGGTAGAATTAAATGACAAGAAAAGAAAAACTAAAGCAAGCCCCAAAAATTGCTGATTTATGGTACCAGCAATAAAAAGAGCGCAGAGGTGTCGCATGACGACAAAAAAGCGACTTAAGCCGCCAAACAAATAGTCGCATACAAAATTATACTAGAAAAATTTTAACACAGAAAAGAGGTTTTGTGAATGAATCGTAGAGAAGCTAATGTACTAGATAGATATTTAACAGAGCCGACTGAAAAACTATATAAGGAAACCTATGAAGATGATCCAGTGGACACTACTGATTGTTTTGGAAATGAAATTGCTGATGAAGACGGTGTGTTTGAGCTAACTTTTGCAATGAAATGTCTTTATACAGGACAACCAGTACTCACCTGTAAAAAAATTGCTACACAAGATACAATCGTTGATTTGATAGAAGAATTAGGCGAAGAAAACGTGTATTTAATTGAATATGTGAGTTCAGGAAAAAGATATAAGGAGGGCTTATTGAATGGCTGAAGCAACCAAAACAGATTTTTCTAAGTTGAATGTTTATCAAAAATTAGCGTATGTGAGACAAAAAGCACCATATATTCAAAAAAGTAAACGTGGCCAGCAGTACAGCTATGTGGGGTCAAGCGATGTACTATCCGCATTAAATACAGTCATAAATCAAGTTGGATTAATTTTGAAGCCAGAAATTGTTGCTCATCAAGTTCGGGAATCACAAGATGAGGTATGGAAAGCGGATAAAGTAAAGAAAGAGCCTGTAGCCAAAAAACGTACAACGTATTTTACAGAGCTAGAGTTAATGATGACATGGATTAATATTCATAATCCTTCTGAGATTGTTGCTTGTTCATGGTATAGCCAAGGAGTAGATATTGAAGGAGAAAAGGGTGTAGGAAAAGCACTAACGTATGCGGAAAAATATTTTTTATTGAAATTTTTTAATATCGCAACAGATGATGACGATCCTGATAAATACCAAAAAGAACAGTTAAAAAATACTGCAATTACTGAACGGCAAATTGATATGTTGAACGCATCAATTAGTAGAGTAGCCGAGCTGGCAGGGCAAGAATTTGAAGCTGTGAAATCGTTAGCTATAAATGATTCTGATTTGAATCCTAAAAAAGCATTTGAAGAATATAGTGCTTATGATTATGGTGTTATTTCTAAATTGCTTGCGAAGTGGATAAATTTTTATGAATCTAGGCAGAAGGTTCAAGAAGATAAGAAGTGATTGAATGATTGGAAAAATCATAAAACACAAAGGAAATAAATTGGCGATTGAGTTTGAGGATGAGATCAACTCGAATTTCCTCAAACTCCTAGCTAACAACGATGACAATTTAGTAAAAGTTGAACTATTAGATAATCGACAAATGTCTCAAAAACAGAATGCACTTTCTCACGTTTTAATAGCTGATATAGCTCGTTGGAGTTATGACGAACCCAAATGGATAGAGGAAGTTTTAAAGTATTACTACGAAGCTAAAAGTGGCGTGTATTTTGAACATAGTAAGGCTACACGACATGAAGCAACAGAATGGATTAGTTTTTTAATCGAATTCATTTTGAAAAATGATGTACCACTAGAAAAGAGATACCAATACTTGCTAGAAAATAACAAATGGTTTTATTACTGCCTTAAATACCGTAAGTGTTGTATTTGTGGGAAACATGCCGATGTTTGTCATATCGAGGTAGTCGGTATGGGGCGAAATCGTCAAAAGATTAATCACGAAACATTTACTTTTTACGCTGGTTGTCGTCAACATCATCAAGAAGAACATCAGATAGGTACTAAGAACTTTTTAAACAAGTATCAAATTAAACCAGTAAAACTAAACGTTGAAGAACGTAAGAAGTTGAATATCGGAGGTTAACAGTTTGGTAGAGGAATTACTTGAAAAATACAGGCAATTAACATCGAGTCAAAAACTATTTTTTGAACTATTAGCATTTGTCTATATCGGTTCAAGAAATGGTAAAGGAATAGCTATTGAAGCACAAACAATAAAAAAAGTCGTTAACGGAGAAATTAAGCATAAATATGTTTATACGGTCGTTGTTGATGAGGAGGATAACTAGTGAATGAACATAGAGGATATTACGCCATTATCCCAGCGATTGTTCGCTATGATAACCACTTAAATGGGAATGCAAAATTATTGTATGGAGAGCTAACGGCATTAGCAAATGAAAAAGGCTATTGTTGGGCAACGAATCAATATTTTGCAAATCTGTATAACGTTAGCAAGCGAACAATTATTTCATGGCTGAAACAGTTAGAAGAAAGAAACTATATAAAAATGCAAATTTTTTATAAGCCAAACAGCAAAATGGTAGATCGGAGACATATCTATATCTTACCGTATCCAACTGATACAGAATTTTACACCCCTAGTGAAGAAAATTTCATCACCTATGGAAAAAATCATCAGGAGGGGGATGAAGAAAATTTCACTACCCCTAGTGAAGAAAACTTCACAGAGAATAATACATTAATTAATAATACAAAGAATAATACAAAGAATATATATAGTGTTGAACAAAGTTCAACCATGTCTGAATTATTTGAAAAGGTTTGGAAAACATATCCGAAGAAAACCAATAAGAAAAAAGCCAAAGAGCAATTCTTAAAGAAAATTAAGTCAGATGAAGACTTCGAACGGTTTAAAACAGGATACAAAGCTTATCTTAAGTATATCAAATTAAACGACTGGTATCATCCACAAGAATTGTTCCGCTGGATACGTGATGAACGTTTTAACGATGAATACGACTTGTCTGAAACGGCAACGCAAGTAAGATATTCAAATAATCCAGTTAGACAAGAGAAGTTGCCAGATTGGGTAAATGAACCAAAAAAAGAAGAGGAGAAACTATCACCAGAAAAGCAAGCTGAACTTGATAGGCAAATAAAAGAATACTTGGAGGGGAAATGATGCGAATTATCCTGCCAATTGAACGAAAACTGCAAAGTCGCCCGAGGTTTGCAAGACGTGGGAATTATGTCCAAACCTATGAAGATAGCGCTATGGGTGCCTATAAACAAAAGGCAAAACCAGAATTGATTGAAAAAGGGGCTATTTTTGCGCATATTACGTTTTACATCGCTACCCCTAAAATAAATACTATTAAGTTCTAAAAAGAAACGCTTAGAAGTGAAATTAGAGCGGAAATATTGCGATAAGAAACCTGACTTGGATAATTATTTCAAAGCAGTCACTGATGCTGCCGAAGGTATTTTATATAAAAACGATGGTCAAATTGCTGTAATGGTTTGTCAAAAGTTGTACAGTATGCGACCACGAACAGAACTAGAAATTACAAGTTTGGAGGAACAAGTGTAGTGGGTAAAACGGGTAAACAGATCAAAGAGAATTATTCGGTTAGAAAGCGAGTAAAGAAGATGCTTAAATTTAAAGAATTTAATATTCAATTATTCGACGTTCACATTTATATAAAAAGGCTAAGTAGTTTTAAAACCAATAAAAAATAGTATAAAAAAACTAACTAGTTTCCGCTAGCTAGTTATAGATACATTTTCATCTCAGATAGAGACAATTAATAATACATTACTATGAAATTTAAGGCAACAAAAAAAGCCAGCTGACCACTAGCTGACTTATGTGGTAGAAACAACTGTTTTCCGCCAGTTGTTCTTTAGGTGTGAGTTAGCACTTTCCCCAAATAAAGTGCTATTAAAAAGCCGATTAAAAATCGACAATAAATCTCTTGCAGAGACGTGTACTACTATTAACTGTTTACCAGAAGTTAATGTAGAAAAGGAGGAAATTTATTTCATAAATAAAATCCCCAAGAAAGTTAAAGTGATTATACCATTGAAAAATAGATTTGAAAATACCTTCTATGCCAAAAATATTTATTAGATGGAAAATATCAAATGAATAAAGATGATGTGAAAGATGACGAATGGAAGATTGTAAAATATTGTAGAATTATTATTGTTTTCTTTATAGTCAACCAATAATTTGTTGACTACAAACATGTATGAGTGATGAATATTTTGATAAATAAATAGCCAGTCGGTTTCCGCCGACTGGCTGAGAAGTGAATAGCTATTGGAATAGTATTCTTAGTATAATTTATATCATATAGAGTCGCTGATGAGCAAAGAATAAGCATTTCTTATATATGTTTGGATAAATAAAAAAGCTACTTAGTTTCCGCTAAGCAACTCTTAAATGATGATATGTTTATTATAAATTATTATACCATAAAAGGAGCGATTTCACTTGATTCTATTGTTAAAAGAAGTAGATTTTCGACAAACAAAAGCGAATGCTAGAAATGTGTTGAAGAGTTTTAGACGTTTAGAGCGAATAGCTGGTCGCTCTTTGATAGATTTAAAATCACCAATTATTACAGAAATGCCTAAAAGCCAAAGCCACGGAAACAAAACAGAAGATGCACTGGTACAATTAGCTGATGCAGAAGCAGAAAGAGATGCAATTTTATCTGCACTTATGGCTTTGAGTTTGACTAGTAGACAAATTCTGCACTACAGTTTTTGTGTGCAGGATCATTACTCTAATTACAAGATTGCTAGAGAAGTTGGATATTCTGAAAGAAGTATTCAACGTATGAAATCAGAAGCTTTAATTGAATTTGCTGAAGCGTATCGAAATGGAAAAATAATCGCCTATAGATAAAATTTTTGGCGGTTTTTTGGCGGAAAGTTGGCGGTTTTTATCAATATTTAGATGTTACTATGGTAGTGTCGAAAGATAAGGAAACGAGGTAAGGCATGCATTACCTATCTTAGCTCCGTTTCGCTTATCTTTGGAGGCTACCTACAAAAAAATAAAGAATAAGGATGTGGAAAGTCCAGTTCTTTCTGTCTCGTTTAGTCTAGGTAGCAAATATTGCAATAAACTTGGCATTAAGCTTACACGTAGACGTACGCTGAAAGCACTTGTCAAGATAGCGCTATGTAAGTTGCAATGATCACTCACAAATCAGACGTTCTCAAACTAAAAGAAATGAGGTGTAATTCCTCTCTCTTTTTTCTACAGGTTTGTGAGTGTTAATGGGGCATAGCTTAACTGGTAGAGCAGCGGTCTCCAAAAACGTCGGTATAGGTTCGAGTCCTATTGTTCCAGTAGGTAGCATCGCTACTTAAATAAAATTAGTATCGTCAATAGATGTTTCTACTACATTCATGATGAGACACTAGCAAGCTGGTGTCTCTTTTTTATTTGTAAGTACTAGTTACACTTGACCAAACGTTTGTTCTCTTTTATAATATAAATTGTAATCCTTATGATTATATCTACTAGAAAGAAGTCAAGAAAATGCTTGTTTTTTTGATTTCTTTTTGATTTAATTATTATTATAGTAGATATTTATTATAAGGAGTGATTTATATGGTGAAAACAACTACCAAATCGTACGACTTTTTTAAGTATAGACGTATAGTAAAAGGTGACATAATAACAGATTTGAGTGAACTTGACAAAAAAATCGATGAATATTATAGATATATACGTAATAATCAAGAATCGAACGTAAACTTCGTTAAATGCTCCAAAAATATTTATGTAGGATTTAGTTATATAAAAAAAATAGAGGTATCGACTGGTTATGTGTGGGTATTTAGCCTATCAAAGGTAGATATTGAAAAAGAAGCTATTGTAAACAGCATTTCTAAATCTGTTCAAAGTGGCAGAAGTGTTTATGCAGAAACGAGTGATGAAGGTCCTACAACAGATACGGTAATTTTGGTTAATCCAATAACAGGTGTGGTTATCATTCCGAGAAATAGAAGTGGAATAGGAAAGAATTTGTTAGTTACTTTCTTTTACAGGATTACCAGAAAACAGGGTGGGGAATTAGCTACGATTATCAATAATACTGACTTAGAAAATATCAACCATATGGATAGTATCCATGAGATTGATATTGCAATCCATAGAGTTGTAGATGAAAATGAATTGAAAGATAACAAAAGAAGTGCAAAAAAGGAACAGAAAATTATAGAAAAGCTAGAAGCAAATCGCGAAAAAATAATTTATACAGGACAGTTAAATATTCATAATGTTGTCAATTACTGTAAAGGATTTTTAAATAAAAAAGAAGATGTAGATAAATTGGTTTTGAAAGGGACGGTGGGAGACAGGGAGCAAGTAATAGATTTAATTAGTAATAGGTTAATCTATGTTGATGATAAGATTCCCTTAAATAAGCAAGGAAAACTTACTATTGAAAATATGGTAATGTCAATAGAACAAGCTTATAACGATAACGAATTGATTTTAGCATTGGATCTGAAATAGAAATTAAGAAGAGAGGAGTTGACGGTGAGATGCTCTGCAGAAATAAGGACATAGTTTTAATCTTTATTGTAGCATTTATAGGATTTCATTTTTTTCTTTATTTAGATCCAAAAACAATGAAACCTAATGAATTAGAAACATTTAACCGTGCTGTAGATGCTGTACTATCATTTGCATCTCTGGCGACAGCATTTCTTTTTTTTACAGTGTCTTTTATCCCGGTAATGGCTGAAAAATCTCCTCTTTTTAAAAATTTAAAAACTGATGTAAAAGTATTAGAAAGAATAATGTTAGACTCTTTTTTATTTTTTTTGACATCGATAATGTCTCTAATCTTTGTTTTTATGGAGATGTTTGCAACACTGGGTTGGCAATTTATATATACGATATGGTTAGCTTTAATAGCAACATCTCTTTTTGGGATGTTGGATATATTTATTGATTTATTCAAAAATATTAACAAAGAAATAAAAAAATAATTTTTTGTTTTAAATAACAGCGTGTAGCTCAATTAGTGAGGTCAGTTGATTTTTAAAATAGTGCATGCGTGCTTGTGCAGATTCAACTCCTGCCACGCCGATATAAAGATCACTCAGTGAGTGGTCTTTTTTCGTACATAAAAAAGCCACTAGAAATGGGATCTAGTGGCTAGGTAGCGTTAGTGAAAATCTCGTGTCACTTGTAGTTTATGAACTTTAGCTATTATGAAAGAGTGCTACCTAAAACAAGTGTAACACAGCTGTCAAGTTTTGTCGGATATTTGGATTGTTTTCACATGAAGAACCACCAGATAAAATATCTAGTGGCCAGACAGCAGATTATGTTTTGAAATAACTGGAAGTGTTACATGAAGCAAAAAGGAGTTGCTGTCTTTCAATGAGTATAACAGGGATTAAAGTGTTTGTCTTACAATAAACAAATATACATAAAAACAATTAGGAGAGAGAACATGAAAAGCTATTGGTAGGTATCGTTAACACATGAATATCCACATCCGAAGCACTCAACTGTTTCAATGCGTGTTGTAATGTCTGTGCAGATAAAAAAGAATGCATCTATTGTTGAAATGACGAGAGAAGCCACGCCGAAGGAAATTGATGCGTGCAAGCTAGTTTATTGTGGTTATGGTAGTTGGAAAGATAAGCATATACAAGAGAATATAGAAATGTATGTGAAGTGATAAATTATTAGACAGAAAGGCGGTGAATAACATGCGAATGACCGAGAAACAGAAACGATTTTGTGACTTTTACATCGAGACAGGAAATGCCAAAGAGGCTGCTATCAGAGCGGGATATAGCGAAAAGACTGCAAAGCAGATAGGACAGGAAAACTTGACTAAACCTGACCTCAGAGCTTATATAGACGAACGCCTCGCAGAACTGAAAAACGAACGAACAGCCGATGCCCAAGAGGTGCTAGAGTACCTAACAGCTGTTATGCGTGGCGAGTACAAAGAAGCAACGCTAATTGGTGTAGGCGAAGGCGCACAAGCCGTTGTAGACATCGATGTGGGCGCAAAAGACCGTTTAAAAGCAGCCGAGCTTCTTGGTAAACGTCATGCGCTGTTCACTGATAAAGTCGATTTACAAACGGGCGATATTGTGATTAAGGTTGGTGAGTGGGATGCAGACGAAGAAACGTAATATCGTTTTAGAGTTTAACTTCCCGTCAAGAGTTTTTAACAAATCGTTTTATGATCGATTGGTGGATTATTCTAAATTCACCGAGGTTTATTGGGGCGGCGCTTCATCTGGCAAAAGTCACGGTGTCGTTCAAAAGGTTGTTTTTAAAGCATGTCAAAGATGGAAGAAACCAAGAAAGATTTTATTTACAAGAAAAGTAGGGCGTAGCTTAAAAGACTCTATTTTCGAGGATGTGAAAGCGTGTCTTTCTGATTGGGGACTGCTAGATAAGTGTAAAGTAAATAACACTGATTTTAGAATCACGTTACCAAACGGCGCAGAGTTTCTTTTCAAGGGAATGGATGACCCAGAGAAAATAAAATCCATCAAAGGGCTGTCTGACGTCGTGATGGAAGAAGCAACAGAATTTACACTAGAAGATTATACACAGCTTACTTTGCGTTTACGTGAACGTAAGCATGTGAAACGTCAAATCTTTTTAATGTTTAACCCAGTTTCTAAACTGAACTGGGTATATAAATCTTTCTTTGATGAGGAAGCAGAAGTCGATCAACGAAGAACGGGTATTTATCACAGCACCTATAAAGACAATCGGTTTCTTGATAGTGAAAATAAAAAGGTGATTGAGGATTTAGCCAAACGAAACCCAGCGTATTATCGCATATATGCTTTAGGAGAATTTGCTACGCTAGATAAACTTGTATTTCCAAACTATCAGAGAAAACGATTAGACAAGCACGACGAACTGTTAAGACAGATTGATTCAGATTTTGGCTTAGACTTTGGGTATGTAAACGACCCTTCCGCTTTTGTGCATGCAAAGGTAGACGAGAAGAACAAACGTATTTATGTTCTTGAAGAATACGTCAAAAAAGGCTTGCTGAATGATGAAATCTCAACGGTTATTAAAGATTTAGGCTATGCAAAAGAAGTTATCACTGCAGATTCAGCTGAAAAGAAATCTATTGCAGAAATCAAGAAGAACGGAATTACTAGAATACGTGCAGCTAAGAAAGGCCCTGATTCAATACGACAGGGGCTTTCTTTTTTATTGCAATATGAGCTAATCGTAGACGATCGTTGCGTAAAACTGATTGAGGAATTAGAAAACTACACATGGGCTAAAGACAAGAAAACAGGGGAGTACACCAATGAACCTATTGATAGCTATAATCACGTGATAGATGCTTTACGATACGCAGTAGAACATCGTAGTAAAAAAGCACGAGGAATTAAGCTACAGAGCGTGAAGGGGGTTATTTAATGACAGAAAAAGTAAGTAGACCAAATACTGAAAGTAAAATACGTGAATTCGTTGACCTTTTAGGAAATCGTGTCTTTTATTGTGATAAAAACGCAAAGATTGACGAACGCTTGGTGGATAAATACATTAATAAGCATCGGAAATTAATTGGGTTTTACGAAGAATTAGAAAAGCTCTACAACGGTCAACATGATATTTATTATCAAAAAAATAAAGGAATTGGAAAACCTGACCATCGAATTGCAGTCAACTTTGCCCGTTATGTTGTAGACAGTTCTGCAGCTTTCTTTAACGGTAAACCAACAAAGATTACTCATCCAGATGGTGAGGTAAAAGAATTTGTTCAAGATTTCCGTAAACGAAACGACGAAGAAGACAACGACGCGGAGCTTTCTAAGCTAACTGCTATTTATGGACATGCTTATAAGCTTTTATATCAAAACGAAGAAGCGGAAACGTGTGTAACTTATTTAAAACCTACACAAGGATTCATTGTTTACGCAGATGACTTATTAAAAGCGCCTATGTTTGCGGTTCTTTACAACAAAATGACAAGGGACGAGTTAACGGCAACTGTTTATCCACAAAATAGCACAGAAACGTTTATTTTTACACAAGACAAGACTTCTAAACGATTGGAAACTAAGAGAGGACCAACCGTTTTTCAGAAAGCCTTGTCTTATTTATTAGGTGGAAAAGAGGCAATCGCTAATCCGTACGGTGAAGTGCCTATGATTGAGTTTATGGAAAATGACGAACGACAAGGACGTATTGAGTCTGTGTGGTCGCTGATTAATAATTACAACGAAGCTCTATCAGAAAAAGCGAACGACGTGAGTTATTTTGCGGATGCCTACTTAAAAATGATAGGGGTAGATTTAGCTGACGAAAACGTCGCTTCCTATTTACGTGATAACCGAGTGATTAATAGTGCTGAGCCTTTAAATGAAGGCGAATCGGTAGATATTAATTTTTTAGATAAACCTAGTTCAGATACAACACAAGAAAATCTATTAGACCGATTAGAGCGGTTAATTTATCAAATGTCTATGACTTATAATGCAAACGATGAAAGTTTTAGCAATAACGCTTCTGGGATTTCGCTAGAATTTAAAATGCAAAATCCTAGGAATTTAGCACAAGCGAAAGCTAGGAAGTTTAAAAAAGCATATGCGCAAATGTACAAAATGATTTTTTCATTGCCTACGAATGTACCTGCCAATAAAGCTAAGGAATGGTTTAATTTAGAATACACTTTTGACTTTAATATTCCGCGCAATATTAAAGACGAAGCGGAAACTGCACAAAAACTTGAAGGGATTGTTTCAAGAGAAACGCAATTAGGCGTATTATCGATTGTTCCTGACGTAACTCAAGAAATGGAACGTATAAAGGACGAAGAAACGGAAGAACGTTTAAATCCACAAGTTGATTTCGGTAAATTTACTCGAACTACGGAAGAAGTGACCGAAGAACATGAGTAATTATTGGGCGGAACGAGAAGCAAAACATATCGAAGAAATGCTGAAACGACATGTGAATTACGAACAAGAAATTCATAGACGGTATTTACAGTTATGGAAAACGATAGAAGCAGAAATTCAACAGTTTTACGTCGCTTATGCAGGGAAAGAGAAGATTAACATTGATGAAGCGAAACGACGTGCAAGTAAACATGACGTACAAATTTTCGCGGAAAAAGCGAAACGTTATGTACAAACAAGAGATTTTTCAAAAGAAGCTAACGAGCAATTAAGGTTATACAATTTAACTATGAAGGTTAATCGTTTAGAGCTTTTAAAATCGAAAATAGGTTTGTATTTAACAGACAACACTAATCAGCTACAGACCTATTTTACAGCAATGTTAACAGAGGAATCTGTAGCGGAGTTTGTACGACAAGCGGGGATATTAGGCGAGTCTGTTCTTTCCGAAGAAACTTATCGATTGTTTACTAAAGCGATTATTGAGGGGTCGTTTCATAACGCGACATTTTCTCAACGTTTGTGGGCAAACCAAGATGTTTTGAAAGCGAGTATCGATCGCTTATTAACAGTTGGGCTAGCAGCAGGTAAGCATCCAGATGTACTGGCTAGAGAGCTACGGAGATTAGTTGTGATTGACAGCTTGCGAGGAAAGGAAACGGCTGATTATGTCGCACGTCGGCTAATGATTAGTGAATCTGCAAGAATACAAAGCGAAGTACAAAAGCAAAGCTACGAAAAATATGGGTATGAAGAATACAATCTAATTGTAGAACCAAGCGCTTGTCCTATTTGTGTAGGAATAGCAAGTGCAAATCCACATAAGGTTTCTGAAATGAGCCCAGGAATCAATGCAAGTCCTATTCACAACTGGTGTCGGTGTAGTACTGCACCTGCTTATAAAGACAAAAAGTTCTAGCGAAAGTTAGGCTTTTTTTATTTGCCTTCTTACTGCTTACAGGCGTTAAAGAGAAAGCTGTTTCGATTGATAGGCGTAACCTATTAATTTCGATTAGCCACGTAATGGCTGGAGGTTTTAACATGAACGAAGAAAAACACTTATTATTACCGATGGATTTACAATTTTTTGCAGATGAGCCAAATTCTGATGAGCCAAACTCTGACAATTCAAACGAATCTGGGAATTCATCGACAAAGGATTCTCAAAATCCCAAAAATGAAAATCCAGACGGAAAAGAAACTGGAAAGACTTTTACCCGTGAAGATGTATCAAAAATGATTGCAGCAGAAACTAAGAAAGCAGTGGAGCAAGCAAAATCTGATTGGGAAAAGCAAAAATCTTACGAGCAAATGACTGCGGAAGAACGTGTTAAGGCGAAAGAACAAGAAGCCGCTGACAAAGAAGCACTAGCGGAAAAACGAGAAAAGGAAGCCCAAGCTCGTCTTGACCGTTTAACGCGTGCCGAATCTGTTCGTAATGATTTATCCGAGAATGGCCTTTCCGACTACGTAAGTGCTGCGCAAGCCGATTTATTGCTTGTGAAAGATACAGACGAGGATACAAAGAAAGCTGTAGACGAATTAAAACAAATTATTTCAAAAGCTAGAGATGGTATCCAAAAAGAATTGCTGAAAGGTCAAACTGTAAACGTTGCTACAGCAACAAAAGAGACCGATTGGCGCAGCAATTTGACTAAAAATTTAGAAAAGAAATAGGAGATGAAAAATTATGCCAGTTATTTTAGATAGCAAAGATTTAAAAGCAATTGACAAAGAATTTGCCGCAGGTTCGCAAGTTTGGGATTTATTGAAAGGTGGAGCTGCTGCAGTAACTGAAGCGGATTTTGTAGGCGCAAAAGAAGTCCGCATCAACAAAATGAAAGGTTTTACTGCTAGTGATTATAAACGTAACGAAGACAATAAACGTTCTAAAATTGATGTGGCAAAAGAAACGTTCAAATTAGAGAAAGAGCGTTGGTTTGGATATGACTTAGACACATTAGATCAATCAGAAAATGCTTCCTACGAAGTTCAAGCGCTTGTGGAAGAGCATACTCGTTTAATTGCGATTCCTGAAAAAGATCGAACTGCTGTACAACGCTTATTAGAAGCGGCATTTGCTGAGGCTGCGGATGATGATAGCGAAGGAAAATACGTTGGAAAAACGGTAAAAGAAACCATTACTACAGAAAACTCTTTAGCTTCTTATGACGCAGCAGAAGCGTATATGACAGATGCAGAAATTGTCGGTCCGTTTATTATGTTTGCATCCACTGACTACTATTCAGCATTAAAAAATGCAAAAGGTGTTTCAAAAACATTTACTACGAACGAGCAACAAATTTCAGGTATTAACCGTAAAGTTGCGCAGTTAGACGGTTCCGATACTATTATTCAAAAAGTTGCAAAATCTCGTTTACAGGTAGATTCTACGAAGAAAATTAATTATATTCTTGTGCCTTTGATGGTTTGTTCGCCAGTTGAAAAATACAACTCTATTGATCTAATTCCAGCTTCACAAGACCGTGACGGCTACAGAGATACCATCAAAGGATTAAACTATTATGATGCTATCGTAACTGAAAAAGCTCGTCCTGCCATTTACGTTTCTTACGATTCAAAGTAAGCGCCCCGACCGTTAAAAAGGTAACACCAACGGCAGATGGGGCAGTTGTTGAAGCAGAGTAGGTGAAAAAATGACTCTTTCAGATTATCGCGTACTACTGGATATTTCAGAGGATACCTACGAAAAAGATAAGGCAAAAATTATCAAAATCTGGGACATTACTGAAAAACAGCTGCGAGTAAAATTGAAAGCTGATAAAATACCAGAAAAATTGGACTATATTGTTCCGTCAATTGTAGTGAAACGATATAACCGTTTAGGTTTTGAAGGCATGGAACAACACTCTCAATCAGAAGAAACAATCTCTTATAATTTGGATGACTTCGGGGAATTTCAAGATGAGATTAACGATTATCTTGAAGAACAAGGCTTGATTCGTAAAAGGAAGGTGTCCTTTTTATGAGAACCTGCATTAATTACTACAACAAAAAACACGAGCTGATTTCGGAAAAACTGATAGGTAATGTAACCGAAGTCGGAACGGAAAAACAAATGACCATTTTCCCTAACATAAAGGAGCAGATGGTCATTTTTCGTTTTAGAGATCGCCTAGCTATTCGTTCAGGATTTCTTGAATACTACGATGAAGAAGAACAAAAAAATCGAAAATTTACCGTTGTTAAAAATTTGCGTGTTAGCAAAGGAACTTCGGTTTATGGAAGCGAATATCGATGACTTACCGAGTAGATATTTCAGGATTGGATGATTTAATCGAAGCGATTGAAGAAGCGAAAAAGCTAGACGATGTAAAAGAGGTCGTCAAAAATGATACTGCTTATATGGCAAATCAAATTGCAGAAGAAACACCAGTCAGAAGTGGATACTTAAAACGAAGTGAGACACCTTCTATTAAAGATGATGGAATGACTGGTGAAGTCGAAGCGATGGCTGATTATTCGCCATATGTAGAGTATGGAACGCGTTATATGTACGGACGTTTCTATATGAAAAAGGGCCATGCGGCAGCTGCTAAAAGATTTCTTGATAATATGGAGGCGTTAGTAAAATGACCTTTAAAGATCCGTATTCAGAGCTTTACGAAGCATTATTTATCACTCTGGAGCAAGCAGGCTATGAAACCTATGGGCATTTGCCAGATGATGAGGCTTCTTATCCGTTTGTTTTCTTAGGTGAACAATGGTCTAAGGATAGACAAACAAAAACAAGAACGTTAGGTTCAACAAATATTATGATTCATGTTTATGATCATGACGACAAACGTCGAGAATTAAATCAAGTATTAGCCGATGTGCGAAAAATCGTTCATGAATTGCATCAGACTAAGAACTTTAATTGGTTAGTAACGGAAAGTAGCACAGAAGTGATTTATGAAAATACAACCAATTTTGGTACGAGCCTTGCACACGGTGTACTTGACATCACGTTAGAATTTGAATAAAGAAAGAAGGAAACTAGAAATGGAGAAAGCAATCCAAGGTAAAAAAATTAAGTTAATGTTTCGATTAACACGTGAACGTGCGACAACAGCAGCGAAGTTATTAGCTTTAGAAATTTCACACGAATATAAGTCAGAAACAAAAACAGATACGCAATCAACAAAAGATGGGAATATTCCTACATCAGGAATGCCGTCAGCTTCCATCGAAATGGAATTTTTACGGACAGGCACAGAAACTTACAACATGTTGAAATATGCGTACCGTAACGGGCTAGAAATTGATGTATGGCGCATTAATTTTGATAAAAAAGACCCAAAAACAGGGAAATACGAAGCGGAATTTGGCACAGGTTTATTGGATTCATTCGGAGATTCTGCTGAATCTGATTCTAATTCAAGCATTAAGCCAACTCTAGTTTTAAATGGTGATTTAGTGGAAGGATGGGCAACAGTTGACACTGAAAACGAAGAACTTGCGCGTGCTTTCTTCTACGACACTGTAGCTGGTGCGGAACCAGAGGAGCCTGTAGAAAAATACACACCAAAAACAATTGAAGTACCTAAAGTTGAAAGTATAACGCCGACATCAGATGGCGCCGTTGTAAAAGTGAAGGAGGAAGAATAATCATGGCAATTACTTATCGTATTTACAAAGGTAGTGAAAAAGTAGTTGAAGGAGCAAGTCCATTAACTATTACAGGACTTGATGCAGGAGCAAAAGTAGCAGCAGGAACGTACCATATTGTACGTGTGCAAGATGAAAAAGAATCTGAAAAAGTAGCTATTCCAGCTTTTACCGTATTGGCGGGGCGCTCTTTGGAAAATAAACCAACAGAAGCAAATACTATTCCTGAAATCAAAGAATGGTTAACTGCTCACAGCATTGATTTTACAGGAAAAACAACGAAAACAGATTTATTAGCATTAGTACCATAATTAAAAATTAGGAAGTAGGCGGCAATGTGAAGGCATTGTCGCTTTTTTAGGAGGAATTTTACATGTCAACAAACGTAAAACCTGTCGCAACAATTAACGGAAAAAAATATCCTTTGGTTTTCGGTTTTAAATTTTTAAATGAAATTAACGCATTAAAACCTGACGTTGAAGAAGTGGAAGGCTTCGTTCAATTGGTTGGCGGATTACAAGATGGCGACGCTTTTGCCTTTCAAAAATTAATGCATGCAGCGTTAATTACTTATGATGACTTAACAACGAAAGAAATTGACGACTACTTAGAAACGTCAGATGAGGCTTTAACGTTGTTTGAAAATTTTATCTCTTTCTTGGAGCAAGCACCGTTAACGGCTCTTCGAACGAAAAAAGCACTAGAAGCAATCAAAAAAATCATGGCTTACATGGAACAGATACAAGCCAATCAACAAGAAACGACAGCCTAGATTATGACGAAATAGTTGTCACTTGTTTTCAACATTTCCCCAATATCACTTTAAAAGAAATTGAGCGTATGACTCCTTATGAATTTAATTTACGGATAAAAGCTGTAAATTTACGTGCAATTAACGAAGAAAGGAAACTATACGTTAACGCATTAGCTACACGTATTTTTACAACACCAGATGAAAAAGGGCAACGCTATATTTTTAACGAAGTGAAAGATGTCTATGACTTTGAAAAGCTTGAACGCGATGTGCGAGGGGAAATCTCGCAACGAGAAGTGGAAAAGCTAAGTGAGCTAGAAGAAAACGCTCGTCGATTAGAACAAGCAAGAAAAATTGTTGAGGAAAGGAGGAAACAACGTGACACAAAGTAAAACGGTAACAGCCATACTTACAGCACGTGATAACAATTTTACCAGTGCGATGAATGGCGCTGTGTCTTCGCTAAAAAAACTTAATTCAAATGCTTCTGATATTCCTAGTAATTTGAATACAGTGAATGGTGCGATGAAAAGTTTCGGTGATAAAACCGCAAGTATCGGCCAAAGCATTGAAAAAGTCGGCGGTTCGATGACTAAAGGTATTACACTCCCAATTGCGGGTGCCGTTGGCGCAGTAACAACCGCAGCGGTAAAATGGGAAAGTGCCTTTACTGGAGTTAAAAAGACCAACGATGAGATGGTCGATTCTAACGGTAAAGTCATTTATTCTTATGATGATTTAGAAAAAGGCCTTAGAGATTTAGCAAAAGAATTACCCACTAGTCATGAAGAAATTGCAAAAGTAGCAGAAGCAGCTGGACAGTTAGGAATAAAAACTGATAAAGTTGTCGGATTTACTAAAACAATGATCGATATGGGCGAATCAACAAATATGTCTGCAGATACAGCGGCTACATCCCTAGCTCGTTTTGCTAACATTACGCAAATGTCACAAGATAAATTTAGCAATCTTGGTTCAGCGATAGTTGACTTAGGTAATAATTTAGCGACTACCGAATCAGAGATTACAGAGATGGGCTTACGTTTAGCAGGTGCAGGAAAACAAATTGGCATGACCGAAGGAGACATTGTAGGTTTTGCGGCGGCGTTATCATCTGTTGGTATAGAAGCCGAAGCGGGCGGATCGGCATTCTCTAGATTAATGGTACAAATGCAATTAGCAACTGAAACAGGAGTTGAAGCTTTTGCGCCTCTGAAACAAGCAGTAGCAGAGCAAGGCGTGTCTTGGGAATCTTTTGTGCATGCTGTAAACTGGGGTGGAAAAGAACTGACGGCAGTTTCTAAGCAAATGGGAATACCTACCTCAGAATTAAAGAAAATGTATAAAGAAGCTAGCAAAGCATCAGGTAGTCTGGAAGATTTTGCAAATGTAACAGGTCGAACTAGTGAAGAGTTTGCACAATTATTCAAAAGCAATCCATCTCAAGCACTAATTGAATTTATCCAGGGCTTAAAAGACTCGGAAAAACACGGAATATCAGCTATTAAAGTGCTCGACGATATGGGAATTACAGAAGTTAGATTACGTGATAGTTTATTACGTGCAGCCAATGCAAGTGATGTCTTTGAAGGGGCTGTAAAACGAGGTAACGAAGCGTTTAACGAAAATACAGCTCTAGCAGAAGAAGCTGGTAAACGATACGGAACTACAGAATCACAGTTAAAGATTTTACGTGGTCAATTAAATGATGTAGCAATTACGTTTGGCGGTCCATTAGTAGCCGCATTAAATAGCGCGATAAGTGCTGCTAAGCCTATGATTGAAGCTTTAGCAAATATGGCAGAAGCTTTTGCATCAGCTGATCCAAAAACGCAAGAGTTCATTTTGAAAATGGCTGCGTTAGCCGCTTCTGCTGGCCCTGTGTTAAAAGTTTTTGGGAAAATGACAAGATTTTTCGGCAAAACGATTTCGACAATGTTTGAAACCGCAGGGAATATTGATAGCAAGTGGCAGCAATTTATTACTAAACCTATTGTTAATGGCTCTGGTAGTGCATTACAAGCTGTAAAAGGGTTTGTTTCTAAATATAAATCAAATCTAGCAGGGCTTGAAAGCGCAGGAGTTAATGTAAATGTATTAACAAGATTTACCACGTTAGGAGAGACTATTTCAGGTCTTTTTCCTACGCTAGATACATTTAGAGCAAATCTACGAGCAAGTCAAAGACAGCTAAATATGCTAGGGGAAGGAAATAAAGTTACTAACTTTTTCCGTTCTTTTTCTGCTTCTTTACAATTATCTAACAGCAAATTAGCGAAATTTGCCTCTGTTGTTATTAATCCTGTAGGGTCGCTAAGAAACCTATCCTCTGCAGCTGGCAAATCGGGAACGGTTTTATCAGGGCTTGGCGTAGCCACCTCAAAAGCAGGTGGAGGTTTTAGAACATTTGCGGTAACGGGTATACGATCTATAGCTAGTTTAACAGGAGCTATGTTGAGCAATCCCATAACAGCAATTTTAGTAGCAATAACCGCTACGATAGTTGGTGTAGTGCAAGCTTGGAAATCCAATTTTATGAACATTCAAGGCTACGTGAAAACTGCTTTTAGCGGAATAGTAAAATCGTTTAAAAGTGTACTTCCTAGCTCTGCGAGTGTTACTAAAACAATAAAAGGATTAGGAAATACATTTAAATGGTTAGGTACTGGCGCAATTGTTGGTGTCACTTTTGCAATAGCAGGTTTTGTAGATGGCTTACGTACTATCGTTACTGTAGGAAAAACGGTAGTAAATGCAATAATGGCAATTTCAAACGGTGTAAAAGGACTTCGGAAACGATTAAAAGGCGATTCTAAAGGTGCTGATAAAGCATTTAAAGATATGAAGAAAAGCTTATCTGATATTGAAAAAGATTGGGATACAATGTTTTCTGATTCTGCCTTAAAAAAAGCTGCTAAAAGCACCGAAGAATTAGGTAAAAAGTCCAAAGACACTACTAAAGCAATTTCGTTAAATATGGAAGAATCCTCTTCAAGTGTTGAAAATTATTCTTCAAAACTTGATGAAGCTAAACAGGCAATGACTGAACTTTTCTCACAGCAAAATGGTAGTACGGCTGGCGTAGAAACTTATTTCAAGAATACACTTGATTTAGTTACGAATTTAAAGGAACAACAGAAAAAGGCTGTTGAAACCTATAACAAGCAAATTGAAGCGGCAGAAGGAAAATCAGAAGCAGAGAAGCAAAAGATTTTTGCCAATGCTTCAAGCCAGTATATGAAAGCTGTTCAAACGAATAATAGTGATTTGTTGAAGGTATATACTGATTATTCTAACCAATTGAAGAATAATAAAACAGTAGAGGGTCAAGAATTGACAGAACAGCAAAGAGCTACTTTGCAAAATCAAACGAATATTATTCGTGATCAATTATTACAACAGAACCAACAATTTGTTGAGGCTGGTATGAATAAGTTGGCTAATAAACAAGCATTAAGCGAGCAAGAAAAAGAACAAACTTTGACAAGCTTGCGAACGCTTGGGGAAATTCAAGCGCAACAAGTGCAAGAAAATAACGCCCAAATTCAGCAACTAGAAACACAAAAGAACCAAGCAAAAACAGAATCTGAAAAAGCAGCTTTCCAAAATCAAATTACACAATTACAAACGCAAAATGCTCAAATACGACAAAGTGAATTAGAGCAAGGAGCTCAACTTCTATCGATTATTTCACAAAATGGTGCAAATAAAATTGCAGTGACAGCTGATAATTTAGCACAACTTAAAGGCGTTACAGACCAACAGCTTTTAGGCATTTATCAATCTTATGTAAATAATGGTGCTAGCATTGACCAACAAATGGCTTTATTGGCAGGAATGCTACGTCAACGAGGGATTGATGGCTCTAACGGACTGGTTCAGGGATTGCAAAGTAATGATCCAACGAAGTGGGCGAATATGTCAAGAGCTGACATTGTGAATACTTTACAAGCGTTGCCTCCTGACTTATTTAGAAATGGTCAAGACGGGAAAAACCAGTTAATTGATGGATTAAACTCTGGAAAAACACAACTTAATAATGTTGGTAAAGAATTGATGTCTTCGATGAATAGTGGTCAATCTTCGCAAAAATCTAATTCTAAGAAAGCTGCCGCTGATAATAGTAGTGCAGCTGCTTCTGGAACAAGAAGTAAAAGTAATGAACATAAAAATGCTGGTAAAAGCAATGCTCAACAGACAAATGCTGGAATGAATTCTGAAAAAGGAAATGCGAAGAATTCTGGAAGTCAGCTAGGTGCGGCAACAATTCAAGGATATTTAACTCAGTTACCCCCTGCAAATAATGCTGGAAGGTCTTTAGGAAATGCGGTAAGTCAGGGTGCAGGTTCTGTAGATATGAGCCCTGTAGGTTCAAATATGGCTAGAGGTGTTGCTTCTGGTATTCGTGCAAGTCAGGGCGAAGCAGTGGCTGCTATGCAAAATTTAGTAGCCGCCGTTAATGCAGAAGCACAGAAAAAAGCAAAAATTAAATCACCATCACGCCTATTGAAATATGATGTTGGTGTTTTCCTTGCACAAGGTGTAGCTGCAGGTATTCGAGAAGATACGTCGGTTGCCGTACAAAGTGCAAAAGATATGATTTCAAGTATTCATCAATCTATTACGGATAGCCGTTTGATGAAACGTTCAAATGCAATTGAGGTAAAACACTCTATAGATAATACGCCAATGGGAAAAATGGTAGAAATTTTAGAAGAAATACGACATTTAACTGTCGTGATGGATACTGGCCAAGTAGTGGGAGCGCTAGGTAGCCCAATGAATCTTAATTTAGCAGAACAACAAAAGCAAGATGGGAGGTATCGTAGTTGATTGAAATTGTAGAATATATGGCCAAAGGTCGTTTTAATAGCAAAGAACATGGTTTCTACATTATTGAACACGATGCTCCTTCAGCGGAAGAAGTGGAAATTATTGAACAGATCCCTTTCATGCAAGGTCAGTATGATTTTTCCATGCTTACAGGAGAACGAATTTTTAGTAATCGCATTGTCACTGTTACTTTTTGGCGACCTAATACGCCATACGAAGAACGAAAGGCATTAGAGGCGAAAGTAAAAGAAGAGTTGATGATGGATGGAATTGATTACATTGATGATTCTTGGTTACGTTCAGGGCTTCGCTGGTATGGAAAATGCAAAAGTGTGAAAGCAGAAGATGACTCGTCAAGTAATTCATTAACGTTAACCGTAGAATTTGACGTGTATCCTTTTGCTTTAAGGGAAAATATTTCTTATTCCGATGTCTTTGACGAGGACTATTTCACAGACGATAGCGCCGACAATTGGACAGGCTACTATATTCACGGAAAAAGAGAAATTTTTCTTATCAATATGGGAGCGAATGCTTCTAGTCCAACAATAAAGGCAACGTCTACAATGCAATTAACTACTGATGACGGAACAACAATAAAAGTTCCGAAAGGCGAATCGCAAGATTATTTCTTTAAATTAAAAAGAGGGACCAACCACTTAACTATTTATGGCGAAGGTCATATCTCTTTCTTTATGTCTAGTGAGGTGATGGTCTAATGTATCGAGTATTATTGTTTGATAATCCGAACAGAAAGAATCCAAAGATTGTTCATGAGCCATATAGCTATGGTGAGAAAATCAAAGATAGTGAAGTATATTTATCGCTTAACGGATTAGGAATTTCTACTTTTGAATTTACCTTTAATATTAACAATAAATACTATCAAAAGATTGAGCCGATTATTCACTTTATCCAGATTCTGGATGTTACAAGAAATAAAGAAATTTTTTATGGTAGAGTTGCTAAAATCACGAATAAAATGGAAGCATCAGGAAGCTTTTCTCAAACTCTTTTAGCGGAGGATGAGAAAGCTTTTTTATATGATTCTGTTCAAACCTATATGAAACCAACACGGATGACTGTATCTGCTTATTTACAAAAAATACTCGATGCACACAATAAACAAGTTGAAGCGCATAAGCAGTTTCGGCTTGGTGAAGTGAATGTTGTAGATAATGGGGACTTGCTAAGAGGATTAGGCTATCAAAGTACAGCGGATACCATTAAAGAAAAATTGTTGGATAGGCTGGGCGGTACGTTAACACTTCGACGCGTTGGAAATATAAATTATTTAGATTATCTATCTAATTATGGTGTGAACAGTGAAACTCCTTTACAGTTAACCAAAAATCTAAAAAGTGCTACTCGAGATATTGATATTTCTGAATTGTTTACAAGGATTGTGCCCGTCGGTCAAGATATTGAAGATACGTCAAATACTGATATTGAAGTGGGAACAGATTTTTCACGACCTAAATACACCATCGAAAAAGTAAATGGCGGTAAGAATTACCTTGATGATGAAGCGTTAATCAAAAAATTTGGATTAAACACGGGTATTGTAGAATTTTCAAATGTCAAAGACCCATCAATTTTAAAACGTCGAGGGTTGCAATGGCTAAAAGACCAAAGCTTGATGCTGGTAACTTGGACAGTTGAAGCCATTGAGTTAGGGCTATTGGATAAACGGTATGAATTAATCACTTTAGGAAACAGTTATAAAGTAGATAATCAATTTATTTATGCTGTAGAACGATTACAAGTGATTGAGAAAAAATTTAGTATTTTAGAACCGCAAAAGGTTACTTTGACTATTGGTTCGAAAAAGAAAAAACTGACCGATTATCAAAACGAAATAAAAGCTATTCAATCCAATTTAGTAAACGTAAAAAAATTTGCGACGGCAGGAGTTCAAAACATATCAGAGTTGATAAAAAGACAGGAAGAATTTGACAATGATTTATCTGTTCAAAGTAGTAAAGTTAGTTCTTTGGAAGACTTAACCAGTGAATTATCAACAACCGTGACAGAATCGACGGAAGCCTTTAAACAATTAGCAAGTGATTTAACAAATACAGTCGAATCTGTAGGTACTGCTAAAACTGAGATGAAAAAGGCGTTAGACGATTTAATTAAGCGCGTAGAGAAATTAGAAAAATAAGAGAGGTGAGACGGTTGGCACAAGAATTTAAGGATACTCGACCAACAAATGAACCAAATACAACAGTTGATTATCAAGACCCGACTGATGTCGATGAGGTGCAAGATGAAATAAAAAACGGTGTGATTGATCCTATTTCTCAAACGTTCGCTTTGTGGATTCGAACAAAGATGTATCGACGACATGTTCGAGAATCTTTAGCTCGTATGATGGAGTATACCAGTGTTTTATTTAATAAAATAAAGGCTATTTCTGAAAATACAGAAAAACGCCAATCTAAAGTAGAACAACGTCAAACCAATTTAGAGGAACGTTTTAAAGATGTAATCGCAAATGCTACAACAGATAGCGAAGTTATCGATGCTCGAAGTAGTGAACGTTTGGGGAATTTTAAAACGTTGGATGAACGGCTAGAATATTTTGAAAATATTATTGCTTCTGTAATTCCAGTTGGTTTTGATGTAACTATTGTTCACAATTTAGGAGCTCAACCAGTCGTTAATGTTCGTACTTGGACACATGGTATAGGTGTACTGCCTTTAGGTACAGAACCAACAGGGTTATTTGGCGGTAGTGCTTCTCAATCAATTCAAAGCACTGTAAGACATGTTAATTCTTCAGAGTGCATTGTATCTATTCCTTTGGATTATACAACGGAATTTTTACCAGTAAAAATTAATGAATATAAATATTTACTTATAGATGAAAAAAATAGTCGATCCATAGTGTTTGATTTAATTATATAGAAAGGATGTTGAGAATATGGAATTAACCAGAATTTATCGAGGGATGGAGAACGGAGCAGAAGCTATTGAAGAAAATTTTGATAGTCTTGAAAAGTTACTAAATAAGTTATCTGAAACAAATATTTTAAATGTAGGTAAAAAAGTTTGGTCAGGAGCATGGTATATGGGGGGAAATCAATCAATTAATCCGAGTTTACCATTGGATCAATGTCTTTCTGGCTGGTTATTTTTATATCAACCATATAACACAAGTACAAGCCTAGGAGACAATTGGGATTTGAACTATGTATTTGTTCCAAAAACGCATATAGTGGAATTTGGAGGTTGTGCGGTTGTTCATCATTTAGAAACATTGAATGGAGCAAAATACAACAAATATATTTATATAAGCAATACGCAAATTTTAGGCCATAAAAATAATAATACTGCTTCAAAAACTTTTGTATTGACACGGGTGTATGCAATTTAAGAAAGGAGAAAGTTAGCTATGAAAATTTGGATTGAAAATAGAATTGGCTATTTAGAAGGTTATTCTACAATGGAACAACCAGATAATGTTGAGCTTGAAGTGAAAAAAGAACCGTTTGATTTTATGAATTGGCGTTATGATGGCGCACAATTGATTCATGATCCAGAAAATGCACCACAACCAGAGCCAACACCACCAACCGACATTGAGGTATTACAAGCCGAAAATGCGGAATTAAAACAATTGAATTCAAAACTCATGGTTAATGACGTGAATTTAAAAAAAGAGCTTTCAGAAGTAACGAAAAAAGCAGATAATTTTGCGCAAATTAGTGCAAAATCAATGCTTGCGATTAATCAATTAACCAATCAGGTAAAAGAAATTAACGAAAAATTAGCAGAAGGAGTGGAATAAAATGTTTACATTTGATGACATTAAAATGATGTATGACTGGGGCTGTTTTACAGATGAACAAGTAATGGAGTTTGTCCCACTTTGCATTACAGAAAAAGAAGCGAAAGAAATTGTCGGAAAGTAGGTAAGTAGGTTTGGCGTTATTTGATTTTTTGGAGCGTTTTGTAGCAGACCCAGATTATAAAGCAGTATATGTTTTAATGTTGATTTGTATTGCAATGACTATTGATTTTATTAGCGGCACTATCGCAGCCAAGATAAATCCAGAAATTGAGTTTAAAAGTAAAATAGGGATCAACGGAATATTAAGGAAAGTAGCAAGTATTGTCTTGCTGCTTTTTTTCATTCCCTTAGCACCGTTAGTACCTGGTGGCGCTGGTGTGGGGCTATTATATGTTCTGTATGTTGGCTATCTGATGATGGAAATTAAATCGATATTTGAGAACTATCAGAAGATGGGAGTAGTTACGGAGCTATTTGAAGATTTCATAAAAAATTTAAAAAATAAAAAATAGGAAGGTGTCTTTATGAAAAAAATTGTAACGTTGATTATTGTAGCGTTGGTAGCAGTTACTCCTTTAAATGTATTCGCTGCAAAAGGTGATCAAGGCGTTGACTGGGCGATTTATCAAGGCGAACAAGGCCGTTTTGGCTATGCACATGATAAATTCGCTATTGCCCAGATTGGTGGCTACAATGCTAGCGGTATTTATGAACAATACACATATAAATCACAAGTAGCGAGTGCTATTGCACAAGGTAAACGTGCGCATACCTATATTTGGTATGACACTTGGGGAAACATGGATATTGCAAAAACAACAATGGATTACTTCTTACCACGTATTCAAACGCCTAAAAATTCCATCGTTGCTTTAGACTTTGAGCATGGTGCTAGTTCTGACGTAAACGCAAATACGGAAACAATCCTGTACGGTATGCGCCGTATTAAACAAGCAGGGTATACACCAATGTATTATTCATACAAGCCTTTTACGTTGCAGTATGTGGACTATCAGCGAATTATTAAAGAGTTCCCTAACTCTTTATGGATTGCTGCTTATCCTAGCTATGAAGTAACGCCAGAACCATTGTATGCTTATTTCCCAAGTATGGAGGGCATTGGTATTTGGCAATTTACATCCACTTATATTGCAGGTGGGTTAGATGGTAACGTAGATTTAATAGGAATTACGGATAGTGGTTATACAGATACCAATAAACCAGAAACGGACACGCCAGCAACAGATGCAGGCGAAGAAATTGAAAAAATACCTAATTCTGATGTTAAAGTTGGCGATACCGTCAAAGTGAAATTTAATGTAGATGCTTGGGCAACAGGCGAAGCTATTCCAGATTGGGTAAAAGGAAACAGCTATATAGTACAAGAAGTAACTGAGAGCAGAGTATTGCTTGAAGGTATCTTGTCATGGATCAGCAAAGGCGATATTGAATTATTGCCAGATGCGGCAACTGTTCCTGATAAACTACCAGAAGCGACTCATGTGGTACAATACGGCGAAACATTATCAAGCATTGCTTATCAATACGGAACAAACTATCAAACATTGGCTGCATTAAATGGATTGACAAATCCAAATCTTATTTACCCTGGCCAAATTTTGAAAGTAAATGGATCAGTAGTAAGCAACATTTACACAGTTCAATACGGTGATAATTTATCAAGCATTGCAGCTAAGCTTGGTACGACTTATCAAACCTTAGCTGCATTAAACGGATTAGCAAATCCTAACTTGATTTATCCTGGTCAAACATTGAGCTATTGATTTTTTGCAAAATCGGTTGAAATTTAGAGGTACCTCATTTACAATAGAATCACCTTTTCATATTATGACTCTTTTCGATTTAGAAAAGAGGTGCTCCTATCTTATGCCAAGTCCTTAGGTAGGAGCATTTTAATTTTACTCATACGTATCTTAGTTTAAAGCTATTGTATTACATAAGAAAACACCTACCACAGATGCACGTACTTCCCCAAGCAGTTGTCTGTGCGGTAGGTATTTTTTTAGATTTTACTTGTTAATCATAACCGATTTTCTTTTTTTATAACAAGGTTAAGCTTGAATTTATGAAAAGGATAATGTGTACGGAATTTATCCTAATAAAAAATAGAATTAGCCTATTTCTAAGCTACTATTACTTGAGAACAGTTTCCTTTTAAATAAGTGGAAAATTGTAGTACAGCTACTTTAGCGATATTCCTTAATATCCCAGTTCTAATTTAAAGCCAAACACAATTTTGTTAATAATGTTAATAAGTTGTGAATAATTTTATTGGTTGAATTAACAAAACTAATTTGCTAGAATAATAAAGCAATTACTTGTAGTAAAAGACTACAGGCCCCTTGTATCATAATTGTGCAAGGGGGTTTTTTGTATCGTATATTTATATTTATATTTCATGTCTAGAGTAGATGGATTATAACCTTTTTATAGTATTGATCCATCATGTTTTAATACACTCATTTGCTTTATATGAAGTAGTATGGTATTATAAATAAGTAATCAATTTTGACATGTAACGAGAGCGCTATACATAAGACTATAATTCTCCTTTTGCTTATCAAACATTTTTTGCAACAAATCGCATACAGGGTATGCACAAGGAGGAAACATATATGAACAACGGTACAGTAAAGTGGTTTAACTCAGACAAAGGTTTTGGATTTATTACAGGTGAAGATGGCAATGATGTATTTGCTCATTTTTCAGCAATTCAAGCGGATGGTTTTAAGTCATTAGAAGAAGGACAAGCAGTAACTTTTGATATTGAAGAAGGACAGCGCGGTATGCAAGCTGTTAATATTTTTAAAGCATAATAAAGGTTTTGGTAAAACGTTCCAATTTAATTGGAACGTTTTTTTTATAAGATTAAATTGATAGGCTCTGAATGTTGAAAACGAAAGGAGATCATCATATGGGATTTGGAAAATGGAAAGAAGTTATACCATCAGATAAAAGTAAACAGTTTGAAGAAGGACAGAAAGTATCATTTATTTACAGAAAAGAAATTAGAAGTGGTATAATAGCTGTTTTATTAATTAATTCAGCAGTAATTAACATTATAGACAGTTCTAAGCCAAAAAACAAAAAAGAAAAAACAGTAATTAGTTATGAGAAACTATTATCGATGTATCAATTAAAAGACCCTAGTTTAGATTAGGGTCTTTGTGTTAAACTTAAGACAAGGATTTATGGCATGCTCTTTTTTCTAAACAGATTCTTTACGTGTTAAAGGATCTGTTATTTTTATTTAAAAATTGTTAGCTAGTTAGAGCAAATGGTTCGTAATCATTCGGTTGATTGTTCGAATTTATCATAGTAGTTAAAACGAAATTATCATGTGTATATAGAAAACACCTACTGAAGACGCACAGTACTTCCCCAAGTTGTGTATGTTTAGTAGGTGTTTATTTATAATTGTATATTTGAATTATAAATAAAATACAATTGTTTTGTAAAATGAAAACTTGAAATTTAAAAAAGAAAGCGGTAAAATATCTTTACCAAACAATTTTATTTTTCATTTTATTACTACCTCTTGCCGCCTTTCCCCAATGAGGCGGCATCTTTTTACATAAAAATATTGAACTAAAAAAATAGATATTGTAAAATATTGATACATATTTAAACTCTTATTTTTTACGCAGACCGCCTTTTCTCAATAAGACGGTCGTTTTTTTGTTGAAAATTGAAAATCAGTAAAGTAAAATTATTATATATTAAGCTATAACCAGTAAGAACTATTTTATCCCCAATAAGCTAGTTATTACTTGGACCATTAGCTCAGCTGGTTAGAGCAAAAGGCTCATGACCATTCGGTCGATGGTTCGAATTCATCATGGTCGATAATAGAATTAGACAGGTAGTGAATTATTTTGAAAAGAACAGGAATTCTCTTAGTGAATTTAGGAACACCAAAAGATTCTTCCAAGACGGAAGTAAGGAAGTATTTAAAAACTTTTTTATCAGATAGAAGAGTAATAAAAATACATCCTATAATTTGGAAACCGATTTTGAACGGTATTATTTTGAATATACGTCCAAAAAAATCAGCAAAACTCTATCAAAAAATTTGTACTGAAAATGGATTTCCTCTTTTGGAATATACTGAGAAACAAATGGAAAATTTGAAAAATATATGTCCAGAAGTGGAAGTTACAATTGGAATGTCATACAGTGAACCGAGTATAGAAACTGCTCTAGATACATTATTATCAAAAGAGATTGAAGAACTCAATGTCATACCAATGTATCCGCAATACTCTGGGACAACGGTAGGATCAGTGTTTGATTCCGTTATGAATTATTTTATAAAAAGTGATAGGATAGTGGATATTAAATTTATTCGATCATTTTACAATAATCCACAGTATATAGGTTACTTTTCAAAAAAAATAAATGAAGCTTTGAATGAAAGTCCAATAGATGCTATCGTTTTTTCATACCACGGAATTCCTATGTCTTATGTAAAAGATGGGGATAACTACCCGGAGGAATGTACTAAAACAACAAAATTAATAATGGATAAATTAGGAGATATTCCTTATTATCAAACCTATCAATCGAAATTTGGGCCATCTGAATGGTTAAAACCAGCAACTGATGATACCTTGAAAAAATTACCATCAAAAGGTATTAAAAATATATTAATTGTTGCACCAGGGTTTGTTGTAGACTGTCTAGAAACAATAGAAGAATTGGAACACGAAAACAGAAACTATTTTTTAGAAAATGGTGGGGAATTCTACAAATATGTTCATCCATTTAATGGGGATATTGAATTTGCAAAATTAGTAAAGGACATTATTTCTTTGTAGTAATTTGTTTCAGTTTTTTATTTTAGTTTGAATTTATTAAACAATTTATTCAGGTTTTGCACGAATATATTTACTGGTATAGCATATAGTAGAATTAAGCAAAAATTAAACGGCTTATCTCCAGTTCAGCATAGGAAATAAGCCGCTTAAAAAAGCTTGATTTTTTTGCACTGCAGTTCGAGTCCTGTATGATCCATAAAAATACGTTGTATGAAAAGTCAATTCTTTTGAGATATTTTTGACTTCCTAATTTGATATACTGCGGAAAGTATCTGAGAATTTATTTAACACATTTTTTATTTACTAAAGAAAGTAAAGATCAGAGCTGTGCAAATAGAAATGATTAAAAACATCCCAATGTCATCATCTAATGTTTCAAAAATTTCAACAGGTTTCATAAAATGTTTAATTATTTTTTTCATTATATTCACCTCAAAAAGAGAATAGAATGAAATATTCTACTTATCCATTGATATATCTAACGATTGACTTACAAAATTGAAACAAAAGCCTAAAAGTCAGTTGGTGTGCTTATTATTATAATACAAAAAAGACCTCCATTCTTTTAAGAATAAGGTCTTTTTTTCGTAGTCGCCTTGTAGGCAAACTATTTCAGTTAGCCGTATTCTAAACTCAATAAAATGTCAAATACTCATACGTGTATTTTTACCACAAAATTTACCACAGATTTGCGGTATTATTTACATATCTTAGATTATCAAAAATGACAAAACAGCTATTTAATGCGTATTGTATGATGTTTTTGTTCCTTAAATTGTTACGGAATTTCAGATGGGGAGTGGCAAATATACGAAGAAAATTAACTATTTATAGCGGTTTTATTTTAATAGAGAGTCTCGTTAGTTTTAGTGTTGTATGTGTGGTAGCAGGGATATTCTCCCTGACTATTACACAATTAATTCAGCAAAATTATCAACGGGAGCAACAATTAACGCGTACTCGTCTGGGATACGAAGCAATTTTATTTTTAGAGCAGACGGGTGATTTACGTTTCAAAGAGCGGATATATCAAGGAGAAACTTACCGATTTTCTTTGATGGAGAACGAGGGAAGAAGGATACTAAAAGTCACAGATTCAAGAGGAGCGATTTTGATTGGTGAATAAAAAATATGCGGGTTTTACGATGTTAGAGTGTTTAGTAGCACTAGTCGTTTTAAGTTGTATGTGTCAATTGTTTCAGTTGATGATTCAACAAAGTTTTATCGGAAATCAATATTTGAAAAACAATGATTCAAAATCCTGGCATATTTTTTTAATTCAATTAGAAAAAGAATGTCAAAAGCTTGTTTTCCAAACAGGCTCTGCTCAAGAGATTTCTTTCCTCGACTCAGAAACAAACAAGACTATTTCAATTCAAATCAAAGAAGATAAAATTATTAAGCGAGTCAATGGTAAAGGCTATCAACCGCTGTTAATTGGTATCAAAAATGGACAGTTTAAAAATGAAGGACAATCGTTTACTTTGGAAGTTACTTTTACTTCTGGAAAAACATTTGATAGTTTTTTTCCGATAAAGGGAGAATTTTAATGAGGCAAAAATATTCAGGAAACTTATTGTTCACGGCCATGGCCTTTGTTTATTTGATGAGTTTTCTCGCCCTTCAGTTACTAGAAGAACGTCAGTTAACACAAAAATTTACGCAAGCTACCCAGGAGTACTATGCAGGGAAAAGTATCCTTCATTTATTTCTTGCAGATATTAAACAAAATAGACGAAAGTTAAAAACAGAAGAAAGGCTCGTATACGAGCAAGTAACCCTCGATTATACATATAAAAGTGAACAATTAAGAATAACTGTTTTATTAAACAAATCTGGTCGAAAATACCAATATCAAGAGAGAGTTTCTCATCAAAAAAAAGCGGAAACAATACTGGAATAGCGTTGTTTTTCTACAAATTATTAGATTTTAGAAGAAAGACAGTAAAGGCATTGATTATTCTTTCTTTTTTCGTTAAAATAAAACAGGTATGGAAGTTGTTACATTTTGAATAGAATAGAGGTGCTAATTTGTTCCCAGAAAAAATTGAAGAGGCTTTCGAGCCAATGGAACAAGCAATCCAGTTATTGCAACAGTCATTGGATACTTCTTTTTTAGATGCGTATATTGAAAATGGTGAAAATATTTTAGATGATTTTCAAGTACGAGTACTTGACGGAGTACCTAATCCAGAGACAGTGAAACAATTAGAAACACTGTATCATACGATTAAAAAAATTGATTTAGCTCCTGAAGATGTGCGACGCTTGTCCCAATTACTTTTGTTAAAAGGAACGAGAAAAGAGCAGCTTCAAGCAAATCATCAATTGACGCCAGACGGTATTGGCTTTTTGTTTGTTTATTTAATAGAACAATTAACAAATAAATCAGAGCCATTAGAAATTTTAGATCCTGCTTCAGGAATGGGAAATTTACTGTTAACGGTTCTGCTGAACCTTGAAACAGCTGGTTACAAAGTTTCTGGTTATGGTGTGGATATCGATGAAACACTTTTGGCAGTATCTTCTGTGAACAATGCTTGGTCACAAGCCAATATTCAGTTGTTCCATCAAGACGGATTGCAAGATTTGTTATTGGATCCAGTTGATTTAGCATTAAGTGACTTGCCGATTGGCTATTATCCAAATGATGAGCGAGCAAAGGGATTTGCTGCTGCTGCTGAGGAAGGCCATAGTTATGCGCATCATTTATTAATGGAGCAAGCCATGAAATACGTGAAGCCAGCAGGTTTTGGCTTATTCTTAATCCCGACCAATATTTTAGAGACTGAGCAAAGTGAATTCTTTAAAAATTGGTTGACAAAAAATGTCTATTTACAAGGAATGATACAGTTACCTGATGAATTGTTTAAGTCAGAACAATCACGTAAAAGTATCTTGCTTGTTCAAAACAAGGGCGCAGATGCTGAGCAAGTGAAGGAAGTTTTGTTAGCAAAACTTGCCTCTTTGAAAGATATCAATAAAGTAACGGAGTTCTTTAAACAATTTGAAGCTTGGAAAGCTTCAAATTTAAAATAAAATAGTAACGAAGAGGAGAAAATTATGTCTAAAACAATTGCAATTAATGCAGGTAGTTCAAGTTTAAAATGGCAATTATACCAAATGCCAAATGAAGAAGTGATCGCTAAAGGAATCGTTGAACGTATTGGCTTAAAAGATTCTATCTTCACAATTAAATATGGTGAAGGACAAAAATATGAAGTAATTGTTGATATTGATAACCATGAAGTGGCAGTAAAAATGTTACTAGACCAATTAATCGACTTAAACATTTTAGGTTCTTATGATGAAATTACTGGTGTTGGTCACCGTGTAGTTGCTGGTGGAGAAGAATTTAAAGATTCTGTTGTTATTACAGACGAAGTATTAGAAAAAATTGAAGCTTTATCTGAATTAGCACCTTTACACAACCCAGCGAATGCAATGGGGATTAAAGCATTTAAACATATCTTACCAGAAATCATTAGCGTGGCAGTCTTTGATACGTCGTTCCACACAACAATGCCAGAACACAACTATTTATATAGTGTACCGCGTGAATACTATGAAAAATTTGCTGCTCGTAAATATGGGGCACATGGAACAAGTCATCGTTATGTCTCTCAACGTGCTGCAGAAATGCTAGGTCGTCCAATTGAAGACTTAAAAATTATCACTTGTCACTTAGGAAATGGTGCTTCAATCACTGCAGTTGATGGTGGTAAATCAGTCGATACATCAATGGGCTTCACTCCTCTTGCTGGCGTTACAATGGGGACTCGTTCAGGGGATGTTGATGCGTCACTATTGCCTTATTTAATGACAAAACTTGGCTTGACTGATGTACAAGACATGGTTGATATTTTAAACAAAAAATCTGGTTTATTAGGTTTAACAAATGGTTTATCAAGCGACATGCGCGATATTCAATCAAATCTAGATAAACCTGAAGTTCAAACAGCATACAACATTTTTATCGATCGTATTCGTAAATACATTGGTAGCTATGTCACTGTTATGAATGGCGTTGATGCGATTGTCTTTACTGCTGGAATCGGTGAAAATGCTGTTGGTGTTCGTAAAGATATTATTGATGGCATGACTTGGTTTGGTTGTGAAATCGATGATGACAAAAATAATGTACACGGTGAAGAAGCAGTTATCTCAACTGATGATTCAAAAATCAAGCTTCTATTAGTACCAACTGACGAAGAGTTAATGATTGCCCGTGACGTAGAACGTCTAAAATAATTAAACGAACACACCTTGTGAGACGCTCTCACAAGGTGTGCTTAATAGGTAAGTAAATATCCACCCGCATAGCGGGTGGCTTTTTAATAGCCCTAGAAGGGCTCGCTACCTGCTGCTCCCTTTAAGGGAGCTTTTTTTAGAGACTGCCAACCGCTACCATTCTATTCTTATCTAGTTGTTACTTCCTAAATGGATCTTTATACTCTCTTTTGTTTATACTATCCCTTACTCGATCTTCTGCTTCTTGTTCTCGTATATACTTAGCTATCGTTTTTTGGTTCAATCCTACAGTGCTCACATAATAGCCTTTTGACCAAAAGGATCGATTTCCATAATTGTATTTTAAATTCGCATGACGTTCATGAATGATTACTGCACTTCTTCCTTTTAAGAAACCCATAAAACCTGATACACTCAACTTCGGCGGAATTCTTACCAACATATGGATATGGTCGGGCATTGCATGCGCTTCAATGATTTCGACTTCTTTCATCTCACACAATTTCCTTAGTATTTTCCCTATATCTCGCCTCAATTGACCATAGATTACTTTTCTTCTATATTTTGGTGTAAACACAAGATGATACTTACAATTCCAACGAGTATGTGCTAAACTTTTATCGTCGTTCGACATTCAAAAACTCCTTTCGATTTGATAACGGTTGGTAGCCTTTATCTATTATATCGAAAGGAGTTTTTATCGCTAAAGCTCTGGCCTCCACGCGCAGTACGCGTGGTTTTTTTGTCGAAATCTCTTTAGAGATTTCGACTGACTAAAGTCATTAATAAGAAAAAACTGAGCCAACTATCAAAAGTGATAGTTGGCTCAGTTTCTTTTTATTTTTTATTTTTCTTCATTTTTTGGTAATTTGTTGTCTAAATCCGTCCGTACAACGAGAACATCGCAACTAGCGTTACGGATAACTGATTCAGAGACAGAGCCAATAAATAAACGCTCAACGGCATTTAATCCAGTTGCTCCTAACATAATTAAATCAATGTTGTATTCTTTTGGTAATTCTTTGGCAATAATGTTCTTAGGAGAACCATAGGCTAGAACGCTAGAGACTTTTGTTTGTCCCATATCCATCGCTTGTTGTTGGTAGGTGTCTAAGGTTTCTTTTGCCATTGACATTGCTTCTTCTGCTAGCGCACCATCAAAAGAGGACACTGATTGGAAAGAGCGCGTATCAACAACATGTGCTAATAGTAATTCAGCATCGTTTCGTTTAGCGACGTTGACCGCTTTTTTAAAGGCTAAGTCTGCTTCGTCAGAACCATCGATTGCTATCATAATTTTTTGATATTGTTGTAACATAATAACCGCTCCTTTCAGCGTAAAAAAAATCATTAATTGTTTCTATAATAATTGTAAAACAAACAAAGAAAAAAAGAAACTGAAACCGCTTCTTTTTTTCTGAATATTACCATTTTTTTGTAAAAAAAACTTCGTTCAAAAAAATCTTTTTGAACGAAGTTTTAAAATCATCGTCTTTTATGACATTTTTTTTGCAAAAGTTAAACTAAACAACGTCGAAAGTAATAAAACAAAAAAGATAAAACCAATTGACAATAACGGGCGATTAAAAATAGCCGCTAGAACACCTAGAATGGCGATAATCAAGTAATAACGCCCAAAACGTTCGATAAACTGTTGACTTTCTTTTTTTAAGAGTGGTAAAAAAGCTGCACTTTTCTTCATCAAATAATAACTGGCTACGCCTGTGACAACGGCGAGTAATAGTACGAGTATACGAATCATCTTGTCCTCCAAAAAAAAACAACTTGCCAGAGCAAATTGTTTAGAAATCTTCATAAAAATGGTAAAATCCGTCGATGCCGGTAATCGTCCTAGAGTATTGAACCCGCAAGATAAGCAGGTGGGTTCCTCGATCGCAGTATTGAACTACCAAAAGAAAAGGCATGTTACCAACTTTGATACAAGCAGGATCCCTAGATATCAATAAAAATGTTCGGTCAACACAGTGAAAGGACAACGCGTACATCACAGATTTACCATCTTTATAATAGCATACTCTCTCAAAATCGGCAACGAGATTGTTTCTTTTTTTGAAAGCGTATTATTTTGTTATTTTTTCTGTTTCCATTCTTGGATACGCTTGAGTTGCTGATGTAAGGCTTGTTCATATTTACCAATATCAATCGGCTCGTAATAACGTGCCTCTTTTAATTTGTCAGGTAAGTATTGCTGATTGACCCAACCGTTTTCAAAATTATGTGGGTATTGATAACCAATACCACGGTTTAATTCTTTGGCTCCAGCATAGTGGGCATCACGCAAATGATCAGGAACGTCTCCCACAGAGCCTTGTCGAATATCTGCCAAAGCAGCATCAATCGCTGTGACTGCAGAATTTGATTTTGGGGATAAACATAAATCAATGACGACACTAGCTAGAGGAATCCTAGCTTCTGGAAACCCTAGCTTTTCGGCGGCTTGAACAGCGGTGACTGTCCGAGCGGCGGCCGCAGGATTCCCAAGACCGATATCCTCGTAAGCAATGACCATTAAACGACGACAAATAATCGGTAAATCACCTGCTTCAACTAAGCGACCCAAATAATGAAGTGCAGCATCTACATCGCTTCCTCGGATCGACTTTTGGAAAGCGGAAATTACATCATAATGGGCATCGCCATCTTTATCATGGGTTAAGGCTTTTCTTTGCACGCACTCTTCAATAATCGGTAAGGTGATCTTAATTTCGCCTTGTTCATTTTTTGGTGTTGATTTAACAGCTAATTCTAGTCCATTTAGCGCACTACGTAAGTCACCGTTCGTTGCGCGTGTCAAATGTTGTAATGCTTTTTCTTCTAAGTGGACGGGATAATCGCCTAAGCCACGTGTGCTATCGGTTAAGGCTTCTTGAATCGCTTGCTGAATGTCTGTTTCTGTTAAGGGCTTTACTTCAAAAATTTGCGTGCGACTACGAATCGCAGGATTAATTGTAATATATGGATTTTCGGTAGTGGCTCCAATCATAATAATTCGTCCGTTTTCTAAATGAGGGAGCAAAAAATCTTGTTTTGTTTTATCTAATCGGTGAATTTCATCAAGCAGTAAAATCACTGTGCCACTCATTTTGGCTTCTTCAGCAACGATTTGTAAATCTTTTTTGGTGTCTGTGGCCGCGTTCAACATGCGAAAGGCATAATTTGTTGAACCAGCGATTGCGCTGGCAATACTGGTTTTTCCAGTGCCAGGCGGCCCATAAAGAATCATCGATGAAAGCATTTTGGCTTCGACCATCCGACGAATAATTTTACCAGGGCCGACTAAATGTTGTTGACCAACCACTTCGTCTAAGTGACGAGGTCTCATTCGATAGGCTAAAGGTTGTTGCATAAAAGGACCTCCTTTTTCATAATCATCTTATTATAACATAAAGAACGTACATTCGCTTTTTGGTGGTTTTTTGGGTTTTAGATGGATATAGCGGAAGGTTTCGTGTATGATAGGGAGTGGTGAAAGAAATGAAAGAAACGATAAATATCTTTAACACAAAAACAACTGAAGAAGTGGCACAATACTTGTTAGGGATGTATTTAGAGCACGAAACAGCAACAGGCGTTTTAGGTGGGTACATTGTGGATGCAGAAGCTTATTTAGGTCCTGATGATGAGGCGGCCCATAGCTTTGGCTTGAGAAAAACGCCACGCTTACAAGCCATGTATGACAAACCAGGCACGATTTATTTATATACTATGCACACGCATTTAATTTTAAATATGGTGACACAAGAACAAGGCAAACCACAAGGGGTGATGATCCGCGCGATTGAACCTGTTGAAGGTGTCGACAAAATGATTGAAAATCGCCAAGGACGTCAAAGCGTGGAATTGACTAATGGACCAGGTAAATTAGTTGCAGCCTTAGGAATTGATAAGCAATTATATGGGCAGTCGATTTTTTCTAGTTCGTTACGGCTCGTGCCAGAAAAACGAAAATTCCCGAAAAAAATTGAGGCACTACCACGAATTGGAATTCCCAATAAAGGTCGTTGGACAGAGTTGCCTTTAAGATACGTCGTGGCTGGCAATCCATATATTTCTAAACAAAAAAGAACAGCAGTAGACCAAATAGATTTTGGCTGGAAGGATGAAGAAAATGAAAAAAGCAACAATGCTCACATACTTAGAGGAACAACTTGAAAAACACTTAGGAGATTACGAAGTAGGCCTTGATTGGGATCGCAAAAACCATACCATCGAAGTCATTGTTCGTTTATATGCAGAAAACAATGAGCAAGTGGCGATTGATGATGTTGATGGTACACTTTCAGAAGAAGAATTCATTGAATTTGAAGATGGTTTGTTATTTTACAATCCGCAAAAGTCTGTCGTTGATGACGAAGAGTATTTAGTCACAATTCCTTATGAAGGAAAAAAAGGGCTACGCAAAGCAGTTTTAGACGGATTCATTCACTATTTAAAAGTGGTTTTAGATGAAGGGCAAAGTGATTTGTTAGACTTTTTATCAGATGAAACAGCGGAAGTTTTTGAATTGCATTGGGAGCCAGCAGATTTTGAAGCGATGATTAAAAAAGTGGCAGAAACAGAAAAAGAACAATGGATTGCGTATCCAAGTTATTAATTTAGAGGTGAGAACATGAAGTGGACAGAAGTAAAAGTAGAAACGGCTAGCGAAGCAGTTGAAGCAATTTCAAACATTATGATGGAAGCTGGCGCAAGTGGCGTGGCCATTGAAGATGCGTTGGACATTGAAAATTTTGAAAGTGATCTGTATGGGGAAATTTTAGATAAAGAGCAATTCACCCACATTAAAGAAGGGGCGATTGTGATGGCTTATTTTCCTGAAACAACCTTCTTACCAGAAATTTTACCATTTATGAAAGAAAATATTTTACGCTTGCCTGAGTACGGCTTATCCATTGGTAAAAACGAAATGACAATTAGTGAAGTAGCAGAAAGCGACTGGGCAACTGCTTGGAAAAAATACTATCATCCTGTCCGTGTCACACGATTCTTAACGATTGTGCCAAGTTGGGAAGCCTATCACGCACAAGATGAAGCAGAAAAAATTATTACATTGGATCCGGGCATGGCTTTCGGTACAGGCACGCATCCAACGACTCGTTTAACCTTGCAAGCTTTAGAAACTGTTTTACGTGGTGGCGAAACAGTTCTAGATGTAGGAACGGGTTCTGGTGTTTTGAGTATTGCAAGTCGCTATTTAGGGGCTAAAGACGTCTACGCATATGATTTAGATGAAGTAGCAGTTGCAGCGGCAAAAGAAAATATGGATTTAAATCCCATTGCGGCCGATGTTCATGTGTCAGCCAATGATTTACTAAAAGGGATTGACCATTCTGCTGATGTAATCGTCGCAAATATTTTGGCAGATATTATTGTGTTAATGATTGAAGATGCTTGGCGTTTGCTAAAACAAGACGGTACCTTCATTATTTCTGGAATTATTGAAGATAAAAAAGCAATGGTTTTAGAAGCACTAACGAAAGTCGGGTTTGTGGTGGACCAACTCTTTAATCAAGGCGATTGGTATGCGATTATCTTGAAGAAACCAGAGGAAGAGTAAAATGCAACGGTATTTCATGAAAGAAGATTATCAAGAAAAAGATTTGTATAAAGTCGCAGATGAAAACTATCATCATATTGTGCGAGTTATGCGAATGACGCCGAATGATCGTTGTTATTTAGTATTTCAAAATAAAACTGCCATTTTAGCTGAGATTGTGGAAATTGATCCAACGTCTGTTTACTTTAAAGAAATTAGTAAAGAAGAAATGGACAAAGAATTGCCAATTGAAGTGACGATTGCGTGTGGGTTACCAAAAGGGGACAAGTTAGAATGGATTGTTCAAAAAGGCACGGAGCTAGGTGGCAATCAGTTTATCGGCTTTCCTGCGAAAACTTCTGTTGTCAAATGGGACCACAAAAAAAGAGCAGCCAAAGAAAAAAGATTACAAAAAATTGCCACAGAAGCGGCGGAGCAATCGCATCGGCAGCAGACACCAAATGTTTCTTTGGTGGATAAAACACAAGAAATCATTGCGCAATTTGACTCATATGACACAGTCTTGGTTGCGTATGAAGAATCAGCAAAACAAGGAGAAAAAAGTCAATTAGCACAAGTATTATCCACTTGCCAGTCAGGCGCACGTTTGTGTGTGCTCTTTGGACCTGAAGGTGGCTTTGCACCGCAAGAAATTGAACAATTTCTGCAGGCTGGGGCGAAACTTTGCGGGTTGGGTCCGAGAATTTTACGAGCAGAAACAGCACCATTGTATCTTTTAAGTGCAGTTAGCTACCAAATGGAACTTTTAAATTAAACGAAAGCCCGCCTGTAAAATTCTTGTAGGCATTCTCTTTGAATAAAGAGAGAGTAAAAAAGCGACAGTGATTGAAATTTAAGGGAAATTTAGTATAATAGAGTTGTTGAAAGTGCTACTGTTTCAAGTGGTACTTTTCTTTTTTATTAAAATAGATAATACGTGAACGAAGTGTTCTTTATCCAAAGGTCACCTTCATAGAGGAGTGAATACCATGCCAAAAGAAGAAATACTGACAGGCCCAGCTGTCATCAAAATTGTAAGTACCTATATGGGACCAGAACATGTTGAGTTGGTTCAAAAAGCATTAACTTATGCTGAAAAAGCACACGAAGGTCAAGTCCGACAATCAGGTGAACCTTACATCATCCATCCGATTCAAGTGGCAGGCATTCTGGCTGAATTACATATGGATCCCCATACTGTAGCAACAGGATTTTTACATGATGTTGTCGAAGATACGGACGTAACACTGGACGATTTAAAAGAAGAATTTGGCGAAGACATCGCAATGTTAGTCGATGGCGTGACGAAACTAGGAAAAATTAAATATAAATCTCATGAAGAACAATTAGCTGAAAATCATCGGAAAATGTTATTGGCAATGGCGCAAGATTTACGGGTTATTATGGTGAAACTAGCCGATCGTTTGCACAATATGCGCACATTAAAACATTTACGTGAAGATAAGCAACGACGGATTGCACAAGAAACTTTAGAAATTTATGCGCCTTTAGCACATCGCTTAGGGATTAGTCGAATTAAATGGGAATTAGAAGATACTGCCTTACGTTATATTAACCCCAACCAATACTATCGAATTGTTAATTTGATGCAAAGCAAACGCGATGAACGTGAAGCTTATGTGGCAGAAGCAGTCGAAGATATTCGTTTAGCTACGGAAGATTTAGAAATTTACGCAGAAATATATGGTCGACCAAAACATATTTATTCAATCTATCGTAAAATGAAGGACCAAAAGAAACAATTTAATGAAATCTATGACTTATTAGCCATTCGTGTTATTGTCGATTCCATTAAAGATTGCTATGCCGTGTTAGGGGCGATTCATACACGTTGGACACCAATGCCAGGTCGCTTTAAAGATTATATTGCTATGCCAAAAGCGAATATGTATCAGTCTATCCATACGACAGTTATTGGGCCAAAAGGGAATCCAGTAGAGGTCCAAATTCGGACCCATGAGATGCACCAAATCGCCGAATTTGGGGTGGCGGCTCACTGGGCCTATAAAGAAGGCAAAGCGGAAAAAATTGAAACAGATGAACTGACGAAGCAAGTCGATTGGTTCCATGAAATTATTGAATTACAAGATGAAAGCTATGATGCTTCTGAATTTATGCAAGGTGTGAAAGAAGACATTTTTAGCGACAAAGTCTATGTCTTTACGCCAAGTGGAGATGTAACCGAACTGCCAAAAGGCTCCGGACCACTAGATTTTGCTTACAGTATCCATACTGAAATTGGGAATAAAACAACCGGTGCGAAAGTCAACGGCAAAATGGTACAGTTAGACTATGTCCTAAAAAATGGGGATATTATTGAAGTCCTAACATCACCGAATTCTTTCGGACCTAGTCGCGACTGGCTGAAAATGGTTAAAACAAGTAAAGCCAAAAATAAAATCAAACGTTTCTTTAAAGAACAAGACCGTGAAGATAACATTATTAAAGGGCATGATGCTGTCATTAAATACATGACAGAAATCGGCTTTACACCGAAAGAATTTTTAACGAAGAATAAAATGGCGGAAGTGCTAGATAAATTTAAATTTCAAACGGAAGATGATTTATTTGCGGCAGTAGGTTATGGCGAAGTAAGTGCGCAAGTAGTGTGCAATCGTTTAACAGAAAAAGAACGCCGCGAACAAGAGTTGGAACGTCAACGTCAAGAAGCAGAAGAGTTGTTAAATCAGCCAGCTAAAAAAGAATCAGAAAAAATGAAAGTTCGTCATGAAGGCGGCATCGTGATTCAAGGGGTGGACAACCTATTGATTCGTTTAAGCCGCTGTTGTAATCCAGTGCCTGGTGATGAAATCGTTGGTTACATTACCAAAGGACGTGGCGTTTCAATTCATCGTGCGGACTGTCCTAACGTACAACATCAAGAAGAACTAGCACAACGTCTAATTGAAGTTGAGTGGGAAGATACCGAGCACAGTCGCAAAGAATACGCTGCCGATTTGGAGATTTACGGCTATGATCGTAGTGGCTTACTAAGTGATGTTTTACAAGTCATTAGTTCGATGACAAAAAATTTAGTCGGTGTTGAAGCTCGTCCATCCAAAGATAAGATGGCCCAGATTCATGTCACTGTAAAAATTCAAAACCTTTCTCATTTAAAAACCATCGTTGACAAAATTAAAAGTGTACCAGATGTTTATAGTGTTCGTCGAACTAATGGGTAAGTGTAAAAGTGAGGCAAAAAAGATGAAAGTAGTTATTCAAAGAGTTAGTCAAGCACAAGTTGCGATAGAAGAGCAGATAGTGGGACAAATCAAACAAGGCTTCATGGTGCTGGTGGGCATCCATCAAGAAGACACGCCAGAAGATGTGGCTTATGTTGTTGGCAAAATCAGTAAATTACGTGTTTTTGAAGATGACGAAGGAAAAATGAATCGCAGTATTCAAGAGATTGAAGGATCAATTTTGAGTATCTCTCAATTTACCCTCTATGCAAAAACTAAAAAAGGCAATCGTCCCAGTTTTATTGAAGCGGCTCGTCCAGATGTGGCGATTCCTTTGTATGAATTATTTAATCAACAATTAGAAGCAGAAGGAATAGCGGTAGCCACAGGAGAATTTGGCGCGGATATGCAAGTGTCGTTGACCAATGATGGTCCAGTGACCATTGTGATTGATACACGAGAAAAATAATTGATTTTCCTGTCGGAACCCCTTGACTTTCTAAGAGAACTTTAGTAGTTTATAGATAATATTAAAAATCTATGAAGGAACGAGTAAGTTTCATTTGTTTGCGAAGAGAGAGTTGCCGTGGCTGAGAGCAACTTCAACAGTGAAAGTGAAAGACATTCTGGAGATGGACGGAAGAAAAGCCGTCCCGTTACGAGCGTTAATCGTTGAGGAAAGAGTAAAATCTTTCAAAACTAGGTGGTACCGTGTAAAAGAGACTTTTACGCCCTTGTATGTTCAACATACAAGGGCTTTTTTCATTTTTAGAAAAAAGAAAATGGCGCACACATTTTTGTGGAATGATAGAAGGAGAGAAAGACAATGAGTTATCAAAAACCAAAAGGAACAAACGATATTTTGCCAGGAACTTCTGAAAAATGGCAATTTGTGGAAGAAACAGCTCGTTTGATTTTTAAAGATTATCAATACCAAGAAATCAGAACCCCGATTTTTGAACATTATGAAGTAATATCTCGCAGTGTTGGCGATACCACAGATATTGTTTCAAAAGAAATGTATGATTTTTATGATAAAGGAGACCGTCACGTGACGCTACGTCCTGAGGGGACAGCGCCAATTGTTCGGGCCTTCGTTGAAAATAAATTATATGGTCCGGAATATACGAAACCATACAAAACCTATTACATGGGGCCGATGTTCCGCTATGAACGCCCACAAGCTGGTCGTTTGCGTCAATTCCATCAAATTGGTGTGGAAGCATTTGGTAGTGAAAACCCAGCATTGGATGTTGAAATTATGGCTATGGCTTTGGACTTCTTCAAACAATTAGGCATCCAACAAATCAAATTAGTTATTAATTCCTTGGGGGATAAAGAAACACGTGCTACGTACCGTCAAGCATTAATCGATTATTTAGAGCCACATATGGCAGAATTAAGCGAGGATTCACAGCGTCGCTTACATGAAAATCCATTGCGGGTGTTAGACAGCAAAGATAAAAAAGACAAGGTGATTGTCGCAGAAGCGCCCTCCATTTTAGATTATTTAAATGAACCATCCAAAGCACATTTTGAAGCAGTAACTGATATGTTAGATTTACTAGAAATTCCTTATGAAATTGATAGTAATATGGTTCGCGGCCTGGATTATTACACACACACAATTTTTGAAATTATGAGTGAAGCGCCTAAAATGGGGGCGCAATCAACTATTTGTGCAGGGGGCCGATACAATGGTTTAGTTGAAGAATTAGGCGGCCCAGATACACCAGGCTTTGGTTTTGGTATGGGCATTGAACGAGTGTTGTTAACAATGGAAGCTGAAGAAGTTGTGATTCCAGCGTTATCTGAATTAGACGCATATGTGGTTGGTATTGGCTCAGAAACCAACGTCGCAGCTTTGCAACTTGTTCAAAGCATTCGTAACTTTGGTTTCTCAGCTGATCGTGATTATATGAATCGCAAACCAAAAGCGCAATTTAAAACGGCCGATAAATTACAAGCAAAATTAGTTTTAACAATCGGTGAAAATGAATTGAATGAAGGCATTGTCAACGTAAAATCAATGGCAACACGCGAAGAAAAAGCCTTCCCGTTAAGTGCTATTCATGATTCATTTGATGAAGTGTATGATGAAATGATGACAAAAATGATTGAAGAATAAAAAGGAGAGATTGAGAAATGGCAAAACGCACAACCTATTGCGGCAATGTATCTGCCGAATTTATTGAAAAAGAAGTTGTATTAAAAGGATGGGTTCAAAAACGTCGTGACTTAGGAGGCGTTATCTTTATTGATTTACGTGACCGTGAAGGAATCGTCCAAGTGGTCTTTAACCCAGAAAAGTCAAAAGAAGCATGGGAAATTGCTGATAAATGTCGTAGTGAATACGTCATCGAAGTTAAAGGTCAAGTCGTTTATCGTGATAAAGAAGCGATTAATCCCAAAATGAAAACTGGCGAGTTTGAAGTGATGGCGACTGACATTACGATTTTAAATACTGCGAAAACAACGCCATTTACCATTGAAGATGACAATAACGTTAATGACGAATTGCGCATGAAATATCGTTATTTAGATTTGCGTCGTCCATCAATGACAAACAACATTAAATTACGTCACCAAGTAACGAAAACAATCCGTCACTATTTAGATAATCATGACTTTTTAGACATTGAAACTCCTTATTTAGGCAAATCAACACCAGAAGGCGCTCGCGATTATTTGGTTCCTTCTCGTGTCCATGCCGGTCATTTTTATGCTTTGCCACAATCACCACAACTCTTTAAACAATTATTAATGGGGGCAGGCTTCGATCGCTATTACCAAATCGTTCGTTGTTTCCGTGATGAAGATTTACGAGGCGACCGTCAGCCAGAATTTACACAAATCGATATCGAAACGACCTTTTTAACACCAGAAGAAATTCAAACATATACAGAAAATATGTTGGCTGAAGTGATGAAAGAGACAAAAGGAATTGAGATTTCTGTTCCGTTTCCACGAATGAGCTATGACGAAGCAATGGCACGCTATGGTAGCGATAAACCCGACACTCGTTTTGCTATGGAATTAATTGATGTTGCAGATGTAGTGAAAGACATAGACTTCAAAGTTTTCCAAGCAGCGTTGGAAAATGGCGGACATGTGAAGGCTTTGAATGCAAAAGGCGCCGCAGATAAGTATTCTCGTAAAGATATGGATAACTTAGGTAAGTATGTGAGTCAATTTGGCGCAAAAGGCTTAGCTTGGTTAAAAGTTGAAGAAGATGGCTTAAAAGGACCGATTGCTAAATTCTTAACAGAAGTTAGTGATGAATTAATTGCTGCTACCAATGCAGAAGTCGGTGATATTTTAATGTTTGGTGCCGATAAACCTGAAATCGTAGCCGCTGCTTTAGGTGCGGTACGTACACGTTTAGGTAAAGAATTAGGTTTAATTGATGAATCGAAATTCAATTTCTTGTGGATTGTGGATTGGCCGTTGTTTGAATATGATGAAGAAGCTGGTCGCTATGTTTCTGCTCATCATCCATTTACACAACCAAAAGCAGAGGGTGTGGACCGCTTAGCAACAGACCCAGCCTCTGTGTATGCTGAAGCTTACGATGTTGTCTTAAACGGCTACGAATTAGGTGGCGGCTCATTACGGATCCATACACGAGAATTACAAGAAAAAATGTTTGAAACGTTAGGTTTTACAAAAGAAGAAGCACAAGACCAATTTGGTTTCTTGCTAGACGCATTAGATTATGGCTTCCCGCCACATGGAGGGATTGCTTTAGGGCTAGACCGCTTAGCAATGCTATTGGCTGGGGAAGAAAACATTCGTGAAGTGATTGCCTTCCCTAAAAACGGGAAAGCAATTGACCCAATGAACAACGCACCAAGTTTAGTTTCTCCATTACAATTGTTTGAATTAAACATTGATGTAACAGCCATTGACGAATAAGTGTTAAATCCAAAGAAAGAGTGACTTCATTGACGGATGAGGTCACTCTTTCTTTGGGAAGGAAAAAGATAACGAAAGACTTAAAAAGTGGCTGAGCTAAAAATCTGCCAATTGGCTGTTTTTTCTTTTTAGAAAACTTTGTATGATAACTGAGTGTATAAAGGAGCGAAACAAATGACAAAAATAATTTTAACAATTGGCGGTTCCGATCCTTTTTCAGGAGGCGGGATTCAAACAGATTTAAAAACGTTTGAAAATCATCAAGTCTTTGGCTTATCAACTTTAACTTGCCTTGCTACAGCCCCCAAGAATCATTTTCAGATTCATGACCTGGAGACTTCTTTGGTGAAAGAGCAACTCGCTTCCATACCTGCCGGGAGTTTAGACGGCATCAAGATTGGCTTGATTCACAGTGAAGAAAGTATGTTACAAATTGCAACCTTTTTGAAAAAGCACGCAGGTCTGCCGGTGGTGTTGGATCCTGTCTTAGCTTTTAAAGAAACGACTTCAGTTTATGAAAAAAGATACATGCAGTTATTGATTGAAAAACTTTTTCCATTTGCAACGATTATAACGCCTAATTTAAAAGAAGCAGAATTACTCATTGGCAGAAAATTAACAACCGTCGAAGAAGTCCAACAAGCGGCGGAAGAGTTAAACTCTTTAGGAGCGGCAACGGTGGTGATTAAAGGCGGTAATCGTTGGCTTGGTCAAGAAGCACGTGACTTTTTTTATGATGGACAACAACATATTCAATTGGTCAAAGAAAAAGTAATGGCCCACACCATTGATGGCGCTGGTTGTTCCTTTGCTTCTGCAATTGGTGCGAATTTAGTTAAAGGATATCCGTTAATTGAAGCAGTTGATTTAGCAAAAACATACGTTCATGAAGCCATTGTTTCTGGGGTCCAGCTAAATGCAGCTTTTGGAAGTGTGTGGCATGAAGGATTACTAGCAGGAGGTGTGGCGGATAATGACAAGAAAAATTAGTCTATATGCAGTAATTACCGCTTTAACAGTGGCTGTGTCAATGGTCTTTATTATCCCCGTCCCAGCAACAAATGGCTTTGTTACATTGGCGGATGCAGGGATTTACATTGCTAGTTTACTTTTTGGTCCGATCGGTGGCTTGACAGTCGGAGCTTTAAGCGGTGGTTTAATTGATTTATTGTCAGGCTATCCACAATGGTTCGTTTTTTCGTTATTGATTCATGGCGGACAAGGTTGGTTAGCAGGTCACTTCTTTAATAAAAATAAAAAGATGCAAACGCTAGGATTACTTTTAGCCAGTCTCCTCATGATTAGCGGGTATGCTTTAGCGACTAGCTGGCTTTACGGCGTGGGTGCGGGGATTGCCTCTTTACCAGGGAATATCATTCAATCCTTATTTGGGGTGATTGTAGCATTGCCTCTTAGTCAAACATTAAAACGTGTGTTACCAAAAAATGGTCGTTTAGAAGAAAGAAGGATGAACAAATGACTATCGATGAAAAAATGTTAAAAGAACAGTTAGTGACAATTACAGAAGAAGTCATTACAGCAGGAAATTTACAAAAAGGGGACCTATTTGTTTTAGGTTGTACCACCAGTGAGGTAGTAGGCGGCGTCATTGGTAAAAATTCCAGCGCCGAAGTAGGACAATGGATTGTCTCAACCTTAATTGAACAATTAGATAAAAAAGGCATCTCTTTGGCTGTGCAAGGATGCGAACATATTAATCGTGCTCTAGCCATGGAACGTCGTGTGGCTGAAGAGAAAGGCTTTGAAATTGTTTCTGTAGTACCGCAATTACATGCTGGCGGTTCTTGTTCAGTGGCTGCCTTTGAAAAATTTGATGAACCTGTGGAAGTTGAACATATTGTTGCTCAAGCAGGGATTGACATTGGCGATACATCTATCGGTATGCATGTAAAACATGTGCAAGTTCCTCTTCGCTTGAGCATTCGAACGTTAGGTGCGGCTCATGTTACAGCATTATATTCTCGTCCTAAATATATTGGTGGACCAAGAGCCCATTATGAAACAACCCAAGAACGAAATCGTTAAGATTTCGTTCTTTTTTCATTTCTATAAACATTTGATGAATCTTCCGTAATTATTATAGGAATCTCTTTTTTTCTCTCGGTAAACCACGTATAATATGAAAAGAAATGTAATTTATTGAAAACCTGAAACGAGGCTATTATTTATGAAAAAAATTTATGAAGGACTGCCAGTTCATGACTATACAACAAAATTTTCCGTGTCGATTGTCTATGCTATTCTTGCATCAATTGCCATGAACTTTTTCTATCAACCAGGAAATATTTATTCCAGTGGCTTAACAGGCTTGGCACAAATTTTAACAACCCTCTCAACAAAAATTGTCGGTTTTAATGTGCCTGTCTCCATTACATTGTATCTTTTAAATGTGCCGTTATTCTTTATTGCGTGGAAGAAAATAGGTAAGAAGTTTACAATTTTTACTTTCATTACCGTGACTTTAACTTCATTATTTATGCATATTGTTCCGCAAACGGTGATGACCCAAGATCCAATTATCTGTGCTATTTTTGGTGGGGCGATTTCTGGATCAGGAATTGGTTTTGTCTTAAAAAACGGGGTTTCTTCTGGGGGCTTAGATATTCTAAGCATTACCATTCGGAAAAAAACGGGGCGTTCCGTTGGCTCGATTTCAATTTATTTTAACGCACTAATTGTCTTCGTTGCAGGTTATTTATTTGGCTGGCAGTACATGTTCTACAGTGCGTTATCAATTTTTGTAAGTGGGAAGGTCACAGATGCTGTTTATACTAAGCAAAAGAAAATGCAAGTTATGATTGTCACCAAGAACCCAGATCGAGTCGTGGATGAGATTCAAAAGAAAATGCGCCGCGGTATTACAATTATTCATGAAGCGGAAGGGGCATATCGCCACGACCGCCAAACTGTTTTGCTCACTATTGTGACACGCTTTGAGTTGCCAAGTTTAGAAGCAGCCATGAAAGAAAGTGATCCGAATGCCTTTGTCAGCATCTCAGATAATGTTAAAATTTTAGGACGTTTTTACGAAGAAGATTACAAATAAAAGGGTATGAAGCAACGAGAGAATGGCTGTGTCTATTCCTTCGTTGCTTTTTTTGAAAAATAAGTAAAAAATGCTTTGTGAGAGGACCTGAAATTCCCATTTAAACAAGAAGTTAATTGAAAGACGTTCGTGAATTCCTTTGCTTTTGGTTTAATTAGATCTAATTATTCGGAAATAAGTCGCTATTGTTTCCCACAAACGAATGCTTTGTTTGGATTTGAAAGAAAACGATGAAAAAAGAATCATTTTTATTGAAAAGACCTAAAAAAACTGGTACACTAAGTGTGTAATTGATAAGTACTTTTAATACTGTTATGAATAAATAGTAGGAAAAACGAACATCAATTCTATTTTTTTAAAGTTCATAGGTCGTTTTCAGTCTTACTTGGACGTATTTCGACCCACAAAAGGAGCGCATCATGTTAAAAGAATTTAAAATGATTGAAGCAGTTGCTCCAGATATGCTCGATGTATTACAAGAAAGATTCCAAATCCTTCGCAATATTTATTGGATGCAACCTATTGGACGTAGAAGTTTATCAGAAACGATGGGAATTACAGAGCGAGTCTTGCGTACAGAAACAGATGTTTTAAAGCAACTCAACCTGATTGAACCTTCAAAAAGCGGGATGACATTAACAGAACGCGGTTTGGAAGTCTACCAAGGTTTAGAATTAGTCATGAATCAATTGCTTGGTATGCACCAAATCGAAAAAGAAATGACACAGTACTTTGGCATTCAACGTTGTATCGTTGTTGCAGGAGATAGTGATATCCAAAAGAAAGTTCTTTCGGACTTTGGAGATGTCTTAACCAATACGCTGAATTTACTCTTACCAAATGGTGAGAATACAATTGCGGTTATGGGTGGGACAACAATGGCCATGGTGGCCGAAAATATGGGATCACTAGAAACTGAAAAACGTCATAATTTGTTTGTTCCAGCCAGAGGAGGGATTGGTGAAGCAGTTTCTGTCCAAGCCAATTCAATTAGTGCTGTAATGGCCAACAAAACGGGTGGTAACTACCGGGCGTTATATGTCCCAGAACAATTGAGTCGTGAAACGTATAATAGTTTATTACAAGAACCCTCGATTCAAGAAGTTCTTACGTTAATTAGTCATGCCAACTGTGTGGTGCACAGTATTGGTCGAGCGTTGCACATGGCGGCACGCCGAAAAATGTCTGATGACGAAATGGTTATGCTCAAACAAAAAAATGCCGTGGCAGAATCGTTTGGTTATTTCTTTGATGAAGAAGGAAAAGTGGTCTATAAAATCCCACGAATTGGTCTTCAATTAAAAAACTTACAAGAAATTCCCTATGTCGTCGCAATTGCGGGCGGCAAAACGAAAGCCAAAGCCATTCGCGCATATATGAAAAATGCACCAAAACAAACGTGGCTCATCACAGATGAAGCTGCTGCAAACGAGATTTTAAAAGGGGTAACCCTTTAAAATAAAAAATTTTTGATTTTCATAAGGAGGAAATCTTTAATGACAGTTAAAGTAGGTATTAATGGATTTGGACGTATCGGACGCTTAGCTTTCCGTCGTATCCAAGATGTAGAAGGAATCGAAGTAGTTGCAATCAACGACTTAACAGATGCTAAAATGTTAGCACACTTGTTAAAATATGACACAACTCAAGGCCGTTTCAACGGTACAGTTGAAGTTCACGAAGGTTCATTCAACGTTAACGGCAAAGAAATCAAAGTTTTAGCTAACCGTAACCCTGAAGAATTACCATGGGGCGAATTAGGCGTAGACATCGTATTAGAATGTACTGGTTTCTTTACTTCTAAAGAAGCTGCTGAAAAACATTTAACTGCTGGTGCAAAACGTGTAGTTATTTCAGCTCCTGGTGGTAACGATGTACCAACAATCGTTTACAACACAAACCATGAAACATTAACTGGAGAAGAAACTGTAATTTCAGGCGCTTCTTGTACTACAAACTGCTTAGCTCCAATGGCTAAAGCTTTACATGACAACTTTGGTGTTGTTGAAGGTTTAATGACAACTATCCACGCTTACACAGGTGACCAAATGACATTAGACGGACCACATCCTAAAGGCGACTTCCGTCGTGCGCGCGCTGCTGCTGCAAACATCGTACCTAACTCAACTGGTGCTGCTAAAGCAATCGGCTTAGTAATCCCAGAATTGAACGGTAAATTAGATGGTGCTGCTCAACGTGTTCCTGTGGCAACTGGTTCATTAACTGAATTAGTTACTGTATTAGACAAAGAAGTTACTGTTGATGAAGTAAATGCAGTAATGGAAAAAGCTGCTAACGAATCTTATGGTTATAACACAGACGAAATCGTTTCTTCTGATATCGTAGGTATGACTTACGGTTCATTATTCGATGCAACTCAAACAAAAGTTATGACAGTTGGCGACAAACAATTAGTTAAAACTGTTGCTTGGTATGACAACGAAATGTCATACACTGCTCAATTAGTTCGTACTTTAGAATACTTCGCTAACTTATAAGATTCATTCTTATCATTAGTGAAATTTGAACAATTGTGAAATAATAAGCGGGGAAGCAACGCGCTTCTCCGCTTTCTTTTTTTAAAAAAGAAAAATCCTAAAATTGACAATACAGGAGGTCTACTCATGGCTAAAAAGACAATTAAAGATGTAGATTTAAAAGACAAAAAAGTCCTTGTCCGTGTTGACTTTAACGTTCCGTTAAAAGATGGCGTGATCACAAACGATAATCGTATCGTAGCGGCTTTACCAACAATCAAATACGTGATTGAAAATGGCGGAAAAGCAATTCTTTTCTCTCATTTAGGTCGTGTAAAAACAGAAGAAGATAAAGCTGGCAAATCATTAAAACCAGTGGCTGAACGTTTAAGCGAATTACTAGGTCAACCAGTTACTTTTGTTCCAGAAACACGTGGTAAAGAATTAGAAGACGCTGTTAACAATATGAAAGACGGCGACGTTTTAGTATTTGAAAACACTCGTTTTGAAGATGTTGACGGCAAAAAAGAAAGCGGCAATGACGCTGAATTGGGTAAATACTGGGCTTCTTTAGGCGATGTATTTGTCAATGATGCTTTTGGTACTGCACACCGTGCACATGCCTCAAACGTTGGAATTGCTTCAACTGGTATCCCAACAGTTGCTGGTTTCTTAATGGAAAAAGAAATTAAATTCATCGGCGAAGCTGTTGAAAATCCAAAACGTCCATTCGTAGCAATCTTGGGTGGCGCAAAAGTTTCTGACAAAATCGCTGTCATTGAAAACCTAATTGAAAAAGCCGACAAAATTTTAATCGGTGGCGGTATGGCTTACACATTCATGAAAGCACAAGGCTATAGTGTTGGTTTATCTTTACTTGAAGAAGATAAAGTGGACTTAGCGAAAAGCTTAATGGAAAAAGCTGGCGACAAATTAGTTTTACCGGTTGATACAGTTGTCTCTAAAGAGTTCAGCAATGACGCTCCTTTCCACACGGTTCCTTCAACTGAAATCCCAGATGATGAAGAAGGCTTGGATATCGGTGAAAAAACAATTGAATTATTTGCTAACGAATTACAAGGTGCGAAAACAGTTGTTTGGAATGGACCAATGGGCGTATTTGAAATGAGTAACTTTGCCAAAGGAACAATTGGTGTTTGTGAAGCGATTGCTAATTTAGAAGACGCAACAACAATCATCGGTGGCGGGGACTCTGCTGCTGCAGCAATTCAATTAGGCTACGAAAACAAATTCTCTCACATCTCAACAGGTGGCGGAGCAAGTTTAGAATTATTAGAAGGCAAAACTTTACCAGGTTTAGCTTCTATTAACGATAAATAATCAGTTTAAAAGACAATATTTTTAAAAAAAGAAAAGGATGTGCTTTTCATGCGCAAACCAATTATCGCTGGTAACTGGAAAATGAACAAAACTTTAAGCGAAGCACAAAGCTTTGCAGAAGCAGTAAAAAATGCTGTTCCATCAAACGACGTTGTTGACGCTGTGATTGGATCTCCAGCATTATTCTTAGCTCCTTTAGCTTGGAACCTAAAAGATTCTGAAGTGAAATTAGCTGCACAAAACTGCTACTGGGAAAACGCTGGGGCCTTCACTGGTGAAAACTCACCAGCTGCAATTGCAGATTTAGGTGTGAACTATGTGATTATCGGACACTCTGAACGTCGCGAATATTTCCACGAAACAGATGAAGATATCAATAAAAAAGCCAAAGCAATCTTTGCAAATGGTATGACACCAATCTTCTGTTGTGGTGAAACTTTAGAAACGTATGAAGCTGGTAAAACAGCGGAATGGATCGAAGGTCAAATCACTAACGGCTTAGTTGGTTTATCAAACGAACAAGTTGCTTCAATGGTTATCGCTTACGAACCAATCTGGGCAATCGGAACTGGTAAATCTGCAGATGCTAATATTGCAGATGAAATCTGTGGTGTTGTTCGTTCAACAGTTGAAAAATTATACGGCAAAGAAGTTTCTGAAGCTGTTCGTATTCAATACGGTGGTTCTGTTAAACCAGAAAACATCGCTGAATATATGGCAAAAGAAAATGTTGACGGTGCTTTAGTCGGCGGCGCAAGCTTAGAAGCAGATTCATTCTTAGCTTTATTAGATGCTGTAAAATAAGAAATCACTAACGGTAACGTTTTCTCAATGACTTTTGCAAAAAAATGTTTGCATAGTTTGCGAGAATTAACTACAATCATACATGAGGGAATCCCCTTAGTATAAATACAAACTCAAAGGAGAGACAAAACATGTCAATTATTACTGATATTTACGCACGCGAAGTCTTAGACTCACGCGGTAACCCAACAATCGAAGTAGAAGTTTACACTGAAAGCGGAGCTTTCGGCCGTGGAATGGTTCCTTCAGGAGCTTCAACTGGTGAATACGAAGCAGTTGAATTACGTGATGGCGACAAAGCTCGTTACTTAGGTAAAGGTGTTACTAAAGCTGTAGATAACGTAAACAACATCATTGCTGAAGCAATCATCGGTTACGATGTACGCGATCAAATGGCTATCGATAAAGCAATGATCGATTTAGATGGAACTCCTAACAAAGGTAAATTAGGTGCTAACGCTATTCTTGGTGTGTCTATCGCTGTAGCTCGTGCTGCTGCTGATTACCTAGAAGTGCCTTTATATCACTACTTAGGCGGATTCAATACAAAAGTATTACCAACTCCAATGATGAACATCATCAACGGTGGATCACATGCTGACAACAGTATTGACTTCCAAGAATTCATGATCATGCCTGTAGGTGCGCCTACATTCAAAGAAGCTTTACGTATGGGTGCAGAAGTATTCCACGCATTAGCTTCAATCTTAAAAGGTCGCGGCTTAGCTACTTCAGTAGGTGACGAAGGTGGTTTCGCTCCTAACTTAGGTTCAAACGAAGAAGGTTTCGAAGTAATCATCGAAGCTATCGAAAAAGCTGGCTATGTTCCTGGTAAAGACGTTGTTCTTGCTATGGATGCTGCTTCTTCAGAATTCTACGACAAAGAAAAAGGCGTTTACGTTTTAGCTGACTCAGGCGAAGGCGAAAAAACAACTGAAGAAATGATCGCGTTCTACGAAGAATTAGTTTCTAAATACCCAATCATTTCAATCGAAGACGGCTTAGACGAAAACGACTGGGACGGATTCAAAAAATTAACTGAAGTATTAGGCGACAAAGTTCAATTAGTTGGTGACGATTTATTCGTAACAAACACAACTAAATTAGCTGAAGGTATCGAAAAAGGTATCGCTAACTCAATCCTAATCAAAGTTAACCAAATCGGTACTTTAACTGAAACATTTGAAGCAATCGAAATGGCTAAAGAAGCTGGCTACACTGCAGTTGTATCTCACCGTTCTGGTGAAACAGAAGATTCAACAATCTCTGATATCGCTGTTGCAACAAACGCTGGCCAAATCAAAACTGGTTCATTAAGCCGTACTGACCGTATTGCTAAATACAACCAATTATTACGTATTGAAGATCAATTAGGCGATGTAGCTGAATACAAAGGCTTAAAATCTTTCTACAACTTAAAAAACAAATAATTCATTTAATGAATAACGCTTAAAGGGACAATTGGTTAATGAACCAATTCTCCTTATACTCGGACGTAAAAACACGCCTTTCTGCAAAGAAAGGCGTGTTTTTTTATATTTATAAAAATATTGAAAAAAATAGATTAGAAATAACTTCAACCGTACATCGCTCTATAATCACTTGTTTAAAAATAACAAAACATTAACAAAACAACATTATATAAAAATTTAATAAAACAAAATAATTGTTATTTTATAATTTTAGTATTGACTGGTTTCAGATAACGCTGTACGCTTAAAGAAATAGTATAGAATTTCACAAAAAAATGAAAACACAAATTTAACTTGGAGGATGTTGAGTAGTGAGCAACGGGAAAAAGATTTTTATTAGTCATAGTTCAAAGGATCAAGAATATGTGGATGCGTTTATCCAATTATTGAAAAAGTTTGGGTTTCGAACACAGGATATTTTTTATAGTTCCACTATTGAAACAGGTGTACAGCCAGGAGAATTAATTTTTGACACGATTAAAAGGGAGCTAACCAATCAACCTGTCATGCTGTATTTTTTATCTGATCATTATTATCGGAGTATTCCATGCTTAAACGAAATGGGTGCTTCTTGGATGCTATCAGATAAACACTATCCAATTGCGTTAAATAATTTTTCTATGAAAGATATGAAAGGTGTTATTAGCAGTGAGCGTTTGGCGATTGCGTTTAATGATAAGACAAGTACTAATGAAATCAACTGCTTATTAAAAAAGTTATCTCATGACACGGATGTACAAGCTGAGCCAGATTTTGAACTAAACGTTGAGAAAAATATTCAGCCATTCCAAAATAAACTGACACAACTGATTCGGCAAGCAAGTTATTTAAAACCTGATGAAAAGGGATATTTTGAAACGATTCTTAGCACTCATCGTCCTGTGTATGGCACAGCAAAAGGGGTCTATGACTGTTTTAAATTACCTAGCTTAATTGAGCCTAAAAGTTTAGGTTTAGACACGCTATCAGAGGATGAAAGCCATTGGCTATTCTTTTTTCTTACGTGGGGAACTTTTCAAGAAGGCGAAAAAGTGCGGTTTAAATTGAAAAAGGATAAGGCGTATAACAATCGGGAATTTAGTGATATTGGTAAATGTAAAAATATTTACGTCTCTTATTTAGAGAAGGTAGAGTAATTGGAGGAGGTAATAAATGAAAATGAATTGGCGTCAGTTGGTTGGTACATATCGTATTTCTGATAATGGTAAACAATATCAAAATGACTGGTTAAATAAGCAAGTTGATTTAGCCACAGAACTTCGTAAATCTTTTGATAGTGACTATCGTAGAGTAATTAAAAGTGATGCATTTAGACGCTTACAAGATAAAACACAAGTTTTTCCTTTAGAACGTAATGATTTTGTAAGAACACGTTTAACACATAGCTTAGAAGTGGCAATGCATAGCAGGGATATACTTAGATTAGTTATTTCACAGTTGAACGAACGAAACATTGAGGTTATGGAATTATCAGAATGCTATCGGTTGTTAGAAACAGCTGCATTAATCCATGATATCGGCAATCCCCCTTTTGGACATTTTGGGTAAGAAGCCATTCGTATTTGGTTTGAAAAAAATGGTCCTTTGTATGCTTGTTGGTCTGATTTTTCGGAGCAACAACAAAATGATTTTCTTAACTTTGAAGGCAACGCTCAAACCATTCGACTTTTAACAAAACTGCATCATGATAATGGGACTTCTAAAGCAGGAATGAAACTAACCGCCACGACATTAGATACAGTTATCAAATATACGGCATCTTCAGATCAATTAAATAAGCAACAGCTTTTGTCTAAAAAAGTTGGCTATTTTTACTCGGAAAAACAAGTGTTTAACGCCATTAAATTTGCGACAGGAACACAAAATAAGCGACACCCATTAGTCTTTTTGTTAGAAGCTTCAGATGATATCGCCTATACTTTTTCAGATATCGAAGATGCCTATAATTATGGTTTATACAGCTATCAAGATTTAAAGCAGTTTGTTGATGCGCAAACAGGAACAAAAAAATTTTTAATGTTAGAAAAAGATAAAACAGAAGAAGCTACCTTACAAGAATTTTTGAGAAAGACACAAAGGGCTGTTTGTCAAAGCGTAGCGAAAAATTTTGCTAATCATTATGACTTAATTATGAGTGGTATCTATCAAAATGAAATTATCATTGAAGATTGTGATGAAGTGAAATGCTTTCAGGCATTAAAAAACTTTTCTAGAGTCTATGTTTTTCAAACAAAAACAATTTTGGATCAAGAGGTATTGGGCTTCAATATCATCAATCGTTTACTAGATGAATTTGTTCCAGTCGTACTGAAATACGAAAAAGTTTCCATGAATAAGTATGAGGAGCGAATCTTTAATAATATTTCGGAAAGCGCGAAAGCGTTGTATAGAAGAGAAGCAAAGAACGCTACAGAAGCAGAAAAAGACTATTATCGTTTGAAAATGGCGGTGGACTTTGTATGTAATATGACGGATGGATATGCCAAAAAAGTTTATGATACATTATTCACTTAAAATTTGAGAAAAAGCTTCTCAGCGGTTGCCGCCGCTGAAGAAAACTAGTTCATTGCACAGGCTGATCGTTTCAGTAAAAATTTTAAAGATGCTAGTAATTTCACTGAAAATCGGGTACACTAAAATTAGCTAGTGTAACTAGCAAAAAAGGCAACTGGAATAGATAGGTTGTGCTGTCTATGAAGGGCTTTGTTTGTCAGGTGGTGCTGACATGCAAAGTGCCTTTTTTCTTTTTCTCAACATTTTAAGGACAAAAAACGATTGCAACATGTCACAATCGCTAACCTCGGAGAAAAAGGAATTTTTCTCCAATGGCCATTTCGATAACCTGTTGTGTGTTTCGAAACATTCAGAACGGTGGTGCGTTCTTTCAGTGCCTAATTATCCAATTCGTTTCTTGTTCCTCTATTTACAGTATACTGAATGAAAGCCTATTCTGCAATGATAGAATCAGGTTCCTGTGATTAAATAACATAAAAAATGGGCTCCTTATATAAAGAAAAATAACAAAAGAAATTTTGAATATTGACGTTTTTTTTAGGTACGTTATGATAAACGAGAGGTGATTTTATGTTAAAAACACAAATTGTTGATTATTTACGCAATCAAACAGCTTTTTTTGAACCATCTTTAGTCAGTGAAATTTTCACAGCAAGCAATATTGCAACGACATTTTCTATCAAACGAAATACAGCTAGTCACTATTTAAATCAGTTAAACGAAGAAGGGATTCTAGTTAAGATCAATACACGACCAGTTTACTTTTTTCATAAAGAAGCGTTTCAGCAACAAAACTATCTTTTAAAAAGAACTGTTTATCAAAGTTTCCAAGAAATGATCGATGAACAGCCTGTTTTTGATCGCAAAAGTGATTTTTTTCAGTCGGTCATTGGTTATCGCGGTAGTTTAGCCCAGACCATCGAACAATTAAAAATGGCAGCGCTTTATCCTGGCGGTGGATTGCCTGTCTTAATTACAGGTGAAAGTGGTACGGGTAAAAGTTTTTTAGCATCCTTATATTATCAGTTTTGTCTTTCAAAAGAACTACTTGACGATTCAGCACCTTTTGTAACAGTTAATTGTGCGCAATATGCCAACAATCCAGAGCTTTTAACTAGTCAATTATTTGGGCATCTTAAAGGCGCTTTTACGGGAGCAGATTCCGATAAAATTGGGGCCTTTCAAAGTGCAGAAGGGGGCGTTTTATTTTTAGATGAAGTTCATCGTTTGAGTCCTGAAGGGCAGGAAAAATTGTTTACATTTTTAGATCAGGGTATCATTTATCGGATGGGTGAAACCAATCGGCCCATTCCTGTTACGTGTCGGTTGTGCTTTGCCACAACTGAAGAAATTTCTAGCACCTTTTTAACGACATTTTTAAGACGAATTCCTATTCAAATTAAAATCCCAAGTCTTGCTGAACGCACCCAAGCGGAAAGAAAACAATTAATTATGCGAGCATTTTATGAGGAACAGCAAGCTATTCAAAAAGCAGTTACTATCACGCCACAAGTTATCCAACTTTTAGAAAATCACCATTATGTAGGCAATGTAGGTGAACTAAGAAATAATATAAAAATTATTACTGCACGAAGCTTTGCCGCCAACCTTGATAAACGTGTTATACCAATCACTTTGCACGACTTACCGAAAGAATTTCTAGATCAATCGATCAGACTAGCTCCTGATGAAAATGAATTGCCTATTCGTTTAGATGAGCAAACAAATCTGGTTAGTTTGTTAGAGGAAACAGAGCTTGCGCAAAGAAGAATTATCCAGAGTTATGAACGAATCCTTCGTCTTTATGTCTCTCACCATCATCATCTTTCTACTGCCAATAACGACATCTCGAAAGAAATTGAACGCTTATTCGATGATTTATTATTTGAAAAGAAGCGAGAGAAAAATCACGAAATGTTATTGTTTATTACGCAAAATATCCGTCAATTATTGGAAACGATTGAATCGTCTTATCAAATTCGGTTTAATGGCAGTTTAGTCTATGCATTAAGCACCTATCTGTTTCAACGAAGATGCATTGATTGGTTTCCAGAAAAAGAACCTACAACAGTCATTGACGAACTTTTAACAGAAGTTCAAACCAAATTAGCAACTAGTTATGGCTACGCTGAGCAACTGTTAACTTTAGTGAAACGTTCATTAGATATTGAGCTATCCCAGATGGATCGAATTATTGTCACCATTTATCTTCACTATTCGGGTTCAGTAAAGGAAAGTCACTATCCGAAAGCGGTGATTGTTGCCCACGGATATGCTACAGCAAGTAGTATTGCGAATGTTGCAAATCGGCTGTTAAATGTGCCAATTTTCCAATCGTTTGACATGCCGTTAGATGTTACTCCCAAAAAAATTTCCGAACACTTAATTCACTATATGGAACGTCAAGAAACGAGGAATGGTTTAGTAATTCTTTTTGATATGGGTTCATTGAAAGAAATTTATCAGTATTTTCCGGCAGAAGAAGAAGGTCCTTTTTTATTAATGAATAATGTGACAACAAGTTTGGCTCTGTCTATAGGAGAAGCCATTAAAGACGAAGTTTCTTTTGAAGAATTGCCCCAAAAAGCGTTAACGGTTCATCCAAATGAATGGGAAATCATATTACCTGAAAATAAAACGGAACGTGTCATTTTAACAACGTGTAGTACCGGAATTGGCACAGCCGTTAAAATTAGAGATTTACTTGAAAAAAGTTTACCTGCGGAAGCACAATTAAAGATTATTCCTTGTGAGTATAATCAATTACGTAATGCAGAGTCGATCAAAGAAAGTTTTCCAGAATATGAGATTGTCGGCATCATCGGTACAAACAACCCGTCTTCAAATGACCTCCCGTATATCTCTTTAGAAGAGTTGATTGCAGGAAAAGGAATTACGACCCTTTTAGAATGGACAAAGAGAGAATTAACTAAAGATATGCTGTCCTATGTAAATCATGAGTTGATTCGTAACTTTTCATTAGATCGGGTCATTCAATCAGTGACGATTTTAGATACAGAAAAAATTATTCGACAAGTAGAAGTCTTTTTAATTCAATTAGAAGAGCGGTGGCAACAAACGATTCAAAATGATCGTAAATTGGCGGTATATGTCCATGTCAGTTGTTTAATTGAACGATTAATCCGGAATGAACCTATTGAAAATTATAATGGCGCCGAACAACTAAAGCAGTGTCAAAGAACGGTCTTGCAAGAGTTGAAAGAGGCGTTTAGTGTCATTGAAAAAGTTTATAGTGTCAATATACCTGAATCGGAGCTTTTTTATGTTTATGATGTGTTGTTTGGAAAAACGGAGTTTAACAACGCAGAAAGCGATTTTTAAAATAAAAAGGAGAGAGTGCCACTTTTTTGGCACTCTTTTTGCTATATAAAGAAGTAAGTGAGGTGAAGAAAATGGAACGTAAAATTATTCTGGCAACACATGGTAATTTCGCTGCAGGGATTCAGACATCATTAGCTTTAATTTGTGGTGAAACAAAGAATGTGGAATGTCTTTGCGCTTATATGGAACAACCTTATGATTTAGCCAAGACGGTCAAAGACATTTTAAAGAACAATCAACAAAATGAATTAATTGTGATTACAGACCTATTTGGCGGAAGCGTGAATAACGAATTCTTTAATTATGTGGGGAAACAAGCAATGCATTTAATTTCAGGATTAAATTTAGCAACGTTAATTGAAATATATACCCAAATAAATACTGTTGATTCATTAGTTGATTTAGTAAAACGTGCCGTTGAAAACGGACAAGAAAGTCTTTGTTATTGTAATGAGTTATCTAGTAAAGAAATTTTAGAAGAAGAATTTTAGGAGGAATTGAAATGATTAAATTGTTAAGAGTCGATCATCGCTTGTTACATGGTCAAGTGGCTTTTTCATGGACCCAAGGCTTAGGCGCCGATTGTATTTTAATCGCAAATGATGACGTACCTAAAAATGATATTCGAAAAACAACCATTAAGCTAGCTAAACCAGCAGGAGTAAAACTGGTCATTAAAACGATTGAAGATGCGATTGCCGCACTAAAAAGTGGTGTTACAGAAAAATACAAACTTTTTATTGTAGTTGAAAGTGTGGAAGATGCTTATCGATTGGCTACTGCCTATCCAGAAATAAAAGAAATTAACTTAGGAGGGATGAAAGTAAGGGAAAATACTCGAAACATTTCTAAAGCAATTGATATCACACCGGATGAAGAAAAAATGGTTAAAGAATTGGTCGCAAATGATTGTGAAGTTGAAATTCGACAAGTCCCAAATGACAAAAAAGTAGCAGCATTAAATGTCTTGTAGAAAGGAGAAATACAAATGATAGGACAAGCGATTCTTTTAGGTTGCATCGCTTTTATTGCGCAGTCGGAATATGCTTTAGGTACCTCGTTGCTTTCAAGACCAATTGTAACCGGTTTATTTGTCGGAATTGTATTAGGTGATGTTAAAACGGGCGTAATCATGGGCGCGACCTTAGAGTTAGCTTTCATCGGTTCTTTTTCAGTGGGCGCATCAATCCCACCTGATGTAGTGACTGGTGGGATTCTTGGTACAGCGTTTGCTATTACTGCTGGCGCAGGAACAGAAACAGCCTTAGTCTTAGGCTTGCCAATCGCAACGTTAACGTTGATTCTTAAAAATATTTATTTGGGTTTGCTCATCCCAATCATGAGTCAAAAAGCTGATCAGTATGCTGAAGAAGGAGCATATAAAGGGGTGGAGCGCATGCATTTACTTGCAGGCTTTGGCTTATCGTTCATGCTAGCGCTCATTGTAACTATTTCATTTGCCGTGGGCAGCAACACCATTAAAGGCTTACTTGATCTGATCCCTGAATTTATTCAACATGGGTTGTCTGTTGCAACGGGGATTATTCCAGCGCTAGGATTTGCGATGCTTGCACGCTTACTGATTAACAAACAAGTAGCGCCATATTTCTTTTTAGGCTTTGTCTTAATGGCCTACTTTAAGTTACCTGTAACAGGAGTAGCAATTTTGGGTGCCATTACAGCAGTAATTGTTGTGAATATCATGAATTATGCCAAAGGAAAGAATGAAACAATACAAACAACAAGTGGGGAGGTAATTGATGATGACGAAGACTTCTAAAACTAAGACAGAAAACTTAATTACAAAAAAAGAACTTAATCAAGTCTTTTGGCGTTCATTTCAAATGGAATTTTCATGGAATTATGAACGTCAGATGAATATGGCTTATGTCTATGCCATGATCCCTATTTTAAAGAAATTATATCCTCAAAAAGAAGAGATGGCGGCAGCTTTAAAACGGCATCTTGCTTTCTTTAATACTACGCCGCATATCGTGACGTTTATTTTAGGAATTAATGCTGCAATGGAAGAAGAAAATGTTCTGGACGAAAATTTTGAAGTTGGAACAATCGATAGTATTAAAACCTCGTTAATGGGACCTTTAGCTGGTTTAGGTGATTCCTTTTTCTGGGGAACCTTACGCTTGATTGCAACAGGTGTTGGAACTTCGTTAGCTTTACAAGGGAATGTGTTAGGGCCAATTCTATTTTTACTCATTTTTAACGTCCCCCATGTGATTGTTCGTTATTTACTGAATCGTTGGGGCTATAAATTAGGAACTGGTTTTCTCAAAAAAATTCAAGCAAATGGCATGATGGAAAGTCTCACATTAGGCGCTTCAATAATTGGCTTGATGGTGGTAGGTGCTATGACCGCCTCCATGATTGATTTAACTATCCCGATTACAATCAGCGGAAGTGGCAAAAATGCAGTCACGGTTCAAAGTATCTTTGACGATATCATGCCTAAATTATTACCGCTTGCATCCTTTGGTTTTGTTTTTTATTTATTGAAAAAAGAAGTAAAACCTTTAGCGATTTTAGGTGGCATGGCAATTGTCGGAATTCTTGGCTCATTAATTGGTCTATTTTAGGAGGCAAAATATGAAAACGATGCTGGATTATATAAATGAGGAGCAAGCAGCCCTAACTCAGATTCTTAACCAATTTCAATTAACTGATACAGACGTTTCAAAGGTCACGCACTGTCTAATTTTAGCAACTGGCTCGTCACATAATGCTTGTCAGGCGGCTAAAGTTTACCTTGAAGAAGTGGCGCCTATTTATGTGGAAATCCAAGAGCCGTTCAATTTTGCTCATTATGGCAAAGTGGATGATCGGTTTGATCTGGTCGTAGCGGTTTCGCAAAGTGGTAAAAGTGCTTCAACAATTGATGCCATTGCAAAAATTAAAAACCAAACGTCTGTAAAAACAGTGGCCTTGACAAGTGATGTCACCAGCCCGATTACGGAGGTTGTGGATGAAGTCCTGGATTTAAAAATGGGGCTTGAAACAGTTGGTTTTGTCACAAAAGGCTATACGGCAACACTTTTAAATTTATTTCTATTTGGTTTGAAACTGGGCTATCAAAAGCATCAATTAACAAAAGTAGAGGTTGAAGAAGAATTAGCAAAACTTGCCAAAGCAATTCAGGAAATCGATTCGGTGATTTATAAAACCGAACAATTTTGGCAAAAAACGAAAAAAGAATTAACAGAGGGGACACGATTTATCGCAATTGGTTATGGGCCCAATATTGGTACGGCGAAAGAGTTTGAGACGAAGTTTACAGAAACAGTTCGCTTACCTTCCCAAGGATTTGAAGTCGAAGCCTATATGCATGGGCCTTACCTTGAAGCGGATACTACACATCTTTTGTTTTTTATTGAGAATCAAAGTCCTATTCAAGCACGTAGCCAAGCCTTGAAAAACTATCTAGCCAATTATGTTGGTCAATGTTACACAATTACAACGCGTTCAACGAGAGCATCAAATACGTTAGAGTTAGCAAGTGATGTCGAAGAAAAAATTAGTCCTTTATTGTTAGTTATTCCATTTCAATATTTGGCGTATCAAGTAGCTACAAGTAAAGGAATTGATTTATCTCAACGGATTTTTGATGATTTTGATTGTGTCCTAAAAAGTAAAATAGCAAAGAAAGAGGGAAATCAGCCATGTTAAAATTTAATGAAGAACAACAAATCAAAGACATACGAGGTGCCTTAGCCTTGCGTTCAGATGTTGAAAAAGTTGTTGATCAAGTTTGGACGAAAGGATTTGATGCGGTCTATTATTTAGGAATCGGCGGTACTTATGCTTCAGCCATGCAAGCAGTTACTTATGCGAATGGAAAAAGTAATTTACCAATCTATGTTCAACATGCTGCTGAGTATTACACAACAGGCAATAAACGTTTAACAGAAAAATCATTCGTCATCTTGTCTTCCGTTACTGGGACAACACAAGAGGTGGTGCAAGCCGTTCAAGAAATCAAAAAGGTCGGGTCGACGTTATTTGGTTTTATTGATGCAAAAGACAGTCTTTTAGCAGATTTATGTGATTATGTGGTGACTTATCCAGCCCCAGGAACTGAGCAAATCAAGTTCTTTATGGTAGCTGATCGTTTAATGCAAAAAAACAACGAATTTAAAGATTACGAAAATTATTACCAAGAATTGGAAGAATATTTGCCTACAGGTTTAGCTGAAGCCGAAAAAAGTGCCGATGCGTTTGGCTTAGCTTTTGCGGAAAAACATCGTCATGATAGCATTCACTATTTTATTGGCGCAGGGAACCAATGGGGAGCGGTCTATTCTTATGCAATGTGCTATTGGGAAGAGCAAAGTTGGCTTCGTTCAAAATCAATTCATGCAGCAGAGTTCTTACATGGAACGCTAGAAATTGTAGATGAAACTACGCCAGTAACGTTGTTTATTGGAGAAGACGAGCAGCGACCGTTGGCAGAACGAGTAGCAAAATTATTGCCGAAAATCTGTGCCAATTATACAATTATTGATTCGAAAGCGTATGAACTTCCAGGAATTAGTGAAAAATATCGTGGCCGAGTTGTTTCATTTCTCCTAATGCATGCGGTAACGCAACGCATTGATGCGCATGTAGAAAAATTAAATTGTCACCCATTAGAGATTCGTCGTTATTATCGTCAATTTGATTACTAAGACAAAATAGCCTCTTTTTCCAGCAAGCCTGTGGTAGACTGAAGAGAGAATACTTCAGAAAGTAGGAAAACCAATGACAAAACCGAAAATCTATACAATGACCTTTGCCAGTGTTTACCCGCTATACATCCAAAAAGCAGAACGTAAAAATCGAACGCAAGCGGAGGTTGACGAAATTATTTATTGGTTAACTGGTTATGATGAAAAAGGCTTGCAACAACAATTGGCTCAAAAAGTAACGATGGAAACATTTTTTGAAGAAGCACCCAATTTTAATGAAAACGCCCAATTGATCAAAGGCGTAATTTGTGGCTATCGCGTGGAAGAAATTGAAGATCCTTTAATGCAAAAAATCCGTTACCTAGATAAATTAATCGACGAATTGGCCAAGGGAAAAGCGATGGAAAAAATTTTAAGAACATGAAAACAGGGGCTCAATGAGCCCCTGTTTTCATGTTCTCTTGTACACGGAATTTAACTATTTCCTGTATTAACGAAAGAGGTAACTCTTGCGTGTAGGGAAATTGAATGGCACCTTTCGAGGTTTTAAAAGGGCGTAATTCTTTGCTGAAACGTTGGATGGCTGATGGCGTAGGATAGAAACCTAAATGTTGCTTGGCCGCCGCAAAATGCACTAAATTGCCATTTAAGTAAAAGGTCGGCATTCCATAAGCGATTTTTTCAGTAGTCTCCTGAGGAACAACCGCTAAAATTGCTTGGTAGATTTCTGTTAACTGTGTTTGACGTTGGGGTTGCTGGCGAATATAGTTTGCAATGATGGTCATATAAAAACATCTCCGTTTGTTTCAGTATACTATGTAAAAAATAAAAGGCGAAGAAGATACAAAAAAACCGTCTAGTATTTTTTCTTTACTAAACGGCTTTTAGCTTAAATAACTACCTAAAGGGTCTTGCATGGAAATGTTTGTCACTCCTTAGTTTAATTGTTTTAAGTGTGCAATTGCTTCTTCAATTGTGTGACCAGTTGCTGTTTTACTTTCATTTTTTGCATCAAAAACAATGAAAATATTTTTGTCTGTGTCTAATTGAATACGGTATTGAATGTTTTTTACTTTGTAAGTCATAGTTATTCTCCTTTCATAAAGTACTCTAAAAAGGCGACGATAACTGATAACGAAATTCCATTGTTACTATACCACTGGAAAATTATTTTTGCAACAAATAACATTTTTTCTTTACTATTCCTTAGACTTCTTTGTTAGCTACTTCTTTACATTCTTTTTCAAGAAGCATAAAATAAATACATTACTAGTTTTTGAATAGGAGATCGATGTGAAAAAGAGAGTTGAGAAATTTAAACGATGGTCCTACCGCTATCTTCTGTATGGAATCGGGTTCATCATATTAATTATTTTTAGTAATTTATATCTGCAATGGTGTCAGAATAACTTGTCTGCTGATTTAGCCTTCAAGTTTGCTTTTTCGTGGCATACGGAAAAGTTTTTCTTAGGTTGTTTTGTGCTAAGCGTTTTTTTACTTTTTTTATGTAGTCTGGCAGGCTCATTAGGAGTTGGCGCTCTTTTATATAGTGTCATAATAGGTGTTTTAGGATTTGCGGACTATCAAAAGATGTTTTATCGTGTCGAACCTATTTACCCAGACGACTTAAAAATGATCACAGAAGTTAGTTTATTAAAAGAAATGGTTGGTTTATGGCCGTTTATTTTTGTGGTAGCGTTAGGTTGTATAGCACTTTTTTTCTTAGGAAAAGCCTTTTATAAAAGTTTCTTTTTATCGAAGAAAAAACAAACGATTCGTGTGTTAAGTCTTGTTCTTTCGATAGGTCTATTTTCATATATTGGTGATTTTAACAATCCGCAAAATTTGTTACGTAAAGCCTATAATAAAACCGCGTTATGGATTCCTTACAGCCAAAAAATGAATTACTACAATACGGGATTTATTGGTGGTTTTCTATATAATTTAAAAGTAGAGGCTATGGACCAACCAAAGGGTTATTCAAAAGAAGCTATTTCAGAAATTACTCAGAAATATCAAAAGTTAGCCGAGGCGAAAACAGTGCCGAGCAATGAGCAACCAAATATTGTGTTTGTCATGAGTGAAAGTTTTTCAAATCCAGATCATCTGAAAGGTTTGTCCATTATTGGTAATCCTTTAGCTGATTATCAGCAAATCGCTGATAAAACTTACAGTGGCCAGATGCTTTCACAAAACTACGGGGGCGGAACTGCGAATATTGAATTTGAAGCCCTAACAAGTTTTTCGATGGAATTAATGAATGCCCAAATGACTACACCTTATACAATGATGATTCCTAAGATGACGGAATTGCCTTCCATTGTTTCATTACTTAAGGAACAAAAGTACCAAACAACGGCTATTCATCCGTACAATACATCTATGTATAAACGAAAAGATGTGTATAAAATTTTAGGTTTTGATCAATTTATCAATGAAAAAACAATGAACTATACGGATAAACTAGAAAATAATCCTTACATTTCAGATCAAGCAGCGTATCAGGAAGTGACGACACTGCTTAAAGAAAAAGAGCAACCGCAATTCATTCATTTAGTTACTATGCAAACACATATGCCCTATGAAAACAAATACACAACGTCCAATTATTTTTCTCAAGGAAACGGCAATCAAGTCGCGCTCAATAATTACTTGCAAGATATTGCCTACAGTAGCGAAGCTTTGAAAAATTTCCTACAAGAAATCGAAAAAATGCCCAAACGCACATTAGTCGTTTTTTGGGGAGATCACTTACCAAGTATTTATGATGAAAACATTCAAGCGTTGAATGAAGGGGCAGCCCTTCACCAGACAGAATTTCTAATGTATGATACGGCGAACCAGTTAACAGAAAAAAATCAGCATCAAGCAACTATTAGTCCATTTTATTTTGCTCCCTCACTTTTCCAACAAAGCGGCTTACCGCAATCGGGATTTTACGCTATGCTAAATGAGGTACAAGGACAATTGCCTGCTTTTGAAAAGGGAAATTACTATCTCGGTGGGGAATGGAAAAAAACAGTAGAAATGAATAAAAAGCAAGAACAACTATATGAGGAATATCGACTGATTCAATATGACATTGTTTCAGGGAAGCAATATAGTTTAGAAAATCAATTTTTTTAGCTAAAAAAAACACACGAAACATTCGTGTGTTTTTTGATTTTTATTTTAAAGTTTTACGATAAACAATGACATAATAGCTGAAAGCTAACAGGCAAGCAAAACTTAAAAAGTAAAGCGGTAAGACCCAAATGGTGCCATTGTGAAAGTAACTAATCAAATAGGTAAAGAAACTAACAAACAAGTAATAGACAAAACTAAAAATCCCACTGGCAGTACCAATTACAGATTCATAGCCTTTTAAGGCCATACTTAAGGCATTGGGCAAAGTAATATTAATCCCTAAGAAAAAGAGAAAAATAAACAAAATAAGACCAATGATTGATTCAAATTGTGTCATTATTAATAAACAGCAAGCCGCAAAGATACTTAGCAGCAAACCAGCAAAGGCAATTTTTTCCGCTGACCAATATCCTAGCAACCAATTGATAAGAACTGCAGCAAGAATACTAGACACAGCTAAAACTAAACCAAGAAAGCCATATTGGACACTGCTAAAGCCAAAGTGATTGATGAAAATAAACGGAGCTTCTGCATAGTAGCTAAACAATAAACCATTAATGCCACCAATCAATAAGCCGTAGCACCAAACTTTCGAATCGAAGGAAAGGCGTTTCGCCACGGACCAAAAAGGCGCTTTCTTTAAGGTATTTCCTAAGTGAAAGGTTTCTGGTAAACGATAAAAACTATAGAAAAGTAATAGAACAGCCATGACAATTAAGGTGCTAAAGACATGCTGATAGCCAAAATAGGTTTGAACAAGTCCGCCGACTAAGGGTCCGATGGCAGGAGATAGCGATAGGGCAGCGCTTGTTTGAGCAAAAATTTTCCCTCTTTGAAGATCGTTAAAGCTTTCCCGCATCATCGATTGGGTAATAACAGAACCAACGCTTGCACCAAATGCTTGAATTAAACGGAAGAATAACAGCCAAGGAAATGTCGGACTCAAAAAAAGGCCAATATTTCCAATTAAATAGCATAAAATTCCTAATAACATAGCTGGGCGACGTCCAATCGTATCGGATAAAATTCCCCAGAATAAAACGCCAACGGCAAAGCCAACAAAATAAATACTCATGGTTAATTGTGCCACGCTATCGTGAATGTTAAAAGCAGAACTAAGCGCTGGTAAAATGGGTGTGAAAATCGACTCGCTGATTTGTGGAAATCCCACAAGCAAAATAATAATTAGTAATGATGGGACGGTGTTTCGGGTGTTTTTCATGATTTTTCTCCTTAAAAGTTTAATCTAATCAAAAACACCCATTGTCTTTTACAACCGCCAAATTTAAAATAAGTAAAATAATGTCACCAACTTTCCTTGAAATTTTTTATTATACAAAGTCTAAATGAAGAAGCGCTTCTTCTTGACTAAATTCATAAGTGTAGCGACCGGATAAACCGGCAAGCTCACCTGATGCTTGAAATAGTTCACCTGGGCAGTCTAAAAGACCCTGTGTAAACGTCCCTTTTTCGCAAGCAGTAAAGGTGCCTTTTTTTCCTAAATAAGTTCCTTCGAAATGTAGGAAACCGACCACTTGAGCCACAGCTTCAAGCCCATCTGCCATTGAAGAGCCTTGATAAGTCATTAAGTATTCCACAGAAGCTGTCCCAGATAAGGCGCCTGACAATTGATAAGTAGCGCTCGCTTGATTCACTGGGAAATTTTCATTAAGATTATCAATTGGTTGTTCTTGCCAACTAGATACAGTAAATGATGCTTGCTCCATTGCTGTCCCTTCTTTCTTATTAATAAGAATAGGGTAGCGGGAAGCGCACTATTTGTCAACAATCCACCACTTTAACTCTTCATTTTTTGAACAAAAGAATGTAACGCTAAGCGGTTGATGTGATAAGCAGTTCCTTGTTTTTGAATAAAGCCGCGCTCTCGAAATTGTTTGAAGGTATAAATAAGATGGCGATAACTAACCCCTAAGTATTCGGCAATCTCAGTATGTTTTTCTTTATAAACATCTTCGTGATTAGCGGCAACCAATAGCAATTCCGCTAGCCGATAACTTAGTTCATAGGTCTGATTCGTTGTAAAGTGGTCCACCCGTTGGAGCATTTTTTTCCCTAGATAATGGCTGAGTTGCTGCATAAAAAGTACCTTGTTTTTTAAAACAGTTTCTGCGTAAGCTAAAGGTACAGCCAAACAACAGGTTTCACCTAAGGCGATAACGTCCTTGGTTATCGTTTCCGCTTGAACTAATGTTAAATCGCCAATTAAATCACCTGTCGTTAAAAACTGAACAATGGATTGGCGGCCATTGCGTTCTGTTTTTAAAATTTTCGCTTTTCCTTTGATTAAATAAAAAAGATAATTGAATGGCTCTGCTTGGTGATGAATGAATTCTTGATTTTCAAAATCGATAATAAAACTGTGTTTTAAATCAGTTTCATTAAAAAAAGGCGTATTTTTAGCTAATTCTTGTTTCGGTGATCGTTGGTAGGCTGTTTTAAGCATTTTTTCTCCTTATAATAGGAGATATCTCCTATTTGTTTCTTCTATTGTAGCACATAATAGACGTATCAAGAGTAGAGGAGTTTTTATAATGTGGAAGAAAAAAATTGTGCTATCGTTTCTTTTTTATTTAATTAGTGCATTGGGCATCAGTTTGACAATTCAAGCAGGCATTGGAGTTAGTAGTTTTAATGCATTTAATGTGACCTTTGCAACACTTACTCATTTAAAAGTCGGAACTGTTACCACAGCTATCAATTTAGCTTTTTTAGGCACGTGTTGGTTGTTAGATCAGCAGCGTAAAATTCAGGACTATTTGATTATTTTGGTGGCGTTAATTGGCTTTGGTTTTGTCATTAATTTTTTCTTATATCAATTATTTGGTTCGCTTGTTTTTCAAAATTATTTGGTTAAAATTGTTCTATTTATTTTAGGGACAATCATAGCAGGAATCGGGACAGGACAGGTAGTTGCGCTAGGTGTTTTGCAATTTCCCATTGAAAAATTTTGTACACTTATTTCTGAAAGAACGCGCTATAGTTTTCAGTTTTATCGTTATTTAGTTGATATTTTTTGTGTCAGTTTAGCACTAGGATTGTCCATTAGTTATCATTTGCCGATTTTTGTTCGTGAGGGAACCGTGATTAGTCTTTTCTTACTTTCTTGGGTTATTAGTTGGTCGAGAAAGCGGGGACAACAACGTATTTTACGAATACAAATCAAGAAACTGGAATCCGAATGAAAGGATTTCAGTTTTTTTCAAATGAGCAGAACTTTTATTTGAAAAAAAGAGTGGAAAACGGTATACTAATTAAGTAATTATTCATAACATTGGTTCTCCAATCAATGTTAAATAGTTTTTTCATGAGGGAGTAACTGACAGTATTTATGCTGTGACAACATCACCAACTCCGAAAGCAATTTCTGGTGTTGTCTTAAACGGTGAGACTTATGTATGTTCGACGAAGTAGCATACACAAGTCTATTTTTTTTCATTTATTTTTGATGAAATGTAAAATAGTACTTGAAGGATGCTGCAAAAAATAGAGGAGGAAGAACATGTCAGAAGAAAAGAAAACACAATTGTCTGAAGCGTTTTACGCACAAGACGACACAGTTGTTTTGGAGAAAATGAACACAACAACTGATGGATTAAGTGCACAGGAGGCTCAAAAGCGTTTAGAAACGTACGGGGAAAATGTGCTAGATGAAGGGAAGAAAAAATCACTTGCCGTGAAATTCTTTGAGCAATTCAAAGATTTTATGATTATTGTTTTATTAGCGGCAGCGGTCATTTCAGCCGTCTTTTCCCATGATGTGGTAGACTCGATTATCATCTTAGTGGTTGTTATCTTGAACGCCATCTTTGGGGTCATCCAAGAAGCTAAAGCGGAACAAGCCATTGAAGCATTAAAAGAAATGTCTTCACCAAATGCGAATGTTCGCCGTGATGGACACGTCATTACTGTTAAAAGTGATGAATTAGTGCCAGGTGACATTGTTTTATTAGAAGCAGGGGATGTCGTTCCAGCCGATTTACGTTTATTGGAAGCGAATAGCTTAAAAATTGAAGAAGCAGCGTTAACCGGTGAATCTGTTCCAGTTGAAAAAGAAGTAACCATCTTAGAGGGAACCGATATTGGTATCGGTGACCGAATCAATATGGCTTATTCCAATAGTAATGTGACGTATGGACGTGGTCTTGGCGTTGTGGTTGGCACAGGAATGAATACAGAAGTCGGTAAAATTGCTGGCATGCTAGCAAGCGAACAAGAAACGGAAACGCCTTTAAAACAAAACTTAAACCAATTGGGTAAAATGTTAACAATTGCCATTTTAGTCATTGCAGCGGTGATGTTTGTGGTAGGAATGATGAATGGTCGTTCATGGATTGACATGTTATTAACGTCAATTTCGTTAGCTGTAGCGGCAATTCCAGAAGGATTACCAGCGATTGTCACGATTATTTTGGCTTTAGGTACCCAAAAAATGGCCAAGAAAAATGCGATTGTCCGTAAGTTACCAGCTGTTGAAACATTAGGAAGTACAGATATTATCTGTTCAGATAAAACAGGTACGTTAACCTTAAATCAAATGACCGTTGAAGCGTTGTATACAGATGGTCAAGTGTTATCTGCTTCCACAGAAATCCCTGCTGATAATATGGCTTTAAAAATCATGAACTTTACGAATGATACAAAAATCGCTCAAGATGGTTCATTAATTGGTGACCCAACAGAAACTGCCTTAGTACAATTTGGTTTAGATCATGCGTTTAACGTAACCGAAAAAGTAGCAGCTGAACCTCGTGTGGCAGAGATTCCTTTTGACTCTGATCGTAAATTAATGACTACTGTTCATGAATTAAAAACAGGTGGCTTCCTAGTTTCTGTCAAAGGTGCACCAGATGAATTATTGAAACGTTGTACGGAAATCTTATCAAATGGAGAAACAAGTCCATTAGATGAAACAAAACGTCAAGAAATTTTGAAAACCAACACCTCATTAGCGAAACAAGCCTTACGTGTTTTAGGAATGGCTTATAAATATGTTGAGACGATTCCAGCCGAAATGAGTTCTGAACTTGTGGAAAAAGATTTAACATTTGCTGGTTTAGTCGGTATGATTGACCCAGAAAGAAAAGAAGCTGCAGATGCTGTAAAAGTCGCGAAAGAAGCGGGTATTCGTCCAATTATGATTACGGGTGACCACCGTGATACAGCAGAAGCAATTGCGGCACGTTTAGGCATCATCAAAGAAGGCGAAGACGATGCAGTCATTACAGGCGCTGAATTAAATGAATTGTCAGATGAAAAATTCGCACAAGTCGTGGGACACTACTCTGTCTATGCTCGTGTTTCACCAGAACACAAGGTTCGGATTGTTAAAGCGTGGCAACAAGAAGGAAAAGTGGTTGCTATGACTGGTGATGGCGTAAATGATGCCCCAGCCTTAAAAGCTGCTGACATCGGGATTGGTATGGGAATTACCGGAACAGAAGTATCAAAAGGTGCTTCAGATATGGTACTTGCCGATGATAACTTTTCAACAATTATTGTAGCGGTAGAAGAAGGACGTAAAGTCTTCTCAAATATCCAAAAAACGATTCAATATTTACTTTCAGCTAACTTAGGGGAAGTATTAACCTTGTTTATTGCAACAATGCTCAATTGGGATACCTTGTTACCTGTTCACTTATTGTGGATTAACTTAGTAACGGATACTTTCCCAGCGATTGCGTTAGGTGTGGAACCAGCAGAACGTGATGTGATGAGCCATGAACCTCGTGGTAAAAAATCGAACTTCTTCTCTGGCGGCGTTTTAAGCAGTGTTGTTTATCAAGGGATTACGCAAGGGGCATTGACTTTGATTGTGTATAAAATGTCAATTATGTTCCCAGCACATACCGCAGCTAACACAAACTTATCGGCGCAAGCGTTGTATGATTTACAACACGGCGATGCTTTAACCATGGCCTTTGCTACTTTGGGATTAATTCAATTGTTCCATGCCTTTAATGTGAAGTCGATTTATCAATCAATTTTCAAAGTTGGCTTATTCCGCAACAAATCATTTAACTATGGGATTCTTGTTTCGTTCTTGCTATTAGCTGCAACGATTGTTATTCCAGGATTTAATGATTTATTCAGCGTTACACATTTAGATGCATATCAATGGGCAATTGTAGCAGGTACTTCTTTTGCTATCATCCCAATTGTGGAAATTGTGAAGTTCTTCCAACGTAAAGCAGGTAAAGGTGCTTAATAAATAAGAAAAGAAAATTGGCTGGTACTTAAACCAGTCAATTTTTCTTTATGTAAGGAGTGAAAGGGCTTGAAACGGAAAATTATTTTCGAAACACAACGACTTATTGTCAGAGAATGGCAGTCGGAAGATGAAGCGGAATTGAAAAAATTTTTGCAAGATGAAAATGTGATGTATGCCTATGAACACGCTTTTTCTGATGAAGAGGTTGCAAACTGGCTAAAGTGGAACTTACAGTCCTATCAAGAATACGGCTATGGCTTATGGGCGTTAGAGAAGACACGAACAGGCGAAGTCATCGGCGAGTGTGGTCTCACCAATCAATTAGTAAAAGGTAAGAGCTATCCAGAAATTGGTTATCATTTATGTGTGAAAGAATGGCACAAAGGGTATGCGATTGAAGCTGCCGCAGCGACAAAGCAATACGCATTCGATGTATTAAATTTTCCAGAAGTTATTTCAACGATTCGTGATACGAACTTAGCCTCTATGAATGTCGCTATTCGAAACCAGATGCTTGTTAGGGATCGATACATTAAAACATACCGTGGCAAAACGATGCCTCACTATGTTTTCTCTGTTAAAAATCAAAAGAATGAAGACTGAAAAAGTGCCACTTGTCAGATGGAATAGAAAAAGTGTAAAATGGAGTGAAAGAGAAAAGGGAAAAGAGGGATGGTTATGAGACCAAATTTAGGATTTTACGTTCAAACAATTAATGATATCGTTAAAACAACAGAAGACATTGGCGAAGTCATGAATCCATATTACGAAGAAGTTCGTCAAGCGATCGATAAGAATAAAGTGAATGATTTAACAGCCGAACGAATTGCAGAAATTCAAGCAAAATTTAAAGAAGGTACTGAAAAATATGAATTAATGCTCAAAAAAGTCGGAACATTAAAACCGACGCCACAAGTACTTGGCATTCACAAAAAATTTCAACATGCTTATACAGAATATGTAGCAGGATGCAATGAAATGATTTTAGCAACAGATCCAGAAACAGGTATTGATGCAGATTTATTTAATGCTTCAGAGGAAAAGCAGGATCAAGCAACGGATGAATTAACCTTTGCCATTACGCGGATGAGCAACATTCTTTTGAAAAAATAAAAAACTAATAAAAATAACTAACGAATTTAATATTTTTTTCATGTCTTTTTTATGGACAAAAGAGAAAGTGTATTGTATTATTAATTCATACCAACAACAACCTTTTTATTTTTCATTTTACTCTTATTGAGTAAATACTCCTTTTCCATCGGCAAAACTGCCGGTGGTTTTTTTTGTTATTTTTTTTATTTAATAATAAAACAACCTTTGATTTTATTAAAATCAAAGGTTGTTTTAGCTTGTTAATTTTCAACATTTCGCACATAATCATCAAAGTATTGAATTAACTCTTTCTTGATTTGTTGATAATCTGCTTCAGAATAGTTCTTTTCTTCTAGCGTACCATTAAAAAATGGCAAATTTAGTTCTTCTTTTAAACGTTCAATCACTTCTTCTTGCTTCATAAGGACCCCTTCTCAACGAATTGTTCTCTTCTATTATAGAACATTGTAGTCATCCGTCAATTGTTCAAAGGCAATTTTCATTTCCTCTAGACGTTCATTCAATTGATGGGTTTCATCTTCTTCATTGAAAAAATGTTGTTTTAATTCAAAATAAAAATTTTCGAAGGCTTGGAAAAAAGGCTCAGACTTGTTGTTTTCAAGAGCAGGAACACTTGTGTAGAGAACACGAGCGCTATGGTAGTAAGTGAAAACCTCGTTAATATTTAATAAAATACGCGCTTCTTCTGGGCGTGGTCGACTTGTAACTAAGTCATGTAAAGATAAACTTTTTGTATGGGTTTCAGATAAATAAAATAAAAATAGTTCCAATTGCTCTTTTGTTGCAGACATGAAAACTCCTCCTCAAACAGTAGTAACATTTATTATAAATGAAAATGAAAGTGCTTGAAAAGCAATGCGCTCAGCAAAAATAATTATTTTAAGGGAAAACTATAGTTGTTGCTTTAGCATTCTTTTTAATCATGATAAACTGAGAGAAGTATAATAGGTCCTGACAGAGGAGGAAACAAATGAAAATTGTGATTATTGGTGCATCATTCGCAGGTATTTCCGCAGCAATTGCTTCAAGGAAAAAATATCCCCAAGCAGAAATTTCTTTAATTGACAAGCAAGCAACAGTGGGGTATTTATCTGGTGGCTTAAGTGCGTATTTTAATCATACCATCAATGAATTACACGAAGCACGTTACATAACGGAAGAGGAATTACGTCGTCAAAAGATTCAGTTGCTTTTAAATAGAGAAGTCGTGGCAATGGATGTTGAGAACCAATTGATTGCTTGGGCACAAAAGGAAGAGCAACAGTGGTATTCTTATGATAAATTGATTTTAGCGACAGGTGCGAGCCAGTTTTCCACGCAAATTCGTGGTAGTCAAACAGAAAAACTACTCAAATATAAATTTTTATCAGGTGCTTTAGCGGCTGTTCCATTACTGGAAGAAAGCCACACAGTAGCCGTTATTGGTGCAGGACCCATTGGAATGGAAGCTATTGATTTTCTTATGAAAATGAAGAAAACGGTCCATGTCTTTGAAAGTTTAGAAAATCTATTGCCTAAATATTTTGATAAAGAAATGGTTGCAGAAGTTCAAAAATCTTTGGAAAAACAAGCAGTAATTTTCCATTTTGAAGAAACGGTCCTAGGAATTGAAGAAACAGCAAATGGTATTGTTCTTGAAACAAGCGAGCAGGAAATTTCTTGTGACAGTGGGATTTTTGCTTTAAACTTACATCCTCAATTAGCCTATTTGGATAAAAAAATTCAACGGAATCTGGATCAGACAATCGCGGTGGATTCTTATTTACAAACTTCAGTGCCGAATGTTTTTGCCATCGGAGATTGCATTTCAGTTATGAATGAACCAGTCGCGGAAACTTTTTATGCTCCGTTAGTGAACAATGCGGTACGAACTGGCTTAGTAGTCGCCAACAATTTAGAAGAAAAAACACACCGATTCATTGGCTCTTTGCGAACAATGGGAACAAAAGTGGGGGACTATTACCTTGCTAGTACAGGTCTAACCGAAACGGAAGGTTTATTTTTTCCGCAAACACTTGCTTCCGTAATTGTTAGACAGCCAGCGCCGCCTCTACAACACGGGACAGAAATTTTAGGCAAATTAATCTATGATAAAGTGACGCAACGGGTCCTTGGGGCACAGCTTTGTTCAAAAAACAATTGTTTAGAAAAAATAAATACGTTAGCATTAAGTATCCAAACAGGTCAGACACTGACAGACCTATTACAAAAAGATTATTTTTATCAACCTTCCTTAACCAATATTTATGATATTACAAATTTGATGGGTGCTTCGGCTTATTGGAGAGAGAACGATGAAAGTTGAGACGTTATTGGAAAAGAAAGCGATGCGACAATTATTAACGGTGCAACAAACCATCTTAGCAGGCGGTACCTGCTCAGTCTCTGATTTAACAGCATTTTTAGCGGTCACAAAAGCCTCCTTTGAAAAAGACTTAGAGGATTTACATTATTTTTTGGAACCTTTTGGACATGACTGTCAGCTTACTTATGATGGCCAGCAGCTATCAATCACCTTATCGGATTTTTTTTCGTTGAATCATTTAATTGAAGCATTTGTAAAAGAGTCTCTTAAATTTCAACTTTTAGATTATTTATATCGTAATAAAGAGTTTTCTATTGTTCAATTAACGACTAAATTTATGATTAGTGAGTCTTCTTTATTTCGAAAGATTAAGGAACTCAATCAATTGTTAGCCGCCTTTGATTTGCAAATAAAAAATGGACAACTACAGGGAGAAGAATTGCAGATTCGTTACTTTTACTTTCAGTTGTATTGGTATATTACTCCCTATGAAATACACCAGAAAAAAACGATGTCGCCGTTAAATAAACGGATAATTGAAGGGATTGAGACTGGCTTAGGTTTTACTTTTAATGAACATAATGCGTTAAAAGTTAGCCTTTGGTTGAGTATTACGAAAAAGCGCCTAGCGGTCACTTCAAAAAAATATCAACAATTGAGAAAGAAAATGATTGATTTTAAAGAAGATCCGTTATTTAAGCAAGTTCGACAATTGTTTTTCCGTTTTTCTAGTCGCTATTCATTAGAATTAGACGAAGGAGAAAGCATGATTCATTTTGTTTTTCTAATCACAATGTCGGTCTTACCAGAATCAGCTTTTGATGAATATTCCTTAATTCGGGGACGTCGTTCCGCTGTTTCTTTAGCTGATACGTTTATCTTGGAAAATGTGGTCTTGTATTATCGGCCCCATAAATTTGAACCTACTCTTGAGAAAACCATGGCTTACTATTTTTCACAAATTCATGGAAAACTGTATTTTTTTAAAGGAGAATTGGAAGTTTTTGATCGGGCCCATATCTGGGAAAAAGAACAGCAATTATCTAGTCGGGAATTAGCTTCTTTTTCAACAACGTTATTAGAAAAAGCTTTAGCTTGTTTTGATGAAACGTATCAACCAGGAGATAGTTTGCATGAACTTTCTCTGGTCAAATATTTAAGCGTGTTGGCATTAATTGAATTTAAAATGATTGGTGAAATAAAAATTGGAATTCATTTAGCAATGGATGCTCTTTATCAAGCGGCGTTAACACAAGTATTAATGCTTAGTCTTAAAAATATGAATGGCACGCTGGTGGAGAGGTATCAGCCTGAACAAACATATGATTTAATTGTGACCAATTATCAGCAAACGAGCTATCAAGGAACACCGGAAGTCTATGTTTTGTCAGAATTAAGTTCGACCTATGATGTGCAACAATTAAAAAAGAAAATACGTACCTTGCGGGAGAAATAAACAAAAGGTTGGTGTGACAGAAATTATCTGATCCTCGCACCAGCCTTTTTACAATTAAAAGTCGAAAATTAGGCTTTTTTAAACAAAAATGTTTCTTTTTATTGAAAAATTAGAGATAATAAAAGTATTATTGAAAGCGTTGTCTTTGTTGGTTTTAGTAGAAATCCTTTCAATTTTTTTAAAATAAAAAAAGTTTTTGACATGTTTAGTTATTCTTTTATTTGTAAGATAGGGACATAAAGAAAACGATTTCAAAAACGTTTAGGAGGAATTATCATGGCAGAAGAAAAATACATTATGGCGATTGATCAAGGAACGACTAGTTCTCGTGCAATTATTTTTGATAAAAAAGGAAACAAAATTGGTAGTTCACAAAAGGAATTTACTCAATATTTTCCTAATGCAGGCTGGGTGGAACATAATGCCAATGAAATTTGGAATTCTGTTCAATCCGTTATTGCAGGTTCTTTAATTGAGTCAGGAGTGAAACCTACAGATATTGCCGGAATTGGGATTACAAACCAACGGGAAACAACCGTTGTTTGGGACAAAGCAACTGGGTTACCCATTTATAACGCAATTGTTTGGCAATCACGCCAAACGACACCTATTGCTGATCAACTAAAAGAAGATGGCTACAGCGAAATGATTCATGAAAAAACTGGGTTAATCATTGATGCTTATTTCTCAGCAACGAAGGTTCGTTGGATCTTAGATCACGTAGAAGGTGCGCAAGAACGTGCAGAAAATGGAGAATTGATGTTTGGGACAATTGACACTTGGCTCGTTTGGAAATTAACGGGAGATACTCATGTCACTGATTATTCAAATGCAAGTCGGACGATGTTGTTTAATATCCATGATTTAGATTGGGATCAAGAAATTTTGGATCTTTTAAATATCCCACGAGTGATGTTACCGAAAGTCGTTTCGAACTCTGAAGTGTATGGACTAACAAAAAATTACCATTTTTACGGAAGTGAAGTTCCTATCGCTGGGATGGCTGGTGACCAACAAGCCGCCTTATTTGGTCAAATGGCCTTTGAACCTGGGATGGTTAAAAATACCTATGGAACAGGCTCATTTATTGTCATGAACACTGGCGAAGAACCTCAACTTTCTAAAAATAATCTGCTTACCACTATTGGCTATGGTATTAACGGCAAAGTATATTATGCCTTGGAAGGAAGTATCTTCGTGGCTGGTTCAGCGATTCAATGGTTACGAGATGGCTTAAAAATGTTGCAAACGGCTGCTGAATCTGAAGCAGTAGCCAAAGCGTCAACAGGGCACAATGAAGTTTATGTGGTTCCGGCATTCACTGGTTTGGGCGCACCATATTGGGATTCACAAGCGCGTGGGGCTGTCTTTGGATTGACACGTGGTACCACGAGAGAAGATTTTGTCAAAGCGACACTTCAAGCAGTTGCGTATCAAGTTCGTGACATTATTGACACGATGAAAGAAGATACAGGCATAGATATTCCCGTCTTAAAAGTAGACGGTGGAGCAGCAAACAATGATTTCTTGATGCAATTCCAAGCAGATATTTTAAACACTGCTGTTCAAAGAGCCCATAACTTAGAAACAACGGCCTTGGGCGCAGCTTTCTTGGCGGGCTTAGCGGTTGGCTTCTGGAAAGACTTAGAAGAAATCAAAGCATTCCAAGAAGAAGGACAACAATTTGAACCAATTATGGCGGAAGAAGAACGAGACGATTTATATGAAGGTTGGCAACAAGCAGTAGCAGCTACCCAACAATTTAAACGTAAAAATAAGTAAATGGAAAAGGGGAATTTTCTATGACTTTCTCAATAGAAACACGCCGACAATCAATCGACGCTTTAAAAACACAACACTTAGATGTCTTAATTATTGGTGGTGGCATTACTGGCGCAGGCGTTGCTCTGCAAGCCAGTGCCGCTAAAATGAAGACAGGGTTAATTGAAATGCAGGATTTCGCAGAGGGCACCTCTTCACGATCAACCAAATTAGTTCATGGTGGTATCCGCTATTTGAAAACGTTTGACGTGGAGGTGGTAGCAGATACAGTGAAAGAACGAGCCGTCGTTCAATCCATTGCGCCACACATCCCTAAAGCGGATCCCATGTTATTGCCAATTTATGATGAGCCAAATGCAACATTTAATCTATTTTCTGTCAAAATAGCAATGGATTTATATGATCAGTTAGCTGATGTAACAGGTACCAAGTACGCCAACTATTTGTTAACAAAAGAAGAGGTTTTGGCACGTGAGCCACAACTAAAAAGTGAAGGTTTACAAGGTGGCGGTGTTTATTTAGATTACCGAAATAATGATGCTCGTTTAGTTATTGAAAATATTAAACAAGCAGTAGCTGACGGGGCACATGCTGTGAGTCGGGTTCAAGCGGTGGGCTTTTTATACAATGATGAAGGTAAAATTACTGGCATTCAAGCAAAGGACCTACTAACTGACGAAAAGTTTGAGATTCACGCAGATGTTGTGATTAATACTACTGGTCCTTGGTCAGATAAATTAAGAGGCTTAAACAAAAATGATTCATTTACACCACAAATGCGTCCAACCAAAGGGGTTCATTTAGTTGTCGACAAAAGCCGTTTAAATGTTCCTCAACCAACGTATTTTGATACAGGTAAACAAGATGGCCGCATGGTCTTTGTTGTTCCAAGAGAAGAAAAAACATATTTTGGGACGACGGATACAGATTACCATGGAGACTTTCAACATCCAACAGTAGAACAAAGTGATGTGGATTACCTATTGGAAGTAGTAAATAATCGTTATCCAGAGGTGCAATTAACAATTGATGATATCGAAGCCAGCTGGGCTGGCTTACGACCTTTAATTTCTGCTAACGGTGGCTCAGATTATAACGGCGGAAACAATGGCAAACTTTCAGATAAAAGTATTGATGAAGTCATTGATGTCGTTGACAGATACCAAAAAAATCAAACAGATAAACGAGAAATTGAAGAAGTCCTAAACCATCTAGAAGACAGTTTGGTGGAAAATAAAGTCAATCCTTCAGCTGTCTCTCGAGGCAGCTCATTGGAAAGATCAGCGGATGGCTTGCTCACTTTGGCTGGTGGGAAATTAACAGATTATCGTAAAATGGCAGAAGGTGCGATGAAAATGATTCAAACCATCTTAGCAGAAGAATACCAGAAAGAATTCACCTTAATTGATTCTAAAAACTATCCAGTTTCAGGCGGGAAATTGAACCCTGCAACGGTAGACGAAGAATTAGAAGCGTTGGCAAAACATGGCGTGTCTAAAGGGTTAAGTGAAAAGGATGCACTATACTTAGCTCATTTATATGGCTCCAACGTACCAACTGTTTTTGAAATGATTGATGATGCCAAAGTAATTCCTGGTTTAACCTTAACAGAAACTGTCTCTTTAAACTATGCGATGGAAGAAGAAATGGCTTTAACACCCGTCGACTTTTTATTGCGACGGACCAACCACTTATTATTTATGCGTGATCGTTTGGACCAAGTGAAAGCGGGAGTCATTGAAGAAATGGCACAGCATTATCAGTGGACAGCGGAAGAAAGAGCACGACACATTGAAACATTAGAAAAAGTAATTGAAGAATCAGATTTAAAAAATTTGAAAGTAGGGTGAAGAAAAAATGGGAACTTCGATGATGACACAATTATTCGGTGAATTTTTCGGAACGGTGATTTTAGTTTTACTAGGGGATGGCGTCTGTGCCGCAGTTAACTTGAAGAAAAGTAAAGCCTTTGCTTCTGGTTGGGTCGTTATTGCTTTAGGTTGGGGCGCTGCTGTTACATTAGCTGTTTACATGTCTGGGTATATGAGTCCAGCGCATTTAAATCCTGCTGTAACAGTTGCGATGGCAATTACTGGAAACTTTGAATGGGGCATGGTTTTACCTTATATCGTAGCTCAAGTCCTAGGCGGTTTTATTGGTGGTTTAGTTGTCTGGTTAGCTTATTTACCCCATTGGAACATTACAGAAGACAAAGGTGCTATTTTAGGAACCTTCGCCACTGGTCCAGCTGTCCGTAACTATCCAGCCAATGTTTTAACAGAAATTATCGGCACATTTGTCTTGGTTTTTGGCTTACTAGCCTTTTCTCAAAACGACTTAGCGGCTGGCATTAACCCAATGCTTGTTGGGATTTTGGTCTTAGGACTAGGTCTATCATTAGGCGGACCTACAGGTTATGCAATTAACCCTGCACGTGATTTAGGACCTCGTTTAGCGCACCAAATTATTCCTGTGAAAACAAAAGGTGATTCTGATTGGGCTTATTCTTGGGTGCCAATTGTGGGACCTATCTTAGGTGCTTCATTAGCTGCAGTAATTTATTTATTCACTATTTAATAAAATGAAATGTAAATAGTTGTTTTAGACAATAAAAAACGCTTGTGAGAAGTAATCAATTCTTGCAAGTGTTTTTTGCTACATATTAAACAAAAAAAGATTTCCTTAGACATTTAGACAATTTGTCTAAATGCGGAACAGAACAATTTTCCTATATGATACAATAAAAGTGCACAAGTAATTGGGGGAGTAACATTTCATACTTATTTGTCAATTTTAAGCTGGACAATGTGTTCAGTAATATATACTAATTTAAAAAGGAGTACATGATTTGAATGGGATAATGGTTTTGTTAGTGGGGACTGGGTACATTGGTTGGGTTATTTATAGAAATGGTCGTACGTATTTCCGTTATAAAAAAAATCTAAAAAAATATCAAACGACGCACCATCTAACGGACAGTGACCTAGAGATGTACCAAAGAATTATGGACGAATTAAAAAAACAAATTATTTATTTAAACGAACTAACGAATAAGTCACGAAATTTAAAAAAAATTGAACAAGTAGAACTGGGTGTTGCTTCCGCTAAGGGCATCTTTAAACACTTAGTGAAGTATCCTGAAGCAATTACTCATTTTAGTGATTTTTTATATCATAAGGTACCAGAGATTTTACGAGCATCAGAACGGTTTTTAAGCATTAAAGAAGATAAATTGTCAACAGAAGAAATAACACTTGCAACCAATGGTATCTTAAGTACCATACGAGTGTTGTCGGAAAGTATCACAGATGATTATGAAAGATTAGTCTCCGAAGCATCTGAGGAAATTGCCTTATCAAAAAAAGAAATTGCCTTATCAAAAAAATTAGTGGAGAGAAAAAATGGCTAAACAAAAGAATTTTTATGATACATATGATGCGCTTTTTCAAAAGCCAAAATGGTCGTTTTTTCCTGTCACAAGAACAGACACAGTAAAGCAACTTGCTAACCCAAATAAAAAAGTGGTAAAACCACAGACGAAAAAAAAGAAAAAACAAAAAAAGAACAAAAAAATTATTTGGATAGGCATTGCTGTAGCAATTGGCTTTATAGTATATATTGATCTTGCGGAGAAAGATGATTATTGGGATTACTCCGCTTCATCAGAAGATGTTTATCCTTTAAAAGAAGCTGGACTTACCACAACTGGACCTGTTGATTTAGAAAAACCACTAAAAGTCACAATAGAAGAAAATAAACTTTTATTTAATCAAGGCTATCAAATAGAAATTATCGGCGATGCCGATATTGAAACCAGTGGCGGAAAGAACTTTTTAATTTTACCTTCTACAGAGGAGTATCCAGATACAAAATATCTAGGCAATATCAGTTTTTATGAAAAAAGAGACTATTATACATCGGCAGGTATGTACCTTTCTGGCAATCTTGTCAACAGTCTTTCTGATTATTTGGATACAAGTAAAGAGTTTATCAAAGCATACCCAATTGATAAAATTGCTGATGTACAAACCGGCTATATTTTAAAACGGAATCAAGGATATACAGACATCTCAAAATATTATCTCTTTAAAGATGGAACAGGATTTGAATTAGAAGTCTCTGTTGACCAATTGGAAAAGGTCAAAGATCCCAAAGACTATTCTTCTTTTGTAAAAACATACGCAAAAGAAGTCGCTTTTATAGAAAAAAGTTTTAAATTTGAGTCTACTGATGAGGAATCTCGATAGAGAAAATAGTTTTCAGCTTCAAGTAGCGCCTAGCAATACCTTTGTTGAAAAAATGTAAGAGCCTGAGACAAAAAACACTTTGGATCTTCGTCTCAGGCTTAAAAACTGATCAGCGGTGGAAGCGTAGCACTTTAAGGACTGAAGTACGACGTGTACCCACTTACTAGATTTTCTTTGAAGGTAACGTAGAAAAGAACAGCAATATACAAGCGACCTACAAACTATTTTCTGTCAGACTAAAACTGGCAGAAGTGGTTTGTAGGTTGCTTGTTTTCATTATGGCTGGTGAGACAGGTTGGCGCTTGATGTTTGTTTTAATATTGCAAATCAAAAATGGCGATACTTATTTTACTGAAAATTAGTTCCCAATCTTCTCGGGTTAATTCTTCTTCTAAAATGTAAATTCGGTCTATTTCTTTTGGTAAATCAAATAAGGGATAGTCAGTAATCACAATATCACAACTAGAAAAATCGGTTCGTTCAAAAATAATATCCTCACTAAATGCTTGCTTGATTTTCATCATAATAAAGCTAGCAATGTAAAAATCGCGAGAATATGCAACACCAATTTTAATTTTTTTGCGGGGACTATAGTGCTTATAAATTCGTAACAACAATTCACATGTCCAAATTGGGTTCTCCTGATCCTTAAATCTTAACTGATAAGGGGAATGCGCTGAAAAGTTTTGATAAAAAGCATAAATTTTTTTCTGTAAATCTTTTTGATAAGTACTATTTTTATTGACTAAAAAATCTAGAATCGCGGTATTTGGTTGCTGTGAAATAAATAATTGGTTATAGATAATATTTTTAAATAAAATAAGTAAGAAGTAATGACGATCAAATTCACGCATTTTTGGAATTTGAAAAACTTCGCAAAAATTGGTTAATAAAGAATCAACGTAGAAATATTCTGGGCAAGAAATTTCATTTAGAGCAGTCAGTAAATCTTTGGCTCGTTTTGCTGAATCAAAATTATCAATGGCAATGGGTGCAATGATATCTACAACCCGCTGTTGATCTTCTGAAAAATTTGATTGGGAACAAAAAATAGTTTGTTTTGAGTCTGAGAAAAGCCTTAAATAAGGATGTTCTTCAAATTCTTTTTGGAGATCATCTTCACAAGTATATGGAAAGCGATATTTTGCGATGTGTAAAAGTAAATTTAATTTTAGTAGAGAAGCGTGTTCCAAGCGTTCAAGAATTTCTGGTTTAATATGTTGCGTCAGTATATCTTCAAAATAAGTAGAGGTATAACGTGGTAAGGCTAAGGTATTTAAAAAGATGGTCCAGTAGACATCAAGAAAAGCATATAGGACTTGAAATTCAGAACCTGTAATCACTTTACTCGCGGAGGGGGAAAAATGGACGGAAATTCCATACAAACCAAATAGTTTATTAATGTTATTTAACCGTTTGTAAATGTAAGATGAGCTAAAATTAGTTTCTTGACTCACTTTCCAGACAGAATTGTTTTCTTTTTTGATAATTGCTTGAAAAAGAATGAAGTCAGTAGAATGGACACAGTAATAATTAAATAATAAAAAATAGTGGAAAAGAAAATCATTGGAAGTCGTATGTAATGAAATTTTTCCGTGATGGATCTGAATCTCTAAGGTGTTTTCAGGAAGGGTTGCTAAGTCTTCTTGAATTTCACGAAGATAAATTGATAAATTTTTAGTAGAAAGATCGAATTTTCGGGCAACACTAGATAAATCAAGGTTCGTTTGTTTTGCTAAGTATAAAAAGACAGCCAATTTTTTTTGTGTTTTCTTTGAAAGTAAAAATGTTTTTATGGCATCTTGTGTTTTGATGAGACTCACTCCTTAGTAATAACTTCTCTTTTATTATAATAGTTCGCCTAATAAATTGTAATAAAAAAGAACAATTCTCATTGGTTTATGAGAAAATAACAAGATATTCAGCAGGAAAACACCTGTGTCAGTCGACACAGGTGTTACGATGAGCAAAAAGAGCGGGTTCTTTTTTTATCAAATAATTTTCCAAAGTGACGTGATCAACTAAAGAATCAATCACCCCTTCTTTAGAAACTGAAAATCCTGCAGCCTGAATTGCTATTTGAATGGCTGCTTCAGTCGGATAACCTTTCGAAAGATAGGAGGCGAGCGCGCTGATAAAGCTGTCACTGGCACCAGTACTATCCACAGCTATATTTTCTGTTGCAGGGAAATAGTGGCACACTTGGGATGTTTTTAATAACACGCCTTTTTTTCCTAAAGTAACAATGACATTTTTTACGCCCATTTCTAAGAAGTACGCCGCTTTCTCTTCTAATGTACCAGTATCTGGTTGAAGTTCCAATAATTCATCTTCATTGGGAATGAAAAAATCAACCTTTTCTAGTATATTCACTGGAATATGATGAATAGCAGCTGGTTTTAAAATAATCGGTACCCCTGAATGTTGGGCGATTTCACAAGCTTTCTCTACAGCAGACAAAGGAATTTCTGTTTGAATGAGACAAAAACTGGCATCCATAAATAGGTGTTTTTGCTGTGCGATTTTTTTAGGTGTAAGCGCTGTGTTTGCACCAGGTAAGATTGAAATCATGGAGTCGCCGCTTGTCTCAACATAAATATAAGCTTGACCAGTCTCAGTATCTTGAATACGTGTGATACCATCTGTCGTAACGTGGTATTTTTCTAATTCTTTATATAAGTAATTCGCATCTGTGTCTGAGCCTAAACAACCAATTAAGGTGGCCTGATGCCCCAGTTTGGTTAAGCCAACAGCTTGATTTAATCCTTTTCCGCCGGGGAATTTAGCATAGCTAGACAAAAAATTTGTTTTGCCGTTATGTGGTAAATTTGTTGAATACAGATAATTATCAACGTTTAAACTACCTACTACAATCATTTTGCTATCTGGATTAACACTAGACATGCCTAATGTATTTTTGTGATCTAGCACCAATTTTTCAGCCTCATTAATCAAGGCTGTTTTTTCTTTGCGTTTGTTAAGCAATAATAAGGCTAACTGGCTGCCAAACGTCTCTGTATCTAATAAGACGGAAGAAATATGATCAGGTAAAAATGAACGATCAATTTTTCGCTTAATTGCGAGTAAAGAGTAATTATCGGGGGTTCGCAAACCGCTCTGCTTTAAAAGCTGTTCCAAAAAAACAGCCTGGGTATAGTCATCAGTAAGGATACCCGTAATCCCATCTGTGATAAGCTGATTACTGAAATCAGCAGGGATAGTAGTTAAAATATTTTCTTTACTAAAGGGTAAATTGACATCAAACAAGGCTTTTTTATAGCCTGCAATAATTGCTTCTTTATATTTTGGGTTAGTGACGAAATAACTAATTTTTTTATGGTTATTCTGTAATAATTCTTGGGTTAAAACATAACTAGCTTCTTCATAAAGCCCCGCTAGAGAAGGTAATTCGTTAGTTGAGTGATTGACGAAATAGTAAGGAATCGTTAATTCTTCTATAAATTTCGCGTATTGTTTACTGTTTTCATTGATTGGGTCCCAAATAATGCCACTGGCTTGTTTTAAAGTTGGCGAGGTAATATTTTTCAGTTCTTGTTCTAAACTACCGTGACTATTTAAAATCAAGCAGTTATAGCCATTTTCTTGAGCTTTATCAATAAAGCTCGTAACCCAAGCCTCAAAAGTTTCATGGCTATTTAATAATAACACGAAGGTTTTTGTAGTACTATTTGTGACGAGATTTGCTGAGTAAGGTGTGTAGTTGTAATCTCGAACGATTTTTAAGACACGCTCACGGGTTTCTTTACTAATGGTTTGATCTTTATTATTTATAATTTTGGATACAGTTGAAGCGGAAACGCCAGCTAATTTTGCAATATCTTTAATATTCATCATTTTCGTCCTTTCACTGAACTCTTTTTTATAGTAAGCATTCTAAAAGCAGAAAGTCAAGAAAAAGCCTAATTATTTATTATTTAGAAATTCTGCTTGACTTTTAATGAAAGCGCTGTTAACCTCAAATTAAGAAAACGTTTCCGGAAATGTTTTTCCTAAATGTGAATGGAGGAAGAAAAATGGATACAAAGAAAAGACCGATCATTATTGATACGGACCCAGGAATTGATGATGCTGTAGCTTTAGCGATTGCACTGAATCATCCTAACCTAGAAGTTCGCTTAATAACGACGGTTGCAGGGAATGTAGATGTAGAAAAAACAACAAATAATGCCTTGAAACTTGTCGATTTTTTTGGGAAAAATGTTCCTGTAGCCAAGGGGTGTAATTGTCCGTTACTTATTCAATTGGAAGATTCTGCTGAGATTCATGGGGAGACTGGCATGGATGGCTTTGAGTTTCCGCAACCTATCTCTACGTGTTTAGATATTCATGCAGTGGAAGCTATGCGAAAAGAAATTCTGTCTAGTGATGTTCCTTTGACCATTGTTCCAATTGCTGCATTAACGAATATTGCTTTGTTACTGACCCTCTATCCAGAAGTCAAAGAAAATATTGCAGAAATCGTCATGATGGGTGGTTCATTAGCAAGGGGAAATACAAATACAAGTGCCGAATTTAATACGTATGTCGATCCACACGCTGCACAAATTGTTTTCCAATCAGGTGTCCCGCTAACAATGGTAGGATTAGATGTTACAAGTCAAGCTGTGTTAACGAATCATGAAGTAACAGCCATCAGAGCGCTTGGTAGAGTTGGGGAAATGTTTTATGGTCTTTTCCGTCATTATAGAGGCGGCAGTCTAACTACAGGTTTGAAAATGCATGATGTCTGTGCGATTGCCTATTTAACTTCACCAGAATTATTTGAGACAACTGAAACGTTCATTGAAGTTGCTTTGGAAGGTCCAGCTGCGGGAGCTACTGTTGCGGATTTAAAAATGAAGTATCATAAAAACACGAATGCCGTTGCCTGTATAGATGTAAATGTTGAAGCTTTTCAAAAATGGGTTGTCGAAAAAATGAAAGCGGTTAATTAACTGAAGGAGGATAAGTATGATTGAAAGTTTATTGGTATTGGTCGTTTTAGTTGTGGTAGCCTATTTGATTGTAAAAAATTATCATCCCGCACTCAGCTTAATTATTGGTGCGCTTGTTCTACTTGCATGTGCATGGATATTAGGACATCCCATTTATCCTGCAGGAGAAGGAACCGGTTTTGGATTATTTGATATTTTCTTGAAGTTTAAAGATACAATTATTGCACAAGTGAGTTCAGCAGGAATTGTAATTATGATTCTTTTTGGTTATTCAGGCTATATGAATGCAATCGGGGCCAATCAGATGGCTGTCAACTTTTTGGTGAAACCATTAATGAAGATTAAACGTAAATCGTTATTTGTCCCTGTGGTCTTTTTAATTGGAAATTTAATGTCACTAGTAGTTCCTAGTGCATCAAGCTTAGCGATTATTTTAATGTCTATATTATATCCGATGCTAGCCAGCATGGGGATTTCATCATTAACTGCTGCAGGTGTGATTGCAATGACGGCAACTATCATGCCAACACCTTTAGGCGCGGATAACGTAATCGCCGCAAATACCCTTGGTTATGATGTGTTAAATTATGTTGTATGGAATGCCAAAATTTCGCTGCCATCGTTATTAATCATTGCGGTTGCACAGTACTTCTGGCAAAAATACTGCGATAAAAAAGAAGGCGAGGCTGCCTATGTCTCATTAAATGAAGAAGGCTTAAGCAAACAAAAAGAATTTGATGTTCCTAAATTTTATGCAATATTGCCAATATTACCGTTATTATTAATTGTTGGAGTGGGAATCGCAGGAATGTTTGTCAAAGGAATAACGATGGATATTTTTGTTCTTACATTTATTTCTTTCTTCATTGCGGTATTGGTTGAGACGCTTCGCTTGAAATCTTTTAAAAAAGTTCAAGATACAGCTGTCGAGATGTTTAAAGGAATGGGGCAAGGGTTTAGTCAAGTTGTGATGCTTGTCGTAGGCGGTTCATTATTCACGTCTGCGATTCAAACGTTAGGAATTATTGATAGTATTATGGCATCTGTCGAAGCATCAAGTTCAGCAGGAATTGTCACGACCTTAATTTTCAGCGGTGCAACGACCCTTTTTGGAATTTTAAGCGGTGGTGGACTGGCAATGTTTTATGCGGTTATCGAACTAATCCCTGGAATTGCCGAAAAAGCTGGGATTGATGGCATCTTAATTTCCTTGCCAATGCAGATGATCGCGAATTTAACTAGAACGATTTCTCCTGTAGCAGCAGTTGTCATGATTGTCGCATCAACAGTAGGAGTTAGTCCCATCAGAATTTTAAAACGGACGAGTGTACCGACCATCATTGGCATTATTAGTGTGATTGTCTTGTCGATTCTATTGTTACCTTATTAAGAGAATAAACAATGAAAATTAGAGTGGCTGATGAGAAAGAGTTACCGATGATTCTTCAATTTTTAACAGAAGTAAAGGCATACATGGACGTTGTGGGCATTACGCAGTGGACAAAGGACTACCCTTTTCAAGAAGATATCCAAGAAGACATTACAAAAAAACGGTTGTATTTGCTAGTGCACGAAGAAATGATTTTTTCAATGGCAACGTTCTGTATGGAGCAGGAACAAGACTTTGTTTGGTTAAAGCGCTTTGCAACTTCGCCTAATTATATTGCTAAGGGTTATGGCAGTTTATTGTTCCATGAATTGGAGAAACGGGCAGTCTGGGAAGGAAGACGTAAAATGTATGCTCAAACTAATCATACAAACCATAGAATGATTCGATTTTTCGAAAGTAAAGGGTTCACAAAAATTCATGAATCTTTACAAATGAATCGCTTAGATTTTGGCTCTTTTTATTTATACGTTAAAGAATTGGAGAACCAATCCATCGTTTAAAATAAGAAAACAGGAGTCAGATGCAAAAATTATTTAGCATCTGACTCCTGTTATTTTCCAAGGAAATAGTCAACTTAATTATACAAATAAAACACAAACACATTCGGGAACAGCAACATCTTTTTGAATCATTTCTAATAAGCCTGTTTCTTGGTTCCGACGATAAAGTGTTAAGTTATCAGAGTCTTGATTAGCGACAACAACGAAATCTTCAGACGGATCTAAATCAAAATCTCTCGGAATATCGCCTTCTGTTGAAATTAATTGAATTCGTTCAATCGCTTCGCCATTTTCTGAAACAGCATAGACAGCAATTGAGTTATGGCCACGGTTTGAAGCATAAAGGAAACGGCCATCAGAAGAAATACGAATTGCAGCACCACCATTAAACGCATCATAATCAGCAGGCAAAGTAGAAACTTTTTGTAATTCAGTAAAAGAACCATCTGTTTCATCATATGAAAGAACTGAAACAGTGCTATCTAACTCACCAAATAAATAAGCCAATGATTTTGTTGGGTGGAACACTAAATGACGTGGACCAGTCCCTGGCTCAGTCACGAATTGAGCGATTTCAGAAAGCTTTCCATCTAAGCTAACATTATACGTATACACGCGATCGGTTCCTAGATCACAGACGACTAAGCGTTGATCAGGCGTCAAATCTGTGTAATGAACATGGGCATTGTTTTGATTTTCATGAGGACCAGTTGGCTCTGTATGAATCACTTTGTCAGCATCTTCCAAAGAACCATCTTCTAAGATACGATACACGTGAACGATACCTTGGTGATAATTTGCTGCATAGACAAGTTGTCGGTTTTCGTCAACAGCTACATAACATGGCGGCGCACCTTCCTCAGTTACTTTATTCAATAAGTTAAAATGGTCCATTTCTGGTTGATAAGCGGCAGTGCCACCTTCACCGTCAACACTAGTGACGCTAAAAAGTTCGCCCTTTTGACTCAGAGCAAGATAGGTAGGACTCGTTTCTTCTAACAAAAGTGTCGCTTCTGTTAAACGACCTTGTGTCGTATCTAATGCAATTTTATAAATGCCTTGGCTGGCTCTTCGAGTATAGGTACCTAGTAAAATTTGTTCTAACATCACAATTCCTCCAATTTGTTTCAACACAATCACTTTTTATGAAAGTGCTTTTATATAATGTAGTATACCATAAGAAGTCTAAGAACAATAAAACTTTCTATCTGAGATGTTCGCATTTTAAAGTGGTTTGTGCTATTATGATGAGAGACTGTGATGACAGTCATTTTTTGATTTTTAGAGGGGTGACGAACATGTACGACAATACGGATAATAACGGGACCGTTCGTTGTTCATTTTGTGGGAAAACACAAGAAGAAGTAAAAAAAATTGTTGCTGGTCCGGGTGTCTATATTTGTAATGAATGTATTGATCTATGTAAAGAGATTATTGATGAAGAATTTTATGATGAAGCAGTCCGAGAATTAACGGATGTGCCAAAACCCCAAGAAATTTTAAATGTTTTAAATGAATATGTTATTGGACAAGAACGTGCAAAACGCACACTTTCTGTTGCTGTTTACAATCACTATAAACGTGTGAATCAATCAGAAACAGCTGCAACTCAAGATGACGTTGAATTGCAAAAAAGTAACATTTGTTTAATTGGACCAACAGGTTCAGGTAAAACTTTCTTGGCTCAAACGTTAGCAAAAACATTAAATGTACCTTTTGCAATCGCTGATGCGACCAGTTTAACAGAAGCAGGTTATGTAGGGGAAGATGTTGAAAACATCCTTTTAAAATTACTACAATCTGCTGACTATAATGTTGAACGTGCGGAAAAGGGCATTATCTATATTGATGAGATTGATAAAATTGCCCGTAAGAGTGAAAATGTTTCGATTACTCGAGATGTTTCAGGTGAGGGTGTTCAACAAGCCTTACTAAAAATTCTTGAAGGAACAGTTGCAAGTGTACCACCACAAGGGGGCCGCAAACATCCACATCAAGAATTTATCCAAATTGACACAACGAATGTTCTCTTCATCGTTGGTGGAGCATTTGATGGAATTGAAACCATTGTTAAAAATCGCTTAGGCGAAAAAACTATTGGTTTTGGTAAAACCAATTCTGCTTTAAATGAAGAAGAAAGCATCATGCAACATATTATTCCAGAAGATTTATTGAAATTTGGTTTAATTCCAGAATTTATTGGACGCTTACCTGTAATGGCTGCGCTTGATAAATTAACGAATGATGATTTGGTTCGAATTTTAACAGAACCGAAGAATGCCTTGGTGAAACAATATCAAAAATTATTATCTCTTGATGACACTAAATTAGAATTTGAACCAGAAGCATTAAAAGCCATCGCAGCCAAAGCCATTGAACGTAATACTGGCGCACGCGGACTTCGTTCAATCATTGAAGAAATTATGATGGACGTAATGTTTGATGTTCCTTCAGATGAAAGTATTGAAAAAGTTATCATTACTAAAATGGCAGCTGAAGGTACCGGTAAACCAACAATTATTTATAACAAAAAAGATAAAGAAGCTGTATAAGATTGAAGCTGAAAACAGCTCTTTCGGCGGATCTCCGAAAGAGCTGTTTTTGTTAAGCTTTTGAATGAAAGACTGAATAGAAGAACGGAGGAAAACAATGAACGTACATAATGCAGAAATCGTGATTAGTGCGGTATCCCCTAAACAATATCCTGAATCTCAATTACCGGAGATTGCTTTAGCTGGACGTTCGAACGTTGGGAAATCATCTTTTATTAATACCTTGATTAATCGTAAAAATTTAGCAAGAACTTCAGGCAAACCTGGTAAAACGCAAACGCTAAACTTTTATTTAATTGAGGACGCCTTACACTTTGTGGATGTTCCTGGCTATGGTTATGCCAAAGTTTCTAAAACAGAACGTGCGAAGTGGGGAAAAATGATTGAAACGTATATCACGCAACGTGAGCAATTACGTGCAGTCGTTTCTTTAATTGATTTACGTCATCCGCCGACCCAAGATGATATCCAAATGTATGAATTTTTGAAATACTATGATTTGCCAGTTATTATTGTGGCAACTAAGGCAGACAAAATTCCGCGGGGCAAATGGAACAAACATGAGAGTGTCATCAAAAAAGCCTTGAATTTTGATAAACAAGATGACTTTATTATTTTCTCTTCTGAAACAAAAGAAGGAAAAGAAGCAGCTTGGACAGCAATTGAAAAGTTTCTATAGAAAAAAACAAGCAAAATTACTCTTTTGCTTGTTTTTTTGCTTCTTCTTTTTTTGTTTCTTGTCGTTGTTTTGCCAGTTCTTCAAGAGGTACTTCTTTCTTTAATGGATCAACGGCGAAAGAATCGAAGAGTTTATCTAAGTCATTGGAACGTTCAAATTTTAATCCCATTTACTAAGCCTCCATTCCTTTTTTTATAGTGTAGCACGTTTTTTTTCATTTGGATAGCAACAGAAATGTAAGAATTCGTCATAGTTGGGCCTAGTGTAATTTCTCGTAACTAGGACTTGCCAAACATGAAAAAACAAGCTATTCTTTAGTAAGAATTAGTTAGAAAGAAGGCACTTTATGAAAAATCCGTTAATCGGCGGTGTTCGTTTTTATCAACGATTTATTTCTCCAGGATTGCCTGCACGTTGTCGCTATTACCCAACGTGTTCACAATATATGATTGATGCAATTCATACACATGGAAGTGTCAAAGGAACAACGATGGGAGTAGCACGGATTTTACGATGTCATCCTTTTGTTAAAGGCGGCATTGACTATGTTCCGTTGAAATTTCGCTTGACGAAAAATCCTGATGAGACCTATCATGGACCTTATACGTATCGAAGAAATAAGAAAACAGAAGTAGAAAAGGATGGATAAATATGGCAATTTTAGCATTTGATCTTGGCGGTTCTTCCGTGAAATACGGCGTTTGGACAGGCAAAGAATTAACAAATCAAGGGAGCTTTCCAACACCTGGCTCTTGGGAAGAAATGAAAGCGCATTTATATTCGGTTTATGCAGACAAAAGAAATGAGTCGATTAGTGGTGTTGCTTTTAGTTCACCTGGAGTAGTTGACGAAAAAAGTCAACAGATTTTAGGGATTTCCGCCATTCCATATATTCATCATTTTAACATTTATGAAGAATTAGAAGCGTTGTTTGGCTTACCAGTGACTATCGAAAATGATGCGAATTGTGCTGGTTTAGCTGAGATATATGAAGGCGCGGCGAAAGGAAAAAAAGAAGTGCTTTTTGTCGTTATTGGGACAGGAATTGGCGGAGCGATTTTTCGCAATGGTGAATTGTACAAAGGCGCTCATTTATATGGAGGCGAGTTTGGACTGAACTTTTTAAGTAATGGCCAAACATTCAGTGAAATTGGCACAGCTGTCAAAATGGCTCAGCGCTATTGTGAACGAATTGGAGTCGAAAAACAGGCGGTGACAGGAGAAGAAGTTTTTGAACTGGCACAACGAGGGGATGAGGTTGCTCGCGAAGAAGTCAATAATTTTTATGATTATTTAACACAAGGATTATTCGGCTTACAGTTTTCTTATGATCCTGAAATGATTGTACTCGGAGGTGGTGTTTCTGCTAAAGAAGGCTTATTAGCAGAGATTAATCGCCGGATGCTAACGCATTTACAAACCTTTGAATTAAAAGATTTTGTTCCAGAAATCGTGACCTGCCATTATCAAAATGATGCCAACTTGATTGGCGCAGCCGCCAACTTTCAAGCAAAAACGAATTGGGAACTATAAAGAAACAGCCGATTGTTATTCTCTTCAATCGGCTGTTTCTTTATTTATTTGCCTTGTCATCAGTGTTTTCTTCTGCAGCAATCCGCGCTTGAACTTGTTGGCGTAAAGCTTCTAGTTCTTTTTCTTTCTTTTCTAATTCAGCTAAATCTTCAGAAATTTCATGGGCTTCTTCTGCTGGCTTAGGTTGTAAAAAGACGTTTAAACCAATCGCTATAAAGGTCCCAATGAATGTATCCAACACACGTTCCATTGCGTATTGAAAGGAATCGCTTTGCGGAATACTTAAAGAAATCATTAAAAGTGTCGCAGTTGCAGAAATGATTCCAGCATTGTTATTAATCCCATCAGAAACAACGATGACGATAATGACTAAAAGTGGTAGTAGCAGTAATTCTACTAAGTGTTGATTAGGAAAATAATCTTGTGCTAATACATAAAGCAAAGCTAAAAAGCCACCCAATGTGTTTCCAATAATGCGCGATTTTCCAAAAGACAAACTGGTATTTAAATCTTGTCTTAATGAAAAAACAGCTGCTAAACAGGCAATCATAGGTGAGCCACGATGGAAAAATTGAAATAAAAGAATACACAGCATGACAGCAATTGCTGTTTTTAACGTTCGCATGCCTAAACGAAATCGACCCACTATCATAAATATTCGCTCCTAAATAACTTTTCTCTTTAATGATAACCGAAATAGAGGTAAAATTACTAGAGAAAAGTGAAGAATTATTATTTTTTAAGGGGAGTATGCATGAAAATTGGTTTACGAACAGTCAAGACAGCCATTAGCGCTGCATTAGCAATGATTATTGCGGAAAAACTGGGATTACTTTATGCCCCTTCGGCAGGGATTATTTCGGTTTTAAGTGTTACTAGCACGAAAAAAACATCTGTCATGACAGGGATTTATCGTTTGTTATCCTTAGCTTTAGCAACTATTTTAGCGTATATTTGTTTTACTTTTTTAGGTTTTACAGCGATTGCTTTTGGTATTTTTTTGTTATTATTTATTCCAGCAGCTGTGTATTTTCAATTATCTGATGGGATTGTTGTGAGTTCCGTTTTGGTAACTCATTATTTAGTCGAAAAAAATCTTTCTTGGGCGATTATTGGAAATGAGTTTTTATTAATGAGTATTGGTGTGGGACTAGCGTTATTAGCTAATTCTTATATGCCTGATACAGAAAAACGTTTAAGAGAAGACCAAGAAGTCATTGAAACAATGTTTCGTAAAATTTTAAGGGAAATGGCGCTACATTTAAACAACGCTGCAGGAGAGCGAAATTTGGTCATGCATTGTGCAGATTTAAAAACCTTTATTCGCACAGGCGAGACGTGGGCCAAAAATCATGCCGAGAATCAATTGCTGTCTACCAATACGTACTATTTAGAGTACTTTGCGATGAGAAAAATGCAAAGTAATATTCTAAAAAACATGTTGGAATTATTAGAAGATATTACTGTTGATGCGCAACAAGTTCGCTATATTCAACAATTGTTGGAATATACGGCAGAAACATTTGCAGAGAATAATGATGGACAAGAAATTATGAATCGAATTAAGACCGTTTATGAAACCTATCGCACAAAACCATTACCGCAAACAAGAAGTGAATTTGAAAATCGGGCGCGACTCTTTCAGTTTTTACAATTGTTTCAGTCATTCATTCAAGTCAAAGCGGACTTTGCCAAATTACAACTAGATAAATAAACAAAAAAGAAACCTTTTTAAACGGAGGTTTCTTTTTTTGTTCTCTTAAAAATTCAGGCAAGTTCTTTAGTATTCATTGAGAATGTGTTAAACTAATGAGAAAGAAAAATAAAAGGAATGACCGCAATGGATAATGCTCAAGTGAAGAGAAAACATTTCCGTTTTCCAGCGTATGATGATGAACAGGGCGTAAAATTACCAACAGATAATGAACGTAACTTATTTCAAGATGATCTGATTGGTAAAACAATGTCTGGTAGCAGAAGAACTGCAACACCTGCCGAAGATACTAGACAAAGCACACCATCTGTCCAACAACCAACAACGAATCAACCAACTACAAATAAACAAACACAACAATTAACGGCAGCACAACAAGAGCAATTAGCACGTCATCGTTCTAATTTGCCAGACTATACAAAACATGCTAGTAAAGCAACGAAAAATAAACAAGCAACGAAAAAAAATAATAGCCTTTTTGGGACGCCAAAAGGAAATGGCTGGACACAAACGTATAAAAAAAAAGAAGTCGTAGCGAAACCAAGTAGACCTGCCGCATCACCATTAGTGCAGAAAACGACACCTTCTTATTTTGTTCCTAAATATATCCCGGCTTCTGTGATTCCTGAGGAACAGGAACCTAGTTTTACTGAAGAAGAGTTGCTAAAAGCAATGAAAAAAGATCGTCGTTCATATGTGATTCTTGATGATGAACCAACGGCTTTTCAAGTGAAAGATACGGAAGAAGATCCAACGGTGCGGAAGTTTAATATTCCAACCTCAGAACCTGAGATTCCTTTAACTAGACGACAATATCAACAAATCAAACCAGACTTAGAACGTTTTGGCGAAGATGCGTTAGATTTACGTTCGCGTTCCCGTTTGAATGCCGCAAAGAAAAATGCTAAAAGTCAAACTGCTTATGGGAAAAAATTAGCTAAAGCGAATGCTCAAGTGGAACCGGAAGCACCTGTGACAGAAGAGAAGAAAAAGGGCATCTTGGATAAACCATTAAGTGGGATGCTAGAAGATTCAAGTTCTGTATTAGAAAACAGTAAATATTTTAGTTAAGAGATGAAACTTGCATGTGGAATTGAAACATGTAAGTTTTTTATTCTGTTTTAATAGTTGATTATTTTTTTGTTTTATACGATAATGAATCTCGTATGATTGAAATTTTTTTAAAAAAGGTATGTTTTATATAGTGACAGAGAAGAGGATTATAATGGGAAATCAAGAGAACAAATTATACCATTTTGTCGGAATTAAAGGTTCTGGCATGAGCTCATTAGCGTTGGTCTTACACCAAAAAGGCTACAACGTTCAAGGATCAGACGTAGAAGAGTATTTCTTTACACAACGGGATCTTGAAAAATCAGGTGTCCCTATTTTACCATTTAATGCAGATAATATTGATAAAGACATGATTGTTATTGCTGGAAATGCTTTTCCAGATACCCATGAGGAAATCGCCCGCGCCATCGAATTAGGCGCAGAAGTAATTCGTTACCACGATTTCATTGCTCGTTTTATCGAACCCTATACAAGCATTGCTGTAACAGGGTCACACGGGAAAACAAGTACGACTGGTTTGCTAGCACATGTATTAAGTGGTATCAATCCAACTAGTTATTTAATAGGTGATGGCACTGGCCACGGCGAACCAGATGCTGATTTCTTTGCATTTGAAGCGTGTGAGTATCGCCGTCATTTCTTGGCTTATTCACCAGATTATGCGATTATGACGAATATCGATTTTGATCATCCAGATTACTACAAGAGCATTGAGGACGTTTTTTCAGCGTTCCAAACAATGGCTCATCAAGTCAAAAAAGGAATTTTTGCTTATGGTGATGATAAGTATCTTCGTCAGTTAGAATCAGAAGTGCCAGTTTATTATTATGGCGTCAGTGAAGAGGATGATATCCAAGCACGAAATATTCAACGAACAACGGAAGGCTCATCTTTTGATGTTTATCACAAGGATGATTTTGTAGGTCATTTTGTCTTACCAGCATTTGGCCATCACAATATCATGAATGCGCTAGGTGTGATTGCTGTGGCTTATTTTGAAAAACTTGATATGCAAAAAGTCGCAGAAGAAATGCTAAGTTTTAAAGGTGTAAAACGTCGTTTTAGCGAGAAAAAAGTCAGTGACATGATTATTGTTGATGATTATGCGCACCATCCAGCTGAAATTAAAGCAACGATTGATGGCGCCCGCCAAAAATATCCTGACAAAGAAATTATTGCTGTCTTCCAGCCACATACATTTACACGAACAATTGCCTTAATGGATGAATTTGCTGAAGCACTGGATTTAGCAGATGAAGTATTCTTATGTAATATTTTTGGCTCTGCGCGTGAAACACAAGGCGAGGTACGCATTGAAGATTTAGGTGAAAAAATTCAAAAAGGTGGACAAGTAATTACCGAAGATAATGTGTCACCTTTACTAGATTTTGAAAATGCAGTGGTGGTCTTTATGGGTGCTGGCGACGTTCAGAAATTTGAACAAGCTTACGAAACATTACTAAGTAACACAACTAGAAACGTTTTATAAGAGAACATAAACAAAATCGGGACAGGGGTATCTGGCTTCAAAAAATAAGAAGCTGCTCCTGTTCCGTTGTTTTTTTAGAATGCTAGCATGGTAGATAAGTTGGTTTTGTTTAAACATCCTTTAAAGACTACTTTTTAACTTGCCTTTTAAGTACATTTTGGTACAATTATCTTATCAATAACGGAGGTGTACTAATTTGAATATCGGAAAACCGAGAAAATTAGGCAAAACCATCGAAGATATCGAAGAGGGAGATTCGTTGTCCTTGACAGAGTCAATTGAAGACAAGGACTTATTACTTTACTTGGGCTTGACCAATGATGCGAATCCTTTATATATCCAACATGATTATGCCCAAAAAACAGAATATGAAAAACCAATCGTACCATCAATTATGCTGATGGGAATTATCACTAGTGCGATTTCAAAACATTTACCAGGACCAGGTTCACATGTTGTGAATTTCTCTGTGAACTTTGTGGAACCCGTTTTTCATTACGAAACATTGACTTTCCAATTAGACGTAATCAAAGTCGACAAAATGAAAGATGTGATTACCATTTCAGTTGAGGCTGTTAATGAGCAAGAAAATCGCGTGTTAGATGCAGTGGTGATGGTTCAACCACCCCAAGTGACGATTGATGAACTAACAGAGAAAGAAGGGACTTTAACTTATGAATAATCAAGAGTATATCCAAACTGGCACAGGTTTGAATAAATTTTATGCCAAAATTTACGGATTTTTAGCGTTAGGAATTGGTATTAGCGCAATCATGGCTTATGCAATGACAACTGTCTTTTTACCTGTTCTAGCTACTTTATTCCAATCAAGCTTAGCTTTTTGGATGATTTGGCTTGTTGAAATTGGCTTAGTTTTATATCTAGGCGCAAAAGCACAGAAGAATCCAACCATTGCGATTGCAGGATTTGTTGCGTATGCATTATTAAATGGTGTCACTTTATCCGTGACGTTATTAATGTATACTGGTGGAACAGTGGCCGGCGCATTTTTAAGTGCAGCAGCTACCTTTGGCGCGATGTCATTAGTAGGTGTCTTTACGAAGAAAGACCTATCAGCAGTTGGTCATGCCGCTTATAGTGCCTTAATCGGAATTATCATTGCGATGTTGCTAAATATGTTCCTTTTACACAGTAGTGCTGTAGAATTCTTTATTTCCATTTTAATGGTCCTAATTTTCTCAGGGATTACTGCTTATGATAACCAACGTATACGCCAAGTCTATGCGCAAACAGGTGATCAAGCAGGCACTGGGATGGCCGTTTTCTTCGCATTACAATTATACCTTGACTTCATCAACTTATTCTTAGCTTTCTTAAGAATTTTTGGTAAAAACAACTAACATGAACGTAAAAGAGGTCGGGACAGAAGCGTTTAACTCCGAGAAATAAGAAGGAATTTCCGAAAATTGTTCTTTAATTTTTGGATAATTCCGGCTTATTTCCGAAGGAGTTGCTTCTGTTCCCGCCGTTTATCAGTTTTTGAGCGTGGAGCAAAAATCCAAAGTGATTTTTGTCCCACGCTCTTTTTTTAACCCATTCCAATAGCGAAATTCAACAGTTTATCGGAGTATGTTGGATTTTCTAAATCGGTTTTCATTGTTTCGTTCAGTAGACTGAGCTGATCGGTAATGATGCCATCGACGCCATAAAAAATCATTCGCGTCATAACATCTTCATCATTTGCTGTCCAAGCATAAACCTTTTTCCCATCATGATGAGCGGCATTTACAAAGTTACGATTCATTGTACTGTATTCCATAGTAAAAAAGTCAACTGGCATTTTAGGTGGTCCCACAATGTTAAAAGGAATAACGTAGCCTACATAAAAGCGTGGTTCTTCTTTCTTTAAGGCCATCGCCGTATCATAGGTTAAGGTATGAAGGATATGACCGTTTTCTAAAATATTTTCACGGTATTGTTTGACAAAGCGCTGTACTAAATCAGGGCTATCTTGAGGCGTGGTTTTGATTTCAATTAATAAACGTTGTTTTAATTGATTGGCTTTGGCTAAATAATCATCGAAAGAAACCATTTTAGCAGTTTGACCATTTTCTGTGACATTCATGTTCGTTAATTCTTTAAGTGTTAATTGATTTGGTCGTTTATTAACGCCCGTTAACGCCCGTAAATTAAAATCGTGCATGACAATAAATTGATGGTCTTTGGTTTCTTGAATATCCATTTCAACATAATCAGGTTTTGCCTTATTGGTCTCGATTAAAGAGTCCAAAGTGTTTTGAACGCCATTGTTACCATTAACACCACGATGGGAGATGGTAACCGGTTTTCGGTCAGGTGTATGACTTAAGTAATTCGTATTATAGGTGCCTACACCAATTCCGAAGATGATTGCAATCAAACAAAAAAGAACGACTCTGAAGGTGGTCCATTCTACCCGAACCTCTGATTTCGGGGTGAACCATTCTGGCGTGTCAGGCAAAATCCCTTCATCCTCCATATCATCAACAATAATGTAAAAAATAGCAACACTAGACAACACCAAGTTTAAGAGCATCATAACCTGAAGGAGTGTCATAGCGATGACAGCGCTAGGTAAAGACCACTCAGGTTTAAACGTTTCAACGGCGGTTTGACCTAAAAATATCAAGAAATAGCCAGCCGTAAAAATCCCTAAAACAGTTCCTCCAATGATAATAAATTGCCCTAAAATCTGGAAAAAGCGCCGCTTTGTAATTTGCCAACTACGTTTTAAAGACTCACGAAAACCAACATCACGTAAAATCAACTCTGGAAGGGCAAAAGCAAGTCGAATCGCTAAATATAAGATAATCAGTTCTAACAATACGAAACCAATAATAATAATGACGCGATTTGCAAAAATAAAATCTAAGATAAAGGCTGGAATCTTAACTCTTGTTAATAAATAAGAGCGGAAGGTTAACCCACTTAATGGTAAAATCAAAAAGAAATATGCCAGGAAAAACAGAAAGGTAATTCCTCGAACTTTTTTGATCTGAAGCAAGGTGCCGTGCAATAATTGCGTTAGAGTAATTGGTTGCTTTTTCTTAATAAAATAAACACTAAGCAATAAAAAGGTAAATTCAAAAAAGAGCGCCAGTAAAATTAATAGCCCAATTAGTAGAAAAGTCAAAAGGACATAGGGATGTTGCGTAGCAATTGCCCCTAAGTTATCGTAGGAAATATAATCAATCCCACCTTCTTTGAGTACCAATTTGGACAAACTTGTCAATAAAGGCAATAGAACGAATAACATAAATCCGTGCATCAAGAGCACGTCGCGAAAATACGCCGTTGTTCCTTTAAGAAAATCTAGCGTATTCACAATACTATTTTTAAAATAACTAAACATCAAAAGTCCCCCAGTTTCTACCAAAATTCCATAATAAAAGGACTAAATCAAACTGACACAGGCAGAGTTTTGATTTAGTCCGTTCGCTTTTTTATTTATTTTACATTCCCAGTAAGCTAGTTAAAAATGTACCGCCATAAATTAACGCAAGACTATATAAATAGATAGAAGCAGGTTTTGCTAATAAAATAATCAGAGTAAATTTTTTCACAGACATTTTTGTTAAACCGGCCATTAAACAAAGCGCATCATCCGGTGCAATCGGGAAGAAAATTGCTAAAGCAAACAATCGTTCAAAACGTTTTTCATTGTCTAACCAACCGATATACTTGTTATATGTTTTATCACTGACAAGGCTCATAATGAATGGTTTCCCATAATTACGACCTAATAAGAAAATGATAATAGAGCCAAGTGCAATACCAACGTAATTATAGACGAAGCCCATTGTTGGCCCGAAAATCAAGACCCCTGCAGCACAGCTAACACCACCAGGAATAATCGGAATAACCACTTGAATAATCTGAATTAACATGAAAATAATCGGACCGAGAATGACAGATTGCCCTACTAGTCCTCTTAGTGCATTGATGTCCTTGAAGACACCTAATCGGATAAAATAGATGGTTGCAATTATGGTTGCAACAATGCCCAAAATGGAAATAATATTAACAATTTTTCTAGATAGGGTAACACTCACATTTCTCATCTCCTTTAGTTATACTCATCGTACTTTTAGTATATAACTTTTCATCAATAAAAAACATCGTTTGTTCTTTCTGCAAACGAACAAAGTTGTAAGATACGCATCATTTGATAAGTTTATTATACAAAAAAAGAGACAGAAAAGACATCCTACTTAAGACCCATTCTGCACTGATCTTTTGAAAGAGAGTTGAAGAAACGAAAGTGGCACATCTTTTAGGAATATTATAGAGGGGCAAAGAGTGAAATTAAATTTGCATCCACGTCTTTAATGATTGCGTATCGTTGGCCCCAAGGTGCATTCCAGGGTTCTTTAAAAACAATGTAACCAGCTTGGCTCATTTTTTTCACGGTGTTATCAACTTCTGCGGCCGTTTCACAAAGAAAAGCAAGTTCAATTTTATCGCCTTGCTGACTAGGCGCAAACCCATAGACGCCAGTAATCATTTGTAGTGAATTTAAAGAAATCCTGACGCCATTGTTTTGTAATTCTGTGTAATCGGGCGAAGCTTCTCCCAGCACGTTAAAACCTAGCGTTTGGTAAAAAGAGAGTGCTTGTGTCATATCGTTGACGATAATACCGACCATATCTAACTTCATCCTCATAACCTCCGATCTATGATAAAATAAGTGTAAGGGATTTTTTGGTAAAAACCAAACGATTTATAGCGAAAGTGCTTAAAAAATTAGAATGTAACAGTTTACAACGAAGAATAAGAAGACTATAATTATGTTAACTAGTTTTAGGTGTACCTAAAAGTGAAATGTGTGAACAAGATAGATTGAGGGATGTTGGATGAAAGAAAAGAAAACGGAAAAAATGCTTAATTATGCAAATGGACCTAGTTTAGAAGAGATAAATAATACCGTCGAGGTACCTAAAAACGCAAGCTTTTGGCGAACTTTGTTAGCCTATAGCGGACCTGGCGCTTTAGTGGCTGTTGGTTATATGGATCCAGGAAATTGGATTACGTCAATTGCTGGCGGAGCGGAATATAAGTACACGTTACTTAGTGTGATTTTACTTTCTAGTTTAGTTGCCATGTTACTACAAAGTATGGCTGCGCGCTTAGGAATCGTGACAGGAATGGATTTAGCTCAAGCGACTAGAGAGCATACAAGTAAACGAACGGGCGTTGCCTTGTGGGTGGTGACGGAGTTAGCCATAATGGCAACAGATATCGCTGAGGTAATTGGTGGTGCCGTTGCTTTGCAATTATTATTTGGTTTTCCATTATTAATTGGTGTGTTGATAACAACGTTTGATGTTTTATTACTTTTGCTACTGACAAAGTTAGGCTTTCGCAAAATCGAAGCAATTGTTTCTTGTTTAATTGCAGTCATCTTTTTTGTTTTTGCTTATGAAGTGGCATTAGCAGATCCAAATGTCGGTGAAGTATTACGAGGTTTTATTCCAGACACAAAAATAGCGACAGATAAATCCATGTTATTTTTAGCCTTGGGGATCGTTGGAGCGACAGTCATGCCTCATAACTTATATTTGCATTCTTCCATTGCGCAAGCACGGAAATTTGATCGTAACGATGATGCTGAGAAAGCCAAAGCAATTCGTTTCACTACTTGGGATTCAAATATTCAATTAACTGTCGCTTTTGTCGTAAATTGTTTGTTGTTAATTTTAGGAGGAGCATTATTTTATGGAACCAACAGTGAATTAGGTAAATTTGTTGATTTATTTGATGCTCTGAAAAATCCAGATATTGTTGGTAATATTGCTAGCCCAGTGTTAAGTATTCTTTTTGCAATTGCTTTACTGGCTTCGGGTCAAAATTCAACGATTACAGGTACGCTGTCAGGACAAATTGTAATGGAAGGCTTTATCCATTTAAAAATGCCGTTGTGGGCACGACGAGTGGTAACTCGTTTGTTAGCAATTGTGCCAGTCATTATCTGTGTCATTATTTATGGCGGTAGCGAAACGGCTGTTGAAGACTTGTTACTTTATACGCAAGTTTTCCTAAGTATTGCTTTGCCAGTGTCGATTATTCCTTTAACGATGTATACAAGTGATAAAAAATTAATGGGCCAATTTGCGAATCCAGCGTGGGTGAAATTTTTAGCTTGGATTATTGCAATTGCCTTGACGTTATTGAATTTATTTTTAATTTATGGCACATTAACTGGTTTAACGAATTAATAAAAACAAAGGCTGACTGGAAAAGTTGGCCTTTGTTTTTTCATAGAATTTGCGCGTAAGAAATGGTAGAATAGGAAAGATGAAATACAAGGAAGAGAGGCTTTCACGTGACAGATTATTTAAATGTAGGAAAAATTGTGAACACACAAGGAATCAAAGGAGAAGTTCGGGTCATTTCGAAAACGGATTTTCCAGAAGAACGTTATCAAAAAGGGGCAACGTTACTGCTATTTCAAGAGAAAAAAGCACCAATTGAATTGGTCGTGAAGTCCCACCGCAAGCATAAGAATTTTGACATTTTAAGCTTTGAAGGACATCCAAATATCAACGATGTTGAAAAATATCGTGACGGTATTTTAAAAGTTGCAAAAGACAATCTCGCTGAATTGGCAGAGGACGAATTTTATTATCACCAAATCATTGGTGCCACTGTTTATGATGAAACCGGTAGTGATCTGGGAAAAATTAAAGAAATTTTATCTCCTGGTGCGAATGATGTGTGGGTCGTCCAACGACCAAAGAAAAAAGATTTACTTTTACCGTATATTGAAGGCGTTGTTACAAAAGTCGATGTCGAAAATCAACGGATTGATGTGGACATTCCAGAAGGATTGATTGACGATGAGAATTGATGTATTAACTCTTTTTCCTAGAATGTTTGAAGGACCAATGGGGGAATCAATTATTGGGAAAGCTCGGGAAAAGCAGTTATTAGAATTGAATGTCTCTAATTTTCGCGATTTTTCAGATAACAAACACCAAACGGTCGATGATTATCCATATGGCGGTGGCGCGGGGATGCTTTTAAAAGTACAACCGATCTATGATAACCTAAAGGCAATTGAAGAAGAGACAAACCAGCAGCCAAAACGGGTCATCTTATTAGATCCAGCAGGAAAACCGTTTAATCAAAAAATGGCCGAGGAATTTTCACAAGAAGAACATTTAGTTTTTATTTGTGGACATTATGAAGGCTATGATGAGCGAATTCGCACGATGGTCACAGATGAAGTTTCATTGGGGGATTACGTTTTAACTGGGGGCGAATTAGGCGCAATGGTCATGATTGATGCGACAGTCCGTTTATTACCTGATGTCTTAGGTAACAATCTTTCTGCACAAACGGATTCACATTCCACTGGCCTATTAGAGCATCCACAATATACCAGACCTGCTATTTTCAATGATATGGAAGTCCCTGCCGTGCTAACGAATGGGAACCATAAATTAATTGTAGAATGGCAACTAAAAGAATCATTACGACGGACCTTTTTGCGTCGACCTGACATGTTGGAATCAGTAGAAATGACGCCTGAAATGTTGAAGTTATTAGAGGAAATTAAACAAGAAGAGCAAAAATAAGGGAACTTTCAAGAAAATTCTCTTTACAGCTTATTTTGTCTGTGGTAAACTAATTTGGTGAGTGCAATGCGCTCTAACTATTACAATATTCCGCTGTGGCAGAAGTGACCATAAGAATATTTGGGAATAAGGAGAAGGATAAAATGAATCCATTAATTCAAGAATTAACACAAGAACAATTACGTACGGATATTCCTGCGTTCCGCCCTGGTGACACTGTTCGCGTTCATGCGAAAGTAGTCGAAGGTACTCGTGAACGTATCCAGTTATTCGAAGGTGTTGTAATTAAACGCCGTGGTGCTGGAATCAGCGAAACTTATACAGTACGTAAAGTTTCAAATGGTGTTGGTGTGGAACGTACATTCCCATTACACACACCACGTGTTGCTCAAATTGAAGTGGTTCGCTACGGTAAAGTACGTCGTGCAAAACTTTACTACTTACGCGCATTACACGGAAAAGCAGCTCGTATCAAAGAAATCCGTCGTTAATCTTTACTATTCGACAAACGAACACCCTCTTGCTCAGCAAGAGGGTGTTTTTGTGTGTAATTAAGTGGAAAATCACTTTGACTTTTTTTTGAAGTCACATAAGTGTGAAAATTAGGTTTTTGGACAATGATTCAGAAATCTTTTGAAAATTGAAGGTGTGAGGAAATTTAGAAAGATAAAAAGAGGGAGTACTGAAAACCAAAATTTCAGTTAAGTGCTTGGATCAAGAAACAAAAACTACGTTAGTTTGTCAATATCAGTTGAAATTGGAGAAGAAGCAGAATGGGGTGATAGTATTGGCAAATCAATTATTCAGGGCCATAGTTACAGGATTTTTGTCTTTTATATTCAATCAAAAAGAAATAAATACAAAGAGCACAGATAAGTATTTTAGCAAGTAACCAATAAATAGCAGGACTGTTGGTGCTATAAGAATACAAGAAAATAGTAGTAAACTTAATTAAGAATCGTTTGCTATTTAAATAGTGTTCTTTTCCTTTTAAAATATATACGATAAAATAAGTATATTAATTGTAAAAGGACATGATAATTATGGAAGAATTAGAATGGAATAATTTTTATGTTTGCTATAGTTTTGAGGGTAGTGATTCTTTTAATAACTGTCAAGATAGTAGATTACTTTGCGAATACTCCTGAAGTACAAATACAGAGAAAACTTCCTGAGTTTGAAAAAGTGCCACCTTATGATCCAAGAGATAATTCATTTCTGATACAAATTATTCTTTAAGTAGGACAACGACTAAGTTTATTTACCAAACCATTACAATAAGAAAAGGTGCAAGTATACCTAATTACTATTGGTATGATGATGGTCAATTTAGAGGAAATCTAAAACTTCAACGTTGGCAAGACTACGGAGAAGATCCAAACATAAGAGGATATATCTGTACTTATGGAGGCTACGTTACCAATGGTTCAAGCACGGCGCAAAGAATTGTCGATATTAATGAACAATAGCTATTCTAACTTTATGTAATAGGAGGGAGTAATCATGAAAAAAATCGGGTATTTTAGTTGTATTATTTTTTTCATGTTTTTGGTAGGTTGTAGTAATAACAAAAAAGAAAACGGCAATCTTTTGAATGCCAGTTCGTTTCCTTTAATACTCACCACGATTATTGAAAAGGAAGAAGACCTAACGAAAGGTTCAATTTTTTTCAACAAGGACAAAACCATGACGCTTGAAAAAGAATATTTAGTTAATCCCAATAATGAAGATACAAAAAAAACAAGTAGAACAGAAAAAAAGGTATATAAAAATATTAAAATACAAGAAAATAAAGAGAGCTATGAAATTACAGGTCAATTGGACAAAAAAACGAAAAAAATAGAGTTTAAAAAAGTTGATGAAGGTAAACGTATATCTGATGCAGAAGGTAATGTGTATGGTGATTTTGGTGGTAAATAGGATAGTTAAGTCATAAAAAAGAAGGCTAAAAATTTTTATTTTTTTCGTCTCTATACTTTCTGATGTTAGTTTTTTTACCAACATCAGAAAGTATAGAGACGTTTTTGTGTAATTAAACAAAAAATCAACATTGACTAAGACCAGAAATACTTTCTATAGTTGTTCCTAGTTGCTCTAATATAAGACACCAAATTGATAACCATTTGCTTGATAAAACTCTATTAATTGTGGCAATGCTTGTTTTGTTAATTCCTTATCTACTGAATCATGCATTAAGACTACTCTAATATTATAATCCGGATAAACCTCAAGTGAATGTTGATGGAAAGCAAGCATTTCTGCGACTGTAGTAGGCTGTCTGTCTAACGGCTCCGCATCCCCAACCATCGCATTCCAGTCAATCCAATGGATGCCAAGTTGTTTGAATAATTCATCAGATTTTTCTGTACCTCCCCATGACATATGACCTCCTGGGTATCGCCAGAGAGTTGTTTGAAATGTTTCGCCCAATATTTTTTTAAGAGAGTTCTCCATGTCCGCTATTTCCGCTTGTATTTCTTCAATGTTGACAATCCCGTTTGGATATAACGTTGCATAATCATGAGTTGAACTATGAAAGCCTATTGAATGTCCTTCTGCAACTTCGCGTGTCACTATCTTTTGATTTTCGGAAGTTAGGGTATTTCCTACAAGAAAAAAAGTTGCGTGGACGTTATACTTTTTTAATGTATCTAGGACTTGTGGGGTTATTTGATTATTAACGCCATCATCAAAGGTTAAGAATACTAATTTTTCACCTTTGTAAGGTTGTTCTCCAGTTATATATTTTCTGATTTTGTCTGCTGAGTAAGCATATTTTTTTGATGAAATAGTCATGTGTGTTGATTCCTTTTCTAACTTGGTCGGGGAATCTTTTTTTGCAGTTGAATTTTTAGTCGATGTCTGCGTAGTATCATCATTTTTACTTGTTATCTTGGGTTGAGTTAATAGGAACGTTTGAATGAAAACAAGAACAATGAGGATTAACGCACTAAATAATACATACCCGTTTATTTTGAATTTTCTTTTCTTATGTCGCATACTTTCACTCCTCTTTGGTTAATGAAAAAGTTAAAAAATACACCTCCACGTTATACAAAATTGAACGTCCTATTAGTTATAGACGAATTTGAGGACCAAAAAGTTTCAATTTTTTCAATTTAGTTAGTTGTTTATTTAATAAAAAATAAAAGGTTGCTAGAGGATGAAAGGAGTATAATTTATTTATCTAGAAGAGTAATCGGAATGAGAAAGGACTGTGGAAATGGATCATCAACAGGTGTTGAAAAATGAAATTAAACAATATTTAGTGAGTAAAAACTGTGAGAAGACGTATTATCATTGTATGGAAGCTGGAGAGTATGCCTATCAACTTGGTGAAAAATATTTAACTAGTCCAGAAAAAGTAAGTATTGCAGGATATTTACACGATATCTCTGCGGTTTATCCAAATAATCAGAGAATTAATGTCGCACAAAAATATGGGATTGAATTAAACGAAGCAGAAATGGCCTTTCCAATGATAATTCATCAAAAAATTTCTAAGTCTATTGCGAAAATGGATTTTGGTATTGAAGACAATGAAATTTTATCAGCTATTGAATGCCATACAACATTGAAGAAAAACTATTCGGACATAGATTTAGTTTTGTTTGTCGCTGATAAAATAAAGTGGGATCAAGAAGGGAAGCCACCATACTTAGATGGTTTATTACAAGCTTTAAATTGTTCTTTAGAAAATGCCGCATATTTCTATATCGATTATATTTTGAAACACGATATTAAAGTCGTGCATCCTTGGTTATGGGATGCTTACAATCAACTTAATTTGATAATTAAATAACAAATAAACATAGTCGTTTTTAATCGAGTTTTGCTGGTGAGAAAAGTGGAAAAGTAGTACAGTATTCTTGTCAGAAAGAAGGGATTCCCAATGAAAAAAATAATCTTGATAGGTCTTTTATTGAGTATTTTATCAGGATGTTCTTCCAACAAAAGTGGTGATAGCACTGCAAGCAAGCCGACAGCAACATCAGAAATGAAAGCACCTGTTACCGTTAACAACAGCCAAGCAAGTCAAATGAGCACGGAGTCAAAATCTAGTACGACTCAAAGTAATTCTTCTGCTTCTAGTAAAGCTGAAAATCAGTTGTGGTCTGCGCAAAAAAAGGCACAGCTACAACAATTTATGGCTGATTGGGGGCAACGGATGAACCAAACGTATAAAGAATATACACCAGGAAATTCAATCAATTTCAATGGCGTCCAAGCGCCTGATGGTCTAGTAGGAAATGCTACTATGCAACCAGCGATTGATCAGCATCCCATTTATTTAGAATGGTCTGAAAATGGACAAGTGAAGGATGGATATGCGTTAGTTGCTGTTTACTCTGATGGAGAAACGCAACCAGAAATGCAAAAGCATTTGTATTTATTCACCATCGTTAACAATCATCCCTTAGTTTTAGTGACGATGCAAAATCAAGGAGATCCTTATGGCTATCTGTATTTTGGAGCAACAGATAATGCAGAGTTGAGGGCTGGGTTTGAAAAAATTGTAGGTGCCCCGTCAATTACTAAAGAACAAATCCCAAATATTTCAGTCAATCCGTGGTCTTCAAAAGAGGAAGCGATTGATTTTTACGAAGGAATGTATAAAAACACGGCAAACGAAATTTCAACTCAAATTGACTGGCATAACTATCAGCGGGCAAATTGGCGCGAGGTAGAAACAAAAGGCGACACTTTGACATTACATTTTGCCAACGTGGGCGGTGCTGGGGGCTCATACACACAATTCACGAAAGTTGGTACGAATACTGTTGTTGTATCATTTGATGGTAATGCCGCTTATCCCGATAACCCAAGTAGCGTTTTACTCGTGAAAAACAGTGATTATAAAGTTTTAAGGACTTTGAATCAGTAATAGGGGAAATACATCGTTTACTTAAACATAGGCAAAGGCGGGTTGCTTACCTTTTTATAAGTAACCTGTCTTTGCCTATGTGCTATTTTTTTGGATAGAGGTGCTCAGAGTAGGGGATGTTTTTCTGGGAAGTTTTTATGCTAGATCTCTATTTGACTAGGCTCAAATAGATCTGAATCAATCGTTGAAGTGATATCTGTTTATATAAAGATAGGCTAAATCGTCAATTTTTTAAAAATCGTCGTTCATGTTAAAATAAATGGAGAAATGTTTTAGTATTCATAGTAAGTATTTTATCGTAGAATAAAAGATATACTAACAATGGAGCGATGAAAATGCTAAAAGAAGAAAGATTAAATGCGATAGTCTCTCTAGTAGATCAAAAAGGGGCAATCAAAGTTACTGAAATTATGGAACGATTAAATGTTTCGGATATGACTGTTCGTAGAGATTTGACAGAATTAGAAGCAGCGGGGCGTTTAAAACGAGTACATGGAGGAGCTAGCAGTTTAAATACATATCGTCCACATGAATTGTCTCATGCTGATAAACAAATTATTAATAGTGTTGAAAAAAAAGAAATTGTCCAAAAAGCATTAAGTTTAATTCACGAAGAAGAAACTATCTTCCTAGGACCAGGAACAACTATTGAACTTTTGGCCGAGGCAATGGAATTTAAACATTTAAGAGTAGTAACAAACTGTTTGCCTGTGTTTGAAACGTTAAGTAAAAAAAAGAATGCGTTGACCATTTATTTGGTTGGTGGAGAAATGCGACTTTTAACTAAATCTTTTTTTGGTGAAATCGCTAATAAAGCATTAGAAGAAATGCATTTCCATAAAGCATTTTTTAGTTGCAATGCGTTAAAAGATAATAAAATTATGACAGCCACTATTGAAGAAGGACAAACACAAGCAATTGCATTAGATAACTCAATAGAAAAATATTTATTAATGGATACTTCTAAAGTAGAGAAACAGGATTTTTATTCTTTTTATCAATTAGAAGAAGTGACAGCGGTAGTTACAAATAAAGATAAATTTGACACATCTAAAGTATTGGAAAAAGTTGTCAGGGTGATCTACTAAAAAGAAGAGGTGCAGATGCACCTCTTCTTTTTAGTTCCCCTTATTGAGCTTTTTGAGCATAAATAATATTTCGCTTCTTCATTTGTTTTGCATACCAAATGAAAATCAGTAGATAGGCGACTAGCGCCAGACATGCGTATAAAATAAATTCGAGTTGACCTTGTGATGCATTGCCGACTAAGTATCCTAAGAATTTTTCCATTGGCCCTTCCATGGTAGTATGTGAAATTAAAGTATTATTATTTAGACCCGCTGGGAAAGCGCCAACTTTTTTTGCGGTTTCGGTAACGAACGGTGCAATTAGGGTACCAGACCATAAGAACAAAGGTAATTCGATTGCTCCAATGATAATCATTCGGATGAGTTTACCTCTTGTTACTACTAGTAGAGCAGGGGTTACACCCATTGCAATAATTCCGCCAAGTGGTAAAAGTTTATTGCCAGGTAGGACAATGGCTTCTAATAGCATAATTGGAGCCAATACGTTAGCTGCTGCCCAGATTTCAGCACGACCAGCTAAGAAAGGCCAATCTAAACCAATATTAAGTGTACGCCCTTTTAATTTATTCGAAGCAAAATCAGTGATCCCTTGGGATAAAGGCTCAACTGCAGCGATAAACCAAGTTCCAATTAAAGAGAATAGTTCCAAACAGACTGCAGCCGTAAAGGATAGAGAAAAAATTTGCGTGGGTGTTTGGCCAGCTAAAAGACCCACAAAAATCCCTAAGTAAATCCCGATGGCAAATTTTGATCCCCAAAAGCCAATTTTACTATTCAATTTGGCAGCGTCAAAATCGTATTTGTCTAACCAAGGAAAAAGCTTATCAAAAATTTTATCAAAAACCATAATGATTGGGTTCATCATATAGTTCATATGCGTGGTAGTCATAGGATTGGTATCTGGGGCGTTAAGTAAATCGTTAAACGTTGGTTTCATTAAGTCAGAATTGATAATTTTTAAAACACCTATGAAAATAACTAAGATTGTTGCAATTATTAAGTTTGCGCCACAAAAAATAGCAAATAAACCAACAATCGATAGATGCCAAATGTCGAAAATATCCACATCTAATGTGTTCGTTTTATTTAGAATTAACATAATGACATTGACAATCACCATAATTAAAAGAAAGTAAAGGGTGTAAGGAGATCCCCAAGTGATGGTGGCCAAAGGTGCCCAACCAACATCAGTAATATTTAAAGAAATTCCTGTACGTTCTACGAAAGAGGCCATTGCATCTGAGAAAGCAGTAGTTAAAATTCCTATAATAGCACTGATACCAGTTAAAGCAATCCCTAGTTTAAGACCACCTTCTAATGCGCGAGTGGGTTTTACCTTAAAACAAAGGGCAATCAGTGTTAAAACAATAGTCATTAAAGGAGCAGCACCTAAATCAATTAAAGGTTTAAAAATTGTATTTGCTAGGTCAATAATCGTATTCATTTATTTTCTCCTTCATAAGCTAAGATAACAAAATTTTTATCTTAGTTTTGTTATTGTTGACAGTGAAGCGTAAGTAATTAGTCTGAAAAGGAAATCATTTGTTTAAAGAGTGAATGATACTTTCCATTTGTTGATAAACAGGTTCAGCCATTGCTGGAATTCGATAAAGAATTGCGCCTGCATCAACTACAGGAATCGTGATTGGGAAACCCAAATCTGTTTTGGCGATTTGGGCGAAAATATCATAATGGGATAGCATCTCTTGATTGATATCTTTAATCATTACGGCATCGCAAGAAACTTGGTAGCCTCTTTTAGATAATTCTGTTTCTAATGCAGATTTGATTTGATGGCTAGAGTTTACCCCAGCCCCACATGCAGCTAAAATTTTGATCATGTTAAATCTCTCCTTTAAAATTTTTTTGTAAAAAACGATAAACTTCTTCTTTATCTTCACATTGAAAAAAAGCCAATAGTGATGAACGGTCTGTCGTGTTAATAAAATCCATGATAGTCGCTAAAAGACCCGTTTGTTCAATACCGTTTTCATTTAAAATCATGAAAAGAAAGGAAACAGAGAGCGTTTCATCTGGGATAATCATGTTATGAAATGATAAGGATTGTTTCAATTTAATCGGGATAATTCTTGTCGTCCGTACAAAGGTACTTTCGGTATGCGGAATGGCGATATTCGGTAGTGCAGGATCAATCGGTGTTAAACTTAAACCAGTCGGATAGTTGTGTTCTCGTTCCAATAAATTAGTTAGAAAATCAGGTGTAACTAATTTCTTTTTTAACAAGTCTAAATAAACTTCTTCAAAAACTTCTTCTTGTGTTTTTTTGTTTGAAATATAGGTAGTATCTAATGAAAAAATCGATGTTTTAATAACCATAGAACCCCTCGTTTCTTTAATATATTATTATTTATTTACAAGTATAATATAAAACGCTTTCAAAAAGATGTCAACACAATATTAAACAATAATAAACAAAAAAGAAAATAAATGTTGAATAAAGTTCGATATTGTTTTATTATGTTTTCGAGAAGGGGATTTGAGTTTAAAGAAAGGGACAGAATTTTAATAGTAGATACACGAGGTAAGGAGGAAAACAAAATGCGTGTCATACTTGGTTCAGATTTAGATGGAATAAAATTAAAAGCAGAAATGAAACAATACTTATTGCAAGAAAAAGTTGAGGTAATCGATAAAAGTGAAAGTGCTTCGGAAGACTTTATAGAAGCAACGCTTGCTGTTGCTCATGAAGTTTTAAAGGATACTGAAAGTTTAGGAATCGTTTTTGATGGTTATGGGGCAGGTAGTTTTATGACTGCTGCTAAAATTAAAGGAATGATTGTCGCTGAATTGTCAGATGAGCGTTCTGCATATATGGCGCGAGAACACAACAATGCTCGGATGATCACGGTGGGCGCAAAAATTGTTGGAACGGAACTAGCCAAAAACATAATAAAAGAATTCTTAACAGGTCATTATGCAGGCGGGCGTCATCAAATACGTGTAGATATGTTAAATAAAATGGCTTAACAAATAATAGAAAGGAAGCGTTTTTATGAAAATTGCCATTGGTTGTGATCATATTGTGACAGATACCAAAATAGCAGTTTCTGATTTTTTGAAAGCAAAGGGATATGAAATTTTAGATGTAGGCACGTATGATTTTACTCGAACCCACTATCCTATTTTCGGAAAAAAAGTGGGAGAAGCCGTAATGAGCAATCAGGCTGATTTGGGTATATGTATTTGCGGAACAGGCGTTGGAATTAACAATGCGGTTAACAAAGTACCGGGTATCCGTTCTGCTTTAGTTCGCGATATGACCACAGCGTTGTATGCGAAAGAGGAATTGAACGCAAATGTTATTGGTTTCGGTGGGAAAATAACAGGAGAGTTCTTGATCTGTGATATCGCTGCTGCCTTTATTGAAGCACACTATCATCCAACAGAAGACAACGAACAACTAATTGAAAAAATTAATCAAGTTGAAAAACAACATCCAGAACAACAAGATGCGCACTTTTTCGATGAATTTTTAGATAAATGGCAACGAGGAGTCTATCACGATTAGTACGTAATCAATGAGGGTTATTTGAGAAAAGCGGTCTTAAATAATAATCATTGGTATTTGAGTTGAATTCCCCTTCATTAATTTTTATTGCTGTTTTAACGTAGCACTGTAAAGAGCATTATCAAGAAAAAGAAGTAACAAAGGAACAAATTGAAGGCTATACAGGTAACCATAAAAAGTACACGAGAAAAGAACTCGTGTACTTTTTATGGTTTCGCTGCTTGTTTTATTTTAGTAATTATTTTTCTATAAAAATAGTCCCAGAATTATTAAAATAATCCCGATAACTAAACTGCCGATGCCAGAAGCCATGCCATATTTTTTACTTAGATGTATATCAGTAGTATTTTTAGGAATCAAGTTTGAGAAAAAATAAAATTTTTTTACCAAGATTAGATATGCAACAAGTAAAAGTAATAATCCTAAGAGAAGATAACTAAGATTTTCAGCTAATAAATTTAGATGAGCTAATAACAATATCCCCAAAAAGAAGCCTACCAATCCATATTTCATCGTTTTTTCTTTTGCTGACATACAAATATCCCTACTTTACTTTTTAATTTATTAAGAGCATAAAACCATAGATTCGATATAAGTTCATTTTGTTGTATCCAAAAGAGCATGACCTGGAATGACCTATATAATTAGAAAATTGGAGTGATATATAGTTATTTTACCATAGCTTAAATGAGTTGATTAACTCCGAATAATGTACAACTATGTACACCTATTGTGGGTGGAATGTGTGTTGGGACTTTGCTAACCTAATAGTTGAAAAAATGAATCAATAAATTTAGAAAAGGGACTATTCAAACGTAAATTTTTTTGGAAATTGCTATATTATTTATTTTTTTAAGCGTAATCAACTAAATGTTTTTATGGATAAAGAAAGTCATTGTTCCTTGTCATCAAGCTACAACAGTCAAATTCATTAGAACTTTTTTAGTGAATGACTTTAATTTTAGAAAGGTACTGTTGTTAAACATTCATGCTATCAAAGGAGTGTGAGGCGAACGAAGCAAGTATTGTCATTTTATAAAAGTTGTATTATGAACTCTTAAAAAGAGGTGATTTAAAAAATTTGAAGTGGAAATGTCAAGAAAGGAGAGAGGAAATGACTTATTTAGTTCTGGTTAGTCATGGCGATTTTGCTAGAGGGTTAAAAAATTCATTAGGGATGTTTGCTGGCGATGAGTTAGAGACAGTCAGAGTGTTTGGCTTACAACCTGGTGAATCTACCGATAATTTTGGTAAGCGGTTTCTTTGTGAAGTTGAAAAATTACCGCAGGAAACGAGGCTAATCGTTTTGGCTGATATTGTAGGCGGGAGTCCACTTGCTACTATTTGTAAAGTATTAGATAAGCAAAAAATGCTAGAAAATTCTCTGATTGTTGGAGGAGTGAATTTTCCAATGGCTTTAAATGCGCTTCTATTGAAAGAAACTAGTGAATTATCTGATTTGAAAAAAATGATAGTAGCAGATGCTTGTCATGGCATTAGAGAGTTAACTGTAACTGAAGACGATGTAACTGAAAACGATATAACTGAAGAGGATATCTAAAGGAGAAGATGAACATGTCAATTTCTTTTGTTCGAATCGATGATCGAATGATTCATGGCTTAATTACTTTACGTTGGACTAAAGAAATGCCTTGTGATGGCATTATAGCTGTGAATGACAAAGCAGCAAGTAACCCTATTTTAAAGGAAGCATATAAAGCAGCTGCACAAGATAAAAAAACCTTTATTTGGACAATGGCGCATTTTTTTGATGTAAAGGATAAAGTATTAGCGTCTAAGTCAAAATACTTTTTGATTACAAAGAGCCCTTTGGATATGAAAAAAATTTTGGTAGATTGGCATTTTGTTCCAAGTGAAGTAAAAATGATTAATGTTGGACCGGGGAATGATCGCGAAGGGACAATTAAATTAGGGGATAACCAATCCTTTACAGCAGAAGAAGCAGCGGCTTTTGAAGAAATTGAAAAGGCTGGTTACAAAGTGGATTTTGCCTTGTTACCTGATCAACGAATTGGTTCTTGGGCGCATTTTAAAGCTAAATTTGGTTACTGATTCTAGAAGTTTTGAAAAGAGGAGAGTAGTATTATGACAATCAACTGGATACAAGCGGCTATTTTAGGCCTATTTGCTTGTCTGTGTTCAAATTCTTGTATGGCTGGACAAGCGGTGGGAAATTATACGATTGGGCGTCCTTTAGTCGGCGGATTAGTTTGTGGCATTATTTTAGGAGATTTAAAATTAGGAATCGCTTGTGGCGTAGCAATGCAATTAGTTTACATTGCTTTGGTCACACCTGGAGGCACAGTGTCTGCTGATGTGCGGGCAATTTCATATATCGGGATTCCTTTGGCGATGGTGGCGATTTCGACCAAAGGGTTAGATCCACTTGGCGGCTCTGCAGCCGACCTGGCTAAATCGGTCGGCACATTAGTTGGAACGATCGGAACGGTATTATTTTATTCTGTTGCCGCGTTAAATTTAGTTTGGCAATCGTTTGGTTGGAAAGATATAAAAAAAGGCAAGCTTGATCATTTATATGCCATTAATTTTGGTTGGCCGTGGATTTCTCATCTACTTTTTTCCTTTTTGCCAACCGTGATTTTAACCTATTTTGGGGCTACGGCTGTTACAGCAATGAGAGATGCATTACCTATGGATGGTCTTGCAATGAAAACGCTTTTTACTGTAGGTGGCATGCTTCCGTGTGTGGGAATTGCAATTTTGTTACGTCAAATTGTTAATAAAAACATTGATTTTGTACCTTTTTTTGTAGGGTTCACATTAGCTGCTTCATTAAAACTCAATTTAGTCTCAATAACGATTATTGCGCTTCTTTTTGCTGTAATTTTTTATAAAATTGCTTTGATTAAAAACAATACTAAGCTGGTTGATTCAACAGGAAGTCTGACGAATGATGACGAAGAGGAGGACATATGAGATGGAAGAGTTGAAAGCAAATAAATTAGATCAAAAAACGTTAAAGCATTCTTTTCATTTATGGTTTTGGGGAGCGTTAACTTGTTTTTCACAACAGCATATGCAAACGTTCGGCTATCTTTCTTCAATGCTTCCTATTATCAAAAAACTTTATCCAAAACATGAAGACCAAGTGAAAGCCATTCAAGCATATACAGCTTTTTTTAACACAAATCCAATGCTTGGAACGGTCATTGTTGGTGTGACTGCTAGTATGGAAGAGGCTAGAGCAAGTAAGAATGAAATTGATGGAGAAACCATTAATGATATGAGGGCAGGATTAATGGGACCAATTGCAGGGATTGGTGATTCATTAGTTGATGGTACCTTGATTCCTATCTTGTTAGGAATTTCCTTAGGAATGTCCACGGGCGGTTCGCCAATTGGTGCCATATTTTATATTATTGTTTGGACGTTAATTTCCTATTTTGGCCAACGCTTTTTGTATTTTAGAGGCTATCATTTTGGCGATAAAGCAGTAAGTTTCTTAGTTGGGAAAGAAGGAGCCGCCGTTAGAGTTGCTATCGGAGTTATTGGTAGTATGGTTGTCGGTGGGGTCCTTGCATCTTGGGTAAATGTAACTACTTCTTTTAAATTAATAGGTGCTGACGGAAAAGTTTTCCTTAAACTGCAAGATAAAATTGACAGTATTTATCCAGGATTATTAACGATACTTGTTACCTTGTTTTGTTGGTGGTTGATGTCGAAAAAACATGTTTCCGCTATTTGGACCATGCTTATTTTAGTTGTTATTTCTCTCGTTGGCGTTTTATTAGGTGTTTTCAATCCAGGATTAACTTACTGAATAATCACCAAAAAGGGCTCTAAGTGTTAGAGCAAACTGGCTTATATGTATATAAAAAGTTCTATGGAGGCATGTATGTTAAAATTATTATTAAGTGAAAAAATAAGTGAAAAAGCAATTAAGCTTTTAAAAGATGCAGGATTTTTAGTTAAAATTTCTCCTTCAACTGATGAAGAGGTCATGGAAAAAGAAATTAGAGACGTAGATGCGGTATTAGTCCGAACTACTCCTATAACTAAAAAGATAATGGATAGCGGAAAAAAGTTACAAATTATTGCACGACATGGCACAGGTATAGATAATATTGATGTTGTAGAAGCAACAAAAAAAGGTATTTTAGTAACAAATGTTGACGGGGTAAATGCGTATTCTGTGGCTGAATATGTTGTGGCTTCAATGCTGACCTTAAGTAGAAAGTTATATAAATCTAATCATTTATTTACGGAAGGGCGTCTATCAGTGAAAGGGTCATCCCTACCAGCATTGGCCAGTCGATATGATTTGAATGGCAGTGAAATTCGAGGAAAGAAGCTAGCTATACTTGGTCTTGGCAAAGTTGGAATTATTTTAGCTAGCTTAGCAGAAAAGATGGGTGTCCAAGTTGTTGCATATGATCCATATCTTACAAAATCGCCAGTACCGTTAATTCCTAATTTAACAGAAATTTATAAAACAGCAGACTTTATTTCAATCAATATGCCTCTTACTAGCCAAACTAAGAATATGATAACAAAAAAAGAACTTCAAAACATGAAAAAAAGTACATTTATTATTAACGCAGGTCGTGGTGGCATTATTAATGAACAAGATTTAGCTGATGCACTTAACGAAGAGCTTATTGCAGGAGCAGCAGTAGATGTTTTTTTGCCAGAACCTCCTGAAAAAAACAATCCACTACTTACAGCAAAAAATAGTTTATTGACTTGTCATATTGCTGGAACTACTATAGAGGCAATTGAATCATTAGGTATAGAGGCTGCAAACAGCATTATTGATTATTTTAATGGTCAAATGCCGAAATTTCCTGTAAACCCTGAAATCGCTAAGGAGTTACGTGCATAAAAACTAAGAAGCTCATTATGGCTATTTAGATTTTCTGATTAGTTTTCCAATGCTTTTACTATTCCAATTCTATTTTACTAGTTAGGCAAGATCTGCTAGATTTAGAAACGATACTTTAAAAAAATACTTTTTGGATTTTTAAAGTAATACAAAAGTTTGCTACAAGACTAATTATGATTTTAACTTCCGCTTACACGATAAGCTATGGCTGGATGTAGATATTAGTATGATCAATAATAAAATAGTCCAAGATGTCTTTCCTATCTAAAAATTAATTAGACTACTGGAAAAGCTGATAAATTGAATTATTGTTCTCTAAGACACAGAAAGAATCTTGTGATTAAAATAAAAATATATAAAATAGAAGAAATTTAGAGACTAGCTTCTATTTTATATATTTTTTTGTTTTAGAAATTTAGTTGGTTTATTAGAATTTTAGGAAAAATTTTACGAAAAGTGTCGCAAAAATGGCTCCTAAAAACGGTGCAGTTCCGGGAACAATCAACCCATATTGCCAATCATTATTGGTTTTATTTTTGATTGGTAAAAGTTGATAGGCGATACGAGGACCTAAATCACGTGCTTGATTCATTGCGAATCCTGTAGTACCACCTAGCCCCATGCCGATTGCCCAAACAAGCAAGCCAACAGCAATGGGTAGTTGTGTTTCGTAGGAATGTGCAATCGCTAAAATAGATGTTAAAAAAATGAATGTTGCAAAAGTTTCAACAAAATAGTTTCTTGGTAAATTTCGTTGGTTCGGATTTGTAGAAAAAATATTACGAATGGCGATTGGATCGACACTATCGGCGGATAGCTTGAAATGATCAGCATACATAATATAAACAATGACGGCGCCACAAATGCCGCCTAACATTTCAGCGATGACATAGGGAATGAAGTAAGACCATGGAATCATTCCTAAAATAGCTTGAGCGAGGGCCATTGCTGGATTAATACAGACTCCGCCAAAGACGAACAGAACAACAGAGATTCCAAAAGCCCAAGTAGTGATTGCAAACATGTGACCAGAACCAGCGTATTTTGTTCGTTTTAGGACATCGTCGCAGTGAACACCTACCCCAAATACGATCATTAATGCAGTTCCCATAAATTCTGATAAGATATGATGAAACATAAGATAAAGCTCCTTTAATCAATAGTTTTGTTATTTAATGTTTGGACGAGGCGATAGACTTCCTCAATTGTAAAATTATATTGTTTAGCAATTCGTTCACAATCTTGGTATTCAATAGACTCTTTCAATAGGCCATGATAATGATTTTTTTTAATATGGACCTTACCAAAAGGTGTTTCCAAGATTTTGAAAGAACGGTCCATCACACTACGTTCCATTGTTTGAAAACGCATACCAATTGTAGAAGTATGTTTAAAGAGTAGTTCTGTAAAATATTCTTTTTCCTCTGTTGTTGTTAAAACCGTTAATAGAATGGCGCTTCGGTTTTTTTTCATATGAATGGGCGTGAAAAAAACATCTAGAGCACCATGCTCCAATAATAGATCCATTACGTAACCTAACTGTTCAGGTGTTTGATTGTCTATATTTGTTTCAATTTTTAAAACTTGGTCATGGTGTTCTGTCCTCTTTTTTTTACTATGTGTTTCAGTAAAGATTGATCCTCTGAGGGCATTGAACTTGCCTGTTTCCCGTTTGCCAAATCCGTAACCTATTTTTTCAATTAATCGTTGTTCTGGTGCGACAAATAGAGGACTAAGTTCTTTAAAAATAGCTAAGCCAGTCGGTGTGACAAGTTCAGTTTTTATCTCAAAGTCTTGTTGAATGATTAAATTCGTTTCTTTACGTAATTCCATCACCGCGGGAACTGGTATTGGCATGACTCCATGGGCAATTGTGATAGTACCACTTCCATCTGTAATTGGCGTTGAATAGACTTGTTCAATCTCTAACTGTTCCCATAAGATAAAAAAGCCAACGATGTCAACAATTGAATCAATTGCTCCGACTTCATGAAAATGAATAGTGTCAATTGTTTGTTGATGAACAGCAGCTTCAGCTTTTGCAATGTCATAGAAAACATTTTTACTATGTTTTTTTACAAAATTGGACAAGTCGCTTTTTTCAATTAATGTATAAATATCTTTTAAATTTCTAGAATGATTATGATGATGTGCATGTTCTTTCGTTTCATGATGTTCATTTTCGTGATCAGGAGAGAGACTGTGTTTTATACCGTAATCCTTTTTTCCATGTTGTAGGAGAACATCGAAATCTGTTCCGTAAATACAACTTTTAGCAATTCGTTGGGCTTGAATGGTGAACCCATCGATGGGAAGTTTTTTTAATTCGATTAACAGTTTGTTTAAATCCCCGCCTAAGTCAAGCAACAATCCATTTAACATATCACCACTAAGACCAGAAAATGGTTCTAAAAATAAGCTTTTCATAGTGAAGACTCCTTTATTTGATTAATCATACTTGCATTATAAGCGGCACCAAACCCGTTATCTATGTTGACTACACTAACGCCAGAGGAACAACTATTTAGCATTCCTAAAAGAGCAGTCAGTCCTTGGAAATTGCTGCCGTAGCCTATGCTAGTAGGGACGGCAATCACTGGCACGCTAACTAGTCCGCCTAGCACGGACACCAGTGCGCCTTCCATACCTGCAATCACAATAACCGCCGAAGCCTGTTGAATCTCATCTAGGTGAGCGAACAAACGATGAATGCCAGAAACGCCTACATCATAGATACGTTTTATTTGATTCCCGAAAGTTTCTGCAGTGATTGCTGCTTCTTCAGCAACGGACATGTCTGACGTTCCAGCAGTAACTATCGCAATATAGTTTTTTGTTGTAGTCTCCATTTGGTTGATAACGAAACAACGTGCAAGTTCATAGTAGGTTCCATGAGGAAAGTTCGACTCTAAAGGCTGGGCTTTTTGTTGTGAAACGCGAGTAACTAGGATTGTATTATTTTCTTTTCTTAAGCTATTGATAATTTTGATGAGTTGCTCAATTGTTTTCCCTTCCCCATAAACGACTTCTGGATAACCAGTTCTTTCTTTACGCTGCGTATCAATTTTTGCAAAGTCTAATTCGCAAAAGCCATTTAATTTGTTTGTTGCTTCTTCTAAAGATAATTTTCCCTCTTTAAAAGCTCCTAAAATTTCTTTCGGTTGCATAATACAACGCTCCTTATTCCTGATTTCTCAAGGATCATTATTCTACAATGACAGACAAGCCATCTCGAATCACAGTCACTTTTGCATTTAGACCTTCTCTTTCAAATGCTCGCTCTAACGCTTCATCAAACGTTTTTGCTATTTCCATATGCATCGAAGTGATAAGCTCAGGATCAACAAGATCTGAAACAAAAATTATATGATGATGAACTAAAATTCGCGCTAAAATTTGCGAAGTCCATTGATCTGGCACGGTTTCTAATCGTGGTGTATGGATGGCTGCTTCTAAAAATTCGTTTGGATTTTTAACATTGGCAATATTTTCATAAAAACCTTCACCACCGTGACCATCACGACAACCAGCGACCATAATAATGACACCGCCGTCTTTATTGGTTGCTTCTGCAGCGGTCATCCCTTTAACTGCTTGATAAATGTTTTGATCAAGTGGAAATCCGCCATTCGTTGAAACCGCAATGTCGCAAGGTATTTTTTTGACACGGGCAATTTCTTTTACAAAGTTACAACCAACTTTATGCGCTTCAACCATATCGCCTGCAAAGGAACCAATAATTTTTTTGTCACCATCTAAAACGACATTAACAATAAAAGCTAGATTCGCTTTAGCGGCAGCGTAGACCATATCATTATGAATCGGATTATCCGTTAAATTTCCTGTCCGTGAGTTGGAGGAATCAATAAATTCTCCAGAATGGTTAGCCATGATGGTTTTATAAGAAGCAATTCCAGGTAAAACAGATTTACGTCCACCAGAAAATCCTGCAAAAAAGTGTGATTCAATAAACCCTTCGGCCAGCAGTAAATCTGCTTCTGCTGCAATGCGATTAATGATACAATCGCCCCCTGAAGGTAGTTGACCGATTTTGACCATTGAGGAATCATCAGTAGAGATATGCATAACGATTTCTTCATTCTCTACGATCTCTTTACCATATTTGCTAATCAGTTCTTCTCGTGTAGAAGGGCGATGAAAGCCTGTAGCAACTAAAATCCGGATTCTAGCTGTTTTGTTCACTGAACGAATTCTACGCAAAATAATTGGGGTGATAATATGTGAAGGAACGGGACGTGTGTGATCGGAACTAATGAGGACAATGTCTTTTTTACCCTTAGCTAATTCTTCTAATGGAAGGCTTCCAATAGGATTGTCCAGCGATTTTTCGACTGTTTCTTTCTCAGTATATGGATTTGAAAAATGTTCAGCTTTTGATTCGAGAAGCCCAATAAAATTTTTATCGGGAATTCTTGCAGTAATCATTTTCTTGTCATAAGGTAGGTTAATTTCTACCATAGCAATCATCTCCTAAGTAATATTTTACGAGACTAAGTATAATGAAATTTAGAAATCACACAGTCCTTATTGTGGGTAACATTTGCTAACAAAAGGTTGGTGAGAGTGTTTATAATAGTTAACGAATCAAACAGAAACTTAGTCAAAGGAGTGACAATTATGGAGTCAGATTATCTTACAGCTTTCTTAGATAGAAAGAAGACGCCGATTATCAAAAAAAAACGCCATACTTATCTCGCTTATCATGGATTGGAGGAAGCGTACACCTATGTATTAAAGAAAGGGGTCGTTAAGACGAGTATTATTTTAAAGGATGGACGAGAATTTAATCTGTCGTATATTGTGTCTCCTGACATTATTTCATTGTTACGTGATGAAGTATCAAATTATACATCTGCTCCTTTTAATATCCGCATTGAGTCGGAAGAGGCTAGCTTTTATCGGATACCAAGGACTGTATTTTGGGAATATGTTAGAGAAGATGCTGTTCTTCAAGATTATGTACGGGATTACTACCGAGCAAAATTATCGGAGAGTATTAGTTCCTTACAGAATATGACAATGAATGGTAAGAAAGGGGCTGTTTGTACTTTTATTTACCAATTAATTGATTTGTTTGGTGTACAGACAGAGGAAGGAATATTAATTGATTTTCAAGTAACTAATGAGGATATTGCGGGGTTTTGCGGGATTTCAACGAGAAATAGCGTAAACCGAATTATCCATGATTTAAAAGAGGAAAAAGTCATCGATATCAAAAAACAAAAAATTGTGATTTACGATCAAAGTTATTTAGCTGATTATATTGATCGATAAGATAGGAGTCTGACGAACATGCATATTCCAGAAAATTATTTAAGCCCACAAACTTGCGCAGTGATGGGCGCGATTATGGTACCTGTCTGGTACCGCGCTGTAAAAAAAGTTGACGTTCAAATTAAATTAAAAAAAGATACAGGGACCATGTTAGGGATTTCCTCCTCCTTGTCATTTTTAATAATGATGTTTAATTTGCCAGTACCTGGTGGAACAACTGCGCACGCTGTTGGGGCTGTTCTCATCGCATTATTGATGGGACCTTGGGCCGCGACGCTGTCTGTTTCGGTGGCTTTACTATTACAGGCTTGTTTATTTGGTGATGGTGGTATATTAGCTTTTGGTGCAAACGCCTTTTCTATGGCGTTTGTGATGCCATTCGTGGGATATGGAGTTTATAAGCTAGTTACGCGTGTAAAAAAATTTGAAACAATGGGTCTTTTCTTAGCTGGGTATCTTGGTGTAAATGTTGCGGCATTTTCTACTTCTGTATTATTAGGTATCCAACCCTTACTATTCCATGAAGCGAATGGTACGCCACTTTATAGCCCATATGGTCTTTCTATAACTATACCAGCAATGATGAGTGTCCATCTGTTAGTAATAGGAATTGTTGAAGGTCTCTTCACCGTGTGTGTCTATAATTTTGTAAAAAGTGTGTCAAAAGATGCAATTTTTATCGAAGAAAAGAAGAAAAGGACTCCGTTGTTGCGATTAAAGAGACTGTTATTGGTTATGGTAATTTTATGTCCATTAGGTTTGATTGATCATGCCACCGCTTGGGGTGAATGGGATTTATCTGAATTAGTCAAGAATTTAAAACAGAATCATTTGCCTGCGGTACAACCAAAAGGTATGGTGAATGGTTTTTCATTTCATGCACTTTTCAGTGATTACTTTATTCCAGGACTGCCATTAGCACTCGGGTATATTTTAAGTGGCGTAACAGCCATAATCGTTTTTTTACTCATTTTTCGTTTATTTAATGGAAGAAGGCAAAGTTGATGCCTGAATGGATGAAAGAATCTTCCACGTCCTTTGAACCTAATAAAAAAGAAACCTTTATGCTTAAAAATCGAAAAGGAATCCTTTTTTTATTAAATAAATTTCAGGTGAGTGGGAAACGCAATAAGACTATTCTCAGTGATATACACCCAGCAATTCAACTGATCAGTACTTTTTTACTAATTGTTTTAATCAGCACAACACAAAAGGTTCTTGTTTTGTGGCTCTTAGGCATCTACCTAGGCATGTTACTTTTAGTTGAAAAACCAACTATTCTACGAAACATTGTCAAAAAAGCTAGTATCCTCATTTTGATGCCGCTGATTATCTATTTACCGATCTTTTTTTAGGTCAATTTAGTTTATTATTTATTGTTCATTTGTTTTTTTTAGCCATAGCGATTAGTCAATATATGGAAACAACCAACATGAATCAATTTATAGCAGCATTAAAAATCTTTCATTTTCCGAATATAATACTTTTACAATTAGATATTACGATTAAATATATCTTTTTCTTTGGAAATCTCTTAATCCAACTGCTTGCCGCTGTAGAAGCTAGAGCAGTTGGTGGGAATATCCAGTTGAGTACGGGTAGTAATTTAATCAGTCTTATTTCTTTAAAATCTTTTACGTATGGGAAAAAGTTGGACATGGTGATGGAAGCAAGAGGATATACTGGTCAATATTATCGAGTAAAGCAACCATTAAAAACGAAAGATTTTTTGGTTAGTATTGTCTATCTTTTATTTTTCGGGGGGTTGCTTTATTTAGGGAGGAACTAATATGTATCGAGTAAATCATTTGGTTTATCGCTATCAAACGAAGCCTGTTTTTTCGCCTTGTAATTTGGAAATAGCCAGAGGAGAATATCTGGTTTTGATGGGAGATAACGGCAGTGGAAAATCCACTTTTTTAAATTTGCTCGCAGGTTTTTTAAAACCTTCCGAGGGAACGATTTATTTTATGGAACAATCATTAACGGCCTGGAAAAAAGACCCTATTCATAAAAAGAAGTATTATGCTCATTTGGGTATATTATTTCAAGAGACGGACACACAATTATTTAATGCAACAGTTTATGACGAATTGGCATTTGGCCCTAGACAGCTCCAACTATCCGAGCATGAAACAGCAAAAAGAATTAATGATTGTTTGAATTTATTAAAAATTACCCATTTAAGCAATCAAGTACCTTATCAATTATCGGGAGGAGAAAAGAAAAAAGTGGCTTTTGCTAGTCTGTTAGTAATGAATCCAGACGTGTATTTATTAGATGAGCCGTTTGCTGGGTTGACAAAAGAATCGGAAAAATTATTTAAAAAGATAATAAAAAATCTGCATCAACTTGGTAAAACAATTATCCTTTCCACCCATGACTATTTGAGTATTTGCGAGGAAGCTGATTCCATTTTATTGTTTGATTCGGCTGTTACAAGGTACTCAAAAGAAGAGATAGAAGCCAATGCTAACTTGTTACAACATTTAAAACGGTATTAAGTGTACAAATATTGACAATAATTGATACTATGAATCGTGATTTTTTCTAATGTGGAGATGTCTATAATTAATTATGTAAAAGAAAATCAATAGGAGATGGTTTAAATGTCTGTCATGAAAACGAAAGAACAAAATTTAGTTCGCGAATTACAAAAAATGGATAAGTTGGCTGTTGCATATTCAGGTGGAATTGATAGCTCTTACTTGCTAAAAAAAGCTTTGGACACTTTAGGTGCTGAAAATGTACTTGCGGTTGTTGTAAATTCAGAATTATTTTCTGATGATGAGTTTGATAAAGCGGTTGATTTAGCTAATGGGTTGGGAGCAAATGTGTTAGGCCTTGAAATGAGCGAATTAGCGGATGATAGAATTGTTGCAAATAACCCTAATAGCTGGTTCTACAGTAAAAAATTATTATATAAAACTATTCGTTCGGCTATTCAGAAAGAGGGATTTGATGTTCTGGCCGATGGGATGATTATGGATGATAATACTGACTTTCGTCCTGGATTAAGAGCAAGAGATCAAGAAGGGGTCATCAGTCCGCTACAACAAGCTAAATTATATAAAATTGAAATACGTCAACTTGCTAAAGACGCAGGTATTTCCAATTGGAGTAAAGTTGCCTCATGTAGCATTGCTTCAAGAATTCCTTATGGCATTAAGTTAACACGCTCAGCTATTGATCAAGTATTTGCTAGTGAAAAATATTTACGGGAAATAGGTTTTCCAATTGTCCGTGTCAGAGCACATCATGATTTAGCACGGATTGAAATTCCAGAAGACAAACTTTCTCTGTTATTAGAAAACAGAGAAAAAATTGCAGATTATCTTAAAAAACAAGGATTTAATTATGTAACTTTTGACTTAGAAGGATTTAAATCTGGCCGAATGAATGATATCCTCACAGAAAATGAAAAAAAAGTTTTTTGTGAATGTTAGACAGATAAGTTTATAAAATTGAGTCGGTGTAACGGAGTCAGGACAGGGGTATTCCGTTACAAAAACCAAGTTTTCTGCTCGATTAGGTCGGTTGTTTTCATTGATTACTCTGCCAGTAGTTTATTAACTTTTAAGCCTAGGAAAAATTCCCTTTGGATTTTTCCTAGGCTTTTTGTCTATTTAATCATTTGATATTTGCTAAAAAGAAATTAGCTGTAGAATTTTTTAAGATTACCAGTGATTGTTCAATTTGAGGAAAATAAATGGATTGTTTGGACTGGTTGATTAGTCGATTATTTTTGGGATTCGTGAGTGAAAGTATTTGCTGTGAATAGTTAAATAACTCAGTGTTTAGTGTGTCCGGCCTAACTGGCGTTAATTTTTTTAAGTAGTATTGTGTTTTCATAAGTTCTAAAAGAAGCTCTTCCATAGCAGTTTGCATTTCCAACAGTTGATCATTTAGTTGTTTTTGTTGCATTAAGCTTTCAGCAGAGGCATCGTTACTATAAATAGGAGATTCAAGAACAATTTCTTGAATAGAATAGTTTACTCTACGTTGTACTCGATAAGCTAGTACCCAAGCATCACTTGGTAACGTGGTCTCTTCATTGATTAACGCTAGCAAAATAGAGCTGATCGTTTTTGACCAACTATTGATATTTTTACGTAATACTTGACTATGCCATGTTGGGAAAATAAAAAACATAACAAAAGCAATCAGCGCACCAATAATTACATCAAAAACTCTTGTATAGCCTGCAGAACTACCACCTAATGTGAAAGTTAACCAAGTGGTCACACTTAGCATTAGAAATGCTTGACTTAATTTACGGACGGTTTCATACAATATAACTAGCAAACAAGACAATAGCATTGTCCATAAAGGATTTAGGTTTGTTAAGTTAGCAATTAATTGAGACAAAAAGATGCCTAAACAACCACCTAAAATAGAACCAATAGTTCTTGAAGTGATTTTGCCGAGTGTACCATGATAACCTGGCATAACCATCAAACAACCAGAAATAACTACCCAGAATTCGTGATTAGCTAAAGGCAAAGGGTACATGTAATTAAGTATAAGCGAACAAAAATGACACACTAAACCTGTTAAAGCTAAACGAATTGCGAATCTAGCAGAGCTGCCTTTGTAAGAATGAAGGATCTCTTTGGCTTCTGCAAGTCCTTCTTTTGTGGGTAAGAAAGATTTAAATGAGATTTTTTTAGAGGTTTGTTTGTTTTGTATCAAAAGGATTGCTGATTTTATTTCGGTGTTTGCTGAAGCAAATTCTTGAAGAGGCAGGGTTAATTGTTCTCCTTTTAAAAAGAGTAGAATTGCTTTTAAAGCAGGAAGATTTTCAGCTGCATTGGTTGAATCTAACGAGCCTGCAATTGCATCTGCTTGTGAAACCAAGGGATAAATCCATGGTGTTTTTTGATGATTGACCCATGGCATCGTTTCAACAGATTCGCGTACTTTTATTCTGAAATGGACATAGCGTGCGGGTTTTCCTTGTGCTAATAAATATAATTGTTCATATAAATCGGCTACTAATTTTCGTGCTTCATTATTTTGCGGCTTAGAATAAAGACAATAGAACAAACAAAGGATGGACATACCTAAAATTATTGCACCCAGACCTTCAAAAGTTTGACCAATAGACAAATTGCCTTTTAATTGCGCACCAGCTAGTAAAGAAATGGTCCCAAAGAGACATCGAATATACAGACCAATACTAAAGTTTCTTACAATCCCTGAAAAATACAAACCAAGGACGAATAATAAAATAATGAATATACTTGACGACTGTAAAAGTATCCCCAGACTGGCACCAAGAAAAATCATTAAAATACCATCTATGGCACTTCTTTGTGGAGAGCCATGTCGTGGCAAGACACAAATTACAGTGCCCAAAAAGCTACCAACATTTACTAAAACAAAAGCGAAAGGAAAGACTATTGTTAGAACAGCACCAACAGCATTTGCAATAATGATACTAAGAACAAGAGCAAACCAGTTCTGTCTTGTATCAAAAGTTAGTATAGGACGACTATACGCCCAAGACGATTCTAAGAAGACCTCAAAAAATTTTTTGATAGATAATTTCACAAAACATTCCTTCTTTAAAAATTTATTAAAAGCTAAAAAATTATTCCTCTGCTAGTATACACCTCTAAAATTTTTTTTCAAATTTGCTCTTTTTAAGAAAACTCACAATCATAAGCCAACATTAAGTTTAGCCATATATTTTTGTTGAATAAATTCTGTAAGCTCATGCCAACTTTCTTCATTTTCAATGGAATCTAAGTAGAAAATATCTTGATTAGAAGTAGCTTTTTCGAAGGAATCTGTGATGATGATATCCGCATTTGTGAAGTCTTCGGTAATAGAGATTGCGTTTGTATTATATAAGGAGGATAACCGTGTTTTAATAAAATAACTTGCATAAAAATCTTTGATAATTTGTAAATAGATTCTCACTTGTACTTTTTTTTCGGACACAGACAATGTGTAAAGCAGTTGACTGAGTAACTCTAAATGCGTTTCTTGGTGAACTAATTTTGCCACCGTTCGTTTTATTCGATTAAAGTATGCCACATCTGACGGAGTACAAATTTCTGGCTGCGGTAAATAAAGTGTTAAAAAAGTATAATAATTGCCCTCCGTTAAAAAGTACCAAGCATTAAAAATAGAAAGGTAGTAAACGTATTGATAATCATGCTGATTTGTCAGTAAGTAGGCTACTTGCTTAAATAATTTTTTTGATAAGACACAATAAGGATGGTTAGATTCTATAAATAATTTTTCTATTTGTTTCGTTTGCTTTTCCGAAAAGATATAAGGAATAAAAATGCGAGATAAAAAATTAAAGTATAAAATTTCAGTTTTTCTTGTTTCGCATTGAATGTCAGCGAAAGAGTGTTCAAGAAAAAATAAAGTCACATGACTGTATTGATTGATCAGAATAAAAAAAGAATGCAGGTTTTTAGAGTGCGGCATCTTTAAGAAGTTTTGTGCACTTGTTCTAGTTTTAAATATCGCATATAAAATATAAAACGCTCTTTTCTTCATTCGGACATTTTTATAGGATCGTTCAAGAAGTTCATCGGGTAGACTTTTTTTTATTTCTTCAAGACTTATTTTAGAAAAAGGCCAAGCCAATTCTTGAAAGGAATCTTGTAGGAAAATGAAAGAAAACACTCGAATCGATAATTCATTGCCAGTTAATTGATAAATACCCTTAATACTAACGATTACTATATCAAAAATTTTAAAAAAGTTATTCAGTTGTTTCGTGATTTTTACCAGATAATGTTCAGAAATATATAAAACTTTAATTAATTCGTTTTTATCAATGGAAGAATGTGTGACCAATTGTACGCAATAATTAAATTGTACATTGTTTTTTAAAAGATTGAGTTTTAACGTGTAGGCGTATTCGACCGCGCTTTTTCGGTACGCTGGATTTACACAAACAATACCATTATTGTTAGAGACAATAAAATGTTGGATTTGATAAGTATCCTCGAATTCTTGATTTATTTTTATCAGATTTTCCTTGACCGTTCTTTTTGAAATTTTTAAATTGGAAGAAATTTCATTTAATGACGTATGAGCTCGCTTCACTATATAAAATAAAATTTCTAGCTCATTCGTTAGGTAGGATGGAAACATGTTATGGACCTCCAAAAGTAAAATTTAGGTTCATTGTAGTCTACTTTCTTTAAATTTTTGTATTGATATGTTAACACAAGCGCAATAAGAAGCGGCCATCACAATTAATGTACAGCCTTATACATTAATTGTGTGTGGCAAAGCAATTTCAATGTTGATAAGCTAGCAGTAGTTAGAATAATTATTATTTAGTTTCTAATTCCAAAAAAGGTCAAGGTGAGTAAGCAATGAAAAAAATCAACGAACAATTAAAAATGAAAATGCCAACCTACAAAAGAAAAAAAAGCATTGCTTATTTCTTTTACTCTTGTCTACTATTGGTAACGATTTCTTGTTTTTTGAGCGTGCATTTTCAAGAATGTGAGGCAGCTTCACTCTATCAAGCGGGAGGGATAGCCATTGATTTGAGAACTGATTTACCTTATGGAATGGAGATAAGCCATGACGATGGTGGTGGTCCTGATGGATCATTTGGAGGAAAATTACACGTAAAATTATCCGGAACAGTGGACACTTCTCATACACAAAAAATTACTGCTCTTGCTTTCGATACCGATGGGATGCAATATGGTCTGATGTTTCATTTACCAGAAAATATAAGTGCAGATAATTTTAAAGCGGCTTATGACAAGGCTTTTGCGGATAATCCAGAAAATTTTTATTCAATTAGTGGACAAAAAAATACACGAATATCAATCATCAACACAAAAGGAATGCGGACGTTTAACGGTTTTTCAGAAGATGGTTCACCAGGGTGGGGTGATCCCGAACAAGACTATAGTGGGGTTGATACTGAGCATCAGGTGATGTTTTGTGAACGTGGAGATTCTATTGATTTGTCTCTTGGGAAAATTTATGACATTTGGAGTAATGAACCTGATAAAACTAAAATAACATTTGAGCTTCATTTTGATTTAGATGTGGCAACTTTGATGAAATATGGCGATTCGAAGGATTATTCCCTCAATAAAAGTTTAACGAAACATCGCTTACCTGTATCAAATGTTTTGTCGGATGGTAATGAGAGTGATCAATTTTCGTTATCGGCAGATTTTTTGGGCCGGACGTATGAATTGGGTAGATTTTCAGATACAACGAATACAGTTAATCATAATATGGTAACGGCTAGTGCAGACATGTGGTTACGTGCGACAAGTTTAGCGGCAGCAGCAAAGCAAGATCCAAATAATTTGAATCATCAAATTATCACTGGAATTACCGGAAAAGTGGCTACTTGGTCTTCTTATATCTCGCCATGGGACAGCGGTGATAAAGACAATCCATTATCCAATTACAATACCCAAGATGCCTCTAAATATCCTGAAATACCTGAAAGCAAAACGATGTTACCAGGGGATTTTTTATCACCAAAGTTTACGATGAACCAAAGACAAGACAATCCGCTTAATTGGACAGATGGGTATGTTGCTCAACGGTTTGCGCGTGTAGTTAATTTTCATACTCACACAGTTGATCCTAAGGCCAATGTGAATGTCTCTTCACAACAACAAAACGGGTTAACAACCTATTTATTTAGTGGCAAAGATGGTTGTGGGCTGCCGTTAGTCAACCCGCCAGGAACGGATTCTGAAGAGCCCACAGATAAAACATATATGCGCGTCACAACAGATCCCTACCAAGTGCCAAGTTTAGAAAAGGTAGCTTTTGTTAAAGGTCAAACAACATTTCACCCACAACAAAAGATACCAGTAGAACTAACCGTTAAGGCTCCGACAACTAGAAAAGTTCAGATTGAAGAAAAAATTTCAGGTGCTGCCCAAACTGATTTTCATAAAATTGGGGAGCAAGATTTAAAAAATTTACCAGTCACAGATGATTGCGTTAGTTTTAACTGTTTAGCAGATGCTTTACCAACTTCAGGAGATTACACATTAACATTTAGAATTCTTGATGTTGATGATACATCTAAAAGCTACTCAAATGAGAAAAGTTTAGCTGTGCACATTGATCAAGCGCAAATTAAAGTTAAATCTCAAGATACGATTTATCAATATACTCAATGGCAACCAGAAAGTGAAGTGACTAGCTTACAAACACCAGATGGTAAAAAAGGTGATTTTCGAGACGTAAGTGTCACCATATATAAACTGGACGGAGAGCAAAAGGTCCCAGTAGATGCAGTGGATACAAAAGTGGTTGGTAAATATGAAATTGATTATAAATACCTAGGATTGGAGGCGCAGACTGCACTAGAAGTCATTCCCTCTTCAGCTCATATTGGTGCACATAACGACAGCTTTTCTGTGGGGACGCCCTTCGATCCAAAACGTCTTTTTGATAGTGCAACAGATAATGATGGACAGTCCATTCCTTATAGTAAGATAACGATTCGCTATACGCCTAAGCAGGTAAACGATGAAGTAGCGGGCATCTATAGAATTACTTATGATATCTCTAAAATAGTAGGTTTTAGTAAAAGTATTACCGTTGATTGGACCTACTATTACTCTAATCGTCTAGACTTTTATCACTTATCTGAACAACTAATGCCTTTTGAGAATGTAAAATTTAATGGCCAAGATCAAACACAGACATTAAAAAGTTGTGAGATGAACATTGAAGATACGGGGGATCCTAATCGGACAACTGGCTGGCAGCTTGAAGTAGCCTATAATTTAAATGATCAGAAAACACAAGCGTGGAAAGACGCAGGGCTTGATCTCACGCTAAATCCAAAGTCAGTCGATTATGTAACAACTGAGCAAAATATCATGGTTAACGATGAGCAACAATTAGTAGCTGGCGTAAGTAACCAATCTATCAAAAATAAAAAAGTTTTGACGAAATTACAATTATTGCCCACATTAACTATTTCAAAAGTCACACCTGCTGGTAAATATGAAGCTCAGTTAATTTGGAACTTAGAAGCAACACCGTAAGGGAAGAGGGAATAGCTGTGAAATGGTTTATCTATGATTTATTGTTTGTTGCCTTTATTCTCGGTTTGCCAATTCAAGTACAAGCTGAAGACAAGACAACTGACGCACAAGCTGGCACAAAAGTCATGGTAATAGTGAAAGAGAGTGAGGATATTGTTCCACATCCCAATGAGCTTATACCGCAGACTAACGATATGCCAACTTCACGAGGACAACCTAATTTTTTACCAAAAACAAACGAGATTACGTCTCAAGAGACGCTTTTAGGAATCGTGGTACTCGGAAGTACATTAATCGTTGGACTTTATAAAGAAAAGAGGAAAAATAATGAATAAAAAAATAATTGGTTTAACTGTCACTTTAGGAACGGGGATCTTTTTAATTGGACAACAAACTGTGAATGCGGCTGATAATACCAATACCACAGCGAATGTGTCGGTTTTGGGTGGCGGATTAACCATTACACCATTAGCACAAATTAACTTTGGGACGGTGACAAAAGACGGCCAAGATCATACGCAACCAGATCAAAGCAAGTCGCAACTTATCATTAATGATAATCGTGGGACAACGAATACAGGTTGGTATCTGACAGCGAATTTAGAAGATAAAGGAAAAGGTGTCACTGGCTTAGACGGAATGACACTTCATTTAGACACTAAAAAACCTGACGGATCTTCTGAAAAAGGTACCTTTACGGGCGTTGATTTAACCACAGATGCTTCAACCATTATTTCGCTAGATAAAAGTGATATCCGTTTATCAGACACTGTCACGACAGCCGATTTAAATGCAACGTTAAATATACCTAAAAGTATTGCTGCAAATACCTACTCTGGGACCATCGTCTGGAATGCCATCGATGGAGCACCCGCCTAAGAATTTAACATAAAACGATGTAAGAAAACGAGGCAGATAAATTGAAAAGAATTTTAAAGATACTTTTTATATTGACTATTCTCTGTTTAGGTGGAGCGATGCGTGCCTGGGCAGATCCGTCTAATACCAATAGTTCAGCAACAATTGACAATGCGAATGCGTATACAGTCACACCCGTTTTCGGAGCAACTCAAAATAACAAAACCAGTAATTTTTTTGATATGACATTAACTCCGAAACAAAAAGATACATTCAAATTAACGATAACCAATACTACGCCGAACCCTCAAAAATTTAAAGTTCAGGTAAATACAGCAACAACAAATAGTAATGGGATAGTTGACTATACAAAAAGTAGCTTTGAAAAAGATCCATCGATGAGTTTGGTACTTAGTGATTTGATTAGTCCCAATAGGAAGGACATTAGTGTTCCTGGTAAACAATCACAAACGATTGATTTTCAAATAACGATGCCAGAAAAGTTATTCTCAGGAATTTTATTAGGTGGAGTGACGATTCGACCTGTAGAGATAGCTGGGGACCAAAGCAAGGGTGGAATTCAAAATGTTTATATGCATACGATTGCTATTCGGGTGAATGAAACAGCAGAGACCATACCTGCAAAATTGGAAAGTGGTTCTGTTAAAATTGGGCAAATTAACCGCCACAATACTGTTTCGATGGAAATTAAAAATCCACAGCGGAAGTTATTGTCAAAAGTCGAAGGAGATTTTTTTGTTAAAGAAAAAGGAACAAACAAAACGATCATTCACGAAAAGAAAAATAATCTGAGTTTTGCACCAAACACAAGGTTTGACCTGCCTATTTTACTGAAAGATTCGTTTAAACCTGGAGACTATACCTATACCATTAAGTTGAAAAATCATGAGGGGAACTGGACGTTCTCAAAAGATTTCACGATAAACAAGAAGCAAGCTGATCAGTATAATAAGCGTTCTGTTGATCATAAAGCCAAAAACCTTTACTGGCTTAAGTACCTCATGGCCTTTTTAATTCTAGTTATTTTAGGTACCGTCTGCTATATCTTGGGAAAAAAGAAGGGAAAAATGAGGTTGTAAAACCTGCCTTTAAAATAGTTGACAATTATGCAGAAAAAATCATGCTAGTATGAATTATCTATGATATAAGGGAAGAAGGGCTGTCTAGCAAGGATAAACTGTCAAATTAGCGTTAATTTACGCAAGTCATTGGTGTTCCTTATTTTGGAAAGTAGTATTATACTATTATTGTTCAATGATTCACAATGGAAACAAGGAGGAAAGAACCATGTATAAAGCAATTGTCGCAGCAAAAGGAAAAACAACAAAAATTGTTGAAAAAGAATCGCGTCCATTGAAAGATAATGAAGCGCGGTTGAAAATGGAAGTCTGTGGTGTCTGTCATACGGATTTACACGTTAAGAATGCAGATTTTGGCGATGTTAGCGGTTGTACCTTAGGTCACGAAGGAATTGGGATTGTGACGGAGGTTGGAAAAGACGTTACTAGTTTAAAAATTGGTGATCGTGCATCTGTTGCATGGTTTTATGAAGGCTGCGGGCATTGCGAATATTGTACTTCTGGTCGAGAAACGCTTTGTCGTTCAGTAAAAAATGCTGGATATACAGTTGATGGTGCCATGGCCGAAGAATGCATCGTCACAGACGGTTATGCAGTGAAAGTGCCAGAAAATTTAGCATCAGAGCCAGCTTCCTCTATTACTTGTGCAGGGGTAACAACCTACAAAGCGATAAAAGAATCTGGGATTCGTCCAGGTCAATGGCTAATGATTTCAGGATTAGGTGGGCTAGGTAATCTAGCTTTACAATATGCCAAGCATGTCTTTAATGCAAAAGTAGTAGCTGTTGATGTGAATGATGATCAGTTAGCTTTTGCGAAAGAAATGGGTGCTGATCTTTTAATTAATCCAGTTAAAGATCCTGATTTTGCTGCACAACTTCAAAAAGAAATTGGTAGTGTCCATGCAGCAGTAGTCACTGCGGTAGCTAAATCAGCATTTAATGGCGCAGTAGATGCAGTCCGTGCGGGAGGAACGGTTGTCGCCGTTGGATTGCCTGTTGAGACAATGGATTTATCTATTCCACGTCTTGTTCTTGATGGCATTCACGTAGTCGGATCGTTAGTTGGAACCCGTCAAGATTTAAGCGAAGCTTTCCAATTCGGTGCAGAAGGAAAAGTTGTTCCTGTTTGTCAAACACGCCAACCAGAAGAAATTAATGCTATTTTTGAAGAAATGGAACAAGGAAAAATTCGCGGGCGAATGGTCATTGATTTTCGCAGTTAATTTAGTTTTTTAGTGATTCGTTGATTTAATCTGAAAACCATGAAAGGATGGATGGAATGTTTGCGAATCTTACTCTCCGTGAGAGACGACTGCTTAAGCAAGCACAAGTGGGAGCCACAATTAGCTTTATTCTTTTGTTTGTACCAATTCTGACAATCAGTCTTTTGCATACCAGTGATTTATTAGCAAAATGGCTAGGTATAGTTGGGGTAATTATGGTTTTACCATTGTTGTATTTTGCGTGGCAGATTTTAAAGATAGCCTATAAAGATCAAAAAGATAATCCAACGCCTCCTTTGTGGGTTCCGAAAGTTTATGGAATTGGGCTTTCGATCAATCCCTATCACAGGTTTGGAAAGTTAATTTTTATATTGCTAGCGTTACTGATAGTTGGCATCATCATTAGTTTGCTTTTCACACCAGCAAGTCAAATCAATCACTAAAAAAACGAGTAATCAACACTCTCTTGCTGAGCAGGAGGGTGTTGATTATTTTTAAATAGACTAAATTTGAGCAACAGGTATTAGATTTTTGAAAAAAGTCTTTCTTTTTCTGATGTAGATATTTTCGTAATAAAATCATCATTATAAGTGAATTAACAGGTTTATCAAGGCTTAATACTTGTTAATGGTGGCTGCTATAATTAACCGTTGACAAACACAAAAAAACCATCATACGATAATTATGTTATTAAAAAAGTGAAAAATTGGTAGTCAATAAATAAAAGCGCATTCATAAGGAAATTGTGATTCTGTACTAAAATTTTTATATAAGATGAAAATGGATTGTTTTCATTTAATAATTTATTGAAAGGATGTGTTTATGAAGGGTTTACTGAAACTGACTTTCTAACAGTCTCAGTAAACTAAGAAAATCGTTATGACTTTTCATCTGGATAAAACTTTGTTGGATTTTGGATTTTGTGAGTAATTGTGTCGGAACTATTCTATGGGGAGCAATTTTAAGGAGGAAAAAATGAACAAAGAGTATCAGGGTAAAAAAATTTACGGTAAAAAGCACTGGTTGACATTTTTATTAGTGAGTTCGTCTGTATTGGCGTTCCATTCGTTTGTTACGATGGATTCTCAAGTGGTTGATGCGCAAGAGCAAACAGCAAAAGAAGACGTAGCTGATTCAGCAACGTCAGTCGGAGCAATTGTGGCGATTGAAAAAGCGGAGAAAAACTTTGTCATTACGTATGCTTCTGGAAAAAAAGCACAAATTAGTATTTTAAACGACCATCTTTTTCGCTATCATCTAGATCCAACTGGTAAATTTGAAGAATATCCAACGCCAAATGATCCAAAGCATGTTGCGAAAATTACGGCTAAAACAATGGCTGACTATGGAACACAAGCCTTTGAGCAAACGAACGTCACAGATTCAGGAAACCAATTTATTCTAGAAAATAATGGTTTAAAAATTATATTCGAAAAAGAAAGCGCTTTAATGAAGGTTCTAGACAAGAAAAAGAATCAAGTCATTTTAGAAGAAACCGCTCCGCTATCCTTTAAAAATGATAAAGCTACACAAACGTTAAAACAAAGTAGTCAAGAAAATTATTTTGGCGGAGGAACTCAAAATGGTCGATTTACGCATAAAGGAACAGCTATCCAGATTGTCAATACGAACAATTGGGTAGATGGCGGAGTAGCATCGCCTAACCCATTTTATTGGTCAACTGCAGGGTATGGCGTTGTTCGAAATACATGGAAACCTGGCAACTATGATTTTGGAAGTCATGATCCACAAACAACCACAACAACGCACGAAGGAACAGATTTTGATGCCTTTTATTTCTTTAATGATTCCTCAGCAGGTATTTTAAAAGATTACTATGAATTAACCGGGAAACCAGCTTTGATGCCAGAATACGGGTTCTATGAAGCGCATTTAAACGCGTATAATCGGGACTATTGGGTGAAAGTAGCAGAAGGAACCGCGGGAGCAGTTAAGTTTGAAGATGGTAATTTTTACAAAGAATACCAACCAGGCGATCTAGGAAACTTAAATGGCACGCTAGAATCTTTAAATGGAGAAAAAGAGAATTATCAATTTTCTGCACGCGCAGTTATTGATCGGTATAAGAAAAACGATATGCCATTAGGATGGTTCTTGCCAAATGACGGCTACGGTGCTGGCTATGGCCAAACAGATTCATTGGACGGCGATGTACAAAACTTAAAAGAATTTACAGAGTATGCTCAAGCCAATGGTGTTGAAGTGGGGCTGTGGACCCAATCTAATCTCCATCCAGCGGATCCTAAAAATCCTAAAAAAGGAGAACGGGATATTGCGAAAGAAGTTAGTGTCGCTGGTGTTAAAGCCCTCAAAACTGACGTGGCGTGGGTCGGGTATGGGTATTCCTTTGGCTTAAATGGTGTAGAAGATGCTGCAAATGTTTTTGTAAAAGAAACAGACGGCGCAGTTCGTCCGATGATTGTTTCATTAGATGGTTGGGCCGGAACCCAACGGCACGCTGGTATTTGGACAGGCGATCAAACGGGTGGTCAATGGGAATATATTCGCTTCCATATCCCAACATATATCGGGACTTCATTGTCTGGCCAACCAAATGTTGGTTCAGATATGGATGGAATTTTTGGTGGAAAAAATAAAGAGGTCAACATACGTGATTTCCAATGGAAAACTTTTACACCAGTACAGCTAAATATGGACGGCTGGGGCTCCAATCCGAAAACGCCATTTGCTTTTGATCAAGAAGCCACAGATTTGAACCGAGCGTATCTAAAATTAAAATCAATGATGATGCCTTATAACTACAGTATTGCCAAGGAATCAGTTGATGGACTACCAATGGTACGGGCTATGGCTTTAGAATTTCCTAATGAAGGAACAGCATATACAAAAGATTCTCAATACCAATATATGTGGGGACCCAATTTACTCGTTGCCCCAATTTATAATGGCAATCAAGATGAGGCAGGAAATTCAATCCGTGATGGAATCTACTTACCAGATGAAAAACAAGTCTGGGTTGACTTATTTACAGGCGAAAAATATCAAGGTGGCCGTATCTTAAATGGAGTAAAAACACCGCTGTGGAAGGTGCCCGTTTTCGTCAAAGATGGCAGTATTATCCCAATGACGAATCCAAACAACAATCCAAAGGAAATCCAACGAGATCAACGATCTTTCTTGATTTATCCAAATGGCGCCACTTCTTTTAATATGTATGAAGATGACGGAATTTCAACTAGTTATGAAGCTGGGCAATCAGCTACGACTAAAATAAATAGTCAAGGCCCTAAATCAAACGAAAAAGGGAATCTGACCGTTACTATCGAACCGACAAAAGGAAGTTACAAAGACTTTGTTGATGAACGAAGCACCACGCTTGATTTGTTAGCTTCAGAAGCGCCCGAAAGCGTAACAGCAATGGTGGGGGGAACAGAAGTAACCTTGAAACAAGCAGCTAATAAAGAAGAATTTTTAGCTGGCACAAATCTATATTATTTTGATAAAGAATTCCAAGTGAATCAGTATCTTTCTGAAGCTTCAGGAGAAAAACTGAACCAATCAGCGTTATCAGTAAAACTAGCGAAACAATCTGTGACCGCCAAAGATGTTCAAATAACTGTCAAAGGTTTCATTAATAAAGGAACGGTTGACGTAGGAAATACAACGGTCGATGACCAGTTAACTATTCCGGCAAATGTCGCAATCAATGAAGAAAAAACAACGCCATCTTCTTTGACTCTTCAATGGGATCAAGTAACTGAGGCAACAAGTTATGAAGTAGAGCGTGACGGGACTGTTTTCGGAAATATTCAAACGAATACAGCAACATTTGATGGATTTTCCTTCCTAAGCGAACATACTTTTCGAGTTCGAGCTGTTGGAAAAAACGGGGTCTCTGAATGGAGTGAACCGATTAAAGGAAAAACACAAGATGATCCCTATAAAGAAACAATTAATCAAGTCAAAGCAACAAGTAATTTACCAGAACAACCAGGCGCAGAATTGAAGAAATTAACAGATAAAGATTTGAGTACAGGTTGGCATACGAACTGGTCAACCGGCATCGCTAATCCAAGTGATGGAAATTTCTTGACTTTAAAATTTGATCTTGGTGCGGAGTATCAAATGGATAAAATTGAATACTTGCCAAGAGACAATGCCGGCAACGGAAATATTTTGCAGCTCCAGTATCGGACGTCGAAAGATGGAGCTAATTGGACAGAGTTTTCAGAGCCTATTAACTGGAAGCAAGATGCTTTGACAAAAAACATTGAAACGAAGGACCAAGCGTATCGTTTTGTTGAAATGAAGGTATTAAAATCGGTGGGTAATTTTGGCTCTGGTCGTGAGATGCTCTTTTACAAACAACCAGGAACAGAAGGAATCTTACATGGAGACATTACTAACGATGGAACGATTGATGAAAATGATGCAATGAGTTATCGAAACTATACAGGCTTAGAATCTGTGGACAGTGACTTTAATGGCTATGTTGAAAAAGGCGATTTAAATAAAAATGGGGTAATTGATGCTTATGATATCAGTTATGTTTTACGACAATTAGATGGTGGGATTGAAATACCTGATGTCGAAGAAATTGCGGGCGGTTTATCCCTTGCTGTGGTTAATGAAAATGGCAAGGATACCTATCTTCCTGGCGATACATTAACCTTTACACTTAAAGGTCAAGACTTAAAAAACATTAATGCGTTAAGCACAAAAATGTCCTTTGATTCTAGCAAATTTGAACTTGTCGGTCAGCCTGCAACCACGAATAATACAAAACAAATGGAAAATTATTCTAAATATCGGAAACATTCAAATGATGTGGAGAATCTATATTTAGTTCTTAGTAATCAAGGAAATAAACAATTGTTGAATGGTTCAATGGACTTAGTTACCTTTAAAGTTAAAGTAAAAGAAACAACTCGCGTAAAACGTGCGACAACTGTTGAGCAGCCATTACAATTTGATATGAGTCAAGGCTTATTAGTAGGCCAAGGATTCCAACAAGCCACACTTTCAGATTTTTCTGTAACAGTGAAGCCAACAGAGCTAGTAGATAAAGAGTTATTACAAGCGCTAATTACGCTAAATCAAGCACGTGTCGAAAAAGAATATACGCCTGAAACTTGGGCAATTTTTAAACCAGTCTTAGATGAGGCAGTAGTTGTTCTAGCCAATGAACAAGCCACACAGACAGACGTTTCTGTTGCTGTGGAAAATCTAGAAAAGGCTGTAGAACAGTTGGAAAAAATGCCTGATGTAGCGAATAAAGCTGATTTAGAAAAAGCAATTCAAGAGGGGCTGGCGAAGAAACCAAGTGATGGGCAAGAATTCACCGAAGAAACTAAAAAAGTTCTTGAAGAGTCATTAGCAGCAGCTCAAAAAGTATTTGCTCAAGAAAAAGTTACTCAAGAAGAAATAGACCAAGCGACTAAAACATTACGTGAAGCAATTGCACAATTAAAAGAACAACCCGTCGCCGTTAATAAGGAAACCTTAAAAGAACGAATCGCTCAAGCCCAAGGAAAAAAGCCAGAAGAAGGATACAAATTTACAAAAGAAACAGAAAAACAATTGCAAGAAGCAATTCAAGCGGCTGAAGCAATCGTAGCGAAAGAAACGGCGACAAAAGAAGAAGTCTCAGAGGCTCTAAACGTATTGGAAACTGCAATGGCTCAATTAAAAGAAGTACCCCTTGTAAATAAAGACCAATTACAAGAAGTTGTCAAACGAGCGCAGCAAGTCACTCCAAGTGAAGGGCACCAATTTACTGCCTCCTCGTTACAAGATTTACAAAAAGCGCTTTTAGCAGCTAAAAACACATTGGAAAACCCAGCAGCTAATCAAAAAATGATTGATGAAGCGGTTGCTGAATTAACTAGTGCCATCGATGGGTTACAAGAAGAAGCGTTAGTTACAGATAAAAAAGCCTTAGAGGCAATGATAGCCAAAGCAAAAGCAATCAAACCATCTGCCGGAAAAGAATTTACCAGCGAGTCTAAAGCGCGCTTAACTGAAGCAATTGACCAAGCGGAAGGGATTTTAGCTGATAAAAATGCTCGGCAAGAACAAATTGATACTGCTGAAAAAAATGTAAAAACTGCTTTGGATAGTTTAGAGGAACAAGTCCTTCAAACGGATAAAACAAAGTTGAAAGAACTGCTTCAAAAAGCAGAAACATTGAAACCTAAAGCAGGAAAACAATTTACAAAAGCATCGCAAGAAGCTTTAGCTGAAGCAATTAAACAAGCAAAAGCACTTGTTGAGGACCCAAGTGCGACGCAAGAAGCTGTGGACAAATGTTTAAGTATTTTAGCACAAGCCATTGAAGCAATGGCAGAAGAGCCAATCAGTAGCAACTCTACAGGCAACAATGGAAATCATGGCACGGTTAGCGGGACTGGTGGTGTAACCAGTCCAGGAAAGGGCACAGCAGCAGGTGGAACGACAACAAAAACCACCACTTCTGGTACTTTGCCAAAAGCAAATGAAGTTGTTTCGCCAATCTGGTCAATTAGTGGTTTTCTATTGATAGTAAGTATTGGTTTAGGAAAATTATTCTTCAAAAATAAAAAAGACCAAAATTAGCGTATCATTAACTTACAAGGCGCATTTGTACAAAAACAGTGTGCAAATGCGCGAGTATGTAATAGGAGAGGATTTTTACGAATGAAAAGAAAGAAAATCAAGAATCAACTACTTGTTTTAACAAGTATTCTCGTTCTTCTGAGTTTGGAAGTCGCTCCAGTTGTTACGTTGGCTGCAGAATTACCAAGTAGCTCGCTACAAACAGCTCTGTCCTCGGAAACGACAATTACTTCGGAAGAAAAAGTAATTGAAACAACCGAAACAACCGAAACAACTGTTGCTACATCGACAACGTCCACTAGTAGTTCGTCATCTGAATCAAATAGTTCTACCGATACGACTACCGAATCAACGAGTCATTCAACGACAGAAACGACAACCACAAATACTAGTTCTGAAACAAAAAAAGAACCTACAGAGTCAACGGTATCATCAGAAATCACGCAGCCTGTTGAACAATCGCAACCACCACAAGTTCCTGTGACCAAGCAAGAACCTGAAGAACCTATTCAAGTTCCTGAAGCCACCAATAACGTTGTTGAAGAAAATCAGGCTGTATCGTTAAATCCGTCCCTCAAAGTAGATGAAATCGCTTCTTCAAATTTAAAAGGCTACGAACTTCCACTGTTGTCGTCTTTTGGCGAAAAGAAACGGGCAGTCGTGGTGGCTGAAGCATTAAGACACGTTGGGAAAACAAAAAAAGAATTTAATTTGACAGAGCAAGTATTGACCAGTAGTTTCCTTGCCCAAAAAATTTACCAACAATTATTTAAAATAGACATTGGCAGTACGCCGCAAGAACAAATGACATTTGGTAAAGTTCGTTCTATAGAGGAGGCAGAACCTGGTGATCTGATTTTTTGGCAAACAGCTGAAGGAAAAACGCTTCAAAATGGTGTTTATCTTGGCCAAGGAAAATATTTAATTGCCGCAGCGGAAGCGGATTCTAAAGAGAAACCAGAAGTAATCGCTCAGTTAGAGAATATCTATACTGCCAAACAACAACCAGACTCAAAAGAGGAAAAACGCTTGGTAGTGACTAATCCTTTTAAGGAGTTCACATTAACGGAGTATGGCAAAGAAGTTTTAGCAACATATGGTGCATCATTTGAAATGCAGAAGTCAGAACAAACCACAGCGTTTATTAAAAAAATTGGTGAGACAGCCAGAGAACTTGGCGAAAAATACGATGTTTTTGCATCAGTGATGATAGCTCAGGCTATTTTAGAAAGTGGCTCTGGCGAAAGTCAACTAGCCAAAGAACCTTATTATAATCTCTTTGGCGTGAAAGGTTCGTTCCAAGGAAATAGTGTCAGCTTTTCAACAAAAGAGGCTGATCAGAGGGGCCAACTTTATACAATTTCCGCTGGGTTTCGCGATTACGGTGGCTATAATGACTCACTGCAAGATTATGTTCAATTACTCCGACAAGGGATTGACGGAAATCAAGATTTTTATAAACCAGCGTGGCGTTCGGAAGCCAAAAACTACCTTCAAGCAACGCGTTTTTTAACAGGTAAATATGCAACAGACAAGCAATACGATAATAAATTAAATTCGTTAATTGCGGTTTATAACTTAACGCAATTTGATTTACCAAAAACAGTGGACGGTTTGATTATCCAATCTAAAAATGAGCTGTCGGAAGCGGAACAGCAACAAATGCATTTTCCAGTCTATGATGGGATCAATTATAATCGAAGTGGTAGCTATCCCGTGGGCCAGTGTACGTGGTATGTCTATAATCGTTTCAAACAGTTGGGCACTTCTGTGGATGAATTTATGGGAAATGGCAGTGACTGGGGAAGAAAAGGACGTGCATTAGGCTATCAAGTTAGTTCATTGCCTAAAGCTGGTCGTGCGATTAGTTTCCAACCAGGAGTTGCTGGCGCAGATAATCAATATGGACATGTTGCTTTTGTTGAAGCGGTCACTTCTGATGGAATCATTATTTCTGAAAGCAATGTCATCAATGATCAAACGATTTCGTATCGTGTCTTACCTAATGTAATTGCTTATAGTAGTGGCGTGACCTACATTGGCGCTTAATCGACTCATTCAACAGGAAGAACTGTGGATGTTTAAGTAAAAAATTAGCACAATGATCCATGTGTGAACTAACAAATTAAAATAACCAGAATCGACCAATGAATTGATTTTGTCATGTATAAAATGACAAGAACAGTTTGGCGGTTGATTCTTTGTTTTTCATCAACGAAGAGACAATCGTCCTCATGATTCGTTAGCAAAAGATGAATAGTCCAAAGTACTCTTTCTTGATACTTTGTTATTTTATGTTTTTGTTTGCAGGAAACTACTGAAATCGCTATACTAAATTTATGTGAATATACTAACAGACAATCAATTTTTTATCTCTTTTATTGGTGTATAAATTGATTGAACATTATAATCATTTGTCTTTTGTTGTGTAATTTTATATCTTCTTGAGAAAGGGATGAGTGAACAAATGGCTATTTATATATTAGAAGACCAAATTATTCAAGCAAAAGCGTTAGAAGCATTGTTAACAAATATCCTACATTCAAGAAATATTTATAATGAAACAATCCATTTATTTTCACGTTCAGATGAATTATTACAAGTGGCATACCAGGACGCCCAACTAAATATCTTTTTCCTAGATATTCAAATGAACAATCATATCCAGGCAGGATTTGAGGTTGCTAAAGAAATCAGAAAAACAGACAGTGAAAGTCTGATTGTATTTATTTCTACTCACACAGAATTAGTTTTAACTTCCTACAAATATATGGTTTCAGCTCTTCAATTTATTCAAAAGAACGTGGATTTTCTAGATTTCCAAAAAGAGGTTGAAACATGTGTCGACGCATATATTCAACAAAAAGAAAATATAAAGACAAAAAGTGAATATATTATCATTAACTTAAAAGCGTCCTCTATAAAAATGGATATTAATGATATTTATTTCTTTCAAACGGAATACGATCATCGTGTGTCAATGGTTGGTAAAAATTTTAAAAGAGAATTTTATGGAACGTTATCAAAAATTGAACAACTGCATCCAGATTTGATTAGAGTCCATCAATCAATCATCATCAATAAAAAATATGCGTCAAAATTAAATTATAAAACGCATCTTTTAACTATGAGAGACGGAACGGAAGTACCAGTCTCAAGAAGATATTATACTCAGGTCAAGGGGCTATTTCTTACTTAGGGAGGAATAATGACTAATTAAGGAATTATCTATCTATTAGTCACTATATTCGTTATAATTTAGTGCAATACTTGAAGAGGAGGGCGATATGCTAATCGATTGGATTCTAAAAAATATTATGGATATGGATCAGGAAGATCAATCAGGAAAAACACAATGGACAAAGTATTATCTAACGGTTTATTTTTCTGGCTTATTTAATTTTCTGATGATTCTGATTTTATCAGTTTTATTTGGGACGTTAAGCGAAACCTTTATTGTATACGTCGTACTGATTTTTTTACGGCCTGTCGCAGGTGGCTGGCATGCGAAAACCAAATGGCTCTGTCGTCTAGAAAGCATTGTTATCTATGTTGCCATACCATTTGTATTGAAAAATTTTTCTGTGAGCTTACCGTTTATTTATAAAATTCTATTGATTTTCCTCTTAGTTGTATTATTTTATTGGTATGCGCCACAAGGAACAGCAATCGAACCTGTTCAGCCATCTGATTTAAACGTGCTCAAAAAGCAAAGCCTTATAAGGGTGTGTTTACTTATTTTATGTAGTCTGTTTGTCAAAGAAAAGATTGCTTCAGTAATACTCTACGGTCTCGTCATCCAAGGTCTGATGATACTCCCTGTAACAAAAAATTTAATTGAAGGAAGTGTTTTTATGAAATTTGGTAAAAAAATAATTAAAAATGTTATTGAAAAAAGAGTTGCAAAAGTCAGTGATGGTGTGGGAACTAAGCCTAGATTAAATCAAAATTCGCCCAATATATTTGGACAATGGATGGGACAAACTGAAAAACCTAAAAAGAATATTGAAAAATGATTTTGTTGTTATTAGCTACTAACGTTTTGCTTGTATCTAGCTTTATCGTTTTTGTCTTTTTACGAGTAACATTGATCAAGATTGAATGTAAAATACCGTTACTTTCATTGCTTATTGTCATTAATCTTTGTTCGTTTGCGGCATTAATGTTGGGCTACTCTTGGTTGATTTATGCGCTGACAGTCGTTATTTTTACAGGATTTTTACTTATTCACAAAAAGAGGTTTTCAATTTTTAAAGCGATATTTTTATCCGTTTTTACATTGCTTATGGTTTCATTTATCAATTACACGGAGCAAACGATTTTAAGTGTTTTTTTTCAACAGATTTATCAAAATAAATTATTATGGATTGCCTCAAATGTTATTCTGTTGCTTATAAATATCTGGATTGCTTTAAAAATTCCCAATAGTGTTTTTTTAAGATTAAATCGTGTGTTAGAAAATAGCCGAATTTTTTTTGGTTGTTTACTTTTATTGTTGATTCTGTTGTTACTTTTTGTGTTTTTGATTTCGCCAGAGATTTCACCTGACTTTATGCGAGGATTTGTCACGGTAAATAGTTCTAAATTGGAGTTATTAATAAGTGTAGGTTTATTTTTAATTCTGATTGGCTTAGTCATTGAAGCTTATTTGGAAGAACAACGTATCAACACTCAATTATTGAATAATTTAACGATTTATACTGAAAAAATAGAATCCATTAACGAAGAGCTAGCGATGTTTCGTCATGATTATAAAAATTTATTGTATAGTTTACAAATTGCTATTTCATACGAAGATATTCTGGAAATCAAAAGAATTTATGAAGAAACGATTGCACCAACCAAAAAAATTATTGATAATGAAGAATTTGAACTTATGAAGTTAAATCGTTTGAAAAATATGGAACTTAAGGCACTCATAAGTATGAAAATTAATACCGCAAAGCAAGCAAAACTAAAAGTGATTGTTGATGTGCCAGAAGTATTTATTCTTGATACATCAATCGACTTAGTGGTTGTGATTCGTTTGTTGGCTATTCTATTAGATAACGCGATTGAAAACAGTGCAAAATCAGAATTGAAAATGTTCGCAATCTCAATTTTTAATAAAAATGAAACGCAAGAGTTTGTGATAACAAATAGTGTTCAAGCCGAATTTGATTTTAGGGTTATGAAGAAAAACAAATTTAGTTCTAAAAGTAACCCTGAAGAGCATGGTTGGGGATTGTTATATGTAAAAGAAATTGTTGATTTTTCAGATCAATTTGATTTACAAACGTCCTTCAATGAAGGATCGGTCACTCAACATTTAATTATTGAAAAAAATCATAACAGTAAAAAAGTTGTTAACGAATGAATTTGTTAACAACTTTTTTACTATGGTATTAAGATATGAAGGACAATCCAGGGAAAAATGTCGGCTAATTAAGGAATTTAGATAGTGCTGGTTAGGTAGTTATCTATAATGAAAATAGCAACAAAATATTTACGCAGGGAAAGGGGCGGTCGTTTAACGGGAAAGATTAGGGAGGATAAAGCAATACTTTTGTTGGGAAAAGAAATAAAAGGAAACTGGGGAAGGAGTTAATTGTTTGATGAAGGGAAATAAAATTTTATACATTTTAGGTACAGGCATCTTTGTTGGAAGTTCATGTCTATTTTCTTCACTTTTTGTAGCCGCAGAAGAACAAGTTTATTCAGAAAGTGAAGTTTCAACAGTTTTATCGAAGTTGGAAAAGGAGGCAATTTCTGAGGCAGCTGCTGAACAATATACGGTTGTAGATCGAAAAGAAGATGCGTGGGGGATGAAGCATCTTAAGTTAGAAAAGCAAACGGAAGGCGTTACTGTTGATTCAGATAATGTGATTATTCATTTAGATAAAAACGGTGCAGTAACAAGTGTTACAGGAAATCCAGTTGATCAAGTAGTGAAAATTCAATCGGTTGATGCAATCGGTGAAGAAGGAGTTAAAAAAATTATTGCTTCTGATAATCCGGAAAATAAAGATCTTGTCTTTTTAGCTATTGACAAACGTGTAAATAATGAAGGGCAATTATTTTATAAAGTCAGAGTAACTTCTTCGCCAACTGGTGACCCCGTATCATTGGTTTATAAAGTGAACGCTACAGATGGAACAATTATGGAAAAACAAGATTTAACGGAACATGTCGGTAGTGAAGTAACGTTAAAAAACTCTTTTCAAGTAGCGTTTAATGTACCAGTTGAAAAAAGCAATACGGGAATTGCTTTACACGGAACGGATAACACAGGGGTTTACCATGCAGTAGTTGATGGCAAAAATAATTATTCTATTATTCAAGCGCCATCACTAGCGACATTAAATCAGAATGCTGTTGACGCCTATACGCATGGAAAATTTGTGAAAACATATTATGAAGATCATTTCCAACGACACAGTATTGATGATCGAGGGATGCCCATCTTGTCAGTTGTTGATGAACAACATCCAGATGCTTATGACAATGCTTTTTGGGATGGAAAAGCAATGCGTTATGGTGAAACAAGTACACCAACAGGAAAAACGTATGCTTCCTCTTTAGATGTAGTTGGTCATGAAATGACACATGGTGTGACGGAACATACCGCCGGTTTAGAATATTTAGGACAATCAGGTGCGTTGAATGAATCCTATTCTGATTTGATGGGTTATATTATTTCGGGTGCATCTAATCCGGAAATTGGTGCAGATACTCAGAGTGTTGACCGAAAAACAGGTATTCGAAATTTACAAACGCCAAGTAAACACGGACAACCAGAAACCATGGCTCAATACGACGATCGAGCTCGGTATAAAGGAACGCCTTATTATGATCAAGGCGGTGTTCATTATAATAGTGGAATTATTAATCGGATTGGTTACACCATTATCCAGAACTTAGGCATTGAAAAAGCACAGACTATTTTCTACAGCTCGTTAGTAAATTACTTAACACCTAAAGCACAATTCAGTGATGCTCGTGATGCGATGCTTGCTGCTGCAAAAGTTCAATATGGCGATGAAGCAGCTTCAGTGGTGTCAGCAGCCTTTAACTCTGCTGGAATCGGAGCTAAAGAGGATATTCAAGTAAACCAACCAAGTGAATCTGTTCTGGTCAATGAATGAAAAAAATTCCCCAATTAAATAAAAATGGATAAGGAGTGGCATAATCTTATGAAAAAGTTCTCCATACGAAAAATTAGTGCTAGTTTTTTGTTTCTGATTTTAGTAACTTTGATAGCCGGTTTTAGCCTGTCTGCAAATGCAGAAGAGTATATCGTTCCTGCCGAAAGTCATTCACGACAAAAAAGATCGTTACTGGACCCTGAAGACAGAAGACAAGAAGTGGCAGATACAACCGAAGCGCCTTTTGCGTCAATCGGAAGAATCATTTCCCCTGCCAGTAAACCAGGCTATATTTCTTTAGGAACAGGCTTTGTTGTTGGAACCAATACAATTGTCACCAATAATCATGTGGCTGAAAGTTTTAAGAATGCCAAAGTATTAAATCCGAATGCCAAAGATGATGCTTGGTTTTATCCAGGTCGAGATGGCAGTGCGACACCATTTGGCAAATTCAAAGTGATTGATGTAGCTTTTTCTCCAAACGCCGATATTGCGGTAGTGACTGTCGGCAAACAAAACGATCGTCCAGATGGCCCAGAGTTGGGAGAAATTTTAACGCCATTTGTTTTGAAAAAGTTTGAATCTTCAGATACCCATGTCACAATATCAGGATATCCAGGTGAGAAAAACCACACACAATGGTCTCATGAAAATGATTTGTTTACATCTAACTTTACAGACTTAGAAAATCCATTACTATTTTATGATATCGATACAACAGGTGGTCAATCTGGTTCACCAATCTATAATGCTCAGTTTGAAGTAGTTGGTGTTCATTCCAATGGCGGCATTAAGCAAACAGGAAACCATGGTCAAAGACTAAATGAAGTGAATTATAACTTTATTGTCAATCGAGTGAATGAAGAAGAAAATAAACGTTTATCCGCTGTGCCAGCAGCGTAAAGAACCATAAAAATACTCGAAATTTCCAGGATCACGGGAAATTTCGAGTATTTTTGTTTTTTAAGATAGTGTAAGTTACGATATAAGTACCTTGTAATTATCGGTTAAAAGCATATAATAGTGCTGAAAAGAAGGCAAATAATCCGATTAAGTTAGTATTTCTAAACCATCATAACTCGTAATGATTTCATGCTTTTGAGATAAAGCCGCCATCTCCGCATAAGACAAGCCGCCATTGTGAGAAAAATGGTTGGCAACGTAAATCGTTTTATCTGTGACGAGTTTTCTTTCTTTTAATTCTGCAATTAATTTTAAATTTTCTTCCCAATTCATATGACTATTACCAGTTTCGTTTGTTTGACTAGTACAATCTAAAGAAACAATACTAAGAAGTAAGTGGCTCTTTTCAAGATATTCAAACATTTCTGACGTAAAGTAACCTGTATCATGGGTGGATAAAAAAGCATCTTTACCATCGTCTATAACGAAAATAAAACAATCTTCACTGAAATTTCCATGTTGTGCAGGAAGGGGATAAATCATATAGTTCGCAATAGTAAAACATTTGTAGGGCTGAATAACCTGATAATGTAATCGGGTATTGTCTTGACGACCTTCTAAATCAAAGGCGCGCTGATAAAACGTCTTAACTGCTTCATTTCCATAAACAGTTAAACGATTGGGAACATCTAATGCATAACCAGACATTCGATAAGCCAAATCCTCGCCGTAAAAATGATCGGAATGCCAATGAGAGATTAGTAAAGAGTTAAAGTCTGCAAAACACAAGTCATACTGCAACAAGTGTAAATAAGAATCCCCTGGAAAATCAATCAGCAGGACATCATCAATAATTAATTGAGTTTGTGTACGAATTTCTCGTCCTTTTTTCTCTCGAGCGTACTTACATAATTTACAATTACAAAAAATTCCTGGAATCCGTTCTGCTGCACCCGTGCCTAAATAATTGATTTTCATTGGGAGTACCTAACCTTTCTTTGACATTCTTCATACTTAGTAGATAACGCTGAACCTTAAAGTAAATGGGCATGGAAACTGAAACATTTGTTGTGTCCATCTTACCTTTTTTAGAAAAGAATTGAAATGGAATTTCTTAAGTAAATTTGCGTAAAATAGAAAAAGCTAGACGCCTTTGTTAATAAGCTGAATTTACTGCGAATGCTCGTACTATTTCCGAAAAAAAGTTTTACCAAAGGCACTTTCATATCCATCTGCTATTAGTTATAGAAAAATAACAAGATGGACATAGCTTATTAGAGCAAAAATAACTACGCTATTGATAAAGAGTGAGGCGTGTTTTGAACAGGTTGCGTGGGCAAATGAATTTGAATAAAAGGGATGACAAAAGATGACTATTGAAAAATTAGAATATTTTTATACCATTGCAAAATATAATAGTATTTCCAAAGCAGCCTCTGAACTCCATGTTAGTAAATCAACCTTAAGTGCGTCATTAAAAGATTTGGAAAGTGAATTGGGCCATTTACTTTTTGACCGTAACGGTAATTCTTTGACGTTAAATTCCTATGGTGATAAAATCGTCCAATCTGTCTATATCATTTTAAACGAGGCCAAGAAAATGAAACTTAATTTGCATGAAATGATTGAGAATCCAGTGATGCGTTTAGGTTTTGGAAATACGTCCTTGATGTATAAAGTGACAGAAAATGAGGATCAACTGAATCGTTTTTGGGAATGTTACCATGGTTCATCGTTTGAGTTATTGAATAAATTGGAGAATCATGAGTTGGATTTTGTGATTACTTCTGCAGATGTGAATAGTCCAGTTTTAAAGAAAGAACAATTAATTGAACTAAAAATGTATCTTTGTGTTTCAAGAAAAATTAAACAAGAAATTGAGGAAGAAGGCTTCACCTGTTTGACCAACTATCCATTTCTATTTTTGCCTCATCACTTAGATCATTTAGAAGCTACCAAGAGCGTGCTAGAAATGTTGCAATTAACAAGTCCGCTTGTTTGTTGCTACGATACGTTGATGCTTACTCGTCTCATTGAAAAAAGTAAAGGAGTTTATGCGGTAATCTCTCTTCGGAAAGAACAACTGCAGGAAATTGATTCTAAACTCTTCTTTTTACCGATTGAACGAAAACAAAAATTTTATTTATACCGAAATGTTTCCAGTTCGGTTTTTGTCCAACCTGGTCAAATCAAGGCAACTTTACAAAAGTTGCTAGAGACTTAGCCATTAAAATTACTTTGGAATAGTTACCAAAAATAGCATTATTCGCTTAGATTTACTTCTGCTGCGGATAAGGCTATTTTTGTTGTTCATTGTTTAAAAGAAATGCTCAATTATGGGACTGTTCGATATTTCTGAACGGAATGTTCAATTATTTAATAACTTAAGAATCGATAAATCGTATCTATTACGGTTCAATTTAAAGGGGTTCTGGTGTATAGTTTGGCTATCTAAAGATTTACTTTTTTAAGTATAAAATAACTAAATGGCAAGCAATATAAAGAACTGTTGATACGTGAGTACTTGCGATAATCGTGTCGTTAGAAGTTTAAGTGTCATTGTTGCTTTTCCTGTTTTATGTAGTTGCTAGAAAGGACTGTTTTTATGATCGATAGAAAAAAAGTTATTTTGTATACTTGTTGCATGAGTTTGTTTGTAGTGACCATGGATGTTACGGTTGTCAATGTGGCGTTACCATCCATTCAAAGTGATTTTCACACGAATCTGTCTACATTACAGTGGGTAACAGATGGGTACACTTTAATGGTAGCATCCTTATTATTGTTATCTGGGTCTACAGCAGACCGAATTGGCCGTAAACGAGTCCTTCAATTGGGCTTAGCCTGTTTTGGTTTAGCGTCTTTCCTATGTGGGATTTCGCAAACCCCAGGGCAATTGATTGCGTTTCGCATGTTGCAAGGGATTGGTGGTTCTATGTTAAATCCGGTAGCAATGTCTATTATTACACAGGTATTTACCGAAAAGTTAGAACGAGCGAAAGCAATTGGCTTGTGGGGCTCTGTTACAGGGATTTCCTTAGGAATGGGCCCGATTATTGGCGGACTGATTGTTTCTTATTTTAGCTGGAGGTATGTCTTTTTTGTCAATGTACCGATCATTGCTGCGGCAATCATCCTTACACAAAAGTTTGTACCTGAGTCAAAAGTAGAGAAGACGGTGAAAAATGATTTTGTTGGTCAAGCATTGATGATTCTTTTTCTATTTAGTTCTATCTATTCCATTATCGGACTACCTAGAAAAGGGCTTTTCGCGCCAGATATTTTAAGTACTGGGATAATCGGCTGCTTAGCCATTGTTATTTTCTTTATTTATGAATATAACATTGACAATCCGTTAATCAATCCGCGCTTCTTTTTATCTATTCCCTTTACATCGGCTTCTTTTTTAGCTATTTTTGGCTTTATCATATATAACGGTTATTTATTTTTAAACACGCTATATTTGCAAGAAATGAGAGGCTTCAGCCCGTTGGAAGCTGGCTTATCAACCATTCCTTTGGCTTTTGTTAGTTTTCTTGTTGCCCCGAGAGCCGGCGAAATGGTAGGGAGAATAGGGACGAAACGTCCTATTATGCTTTGTGGTATTTCAATGTTGGCTGTTAGCTTTTTACAATTATTTGTAACTAAAACAACGCCTATGATTATTTTATTTGTTATTTATATCTTTTTAGGCATTGGGTTTGGGATGTTAAATTCACCGATTACCATTACAGCGATTGAAGGAATGCCATTTTCTCAGTCAGGAACGGCAGCAGCCATTGCGGTGACATGTAAGCAAATTGGCAATTCTTTAGGGGTGGCGCTACCAAGTCTTTTAATTACAAAGCCTATTACTAGTTCCCTTACTCGAACACCTTTTACAAACGTATGGCTTTTATTTGGATGTTGCGCCATTGCGATTATCTTTTTAAGTTATTTATCCAATTCTCCGCTAGCGAAAAAGTCATTGCGCAGAGTTAGGTTTTATTTTTAACAAATCAAGATTTTTTTGAAGGGAAAGGAAGACAAACTTAGATGAAAAAAATAAATAACCGATTAGGACTCTTTTTATTTTTTGTTTTACTCTTTTGGGCAAAAACGATTCTGGCGTATTACCTAGATTTCTCATTGGGCGTTAAGGGCAGTCTCCAACGAGAAATTTTGTGGTTCAATCCAGTTGCTACTACGCTGTTATTATTTGGCTTTAGTTTGTATTTTAAAAAGCATAAAACATTTATGCTTAGCTTAACTCTTTTAAATGTTTTAAATACATTAATTTTATATTTGAATATTATTTTTTATCGTGAATTCACTGACTTTATTACCATCCAATCTGTTTTTGGCTTTTCAAAAGTTTCAGAAGGGATTTCTGGTGATTTACTTGCCTTAATGAGGGTCCACGATGTCTTTTATTGGCTAGATACTTTAGTGCTGCTCGTTTTGGTATTTTACTCTTTTAAACAGCGACGGAATCATCAAGTCTTCATGACTAAACCTATCAACAGAAGATTGGCGATCTCAATTAGTTGTTTAAGTGTCTTGCTCTTTTCGGTTAACTTATTTTTAAGCGAAACCGATCGTCCTCAATTGCTTCAAAGAATTTTTGACCGTAATTATATTGTAAAATATCTTGGCTTGGATGCATTCACAGCCATCGATGGTGTCAAAACAGCCATGTCAAATGAGGTAAGAGCAGAAGCTAGTTCAAACGAATTACCTGAAATCATGAAATTTACCAAGCAAAACAATTTACCGCTTAATCCGCAGTATGCCGGGATTGCCAAAGGAAAAAATGTATTTGTGATTCATTTAGAAAGTTTTCAACAATTTTTGATTAATATGAAAGTCCAAGGCCAAGAGGTTACACCGTTTTTAAATCAGCTCTATCAAAACAAAGCGACAATCAGTTTTGATAATTTCTTTCATGAAGTAGGGCAAGGAAAAACGAGTGATGCGGAGAACATGTTGGAAACAGGAACATTCGGGCTACCGCAAGGCTCTCTTTTTACACAATTAGGATCAGACAATACTTTCGAAGCGGCTCCCGCAGTTTTAGGACAAAAAGGCTATACAACCGCTGTTTTCCATGGAAATGTGGGGAGTTTTTGGAATCGAGACCATGTGTATAAAAACTTAGGTTATCAATACTTTTTTGATCGGTCATATTTTTCAAAAGATGACAAAATGCTAGGTTACGGTATTTTAGATAAACAATTGTTGCGTGAATCAGCTAGTGAGCTTGAACATTTACAGCAGCCATTCTATGCGAAGTTTTTAACTGTGACCAATCATACCCCTTATTATACGGATGACCAAAACTTCCCGTTTCCTAAATTGAACACAGGCAATTCGATTGTGGATGATTATGTTCGAACAGCGCACTATTTGGATCAATCGCTAGAACAATTTTTCCATTACTTGCAAACAACAAGTTTATACAATCATTCTATTTTTGTTATTTATGGTGACCACTTCGGTATTTCAGATGCGAACAACAAGGACTTATGTAAAGCCTTCAACCGCGATCCAAAAGCGTGGACAAACTATGACAATGCGCAATTGCAAAGAGTACCTTTGATGTTTTACATGCCAGGCTATACGCAAGGGAAAATCATGCACGAATATGGTGGGGAAATTGATGTTTTACCGACACTGTACCATCTTTTAGGTGTCGATGATAAAAATTATATCCATTTTGGCACGGACCTTTTATCCCCTCAATATAAACAAGTGGTTCCTTTTAGAAATGGCGATTTTGTAACGCCTCAATTTTCTTATCTAGGTGGGGAAATCTACAACAATCAAGGGAAAAAATTAGACCAAGTTCCAGCAGATTTAAAAGCAGAAGTCACGAAAGATAACGATTGGGTGAAAAAATCGTTAAGTTTATCTGACAAATTAAATCAGGAAAACCTTTTACGTTTTTATAAACCACAAGGATTCCAAGAAGTGCAACCAAAGGACTACAACTATGATGTGACTTTTGAAAAAAACAAAGTCTTAGAAGTAGAAAAACAAAAAAATGCACAATCAACCAGCTTGTTTAGTCAAAATGGCAATCAAACGACAGTCCAAAATTATCCGACTACGCCGTAGATCATTTAAGAAGGATAATTTTGGAAGGGAAAGAGAATCATATATGAAGTGAAGGACAAAAATCATTTTAGATTTTTGTCCTTTATTTTTTTTCTTAGAAAGAGAAAAAATATTAAATTGTATGATATTTTGACACAACTTTATAAGAAAGCGATTCCAAAATCAGGAAATGTTGTTTTGATTTAAGTATACTATGGATGTTCTGAATTGTAATAATTCTAAATTGATCAAAACTTCAGTTTGGGGGTGCTATTCGATTAATGGTAAGGGGGACAACAAATGAAAAAATTTAGTAGACAATTGCTTATAATGCTAATGATGATTGGATGTATTCAAATATCTACTAGTTTTGGACAGGATGCTTTTGCAATTAGCGAAAAAAGTAACGTTGGCATTACCTTTAAAAGCAATATGCCACAACAAAAAACGAATAATTCAGATGTACAAACACAAAACAGCAAAAAGTATCACGAAATGAAATCCCAGAAATTATTTCCAATGACTAATGAACTAAAAAATCATTTTTTTATGCTTAGTGGTTGGTTACTTATTGGCGGATTACTATTATGGATATTTTTCAAAAGAAGAAAGAAGGAAACAGAACAATGAAAAAAATGATTTTAATTACGGCATTATTTAGTTGTGCAACATTAGGTAGTACAGTCGTTCATGCTGAAGATAAAGATGCTACAAGTATAGCAAAAATCGGCATCTCACAAGCAGATCCAGATAATCCTGTTGGACCAATTGATCCTATTGATCCAGATGATAATCCTAATTCCAATGATTCAACAGGAAACACTGGGGTCTTGCGTATCGATTACATTTCTAATATTGATTTTGGTACGCAAACAATTTCTGGTTCTACAGAAACGTATGCCGCACAAAAACCTTCTTTACGTACAGAAGCTCAAGTATCCGATTTACGGGGAACTGGTGCAGGTTGGAATTTACAAGTCAATTATGATAGCGAAAGTGCTGGATTCAAAACACAAAGTGGGCAAGAATTGAAGGGGGCACAATTAACTTTACCTAACGGCACGCCTAAAACGGTGAATGATAATCAATCTGCAACGCCATCTACAGCAGTTGTAACAGTTAACACAGAAGCCCAAAATATCATGACCTCAGCAGTGAATACAGGGTTAGGAACATGGGCAGATCAAATGACTACAACAGATGTTTCTTTGAAAGTTCCTTCTGGAAATTTGGCTGGGGATTACACAGCGACTCTTGAATGGACGTTAACGGATGCACCCGCTTAAAAAAAATTACAAACACATAAAGGAGAATGAATATGAAAAAAAGTATCTTATATTCTTTAGCAGCGACAACATTATTGTCTGCAACACTTTTGACTGGAGTTTTAGCAAATGCAGCCGAGTCAGGTGATGCAACAACGACTACAGCAAAAGTCACTTTTACTGGAGGAAACGATGATCCAGTTAATCCGGTTGATCCAGACGATCCAGATAATCCTGTCAATCCGGTTGACCCAGATGATCCAGATAATCATGGAACAGACGATAATGGTCCTTTATCTATTGATTATGTCTCTAATATTAGTTTTGGGACCCAAGAAATCTCTAGTGATAGTCAAGTATATAGCGCTTTAAATGCTGAACCACATGTCCAAATTACTGATAAACGTGGTGTTGAAGGAGGGTGGACTTTAACCGCAAGTGCTTCTAAATTTAAAGCAGAGGATCAATCTGAATTAAAAGGGGCCGTCTTATCGTTTGAAAATGGAGTTGCTCGAAAAAAATCAGATAATACCAGTGCACAACCTACTGTAAACGAAGATGTAACTTTCAATAATACTGAAGCACAAAATGTCATGTCAGCAGCTAGTCTGGCAGGAGAAGGAACCTGGCTAGATGTGTTTCCTGGTGAAGAAGGACATAATACAGATGTTCAACTAGCCGTTCCCTCAGGAAGTGCTCAGGCAAAAGAATATACAGCGACGATTACTTGGACTTTAACTGCTGGTCCAATTGATGCGCATGAATAAGAGCGGACCTCGTTTCTCCCTCATTAAAAGTTGTTTGTTTATCGGAATAAGTTTTATTATTTTAGGAATGAACAATGTAAAAGTGTATGCTGATTCTTCAGAATCAGCATACAGTGTTAGCGCAAATCTTCCATCTTTTCAAAATAATAAAAAGCTTTCTTATTTTGACTTATTATTAAAACCGAGTCAAAAAGAACAAGTTTCTATTCATGTAAAGAATAATAGTCAAGAGAAGGCGACTTACCTTGTCGATGTTAATAATGCTGTAACGAATAGTAATGGTGTCATTGATTATGGACAAAAAAACGTAAAAAAAGATGTATCAGCTGATTATGTGTTAAATCAATTGGTTTCACCAGAGACACAAGAGGTGACATTACAACCTGGAGAAGCAAAAGATATTCCCTTTCAAATAAAGATGCCAAAACAAGCTTTTACAGGGATAATTCTTGGCGGCATTCATATCACTAAAAAAGATACGCTAAGTAAAAAGGTTAGTGGGACAGCAATAAGAAATAAATATGCCTATGTAATCGGAATGAAATTAGAAACGAATACAAATAAAGTGACGCCAGATTTAAAATTACTAGCTGCGCGGCCCGGTTTAGAAAATTCGTATACGACTATTTTTGCAAATGTCCAAAATCCAACACCAACAATTATCAGTAAAGTAAGTTTTGACGCAACAATTACAAAAAAAGGTTCTAAAAAGGTTCTTTATAAATCGAAAAAAGAAAATATGTCCATTGCGCCTAATACAAATTTTAACTTTCCAATTGGCTTAAATAAAGAAAAGATTACACCAGGTAACTATACCGTCACAATTGATGCTAAAGAAGGGACTACCAATAAAACTTGGCATTTGACGACTGATTTCGAAATACAAGCTAAAAAAGCAGAAAAAATAAATAAAAAAGCTGTTCTAGAAAACAAAGGAGTTCCGTATTTACCGATCATTATCGTGGTAGGTTTATTATTAATAGGGATTATTCTAGTTTTAAGTTATAAATTACTTAAACAAAAGAAGTAGGTGAGCATATTCAATGAACATAATTAATAAAAAATTTTTTGCCACCAATTGTTTAGTTCTAATGTGTGCCATTTTTATTTCTCTGATTTTTTTTTCAGGGAATGTTTTAGCTGCAGACTACCCAGATAATCAAGAAGCAACCATTTTGGGTGGTCATGTGAAAGCTACAATTGCTTATGAAAAAGACCATTCACCGTACTATACCGCTGTTGGGGACACGGTCACAGTCAATACAACTTTGGAAAAACTAGATGATGGCGTCTTACCTGAATCTTTTAATCAATCTTCCATGTTAGTTCTTTTTCCAGATGAAACACAAGGATTGAAATTAGAAGGAGAACCAACGTTTATTTATAAAAGAGGAAGTTTATCTGATACTGGCTCATTCGTTAATACTTCTAAAGAACTTCATCGAGATATATTTTGGGCCTTTAATGCAGAAGCACAAGTGATGTATCATGATACTGTTTCCTATGATGGTCGGATGACAGAACTTCAAGTAACGAATCAATATGATGATGGTCCTTATGATGACACTTATCGAATTTCCAATTTGTTAATAAACAAAGGAGATAAAATTATTCTTTCGTATAAAGCCAAGGTTACAGAGGAAGCGTTAAAAAATAAAGAGTTTTCTCTTCATTCAGGTATTTATGACAGCTCTAAAGGTGATTTTGATTGGGAGGATTTTTTAACTACTAAAATGCCAGCTATTCAAAGTATCAATGTATCTTTTGATGACGGAAGTAAAAATAAAGTAGTCGACATCACTGATGCAAATTCCTACCATATAACTTTAACCGGTACATGGACTGGAAATATAGCGGATCTAAAACCCACGTTAACTGTTAATGGTCAAACTGTTGCGATACCAACTGGGAGTTTTCAAAAAGAGGGAACATTTTCAATACCCGTTGATTTAACTAATATAGGAATGATTGGCCAAAATAAAACACAGATTGAAATAAAAGATAGTATGGGGCAAACCGCATCCGATAACGGGATACTAACGTTGGTACAAAAAAATACACCTCCTCAACTTCAGTTGGTGGACGCATTATCAAATAAAACTATTCCGATAACACCGAACCTTTCATCCTTTAAAGTGGAAGGACAATGGAAAGACGCTGAGAGTCAAACGGGGACTCTTTATTACAAATTAAATGGGGTAGAGCATCTACTAGAAAATTCTGTAACGAATGCAAATAAAGGGAGTTGGAATGCTTTTTCACAAGAAATGCCATTAGCCGATTTAAAGCTTGGAGCGAATGCTGTTGAAATTTATGTGGTAGATACAGAGGGACTCAAGTCAAATGTTGCAACTTTTACCTTACAATTAATGGAAGGCACTGTACATTTTAAATCTGTTGATTCAGTCCTATCTTTTCAAGATGCTGTTATTAATGGACAAACAGTTCACTCTCTTCCTCAAAAACCAGTCGATATAAAAATTGAAGATACCACGCGTTCACCAGGAAACTGGCAATTAGTAGTCAGCCAAATAAGCACATTTAAAAATGCGCAAAGAGAACTTCCAGCTGTTCTCAGTTATCAAAATAATAGAGATAATTTAGTCATTACGAATAATCAACAAGTTACCTTACCTGTTGTCAAAGAAACTGACACGGAATATGGTCTGATACAAGATGGAAATCATCAATTTGATTTAGCGATTTCATCGAATGCATATATTGGCGATTATCAATCTGAGTTAGAATGGACAATTATTGAAGCGCCCTAGTTAAAAAGAAAGGAAAACATAGATTCTTTGTTTTTCTTTCTTTTTTGGTATGATAATATAGGTTAGCAAGTCAGGAGTGGAAGTAAAATAATGGAATTAATTGTATTTGTGGGTATGGTGTATGTAAATATTTTAATAGGCATCAATCTATTATTTCAGGAGCGAAGTACGTACTTTTTTACTATCTTTTATTTATTATTGGCGGTTTGTAATTTACTTATGATAAAATATACATTCTTTTTTTTATTTCTGCTCTATTTTTCTCAATGTTACTATATCTATATTAAAGTAGAGAACATTTATCTTTCTATCTTACTAAATAATTTTTTAATGAGTTGTGGGGGATTAATTATCTTCTTGTGTATTGATCTTCCACGATATCTAGGATTCAATCATTTATATATTACTGTTTTTCTAGAAATCGCTATGACAGTATTTTTATGTCTGTACTTGAAGCATCTTGATAAAAAATATCATATTTTTGACTATTTTACAGATTATACGAAAAAAATGAAAAGCATTACCTTATTGTCTACTTTAATGATGGCAGGACTTTATTTTCTACATGCACAAGTGAACCTATATTCACTAGATTACGTGTTAACTTCAATTATTATGTTAGGATTCAACCTTTTTAGTAGTGTAGCTTTTATAGTGTTCATTATTAACAGAAAACGTAAGGAATTTGTTACTTCTTACTTAAAAGATTTAAAAGAAACACAAGAATATTACAATAAATTAGATGAATTTCGTCATGATTATTTAAATTTTATTGCAGCCTTAGAATATGGAATTAGTCATCAGACACCAGAAGAGGCGCGAGAACTGGTAACTCATTTTAAAGAGTATTCTTTAGAGAGGATAGAAGATGCTAGACATAATCCAATGAAAAAGATTACAGACCCAGTGATTAAAGGTTTACTTTATGATTTTATCGATAAAGCAGAAAAGAATAATAGATCATACTCTATTCAAGTTTTAAATGTGATTTCAACGGTTGCTGTGGACTATATCGACTTGATCCGTCTACTTTCTATTGCTTTAAATAATGCCATTGAGCATTATTCGGCAACAGATAATGCTCAACCGATTGTTATCTGTTTAAACGAGAAAGATCAGGCTTTTCATTTTTTAGTTAGAAATCCTGCGATAATTGACCATGGTGGCAATTTAACGGTACTTTTAAAACGTGGTCATTCCGAGAAAAAAGCAGGAGGACTAGGGCTTTATAATTTTTCAAGAATTGTTAACCTGTATAACAATATTAATTATGATTTGCGTTATGATAAACAAGAGAAACTGTTTGAATTATCTTTAACTATTTCTTTTAAGTAAACAAAAAGCAGGCATATTTTGCCTGCTTTTTGTTTATCTTAGAGCATCAATGTACGTAAGTAATTTCTTTATGCTGGTAGCACTCAATGACAAACACTCTTCGTTTTTAAAAATAACTTCTAATGTATTTTTATTTATTTCTTTAATATTATACGGATTAATGGAAAAGCTTTTTAAATCGTTAAAGTAATGATAAGGAGCAAGTAATTGTTTTAAATTTTTCATTTTATCTTGAATGATAAAATTTTCTGTTGTACCGAAAAATTCTATAGACGAACGAAATCCTTTAATAGTGGAGAGGTAGTTAATTTCATCTGGATGAATCAGATAGACTTTTGAAGAACCTTTAAGTTCAATAAGAGCAGTTGTGTTATTAACTTTTTTTAATCTAGATACCAAGATATTTTCCAAAGCTAAAAATACGTTGCTCATTTCATTTTTAGAGAGATATAAATCAGGTCGAATATGTTGATTGATAATTTCTAAACCTTTAGTTGTATCATTTGATAAAAAGATGATGTAGCAATCAGGATTAATTAGTCGAATCTTTTTTGCAAAATCAATACCAGAATGAAGGGATTGCAAATCAATATCAATTAAGAAGATATCGGAGACTGAAAAATCAAAAGTATCTAGTTTTTTATAAATACTTTCTAATTTATTATTGGGAAATATCTCTACAGGAACAGAACGTAAACTTTCATAGTTGTGGCGTTCTTTTTTAAATCGCTCTTGATGAAAAGGATTGTCTTCAATGTAATAAATTTTCATAAATTTACGCTCTCCTACCTACATATTTCTTACTTAAGTATAACAGAAATAAGTTAGGAAGAGAAAGTGCTACGTATACTTTCTTCCATAAGGCTAATACTGTAAAAGTCACAAAAATGAACCTATTAATAGATAGTTTTAATATACTCAAAGTATTGCTGATATTTGCGAGAAAAATTATCCATCTCTAATAAATGAAAAATTTGAAAGGCCTCATTAACTTTTTTTGTACCCGCAAGTTGTGCTCCTTTGGCATAGCAAAGCAATCCTTCTAAGAATAAAGCCATTGTTTTTCCGTATAAATCTCGAATTTCTAACATTTCTCGAAACTGTTTCAAATAACTTAGCCCTTCGTTGAGATACTTGTTGTTTACACAGAGAAGGATGGTATTGATGAGTATTTTGCTATATGGAGAATTGTAGCCATCAGAAGCAGAATAAAGATTTCTTTTTTTGAGCAATCGATTGACAATAATTAACAAGGTTTCGATAGGAATTTCGTCCATAATCGTAATGAACATCGTGACTTCCCTACTAGTCCAATTTTCTAAGTTCATCAAGTTTTGAACAATATGAGCTATATTTTCGGCGACGACATTGCCACCCAAACGATAAATAAACAGGTTAATTAATTGAATCGTAATTTCTTCTTCGTGTGGCAGTTTTCCAGTTAAAATCGCTGTTTTATAGTCCTCGAGACTTTTCATATTTCCTGCATGATAAAGTTCGGTAATCTCAAACCAAGTCTGATCTTTTAAAGCTTTCTGATAGTCATTGTGAATATACATAAATTCTTCTAATCGAACATTCAAATTTTTTATGATCTCCATAAATATATCGATGGTAGGGGTACTAATGTTTCGTTCAATTCGGCTGTAATAGCTCAGTGTCACAACTCCTTGGCAAACATCTTTTTGAGTTAACCCTTTGTCTTTTCGAATTTTTCTGATTGTTTGACCATACACGCCAGTTTTCCTCCTTGGTCTCTGAAAGTTTCTTTCTGTTTCCCTATTATACCATCATAGAAAGGTCTTTCTCTAATGAAAATGACTTATAGTACATCTTTTTTTAAAAGGAAAAACATCTTGTGTTATGCTCCAATTCAGGCTAATTATCTTTTAGATGGTTAAGGTCATTTTTTGAAAATTTTAAAAAGGATGGGATAGGATGAAAAAAAGTATTTTATCAACAATAGCAGTACTGGGAGTGACTTTGGGAGATGGAGCAATCAATTCGTATGCCGCTGAAGCGAACCCAACAGCTGAATTGACAAGTGAAGCATCTTTGACAATTCAACCAGGAATCTTAAATTTAGATGCAGTTTCTAACTTTAATTTTGGAGAGCTAACGATTCAAGATGTTGCGGAATCTGATCAAACATTGACTGGAACACCAGAGATAACGAAAGTATCTGATTATCGAGGGCCAAACGAATCCGGCTGGATGTTGTCGTTAAAACTATCAGATATTAAAAATGAAAATAACGTAAAATTACAATCTGCGAAATTGAATTTAGCAACCACACGGGCAAAAGGTGATGCGACAGTTACTGCTACGACAACAATTGATGCTGGCACGACTGAGCCAACACTTGTAGCTAGTGCAAACGGAACAACTGGATTGGCAGCGAATGAATTTGATTTATCAAACACAACGTTAACTTTTCCTAAACAAAATATTAATAGTGGCCGCTACAGAGGGACGGTTACTTGGGTGTTAACAAACGCTTATACCCCTGAATGAAGCAATCTAGACAAAAAAATTTAATATTTTGTCTGTAAGTTAAATGGCTCAACAATAGAGTTGAAATTTTGGCTGTTAGGAGGAGAGAGCATGACGGTTAAAAGTAACACTACTTTTTTGTTATTTTTTTTCACATTATGTAGCATATTTTTTTGCATAAATAGTAAAGTACTGTCTGTAGAGGCGGAAACGACCGCTTTTACTGTGACACCCGAGTATCCTGAAAATCAAGTGTCGGAAGCTACATATTTTGATTTATATCTTCAGGAAAATAAACAAACGTTGACTCTTCTAGTTACAAATACATCTGAACAAACATTGCAAGTAAAAGCGAGTGCTTTAAACAGTTATACAACATCTACGGGTATAATTGCTTATCAAAGCCGTGAAACTGCAGAAATGTATCAGGGGCAGTCATTTACTCAATTTGTTGAACCAAAACAACAAATAATAAGTCTGAAGCCTTCTGAAAGTAAAAAAGTTTCGTTTCAGTTAGACAGTCAACGACAAAAAATTACTGGTGAAGTGCTAGGTGCTTTTGCTTTTGAAACAATTACTTCCCCAAACCAAGAAAAAGCAATGCATTCAATGATTCAGGCAAAATATCTAACCCAAATCGGTGTCAGGTTACGCACCGATTTGGGTTCACTGCCTGAGCCTAATTTACTTTTTGACAAAACTGAGCCAGTCATAAAAAATGATACTGTAGTTATCAAAAGTACCTTGATAAACAACCAGCCTACCGCATTTGGTAAGGTAAACGTTGAGACAACTGTCTATGATAAAACAAATAAAAAAATAATTGGTACGAAAAAAGCAGACAACTATCAAATTGCTCCTAACTCCTTGATTCCAATTTTAACAGAGTTAAAGGAAGAAACCTTAAAATCTGGAACATATAATGTTCATATCGCAATTCATTCCTCAAAAGGCAACTGGGTGTTCGATGACTCGTTTACTGTTTCTGCTGCTCAAGCGAAAGCAATTAATCAAAAAACAGTCTTTTTTGCCAAACAGAAAGATGAATCTATTATATTTTCAATTTTAGTTGGAATGCTATTTGTGTTTTTACTAGCAATTCTGGGCTTACTTTGGAAATATTACCAATTAAAAAATAAAAAGAGGGTGAATCAAGAATGAAGCCCAGCAAATTAGGCGGCTTGTTTTTTTTACTTTCCTATTTACTACTTTTCTTTGGTGGCCTATTTTTCTTTCCCGGTGAAGGGTTAGCAGCAATCATTGAACCAGCGTTTGAGACATTACCAATTGATCAAACGATGATTTCGACGGTAGGAAAAGCGGGAAGTCCAAGTGGATCTGAAAATCACCGCTATGTTCAGATTAATGATACAACACCGAATTCTAGTGGGGCAGTTTGGTTTAATAACCCAGTGAGTTTTACAAATGATTTTAAAATTGAGATGGCTTTTTATATTGAAAACGTAACAAATGATAGTGATGGATTAACATTTGTTATGCAAAGTAATGGTCCGACAGCAATAGCCGCAGAAGCTGGTCCAACGATTGGAGTATGGGCAAACACAGGAGATTCTACACCACTAAGTAAGGGGGCAATTCCTAACAGTTTGGCGATTGAATTTGACACTTTCTATAACAATAATAGTAATCTTATTGCAAACGATGGCATGATGGATCGTGATACAAGTTCCAAAGGTCATCATATTGCCTGGGCTTATCCAGGGGCAGAAACTTCCTATACAAAAGATGGTATTTTTAAGATTGACAAAGTTCTTCATCACCGAAATGAAAAAGGAGTGGCAGATTTATCTGATAGTAAGTGGCATAAATTTGTCGTGGAATTTAAACGAGAAGCGGGAACATTTACCTATTCTGTTCCTGATTATGCCTTAAATATTACGATTCCTGTGGATACGGAGTTTAAAAATAACTTAGGCTTAAATGAAAATAAACGTGTTTATTTTGGGTTTACTGGAGCAAATGGGGGCTATGCACAAGCAAAAGCTATTTCATTTACAAATGTGGAAGGGCTGGTAGATTTGCAATTACGTACGGGTGTTGCACAATCAGCGGATAACCAATTGCTAGCAGACACTGGGATTCCTCAAAACGAAGTTCATTCTGTCGACAGAAGTCAAGAAATCACGTATATGACAGCGATTGATTATTTACAAACAAGTGATTTACTTCGTTTACAAGCCGGGACGAGGATCCAAATGACACTCCCAGATAACTTTGAAGTGCTGGAGAATAAGGTTTACTTCGGGAGTGCTCAAGAAATTGGGACAGGCGCTCAACCAACGGGAGGACAAGCACTTCCTTTTACAAGAGAAAAAGACAAAATAGTCATTATATTGCCGGAACTTGAAAGAGGCACGTTGTATGGTCTTTATTTCAAAGTAAAAAATAAGCTCGTTCAAATAAATAGCCTGCTGGATTTAACTGTTCCTGTTTCTAGTACTTTTTCCGGGAATGCTTTTTCTAAACCAGTGACTACCGGTGATCCCGCTGCCCATTATTACAAGCTAACAGGTAAATGGATGCCGACAATTACAACTGGTCATTCTTCTGCAACGGAGGCAGCTCAGTCTCCCCAAATTGTAAGACAAAAACGTAAGGCCTACCTTCCTGTTCAAATTGAAGATGAAAATTCTACGTCCACTAAACTATTTATGAGTCCTATTGTTTCAGAAGAAGAATTAGCTACGACTACTTTTATTGAAAAAGCACATCTTTCGAGAGAAAATTTAACGGAGAATTTTGAAACAACTATTGAATACGAAACTTCACAGCTTCAACCTGAAAAAATGTATTACGTAGGTATGTATACAGTAGATGCTGAAGGAAATCAATCAGAAACCAAAATTCAAGCCATTGATTTTAAAGGAATTATAGAATTAACTACAGTTCCTACTGCTTTTGTTGGAAACACTTTGACAATCAACGAATTAGTTCAAACGAAGCGTGAAGATGGTTATTTCTATATGAAAATAGAAAATTTACCAGAGAATGATTCGTTGACAATTACAAATACAAGTAGTTACTCTTGGGAATTAAGCGGACAACTAGCAACTATCGTTGAACAACTAGAAAGCTGGGGACAAGAGGTCTCTCTTTGTTTTTTTGAAAAGAATACTCAAACATTGCTTTTTCAATTAACCAAAGATGAACAGTTAATTCTAAAGCAAGAAGTAGAGGGTAAGGATGTAACTAAAAGTCTCAATGATTATGATCTCTATTTTCGTTTTAAAGCTGATCCTTTAAAGGTTGTACCAGGACGATACTCAGGAAATGTTAGATGGCGGTTATCAGAAGTTAAGCCTTGAAAATGAGAATATTTTTAAAGATTATTAAACAAAAAACTGACTACTTAACTGAGTAGTCAGTTTTTTATTGGTAATATTTTTTTTAATATTAAAACAAATAAGAAAATCTAGAAGCAATACTTTTATCCGAAGTAAAAAAATAGTAGTGGCAGTATTAAGTAGGTTTTGTTTTGCTTAATATATCCCTAAATTAGAGGTCTATTATTTATTTTTGTTTCCTCATAAATATTTTTTAATAGCAATAAAATATATTTTTTTTATAATTTAATTATGTTTATTAAAGCGTATGATTTGCATAAATATTTTTTCGGTCCTATTCTGGTTATGAACTTAGCTATAAAAAGATGAAAGAGGAGAGTGGTTTTGATGAGAAAAACTCAGAAGATTGTGCCAATTGTGACAGCTTCAGACGAAAATTATGCTCCTTATCTGAATGTAATGATGACAACTGTTTTAGAAAATTGTCATGCGGAGAGACCTGTTCATTTTTATGTGATTGATGATGGGCTGTCGCTATCTAGCAAAAAAGCACTCCGACAAACGGTTAGTAGTAACTCACAAAGTGCGACTGTTGAATTTCTAACAGCAGACAAAGAAGTTTATCAAAATTTTTTAGTGAGTGATCATATTACAACGACCGCTTACTTACGCATTTCTTTACCGTCACTTTTACAAAAATATAGCTATAAAAAGGTTCTTTATTTAGATGCAGATACGCTTGTTTTAGATGATATTGTCCAGTTGTATGATACGCCATTAGTGAACCAAACGATTGGCGCGGTTATTGATCCTGGTCAAGCATATGCCTTGAAACGTTTGGGCATCCATTCCTCCGATTATTATTTTAATTCAGGAGTCATGATTATTGATATTGACCGATGGAACGAGAAAGCAATCACTCAAAAAACAATTCAGTATCTAGAAGAAAATGGGGACCGCATAGTTTATCATGACCAAGATGCTTTAAACGCCGTTCTTTATGAAGATTGGCTAGCTTTAGAACCAAGATGGAATATGCAGACGTCTTTAGTTTTTAATCGTCATGAAGCGCCTAATGAGGCTTACCAAAAATTATATGCAGCGGGAAATCAAGAGCCAGCGATTATTCATTTTACTGGTCACGATAAACCCTGGAATACGTTAGAAAATCATCCTTATACAGCTCTTTATCTAAACAAGTTAAAGAAAGTAGGTGCAAGAAATGGAAAATAGAAAAGAATTAGCGATTGTCTCCTGTTGCAATACCAACTTTGTGCCGCATCTTGCTGCTATGTTTGTTTCAATTTTAGAAAATAGTCCTTCAGCGGCAGCTGTTCATTTTTATGTGATTGATGACAATATTAATTTTGAAAGCAAGCAACTACTGTATTTTACGATTAAACATACCCAAATCAATGCAGAGTTAACATTTTTAAAAATCAACCCCCATTTTTTCAAAAATGTTGTAACCAGTGAGCGAATCCCCAAAACAGCTTACTACAGGATTGCTATTCCAGAGTTGTTTAGAGGAAGCCAGATCGAACGGCTGTTGTATATGGATTGTGACATGATTGCCTTAGATGATATCGCAAAATTATGGACAGTTGATTTAGGTGAAAATATCATCGCCGCTGTGGAAGATGCAGGGTTCCATCAACGTTTGGAAAAAATGGCGATTCCTGCAGAATCTATGTGTTATTTTAACTCAGGCTTGTTGCTAATCGATGTTAAAAAATGGTTGAATTTAGATGTAACCACTAAAGTCTTAAGATTTATTGAAGAAAATCCAGATAAATTACGTTTCCATGATCAAGATGCATTGAATGCGGTTTTACACGACCGTTGGACCCAGTTACATCCTAAGTGGAATGCCCAAGGTTATATTCTGTCAAAAGCGAAAAAACATCCGACTATTTATGGAGAAAGACAATATGAAGAAACGAGAAGAGCACCATCCATTATCCACTTTACTGGCCATGTCAAACCTTGGACGAAAGAATTTCAGTGGTATACCAAGCGTTATTATGATCAATATGCGAACAGGACTGCCTTTCGTTGTGCAAAAACATTTAGTAAATATCTTTCTTATGCCAAAAATAGTAAAGCTGTTGAACACGTTTGATAACCCTTGTTATTTAGAATAATAGAGGTACACCTCAATTAATTACTACAGAAAAGTGGAGACGTAAAGAAGACTAATTTGCGCTAGGCATTGTGCGTTTACTCGAAATATTTTTTAGAAGGAGAGATTTATAATGCCCAAGTACTACTTTATTGGTGGGGAACAAGTGAGGGAGACAGAAGAAAAAGATTTTAATTGGTTAGTGATTGACACTAGTGAAACCCAGGTAATTGAAAGAATAATTAAAGAGTATAATTTTCCTAAAGATATTTTTGTGGGTACGTCGTATCCAGAAGAAGTTTCTCGGTTTGAAGCTCTTTCGGGAACGACGTTGAAACAACCGATTTCGCTAGTGCTTATGAACCTTTTGAAAGAGGGCGAGAACATTGAGGAACGTTTAGCACCTATTTCCTTTATTTCTTCAGAAAACCTTTTAATTACATGCACTAACGAGAACAATCATTTTTTTGATCGTTTATTAGAAAAATATGATTGCAAAATAGATACGTTTGAAAAACTAATAACGTATGCGATTTTAGATATCTACTCACATTATGTAGAAGAGTTAAAGGAAAAGAAACAACGGATCGATCGTCTAGATAAAAAAGCACGTATGACTACAGAAAATGAAGAATTGTACAAACAAGCCGATTTAGAAAGAGAAATTGTTTACATTGATCATACGTTAAGAGATCAAAAAAGCACGTTAGAATTACTCTGGCAATCTTCCCAGTTTGTTCAACGATTATCCGATAAAAAACTACTTTACGACGTTCAATTAAGACAACGACAAACCGAAAAAATGATTTCGATTTATAGAGACCTCTTAGAAAGTATTGGCAATCTTTTTAGCGGCATGATGGATAACCAATTAAATCATTTAATGAAATATCTTGATTCAGCGGCATTAATTATTTCAATTCCAGCGATGATTGCTGGTGTTTGGGGGATGAATACTGGCGGCCTACCAGGTAAAAGTTCTGGTTTAGGGTTTTTATTAGTCGTCCTAGGTGCGCTCATTATCTCAGTAGCCTTTGGTTATCATCTTTACAAAAAAGATTATTCAAAATAAAGAGGCATTAAAATTTATTATATAGGAGGATGAATCATGTTTAGACACCAAAAAGAATTACAGTTTGATGCGAAACCAGACAAACCAAATCCGTTAATTGCAAAGTATCTTCAAGAATTAATTGGTGGACAGTACGGTGAAATGAGTGTAGCAATGCAGTATTTATTCCAAGGATGGAGTTGTCGCGGAGAAGAAAAGTATAAAGATATGTTAATGGATATCGCTACTGAAGAGTTGGGCCACGTTGAAATGCTTGCAACAATGGTCGCTCGTCTACTTGAAGGAGCACCAGTGGAAGATCAAGAAGAAGCAATGAAAAAAGATCCAACAATTGGGGCAATTATTTCTGGGATGAATCCCCAACATGCAATTGTCGCTGGTTTAGGGCCACGTCCCGCAGATAGTGTTGGAAATCCCTGGAGTGGTGGGTACATTATTGCTAGTGGAAATATGTTAGCTGATTTTCGTGCTAATTTAAATGCAGAATCACAAGGACGCTTACAAGTTGCTCGAATTTATGAAATGATTGATGACCGTGGAGTGAAAGATTTACTTTCTATTCTTTTAGCTAGAGATAGCTATCATCAAAATTTATGGGCAAGCGCTGTGAAGGAACTGGAAACAAAAGAGGGCTCTATCTTAGTTCCAAGCACTTTTCCTAGAGAAGAAGAACGTTTAGATATTGCCTATGATTTCTATAACTTTTCTGAAGGAGATGCAAGCAGTCAAGGCTCATGGGCTAGTGGTAAAGCATTAGATGGAGAAGGAGAATATCAATGGTTAAAAGAACCAAAAATTGAAGGAAAAGCTCCTAACTTAAAGCCTGTTACACCTAAAATGTACGGCACACCGAAATTAAAAAAATAAAAGATATTTATCTGTATATGAAAAATGAGCAAAAAAAGATTCTCTTTTAGAGGATCTTTTTTTATCAACTGGTATCATATTTAAGGGTGGTTTTTTATAAAAAAATGATTTCTTGAGGAAAAAAATATTATAATAAAGAAAAATAAAAAAATGTAAACGTTATCATTTCAAGGTTATAGCGGTATGAAGATATTTATTAATACTTTTTATTGACAAAATAAAAAAAACCACCGTACTATTGGTTTGTGGTTATAACCAGTTAGGGTAAAGGAGAAAGTTATGGAAAATGCCTTTAAAAACAAAGCTTTGTATCATCAACTTGTTGATTTGCTGCAGGAACGAATCGAAACATGCATGATTCCTCATGACAAGTTGCCCTCTGAACGTGAATTGACTGCACAATATGGAGTGAGTCGGACGACGGTCCGGTTAGCGCTACAAGAACTAGAAAATAGAGGTTCCATCTATCGTCGTCATGGCAAAGGAACATTTGTTTCAGATATAAAAAAAGAGGCCGCTGATTTAGCTGGCGCATATAGTTTTACAGAACAAATGAAAGGGTTGGGTCGAAAACCACATACCCGTATATTATCCTTCGAAAAATTGGAAGCGGATAAATTTATTTGTCAGCATTTGAATCTGTCGTTAGGAGAGGCAGTTTTTAAATTAAGTCGGTTGCGGATTGCTGATAACGAGCCATTAATGGTTGAAGACACATACTTGCCTGTGAAATTTTTCTTATCACTCACGGATCAATTACTACGTAGCAAGCCATTATATGATCTATTTTCGGAAGATTTTAAGCAAACCGTTCGTTTAGCTGATGAAGAATTATACGCTAGTATTGCGTCAAAAGAAGATGCCAAATTATTGATGATTCCAGAAGGAGCGCCAGTCCTTCATTTAGCACGCCAGACATATAACATGAAAAATGAAATTATTGAATTTACGTTGAGTGTGGCGCGAGCAGATCAATTTCATTATCAGATACGCCATATTCGGAATAGTTAGGAGAGTTAAGTATGTTTACAGCAGAAAAAGAAGAACTAGAACAACTAGGAGCGGAAATCACGACACGTGAAATTCGTCAGCAACCTGAGCTTTGGCAAGAAACCGTGACACTTTATCATGAAAATCAAACAGCTTTGGAAAACTTTTTAAAAGAAGTCCAGGCCAAAGCGCAAGGAAAACGCACAAGAGTAATTTTTACAGGAGCAGGGACTTCGCAATATGTCGGTGATACTGTTGTACCTTATCTCCGAGCACACGGCGACACACAAGCCTTTTCATTCGAAAGTATTGGGACAACGGATATTGTGGCCAAACCAGAAGATTATCTGATTAAAGACGAACCAACATTGTTAGTTTCGTTTGCAAGAAGTGGAAATAGTCCTGAAAGTTTAGCGGCAGTTGAAGTAGCTAATCAAGTGGTTGAAATAATTCATCATTTAGCGATTACTTGTGCCGAAGAAGGACAACTGGCACAAATAAGCCAAAAAGAAGAAAACAGCTTTTTATTCTTAATGCCAACACGTTCCAATGATGGTGGTTTTGCGATGACTGGTAGCTTTTCTTGCATGACTTTGGGTACATTACTACTCTTTGATCAAACAGCCTTTGAGCAAAAACAAGATTATGTAAACGCTCTAATTAAATTAGGTGAAGAAGTGCTATCCCGTGAAGAAGAATTAAATGAAATCGTTAACCTTGATTTTGAACGCATTGTTTATGTTGGTTCTGGAAGTTTAGCTGGTTTGACAAGAGAAGCGCAATTAAAAATCTTAGAACTAACAGCCGGCAAAGTTGCCACAATTTTTGACTCTTCTATGGGCTTCCGTCATGGACCAAAATCATTTATTAATGAAAAAACAATAATGTTTGGTTTTGTTAATAATACACCATACACAAGAGATTATGACTTGGATATCTTAGAAGAAGTTTACGGTGACGAAATTGCGGCGGGTGTTTTTGCGATTGCTCAACCTGGCAAACGTAATTTCTCAGGTTCAACTATTGAATATTCCGCAGAAACTGCTCTATTACCTGATGGCTATTTAGCATTAGCAGATATCATGGTAGCCCAAACAGTCGCACTTTTAACATCTATTAAAGTTGGAAATAAACCGGATACCCCTTCACCGACAGGTACAGTGAATCGTGTGGTTAAAGGCGTAACGATTTATGACTATAAATAATACAACATTTGGAGGAGGAACTATGCTTACGTTAACAGCTGGAAAAAAAGCGGCAATGGATCGTTTGTCAACCCAAGAAGGAATCATTAGCGCATTAGCCATTGATCAACGAGGTGCCTTGAAAAAAATGATCAAAGCGCTAGATGTAGAGCCAACTGATGCACAAATTGAAACGTTTAAAAAATTAGTCTCGAAAGAATTGACACCTTATGCGTCCGCCATTTTATTGGATCCAGAATATGGATTGCCTGCTGCAAAAGCACGCGATACCGAGGCTGGATTGTTACTCGCTTATGAAAAAACGGGCTATGATGCAACAACTCCGGGACGATTGCCTGATTTACTAGCAGATTGGTCTGTTTTACGCTTGAAAGAAGAAGGCGCAGATGCGATTAAATTTTTACTATACTATGATGTGGATGAGGATCCAGAAATCAATCATCAAAAACATGTATTCATTGAACGCTTAGGAAGTGAATGTGCAGAAGAAGACCTACCATTTTACTTAGAATTAGTTTCTTACGATGCACAAATAGCAGATGCGACTTCTTTAGAATATGCAAAAGTTAAACCGCATAAAGTGAATGAAATGATGAAAGAATTTTCTAAACCTCAATATAAAGTAGATGTATTGAAAGTGGAAGTTCCAGTTAATATGAATTTTGTAGAAGGTTTTGCGCCGGCTGAAACAGCGTATACAAAAGAGGAAGCGGCGAATTATTTCTTAGAACAAAGTCAAGCCACTGATTTACCATTTATCTTTTTAAGTGCCGGTGTCTCAACAGAGCTATTCCAAGAAACACTACGTTTCGCTAAAGAAGCTGGTTCAACATTTAATGGTGTTTTATGTGGCCGTGCTACGTGGAAAAATGGCGTGAAACCTTTCGTTGAAGCAGGAGAAACTGCGGCTTGTGATTGGTTAAAAACAGAAGGCCGAGAAAACATTGAAAGTTTAAATGAAGTCATCGCAGCAACCGCCAGCTCTTGGCATGCGAAAGTTCAAGTAAACGAAGGGTAATTGGGAGGCATAGCTGTGATAGTAACAGTAACAATGAATCCGTCAATTGACATCTCCTACCTATTAGATCATCTAAAGCTTGATACCGTTAATCGGACCAGTCAGGTGACCAAAACCCCTGGTGGCAAAGGACTAAATGTCACTCGCGTTATTCATGATTTAGGTGGAGATGTTATCGCTACCGGCGTTCTTGGTGGTTTTCATGGGGCGTTTATTGCAAACGAGTTAAAGAAAGCAAACATCCCCCAAGCATTTACGCCAATCAAAGAAGAAACGCGTGATTCGATTGCGATTTTGCACGAGGGGAATCAAACTGAAATTTTAGAAGCTGGACCAACTGTTTCCCCAGAAGAAATCAGTAACTTCCTTGAAAATTTCGATCAATTAATTAAGCAAGCAGAAATTGTCACAATTTCTGGCAGTTTAGCGAAAGGATTACCATCAAATTTTTATCAAGAATTAGTTCAAAAAGCTCACGCACAAGAGGTTAAAGTGCTACTAGATACTTCTGGCGATAGTTTAAGGCAAGTTCTTCAAGGACCATGGAAACCGTATTTAATTAAACCTAATTTAGAGGAACTAGAAGGATTGCTAGAGCAAGATTTTTCAGAAAATCCATTAGCAGCTGTACAAACAGCTTTAACAAAACCAATGTTTGCTGGAATTGAATGGATTGTCGTATCTTTAGGAAAAGATGGTGCAATTGCCAAACATCACAATCAGTTCTATCGTGTAAAAATTCCAACGATTCAAGCTAAAAATCCTGTTGGTTCAGGAGATGCAACCATTGCTGGTCTTGCATATGGACTAGCCAAGGATGCCCCAGCTGCCGAACTGCTAAAATGGGGCATGGCGGCTGGAATGGCTAATGCCCAAGAAAGAATGACTGGGCATGTAGATGTAGAGAACGTGAAGAAACATCTTATGAACATCCAAGTAGTTGAAATTGCTAAATAAAGATCTTTCTTTATTTAGCAATTATCCAGTAATTGAAAGCGTTTACTAGAAAGGGTGGCAATGTGGACAGATTTGAAATTAAAGAGGAGTTTCTTTTAAATGGTCAACCATTTAAAATTTTATCAGGCGCCATTCATTATTTTCGTGTAGATCCCTCAGATTGGCATCATTCACTTTATAACTTGAAAGCTTTAGGCTTCAATACAGTTGAGACATATGTACCATGGAATTTACATGAACCGCAAAAAGGAACATTTCATTTTGAGGGAATATTAGATTTGGAGCGCTTTTTAAAATTAGCACAAGAACTTGGACTATATGCGATTGTGCGGCCTTCTCCTTATATTTGTGCAGAATGGGAGTTTGGCGGTTTTCCAGCATGGCTATTAAATGAATCAGGACGAATGCGTTCGAATAATCCAACCTATCTGAAGCATGTCGCGGAATATTATGATGTTTTAATGGAAAAAATTGTTCCGCATCAACTTGCTAACGGTGGCAATATTTTAATGATTCAAATCGAAAACGAATATGGTTCATTTGGCGAAGAAAAAGCGTATTTACGGGCGATTCGCGATTTGATGATTGCACGTGGCGTGACAGCACCATTTTTTACTTCTGACGGGCCATGGCGCGCAACATTGCGGGCAGGCAGCATGATTGAAGATGATATTTTAGTAACTGGGAATTTTGGCTCAAAAGCCAAAGAAAATTTCGATATGATGCAAGCCTTTTTTGAAGAACATGGTAAAAAATGGCCGTTAATGTGTATGGAATTTTGGGATGGCTGGTTTAATCGTTGGAAAGAGCCAATTATTAAACGAGATCCGCAAGACTTGGCTGAATCAGTTAGAGAAGCATTAGCATTAGGCAGTATCAACTTATATATGTTTCATGGCGGCACCAATTTTGGGTTTATGAATGGCTGCTCCGCACGAGGAACCATTGATTTGCCACAAATCACTTCCTATGATTATGATGCGCCACTTGATGAACAAGGGAACCCAACCGAAAAGTATTTTGCGTTACAAAAAATGCTTCACGAGGAGTATCCTGCGTTACCACAAGCTGAGCCATTAGTAAAAGATTCTTTTGCGCAAACAGCAATTCCTTTAACCAACAAAGTGAGTTTGTTTGCGACTTTAGAAACGATTAGTCAGCCAGTGGTCAGCGTTTATCCGCAAACCATGGAACAATTAGGACAAAATACCGGCTATCTTCTTTACCGAACAAGCATTGAAAAAGATGCTGCAGAAGAAAAGCTAAGAGTGATTGACGGTCGTGATCGTCTGCAATTATTTGTCAATCAGGCACATCAAGCAACGCAATATCAAACGGAAATTGGCGAAGATATTTACGTTACACTGCCGCAAGAGAATAATCAAATCGATGTTTTAATGGAAAATATGGGTCGTGTCAATTACGGGCATAAACTATTCGCAGATACTCAGAAAAAAGGGATTCGAACGGGTGTCATGGCAGATTTACATTTTATGACGCAATGGCAACAATATTGTTTACCTATGACAAGCTGTGAACAGGTAGACTATTCAAGAGAATGGCAACCTGATCAACCAAGCTTTTACCAGTATCATATGGAGTTAGCAGAAGTGAAAGATACATTTATTGATGTTTCTAAATTCGGCAAAGGAATTGTTTTTGTTAACCAAACCAATCTTGGTCGTTTCTGGAATGTTGGTCCCACGCTTTCCTTATATATTCCCAAAGGATTATTAAAAGAAGGACAAAATGAGATCGTCATTTTTGAAACGGAAGGAACGTACCAACCAGAAATTCAGTTAGTAAAAGAACCACTATATAAAGAAATGAAAGAGGGATTACAATGAGTATTATTGGCGTAAGAATTGATGGACGTTTGATTCATGGACAAGTGGCAAATTTATGGGCGACAAAATTGAATATTTCCAGAATTATGGTCGTTGATGATGAGGTTGCAGGGAATGCCATTGAAAAAAGTGGCTTGAAATTAGCAACACCAGCTGGCGTGAAACTAAGCGTGTTACCAGTTGAAAAAGCTGCTCAAAATATTTTAGCAGGAAAATACGACTCACAACGTTTACTAATTGTGGTACGGAAACCAGATCGTTTATTAAAACTAGTAGAACTTGGGGTGCCGATTAAAGAAATCAATGTTGGTAACATGTCTCAAACAAACGAAACACGGTCGATTACTAAGTCAATCAATGTGGTCGATCAAGATATTGAGGTTTTTAAAGAGTTAAATGCTAAAGGTGTCCATCTGATTGCTCAAATGGTGCCAAGTGACAAAGCGGAAGACTTTATGAGTTTGATAACAAAATAGGAGGGAACAAAAAATGAATATCTTATGGTGGCAGATCTTATTATTAACATTATACGCAGGATACCAAATTTTAGATGAATTACAAATTTATTCTTCATTAAGTGCGCCAGTGTTTGCAGGTCTTTTTGCAGGATTAGTGATGGGGGATATTAAAGCAGGACTTATTATTGGTGGAAGTATGCAATTAACTGTATTAGGAGTTGGGACTTTCGGGGGTGCCTCCAAAATTGATGCTAACTCAGGTACGATTCTTGCCACAGCATTTTCTGTGTCTTTAGGAATGAACCCTGAACAAGCAATCGCTGCTATTGCAGTACCAGTTGCTAGTTTAATGATTCAATTAGACATTTTGGCTCGTTTTGCGAATACCTACTTTGCACATCGGATTGATAAAATGGTCGAAGATATGAACTACAAAGGAATTGAACGTAACTTCTTAATGGGTGCCTTACCTTGGTCTCTTTCTCGAATGATTCCAGTCTTCTTAGCACTTGCTTTTGGTGGTGGTTTAGTACAAAAAGTTGTATCTGTCCTAAATGGCGATTTGAAATGGTTAGGTGATGGCTTGTCTGTTGCTGGGGCGGTCTTACCAGCGGTCGGTTTTGCAATTTTACTACGTTACTTACCAGTGAAAAAACATTTCCCTTATTTAATTCTTGGTTTCACTGTAACTGCTTTACTAGGAACAATCTTTACAAACATGCAACTTTTAGGAACATCTGTTGCGAGCGTTGTGAAAGACTTCAGTGGTGTATTTAACGCACTACCAATGTTAGCAGTCGCTTTAATTGGTTTCGCTTTAGCCGCAATTAGCTACAAAAATGGTCAAATGATTCCGAGTGGGCCAGCAGCCAAAAAAGAACATGCAGCGAATGATTCAGACGAAGGAGAGATTGAAGATGACGAAATCTAATTATAAATTGACGAAAGAAGATTTTAAACAAATTAATCGCAGAAGCTTGTTTACTTTCCAATTAGGTTGGAACTACGAAAGAATGCAAGGATCAGGTTACTTGTATACGATTTTGCCACAATTGCGTAAAATTTATGGGGATGATACGCCTGAATTAAAAGAAGTGATGAAAACACACACGCAATTTTTCAATACTTCAAACTTCTTTAATACGATTATTACAGGGATCGATTTGGCCATTGAAGAAAAAGAAGGCATTGCTGGAAAACAAACAGTTTCAGGTTTGAAAACTGGTTTAATGGGACCGTTTGCAGCAATTGGGGATTCAATTTTCGCCGCTTTAATTCCAACTATTTTTGGGGCGCTAGCTGCCAACATGGCGATTAATGGTAACCCAACTGGTATCTTTATCTGGATTGTTGCTCAAATTGCCGTGATGGTCTTCCGTTGGAAACAATTGGAATTTGCATATCGCGAAGGAATTTCTTTGGTAACAACTATGCAACACCGCTTAACTGCCTTAACAGATGCTGCAACTTTACTAGGGGTCTTCATGGTTGGCGCTTTAGTGGCAACGATGGTTAATGTCAAACTATCATGGGCACCAAGTATTGGGGATGTAACACTTAACATGCAAAATAACTTGGATATGATTTTACCACGTCTACTTCCTGCAGGAATTGTTGGTGGCGTTTATTGGATGCTAGGTAAAAAGAATATGACGTCTACTAAAGCCATTTTTATCGTATTAATTGTCTGTGTCGCATTGTCTGCGTTAGGTGTTATTTCAAAATAAGTAAGACAGGAGAAAATCGATGAGTGAACATTTAGTTTTAGTAAGTCATGGCCGTTTTTGCGAGGAATTGAAGAAAAGTGCGGAGATGATTATGGGACCGCAAGAAACAATTTCCACTGTTGCTTTATTACCAGAAGAAGGTGAAGCTGACTTTTTAGAAAAATTTGAAGCGATTACGGAATCGCTAGAAGATTTTGTTGTCTTTGCTGATCTATTAGGGGGGACACCTTGTAATATTTTATCCAAAAAAATTATGCAAGGTGCTTCGTTTGACTTATATACTGGGATGAATTTACCGATGGTTATCAGCTATGTAAATGCAAGTTTATTAGCAATCGAAGGTGACTATGTTAAGGAATCAGCAGAAAGTATTGTGAAAGTCAACGAATTGCTGCTAAATGTTGCAGTAGATGATGAGGATGAATAATTCTGACTTGTTGTCGTAAGCTATTACAGTTTTTAAGAGAATGATTTAGAGATGGACGTTCCAAAAATAAAAGAATTTATTTTTGGAACGCCCCTTTAATTGTTAGTAATGAAAGCGTGTTCAAAAATGTTAGGGGGCTGATTTATCAGATGAAACATGGAAAAATAAAACGATTTAGTACATTGACACTATTGGCAAGCGCAACGATTTTAGTACCATTAAGTACGTCTGCAGAAGAAACAACAAACAGCAGCACTGAAACAAGCTCATCAATGGTGGAACCTGCCGCAACAGAAGAAAAATTGTGGCAATCTGATTTTCCAGGAGGGAAAATTGGTGAGTGGCAAGATGTGATTGGTAAAACAAATCGAGAATTAGCAGGAGAGTCATTGGCGATTTCACGAGATGCAGCAGCAGGTAATAATGCCGTATCTTTAAATTTAGATTCCCCTAAATTAGCTGATGGTGAAGTAGAAACAAAGTTTAAATACACTGCTGGAAGCGGTCGAACGGGTGTGATTATTCGTGGTAATACCAAAGATAGCTGGGTTTTTGTAGGCTACAACGCGAATGGCAAATGGTTAGTTGAAAGTCCTAATTCGTGGAATGATTCGATTTCTGGACCAACGTTAAATGAAGATACGAATTATTTGTTGAAAGTACGTTATGTTGGTGAAAAAATTACTATCTGGCTTAACACCACGTTGATTTACGAAGGAGAACCTGTTTTAGCCAATGGAGACAAAATTCCAACAGAAGCCGGACATGTGGGTGTCCGTTTGTGGTACGACAAAAAAATTGTCAGTTATGACTATTTTAAAAATGGCCCCGTAGATAGCATTCCGGAAATTGTGCCAGAAGTGACACAAATTGCGCCAGTCAAAGTTTTTACAAAAATTGGTGTCGCACCAAAATTACCGAAACAAGTAAAAGTGACCTATAATACTGGTAAAGAAGCCAATGAAGCAGTCCGTTGGGATGAAATCGATCCTGATGCATACAAAGAACCAGGAACTTTTGAAGTCGACGGTACTTTGGAAAATACAAATATCAAAGCAAAAGCCAGCGTTGTTGTTGCTAAAGACAATGAAGCTGAAAAAGGCGACAAAATCTCTTCTGCAGATTTAACAGCCGTGGTTGATCCACAATTTCCACGAATTATTCGCTACGAAGACCCTCAGAGTAATCAAGTGATTTTTAATGGCCAACACGAGAAAATTGACCAAGTAATGACTGATGGCAAAGCATATAAAGCAACTGCTGAAAAACAAAAGAGTGAAGCAAATCAAGCCGTTTATAACGTAGCTGTCCCAGAAATTGGTTTGCGTTTCACAACGACATTGACTGTTTCCGAAGGCCAAGAATTAGCTATGAAACTCTCAGATATTCGTGAAGAAGGAACCAAAATACACACAATTTCAATTCCAAATCAAGGCTTGATTTCTGTCAATAGTACAGATGAAGGGGCGACTTTTGCTGGCGTTGTGATGAATACTGGGACAAATGCAAATAACGGAAATAAAAATGGTGATACTATCCAAGATTTAACTACAACAAGCCAAGAAGAAACGAAAAAATATATGTATGGTTTCTTAAATACGGCGAATTATGCTGCAAGTTTTTGGACGAACGCCTATGGAGACGGCTCTGTCGATGGTAGTGATAACAATCGAATCCATAAACAAACAAAAGAAGCGGCGACTGGTTTTGTAACAACCTTGTCAAGTGGGGCATGGACCTATCGGCCATTTGATGCACCGGAAGATTACACAACTGGAGAAAGGCCAGAAGTGAAAGTTAAATTCTCAAAAGATAGCAACGACGACAATCGGGTGGATTGGCAAGATGCGGCAATTGGGTTCCGTTCAATTATGAATAACCCAATGGGTGCGGAAAAAGTCCCTGAATTAGTCAACCAACGGATTCCTTTTAACTTTGCTAGTCAGGCGACAAATCCATTCTTAGTGACGTTAGACGAATCAAAACGCATTTACAATTTAACAGATGGATTAGGACAAATGAATTTACTAAAAGGGTATCAAAATGAAGGACATGATTCTGCGCATCCAGATTACGGTGCTATTGGTCAGCGACCTGGCGGGGAACAAGCGTTGAATCAATTAATTGACGAAGGCCATAAATTAAATGCCGTTTTCGGTGTGCATATTAATGACACCGAGTCTTACCCAGAAGCAAAAGGATTTAATGAGGAATTAGTTGATCCAACGAAGCGTGGCTGGGATTGGTTAGATCCGTCTTATTTTATTAAACAAAGACCCGATGCATTGAGTGGTCGTCGCTATGAGCGCTTTAAAGAATTAAAACAAAAAGCACCGAATCTAGATTATATTTATGTTGATGTTTGGGGCAACCAAGGCGAATCAGGTTGGGCAAGTCGTCAACTAAGTAAAGAAATTAATTCACTCGGTTGGTTTACAACCAATGAATTTCCGAATGCTTTAGAGTATGACTCGGTTTGGAACCATTGGTCTGCAGAAAAAGATTACGGCGGTACAACAACGAAAGGCTTTAACAGTACAATCGTTCGTTTTATTCGGAATCATCAAAAAGACACTTGGATTATTTCCGACAACCCTTTATTAGGTGGAGCTGAATTTGAAGCCTATGAAGGTTGGGTGGGTAAAACCAATTTTAATACCTATCGCCAAAAAACTTTTGCCATTAATGTCCCAACTAAGTTCTTACAGCATTACCAAATTACGAACTGGGAAACTACAACAGCAGAAGATGGTCAAATCTATGGCACGATTAAATTAGCGAACGGTGCTGAAAAAGTGACCGTTACTCAAGCAGATGCTAATTCGCCAAGAAGCATTACGTTAAATGAGACAGAAGTTCTAAAAGGTGATGCGTATCTACTGCCTTGGAATGTCAATGGTCAAGACAAACTATATCACTGGAATCCAAAAGGCGGTACCAGCACTTGGTCATTGGATAAGAAAATGCAAGGAAAAACGAATTTACATTTATATGAATTAACAGATCAAGGGCGTATTGACAAAGGCGCAATTGCCACTACAAATAACCAAGTGACCATCCAAGCCGAGGCTAATACACCGTATGTCATTGCTGAACCTGACAGTATTGAACCGATGACATTCGGAACAGGAACACCATTTAAAGATCCTGGATTTAATGAAGCCAATACCTTAAAAAATAACTGGAAAGTTTTCCGAGGTGATGGAGAGGTTAAAAAAGATGCTAACGGTGATTATGTCTTTAGTTCAGAAAAAGAAAGAACCGAAATCAAACAAGACATCAATCTTCCTAAACCAGGAAAATATAGTTTGTATCTAAACACAGAAACACATGATCGTAAAGCCACAGTAACTGTTAAAATTGGTGGTAAAAAATATACGCGGACAGTGAATAATTCGGTTGCCCAAAACTACATTCAGGCAGATATTAACCATACAAGCAGGAAAAATCCGCAGTATATGCAAAATATGCGAATTGATTTTGAAATCCCAGATAATGCCAAAAAAGGCTCGGTGACATTAGCGGTTGATAAAGGTAATTCCGTTACAAAATTTGATGATTTACGAATTGTTGAGCGTCAAACGGATATCATGAACCTAGACAAACAAACAGTTATTAAGCAAGATTTTGAAGACACACAAGCAGTTGGGTTATATCCGTTTGTTAAAGGCTCAGCTGGTGGTGTAGAAGATCCACGGATTCATTTATCAGAAAGAAATGAACCTTACACACAATATGGTTGGAATGGAAACCTTGTTTCAGATGTATTAGAAGGCAACTGGTCCTTGAAAGCCCATAAACAAGGAGCAGGTTTGATGCTTCAAACAATTCCGCAAAATATTAAATTTGAACCGAACAAGAAATATACGGTCCAATTTGATTATCAAACTGATGGTGAAAATGTCTTTACTGCTGGGACCATTAATGGGGAGTTGAAAAATAGCAATGACTTTAAGCCAGTCGGTGAGTTGACTTCGACAGCAGCAGATGGTCAAACCAAGCATTATGAAGCAGAAATAATTGGGGATGCTTCAGGAAACACTACGTTTGGTATTTTTACAACAGGTGCCGATAAAGATTTCATTATGGATAACTTTACGGTCACAGTGGAATCGAAAAAATAAATTTAGTCTATCTAAGCAACTTGGTCTACAAGTTAAACGTATTTGTAGCCCAAGTTGCTTCTTTTATGAAAAGAAGCAAGGTCTAGTGCCTCATTTTTATACTGCAGAATAAACAGACACATTTTTTAAAGTGTCAGGCTTCTTTGTGTATTTCATCAAGAACGAATGGACAAACTTGCCTTTTGCCACAAATCGTTTACAATTACAATGATAGGCATAATTTATTTAGAGGTGAAGTGATTGAAGAAATACAATGTTGATTGGAATTACTGGGTTGTCCGCTTTTTATTTGTAATGGCGCTGATTGTTGGCTATTTATTAATCACGAATTATCAGCACTTTGTCCATAGTGTTTCGGGTTTATTAGGCATCTTATCCCCATTCATTACTGGGTTTGTGATTGCTTATTTATTGAGTGGAAGTCAGAAAAAAATCGAGGGATTACTAGAAAGAGTTCCTTTACCAGTTGTAAAAAAAGCGAAACACGGCTTGAGCGTACTCCTTTTGTACCTAATTATTTTGTTTATTTTTGTCTTGACATTAAACTATATCGTTCCGCTACTCATTAGTAATTTAGTAGATTTAGCAAACTCTTTACCCACTTTTTATGATCACATGGTTCAGTTTGTGATGAGTTTAGAAGATAAAGGGATTTTAAAAACAGCCGCGATTGAAAAATATTTAAATAGTGTCCTTAAAGATTTGTCGCCAGAACGTTTTTTAAATCAATGGACACAAGCGTTATTTTCATTAGGAACGTTGACTAAAAATGTTTCCTCATTCTTTTTAAATGCATTTTTAACGTTGATTATCTCAATCTATGCGCTGGTATTTAAGCAATCTATTTTGACATTTGTTGAAAAGGCTGCCCACAAATTGCTGTCTGAAAAAGTGTACAAGCAAACACAAACCTGGTTAAATACAACGAATAAAATTTTCTATAAATTTATCAGTTGCCAATTTCTTGATGCTTGTATAATTGGCGTTTCATCAACGATTTTGTTAAGTATTTTGAATGTGAAATTTGCTGTGACTTTGGGGATTTTATTAGGTATTTGTAATATGATTCCTTATTTTGGTTCGATTTTTGCGTCAATTGTTGCTGGTGTGATTACGCTTTTCACAGGTGGTGTTACTCAAGCCATTACGGTGTTACTAGTTTTATTAATTTTACAACAAATTGACGGCAATATTATTGGTCCTCGAATTATGGGAGATGCCCTAAATGTCAATCCGATTTTAATTATTGTTTCAATCACGATTGGGGGAGCGTACTTCGGCGTCTTAGGGATGTTTTTAGCAGTTCCTGTTGCTGCAATCATTAAAATTATTGTCTCGGAGTGGCTAAATGAATCAAAAGAAAATGATAAGATTGTAGATTCTATTGAATCCTAAAGTAAAACTTTTCGTCTCGCGTTGACGAAAAGTTTTTTAGTGAGAAAGAAAGTTTCATTATTTGGAATTTTTGATATGCTATACTTGAAGTAAATAGAAAATCAAAATTGAGGTGAATAGATGCAGTTTTTAAAAAAATATGGCGGCTATTTTTTAGTTTTAGGGGTCTTACTTGATTTTTTTACACCTTATTATGTCGGATTCAAAGATCAAGGTTACAATCAATTGACAGAAGTAATTAGCTTATTAGGTGATGTGAATAGTCCAGTTAGGGAAACCTTTAATCGGTTAACTATCATTGCGGGAATGTTGATGTTAGCAAGTTTACCTAGGATTTATGCTATTTTTTCCAGAAAAACGAAAAAAGGTGCTTGGTTAGTAGTGGCAATGATTGGCGCTTATGGTTTATTTGATTGTATTTTCAGTGGTCTCTTCAGCGTAAACACTTCAAGCGCTGGCACAGTTGCTGCCGCGCTTCATAACGGAGGATCAGCAGTCGGTTATACAGGCTTTTTGTTATTATCGGGCGTCTTAACCATTATCTATAGTAAAGACGGTTCGCAAAAAAATAAAAACCTTTTTGGCTTTTTGTTTATTTTATGTATGCTTGCAGCCGGCTTATATGGCTTAGCAAGGATTCCACAGTTGCAACAGGTAAAACCATTTAATTATTTAGGCTTATGGCAAAGAGTGAGTTCATTTTGTAATTATCTACCAATGCTGGCACTGTGTTTACAAACTAAAACCAATGACAAATTTGATTGAACATTTGTCATTGGTTTTTTACTAGTTAAAATTGTCTGGTAATAACTTAATTATTGGCTACGGTGACTTCACCAGTAACAGTGGCACCATCTTTTTCTAAGTCAGCAGAATCTTTGTATTCTTGTTTATCAAAAGTAATATTGCCATTAACTTTGGTACCATTTAAAGTAAAGCCATTTGCTTTCACCTCAATATCACCTTTGACAGTCCCGTGAACGATGTTGAAATTTTCAGAAGAAACGATTAGTTTAGGAACCGTGATTTCATATTCAGCAGTTACTTTTTTATTATCATCTTGAGAATAAAGCGCTAATTTGCGATAGACATCGTTGGAATCTTTCCCCTTATCATGGAAAGTACCAGCAACTGTTACCTCTTTATCAAAAGTGACATTGTCAGTAGCTGCGACAATCCAATTTCCTTTATCACTTAACGCCATTTCGAGCTCTTCAGGCTTGGCACTAATTGAAGCACCAGAGACTACTTCTGTACTTGAATTAGCTGTTTCTTTGCTACTAGAACTACTATCTGTTTTTTTATCAGATGAACAAGCACTAAGCAGCACAAGAGCAGCAGTTGCCGTCAAAACAGTGGTGAGTACTTTAGACATTTTCATGAAAATCCCTCCAAAAAATTTATTTATTTCTTCCTTTATCATAACTGATTCAAAGGGAAATGAGTAATCATACACTCAAAGATTGAGAAGTTTGGCCAACGGGAAATTAGGTTTATTCTCTCAAGAAGGTTCAGGAAGTATTCAAAGTAATCATTTCTTTTTCAAATGTTCCTTTTCTGTAGTAAGCTAGTAATAGACAGAATTTAAGGAGGAGATTTTGATGCCTTGGAATATGAATGATTATCCTACATCAATGAAAAATTTAGCACCTTTGATTCGGAAAAAAGCGATAGATATTGGCAATGCGTTGCTTGCGGATGGCTACCCTGATGATCGTGCCATTCCAATTGCGATTAGTCAAGCGGAGAAATGGTATCAAGAGGCAAGTGCAGCAGACAAAAAGGCCTTCGAACAAGAAGCAAATCCCACGAAACAAGATTCGCATAAACAGGATAAACATGCTGGGAAATTATTAACGGCGGCTGTCAACGTTAAATATAAAGACGACCAATGGTTGGTGATTTCAGACAACGCTGAAAAAGCAAGTAATACATTTACCCACAAACAAGAGGCGGTTGAACGAGCTCAAGAAATTGCTCGGAATAAGCAAACAAAGCTGAAAATCTATAAGCAAGATGGTACGTTACAAGAAACCAAAGAGTATACTGAATAATTTTTCGAAACCTTGATATTCCGTTGCAATTGAAGAAACGGTTATCAAGGTTTTTTGCGAGGGAAATAGGGACAAGTAAGAAAAAATAACAAAAGTTAAGAATGAGAATAAGGCTTGCTTTTCTAGTTTTTGATGGGTACAATTACACTAATTAAGATAATAAATCAAAATAATTGAGGTGCTACGACAATGGAAAAAGCCAATCTTGATTGGAATAATTTAGGATTTTCTTACATTAAAACGCCCTTTCGTTATATTAGTTATTGGCGAGATGGCAAATGGGAAGAAGGCACGTTAACGGATAACAATCAGTTAACGATTAGTGAAGGTTCGCCTGCTTTACATTATGGCCAACAATGTTTTGAAGGGTTAAAAGCGTATCAATGTGCAGATGGTTCTGTCAATTTGTTTCGTCCTGATGAAAATGCCAAACGGCTACAAAAAAGTTGTGCGCGTCTACTGATGCCACAAGTGCCAGTAGAAACCTTTGTTTCTGCATGCCAAGAAGTGGTGAAAGCCAACCTTGCTTATTTACCGCCATATGGAACGGGCGGCACGTTGTATCTTCGCCCTTATATGATTGGTGTCGGCGATAATATTGGCGTAGCACCTGCCAAAGAATACATTTTTTCTATTTTTTGCGTGCCGGTTGGTTCGTATTTTAAAAATGGTTTAGCACCAACTAACTTTATCGTTTCTGAATATGATCGAGCAGCGGGTCGAGGAACTGGGGCCGCTAAAGTGGGGGGCAATTATGCAGCTAGTCTTTTACCAGGTGCAGAAGCACATGAGAAAGAATTTAGTGATTGTATTTATTTAGATCCGTATACGCATACGAAAATTGAAGAAGTTGGTGCAGCTAATTTCTTTGGTATAACCAAAGAGGGTACTTTTATTACGCCGAAATCAGCGTCTATTTTACCAAGTATTACTAAATATTCATTATTGACGCTAGCAAAAGAACGTTTAGGGATGACGGCGCTTGAAGGAGACGTTTACATTGATCGATTAGCGGACTTCTCCGAAGCGGGTGCTTGTGGCACAGCGGCGATTATTTCTCCTATTGGTGGGATTCAAAACGGCACAGATTTCCATGTATTTTATAGTGAAACGGAAGTTGGACCAGTGACTAAGCAACTATATGATGAACTGGTTGGCATACAGTTTGGTGACAAAGAAGCGCCAGAAGGCTGGATTGTAAAAGTTTAAAGAGATAAAAAAGAGAGAATTCATGCTCTCTTTTTTTGTGTAGAATATTCAGAATTTTCTATAAAAAGATTGACTTTGATACTATTTAAAGGAATAATGGAAGATACAAGATTTAAAAAAGGAGGGAAAGCTATTGCTTATTAAATCAGCAGAATCAGAAGAAATGACGATTTTTTTTGATAAAGAAAACCAACCAAATGCACAAGTTCAAATGGGCATTATTACATTACAGCCTGGTGAAAAACGGCCTTTAGCTGGATATGCTCGCCATGAACAGGATGAATATTCTTATGTGATTTCTGGCGAAGCACATACGATTTTAGAAGATGGTCAAGACTTAGTTGGAAAAGCTGGACAAGCCCAATTAATTGAAGCTGGTGAGGGGCACATTAATTATAATGATGGGTTGGAGCCGGCGGTCGTTGTCTGGATGCTTGTGGAAAGAACAGAATAAAACGGGAAGCTGTCTTTCTGTAAGTAAGAGTATAAAAAAATGAAGAGTTATAGGAGAAAGAAGATGAAAATGTATTTAAAAATCACAATAGTTTGTGTTTTATTGGTAGGATTTTTAGCTGGGTGTACCAATAAAAATGAAAATAAAAAGAAACAGAAAAATACCAAAGAAGCCGTTCAACTGATGTCACCTTCAGAACTAACAACGCTCAACACCTCTGTATTATTGGATTTTCCAGATGCTATTGTCCAAACTGCAGCGTTTGAAGGGTTATATAGTTTAGATGAACAAGACCAATTGGTACCAGCCGTAGCGAAAGCATTGCCGACGATTTCAGAAGATGGAAAAACTTACACGATTTCTTTGAGAAAAGAAGCGGTTTGGAGTAACGATGATCCTGTCACAGCACATGATTTTGAATATGCTTGGAAAAAAATGATTGATCCTAAAAACGGCTTTGTTTATAGCTTCCTCATCGTTGAAACAATTCAAAATGGTGCAGAAATCTCAGCTGGGAAATTAGCACCCAATGAACTAGGTGTCACAGCTGTGGATGATTATACATTAAAAGTGACGCTCAAAGAGCCAAAACCGTACTTTACGTCCTTGTTAGCTTTTCCGACATTTTTCCCGCAAAATCAAAAAGTAGTCGAACAATTTGGTGCGGACTATGGAACTGCTAGTGATAAAGTCGTCTATAATGGTCCGTTCGTGGTAAAAGATTGGCAGCAAACAAAGATGGACTGGCAACTAGCAAAAAATAATCGCTATTGGGATCACCAGAACGTGCGCTCAAACATTATCAATTATACGGTTATCAAAGAAACATCTACCGCATTGAATCTTTTTGAAGATGGACAATTAGATGTGGCTACACTAAGTGGTGAACTGGCGCAACAGAATAAAAATAATACGTTGTATCATTCGTATCCAACAGCGACAATGAACTATTTGCGCTTAAATCAAAAACGGAAAGGGCAAGCAACGCCGCTTGCAAACGAAAACCTGCGTAAAGCGTTGGCTTTAGGCATAGATAAAGAAAATCTAGTCAATAATATTATTGCAGATGGTTCTAAAGCGCTACATGGTGCGATCACGGAAGGTTTTGTGGCGAATCCCACAACAGGCCTCGATTTTCGTCAAGAAGCAGGTAATTTAATGGTTTATAACAAAGAAAAAGCGCAAAGTTATTGGAAAAAAGCACAAGCAGAATTAGGAGAAAAGGTTAACGTTGAATTGATGGTAACAGATGATGGTTCTTACAAAAAAATTGGTGAAAGTTTGCAAGGCTCGCTACAAGAACTGTTTCCTGGTTTGACAATAGAGCTAACCGCATTGCCGACCGAAGCTGCATTGAACTTTGGGCGAGAAAGTGATTATGATTTATTCTTAATTTACTGGACACCAGACTATCAAGATCCTATTTCTACCCTGATGACTTTATACAAGGGCAATGATCGCAATTATCAGAACCCTGTCTATGACAAATTATTAGATGAAGCAGCCACAACCTATGCCTTAGAGCCAGAAAAAAGATGGGCGACACTGATTGCAGCTGAAAAAGAAGTGATTGAAACGACTGCTGGCATGATTCCACTTAGCCAAAATGAACAAACAGTCCTGCAAAATGATAAAGTCAAAGGCTTGAATTTTCATACCTTTGGCGCTCCATTAACGTTAAAAAATGTTTATAAGGAAAAATAAAAAGAGAGCCTGGGCTGAAAATCGCTTTTGATTTTCGGCCCAGGCTTAAATCCTGCTTTTTAACCCAAAATTTGTCACCATTTAGCCTTTTAGGGTTTTATTTCGAACGCTTCTGTTCTAATAGTTCAGAATCAGGTGCAGTGTGTGGCTGGGCATATTTTTTCATATATGTCGGCAAGGCTTGACTAATCTTCGTTGGTAAAACAACATAGTCGGTTTTGGCCAAATCATCACCAATGAGACTGTGTAAGTAGACGGCGCCAGCAATGGTTTCAATTGTCGGCTTAAACTGAGCTAAAAAACCAGCAATGATGCCAGCCAAGGTATCCCCAGTTCCGCCAGTAGCCATCCCAGGGTTGCCGCCTGTATTTTGAAAAGGTTCTCCTGCGTGGAAAATTGTGGTGCGATGACTTTTTAAAACAATCGTACTACCTAATTTTGCTTGTTGGCGCTGGTTATTTGCCAGTGTTTGTTGCTCAATAGGTAAGTGACTCAAACGTTGCCATTCCATTTGATGAGGTGTGAAAACAACTTTTTCAGGATAGGTAAGGGAAAAATTGCCTTGGCTAAACAGGGTAATTGCTGAGCCATCGATAATTAACCATTGTTGTTTTTGATGTTGGGCGAGTACCATCTTTAATATTTGTTGTGCAGTAGCATCTAAGCCTAAACCTGGACCAATTAAAATAACCTCCGCTTGCTCTACGACGTCCGTCAGAAGGACTGTTTCTTCAAAGCCCACGACCATCGCTTCTGGGCATCTTGCATGTAAAGGCCCGTGGTTTTTAACATCAGTAATCACAGTGGTGAGACCAGCGCCACTATTGATACACGCTTCGGTACTCATGATGATGGCTCCGCCATATTGACGGTTTCCTCCGATTAATACGACACGCCCAAAATTGCTTTTATAAGAGTCGGAGGGGCGTTGAGTGATGACTTCCTCTAAAATGTCCTTGCTTAAATAGCGCATTCTATCACTCCTTTTCTTGGGATTTCTTTGTTCTCAGTATACTACAAGAGCACCGAAAAAATCAGTTTATTTAATGTTAAAAGTTACTCTATTGAAGGCAATGAGGTGTATAATAAGGACCAGATAAATGAGTTAGGAGAGTGAAACAGATGGAAGAGAAAAAAACATTTTATATGAGTGGCTACGTAGGAATAGCGAGCTTATTAGTTATTTTAATTGCGGGAATTGGTTTATTTATTTATGGAGCGAGTCATACCAATGGTTTTCTTGTTGTTTTAGGTATTATTTTGTTAATTGGCGCTATTTTATTTTTAAGTTCCTTGACTATTGTTAGTCCCAACCAGGCGAAAGCGATTTTATTTTTTGGTCGCTACTTAGGTACGATTAAAGAAAATGGGTTGTTTATTACCATTCCATTTACGCAAAAAATGAACATTTCTTTGAAAGTACGGAATTTCAATAGTTCTTTATTAAAAGTCAATGACTCTGACGGGAATCCAATCGAAATCTCTGCGGTCATCGTTTTTCGGGTAGTCGATACAGCTAAGGCGTTATTTAATGTCGATTATTATCAAGACTTTGTGGAAATTCAAAGTGAAACGGCAATCCGGCATGTAGCAACACAATATCCTTATGACACTTTTTCAGATAATGATGTAACTCTGCGAGGAAATACCGAACAAATTTCCGAGGAGTTAACCAAAGAATTGCAAGAACGCTTAGCAGTGGCTGGTGTAGAGGTTATCGAAACACGGTTGAATCATTTAGCTTATGCAACTGAAATTGCTAGCTCCATGTTGCAAAGACAGCAAGCAAAAGCAATCTTAGCGGCCCGACAAACAATTGTTGAAGGTGCGGTAAGCATGACACAAATGGCCTTAGAACAGATCGAAGAAGGGCAAGAAATTAATTTTACCGATGAACGAAAAGTACAACTTATTAATAATTTACTAGTCTCAATCATTACTGATAAGGGCACACAACCAGTTATTAATACAGGCGACGTTTCTTCTTAAAGAGGAAACAACATTAAAAATATCAAAAAAAGAGTCATCTTTCCGATGACTCTTTTTTGATAAACACGAACATTATATAATTTTAATCTATAATATTTCGGTTTTTCTTTGACATCTCTTTTTCTCATTGTTAGAATAACAGTGAAAAAAGTGGAAGGAGTTATTACATTCATGAAACCATTAGTCGCTGTGATTATGGGAAGTACCTCAGACTGGGCAACGATGAAAGCTGCTTGTCTTGTGTTGGAAGAGTTGAAAATTCCTTATGAAAAACGAGTGATATCAGCACATAGGACCCCTGATTTGATGTTTCGTTTTGCAGAGGAATCACGAACGAAAGGATTGAAGGTTATTATCGCTGGCGCTGGTGGAGCGGCCCATTTACCAGGGATGGTAGCTGCAAAGACAACCTTACCTGTCATTGGTGTTCCAGTTAAAACACGAACATTAAACGGTATTGATTCACTGTTGTCTATTGTGCAGATGCCAGGGGGAGTTCCTGTAGCAACAACTGCGATTGGCTCAGCAGGTGCTACCAATGCTGGGTTATTAGCTGCAGAAATACTAAGTATTGATGATTTACAGTTAGCAGAAAGAATCCAAGCAAGACGACAATCATTGGAAAAAGCGATTATGGAAAGTGGGGAACAACTTGAATAAACCTTTAAAAGTCGGAGCAACTATTGGCATTATAGGTGGGGGACAGTTAGGGCGAATGCTAGTCATGAGTGGTAAAAAAATGGGTTTCCAAATGATTGTGTTGGACCCAACGCTCAATAGTCCAGCTGGTCAAGTAGCTGACCGTCAAATTGTGGCAGCCTTTGATCAGACATCTGCTTTAACTGAACTAGCAGAGTTATGCGATGTGATCACCTATGAATTTGAAAATATTGAAGTGGCCTCCCTAGAAAAGGCCATTCCACTAGAAAAGCTGCCACAAGGAACAGAATTGTTAAAAATTACTCAAAATCGATTGCTTGAAAAAACGTTTCTTCAATCGATTGGCTGTAAGATTGCCCCTTTTGCGGAAGTAAAAAGCCAGAAAGAGCTGCCACAAGCAATAGAAAAGATTGGTTTTCCATGTGTCTTAAAAACTATTCAAGGTGGATACGATGGAAAAGGACAAGTCGTCTTAAAATGCGAAGAGGATTTCTCCCAAGCGACTAAATTATTAGCTAACGCCACTTGTGAATTAGAAAAGTGGGTGCCTTTCACTAAAGAACTTTCAATCATCGTTGCAGGGAATAAGCATGGTTACCAAAGCTTTCCTGTATCTGAAAACATTCATCGAAAGAATATCTTGCATGAATCAATTGTGCCAGCTCGAATTTCTGAGAATGTGCAACAAAAAGCAGCGGAATTGGCGCAACACATTGCTGAGGAATTAAATTTATCTGGGGTTTTAGCTATCGAACTATTTTTAACGGATTCAGAAGAGTTGTACGTCAATGAATTAGCGCCACGGCCTCATAACTCAGGTCATTACTCTATTGAAGCTTGCTCATTTAGTCAATTTGATGCGCATATTCGAGGGATTAGCAATTGGGGCATTGGGTTACCCCAATTATTTCAATCAGTGGTTATGGTGAATCTCTTAGGCGAACACTTAGAAAAAAGCTACCAGTTATGCACGTCAAAACCCACTTGGCAAGTCCATTACTATGGGAAAGCCGAATCAAAAGTTGGCAGAAAGATGGGCCACGTCACCATTACAACACCTTGCTTATCAGAAACGTTAAAGGAAATTGAGACTGTTGGTATTTGGAACGTAACTTAATAAATGCTTGCTCCAAGCAAGTTTTTTATTTTTATATTCGATAAACACGAACGATTATTGTTTTTTTATAACTAATGTAAGTTTTTAACTGATGTAAATCAGCTGAGTTAGAAAGAATAGGGTTCATGAAGCCAACGAGAAGAGGGAAAGAATGGAAAAGAAAGCACTTGTGTATACAGGAAAAGCGAAGAAGTTGTATCAAACAGAAAATGCAGCGGTTCTTTTTGTGGAATATCTTGATCAAGCAACAGCTTTAAACGGTCAAAAAAAAGACAAAGTTCTTGGAAAAGGCGCTTTAAATAATCAAATCACTAGTCTAATTTTTGAACATTTACAGCAACAGAAGATTCCCAATCATTTTATCAAAAAAGTATCTGAACACGAACAATTAATTCAGGCCGTAGAAATGATTCCTTTGGAAGTTGTCGTACGTAATTATGCGGCAGGAAGTTTTTCAAAGCGTTTAGCGATTGAAGAGGGCACTAAATTAGTGACGCCCATTATTGAATTTTATTACAAAGAAGATCGTCTGGATGATCCTTTTATTAACGAAGACCATATTCAATTTCTAAAAGTAGCCACTCCTGCTGAAATTGTGGAGATTAAAGCATTGGCTTTACAAATTAATCAGGCGCTTAGTCAACTCTTTCAACGCCTCAATATTTGTTTGATCGATTTTAAAATCGAGATTGGTCGGACGAAGGCCAATCAATTGTTACTGGCAGATGAAATTTCTCCAGACACCTGTCGTCTATGGGATTTAAACACAAACGAACATCTGGATAAAGATGTTTATCGCCGTGAATTAGGAGAAATAGTTCCTGTATATGAAGAAGTTTTACAACGTTTACTAACAGCTAATTGAGGAGGAAGCGCGTATGTATTTTGTAAAAGTCTATGTTACGTATAAAGAATCAATTTTGGATCCCCAAGGTGAAGCGGTTAAGGAAGCAGTCCATCGGCTTGGTTTTACAGAAGTAGCCGAAATCCGTGTCGGTAAGTATTTTGAAATGCACGTCCAGCAGACAGAAGCAATTGAAGAGAAAATTGAACAAATTTGTGATCAACTATTAGCCAATGTAAATATGGAATCCTATCGTTTTGAAATTTTATCTTTGGAGGAAATTTAAATGAAATTGGCAGTGATTGTTTTTCCAGGATCCAATTGTGATGCAGACTTATTGTGGGCTGTCAAAGAGGTGATGGGCGTCGATGCAGAATTTGTCCGACACGATGCCACTTCTTTAGCAAAATTTGATGGCGTGTTATTGCCTGGTGGTTTTTCTTATGGCGATTACTTACGTTGTGGTGCAATTGCTCGGTTTTCGCCAATTATCAATGAGGTGATTCGCTTTGCTGCAGAAGGCAAAATGGTTTTTGGTACTTGTAATGGCTTTCAAATTTTAACAGAAATTGGCTTACTTCCTGGCACGTTGCTAAGAAATGATTCGCTTCGTTTTATTTGTAAAAGTGTCCCATTGAAAGTGAATACGCACACAAAGTTTACAAGCGAGTATCCTGAAAATGTTTCGATACATTTACCAGTAGCGCATGGCGAAGGGAATTACTATTGTGATGAAAAAACGTTGAAAGAGCTGAAAGAAAAGAACCAAATTGTTTTTACGTATCAAGAAAAGGTGAACGGTAGTCTTGCGAATATTGCTGGTATTTGTAATGAACAGGGCAATGTTCTAGGAATGATGCCTCATCCGGAACGAGCGATGGAAGAATTGTTAGGTTCAACAGATGGACGCAGCTTTTTTGCTTCAATCATTAAAAACTTTGGAAAGGAATTAAGCCAATGATGAATGAACCAACACCAAAAGAAATCAAGGAGACACGGTTGTATGCAGAATGGGGACTAACAGATGAAGAATATCATCAGATTGAGACCATTTTGCAAAGAGAACCTAATTATACAGAAACTGGCTTATTCTCCGTGATGTGGAGTGAACATTGCTCTTACAAAAATTCCAAGCCCGTTTTAAAAAAGTTTCCGACGGAAGGGCCACAAGTGCTTCAAGGCCCTGGTGAAGGAGCTGGGATTGTCGATATTGGTGACGGATTAGCTGTTGTTTTTAAAGCAGAGAGCCATAATCATCCTTCTGCAGTAGAACCTTACGAAGGAGCAGCTACAGGCGTTGGTGGAATTATTCGCGATATTTTCAGTATGGGGGCGCGGCCGATTGCTTTACTGGATTCGTTAAGATTTGGCGAACTGACGGATGCACGAACACGTTATTTGTTTCAAGAAGTTGTGGCGGGGATTAGCGGTTATGGAAATTGTATTGGTATTCCAACCGTTGGCGGCGAAATTGCTTTTGAGCCATGTTATCAAGGAAACCCACTTGTTAATGCTATGTGTGTGGGATTGATTCGTCATGATGAGATTCAAAAAGGCCAAGCAAAAGGCGTCGGAAATAGCATTCTTTATGTAGGTGCAAAAACAGGACGAGATGGAATTCACGGTGCGACCTTTGCTTCAGAAGAATTTAGTGAAGGTGAAGAACAGCAACGATCTGCGGTACAAGTAGGTGATCCGTTTATGGAAAAATTATTATTGGAAGCTTGTCTTGATTTAATCAAAAATCATCAGGATATTTTAATCGGCATCCAAGATATGGGGGCGGCTGGCTTGGTTTCTTCAAGTGCTGAAATGGCATCAAAAGCAGGTTCAGGCTTGATTCTAGAGCTAGATAAAGTTCCACAGAGAGAGACGCAGATGAGCCCCTATGAAATGCTCTTGTCTGAGTCCCAAGAACGGATGTTAATCTGTGTGGAAAAAGGAGCAGAACAGCAAGCTTGTGAATTGTTTCAAACGTATAACTTAGAAGCGGTAGCGATTGGCTCCGTAACAGATGATGGACAGTATCGTGTCTTTCACGGTGGCAAAATAGTCGCAGATGTACCAGTAGATGCTTTGGCAGAAGAAGCACCTGTTTACCAGAAAGCCTATCAAGAACCAGAACGGATGCGTGCTTTTAAAAAATTAGCGCCCTTCATTCCAGAAATTACGAATAGTACGGAATTATTAAAACGCCTATTGCAACAGCCAACGATTGCATCGAAAAAATCAGTTTACGAAACCTATGATAGTCAAGTACAAACGAATACAGTGGTGCAACCAGGAAGTGATGCAGCTGTTTTAAGAGTGCGGGGCACCAATAAAGCCTTAGCGATGACAACAGATTGTAATAGCCGTTATTTGTATTTAAATCCTGAAATTGGTGGGCAAATTGCGGTTGCAGAAGCAGCCCGTAATATTGTAGCAAGTGGAGCACAACCTTTGGCTATCACTGATTGTTTGAATTATGGTTCCCCTGATAAACCAGAAAGTTTTTGGGAATTATGGACGTCGGCGGATGGAATCGCCGCAGCCTGCCGTCAGCTAGGAACACCCGTGATTTCAGGGAACGTCTCTCTTTACAATGAAACAGATGGTCAAGCCATTTACCCTACGCCGATGATTGGCATGGTGGGCGTGATTGAAGATGTTTCACAAATTACCACACAAGCGTTTAAACAAGTGGATGACTTAATTTATCTCATCGGTGAAACCCACGCAGATTTTAACGGCTCAGAAATTCAAAAAATGCAACTGGGCCGAATTGAAGGGCAATTACGCTCATTTGATTTAAAAGAGGAAAAAGCAAACCAAGAATTAGTTTTAAAAGCAATTCAAGCAGGCCTAGTTGCTAGCGCGCATGATTGCGCTGAAGGCGGCGTTGCCGTTGCTTTAGCCGAGTCGGCTTTTGCTAACGAACTGGGGTTACAGGTGATACTGCCATTAAAAAAAGAATATCTATTTGCGGAGACGCAATCCCGTTTTATTCTTTCAGTTAGTCCCCAGCATCAAGAAGAATTTGAAACACTAATTGGAAAAAAAGCCCAACACATTGGGAAAGTGACTGAAACTGGTTTGGTCATCAATGCGTTAGATGATGTGATCAATTGTTCAACAAAAGAAGCCAAAGCCTTATGGGAGGATGCGATTCCATGTCTTATGAAGCAAAAAGCTTAAATGAAGAGTGTGGTATTTTTGGTATTTGGGGTCATCCTGATGCGGCACACGTGACCTATTTTGGCTTACACAGCTTGCAGCATCGAGGCCAAGAAGGCGCGGGAATTGTGGCGAACAATTCTGGGAAATTAGATGGCCACCGTGATTTAGGTTTATTAGCAGAAGTATTCCAAAAGCAAGAACAACTGAATGCGTTAGAAGGAACGGCGGCTATTGGTCATGTACGCTATGCAACCGCTGGTACGGGTAGCGTGGATAATATTCAGCCATTTTTATTTAAATTTTATGATAGTCAAATTGGGTTAGCACACAATGGCAATTTGACAAATGCCAAGCGTTTACGAAAACAACTAGAAATAGAAGGCGCTATTTTTCATTCCAATTCAGACACTGAAATTTTAATGCACTTGATTCGAAAAAGCACTGCTGCCTCGTTTCTCGATAAACTAAAAGAGAGCTTGAATTTGGTTAAGGGGGGCTTTGCTTATCTTTTATTAACAGAAACGATGATGATTGCTGCACTCGATCCCAATGGCTTTCGCCCTCTCTCCATCGGACAAATGAACAATGGGGCGTACGTTGTGGCATCCGAAACGTGTGCATTAGAAACAGTTGGGGCTCGCTTTATTCAAGATGTGGCGCCTGGTGAAGTAGTCATCATTTCTGATGAAGGCTTGAAAATAGAGGTTTTCACTACGGAAGTCCAACCAGCGATTTGCGCAATGGAATATATTTATTTTGCACGACCAGATTCAACTATTGCTGGAGTTAATGTGCATACAGCTCGTAAAAGAATGGGGAAGAACTTGGCAATCGAAAGTCCAGTCGCAGCTGATATGGTAATTGGGGTACCAAACTCGTCATTGTCTGCAGCTAGCGGCTATGCAGAAGAAGCACGGATTCCTTACGAACTAGGTTTAGTAAAAAATCAATATGTCGCTCGAACATTCATTCAGCCGACACAAGAATTAAGAGAACAAGGTGTCCGTATGAAACTATCGGCAGTTCGTGGCGTGGTCAAAGGAAAAAAAGTCATTTTAGTAGATGATTCGATTGTTCGCGGGACCACTATTCGACGCATTATTCATTTATTAAAAGAAGCAGAAGCGCAAGAAGTTCATGTCAGAATTGCTTCACCACCATTAAAATATCCGTGTTTTTATGGCATTGATATACAGACGCGGGACGAACTAATTGCGGCAAACTATTCAATTGAAGAGATCAAAGAGCAGATTGGCGCAGATTCGCTGGCTTTTTTGAGTGAAGCAGGGCTGATTGATGGGATTCAATTAAATTATGATGCTCCTTATTCTGGGCTGTGTATGGCTTACTTTAATGGAGACTATCCAACGCCTTTGTATGATTATGAAGAACAATATCAAGCATCCTTGAAAAAAGAAACTAGGAGGAATTGACATGGAAAATGCCTATTCAAAAGCTGGCGTAAATGTTGAGGCGGGATACGAAGTAGTGGAACGAATTCAAAAGCATAGCCAAAAGACACAACGGACGGGAACGTTGGGCATGCTTGGTGGTTTTGGTGGTTGTTTTGATTTAAGTAGTTACAAGCTTAAAGAACCAGTTTTGGTATCAGGAACGGATGGCGTAGGCACAAAGTTACTCTTGGCAATTGAAGAACAGAAACACGAGACAATCGGAATTGATTGTGTAGCAATGTGTGTCAATGATGTCGTCGCACAAGGCGCCGAACCGTTATATTTTTTAGATTATTTAGCGTTAGGGACCGTTAATCCAGCTAAAGTTGAAGCAATTGTTGCGGGTGTTGCGGCTGGCTGTTGTGAGGCGAATGCAGCCTTAATTGGGGGCGAAACAGCTGAAATGCCTGATATGTATGAAGTAGATGCTTATGACGTAGCTGGTTTTGCCGTGGGTATTGCTGAGAAAAGTCAACTCTTGACTCCAAGTAACGTAAAAGAAGGCGATTTCTTGATTGGTCTTCCTTCAAGTGGTCTTCATTCTAATGGTTACTCTTTAGTAAGAAATGTTTTTTTTAAGAAACATTCGTTTAAAACAACGGACAAGCTTCCAGAATTGGCACCCAAAACGTTAGGGGAAGAATTATTAACACCAACAAAAATTTACGTGAAGGAATTATTGCCATTGTTAAAAGCAGGACTCGTGCATGGTGCTGCGCATATTACTGGCGGCGGGTTTTTAGAAAATCTACCAAGAATGTTTCCTTCTTCATTAGCTGCAGAGATTCAATTAAATAGTTGGCCAGTGCTACCAATTTTTAAATTGATTCAAAAATACGGTGAAATTCCATCTGAAGAAATGTATGAAATTTTCAATATGGGCTTAGGGATGATTTTAGCGGTGAGTCCAGAGCATGTTGAAAAAGTTCAGGAGCTTTTGCCAGAAGCTTTTGAAATTGGTCGTTTGGTACCTAGGAAAACGAAAGCCGTTATTTTTAAGGAAGCCTTATGAAGATAGCTGTTTTTGCATCTGGCAATGGTAGCAATTTTGAGGCGATTGCTGCAGCTTTTTCCCAAAAAAAAATTGCAGGGCAGTTGAGCTTAGTCTTTTGTGACCAGCCTGAAGCCTATGTATTGACCCGTGCCCAAAAACGCAAGATTCCCGTTGTTTGCTTTTCGCCATCTGATTTTCCATCTCGTGGGCAGTATGAAGAACAAGTATTGAAACATTTAAAAGAGCATCAGATCGATTTAATCGTGTTAGCTGGTTATTTGAGAATTATCGGCAAGACTTTACTGGAGGCTTATCCAAAGAGAATCGTCAATATTCATCCTTCGCTGTTACCTAGTTTTCCAGGTCTTCACGGAATTGAAGAGGCATTTCATTATGGAGTGAAAATAACAGGAATCACTATCCATTATGTTGACTCTGGGGTTGATACAGGACCGATTATTTTCCAAACAACCACCAAGATTGATACTGAAGATACATTGGACACATTAACAGAGAAAATTCATGCTCTTGAGCACGAATGGTACCCAAAAATAATTTCACAAATTGTAAAGGAGACAATGAAATGACCAAAAGAGCATTGATTAGCGTTTCAGACAAAACAGGAGTGACAACATTTGCAGCAGGCTTAGTTGCAAATGGCTTTGAAATTATCTCTACTGGGGGAACAAGGACTGTCTTAGAAGAAGCGGGGGTACCGACACTTGCTATTGACGACATCACTGGCTTTCCAGAAATGTTAGATGGCCGTGTCAAAACGTTACATCCGAATATCCATGGCGGACTTTTGGCAAAAAGGGGAAACCAAGCGCATCAAAAAGCACTGACTGAACAAGGCATTCACTTTATTGACCTTGTAGTAGTGAATCTTTATCCATTTAAAGAAACAATTTTAAAACCAGCGATTTCTGAAGCAGAAGCGATTGAAATGATTGATATTGGCGGTCCTAGCATGTTACGTTCAGCGGCAAAAAATTATCAAGACGTAACAGCAGTGGTTGATCCTAGTGATTATGAACAGGTATTAAGTGAAATTAGCAGCACTGGAACTAGCCAGTTAGCCACTAGAAAAAGATTAGCAGCAAAAGTCTTTCGTCATACCGCTGCTTATGACGCGCTTATCGCTGACTATTTAACGACGCAAGTGGGTGAAACTGAACCAGAGAAACAGACGCTTACTTATGAACGTAAGCAAACATTGCGCTATGGTGAAAATAGCCATCAACAGGCCACCTTTTATCAATCCGTTGTACCTGTATCATTATCCATTGCTTCCGCTCGACAACTTCATGGCAAAGAACTTTCATATAATAATATTCGAGATGCTGATGCAGCGCTCCGGATTGCTAGCGAGTTTACAGAACCTACGGTCGTCGCTGTTAAACATATGAACCCATGTGGAATTGGAACAGGAAAAACGATTTTGGCAGCCTATCGTCAGGCATTTGAAGCAGATCCAGTTTCAATTTTTGGTGGCATTGTTGTTTTGAATCGTCCAGTGGACCAAGCGACTGCGGCTGAAATGCATCAAATCTTTTTAGAGATAATTATTGCGCCTAGTTTTGAAGAAGAAGCTCTGGCACTGTTATCTCAGAAAAAGAATCTTCGTTTGTTAACGTTAGATTTTCATGCTCAAGAAAAAAAAGCGGTGGAATTAGTTTCTGTTATGGGCGGGTTATTAATTCAAGAACAAGATACAGTTGTTGAAAATGACCAAGCATGGCAAGTTGTTACAGAGCGCCAACCCACACCAGCCGAAAGAGACGCCTTGAACTTTGCTTGGAAAGCAGTCAAGCATGTAAAATCAAACGCTATTGTTTTAGCCAATGAAAGCCAAACGGTGGGGATTGGCGCTGGTCAAATGAATCGAATTGGTTCAGTAAAAATTGCAGTTGATCAAGCCCAAGCAGCTGGAAAATTACAAGGGGCCGTCTTAGCAAGTGATGCCTTTTTCCCCATGGCAGATAGCGTGGAATATGCTGCACAACATGGTATTCAAGCAATTATTCAGCCAGGCGGGAGCATTAAAGACCAAGCATCAATCGATCTAGCGAATCATTATGGCATTGCGATGATTTTTACTGGGACTCGTCATTTCAAACATTAATTTTTAAAGGAGAAACCGATGAATATATTAGTGATTGGGCGTGGTGGTCGTGAACATGCAATCGCCAAAAAATTACAGCGAGAAGACAAAGTCAAGACTGTTTATTGTGCACCAGGTAATCCTGGTATGAGTGGTGATAATATTCGGACTGTACCTATCAGTGAAGAGCAGCAAACGGAACTAATTCAATTTGCGAAGGATAATCAGATTGATTGGACATTCGTCGGACCGGAAACGCCATTAATTGAAGGGATTGTAGATGCCTTTCAAGCAGCGGGATTACTGATTTTTGGCCCGACAAAAGCAGCTGCAATAATTGAAGGTTCAAAAAGTTTTGCGAAAGATTTTATGCAAAAATACCAGATTCCAACGGCAGAATATCGGGTCTTTCGACGTTTGGCACCTGCCTTAGAATATATTGAACAGCAAGGAGTACCAATTGTTATTAAGGCAGATGGTTTGGCAGCTGGAAAAGGAGTAGTAGTTGCCGAAACAAAAACAGCCGCAAAACGGGCGCTAGTTGCGATGATGGAGGACCAACAATTTGGAGCAAGCGGTCAAACGGTTGTAATCGAAGAATTTTTGCAAGGAGAAGAATTTTCCTTAATGGCCTTTGTTTCTAATGAGAAGGTATATCCGATGGTGATTGCTCAAGATCATAAGCGGATTTTCGATGGGGATGCTGGGCCGAATACAGGGGGGATGGGTGCTTACACACCAGTGCCTCAGATCCCAGAAGAAGCGGTTCAGCAAGCCATTAGCCAAGTCCTGAAACCGACTGCTAAAGGAATGGTGGCTGAAAAACGTCCGTTTCAAGGGATTTTATATGCTGGTTTAATCCAAACAGCAACTGGCCCCAAGGTTATTGAATTTAATGCTCGATTTGGGGATCCAGAAACACAAGTTGTGTTGGCACGTTTAGAGAGTCCCCTTTCAGAAATAATTTCTTCATTGCTGGCGAAAGAGCAACCAACGATTGCATGGAATGAGTTAGCGAGTGTTGGTGTTGTTGTAGCAGCAGAAGGCTATCCTAATCAATACAAGACAAATCTACCATTGCCCGAAATGTCTGGTGAAACCATCTATTATGCAGGGGTAACTCGTTCAGAACAGGCTTTGGTTTCGGCTGGCGGACGAATCTTTTTAGCAGAAGCAACTGCTTCGACTCTTGAAGAAGCCCACAAAAAAGTTTATCAAACATTGGATAATTACTCATTTCCTGGAATGTACTATCGAAAAGATATAGGCGTGAAAGGCTTGATTTAGGATTTTCAAAAACAGAGGCAAGGACATTTAATTGGATGTTTCCTTGTCTTTTTTTTTATTGCAAATTCAGATAGGGAGGCATAAACTGATAGTATATCCATCATTAAACTAGAGGAGAAAGCTAAATTAATGAGAGAAAAGCAGATTGAAAAAGTTAGTCAGGGATTGTTTATTGTTACAAGTATTTTAGCAGTCAGTTTACTATTATTAAGTGCGGTGGTCTATCCTGATTTACCAGCTCATGTGCCCATTCATGTGAATTTTTGGGGCGAGGGTAATTCATTTGGCCCAAGATCTAGTATATTTATGTGGCCAGCGGTCCTGTTTGGCTTAAGTATTTATCAACGAAGTTATCAATCAGTACAACCATATGGCAGATGGCTGAAGGTATTATTAATCATTGTTAATCTTGGCGCTTTGTTTAGTATTCTGCGTCTATTTATTCATTTGTTGGTTTGAAGGGGTCGAAAGGTGAGAGAATGAGAAAGTTAATTTTGGTTTTTGTGGGCTGTGCCATGGCCTTTTGTTTATGGCCTAATCAAGCGGCGGCTGTAGCTGGTGGCTATGGCGGCGGACGTGTAGAAAGTCCTAGCGGAGGTAATCCCTCGAATGGTTTTTCGCCAAGCGGTGATGGATCAAGAAGTTATGTTCATCATAACGAGACCGGGACCAGCAACACAACGCCACTGGAAGGCTTAATTTCAACAGTGTTTTTTGTTCTTTTTGGGGGCGCGATGATTTGGCAAAGACGCCGTAGAAATCAACCAGTCGATGAAGGTGCTTTTCAAGAAATGTGGGCAGCATTACCTGGAACATCAAAAGAAAAAAAGGCACTCTTAAAAGAAATACAACAAACGTTTTTAGAAATACAACAAGCGTGGGATCAAGAAAATTTGTCTGTAGTCAAAGATAACTATACAGAAAAACTTTATCAAAAACATCTTGCAGTATTACAAGAAAATCAACAAGCGGGCATCAGAAATCATGTAAAAAAAGTGAAAGTAGCGCCAGCTTCGAATTATCATCATATTAGTGAAACCAGTTTTTCACTGATGCTTCATTTTTCTTGTATTGACTACGAGGAAGATACTCAAAGCGGTCGTGTTTTATCGGGATACAAGCATCAAAAACAATATTTTTCACAACTTTGGTATTTTGATTACAATCCATCTCTTGGAAAATGGCAAGCAGACTTCATTCAACCTAAAGGATAGTGCTAAAAAGCGCTTGGGGTTTAAACCCCAAGCGCTTTTTTATTCTTCGATGCGTTTTACAAGCTGTATTTTTTTATTTAATACGTAAATCAGAATGCCGCCGACTGTCATTGAAAGAAGTTCACCAAGTCCAACGGTCAACCATGTGTACCAAAAAGGTAACTGATAAAAGAACGTTAAAGGTCCGGCGACAGTGAACATGGACAAAGCAAAAAGAATGGCCGTCAGCATTAGTTTAATCAATAAATTTTGCTGATTTTTTGTCGCAAAATAGGCAATCCATAAGACTGCGCACGTTCCAGCACTACCGATGACTATATCGATGATACCAAGAGGCGAAGCGGTGTTGGCAATCGCAACCCCTAACGTAATGGACCAGATATATCGCTTGTTAAAAACGCCTAAATAATTAAATAATTCGGCAAGACGAAGCTGTATCGGACCAAAACTAAGCGGAGCGAGAAGTACAGTGACAACGACATACAAAGCGGTAACCAGCGCCATTTTAGCCAAAACCGTAGCTGACCACGTACTGGTTTGTGGATTTGATGAATGATTCATTTAAGATTCTCCTTTATAAAACAACGACGTGTTTTAGTGATAACCATAACCAAAGGAAGGGCAGCAAAGCCAACTGAAGTGTTATGGTGTGAGTTGCCTCACTGTGTTACATGTTACTGAAGAACAGACACTCTGTAAAGTCTTTTTATTTCATGGTCCAACCACCATCAATGGTCATAACTGTGCCATGGATATAATCAGCGTCATCACTAGCTAGAAATAATGAAAGTTTTGCTACCTCTTGTGGCTGTGCCCAACGGCCCGCAGGTGTTTCACTTGCTACCCAAGTAGCCATTTCACCTTCTCCTGCAAAATCAGCTGCGTTCATGGGTGTTTGGATGGCACCTGGCGCAATCGCATTTGCTCGAATGCCTAATTTGGCATAATCGTAGGAAAGTTGTTTTGTATACCCGATGATTGCGTGTTTGGAGGCAGTGTACGCTGCGCCGCCGCCCCCAGCTACTAAGCCAGCGATAGATGCCATATTAACGATTACTCCTTTTTTTTGTTGGAGGAAATAAGGTAATAGAGCATTGGTCACTAAAAAGACACTTTTTAAATTGGTTGCTAAAATTTGATCCCATAAAGCTTCCGAAGTTTCTAGAGAAGGGCGATAATCATCTAAAATACCTGCCGTATTTAATAAAATATCAATTTGGCCGTTGTTTTTCACAATTTGTTTCATCGTGGCTTGCACAAATGAGGGAGAAGACACATCACCGACAAAATAAGTAAACGACTTAGCAGAATCTGGGTCAACCAGTGCGGCTGTCTGCTTTAACCCCGTTTCGTCTAGGTCGATGCCAATAACTTCAGCACCTTGCTCAGCAAAGGCAATTGCTTGTGCTTGGCCAATCCCTGAAGCTGCACCAGTTACAAGCACCCGTTTTGTTTCAAATTCTTTTGGCATAAGAAAAACTCCTTTAAACATTTAAAAATTAAGGTCTGGAAGAACGAGCAATCGCCGTAATCTGCCAGACCTTATGTGTGTAGTTATGCTTCAACAATCACCCAATCTTCTGCTAAGACATCACAAGGTGTTGGTGAAAACATGCTGTAGCCTTCATCAGAAGTTTTGATTAAAAAATACGGGGTAACTTGTAAAAATTCACCTTCGGAGGTGCCAATTTCATCACGTAATTCAATAAAAAGTTCAAAACCGCTCCAGCCTTTACGTACGGCTTTTTTTCCTGCTTTAATCTGTGGCAATACTTCTTCAAATGTCATTTGCTTGTGCTCCTTTTTCGTTAAATGGTAGTTCGTGATAGCTCGTTGCGCCTTTTTCAATTGTCAACTGACCGTTAAGTAGATCCGTCATTTCAGCTATAAATGTTTCTGTTGCTTGTTCATCTACTAAACAAATTAACTGAATAGACTCTGTGTAAATAGTTTCTTTAAGCGTGTAGGGACTATGTTCCAAAAAGGCTTGGGCTTTTCCTAATAAAGGATAGGCGATCGTAATCAATAGCTCTTGTTGCAATTTGCCAATGACTAAACCAATTTCATCTAAAGTGTGGGAAAGAGCATGACTATATGCTCGGATTAAACCACCAGTGCCTAATTTTATTCCGCCAAAATAACGAGTGACAACAGCCACTACGTTGATTAACTCTTTTTTCTTTAAGACTTCCAGCATTGGAACACCAGCAGTGCCACTAGGTTCGCCGTCATCGCTGCTCCGCTGAATGTCATTTTTTTCGCCGATCACAAAAGCACTACAATTATGATTGGCTTTCCAATGTTCTTTTTTTATTGCGGCGATAAAGGCTTTTGCTTCTTCTTCTGATGTTACGCGCTTTACAGAACAGATAAACCGCGATTTCTTGATTTCAATCTCGCTGAAACCATCTTGTTTGACTGTAATATAGCTTTCTAACATATGGGCATCCTTTTCTCTCGTAATAAAGTCAGTATAAAAAAGAATCAACTGAATAGCAACTTTTTCTCTCATCTTTTTTGTGAGATTTTTGGAAAAAAACGTTATAATAAGGTATGATAGAGAAAAGGGAGGCGCTGGAAATGGTACATACACGACAGAAAAAATATGATACAATTACTCATTATTTGAAAACGAATGGCGGTTCCCAAGTTACCTTGACCTTTACCCAGTTTGATGAATTGTTATTCCCTCATTCTGGTTTACCAAAAACTGCTAAGACAGATGTCGATTGGTGGGCGAACGATTATAAGCATCCAGAAAAGGGCGCTTATGGTTGGTTGAATGCGAGTTACCAAGTAGTTCAAGTGAATTTGGAAAAAGAATATGTGGTATTTAATAAATTACTGAAATCAGCATGGTACGTTTAAACCAAGGTTGTATCCGCTTTAAAAAACAAGAATGATTGACAAAAATTAACTTTACACTATAATATTTTTAATAGATAATGTTGAAAATTGAAAAAGGCAATGGTAAAAGGGGCTGTTAAAATGTCAAAAAAAACAATTATGTTAGTTTGCTCCGCTGGAATGAGTACTAGTTTACTTGTTACAAAAATGCAAAAAGCAGCATTTAATCAAGGCTTAGATGCCCATATATTTGCGGCTTCTGCATCGGAAGCAGAAACGAATTTAGAAAATAATCCAGTCGATGTGTTATTGTTAGGTCCACAAGTTCGTTATATGAAGAGTGATTTTGAAAAGCGTCTATCACCAAAAGGTATCCCAACAGATGTCATTAGCATGTCTGATTACGGCTTAATGAACGGGGAAAAAGTGTTGGAACAAGCCTTGGATTTGTTAGCACAAGCAGATAAAAAAGAGTAAAAACAAGTTGTTTTTTCGAGAATCTTCGAAAAAGCAACTTGTCTTTTTTTCGCAAAAAAGCTAGAGAAATGCGTATTTTATAATTGAGGTGGTTAACATGGAAGACTTGCATGGACGTAAAATAATTTTTGAAGAATCAGAACGTTCAATACAGACAAAACTGGTTTATTTACCAACAATGTTAGAGCGTTCCCCCCTAACAATTCAATGTCAGCGGTGCGGGGAAGTCGTATCCAAAAAAGAAAACAGACTGGCGACAAATGTATACTACTGTCATGCGTGCATTCAATTAGGCCGTGTGACTTCTTGTCAAAAATTTTGCCATTTACCAGAAAGACCCAATAGCCCAAGAACTGTCTTTTTTGAGTGGTCTGGACAATTAACAAAGGGACAGCAAGCGATCTCGGTTGAACTTTGTGAGACAGCAAAAGCAAGAGAGAATCGCTTAGTGTGGGCAGTTACAGGTGCAGGCAAAACAGAAATGTTATTTGCTGTTTTGCACCAAACCTTACAAGAAGGTGGGCGAATTGCGCTGGCTTCGCCGCGTGTCGATGTTTGCTTAGAACTGTTTCCCAGAATCCAAGCGGTTTTTCCTCACGAAGCAATTGCTTTACTTCATGGAAACAGTCAAGAGCCGTATCGTTATACGAAACTAGTGATTTGCACCACGCATCAATTATTGAAATTCCATCAAGCATTTGATTTACTTATCGTTGATGAAGTCGACTCTTTTCCTTTTGTTAATAACGAGCATCTTTATTATGGAGTGCGTAACGCACGAAAAAAAAGAAGTAGTTTGGTGTACTTAACAGCAACCCCTACGAAAGAATTGCGGAAGCTTTTACAGCAAAAGAAGTTAGCAGCCAGTATTTTGCCAGCAAGATATCACCGTAGGCCATTACCTGTGCCACGCCGATTTTGGGTTCAGTCGTGGCAACGTCTTTCTAGCAAAAATATTAAAATCATTGCACATCATTTGAAACGTTTATTGGTGCGTAATTCAGTTTTACTATTTTGCCCAAGCATTTCATTAATTCACCAATTGCATGCATTAATAGCTGAGCGATTTTCCGACAAAGAAGTTGTCGCTGTTTATGGTAGTGATGAGCTTCGCCTGGAAAAAGTTCAAGCAATGCGTCAGCAGAAAACGGATATTTTGATCACTACAACCATTTTAGAACGTGGTGTGACTTTTGATGCAGTCTCAGTTATTGTTTATGGTGCCAATCATCGAGTCTTCACTTCTTCAACACTTGTCCAAATTGCGGGCCGAGTCGATCGAAGACAAGAATTCAATTACGGCGAAGTTTTATTTTTACATGATGGGGAAACAAGAGACATGAAAGAGGCAATTCGGCAAATAAAGCAAATGAATCGCTTGGCTAGCAAAAGAGGGATGTTAGATGGATTGTAAAAATTGCGCAAGCCCCATTCGTTTGGAGATAACATTAAAAATGCTCTTACGTTTTAACAAATGGATGAGCCCTTCACTTTGCCAGCACTGCCAAGCAAAGTTCCAGAAACTGCCAATGACAGGCACTTGTTTTGGCTGTAGTCGCGTCAGCCAAGAGCGCTATTGTTTTGATTGTCAAAGGTGGCAGCTGCTTTATCCAGAGTATTCTTTTCATAATGCAGCGTTGTTTCATTATGATGAAGGAATGCAAGAGTGGATGGAACGCTATAAATTTCAAGGAGACTACCGCTTAAGAATGTGTTTTAACGAGGAAATCAACTTTTACTTTCAGCAACAATCTGCGGACTATATTATTCCGGTGCCCTTATCCGAAAAACGAATGCAAGAACGAGGCTTCAACCAAGTAATTGGCTTACTAGAAGCGGCTGATGTTCCGTACAGCCCTTTTTTAATTAGAAAAGAGGAAAATGTTCCGCAATCTAAGAAAACTAGAAAGGAAAGGATGCAGTTGCAACAACCATTTGCCATCCAAAAAGAAAACCAAAAAAAATTAAAAAATTGTTCTGTTATTTTGGTGGATGACATCTATACCACTGGACGAACTCTTTTCCACGCAGCTGCTGTTATCAATGACTGTTATCCTAAAAGTTTGAATACGTTTACTCTCGCGCGGTAAAAAGAAAAGAATTCATAAATTTGATGACTATTTTGTTGGCAAAACCCAGATTATTCGATATAATGAAATTAAGAAGAAGGGAATTAAAGAGTGGTCCTTTAATCTTTTCTTTACTGGTAGATGAAAGGGGTAATTGTTATGTTTAGATATAATGTACGTGGAGAAAATATCGAGGTAACCGAAGCGATTCGAGACTATGTTGAGAAAAAAGTCGGTAAATTAGAAAGATATTTCAGCGATTCACCTGAAGCAACGGTTCATGTGAATTTGAAAGTGTACACTGAAAAAACAGCCAAAGTCGAGGTTACTATTCCTCTTCCTTATCTAGTTTTACGAGCTGAAGAAACGTCACCTGATTTATACGCAAGTATTGATTTGGTTGTCGATAAATTAGAACGACAAATTCGTAAATTTAAAACAAAAATCAACAGAAAATCTCGTGAAACAGGACGTAACAATACAAAAGCCGCTGTCTTCTTAGTTGGTGAAGAAACAGAAGAAACACCTTCAGAATTAGACATCGTTCGTACAAAACGTCTATCATTAAAACCGATGGACAGTGAAGAAGCTGTTTTACAAATGAACATGTTAGGACACAACTTCTTCATTTTTGAAGATGCTGAAACAAATGGAACAAGCATTGTTTACCGTCGTAAAGATGGCAAATATGGCTTGATTGAAACAGACTAAAGCTTAAAATAAGAGCTGAAATGCCTTCGTGCATTTCAGCTCTTTAAACATCTTTAAAGCACGGAGTAAAGAAAAAATAAAGAAATACATAAAATAACTTTAAAAGTTCCTCTTTTAAAGGAAAATGTCTGTAAAATAGAGAGAAATGGTTTTCTTTCTCGTCAAGTAATGATAAAATAAAACGGATAGATTGTGCTTCTTGTACAAAAAGGATACAAAAATAAAAAGAGGTAATTGAAAGGAACACAGATACCAATGGCAAATTTTTTGAAAAAAATGATCGAAAACGATAAAAAAGAATTAAGACGATTAGAAAAAATCGCCGATAAAATTGATGCACATGCAAGTGCAATGGAACAACTAAGCGATGAACAATTACGTGAAAAAACAGATGAATTTAAAGCCCGTTATCAAAAAGGGGAAACCTTAGACGAACTATTACCAGAAGCGTTTGCGGTTGTCCGTGAAGCTGCTAAACGTGTACTAGGTTTATTCCCATACCGTGTCCAATTAATGGGTGGGATTGTGCTTCATGACGGGAACATTCCTGAAATGAGAACAGGTGAAGGGAAAACCTTGACTGCCACAATGCCTGTATACTTGAATGCACTATCTGGCGAAGGAGTACACGTTGTTACAGTTAATGAATACTTAGCAACCCGTGACTCTAACGAAATGGGAGAATTATATAATTTCTTAGGCTTAAGCGTTGGCTTAAACATTAACTCTAAATCTTCTGATGAAAAACGTGAAGCGTATAACTGTGATATCACTTATAGTACAAATAACGAATTAGGATTTGACTATTTGCGTGATAACATGGTTGTTTATCGCAGCCAAATGGTTCAACGTCCATTAAACTATGCAATTGTCGATGAAGTGGATTCAATCTTAATTGATGAAGCAAGAACCCCATTAATTATTTCTGGACAAGCTGAAAAATCGACAGCACTCTATACGCGTGCCGATAATTTTGTCAAACGCTTAAAAGAAGACGAAGATTACAAAATTGATATTCAGTCTAAAACAATTGGTTTAACAGAAGCAGGTATTGAAAAAGCGGAACAAACTTTCGGATTGGATAACCTTTACGATATTGAAAATACAGCATTAACGCACCATTTAGATCAAGCGTTACGGGCAAACTATATCATGTTACTAGACATTGATTACGTGGTTCAAGACAATAAAGTCTTAATTGTTGACCAATTTACTGGTCGTATCATGGATGGTCGTCGTTATTCTGATGGCTTGCATCAAGCGATTGAAGCAAAAGAAGGCGTCGAAATTGAAGATGAAACAAAAACAATGGCGACGATTACGTTCCAAAACTACTTCCGGATGTACAAAAAACTAGCCGGGATGACTGGTACTGCTAAAACAGAAGAAGAAGAATTCCGTGAAATTTACAATATTCAAGTCATTCAAATCCCAACCAATCGTCCAATTATCCGTGACGATCGTCCAGATTTACTTTATCCAACCTTAGAAAGTAAATTTAATGCAGTGGTGGAAGATATTAAAGAACGTTACCACAAAGGACAACCAGTGTTGGTGGGGACTGTTGCGGTAGAAACGTCAGAATTACTTTCTGATAAATTAAACGCAGCTAAAATTCCTCATGAGGTATTAAATGCGAAAAATCACTTTAAAGAAGCCGAAATCATTATGAATGCCGGTCAAAAAGGCGCAGTTACAATTGCAACAAATATGGCTGGTCGTGGAACGGATATTAAACTTGGTTTAGGTGTACTTGAACTAGGTGGTCTAGCGGTTATCGGGACAGAACGTCATGAGTCACGTCGTATTGATAATCAGTTGCGTGGACGTGCAGGACGTCAAGGGGATCCAGGGGTTTCACAATTTTATTTATCTTTAGAAGATGACTTAATGAAACGCTTTGGTTCAGAACGAATTAAAACATTCTTAGAACGAATGAATGTGCAAGAAGAAGATGCAGTTATTCAAAGTAAAATGTTTACTCGCCAAGTAGAATCTGCTCAAAAACGTGTGGAAGGAAATAACTATGACACACGTAAAAATGTCTTACAATACGATGACGTGATGCGCGAGCAACGTGAAGTTATTTATGCGCAACGACAAGAAGTAATTATGGAAGAAAATGACTTGTCTGATGTATTGATGGGCATGGTAAAACGGACGATTGGCCGAGTGGTGGATAGCCATACACAATTAGAAAAAGAAGAATGGAATTTAGATGGGATTGTCGATTTTGCAGCCTCAACACTTGTCCATGAAGATACGATTTCTAAAAAAGATTTAGAAAATAAATCAGCTGAAGAAATCAAAGACTACTTAGTGGCACGTGCGCAAGAAGTATTTGAAGAAAAATCTCAACAATTGAATGGTCAAGAACAATTGCTAGAATTTGAAAAAGTAGTCATCTTGCGTGTCGTCGATACTAAATGGACAGATCACATTGATGCGATGGATCAATTACGCCAATCTGTCGGCTTACGTGCATACGGTCAAAACAACCCATTAGTAGAATATCAAACAGAAGGTTATTCTATGTACAACAATATGGTGGGTTCAATCGAATATGAAGTAACACGTTTATTCATGAAATCGGAAATTCGCCAAAATGTCCAACGTGAGCAAGTAGCTCAAGGACAAGCGGAACATCCAGAAACAGAACAAGATGCAGCTGCACAAAGCAACACAAGTGCGAAGCGTCAACCTGTGCGTGTAGATAAAAAAGTGGGCCGTAATGATTTATGCCCATGCGGAAGTGGCAAAAAATTCAAAAATTGTCATGGGAAAAACGCTTAATTAAAGAAAAAACGCAGGGTGGGGCAATTTGTCCCGCCTTTGCTCTTTTTACCATAAAGAGAAAGAAGGAATCATTTTGGAAAACCCAGAAATTCGTACATTATTAGACGAAATGACACAAAAAATTACTAGCTTCAGGAGGTCTCTTTGACTTAGACCAGTTAGAAGAAGACATTGCCGAGGCGGAAAATCGGATGGGAGAACCTGGTTTTTGGGACAACACAGAAACGGCTCAAAAGCTAATTAACGAAACCAATAGTTTGAAAGAAAAATATCAACAATTTCATCAGCTCTCTGAGGAACTTGACGAATTAACGGTGATGTTTGAATTACAACAAGAAGAATATGATGCAGAGATTCAAGAAGAATTGGAAGAAAGAATTCATCTCTTGCAAGAACGTTTAACAACTTATGAGCTATCCTTACTACTAAATGAGCCATATGATCATAATAACGCCCTAATTGAATTACACCCTGGTGCCGGTGGTACTGAATCACAAGATTGGGGAAGTATGCTTTTACGAATGTACACACGTTGGGCAGAAAGTCACGGTTTCCAAGTTGAAACGTTGGATTACCAAGCTGGAGATGAAGCAGGGATTAAAAGTGTCACCTTATTAATCAAAGGTTACAATGCTTATGGCTACCTAAAATCAGAAAAAGGTGTCCATCGTCTTGTGCGGATTTCGCCCTTTGATTCCGCTAAACGCCGTCATACTTCGTTTTGTTCAGTTGATGTAATGCCTGAATTAGACGACACAATAGAAATTGCGATCAATCCAGATGACTTAAAAATTGATACCTATCGAGCAAGTGGTGCCGGTGGTCAGCATATTAATAAAACAGAATCAGCTGTTCGAATCACACATATTCCAACAGGCACCGTTGTCGCAAGCCAAGCACAACGTTCTCAATTAAAAAACCGTGAGCAAGCAATGAGTATGTTAAAAGCCAAATTATATCAATTGGAAATGGAAAAGAAAGCCCAAGAAGCAGCAAGTTTACGTGGTGAACAAATGGAAATTGGCTGGGGCTCACAAATCCGTTCTTACGTGTTCCATCCGTATTCAATGGTCAAAGACCATCGGACAAATTACGAAACTGGCAATGTGCAAGCTGTGATGGATGGAGACCTTGATGGTTTCATTGATGCCTACTTAAAACAGCGCTTAAGTTAAGCTCTTCATTAAATTGAAATAAAAATGTAACTTAATGCAAGAAGTTTGCAATATTGACATGTTATAATGAGTAGGATTGAAGAAAAAAGAGATGGAGAGAACGCCATGATTGAAATGAAAGATGTAATGAAGAAATATTCGAATGGTACAACAGCGATTCGAAATATTTCAGTAGAGATTGACCAAGGCGAGTTCGTCTATGTGGTTGGTCCCTCAGGTGCAGGGAAATCAACCTTTATTAGATTAATGTATCGTGAAGAAAAAGCAACAAAAGGTAATTTGACAGTTGCAGGTCATGATTTAATGAAAATAAAAAATAAAGAAGTTCCTTATTTACGTCGTGAAATCGGCATCGTTTTCCAAGACTATAAACTATTACCAAAGAAAACTGTGTATGAGAACGTGGCCTATGCGATGCAAGTTATCGGACGACGTCCTCGCGAAATCAAAAAACGCGTGATGGAAGTTTTAGATTTAGTCGGTCTAAAACATAAGGTACGTGTTTTTCCAAGCGAACTTTCTGGTGGGGAACAGCAACGGGTATCCATTGCACGAGCAATCGTAAATACACCGAAAGTTTTAATTGCCGATGAACCAACTGGAAACTTAGATCCAGAGAATTCATGGGAAATCATGAAATTGTTGGACCGGATTAACGCACAAGGAACAACAGTCGTGATGGCAACGCATAATAGTACAATTGTAAATACGATTCGTCACCGTGTTATTGCCATTGAAAATGGTCGCATTATCCGTGACCAAGTGGAAGGAGAATACGGCTACGATGATTAGAACATTCTTTTCTCATTTATTTGAAAGTATCAAAAGTTTAAAACGGAACGGTTGGATGACTGTTGCCTCAGCAAGTGCGGTTACAATTACATTAGTTTTAGTTGGTATTTTTATGGGCGTTATTTTTAATGCAACGAAACTTGCTGATGATATCGAAAAAAACGTGACAGTGTCTGTCTTTGTCGATATTGGTACAAAACAAAATGAAATGAAAACATTAGAAAAACAACTTAAAGGATTAGACAATGTTGAAGATATTTCTTATTCAAACAAAGATCAACAATTGAAAAAAATCCAAGAACAAATGGGGGATGCCTGGAATCTTTTCGAAGGCGACAGTAACCCATTATATGATGTGTATTATGTTCGTGCGAAAACACCAGAAGACACGAAAGATATTGCGAAACAAGCAGCTAAATTCCCAAGTGTTTTTAAAGCCGATTACGGTGGTGTAAACTCAGACAAAATCTTTAAAATCGCTCAAACCGTTCGAACTTGGGGCTTAGCAGCTGCTGCATTACTTTTATTCGTTGCAGTGTTCTTAATTTCCAACACCATTCGGATTACGATTTTATCTCGTCAAAAAGAAATCCAAATTATGCGTCTTGTAGGAGCGAAAAACAGTTTCATTCGTTGGCCGTTTTTCTTAGAAGGTGCTTGGATTGGGTTGATTGGCGCAATCGTGCCAGTCATTATTATGACGTTAGGCTACCATCAAGTTTATAACATGTTTAACCCGCAGTTATTGCGTTCGAATTATTCATTAATTCGTCCAGAAGATTTTATCTGGAAAGTCAATCTATTAATGATTGCAACAGGAATGATTATTGGATCACTAGGTTCAGTTATTTCAATGCGTCGTTTCTTGAAAATTTAAACGAAAAAAAGCTCTCCATTTTGGAGAGCTTTTTTTGTTTTAGTTTTAAAATACTTGTTATTTAATTTAAGAGTTTTCTCAGTTGTACCAACAAATTGATAACATATAATTTTCAAGTCCTACATATAATGGTAAAATAGAATGGATTGAAATTAATTGGAGGAATAATGAATCGATGAAAAAAAGATTGCTATTATTTATTGGTTTGGCAAGTATACTTACTTTGACAGGATGTGCAAAATGGATTGATCGTGGTGAATCCATCACAGCGGTAGGTTCATCAGCTTTACAACCATTAGTAGAGACAGCGAGTGAGGAATATCAAAGCCAAAATCCGGGAAGATTTATTAATGTCCAAGGTGGCGGAAGCGGAACAGGTCTGAGTCAAGTCCAATCTGGCGCGGTAGACATTGGTAATTCTGATTTATTTGCAGAAGAGAAAAAGGGCATCAAAGCAGAAGACTTAATTGATCATAAAGTTGCTGTTGTTGGGATTACACCAATCGTTAACAAAAATGTTGGTGTCAAAGATATCTCAATGGAAAATTTAAAGAAAATCTTTTTAGGTGAAGTAACAAACTGGAAAGAACTTGGCGGGAAAGACCAAAAAATTGTTATTTTGAATAGAGCGGCCGGTAGTGGTACGCGCGCTACTTTTGAAAAGTGGGTCTTGGGAGATAAAACAGCCATTCGTGCGCAAGAACAAGATTCCAGCGGCATGGTTCGTTCCATTGTTTCTGATACACCAGGAGCGATTAGTTATACCGCATTTTCATATGTTACTGATGAAGTAGCTACGTTAAGTATTGATGGTGTTCAGCCAACAGATGAAAATGTAATGAACAATAAATGGATTATTTGGTCTTATGAACACATGTACACTCGTAAAAATCCAAGTGATTTAACCAAAGAGTTTTTAGACTTTATGTTGTCAGATGATATCCAAGAACGTGTGATTGGTCAATTAGGGTATATTCCTGTTTCGAAAATGGAAATTGAACGGGATTGGCAAGGAAATGTCATTAAATAATTCTCTTAACACAAAATTTACAAACTTAACATAAAATTTACATGTTATTAAAAACAAATTGATGTAAAAAAGGTACACTATTTTTATCTGTAAAAGTTGGATTGTTTGAGGAGGAAATATTCTTGGAAGATGTACAGAAAAAATTATTAACAAAATCGAAAAGAGCCAAGATGGAGCAACGAGGGAAATTTATTAGTTTCCTATGTATTGCCTTAATTGTAGCAGTGGTTGTTTCAATTTTCTATTTTGTTGCAAGTAAAGGACTTGCTACATTCTTTAAAGATAAGATTAACGTGTTTGATTTCTTATTTGGAACAAACTGGAACCCAAGTGATATCGGCGCAGACGGTAAACCCATGGTTGGGGCTTTACCAATGATTGCGGGTTCCTTTATTGTAACGTTTTTGTCAGCGATTGTTGCGACGCCATTTGCGATTGGAGCGGCTGTTTTTATGACAGAAATTTCACCTAAAAAAGGAGCAAAATTTTTACAACCAGTTATTGAATTACTTGTAGGGATTCCCTCTGTTGTTTATGGATTTATTGGTTTATCTGTCATTGTTCCTTTTGTCCGTTCAATCTTTGGCGGAACTGGCTTCGGTATTTTAGCTGGTACGTTTGTGCTATTTGTCATGATTTTACCAACGGTCACTACGATGACCGTAGATGCATTAAAAGCCGTGCCTAGACATTATCGTGAAGCGTCGTTGGCGCTTGGTGCTACGCGTTGGCAAACGATTTATAAAGTTGTCTTGCGGGCAGCTGTGCCTGGTATTTTAACTGCGGTGGTCTTTGGTATGGCTCGTGCGTTTGGTGAAGCCTTAGCAATCCAAATGGTAATCGGAAATGCAGCTGTGATGCCAACTAGTTTGACGACACCAGCTTCGACACTAACAAGTATTTTGACAATGGGGATTGGGAATACGATTATGGGAACAGTTGAAAACAACGTTCTTTGGTCTTTAGCCTTGATTCTATTGTTGATGTCTTTACTATTCAACATTGTTATCCGAATTATCGGTAAGAGAGGAGCCTTAAAATAATGAATGCAAAAAAAGCAGATAAAATCGCAACAGGTATCTTATATGCCGTATCTGGCGTCATTGTTTTAATTTTGGCGGCCTTACTGATTTACATTTTAGCTAGAGGAATTCCACATATTTCGTGGGAATTTTTAACACAACCATCCAGAGCCTATCAAGTTGGTGGTGGGATTGGTATTCAGCTGTTTAACTCACTATATTTACTATTGATTACAATGATTATTAGTATTCCAATTTCATTAGGTGCTGGAATTTACTTATCGGAATATGCGAAAAAGAATTGGTTAACTGATTTAATTCGTACCTCGATTGAAATTTTAAGTTCATTGCCTTCCGTTGTTGTCGGGCTGTTCGGCTTCTTGATTTTCGTTGTACAAATCGGATATGGCTTTTCAATCTTATCAGGTGCGTTAGCATTAACATTTTTTAACTTACCATTATTGACTAGAAATGTTGAGGAATCTTTGAAAGCCATTCATTATACACAGCGTGAAGCGGGGTTAGCCTTAGGTCTTTCACGTTGGGAAACAGTTAAAAAAGTTATTTTGCCAGAAGCATTACCAGGAATTTTGACAGGTGTTATTTTGAGTTCTGGTCGGATTTTCGGTGAAGCCGCTGCGTTAATTTATACAGCAGGACAAAGCGCACCTGCCTTAGATTTCAGTAATTGGAATCCATTGAGCGTTTCAAGTCCAATTAGCATTTTCCGTCAAGCGGAAACGTTGGCTGTGCATATTTGGAAAATTAATACCGAAGGAACGATGCCAGATGGCGCTGCGGTCTCAGCAGGTGCCTCCGCTGTGTTAATTTTAGTAGTTTTACTTTTCAATTTCGGCGCTCGTTTTATCGGCAACCGTCTTTATAAGAGAATGACATCAGCTTAATGTTAGGGGAATTAGCATGAAAGAATACAATTTAAATGATACCCATTTACTTCAACTAGATAGCCAAAAAGACCCGATTGCGTTACACACGGAAGACTTACATGTCTTTTACGGGGACAATGAGGCTATCAAAGGTGTTGATTTGCAATTTGAAAAGAACAAAATAACCGCCTTAATTGGACCTTCTGGTTGCGGTAAATCCACGTATTTACGTTCGCTAAATCGTATGAACGATGGCATTGCCAATTCACGTGTTACTGGAAAAATCATGTATAAAGATGTCGATGTCAATACGAAAGAAGTTGACGTCTACGAAATGAGAAAACGCATTGGCATGGTTTTTCAGCGGCCCAATCCATTTAGTAAATCTATCTATGAAAATATCACATTCGCATTGAAACAGCATGGTGAAAAGGATAAGAAAAAATTAGATGAAATCGTTGAAACAAGTTTGAAGCAAGCCGCACTTTGGGATCAAGTGAAAGATAACTTAAACAAAAGCGCCTTAGCTCTGTCTGGTGGGCAACAACAACGTTTGTGTATCGCTCGGGCAATTGCGATGAAACCAGATATTTTATTGTTAGATGAACCGGCAAGCGCGTTAGATCCGATTTCAACAGGAACGGTTGAAGAAACGTTAGTGAATTTAAAAGATGATTACACGATCATCATTGTGACACATAACATGCAACAAGCGGCGCGGATTAGTGACTATACAGCTTTCTTCTATATGGGTAAAGTCATTGAATACGACCATACAAGAAAAATCTTTACACGACCAAAAATTCAAGCAACGGAAGACTACGTTTCAGGACATTTTGGTTAGGAGGAGCAAGATGGGCAAAGAAATTATTTCATCAAAAGATTTACATTTATATTACGGGAAAAAAGAAGCATTGAAAGGCATTGATTTAACTTTTAATCAAGGAGAATTAACTGCCATGATTGGTCCTTCTGGTTGCGGGAAGTCAACGTATTTACGTTGCTTGAATCGTATGAATGATTTAATCCCAGACGTAACTATTACTGGAAGTGTCGTCTATAAAGGAAAAGATATTTATGGACCGAAAACAGATAACGTTGAATTACGTAAAGAAATTGGCATGGTTTTCCAACAACCTAATCCATTTCCGTTTTCAGTTTATGAAAATGTGATTTATGGCTTGCGCCTAAAAGGAGTCAAAGACAAGCAAGTCTTAGATGAAGCAGTTGAAACCAGTTTGAAAGCTGCTGCCGTTTGGGAGGATGTCAAAGATAAACTTCACAAAAGTGCACTTTCACTTTCTGGTGGACAACAACAGCGGGTTTGTATCGCTCGTGTTTTAGCTGTGGAACCGGATATTATTTTATTAGATGAACCAACTAGCGCCTTGGACCCAGTTTCTAGTGGTAAAATTGAAAACATGCTGTTAACATTAAAAGAGAAATATACCATGATTATGGTGACACATAATATGTCACAAGCATCACGGATCTCTGATAAAACGGCCTTCTTTTTACAAGGTGATTTAATTGAATTTAATGACACGAAAAAAGTATTTTTAAATCCAAAAGAAAAACAAACAGAAGATTACATTTCTGGTAAATTTGGTTAAAAGGGGGAAAAAGAATGTTACGGACACAATTTGAAGAAGAACTATTGAATCTGCACAATCAATTTTATGAAATGGGTATGATGGTTAGTAGTGCCGTCCATAAATCCGTGAAGGCATATATTAATCATGATAAAAAATTGGCTCAAGAAGTGATTGATCGCGATATTGAAATTAATGATATGGAAGTCAAACTTGAGAAAAAGAGTTTTGAAATGATTGCGTTACAACAACCAGTGACAACAGACTTACGTATGATTATTACTGTTATGAAAGCTAGTTCGGATTTAGAAAGAATGGCGGACCATGCCGTTTCAATTGCTAAATCAACGATTCGCTTAAAAGGAGAAACACGTATTCCTGAAATTGAAAAAGAAATTTCAGATATGTCTGATTATGTGAAAAAAATGGTGGATAATGTTTTAATCGCCTATGTTAAAACGGATCAAAAAGATGCACGAATGATTGCACAAATGGATGATCGTACTAATGAATATTTCGATAGTATTTACAAACATGCCGTAGAAGCAATGAAAGCTAATCCAGAAACGGTCATTAGCGGAACTGATTATCTACATGTGGCACAATACTTGGAAAGAATTGGCGACTATGTCACAAATATTTGTGAGTGGATTGTTTACTTGGCAACTGGTAAAATTACCGAATTGAATAGTAATCGTGACGAACAATTTTAAGAAAAACAAATAAAAAAAACTAGGAGACGGCCTTTTTTAGACCAATTCCTAGTTTTTTTAGCGTAAAATGAACTGATTTTATAAAACTAGTCCTTACTAATGAGAAGAAATCGTTCTTAAGTCCTATGACAAATGATCAAAAACAAGGCATAATAATGCATGTAAGGAAAACACTATTGAGTGAAAAATTTGCTAAGGAGGCAATATCCATGAAAGAAAGAGAACGCGTATTAGAATTAGTGAAAAAAGGTATTCTAACGTCAGAAGAAGCGTTAATTTTATTAGAAAATATGGCAACTGAAAAAGATGAAAAACAAATCGAAAAAGCTGCTGAAAAAGTCGATACACAAAATATTGGAACAACAAATAAAGAAGATCAAGTCGCAGATTTAATGGATGCATTAGAAAAAGGCGAATCAGAAGGACCTACTGTTGATCCGTTTGAAGAAAATACACAGGACAGTGCAGAAAAAGATCGTGAAAACTTAGAAAGAATTCTTGATGAGTTAGCAACAAAAGCCAATCGTGCTTCGGCTGAATTGGACGAAGTCAACGCAGAAATTGCCGGCATCAAAGAAGAAATTAAAGAAGTCGCAGAAGAAATTGGAACATTAGATACAAAAGAAGAGTTAGATGCATTAACAGAAGATGAACAAGTTCAACGAAAAGACTTGCACGTTTTACTTGCACAATTAGAAGAAAAATTAGCGACTCAAAGTACTGAAAAAACAGCACTGGAAGAAGAACTAAAAAACATTCGCAAAGAACAATGGAAAGGTCAATGGAATGATACAAAAGAAAAAGTTTCTTCTCAATTCTCTGAAGAGTGGAAAGATCAAGCCACAGACACCTTTAACCAAGTCGGCGGCAAAGTTGCCGAAGTTGGCGGCCAAGTGGGAGAATTCTTGAAAAAAACATTTAATTCTTTCAGTGACACCATGAATGATAATGTGGAATGGAAAGACATTAAAATGAAAGTTCCTGGTGTGGCAACAACTAAGTTTGAACATGAATTTAACTATCCAAATCCACAAGCAAGTTTAATTGATGTCAAGGTAGCAAATGGTACCGTGGTTTTCAAAACTTGGGATCAAGAAGATGTGAAAGTCGAAGCAAAAATCAAATTATATGGTAAAATGGCAGGAGATTCACCAATGGAAGCTTTCTTAGAACGAAGTGACATTGATGTGGATGATGAAACGATTTCTTTCCAAGTGCCAAACAAACGGGTGAAAGCAGATTTAACGTTCTATTTACCAAAACGCACTTACGATCATGTATCTGTTAAATTATTAAACGGAAATGTCTTAGTAGAAGAGTTAACAGCGAAAGATGTTTACACAAAATCAACGAATGGGACGATTACGTTTAAAAAAATTGATGCAACTATGTTAGAAATTGAAGGTGTGAATGGTGAAATTAAAGTCCTAGAAGGAACGATTTTAGATAACATTATTGAAACAGTCAATGGTGATGTGTCTATTTCCGCGGCACCAGAAAGTCTAAGTGTTTCTCTGATTAATGGAGATATCCGCATTACAGCTAAAGAAAAAACGCTTCGCCGTGTTGAAGCAAGCTCTGCAAATGGGAATATCAAATTGGCCTTGCCAAATGACTTAGGTGTTGAAGGGCAAGTGAAAACTAATTTAGGTAGTATTAACAGCCGTTTAACAGATATTGAAGTTGTTCGTGAAAAGAAAGATCGCGGCAATCAACAATTACATTTTAGACGTGTACTGGAAGAATCAATGGCTCAAATTAATGCTTCTACAACAACGGGAAGTATTTTCCTAAAAGATACGGATAAATAATTAATAATTTTAAGCTAGATGGGCTGACGAATCAGCCTTTCTAGTGTAAAATTTAGTAGACGAGGTGAAAACATATGAAAAGAAAACTAACAAAATCTCCGAATAACGTGGTTTTAACAGGAAGCTTAGCTGGGATTGCTGATTGGCTAGGAATTGACCCAACAATTATTCGTGTCGTTTATGTCTTGCTCAGCTTTTTCTCAGCAGGATTTCCAGGCATTCTCTTATACATTGCCTTAGCAGTCTTGATCCCTTCTGGAAGAACAGGAAGCGATCGCGGCTACGGCCATCAAAATCCTTATAATAGAAATGTTCGCAATGAAAATCCTTATGCTGCCAATAAAAAGCAACGTAAAGAAGCGGAAAAAATTGATGATGACGAATGGAGTGACTTTTAATGACATATTTTCAGCGATTGGTTGTTAATACACTGACATTCATTTCTTTATCAGTTGTTTTTCCTGGCATGATTCATGTGAGAGGCATAATGCCTGCAATTATTGCCGCCTTTGTTCTCTCAATCCTAAATATGTTGGTGAAACCAGTCTTAACAATCTTGTCGCTCCCATTTACTTTATTAACGTTTGGTCTATTTAGCTTTGTTGTCAATGCAGCGATTTTACAAATGACCTCGTTTTTTGTGGGGGAAATGAACTTTGGCTTCTCAAGTTTTTGGGCAGCGGTGCTAATGGCTGTAATTATGTCAATTGTCAATACGATCGTTACGGATCACAATTTATCGAAATATGAATAAAAAAAGCCTGAAGAGCGCAGCATAAAATGCGTTCTTCAGGCTTTTTCGATGGTTAAATTTTCTAGGTGACATTCTGGATGGCGGCTGATATAGCCATATAAAATGTTTAAAAAATCAACTTGTTGCTTCGAGTAATGCTCAATTGTTTTCGGTGGTTTTTTGGGCATGATTTTTTTTGCTAGTTCAAGCGGTGAATATTTTTGAAACGTTTGTTTAGTTACAACACGTGTTGCTACCACCAAGCCTTGGTAAATTAAATAGTATTTGATTTTTTTCTGACAAGGTAACCACATCAGTTGCCAATCTCGTTGGTTAGCTTGACTAATTCGTTGATTTTGGTTTGCAAAGCGCGTCAGAAAGAGCCAATCTTCCTTGAGTTTTGCCGCTTTTTCGAAGGCTTGTTTTTCAGCAGCCTCTTGCATTTGTTGAGCAATTCGTTTGATTGGTTCTCGTCCTTGATTATGGAAAAAGTCGAACAATTCTTGTTGAAATAGTTCGGTCGGAATGGCACTCTCTTTTTGAAAGGTTTGATGCCAGTAGTTGGTTGGGACGAAATCGTAGATATTATCCAAAATTATTTTTAAACGGTTTAATTTTCGGCGAATCGAATAAGGACCAAAACAGTTCTCTTTAGTGGGAATATTTAAGAGTTTAATCTCTAATTGCCGCTCATTAACGGCTACCGATACATAAGAATATTGTTCATAAGCATTCATTTGGCGATTGTAGCGCGGCCGATACTGTTGAATCAGTTGACATTCTAGGAGGAGTGCATCCAATTCTGTGTCAGTATGGAGAACATCGAAGTCTATAATTTGTTTGACTAAACGCATCGTCTTTCGAGAATGTTGATTACTATTAATAAAATAGCTCGACACGCGATTTTTTAATTTTTTGGCTTTACCCACATAAATAATTGTGTCGGTTGCGTCTTTCATTAAATAAACACCCGGTGTTAACGGTAATTGATGGGCTTTTTCCTTTAAATATTCTTTCATAAGTTTCCTCTTTTCTTAAAAGGATCGGCTTCAAGTATACAAAGTTTTCTGAAATAGTCAAGTAACAGAAATAGCATAGGTAATTTCACTGAAAAATAGTTTCATTTTTTTAAAATATGATAATTCTAGGAATTATCTAGTGAATAGCTAGAAACTTGTATTTTTAAATGATAAAATATAACAAGTAGCAGAAAGGACTGACATTCGATATGACAGAAGTGGTAAAGATTTATCAACTGGTAGAAAATCTTTCTTTAGAAGTAGTATACGGAGATGAAGAAAGCTTAAATAGAACAATTAAAACTGGTGAAATTTCCCGGCCAGGTTTAGAATTAACTGGGTATTTTAATTATTATTCCCATGACCGTTTACAATTATTTGGGAGCAAAGAAATTACCTTTGCAGAACGAATGATGCCTGAAGAGCGTTTATTAGTGATGCGCCGTTTATGTGCGAAAGATACTCCAGCCTTTATAGTATCCAGAGGACTAGAAATCCCCGAAGAATTAATTACAGCAGCAAAAGAAAATGGGGTTTCTGTGCTACGTTCACCGATTTCAACTTCCCGTTTACTAGGGGAACTATCCAGTTATTTAGATGGCCGTTTAGCTGTTCGGACAAGTGTCCATGGGGTTTTAGTTGATGTTTATGGACTTGGTGTTTTGATTCAAGGAGATAGCGGTATTGGTAAAAGTGAAACAGCTTTAGAGCTTATTAAACGTGGACATCGGCTAATCGCAGACGATCGCGTCGATGTTTATCAGCAAGATGAATTAACCGTGGTTGGAGAGCCACCAAAAATTTTGCAGCATTTAATTGAAATTCGTGGTATCGGGATTATTGACGTCATGAACCTGTTTGGAGCTAGTGCGGTCCGTGGCTTTATGCAAGTTCAACTGGTTGTTTATTTAGAGGCATGGGAAAAAGACAAGAAATATGATCGCCTCGGTAGTGATGATGCAATGGTTGAAATAGCTAACGTTGATGTCCCTCAGATTCGTATTCCTGTTAAGACCGGCCGAAATGTGGCCATTATCATTGAAGTGGCAGCAATGAATTTCCGCGCGAAGACAATGGGCTATGATGCAACAAAAACGTTCGAAGAGCGCTTAACCCGTTTGATTGAAGAAAATTCAGGAGAATAGAAGGAGAAGATGTGATGATGTTAGCTCAAGTAAATTCAATTGCATTTCGCCTTTTCGGTATTCCCGTCTATTGGTATGCAATTATTATTGTTTCAGGGATTGCTTTAGCTGTTTGGCTAAGTAGTCGTGAAGCCGTTCGTGTTGGTTTAAAAGAAGATGATGTCTTTGACTTTATGCTCTGGGGATTACCTGCAGCAATTGTTGGCGCGCGCTTGTATTACGTCGCTTTTCAATGGCAAGATTATGTAGACAATCCGATTGAAATTTTCTTTACTCGAAATGGTGGCTTAGCGATTTATGGTGGTCTTATTGGTGGGGGACTGGCGCTGTTTTTCTTTACGCGTCATCGTTTCATTTCTACATGGACTTTTTTAGATATTGCCGCACCAAGTGTGATTTTAGCGCAAGCAATTGGTCGCTGGGGCAACTTTATGAATCATGAAGCCTATGGGCCAGCGACCACCAGACAATTTTTAGAAAATCTCCATTTACCAACGTTTATCATTGATAACATGAATATCAACGGAACGTATCATCAACCAACATTTTTATATGAATCTGTCTGGAATGTTTTAGGCTTTATCGTTTTAGTGTTATTACGCAAAAAGCCACACTTTTTAAAAGAAGGCGAAGTCTTTTTAGGTTATATAATATGGTATTCTTTCGGCCGCTTCTTCATCGAAGGGTTACGGATGGACAGTTTGTATGCGTTTAGTAATATTCGTGTCTCACAATTGTTGTCTTTAGTGATGTTCGTGGCAGCAATTGTTATTGTGATTGTTCGTAGAAGGAATCCCAATTTGAAATTTTACAATCGGGAGAAACAAAAGAAAAAAATAACAACTTCTTAATCCAACTTGATCGAAGAATATGGTAAACTAGAGAAGCAACGTTGTTTAGCGAAAGGAGAGTTTCACCGATGAAACAAAAAGTCGCTGTTTTAGGACCAGGTTCCTGGGGGACAGCTTTAGCTCAAGTATTAGCCGAAAATGGACACGAGGTCTGTATTTGGGGAAATAAACCAGAGCAAATCGATGAAATAAATACAAAACATACCAACAAACATTATTTACCAGAATTAATCTTACCTACTTCAATTCAGGCAACCACTGATTTAGCCACTGCTTTAGTAGATGTTGATGCGGTACTGTTTGTGGTACCAACTAAAGCCATTCGTTCAGTAGCACAAGAAGTGGCCCAACATTTAAAAACAAAACCAATTATTATTCATGCAAGTAAAGGGCTCGAGCAAGGTACACATAAGCGAATTTCAGAAGTAATAGCGGAAGAGATTCCAGCAGAAAAACGGCAAGGGATTGTGGTTTTATCTGGTCCAAGCCATGCAGAAGAAGTCGCTGTTCATGACATCACAACCATTACAGCAGCAAGCGAAAATTTAGCAGACGCTGTGTATGTGCAAGAGTTGTTTATGAATGATTACTTTAGAATATATACGAATGATGATGTGATTGGTGTAGAAACAGGGGCGGCCTTAAAAAATATTATTGCTTTGGGCGCCGGAGCGATTCATGGCTTAGGCTTTGGTGATAATGCCAAAGCGGCAATTATGACTCGTGGTTTAGCAGAAATTAGTCGTTTAGGGGTTGCGATGGGAGCAAACCCATTAACATTTATTGGTTTAAGTGGTGTTGGGGATTTAATTGTTACTTGTACAAGTGTCCATTCTCGAAATTGGCGTGCGGGTAATTTATTAGGAAAAGGTCATAAGTTAGATGAAGTCTTAGAAAACATGGGCATGATTGTAGAAGGTGTTTCAACAACTAAAGCAGCCTATGAATTGGCACAACAACTAGAAGTCGAAATGCCAATCACAGAAACAATCTACAATGTCTTGTACAATGACGAAGATGTACAACAAGCAGCAAAAGAAATCATGTTGCGTGATGGCAAAACCGAAAACGAATTTACACTTGATTTTTAGGAGGAAAAAAGATGAAAGTTAAAAAGGCAGTTATTCCAGCAGCTGGGTTAGGAACACGTTTCTTGCCGGCTACTAAAGCGATGGCAAAAGAAATGTTACCGATTGTTGATAAACCAACGATTCAATTTATTGTAGAAGAAGCACTAGCTTCAGGAATCGAAGATATTTTAATTGTGACAGGCAAAGCCAAACGTCCGATTGAAGATCATTTCGATTCAAATGTTGAATTAGAAAATAATTTAAAAGAAAAAAATAAAACCGATTTATTGAAATTAGTCGAAGAAACAACGGATGTTAATTTACATTTTATTCGTCAATCCCATCCGAAAGGCTTAGGACACGCTGTTTTACAAGCGAAAGCATTTGTTGGCAATGAACCTTTTGTCGTGATGTTAGGCGACGATTTAATGGAAGATAAAGTGCCATTAACGAAACAATTAATGGATGATTACGAACAAACACATGCTTCGACAATTGCGGTAATGAAAGTACCCCATGAAGATACTTCAAAATATGGTATTATCAATCCAGAAAAAGAAATCGAAAAAGGACTATACAATGTCGAGAACTTTGTTGAAAAACCAAAACCTGAGGAAGCACCAAGTGATTTAGCGATTATCGGCCGTTATTTATTAACCCCTGAAATTTTTGATGTACTTGAAAATCAAAAACCAGGCGCTGGTAACGAAATTCAGTTAACAGATGCGATTGACACTTTAAATAAAACACAACGCGTTTTTGCTCGTGAGTTTAAAGGAGAACGTTACGACGTTGGCGATAAATTTGGGTTTATGAAAACAAGCATTGAATATGGGTTGACTCATCCAGAAGTAAAAGATAATTTACGAGAATACATTATTAATTTAGGTGCTCAATTAGCGAAAAAAGAGCAACCAAAAGAAAAATAAATAAAAATAAGCGTAAAATTTCAATTCGTTAGAAGGAAATTTTACGCTTATTTTCTTAAAGAAAAGGGCATGAGAATTTTATAAAATAAATTGTCATTCTTAGCTTTATGAGTTGTGAAAAATATAAGTTGGTGTTATCCTAAGATTATAAATAAAATTTCAGAGGGGAGTAATGATATGTCAGGTGGGGAAATTGCTGCCTTAATTGCAGCGGTAGCATTTGTTGTTTTAGTCATCTTTTTAGTACTAGTGTTATATAAAGTTTCTCAAGTTGTTTCAAAAATTGAAGATACAATTGATGAAACAAATACAACAATCAAAGTCGTGACTAGCGATGTGAATGTATTGAGTCGCCAAGTGGAAGGCTTGCTTGTTAAAAGCAATGAACTATTAACAGATGTGAATCAAAAAGTGGCAACGATTGATCCGTTGTTTACGGCCGTTGCTGATTTAAGCGAAAGTGTCTCTGAATTGAACACCTCAAGTAAACATTTGATTACGAAGGTAGGAACCGTAGGGAAAGGCACAGCGAAAGCTGGTTTAGTGAGTAAAGTAGGCGGTTCTGCTTATAGAGCAATGCGTTCAAAAAATAAAAAAACAAATAACTAATTGGAGGAGATTTTTATGGCTAAAAAAGGCGGATTTTTCTTAGGAGCAGTAATTGGTGGAACAGCAGCAGCCGTTGCCGCATTATTACTTGCACCAAAATCAGGTAAAGAATTACGTGATGATTTATCAAATCAAACAGATGATTTAAAAAACAAAGCGCAAGATTACACAGATTATGCTGTTCAAAAAGGAACAGAATTAACAGAAATCGCAAAACAAAAAGCCGGCGTTTTATCAGATCAAGCCTCTGATTTGGCAGGTTCTGTCAAAGAAAAAACAAAAGATTCATTGGATAAAGCACAAGGTGTTTCTGGCGATATGCTTGATAACTTTAAAAAACAAACAGGTGATTTATCTGATCAATTTAAAAAAGCAGCTGACGATGCTCAAGATCACGCGGAAGATTTAGGTGAAATTGCCGAAGATGCAGCAGAAGATATCTATATTGACGTTAAAGATTCTGCGGCAGCGGCCAAAGAAACTGTTTCTGCTGGTGTCGTTGAAGCAAAAGAAACCACCAAAGATGTTCCTGAAAAAGCTGCAGAAGCAAAAGAAGATGTTAAAGATGCAGCGAAAGACGTAAAAAAAGAATTTAAAGGGTAACAAGCGTTTAGCTTATGAAAGTTAGCAACGGATCGTGTTGCTTTTGTTCAGCGGCTTACCTTAAAATTTAGAAATGAGGCCATCAGTCCAGTTGACTGATAGCCTCATTTTATTTTTATGCTATTGAATAATTTGCAATTCTTTAGTTGTCTTAGTGAATGGTTCGGAGCCTGTTTTTGTTACGTGTAAACAATCTTCAATACGAACGCCTACTTTTCCAGGAATGTAAATACCGGGCTCAATAGAGAAACACATACCTTCTTCAATGACTAAATCATTGCCATGAACCAGCGATGGGAATTCATGAACAGTGGTTCCAATGCCATGGCCTAAGCGATGGTTAAAGTATTCACCATAACCAGCTTTTGTGATTACACCTCGGGCAATATCATCTAATTCGCCTGCTGTAACACCAGGTTTCACCGCTTCAGTTGCTGCTAATTGTGCTTCTAAGACAATTCCATAAATTTCTTTTTGGAAATCAGAAGGTTCCAAGTAGCTGACTGTTCGTGTAGCATCACTACAATAGCCATTATGAACGACACCTAAATCAAATAGCACTAAGTCATGAGGCTCAATTTTTGTTTCGCCAGGTACCCCGTGAGGACTAGCTCCGTTTTTTCCTGTTAAGACTAACGTATCAAAACTCATTGAGCGAATACCTTGACGTTTTAATTGATACTCGATTTCTGCAACAATTTCTTGTTCCGCAACGCCTGCTTGAATTGCTTTGAAGCCAATCTCAAAAGCGACATCCGCCCAACTACCAGCTTCTAGTAAACGTTGAATTTCAGGTTCTGTTTTAATTAATTGAAGTTTTTCAATTAAAGGCGTAACATCATGCGAAAAATCGCTAGCTGGGAAATAGGTTTTCAATTGATCAAAACGAGCTAAAGAAAGAGCTTGTTTTTCTAAAGCAAAGCGTGGTGTGCCTTGTGTTCGTTTATTTAATAAAGCCGCAATTTTTTCCCAAGGATTTTCGCTATCTAAATAACCATAAACGGGATAAGTCCAACTACTATTTTCGGCATCTTCGACTTCTAATGCAGGTGTAAATAAAAATGATTGGTCGTCCGCAGCGATAAACAAAGCTAACACGCGTTCATGAGGTTCGCTTTCGTAACCGGAAAAGTAAGCGATATGACCAGGATCACTAATATAAGTGAAGTCAATCTTTTCTTGGTGCATCCAATTTTTCAAATCGGCAATTTTTTCTTGATTCATAAAACATCCTTCTTTCTTTTATTCTGAAGTGAATCACAGTACTATCATAACATGAAATGACAAAAAGTTCCTTTTGAAATGGAAAGTAAATTTTCATGAAAAAACGATAAAACGGTTGCAAAAATAGAAGAATTTTGATATTCTAGGCTAGGAAAGAAATGTAAACAGTGTTTTCAGAAAATGAGAACAAATTCATATTTATAGGAGAAGAAACATGGAAAAACAAACAATTACAATTTATGATGTTGCTAGAGAGGCAAATGTATCTATGGCTACTGTTTCTCGTGTTGTCAATGGTAATCCCAATGTAAAACCAGCAACGCGTAAAAAAGTCTTAGAAGTGATTGATCGCTTAGATTACCGTCCTAACGCAGTCGCACGTGGTTTAGCAAGTAAAAAAACGACAACAGTGGGTGTCATTATTCCAGATGTTAGTAATGCATTTTTTGCTTCATTAGCACGTGGCATTGACGACGTGGCTACAATGTATAAATATAATATCATTTTAGCTAATTCAGATGGAGACGATCAAAAAGAAGTTACTGTATTAAACAATTTACTTGCCAAGCAAGTAGATGGGATTATCTTTATGGGTCATCGCATTACAGATGATATTCGTGGTGAATTTTCACGTTCAAAAACACCTGTTGTCTTAGCAGGTTCAATTGATCCAGACGAACAAGTTGGTAGCGTTAATATTGATTACACAGAAGCAACGAAAGATGCAACAGCGACTCTAGCGAAAAATGGGAACAAAAAAATTGCTTTTGTTAGTGGTGCATTAATCGATCCAATTAATGGTCAAAACCGAATGAAAGGCTACAAAGAAGCCTTAGCGGAAAATGGCTTGTCTTATAATGAAGGCTTAGTTTTTGAATCTGAATATAAATTTAAAGCAGGGATTAATTTGGCTGAGCGTGTCCGTAATAGTGGGGCAACTGCTGCCTTTGTTACAGATGATGAGCTAGCGATTGGTTTATTAGATGGGATGCTAGATGCTGGTGTGAAAGTTCCAGAAGAATTTGAAATCATTACAAGCAATAACTCATTGCTTACAGAAGTCTCTCGTCCACGTCTATCAAGTATTACACAACCTTTATATGATATCGGTGCCGTGTCAATGCGTTTATTAACAAAACTAATGAACAAAGAAGAAATTGAAGAAAAAACAGTTGTTTTACCTTATGGAATTGATCAAAAAGGTTCAACAAAATAAGAGAAAATTCTATTAGAAATGCAAAAAAGTACAAGAAGAAATCATGAAAATGATTTCTTCTTGTGCTTTTTTTAATGAATTACTTCCTTGCATTCTGCTATTAATACACAGTAAGGTTAAAAATTAAAATAAGATTAAATTGATTAGAAAACAGGTCGGTAAAACATTGCGCATGGTATCTTTAGATTAAAAAAAGAGGTGTTTTTGTGAAGGTAAAAGAATTAACTGTCGAGTATGGTAATAGAACAATTATAGAAAATTTATCTATGCAAGCTGAATTTGGTGAAATAATTGGCTTAGTTGCTCCTAATGGAACTGGAAAAACCACGTTATTTAAAGCTATATCTGGTTTAATCCCTAGAAAAAATGGAAATATTAGTTTAAATAAGATTGATTACAATAGTAGAGGTGCAACGTATTTAAAAGAACTATTTTTTCTTGAAAGTAGTAAAAATTTATATGATTATTTGACGCCGAAAGAACATCTTGAATATATTAAAACCGCTTGGAAAAGTAATAGCGATATAGAACATATTTTTGAACAATTAAAGATGAAAGAATACCAAAATAGAACAATAAAAAAATTATCTCTCGGAATGAAACAACATGTATTATTAGCGATGTACCTAGCAAGTGATGCAACAATACTTTTGTTAGACGAACCTTTTAATGACTTGGATCCTACTAGTGTTAGTTTATTCATAATGTGCTTAAAAGAAATAGTTTCTAAAGATAAAATAGTTATTTTATCTTCTCATGATTTGTATAATGTTGAACACACATGTACACGTATTTTATTTATGAAAAATAAAAAGCTGGTTGAGAACGATCAACGTAACCTTTCTTTACGTGAACAATATGATAACTTATATTTAAGAGGAGAAGAGAGAAATGCTTAAGATAGAAACGATAAAAATATTGAAAGAGAAGAGTCTGTGGTTTGTGTTTGTAGCCTTTATTTTAATGTTAATTTATCCGTTGCTAGCTCAACCCCAACAACTTTCTTTTAAAGAAATGCAATATGAAAACCGAATCAAAAATAACGAACAAGCGAAAGAAAAAATGAAAAATGAACCTGCAGTAAAAGAAACTTTAAATGAGATAGAAGATGAAAGTGAGCAATTAAGGAAAGCAATTAATGCCATCAAAATTGGTGATGAATGGGCTTTATTAGAAGCTGAGAAAAAATTGGAAGAAAGTAATTTAAACGCAATGTTAAAAGGAACGTTGTACAGTATACCAATTATTGAGCAACAAAAAAGAGTCAAAGAATTGCAATATTTATCTGAAAACAGGATCAAACAAGTGGATTCTTCTGAAGTTGCTAAAATGCCTGCTTTGAATTACCTAGGTTTTCTTTTATCGATGGATTTTCCATATACATTATTATTAATTATCCCTAGTTTAATGATTATAGCGCTCGCAACTTTAGAAAAAAGAAAAAATACTGTTTCTTTATGGAACGGCCTTCCCTTAAAACTATGGGAAAAATATTCTATTAAAATAAGTAGTATTTTGTTTACAGTCGGATTGGTTTCTTATCTGTCAATCTTTCTTTCTGTAATCAGTGCATTTTTCAAAAACGGTCTGGGAAACCCTGATTATCCAGTCGCGATTATTGAAAAGGGACAAAGTGTTACAATCATTTCTCTTTCTAACTATTTGTTGAGAAGCCTAATTATGTTTGGTATGCTGTTATTAGCATTGACAGTATTCAGTTTCTTGCTTTCGCTGTTTACTGGAAATTTGATTGTTCATAGCTTGCTAATTGTTGGTGTGGTATTATCTTCAGGAGTTAGCCTGATTTCCAATAAATTTTTCTTTACAGCTTATATGAATTTTCCTAAAATTATTAATGGAGGAAATGGGTATGAGCCGATGGATGAGATAGGTCTCACATTTGATTTTTCTTTAAAGATGATAGTTGTCTATGTATTAATAAGTTTAATAGTATCTGCTATTGTTTTGAGAAACAGAAAGGGATTATTTTAGTTAAAATAGGTTGATTGCTGCATATTATTTCATTAAATGTAGGAGCTATTTTTGAATAGCTCGAGCTAGTATCGATGGTAACGAATAAGAGAAACAATAAAAGTAGAGACGTAATTCATCAATTGATGGATTACGTCTCTACTTTTTTACATAATTTTGGTTACAAGCTTAACTTATCAAATTCTTTAGTTGTTCTTTTTATTATCGTTGTTTTTATTGTTATTGTTGTTGTTATTATTTGTAGTGGCACGTGGAGCAAGATTTCCCCAGTAAGAAGCGTAATTGCTGTCTGTTCCACCGATTCCAAATTTATAGGTACTTTGTGGTGCACCATCTTTGGCATAGTATGAAGTCGTTGTTTTGCCAGGTGTATTGAACTTGGCACCATTATAGGTAATTGAGCCAGGTTTTTCACCAGTAAATTCAGAAACTTTTGATTTAATAACACTTGGGTCTAATTCAAATTTTTGACCAATGCCAAACAATTCTGGATTCGCATAGTACAGCGCGTTGGCTAAGTTCGCCATATAATTCCCATTATTGTCGCCGCTGGTCATCGTCATTGGCGCTGGTAGATCATGTCCTGCCCAAGAACTTAGTGTCACAGTTGGGGTAGAGACAATCAGCCATGAATCTTTATAGTCATCAGTTGTCCCAGTTTTTCCGACCCAATCAGCACTAGCTAAATGAGGATTCAAGCCAGCTAACGTTGGTTTGAATTTTGTTGTATTCGCAGAATCCACCACTGAACGTAACAAGTCATTCATAATAGAAGCGGTCGCCGGTGAATAAACTTGCGTTCCTTCATCTTTGTGTTCGTAGACCACATGTCCGCTATTGTCTGTAATTTTTTCAATAATGTAGGCTTTTTGATATTTGCCTTTGTTAGCAAGTGCTTGGAAACCGTTTGTTTGAGTTACAACATTTGTTTCTACTGGACCCAATGGCGCAGATTCGTAAGCCCAAGCATCTGAAGCTGGATAGTTCATTTTACTTAAGTAGTGATTGTAAGAAAAATTATCATCACCTTTTTTCTTTTTCAATTCTTCATTTACATGATACACAGGGATGTTAAAAGACCAGTTTAACGCATTTCGAACGGTTACAAATTGATTTAAATCCACAGTTGTTGAGTTAGCAAAAGGAGTACCATCTGAATAAGTAGTCGTGTAGTTGGCCAAACGACTTTCAGAACCAATGATTCCTTGATCAATTGCAGGACCATAGACAGAAATTGGTTTAATCGTAGAACCAACTTGACGATCGGCATTAAAGGCATGGTTGTTTTGATTAATATCGAAGTTTCTGCCGCCGATAAAACCGAGGATACGACCAGTAGCGTTATCCATTAAAATATTCCCAGTTTCAATCATTGTATTCCCATTGACATCTGCAGTTCCATCATCAAGCAAATAACCATAATTTGCGACAGCGGTTTGCATCGTGTTGTAAATATTCTGATCAATGGTCGATTGGATTGTATAGCCTTGCGACTGGATTTCGCGACGTGCTTGTTCTTCATATTGATCTAAACCAACTTGATCTAAATCATCACGATTAACTTTAGCTTTTTTCATATCTAAATCCATGACAATCTCAACTGCTTTATCTAACACCGTATAGTATAGATAGCCTTCTGTATTGACATTGGCCTGTTCAGTTGGTAAAAAGTCTTTTTTCAAGTCGTAAGCTTTGGCTTCTTCATATTCCTTTTGCGAAATAGCTTTTTCTCGGTACATACTGAAAAGAACAAAATCTTTTCTCTTCATTCCTAAAGACAAATCGTCTTTCAAGGCACCAGTGTTAGTATAGGGCGTGTAAACAATGGGACTTTGGGGAAGTCCTGCGATAAAGGCCGCTTGAGGAAGATTCAAGTCCTTGGCACTTTTACCAAAGAGTCCTTTGGCTGCTTCTTCCACGCCTGCAATATTTTCACCTTTGTTATTACGACCAAAAGGGGAGACATTTAGATAAGTTGTCACGATTTCGTCCTTAGAAAAGTATTTTTCAATACGTAAAGCTAATAAAATTTCGTTGGCTTTCCGTTTAAAGGTCGTTTCATCAGTTAAAATCTGTTGCTTGACTAATTGCTGAGTCAATGTTGAACCACCAGAAGAACCGCCGATACCTGTCGCATCAGAAATCAACGCTCGAACTAGCGCTTTTGGTACTACCCCATGATGTTCTTCAAAATATTCATCTTCTGTTGAAATAATGGCTTTTTTTAGCAATGGAGACATTTGATCGCCATTAATTCGTGTCCGAATTAAATCTGATTTGATGTTAGCAATCGGGGTACCGTCTGCGTAAGTCATTTTTGACACTTCGGTAATATCACTGATTTCTTTTTGCAATTCTTCCTTCGTTGGGGGCTGTGTATCTTCAACTAGAAAAGCAAAATAGCCCATTCCGATACCTAAGCCAAGAGAGCCACCTAAGACAATCAGAATAACCCCAAAAACCACTAATGACTGAAAAACGCGAATAATGACATTTAAAATAAGTAAAAAGACATTGCCGCCAGAAGAGGTCGTTGGTTTTTGCTTATTGTTACTTGAATTATTTTTCAAAAGCTTCACCTCAATAAAATGATACATTCTGTGTTATTATAGCAAAAAAAAGCTTCTATGAATAGTTTCTACACCAATTGCCATTTTTTGTTGAAAAAACTTAAGAGAAAATAGGTAAATCTCATTTTTTGACTTTTCAAGTGTGACAGAATCGGTTACTATGAATAGGGGAATTTGATCTATTATTATGTTTTACTATAGGAGGAAAATCATGAATTCAGCTTTTTTTGAAGAATTAAAAGCCCGTGGGTTGGTCTACCAAGTCACAGATGAAGAAGCCTTACAAAAACAATTAAATGAAGAATCTGTTAAATTATATATCGGCTTTGATCCAACGGCAGACAGTTTACACATCGGGCATCTACTGCCAATTCTCATGTTACGTCGTTTCCAACAAAATGGTCATGTGCCCATTGCTTTAGTTGGTGGCGGAACAGGCATGATTGGTGATCCATCATTCAAAGATGCAGAACGTAGTTTAAACACACTTGATACAGTGAAAGCTTGGTCTGAAAGTATTAAGGGCCAGTTGTCACGTTTTATCGATTTTGAAGATGAAAAAAATCCAGCGATTCTAGCAAATAACTATGATTGGCTTGGAGAGCTTTCATTAATTGATTTCTTACGTGATGTTGGAAAAAACTTTACAATTAACTATATGATGAGTAAAGAAAGCGTGAAACGCCGAATCGAAACAGGAATTTCTTATACTGAATTTGCGTATCAATTATTACAAGCGTATGATTTCTTGAAATTGTACGAAACAGAAGGCTGTTTATTGCAATTAGGCGGCAGTGATCAATGGGGGAACATTACTTCAGGGATTGAATTATTACGCCGAGAACAAGAAGTTCAAGGATTCGGCTTAACCATGCCTTTAATTACAAAAGCAGATGGTACCAAATTTGGTAAAACAGAAGGAAACGCAGTTTGGCTAGATGCGGAAAAAACTTCGCCATATGAATTTTATCAATTCTGGATTAACACAGATGATCGTGATGTCGTGAAATTCTTGAAATACTTTACTTTCTTAACATTGGATGAAATTGCAACAATTGAAGAAGAATTTACAGCGAATCCAGGTCAACGTGCTGCGCAAAAAGCGTTAGCCAAAGAAGTGACTACTTTAGTCCACGGTGAAGCAGCCTATCATCAAGCGGTTAAAATTTCAGAAGCGTTATTCAGCGGGGATATCCAAAGCTTAACAGCAGAAGAAATTAAACAAGGCTTTAAAGATGTACCAACGTACGAGGTGCAACCAGAGGATCAATTAAGTTTAGTCGATTTATTAGTTACCTCAAAAATAGAACCATCCAAACGTCAAGCCCGTGAAGATGTTCAAAATGGAGCGATTTACGTCAATGGAGAACGTAAACAAGATTTAGCAGCTGAATTGACAGAAACTGATAAAATCGAAGGACAATTTACTGTGATTCGTCGCGGGAAGAAAAAATATTTCTTGTTAAAATACTAAAACACTGTGAACTTCAATCTTATACGGTTTATAAATTAAAAATAATAGTTAACAGTTAATACTAGCTTAATATTTTGCTTTAGGAAGACTTGTTTACCTTAATGTAAGCAAGTCTTTTTATAAAGTTTTGCTTATAGTACTAGAATCAATAGTCACCAACATTATCTTGAACGGTTTATTATATAAAAATACCGACCAAGTTTCTCTGGTCGGTATTCTGTCTAATTTTTAAGTCTCACTACAGATAGCCAATCCTTACTTGTATAATATTACTGTATGGAAACCTTCCATAGATCCTGACAGACCTTGATTTTGTAGTGAATCAATTTTTATATCAACAATTTCATAACCATCTAACTGCATAGAAGATATTATTTCATCAATTTGCGTAGTGTATTTGTCCTCACAGCCAAAATTTTGATTAATCCATTTACTAAAACTATTTACCATAACTAGATGAGTTAAACCATCTTTAGGTTTTAAAAATTTTTTTATTTCTTTTTGATAAATAGATTCTGCAGCACTTTTTTGTCCTTTTGTAAACATTCCCACTCTATTTCACCACCTTTCCAGTAAAATTATTATTGCTAATATATTTATTGCTTCAAGCTTTTTGTGAATGTCCAAAGTGTTAATCACTAATAAAGTTAGACTATTATTCCTCTCTATGGTGATTCATTAAGGAAAAGTATTGGTTAAAGCATATAGACGATAAAGATAGTATATCAATGTTCACAAAAGTCTACAATAAAAATTCAAATTTGTTATAGACTATATTAGAAAAGTAATGGGTGGGTATTGTTGTATCAACAATAAGGAGGACTGTAAGAAAAGTCCTTTGTCAAGATAGTATTGAAATAAAAAGCTGAAAATCAAAAGGACAAATGTTACAAAAAACTCTTTTTTACTATTGGGCATATTCAATTACAGATAACTTGTGCTATGCTAGAATAAAAAGTGCAGTCGCTATAAGGAGTAGGTTATGAAATCAATTGTCGAAAAGTTAAACTTAACGAAGTATCAGCACCCAGTTATTTTAAATAGACCACAGGCAGAGTATCTATCTGAATTTGCTTCAGCCGCGCAGCAATTACCCTCAGAACCAGTTGAGCTGATTTTTGCATTTGTGAAAACGATGGCGGAATTTCAAGAGATTGTTTCAATGGTGATTGAAGGTCAACATTTAGTAGAAAATGGGTTGTTATATGTGGCTTATCCGAAAAAAGGCAATAAAATGTATCCAACCTTTGTCCACCGAGATGAAATTTTTCCAACATTACAAGTAAACGAGGCAGATGGGTATATTAAAGGATCAACCTTAAAATTTAATCGCATGGTTAGTTTAGATGAGACTTTTACGGTTGTCGGCATGAAGAATGTTCTTAAAAAGCCAGCGAAGAATCAGACCAGTTCTGCTGTTGGGGATTATGTTCAATATTTACCAGAAATTGAAGCGTTGGTACAAACAGAACCAGCTGCTGCAGCGACATTCGCTGCATTAACGCCTGGTTATCAAAAAGAGTGGGCGCGGTATGTATTTAGTGCAAAGCGAGCGGAGACACGGAAAAAGCGGCAAACTGAGATGTTAGCCATTTTAAAAGAAGGCTATAAAACCAAAGCCCTTTATCAGCAAAGGAAGAAATAATGGGGCAGTCAATTGAAACAGTTACAGCATACATCGAAACAGTTGAACCAAACTGGCGAATTGCTTATCAGCAAGTATTAGATGTCGTTTCGAAAAATTTGCCAGCAGGATTTGAATTAAAGATGCAATATGGCATGCCAACCTTTGTTGTGCCGCTTTCAGTATTTCCAGAAGGCTATCTCAACCGTGGTGATGAACCGTTACCATTTATCAGCTTAGGCGCTACTAAAAGGCAAGTAGCTTTATATCACATGGGATTAATGGGAAATGAAGCCGTCCGAAGTTGGTTTCAAGAAGCCTATCAGGAACAAGTGTCAACAAAGCTAAACATGGGGAAAAGTTGTCTTCGCTTCACTAATCCTAAGCGAATACCCTATGAACTAATTGGCGAATTAGTAACAAAAATCACGCTTGAAGAATGGCTGCAACAGTATCAACACTACCAAAAGAAAAAGAAGAATTATTAGGAGGAACCACATGTTATTAGGATCACACGTTAGTATGAGTGGCAAGAAAATGCTATTAGGCTCTGCCGAGGAAGCGGCTAGTTATGGCTCAACAACCTTTATGATTTATACAGGTGCGCCACAAAACACGCGCCGGAAACCGATTGAAGAAATGAATATTGAAGCTGGGCATGCTTTTATGAAGGAACACAATTTAAGTAATATCGTCGTTCATGCCCCGTATATTATTAATTTAGGTAATACAATTAAAACGGAAAATTTCGGTTTTGCCGTAGACTTTTTGCATCAAGAAATTGAGCGAGCACAAGCGTTGGGAGCAACGCAAATCACGTTACATCCAGGTGCGCATGTTGGTGCAGGTCCAGAAGCCGGCATCAAACAAATTGTTAAAGGTCTAAACGAAGTCTTGTGGAAAGAGCAAATCCCTCAAATCGCTTTAGAAACAATGGCTGGTAAAGGAACCGAAATTGGCCGTACGTTTGATGAACTAGCTGCGATTATTGACGGAGTTACGCTAAATGATAAACTTTCTGTCACTCTGGATACTTGCCACATTAATGATGCAGGTTATAATGTAAAAGATGATTTTGATGGCGTATTAGTTGAATTTGATAAAATTATCGGATTGGATCGTTTAAAAGTTATTCATGTGAATGATTCTAAAAATCCTACGGGCTCACATAAAGATCGTCATGCCAATATTGGCTTTGGCACTATTGGTTTTGAAGCTTTAAACGGTGTGGTTCACCATGAAAAATTAACTGCTTTACCAAAAATTTTAGAAACACCTTATGTCGGAGAAGACAAAAAAAATAAAAAGGCCCCTTACGGCTTTGAAATTGCGATGTTAAAAAATCAAACATTTGATCCAGAATTATTAGAAAAAATTCAAGGACAAAACTAAAGCAACAATCGCTCTTAAAGGTCCTATTGACATTTAAGAGCGTATATTTTTGACTTTTAATCACTATTTTGCAAAAAAATCAGACTTTTTTCATTATTTAAGAGAAATCCCGCAAAAAGAACTTTTCTTTTTTTGCTATTTCTAGTAAAATAATTCATTGAGAGCAAAACTATACGGAGAGGAGAGAGTTTCAATGGCAACAGGTTGGGTAGTATTAATCGCAGTAATCGCTTTATTAGTAGGCGCTGCAGGGGGCTTTTTCCTTGCACGCAAATATATGCAAGATTATTTCAAAAAAAATCCTCCCGTTAATGAGGATATGTTACGCATGATGATGGCATCAATGGGTCAAAAACCGTCAGAGAAAAAGGTTAGACAAATGATGCAACAAATGAAAAACCAAGGAAAATAGTAAAGGTTATTCAGGTAATCATGAATAAGTGTAAAAACGGGCTGATTTTCAGTCCGTTTTTTTGTTGTTTTGCGGGAGAATAGGATAATCTAGGAGGAAAAGAGCGAAACGTTTAATCAAAAACAACAATAACGAAGAAACCTTCTAGCTCGAAAGTAGTCTTCGTAGAACAACAAAGTAAAAGGAGGGACAACTGAATGTCCATATTCAAAAAATTAGGCTGGTTTTTTAAGCAAGAGAAAAAAAGTTATATTATTGGGGTTTTCTCATTAATGATGGTCGCTCTTGTTCAATTAGTCCCGCCCAAAGTTATTGGCGTCGTTGTAGATGAAATCGTTAACAAAGAAATTCGCTTAACGAAAATTATCGTGTGGGTTGCACTCTTGATTGGTGCTGGGCTTGCCCAATATCTTTTTCGCTATATTTGGCGGATGCATATTTGGGGGAGTGCGGCTCGTTTGGAAAAAGAGCTACGGACTCAATTATTTCATCATTTCACAAAAATGGATAGCATCTTTTATCAGAAATATCGGACAGGTGACTTGATGGCGCATGCAACCAATGATTTAAATGCCATCCAAAATGTGGCTGGAGCTGGGATTTTAACGTTTGCCGACTCTGTGATTACGGGAGGAACAACGATTATCGCAATGGTTCTATTTGTCGATTGGCGCTTAACATTAATTGCTTTATTACCGCTGCCTTTATTAGCCGTCACTTCACGAGTTCTAGGTTCTAAGTTGCATGATGCCTTTCGAGATTCACAAGCTGCTTTTTCGGCGATTAATGATAAAACACAAGAAAGTATCACTGGAATTAAAGTCATTAAAACATTTGGGCAAGAACAAGAAGATCTTGCTGATTTTACAGAGAAAATTGATGATGCTATCGTCAAAAATAAACGAACGAACTTTTTAGATGCACTGTTTGATCCATTTATTACGCTGATTATTGGTGTTTCTTATGTTTTGACAATTATTATTGGTGGTCGTTTCATCATGGAAGGAACGATTAGTTTAGGTCAGTTGGTCTCTTTCATTGCCTATATTGGGATGCTAGTTTGGCCAATGTTTGCGATTGGGCGCTTATTTAATGTGTTAGAACGTGGGAATGCTAGTTACGATCGTGTGAACGAATTATTACATGAAAAAACGCATATTATCGAACGAAAAGATGCCATCAAAACAATGGCGCAAGGAACAATTTCAATGAAGATTGATTCTTTTTCTTATCCAAAAGAAGAGGCAGTGGCGTTGGAAAATATCCAATTTTCGTTGCAAGAAGGAGAAACTTTGGGGATTGTTGGCAAAACAGGCGCTGGTAAAACCACTATTTTGAAGTTGTTGATGCGTGAATATGACCAATACCAAGGAACGATTTCCTTTGGAAAACATGACATTAAAAATTACACATTAGATGCATTGATGGGTGCAATGGGTTACGTGCCACAGGACCATTTTCTCTTTTCCATGACGGTACGAGATAACATTCGTTTTGCTAAACCAGACTTGGAACAAGCGGCAGTTGAAAAAGCGGCAGCATTAGCATTTATTAACCAAGAAATTAAAGCATTCCCTGAAGGCTATGACACAATGGTTGGGGAACGTGGCGTTTCGCTTTCTGGAGGACAAAAACAACGGATTTCTATTGCACGGGCCTTGATTGTTGAACCAGAATTGTTAATTTTAGACGATGCCTTATCTGCAGTCGATGCGAAGACTGAAGAGGCGATTTTATCAAATCTAAAAGAAACGCGCCAAGAAAAAACCACTATTATTACAGCGCATCGTTTAAGTAGTGTCATGCATGCAAAAGAAATCTTAGTGTTGGATGAAGGGGAAATTATTGAACGGGGGACGCATCAGGAGTTACTGGCTCAGAAGGGTTGGTATCAGCGGATGTGGGAAAAACAGCAATTAGAAGCGAAAATTGAAGGGAATGAGAGTTAATGGAAGAAAAGTATCAATCCGAATGGTCCAGAGAATTACCGTTGAAAGAACAATTAACGATTGTTCAGCGTTTGTTTCGTTTTGCCAAACCGTTTCGGCGCATGTTTTACACAGCTATTCTCTTTGCGTTTGGCTTATCAATTATCAATATTCTTTTGCCTAGAGTCATTCAAGTTTTTATGGATAATTATTTAACGCCTAAAACTGCTACAATGCAAGTGATTCTAACTTTTGCTGCTATTTATTTTTTTGGTGTCATTGTCAAAAGTATTGTTTGGTTTTTCCAATGGTATTTGTATTCGATGGCTTCTTTAAAAACGTATCAATATATACGAGTGAAATTATTTGAAAAATTACACACTTTAGGTATGCGTTATTTTGATCAAACACCAGCGGGTTCGACGGTGTCTCGTGTTACAAATGACACAGAAACATTGTTTGAATTCTGGTATGTATTCTTAATGGTGATTACAGGAATTTTTGCCGTAATCTCGTCATTTTTTGCAATGTTTCAACTCAGTCCAGAAATTTCATTTTATTGTCTAATTTTCTTGCCAATTTTATTAGTTGTAATTTGGTATTACCAAAAATTTAGTTCAAAATTATATCGCAGTATGCGGGAAAAATTAAGTCAATTAAACACCAAACTAAATGAATACATCTCTGGTATGCAAATCATTCAACAATTTCGCCAAGAAAAGCGTTTGGAAAACGAATTTGAGGAAACCAATGATGATTATTTAAAAACACGAGTAGCAATGATTCGTATGAATTCATTATTATTAAGTCCCATCATTAATTTGTTGTATACATTGGCGATTGCATTGGCCTTAACTATGTTTGGCATCGATGCTTTACATTCTCCTGTTGAAGCGGGGATGATTTATGCTTTTGTAACGTATGTCCAAGCTTTTTTTAATCCGATGACACAAATGATGGACTTCCTAAGTATCTTCACAGATGGGATTGTCGCAGGTAGCCGTATTTTAAAAATTATGGATACGGAAGAATTAACGCCGCAACAATCAGTAGGTGCGAATGGGGAAATTATTCGCGGGAAAATTGAATTTCGCAATGTTACTTTTTCTTATGACGGCAAAAATGAAGTATTGAAAAATATTAGCTTTGTCGCAAATCCCGGGGAAACCGTCGCTTTAGTCGGTCATACAGGAAGTGGTAAAAGTTCAATTATTAATGTACTCATGCGTTTCTATGAATTTTATGAAGGGCAGATTTTAATTGATGATCGTGATATTCGTGATTTTCCCATGACAGAATTACGGGAAAAGATGGGCTTGGTATTACAGGACGCTTTCATGTTTTATGGAGATATTGCTGGAAATATCCGTTTACTGAATCCCAATATTACAGATGAACAAATTAAACAGGCTGCGGAATTTGTTCAGGCGGATAAATTTATTCACACGTTACCCAATACCTATCATGCGAAAGTCATTGAACGAGGAGCGAGTTATTCTAGCGGACAACGTCAATTAATTTCGTTTGCACGAACGATTGTGACTGATCCCAAAATTTTAGTTTTAGATGAAGCAACTGCTAATATTGATACAGAAACAGAAGGATTGATTCAAGAAGGATTAGCCAAAATGCGTCAAGGGAGAACGACAATTGCGATTGCGCATCGCCTTTCGACGATTCGTGATGCAAACTTGATTTTAGTTTTAGACAAAGGGCAGATTGTAGAACGAGGAACGCACGAAACGTTACTGGCAGAAGGTGGCCTTTATGCGGATATGTATCAGTTACAAAGTACGGAAGTTTAACGTAACAACAGAAAGAGTTAAATAACCCAAACAAAGGCATTTAGTGTTAGGAAATTCCTAATTCTAGGTGTCTTTGTAGCTCTTTAAATTGCAAAAAAGAAGAGAAATGGTATGATATGAAGAGAGAAAAATAAACGAGGAAGTTAGGTGGAACTGTGAAGCCAGTTATAGTCAAACATGTGCGAATAGGTGAAGGCAATCCCAAAATTGTGGTGCCCATTGTTGCTCGAACAGCCGAGGATATTTTGGCCGAAGCAACGGCGAGCCAAACACTAGATTGTGATTTGGTGGAATGGCGTTTAGACTATTATGAAAATGTCGCTGATTTTTCCGATGTATGTAATCTTTCACAACAAGTAATGGAACGGTTGGGGCAAAAACCGTTATTGTTAACTTTTCGTACACAAAAAGAAGGCGGCGAAATGGCTTTTTCTGAGGAAAATTATTTTGCTTTGTATCATGAATTAGTGAAAAAGGGTGCGTTGGATTTATTAGATATTGAATTATTTGCGAATCCGCTGGCGGCAGATACGTTAATTCACGAAGCTAAAAAGGCGGGGATTAAAATTGTTCTCTGTAATCACGACTTTCAGAAAACACCGTCGCAAGAGGAGATTGTCGCGCGGTTACGCCAAATGCAAATGCGTCAGGCGGATATTTGTAAAATAGCTGTGATGCCACAAGATGCGACAGATGTACTTACGTTACTTTCAGCAACCAATGAAATGTACACCCATTATGCATCCGTCCCAATCGTTACTATGTCAATGGGACAGTTAGGGATGATTAGTCGCGTAACAGGTCAACTGTTCGGGTCGGCACTAACTTTTGGCTCAGCCCAGCAAGCGTCTGCACCAGGCCAACTATCCGTACAAGTATTAAGAAATTATTTAAAGACATTCGAACAAAACAAGTGATTCAGAAGGTGAAAAAAGTGGCAAAGAAAAAAACACAACAAAAAACGAATGCGATGCGCATGGTAGAACAACATAAAGTACCATATAAAGAATATGAATTCGCTTGGAGTGAAGATCATTTAAGTGCAGAAAGTGTCGCTGAAAGTTTAGGTATTGACAAAGGACGAATTTTTAAAACCTTGGTTACAGTAGGTAATAAAACAGGTCCAGTCGTGGCTGTCATTCCTGGTAATCAAGAATTAGATTTGAAAAAATTAGCGAAAGCTAGTGGCAACAAAAAGGTAGAAATGCTTCACTTAAAAGATTTAGAAGCAACCACAGGCTATATTCGTGGGGGCTGTTCCCCAATTGGGATGAAAAAACAATTTCCCACCTATTTGGCTGAAGAAGCTCAACAATATTCTGCAATTATTGTTTCTGCAGGCAAACGTGGCATGCAAATTGAATTAGCGCCTGAAGCAATCCTTTCGCTAACCAATGGACAATTTGCGGGAATAACGACAGAAGAATAAGTGGTTATAAGAAGAGGTTGAGACAGAACCGTTTATCTGTTTTTAAGCGTGGAGCAAAAAACACTAGGGATTTTTGCTCCACGCTTAACTATCAAATTAATAAAGGAAAAGCATTGACTAATCTGTGCTACTTTTTATTGGGATAAAATTTTTGTAATGCTTGCCGTGCGAGCATATCGGCCGCTTTGTTTTGACTTTCAGGTAGCCATTTGATTAAGAGCAAAGGGAAATTCTTTTCTAGTTGTTGATATTCTGCTAAATAAGGCTGGTACTTTTCATTTTTAGCATAGTTTTTTTCAATTGTTTGGACAACAATTTTACTATCTGAGTGGAGAAGAACGGTTTGTTGATTGTCTTCATTGGCAATCGCTTGTTTTAAAGCTTCAATCAGCACTTTAAATTCGGCTTCGTGATTACTAACAATGCCTAAAGGCACATGCAATTGTTGCCGCGATTGGTCGGTGAGGTAAACGATACCGCCGCCAGATTCACCTGGATTGCCTTTTGTTGCAGCATCTACATAAATTCTTAACATAAAATTACTCCTAATTTCTTTTTGTTCTTAAAAAAAGTATGTTACTATTATAACATATTTAAATTTAGCGGCGTTGATCCAGAAGTAGTGAGGGCACTTTATGAAAAAACAGAAATTCTATTGGCAGCCAGAATTAGCATCAACAATTATTTACTGGTCTTGCACATTTTGTATATTATTTATTAGTTTAATTTTAGCATTGGAAAATAATGGTCCTTACTTGATTAGTAATCTGGTGATGGTTCCATTTTTTGTGTTTGCTTATCTAGGAATTGCGCGGTCTTTTAACATGACAGAAACATCTTTAATTGTCAGAGATGTTTTATGGTTTCGCAAAAAAGCACTTCCGCTTTCTCAGATAGAAAAAGTAACCTACAATGAAAAAAGCATCGAAATTTTTTCCTCAGAATTTAAGGAAGGCTCAAAAGTCTTTTTAATGAAAAAGAAAACGATTCCGTTATTTCTTGAGGCACTTAAGATAAAAAAGCCTGAATTGAAGGTAGCAGAAGATCATTCTTTGGGCCTTCATAAAAAAGAAGAAAAAAACAAGAGTGAGTCATAAGTCGAAACGACTGGTGACCCACTCTCAAAATCTTAAAATAATCAGCTGAAACAAACGCTACGTTTACTTACTTTTTGGAGCAAAGCGTTGTTGGTTCAGCTTTTTTAGTTATCTATTTTTTTGACATGTGCTGCTTGTAGCCCACGATTGCCTTCCATTATCTCGAACTCTACAGATTGATTCTCATCAAGTGATTTGAATCCGTCACCTTCTATAGCAGTGAAGTGGACAAAAATCTCATCTTCTTCGTTGTAAACGATAAAACCATAGCCTTTTCTGTTATCGAACCATTTGACAATTCCTTTTTGCATCCAATTCACGCTCCTTTTAGATTTGTAAAGACACTTTCATTATACGAGAAAAGGCTACCAAACGTCAATGGTTGGGTTGTTTAAAAAAGGTTATTCTAGCCATTCTATTCAATACAAGCTATAATTTAAAAGAAACAATGTGTCACAAAGACGATAAAGAATTGAAAAGGGGTCCGTTATGAAGACAGATATTAACATTGCACAAGCAGCAACATTAAAACCTATTCAAGAGATTGCCGAAACAATCGGTCTTTCAGAAGATTCGCTAGAACTTTATGGGAAATACAAAGCGAAAATAGATTTTCCAACGCTTCAATCCTTAGAAGCGCAACCAGAAGGTAAATTAATCCTCGTTACGTCGATTAATCCAACGCCAGCAGGAGAAGGAAAGTCAACCGTGACCATTGGTTTAGGAGATGCATTAAATCAAATCAATAAAAAAACCGTTATTGCCCTAAGAGAACCATCATTAGGTCCTGTGATGGGGATTAAAGGTGGCGCAACAGGTGGCGGTTACGCACAAGTATTACCAATGGAAGAAATCAATTTGCATTTTACTGGTGATATGCATGCGATTACGACAGCCAATAATGCCTTAGCTGCGTTACTAGATAATCATTTACAGCAAGGAAATGAATTAAAGATTGATTCTCGACGGGTGATTTGGAAACGGGCAGTGGATCTAAATGATCGTGCGCTCAGACAGGTCGTTGTTGGTTTAGGCGGTCCTTTCCAAGGTGTACCAAGAGAAGACGGTTTCGATATTACTGTGGCAAGCGAAATTATGGCGATTCTTTGTTTAGCGCAAAATTTAACGGACTTAAAAGAACGCTTAAGTCGGATTATTGTCGCCTATAATGACCAAAGAGAGCCGGTGACGGTTAAAGATTTAAACGTGGCAGGTGCCCTGACTTTATTATTAAAAGACGCCTTAAAACCTAATTTAGTTCAAACGATTGAAGGAACTCCAGCTTTTGTTCACGGTGGTCCTTTTGCCAATATCGCTCATGGATGTAACAGTATTTTAGCGACAAAAACGGCTTTGCATCTAGGGGATTATGTTGTAACAGAAGCAGGTTTTGGTGGCGACTTAGGTGGCGAAAAATTTTTAGATATTAAAGTACCTTCTTTAGGAAAAGCACCCGATGCCGTTGTGATTGTGGCAACGATTCGCGCGTTGAAAATGCATGGCGGTTTGGCGAAAGATCAGTTAGCAGAAGAAAATTTACCAGCGTTACAAAAAGGCTTTGCCAACTTAGAAAAACATATTCAAAACATGCAACGTTATGATGTACCAGTAGTTGTTGCAATTAATGAGTTTACACAGGATACAGAGAAGGAAATTCAACTGTTGAAAGAAGCCTGCCAAGCGTTAGGCGTGCCCGTCGAGTTAACAAGTGTTTGGGCGCAAGGTGGCGCAGGTGGCACGAATCTAGCGAAAACAGTGGTAGCAGAGATTGAAGCCAATACAAAGCAGTTTCAACCTTTGTATAACCCTCGCCAAACAATTGAAGAAAAAATTCAAGCCATTGTACAAACGATTTACGGCGGGGAACAGGCGATTTTTTCTCCGAAAGCACAAAAGCAAATTGCAGACTTTACAAAAAATGGTTGGGATCAATTACCAATTTGCATGGCGAAGACACAGTATTCACTTTCTGACGATCCTCAAAAATTAGGACGGCCAGAAGGATTTACGATTACGATTCGTGAACTAGTTCCAAAAATCGGTGCGGGGTTTATCGTGGCGTTAACGGGTGACATTTTAACGATGCCTGGCTTGCCGAAAGTTCCTGCTGCGTTAAATATGGATGTGGACGAAACGGGTCAAGCGAGAGGTCTCTTTTAAAGCCGCTCTTTCCTGAGACCTATTTTTAGTATATACTTGAAAGTAGCTCAATAAAAAATAATGACGGAAATTTATTGCGTAGTTTATTATAAGGAGCAACGACTATGGGGGAACGAGCAGATACATTTTTAGCACACTTTAATCGCATTGAAAAGTGGATGAGAGAGAGACTGAACAATCCTGTCAATATGGGATTCAGTGAAATGACAAGACGTCTTTCCCGAAAAGAAAAAGGACAGATTGCTCAATTTGAAGAGGATTTGCTTCAAATGGCTCAGTTAAGAAATGCCATCGTTCATGAGCGAATTGCTGATGATTTTGTAATTGCAGAGCCAAACGAATGGGCAGTTCAACGAATTGAAACGATTGAACAAGCTTTAACAAAACCAGAAAAAGTAGTGCCTAAATTTGCGAAACGTGTTACAGCTTTTGAAATCATCACTTCTTTAGAAACGTTATTAACGATTATTGCAAAAAAACAATATTCTCAATTTCCGATTTATGAAAAAGGTGTATTTAAAGGATTAATCACGGTTCGAGGGATTGGTGTATGGTTTGCCATTGAGAGCACCAAAGGCGAAGTTCACATTGCCAACCGAACGGTGCGAGAATTGTTGGCATCAAATTATAAACGCAGCAACTATCAATTTGTTTCAATTGAAGCAACCGTTTTTGAAGTTGAACAAATGTTTCGGGAGCAGCCACGCTTAGAAGCTGTGCTTATTAGTAAAAGTGGCCATCCTAACGGTGAGTTAGTAGGCATTGTTCGACCAAGAGATTTAGCAAGTATTCATAGAGAAAAGGAATGACGCGATTGTTAGTAGTATATTTTTTAATCAGTGCCTTATTAGTAGGGCTTGACCAATGGAGCAAATATTTGACGGTCCAAAACATTTCTTTGGGTGAAACAAAAGAATTCATTCCTGGATTTTTGTCTCTGACCCATTTAAGAAATACCGGAGCTGCTTGGAGCTTATTAGAAGGAAAGATGATATTCTTTTATGTCATCACAGTAATTGTTAGTGTCGTGATTATTTATTTATTAATTAAGAATTATAAAAAAAGTGTCTGGTATTCTGTAGGTTTGTCTTTTGTCTTAGCAGGTGCCATTGGGAATTTTATTGATCGTGTACGTTTAGGCTACGTGGTGGACATGCTCCAAACGGATTTTATGAACTTTCCTATTTTTAATGTTGCAGATAGTACGTTAGTGGTCGGCGTTATTTGTATATTTATTTATTTGATTTTAGATGAAAAAGCAGCAAAGGAAGGCAAAAATGGAACAAATTAACGTAACGATTCAAACAGAAAAAGGCCGGATTGACAAAGTATTAAGTGAACATTTACCCAATCATTCCCGCTCGCAAATTCAACAATGGTTAAAAGAAAAACACGTAACAGTTAACGGTGAAACGGTCCGCGCAAATTACAAAGTTACAGCAGGCGATGAAATTGTTGTAACAATTCCTGAACCAGAAGTTCTAGATATGGTAGCAGAGGATATTCCTTTGACCATTGTTTATGAAGACAATGATGTGATTGTCGTCAACAAACCTCAAGGCATGGTTGTTCATCCTTCGGCAGGGCATCCCAATGGTACATTAGTGAACGCGTTACTTCATCATGCGGATCACTTATCGGCGATTAATGATGTGGTGCGACCCGGAATTGTTCATCGAATTGATAAAGATACTTCGGGGCTATTGATGGTGGCTAAAAATGATCAAGCCCATGAATCATTAGCGAAACAGCTAAAAGAAAAAACATCGTTACGCAAATACGTCGCCTTGGTCCACGGTGTTATTCCTCACGATAAGGGAGAGATAAATGCGCCTATTGGTCGTTCCAAGGTTGACCGAAAAATGCAAGCGGTCATTGAAGGCGGTAAAGAAGCAGTCACGCATTTTACTGTTTTAGAGCGTTTTGATGCATTTACCTTAGTTGAATTACAACTAGAAACAGGCCGGACACATCAAATCCGTGTTCACATGAAATATATCGGTTATCCATTAGCTGGAGATCCGTTATATGGACCGAAAAAAACATTGCCTGGCAATGGACAATTTTTACATGCGAAGTTATTAGGCTTTACACATCCTACTACAGGTGAACAATTAGTCTTTGAAGCACCTTTACCAGAAGTTTTTGAAAAAACTTTACACCAATTAAGAAATAATCATTGATTTTTTTCTGAAGAAGAGGTAAACTCTTTTTTAAGAAGAAAAATAACTAAATAACTGTAACCTTTAAGTTTAGTCCCGTGAGGCTAAGAAGGAATCATGCAAAAGAACACTAGGTGCGCTTAGTTAGTAAGTTGTGTGGGCTACATGGTACCCTTGTACCTTTTTAAACTGTAACCAACATCCTCCTATCCTCATACGGGTAGGAGGATTTTTTGTTGGAAAAAATAACAGGACAATTTCAATAAAAATCCACTTATTTTTCAGCTGCTCAATTGAAGGAAGAATCGCTGACCCCAAGACAGCGAGGACGTAGATAAAAAAGAAATGAGGAGGAAATTATTATGCCAAAGAAAGAAGTTGTTGACGCAGTCACAATGAAACGAGCGCTTACTCGAATCTCGTATGAAATTATTGAAAGAAACAAAGGAATTCAAGACATTGTTTTAGTAGGAATTAAAACGCGTGGGATATACATTGCACAGCGTCTAGCCGAACGCTTAAAACAATTAGAAGACATTGACGTGCCAGTTGGTGAATTAGATATTACTTTGTATCGTGATGATGTGAAAGATATGGAGGAACCTGAATTACATTCTTCTGACGTACCAGTCTCAATTGAAGGTAAAGAAGTTATTTTAGTGGATGATGTCTTGTACACGGGCCGGACCATTCGTGCTGCGATGGACGCTGTTATGGATTTAGGTCGTCCGAGAAAAATCTCTTTAGCAGTCTTAGTAGATCGTGGGCATCGGGAACTACCGATTCGTGCCGATTATGTAGGAAAAAATATTCCAACATCAAAAACTGAGGAAATTATTGTGGAAATGGAAGAGCGTGACGGCGCAGATCGTATTATGATTAGTAAAGGAAACGAATAAAAAGGAGTGAACAACGTTGTCAGAAAAAGAATTTCGAAATGAGGATGCAGTCTTAGATATTAAAGACAGACCGCAAGCTTTTCACTGGGTTGGCCTAAGTTTACAACATTTATTTACGATGTTTGGTGCAACGGTTTTAGTACCAATCTTAGTGGGAATTGACCCAGGGATTGCTTTAGTCAGTTCAGGATTAGGAACAATGGTCTATCTGATTACTACAAAAGGAAAAATCCCCGCTTATCTTGGCAGTAGCTTTGCTTTTATTGCAGCGATGCAGATGTTAATGAAGAGTGATGGTTATCCAGCCATTGCCCAAGGTGCTATGACAACCGGCTTGGTATACCTAATCGTTTCATTAATCATTAAAAAAATTGGTTCCGACTGGTTGGATAAAATTTTACCGCCTATCGTTGTAGGACCTGTCGTGATGGTTATCGGTTTAGGCTTGGCAGCTAATGCCGCAAATAACGCAATGTATAACAACAACGTTTATGATTTTAAATATATTGCCGTAGCCTTGATTACTTTAGGCTTAACCATTTTTTACAACATGTTTTTCAAAGGCTTCCTAGGATTAATTCCAATTCTTTTGGGAATTGTCAGTGGGTACCTAGTCGCTTTAGCTTTCGGAATTATTGATTTAACCCCTATTAAAGAAGCTGCGTGGTTTGCTTTACCGAATTTTGAAGTACCTTTTGTTCAATATGAACCGAAATTGTATTTAAATGCCATTACAACAATGGCACCAATTGCTTTTGTAACAATGACAGAACATATTGGTCATTTAATGGTCTTGAATAAGTTAACCAAGCGCAACTTTTTCCAAGACCCAGGCTTATCTAAAACTTTAATGGGAGATGGCTTAGCGCAAATTGTAGCAGGTTTTGTTGGTGGACCACCAGTTACAAGTTATGGTGAAAATATCGGCGTGCTGGCAATTACAAGAGTACACAGTGTCTTCGTGATTGGTGGAGCCGCGGTGTTCGCTGTAGCTTTAGGCTTTGTTGGAAAATTAAGTGCCTTGATTCTAAGTATCCCAGGACCAGTTATTTCAGGAATTAGTTTCGTCTTGTTCGGTGTGATTGCCGCAAGTGGTTTGAAAATCTTAATCGATAATAAGATTAATTTTGATAAGAAAAAGAATTTATTGATTGCTTCAGTAATTTTAGTCATCGGCATTGGTGGCTTAGTCTTCAAAGTAGGAACCTTTGAATTGTCTTCAATGGCATTAGCAACCGTCTTAGGAATTGTTTTGAATTTAATTTTACCGGAAAACGCACGTAGCGAAGAACAGTAGGAGGACTGGACGAATGATTATTACATCTGAACGAATTAGTTTAAAACATCTTTTAACTGCTGAGGCTTTAACCGACCGTGAAGTCATGGGGTTAATCCGTCGCGCAGGAGAATTTAAACAGGGGGCAAAATGGCACCCAGAAGAACGTCAATATTTTGCAACAAACTTGTTTTTTGAAAATAGTACTCGAACACATAAAAGTTTTGAGGTAGCTGAGAAAAAATTAGGCTTAGAAGTGATTGAGTTTGAAGCAAGTAGAAGTTCTGTTCAAAAAGGAGAAACGTTATACGATACAGTACTAACGATGTCGGCAATTGGTGTAGATGTAGCAGTCATTCGTCATGGTAAAGAAAATTATTACGATGAATTGATTCAAAGTAAAACGATTCAATGTTCTATTATTAACGGTGGGGACGGGAGTGGACAACACCCTACACAATGTTTATTGGATCTGATGACTATTTATGAAGAATTTGGTGGATTTGAAGGCTTGAAAGTGGCGATTGTGGGAGATATTACACATTCTCGCGTTGCTAAATCAAATATGCAGTTATTAAACCGTTTAGGCGCTGAAATTTATTTTTCAGGTCCAGAAGAGTGGTACGATCATCAGTTTGATGTCTATGGACAATATGTGCCATTAGATGAAATTGTTGAAAAAGTCGATGTGATGATGTTGCTGCGCGTGCAACACGAACGTCATGATGGTAAGGAAAGTTTTTCAAAAGAAGGCTATCATTTGGAATATGGTTTAACCAACGAACGGGCAACTCGTTTACAGAAACACGCAATTATTATGCATCCAGCGCCAGTCAATCGGGATGTTGAACTGGCAGATGAATTAGTGGAAAGTCTGCAATCAAGAATCGTCGCGCAAATGAGTAATGGAGTCTTTATGCGCATGGCAATTTTAGAAGCAATTTTACATGGAAAGGCCTAGGTGGAGAAATGAAGACGTTAATTAAGAATGGGAAAATCATCAAAAAAGAGAATCAATTGATTGAGGCAGCACTTTGGCTAGAAAATGGTGTGATTCACGCAATCGGGGAATCGTTTGACGAAGCAGATTTTGAGCAAGTGTTTGATGCGAACGGGCAACTAATCACGCCAGGCTTGGTCGATGTGCATGTTCACTTTAGAGAACCAGGCTTTACGTATAAAGAAACGATTAAAACGGGCAGTAAAGCTGCTGCTCGCGGTGGTTTTACTACGGTTTGCGCAATGCCCAATTTGAATCCAGTACCAGATACGGCTGAAAAATTAAGTGAGGTTTACGACTTAATTCAAAAAGATGCAGTCGTGAAAGTTTTACAATATGCCCCCATTACAGAAGAGCTACGGAGTGAAGTTTTAACCAATCAGAAGGCCTTAAAAGAAGCGGGCGCCTTTGCATTTACGAATGATGGTGTTGGTGTCCAAACGGCAGGAACGATGTACTTAGCCATGAAAGAAGCGGCTGCATTAAATATGGCGCTTGTTGCGCACACGGAAGATGAATCTTTATTATTTGGTGGTGTGATGCATGAAGGCGAAGTTTCTAAGAAATTAGGCCTACCAGGGATTTTAAGTGCAACGGAAGCTTCACAAATTGCTCGGGATATTACTTTAGCAAAAGAAACAGGCGTTCATTATCATGTTTGTCATGTTTCAACAGAAGAAAGCGTGCGCGTTATTCGGGATGCTAAAAAAGCAGGGATTCACGTAACAGCCGAAGTTTCGCCACACCATTTAATTTTAGTCGATGAGGATATTCCTGGTGACGAAGGGTTTTGGAAAATGAACCCGCCATTACGTGGTTTAGCAGATCGACAAGCATTGATTGACGGCTTGTTAGATGGCACGATTGATTGTATTGCTACCGACCATGCGCCCCATGGTTTAGAAGAAAAACAACAATCATTTTTAAATGCACCTTTTGGTATTGTCGGTAGTGAAACGGCTTTCCAATTGATTTATACGAACTTTGTCGAAACAGGCATTTTCACGTTAGAACAAGTGATTGATTGGATGGCAGTGAAACCGGCAGAAATTTTTGGATTAAACGCAGGAACACTAACAATTGGTGTACCAGCAGATATTGCAGTTTTTGACTTAGCAACAGCTGCACCAATTGATGCAGAAGCATTTGAATCAATGGCTGTCAATACACCATTTACAGGGTGGACAGTCAAAGGAAAGACACTTATGACATTTGTTGACGGAGCATTAGCTTGGTCGGAGGAGGCGCAGTAGGTTTGAAAAGGTTATTGATTTTAGAAGACGGAACAGTATTTGAAGGAAAAGCGTTTGGTGCAGAAGGCAATGTAGTAGGAGAAGTTGTTTTTACTACTGGCATGACAGGTTACCAAGAAGCAATTACTGACCAAAGTTTTAATGGACAAATGATTACTTTTACGTATCCATTAGTTGGAAATTACGGGGTCAACCGAGATGATTATGAATCCATTGCACCAACCTGTAAAGGTGTCATTGTTAAAGAGCATGCGCGGGTTGCTTCAAATTGGCGTCAACAAATGACCTTGGATGAATTTTTAAAGCGCAAAGGGATTCCGGGAATTTCAGGAATTGATACGCGTGCGCTGACTCGTAAGTTACGATCAGCTGGAACAATGAAGGGGAGCATCATTGATGCCGTGGATGATTTGCCGCATGCATTTGATCAACTAAAAGCGACGGTCATGCCGAAAAATCAAGTGGCACAAGTCTCCACCACTAAACCTTATCCGAGTCCAGGTATTGGGCGTAATGTAGTCGTCGTTGATTTCGGGTTGAAACATAGTATTTTGCGAGAATTATCAAAACGGCAATGCAACTTAACCGTGTTGCCTTATAATACAACGGCCGAAGAGATTTTAGAATTAAGTCCCGATGGTGTCATGTTGACAAATGGGCCTGGAGATCCCAAAGATGTGCCTGAAGCTATTGAAATGATTCAAGCAATCCAAGGAAGAGTTCCAATTTTCGGTATCTGCTTAGGTCATCAGTTATTTTCATTAGCGAATGGTGCGGATACGTATAAGATGAAGTTTGGACATCGCGGGTTGAATCATCCTGTACGAGAAATTGCAACAGGACGCATTGATTTCACTTCACAAAATCACGGATATGCCGTGGATGAAGCAACAATTGATCCAGAAAAATTACTTGTGACCCACGTGGAAGTCAATGATGGAACGGTTGAAGGCGTGCGTCATCGAGATTATCCAGCTTTTACTGTGCAATATCACCCAGATGCGGCTCCAGGACCGCACGATGGTCTTCATTTATTTGACGAATTTATGGAATTAATGGATGCATGGAAGGAGCAAAACTAATGCCAAAACGAACGGACATCAAGAAAATCATGGTGATTGGTTCAGGACCAATCATTATTGGACAAGCAGCAGAATTTGACTATGCAGGCACACAAGCCTGTTTAGCGCTAAAAGAAGAAGGGTATGAAGTTGTCTTAGTAAACTCAAATCCAGCAACCATCATGACCGATAAAGAAATCGCGGATCATGTTTATATTGAACCGATTACTTTAGAATTTGTCTCAAGAATTTTGCGGAAAGAACGTCCCGATGCTCTTCTACCAACATTAGGTGGTCAAACTGGATTAAATATGGCGATGGAATTATCGGAATCAGGAATTTTAGATGAGCTAAATGTAGAATTGCTAGGAACAAAGCTCAGTGCGATTGACCAAGCGGAAGACCGTGATTTATTTAAACAATTGATGGAAGAATTAGAACAACCGATTCCAGAAAGTGAAATTGTCAATACGGTGGAACAAGCCGTGGCTTTTGCCAAACGAATTGGTTATCCAATTATCGTTCGTCCCGCATTTACCTTAGGTGGAACAGGCGGCGGCATGTGCGATACGGAAGAAGAACTCCGCCAAATTGCTGAAAATGGTCTGAAATTATCACCAGTTACACAATGTTTAATTGAAAAAAGTATTGCTGGTTTTAAAGAAATTGAATATGAAGTGATGCGTGATTCGGCTGATAATGCGATTGTGGTTTGTAACATGGAAAACTTTGATCCTGTCGGCATTCACACTGGGGATTCGATTGTTTTTGCTCCGAGTCAAACTTTATCAGATTATGAATACCAAATGTTACGAGATGCGTCCTTGAAAATTATTCGTGCATTAAAAATTGAAGGTGGCTGTAATGTTCAATTAGCTTTGGACCCGCATAGCTTTAATTATTATGTGATTGAAGTTAATCCTCGTGTTTCTCGCTCATCTGCACTTGCTAGTAAAGCCACAGGGTATCCCATTGCGAAGTTAGCTGCAAAAATTGCTGTTGGTTTAACATTAGATGAAATGAAAAATCCAGTTACTGGAACCACTTATGCCGAATTTGAACCGGCTTTGGACTATGTTGTTTCCAAAATTCCTCGTTGGCCTTTTGACAAATTTGAAAAAGGTGCTCGAGAACTAGGAACGCAAATGAAAGCTACCGGGGAAGTCATGGCAATTGGCCGCAACATTGAAGAATCCTTATTAAAAGCAGTTCGTTCTTTAGAAATTGGTGCTTATCACAACGAGTTAGAAGAACTAAGTCATGTCAGTGATTTAGAATTAACGAAGAAAATGGTCCATGCGCAAGATGATCGATTGTTCTACTTATCAGAAGCCATTCGCAGAGGATATAGCATCGAAGAATTACAAAGTTTAACGAAAATTGATTTATTCTTCTTGGATAAACTTTTACACATTATCGAAATTGAAACGAGCCTTGAAAGTCACGTGGACAACGTAGCTGTCTTGAAAGAAGCCAAACAAAATGGTTTTTCTGATCGGAAAATCGCAGCACTTTGGGGACAAACAGAACAAGCCATCGCTGACTTCCGCAGAGCCAATCAAATTGTGCCCGTCTATAAAATGGTGGATACGTGTGCTGCAGAGTTTGAATCACACACGCCTTATTTTTATAGCACGTATGAAGTGGAAAACGAAAGCAATGTTTCGAAAAAGCCTTCTGTACTAGTATTAGGTTCTGGCCCCATTCGCATTGGTCAAGGGGTCGAGTTTGATTATGCAACGGTTCATTCTGTCAAAGCGATCCAAGCGGCTGGTTATGAAGCAATTATTATGAATAGTAATCCTGAAACAGTTTCAACAGATTTCTCTGTTTCTGATAAATTATACTTTGAGCCATTAACTTTAGAAGACGTCATGAATGTGATTGATTTAGAAAATCCGATTGGCGTGATCGTCCAATTTGGTGGACAAACAGCGATTAATTTAGCTGAGCCGCTCACAAAACAAGGCGTTAAAATTCTTGGAACAACGATTGAAGATTTAGATCGTGCGGAAAATCGTGATTTATTTGAACAAGCTTTGCAAGAGTTAGCGATTCCTCAACCACCAGGAGATACGGCCACAAGTGCAGAAGAAGCAGTCGTGATTGCTGATCGTATCGGCTATCCCGTTTTAGTGCGTCCAAGTTATGTTTTAGGTGGTCGTGCAATGGAAATTGTCGAAAATCAAAAGGATTTGGAAGATTATATGCGACATGCAGTCAAAGCTTCTCCAGAACATCCTGTCTTAGTTGATAGCTATTTATTGGGACAAGAAAGTGAAGTTGATGCCATTTGTGATGGTGAAACAGTACTAATTCCAGGGATTATGGAACATATTGAACGAGCTGGCGTTCATTCTGGTGATTCAATGGCGGTTTATCCACCGCAGTATCTTTCTCAAGAAATTCAAGCAACGATTGCCGATTATACAAAAAAACTGGCACTTGGTTTAAACTGTGTAGGCATGATGAATATTCAATTTGTTATTCATGAAAATCGTGTTTATGTGATTGAAGTGAATCCTCGTGCGAGTCGAACAGTTCCTTTCTTAAGTAAAATCACAGGGATTCCGATGGCCCAAGTTGCTACAAAAGCGATTCTTGGTGAGAAACTGACTGACCTAGGATATCATGATGGATTATATCCTGAAAGTAAACAAGTTCATGTGAAAGCCCCTGTATTCTCCTTTACGAAACTACAAAAAGTAGATACGTACTTAGGGCCTGAAATGAAATCAACTGGGGAAGTTATGGGTAGTGATTATTATTTAGAAAAAGCCTTGTATAAAGCCTTTGAAGCATCTGGCTTGCATTTACCAAGTTATGGGGCTGTACTTTTCACCATTGCTGATGAAACAAAAGAAGAGGCGTTAGAAATTGCTAAGCGTTTTTCAGCAATTGGCTATAGTTTAGTCGCAACGGAAGGAACCGCTGACTTTTTAGCGAAGCATCAGTTGCCTGTTAAGAAAGTGACGAAAATTTCTAATCCTGAAGGGGAAACCGTGCTGGATGTCATTCGTAATGGGAATGCACAAGTGGTAATCAATACTATGGATAAAAATCGTTCCAGTGCCAACCAAGATGGGTTTTCAATCCGTCGGGAAGCAGTCGAACATGGGATTCCATTGTTTACCTCACTTGACACAGCGAATGCGATTTTAAAAGTTTTAGAATCAAGAGCCTTTACGACAGAAGCCATTTAAGCAAAAATCTGGAACAATCGTCTGAGGAGGACTGTTCCAGATTCTTTTACGAAGAAATAGAAAATCATTTATAGGGGAATCAGAGAATAAAGGAGTGAAGGATACTGATGCAGAGAAAGCAAGAAATGATGACCATTGTAGCTCAAAAACAGTTAGCGCCACGGATTTATCAGTTAGACTTACAAGGCGAGTTAGTGAAAGAGATGACACGACCTGGACAGTTTGTGCATATCAAGGTTCCGCGTGCAGATTTACTTTTGCGGCGACCGATTAGCATCAACCAAATTGATCATTCGAATGAAACCTGTCGTTTGATTTATCGAGTCGAAGGCGCTGGAACGGAAGTGTTTGCCACCATGAAGGCTGGTGAACAATTAGATATTTTAGGTCCTTTAGGAAACGGCTTTGATATAACTACCGTAGCAGCTGGTCAGACTGCTTTTATCGTTGGTGGAGGAATCGGGATTCCCCCATTGTATGAATTATCAAAACAACTCAATGAAAAAGGCGTGAAAGTGATTCATTTTCTTGGTTATGCATCAAAAGAGGTTGCTTATTACCAACAAGAATTTATGGCATTAGGAGAAACACATTTTGCCACAGATGACGGCTCGTTTGGCGCTCATGGCAACGTGGGCCGTTTATTGTCAGAAGCGTTAGCAAAAGGACGGATCCCTGATGCAGTGTATGCTTGTGGTGCGAATGGTATGTTAAAAGCAATTGATTCTTTATTTCCAACACATCCACACGTTTACCTTTCTTTAGAAGAACGGATGGCCTGTGGAATTGGGGCTTGCTATGCCTGCGTTTGCCATAAAAAAGGAGACACTACTGGAGCAAAAAGTGTCAAGGTCTGTGATGAAGGTCCGATTTTTAAAGCAAGTGAGGTTATCTTATGATGAAAAATCCTTTAGCCGTTTCAATTCCAGGTTTAACATTAAAAAATCCAATTATTCCCGCCAGTGGTTGCTTTGGGTTCGGGGAAGAATATGCTAACTATTATGACCTTGATCAATTAGGTTCAATTATGATTAAGGCAACAACGCCCCAAGCACGATATGGAAATCCCACACCACGTGTAGCTGAAACACCTAGTGGTATGCTAAATGCCATTGGATTGCAGAATCCAGGCTTAGACGTGGTTATGCAAGAAAAATTACCAAAATTAGAAAAATACCCTAACTTACCGATTATCGCAAATGTTGCAGGTGCTTGCGAAGAGGACTATGTGGCTGTTTGCGCAAAAATTGGGCAAGCGCCTAATATCAAAGCAATTGAACTGAATATTTCCTGTCCCAACGTGAAACATGGCGGCATAGCTTTTGGTACAGATCCAGAAGTTGCTTTTCAATTAACACAAGCAGTCAAAAAAGTCGCCTCTGTTCCGATTTATGTTAAACTATCACCAAACGTAACGGACATTGTGCCGATCGCCCAAGCAATTGAAGCAGGGGGCGCAGACGGCTTTTCTATGATTAATACATTGCTCGGGATGCGCATTGACTTAAAAACGAGAAAACCTATTTTAGCCAATCAAACTGGTGGACTATCTGGCCCAGCCATTAAACCTATTGCCATTCGCTTAATCAGACAAGTCGCCAGTGTTTCTCAGTTGCCAATTATTGGAATGGGCGGTGTTCAAACAGTGGATGATGTCTTGGAAATGTTCATGGCAGGTGCTAGCGCTGTCGGTGTTGGTACGGCCAACTTTACAGATCCATATATTTGTCCGAAGTTGATTGACGGATTACCTAAGCGAATGGAAGAGTTAGGCATTGAATCGTTGGAACAATTAATTAAAGAAGTGAGAGAGGGGCAGCAAAATGCACGATAGACCAATTATTGCGTTAGATTTTCCCACGCAAAAAGAAGTGGCTGTTTTTTTAGAAAAATTTCCTAAGGAAGAAGCCTTGTTTGTTAAAGTGGGGATGGAACTTTTTTACGCAGAAGGACCAGCGATTGTTCACTGGCTTAAAGAACAAGGACATGATGTTTTCTTGGATTTAAAATTACATGATATTCCGAATACTGTGGAAAAAGCGATGACAAATTTAGCAAAATTAGGCGTTGCCATTACCAATGTCCATGCAGCAGGGGGCGTTCGAATGATGCAAGCAGCTAAGGAAGGTCTAATCAAAGGGACTCAGCCAGGCGCTAAGATTCCTGAGTTAATTGCTGTAACCCAGTTGACTTCTACTAGTGAAGAAGAGATGCACCACGATCAATTAATCAACGTTTCTTTAGAGACAAGTGTCATTCATTATGCTAAATGTGCGGAAAAAGCGGGTCTGGATGGCGTGGTTTGTTCAGCATTAGAAGCACGTGGTATTCAAGAAGCAACCAAGCAGACGTTTATTTGCTTAACACCTGGTATTCGTCCAGCAGGAAGTGCAGTAGGTGACCAACAACGGGTCGTAACGCCGCAACATGCTCGCGAAATCGGGTCCACATATATCGTTGTTGGCCGACCTATTACCCAAGCAGAAAATCCTTATGAAGCCTATCAAGAAATCAAAAAAGACTGGAGCGGAAAGTAACATGACAAAAGTAGCAAAAAAGATTGCCAAAGATTTATTAGATATTGAAGCGGTATTTTTAAACCCTAATGAGCCGTTTACCTGGGCTAGTGGCATAAAAAGCCCGATTTATTGTGATAACCGTATCACGATGAGTTATCCTGCTGTGCGTAAAGAAATTGCAGAAGGCTTAGCGGCAAAAATTAAAGAAACTTTCCCAGAAGTCGAAGTGATTGCTGGGACAGCTACCGCAGGGATTCCACATGCGGCATGGGTAGCCGATATTTTAGGATTACCAATGGTTTATATCCGCAGTAAAGCCAAAGACCACGGCAAAGGGAATCAAATTGAAGGCCGAATTTCTGAAGGACAAAAAATGGTAGTTATCGAGGATTTAATTTCAACCGGCGGTAGCGTGTTAGAAGCGGCAGAAGCGGCGGAACGTGAAGTAGCAACGGTTTTAGGCGTTGCGGCAATCTTCACTTATGAGTTACCCAAAGGAACGGCAAATTTTGCAGATAAACAGATGACGTTACTAACGTTAACCAATTATTCAACTTTAATTGATGCTGCATTAGAAGCAAATTATATCGAAGAAAAAGATGTTACCTTATTACAAGAATGGAAAAAAGATCCTGAAAACTGGGGCAAATAACCGTTGAACTAAAGACGGTTCTTGTCGTCTGATTTTTAGTGTCATTTTCAGTAACCAGATTTAACGGTAGGAGAACTTAGGTCATTTGCCGAGGAGCGTAATGATCTAAGTTCTTTTGTTTGACGTAGAAAAGATGTTAGGATAGAGTTTTAACATGAGTTTTACCTGATTACTATGTGGAAATGAAGGAAGAGTGTATGAAAAAAATAAAAAATATGGACGTTGAATGGAGCTATACAGGCAACGATGGACCAGAACATTGGCATACGCTATGTGACTGGTTTGCAGAAGGTGCTAAGTTTGCTTATCAATCGCCAATTGCTTTAGAAAAAGAAAGTGCTGAGACAGTAAATTCTCAGATTACGTTTCATTATAAAAAAGAAGAATTCACTGAAAAGGAATTCAAAAATACGTTTCATTTTGTACCACCAAATACGGAAAGTTACGTAATGTTTGAAAATGTTGCGTATCATTTAACCGATATCCATTTTCATATGCCTAGCGAACATTTGCTGTCGGGAAAGCAGTATCCGCTAGAATTCCATTTGGTTCATATGAATGATGCTGGCGAAAATTTAGTTGTCGGTTGCCTGTTTACCATCACAGAGGAAGAAAATCGTTTTTCAGAAGCGAATCATCCGATGGACTGGGAAAACGGCACGCACCAACAATGGTTTAATCCGTCAATCTTTTTACCAGAGGAGCGTCTACACTACCATTATGTAGGCTCGTTAACAACACCGCCAACTAAGGGTCCAGTGAAATGGTTTGTATTTGATACCATTCAAAAAATGGATCAAGCCTTTTTAAATAAGATCAAGGAAGGTATGTTGGCCTTTAACAATCGGCCCCTTCAGCCGTTGAATGGGCGTAAGATTTATTTTTCAAATGATTAGTGTGTGGAGGAAAAAGTGTTGAATATTCAACAAATGAAGTATGTTGCTGCCATAGCTAACAATGGGAGTTTTCGGGAAGCAGCCAAAAAACTATTTATTACACAACCTAGCTTGTCAAATAGTATTCGAGAATTAGAAGAAGAACTAGGGATTTCCCTCTTTTTACGTACCAATAAGGGCGCTTTTTTAACAGAAGAAGGAATGGTTTTTTTAGAACAAGCAGAGAAAGTCTTAGTTCAAATGGAGTTATTGGAAAATCGCTATCGCGAGACAGTGACCAGCGAACGATTCTCCATCTCTTCGCAACATTACGATTTTTTAGGTGAGGTAATTGCCAAAGTTCTTAAAAAGTATGGGGATCAATATAAAGATTTTCGTGTCTTTGAAACCACAACCTTAAAAGTAATTGAAGACGTCAAAGGATTTCACAGTGAATTGGGGATTATTTATTTAAATGAACAAAATAGTGTCAGTATTGAACGGTATTTAGAACAAGCTAATCTAGCCTACGAGGTAATTAGTACCTTTAATACACACATTTTTTTAGGAAATCATCATCCTTTAGCCAAGCAAAAAGAAATTCATTTAGAGGAATTAGTTCCCTATCCACAAGTTCGCTTTAATCAAGAAGGAAGCAATTTTTCCTATTTTTCTGAAGATTTAGTTGAAATTCCTGAACAGGAATCGGTCATTCATACTACAGATCGTGGAACCTTGATGAATTTGTTGGTAGAAACCAATGCTTATGCTTCTGGTTCAGGAGTCGTAACGGGTTTTACGAAGAAAGAAATTCGGTTAGTGCCATTGGCGCCAGCTTTGGAAAATCGTATTTGTTTACTCTTTCCCAAAAATCGGGAAATCAGTCCAATTGGTCGCTACTTTATCAAAGAATTAAAAGCGTTGTTTAAAAAAGAGGTAGATACCAAAACATTTAGCACTAAGGAATAAAAAGAAGGGACTATCAGTGATTTGACTGATAGTCCCTTCTTTTTTGGCTCATTTTGAAACAGTAGAAATGGTTTCTCTTTCAATTAATGTGACAGGCACTTGAATGTCTTCTATGATTTGAAGGTCTTGTTGCATCGTTTGTAATAACACTTCGCCAGCTAGTTTTCCCATTTCTTTAAAGTCTTGTGCCATGGTTGTTAATGGCGGTTCGACAAATGCTGCTGCTTGAATATCGTCAAAACCAATAATCGATAATTCTTTTGGCACATGAATACCTAGGTTTTTACAGTTTCGTAAACAATGTAACGCGCTGAAGTCATTATCGCAGACCACGGCTGTGAGTTGGTGCGCCTCAAAATAATGTTTAAAGTTGTGTTCATCTAAGAGATTGGTTTCCGTGATTGCTGTATGGAACGCCAGATTGGCTTCTTTTAAAGCTTGGAGATAACCTAAATAACGTTGCCGAACGGATTGTAGGGCCGGACTTCCTGAAAGGATATATCCAATTTTCGTATGTCCTAAGCCAATTAAGCGTTCGGTTGCTGTTTTACCACCAGCAAAGTTGTCTGATTGAATGGTTGCAAAAGGTAAATCATGGATCTTTTTATCCAAGACAACGACTGGAAAATTCATCAAAGCCAACTCAAACAATAAGTCGAGGTAGTCATTACTAGTAGCAGCATAATAGACAAGCCCGGCAAACTCATTCACAATGTCCGCAGCATTTTTCTCTCTCAAAAAATTAGGCGAGGTCATAAAGACTTCTAAACCAGCTGCTTGAATAGTAGGGGCCAAACCGCTATAGAAATTTCCTACTGATAAATCGTCTGCAAAAGGCAATAAAAAAAGAACTTTATTTAAAGAGGTATGAAGAGGATGCTTTGGTGCTTGAACAAAACTTCCTTTTCCTTGGTGACGTTGGATTACGCCTTGCGTTTCCAACTCAGTTAGCGCTCGTTTGGACGTAATTCTACTGACGTTAAACTGAGCCGATAATTCTTTTTCGGTAGGCACTTGCGCTCCAACAGGCAATCGCCCTGAATCAATTTCATTTTGTAAATAATCAATAATTTGTTGATATAATGGTTGCTTCATTCATTTCACCTCACAATAAGATATATCTTATTTATAGTTTACCATAAATTAATTGGTTTTAAAATGAAAAAAATGATCGAAATCACTAGACAAAGTGAAATGTAAACGCTATAATTCAATTGTGAAATGATATATCAAATTCAAGAGGTGACGAGAATGGTTTATACAGAAGTTCCAAAATCCGTAGCAACATTTATGGAGACAATTACAGAAAAATGCGGTGAAGCACATCAAGATTGGGCAAAAAACTTTCAGGCGGCCTTTGCCAATACTTTACTAACAACAGTGAAACGTCAAGAAGATGGTACTACCTTTTTATTAACAGGCGATATTCCAGCAATGTGGTTAAGAGACTCAACAGCGCAAGTTCGTCCCTATTTAGTGATTGCGAAAGAAGACGAAGACCTTGCTCAAATGATTGCTGGGTTGGTTAAGCGCCAGTTTCGTTATATTTGCATTGATCCTTATGCCAATGCGTTTAATGAAACAGATAATCATGCAGGCCATCAAACTGATAAGACAGAAATGAATGGCTGGATTTGGGAACGGAAATATGAAATTGATTCATTATGTTACCCGGTCCAATTAGCCTATTTACTTTATAAAAATACTGGGATGACCGAACAATTTAATTCAGACTTTGTGGAAGGCGTCAAAAAAATTCTCAACGTTTTTACAACAGAACAAGATCACGCACAGTCACCTTATTTATTCGAACGAGATACGTGGCGTCAAGAAGATACGTTGGTTGAAGCAGGGAAAGGAACACCAGTTGGGAAAACAGGGATGACATGGTCAGGCTTCCGTCCTAGTGATGATGCCTGCCAATATGGTTACTTAGTTCCTTCTAACATGTTTGCTGTTGTAATTTTAGGCTATATTCAAGAAATTTTCTCTGATGTTTTAGAAGATGCTACGATTGTGGCGATTGCTAAAAAATTACAAGAAGAGATTGAAGAAGGCATCCAAACATTTGGACGAACAAAAAATCAAAATAACGAAACGATTTACGCGTATGAAGTGGATGGCTTAGGCAATGCAAGCGTGATGGATGACAGTAATGTTCCCAATTTAGTAGCAGCCCCTTATCTGGGTTATTGTTCAACAGAGGATGAACAATATTTAACAACGCGTCAAACCTTATTAAGTAAAGAAAATCCTTACTTCTATGAAGGCAAATACGCGAAAGGGATTGGTAGCTCGCATACACCAGAAAATTACGTGTGGCCGATTGCTTTAGCAATGGAAGGAATGACAACCAAAGATAAAGCAGAAAAAGAACGAATTTTAGATTTATTAGTTGCCACAGATGCGGGGACTCATTTGATGCATGAAGGTTTTGACGTAGATAATCCTGAAAATTATACAAGAGAATGGTTTTCATGGGCTAATATGATGTTTTGTGAATTAGTTATGGATTATTTTGACATCCGAGTGGAAAAATAGGAGGAAAAGTGATGACAAAGAAAAAAGTCTATATTGTTTCCCATAGTCATTGGGATCGTGAATGGTATCTGCCTTATGAAGAACATCATATGCGCTTAATTGAATTAGTGGATAATGTATTAGATTTAATTGAAAATGATCCAGAGTTTAACAGTTTCCATTTAGATGGACAAACGATTATCTTAGACGACTATTTACAAGTTCGCCCAGAGAAAAAAGAAGCCGTGAAAAAGGCTGTCCAAGCAGGCAAACTAAAAATCGGACCATTTTATATTTTACAAGATGACTTTTTAATTAGCTCTGAATCCAATGTTCGAAACATGCTGATTGGGCATTTAGAAAGTCAAAAATGGGGAGCACCAGTTCAATTAGGTTACTTCCCGGATACATTTGGGAATATGGGTCAAACGCCTCAAATGATGCAATTAGCAAATCTGCCTGCGGCTGCGTTTGGACGCGGGGTGAAACCGATTGGCTTTGATAATCAAGTCTTAGAAAGCGACTATAGCTCACAATATTCTGAAATGTGGTGGGAAGGTCCTGACCAAACGAAAATTTTCGGCTTGCTTTTTGCGAACTGGTATAGTAACGGGAACGAAATTCCTTCAGAAAAAGAAGCGGCAATCGCTTTTTGGAAACAAAAATTGGCTGATGTGGAACGTTACGCTTCCACAAACCATTTATTGATGATGAATGGGGTCGACCACCAACCGGTACAAAGAGATATTACTAAGGCCATCGCTTTAGCCAATGAACTATTCCCAGAATATGAATTTATTCATTCCAATTTCGATGACTATTTGAAAGCTGTTCAAGAGGAGTTACCAGAAGATTTAGGAACAGTAACAGGCGAATTAACGAGTCAAGAAACGGATGGCTGGTACACATTAGCCAATACTTCTTCTGCTCGCGTCTATTTAAAACAGTGGAACACAAAAGTGCAACGCCAATTAGAAAATATCGCAGAACCTTTAGCAGCAATGGCTTACGAAGTAACTGGCGACTACCCACATGACCAATTTGATTATGCTTGGAAAACATTGCTTCAAAACCATCCGCACGATAGTATTTGTGGCTGTTCTGTCGACGAGGTTCACCGAGGCATGATGACTCGCTTTGAAAATGCCAATGATGTCGGGCATTTCTTAGCAGATGAAGCAACACGACAATTAACAGAAGCAATTGATACAAGTGTTTTCCCAGAAAAAGCGCACCCGTTTGTTTTATTTAATACTAGTGGCTATCAGAAAACGGAGGTTGTCACTGTGGAAGTGGAGATTGAACGATTGCCATTTTATACAGGAAAACCTGAAGATCTTTATCATGAATTAAAACAAAAAGCCACCCCAGATTATCAAGTGATTGATCCAACAGGACAAGCCGTTGCAAGCCGTGTTGTCAAAGAAGATGTTCGTTTTGGTTACGATTTACCTAAAGATGCCTTCCGTCAACCGTACATGGCTAAATACTTAACGGTCGAATTATCTGTCAAAGAAATGGCGCCATTCTCTTGGGATAGCTTTGCATTGATTCAAGGAGAACCGAAAGCTTTTGAAGGAAGTCTTTTGGCTCAACCAGCAACAAATGAAATGGAAAACGAATTTATTCAAGTGAAAATTGAAAACAATGGTAGCTTAACCATTGCTGACAAAAAAACAGGAGAAACATTTTCAAAATTATTAACATTTGAAGATACTGGCGATATTGGGAATGAATATATCTTTTTCAAACCGACCGAAGACCAAGGAATTACAACTGAAAATGTAACGGCTGAAATCACGAATAAAGAAAATTCCCCTGTAAAAGCAAGTTATCAAATTAAACAAACTGTCATGTTACCAGTTGCAGCAGATGAACGATTAGAAGAAGAACAAAAGGCTGTTTGTGAGTTTAGAGAACGCCAAGCACAACGTTCAACGACGCTTCGCCCGTTCGAAATAACGACAGTGGTTACAATGATCAAAGAAAGTAACCAATTGTTCTTTGAAACAACCATTAATAATCAAATCAAAGATCATCGTTTACGCGTGCTTTTCCCAACTGGCATGGTCACAGAAACACACGAAGCGGATAGTATTTATGAAGTCGTGACACGACCAAATCAAGTAAGCGATACATGGGAAAATCCAACAAACCCGCAGCACCAACAAGCGTTTGTGAATGTTCATGACCAAAACAAAGGCGTGACTATCTTCAATGAAGGCTTAAATGAGTATGAAGTCTTGGCAGATGGAACCATTGCGGTCACATTAATTCGTTGTGTTGGCGAACTAGGTGATTGGGGCTATTTTGCGACACCAGAAGCACAATGTCAAGGAGAATATACCTTTAAATATGGTTTGTCATTGCATGGAAAACCAGAAGAACGCTTTGCTACGTATCAACAAGCCTATAGTGCACAAATTCCTTTTACTGCAGCTACTACTGCGCGTCATGAAGGTAAACTAGCACCGAACCATGTCTACTTGACAACGGCAGAAGGACCAATTGGTTGGACAGCCGTTAAACGTCAAGAGCAAACGAATCATTTAGTCGTTCGTGGCTTTAATCTAACAGCGCAAAATATTCCTTGTGAACTTCACAAAGAGACACAACCAGCGACTTGTTTAACAAATGTATTAGAAGAACCGTTGACACCAGCGATAGAAGTTGATGCACCATTACGTCCGTTTGAAATTCGGACATGGCGTTTCGAAAAATAAATAAATAGGAGAACTTTGTTGAAAAGGACAAAGTTCTCCTATTTTCTTCTCTGTCGTTTTTTTGAGATATTTATAATAAAAATCTAGCGAAACAATGAGAAAATCATTCATTTTACGGTCAATTTGTGCTACTATAACGTCAACTGAAGGAGTGAAGCTAAATGGATTTAACCAATCGTTTTAATCGTCAAGTAAATAAAATTGCTGTTTCTTTAATTCGTCAATTTGACGAACAAGTCTCAGGAATTGAAGGTATTTTAAAATTAACGCTAGGAGAGCCGGATTTTAACACACCTGAGCATGTCAAAAAAGCAGCCAAAGAAGCAATTGATGCGAATTTTTCTCATTATACAGGGATGTCTGGTTTATTAGATGTCCGTGAAGCAGCCGCTTATTTTATGAAAGAAAAGTATCATTTGACTTACCAGCCTGCGACAGAAATTTTAGTAACAGTTGGAGCAACAGAAGCGATTTCAGCTTCGTTATTAGCAATTTTAGAACAAGGTGACAAAGTGCTATTGCCAGCACCTATTTACCCAGGGTATGAACCAATTATTACATTGGCGGGGGCGGAACCGGTATATTTGGATACACGAGACAACGATTTTGTCTTGACCCCTGAAATGATTGAAGCGGCAATGGCCGAGCATGGGGAACAAGTCAAAGCAATTATTTTAAATTATCCTAGCAACCCAACTGGTGTCACCTATAACCGCCAAGAGTTGCAAGCAATTGCTGATGTTCTAAAAAAATACGACATTTTTGTGATTAGTGATGAAATTTATAGTGAGTTAACTTATGATGAGAGTCATGTTTCGATTGCTGAAATGTTACGTGACCAAACGATTTTAATTAACGGTTTGTCGAAATCACATGCTATGACAGGCTGGCGGATTGGCTTTATTTTTGCACCAGCGATTTTAACAGCGGAGATCATTAAAGTTCATCAGTATTTAGTTACTGCGGCTGCAACTGTGTCTCAAAAAGCGGCTGTTCGTGCCTTAATCGAAGGAATGCATGATGCTGAAATTATGAAAGAAGAGTATCGGAAACGGCGCGATTTTGTTTATGAACAGATGACTCAATTGGGGTTTGAGGTTGCACGTCCAAATGGCGCCTTTTATATTTTTGCTAAGATTCCTACTGGTTATGAACAAGATTCTATGAAATTTTGTATTGATTTAGCGCAAAAAGAAGCAGTAGCGTTGATTCCAGGTATTTCTTTTGGTCCAGAAGCAGAAGGATACGTCCGAATTAGTTATGCGTCCGATATGGATAAATTGACAACGGCCATGGAACGAATTGCACATTACATGGCGACCTAACGCGTAACGCACTAGCCTTTATAGATTCTTTACACACCTTTACCTTTTATTTACATTTAATTGAAACAGAATTAACAGAGTCTTGGTAGACTAAACTTGTAACTAATTGAAAAGGAAGTGCAAAGATGAAAAAACGTGTAATTGCAGCAACTATGCTGAGTCTAGGGTTATTATTAACTGGGTGCGGAGCTCAAGGAGGCACAACTGAAAAATCCAGCGAAGCGGATAGTAACAAACCAGTTAAAATTGTCGCTGTTGGTTCCACCGCTTTACAACCGTTAGTAGATGCTGCGAAAGATCAATTTACACAAGAACATCCTAATTATACAGTTTCTGTCCAAGGTGGCGGCAGCGGAACAGGACTTTCGCAAGTTGCAGATGGCGCAGTGACCATTGGAAATTCCGATGTGTTTGCCGAAGAGAAAGATGGCGTGGATGCCTCTAAATTAGTTGATCATCGGGTGGCCGTGGTTGGTATGGGACCAGTGGTCAACAAAGAAGTCGGCGTGAAGAATTTAACGAAGCAACAATTGATTGATGTCTTTACTGGCAAAGTCAAAAACTGGAAAGAAGTGGGCGGCAAAGATCAAGAAATCGTCGTAATAAACCGCGCAAACGGAAGTGGCACCCGAGCAACATTTGAAAAATGGGGCTTAGATGGAGCTAAACCAGTTCAATCACAAGAACAAGATTCTTCGGGAACAGTTCGTAAAATTGTTGAACAAACACCAGGAGCAATCAGCTATTTAGCTTTTTCTTATATGGATGATTCCACTGTTGCCTTAAGCATTGATGGTGTTGAACCAAAAGAAGAACACGTGAAAGACAATTCATGGAAAATCTGGTCTTATGAACATATGTATACAAAAGGGGAGCCTAATAAAGAAGTAAAAGCCTTCTTAGACTATATGGTCACCGATGATGTTCAAAAGACAATTGTCAAAGACTTAGGTTATTTAGCCATCACAGACATGCAAGTAGAACGTGATGTAAATGGAAAAGTAACTGAAAAATAAACAAAAAAACTCAGCCAATAAACAGGATTGGTTGAGTTTTTTTAGGCTTCTTTTTTTGTTAAAGGCAAGGTGATTGTAAAAGTGGTCCCTAAGCCTAAGTGACTATCAATGGCGATTTTACCGCCTAATAATTCTGTGTAATTTTGGACAATAGCTAGACCTAGACCGGTGCCACCAGAATGACGGCTACGTGCTTTATCGACACGATAGAACCGTTCAAAGATCCGTTCTTGGTCTTTTTGACTAATGCCAATGCCAGTATCTTGAACAGATAAACGTAATTGCTGATTTTCAATAGCATAAGAAATAGTAATCTGTCCATTTTCTTGGGAATACTGAATGGCATTTTCAATTAGATTCTTCACGATTGGATAAAACAATTCGTATTTGGTGAAAAACTGGCTCTCTGGCAGACCATGAACGACTGTTTTCAGCTGTTTTGCTGCCAATTGTTGCTGATAAGAACCGAGAATTTCTGTAATAAATTTTTCTAAAGTAATTTCTTGTTCTGCATAAGGAATTGTTGCACTGCCCCGAGAAAGTTCTAAAATTTCTTGAATTAATTGTTGCAGACGCTGGGCATCTTTTTGCATGATGTGCAAAAATTGATTAAGGACTTCCGGATCTTCTTTGGCGCCGTCTATGAGTGTCTCGGTAAAGCCCAAAAGAGAAGTGACAGGCGTTTTTAATTCATGAGACACGTTTGATACAAAATCTTTTTGCATTTTTTCTAGTTGGCGAACGCGCGTTAAATCATAGGCAATTCCTAACACTTGATAATCATTGGCACTTTGATCATCCAAGTAACGAAGAGAAAGATCTAAGCGTAAAGGTGTTGGTCCCTGTGTCACAGTGATTTCTTGATGTAAGCTGTTTTTTTCAGCGACGACTTGATGGATTAAATGAATCAAATCGGCGTCTTGAATCACTTCAAGATAATTGCTTTGCATATTTTTAGCAGAGAGTCCTAACATTTCCTGCATTTTAGGGTTCAACAGACGAAGCCGTCCTTGCGTATCAATGATAAAGACACCAATCATCAACTCATCTAAAAGTTCGTGAAATTGCTCATCCGCAGACGTATACGCTTTATACGTTTGACTTACTTGTTGACTCAGTAAGTTAATAGTTTCGTAAAGTTCATTCCATTCAGAAGATTGCTGGATAATGGATCGATTTTCATCTGGATGTTTAAGCATTCGTTTCAGAATCGGTAAGACAGTCACTAGCGGTTGATTTTTTTGCCGTAACAATAAAAAGATAAACAAGGTAATTAGTAGGAACAAGATGCCAAATGTAAAGATAATATAGCGACGAAAAGATTGGATATTTTTAGAAAATAGCGCGGTTTGTTCCGAAATCCGAATAATACCAACGATTTCTCCTGATTTTAAAACAGGCGTGGCAACGTACAGAAGTTCTTTATTTAACGTTTTACTCTTTCGTAAAGCTGAACCATAGGTAGCTCCTGATAGAACCGCAGCGATTTCAGGTCGTTTTTTGTGCGACTCTAGCGGTTCATTTTGGCTGCTGTCAAAAAAGACGGTACCATTTTTTTGCAACAAAGTTACCCGTTCTTCTGCATCATCTAACGCATGGGTGACAAGGAGTTGTTGTTGGTTTGTCAGTTGCCCTTTTTCGAAAACGGAAGGGGGCAACTGGTCTGTTAAAAGGGTATTTTTTCTTCTTAAATAGGTTTCTTGCTGAGCAACCATTTCTTTTTGAAAGAAAAAATTGGTCGCTGCAATACTTCCGACAAATAATAAAAGCATGACTGCCGCAACAAAAAAATATTCAATCCGCAGTCTCTTTTTCATCGTTTTGGCTCCTGAAAACGGTAGCCAAAGCCACGGACAGTTACTAAGTAAACGGGCCGTTTGGGATCAGGCTCGATTTTATCACGTAAATGACTAATGTGGACATCGACGATGCGACTTTGTCCAGCGAAGTCATATTGCCAAATTCGTTCCAACAAGGTTTCCCGATTAATGACCCGATCTTTGCGTTTCATGAAGTAAACGAGTAATTCAAATTCTTTCGGTGTTAGCTCAATGGGCTGATTGCGCACAAAGACTTCATAATTTTGTTCATCCACACGAATCTCGCCAATCACAAGCGGAGCTTTAGGTGTGTCCTCTTGAAGCGTTTCGGTCGTGGTAGGTTTTAAACGACGAAAAATAGCTTTCATGCGTGCTAGGACTTCTCTGGGACTAAAAGGTTTTGTTAAATAATCATCTGCCCCAATTTCTAAGCCGATGATTTTATCTACTTGTTCATCTTTGGCAGTTAAAATCAAAATAGGCGTGTCAATTTTTTCTCGACGAAGTGCCTTGGTAATTTCTAAGCCATCCATACCAGGAAGCATTACATCTAAAATTATAAAATCATATTGATTAGACAAAGCTAATTCGAAGCCGTTTTTACCATTTTCGGAAGTAGTCACCTGATAGCCTTCTTTTTCCAAATTAAAGGTTAACAAAGTTAAAATCGATGGTTCATCATCGACGACAAGAACTTTTTTCATTTACATAACTCCTTCAAGAAATTTCTGAAAATAAGTGTATATTTCACTATTGTTAGTTTAACATATTTTTAGAGGAAGAACGTACTTTAAAGTAAGCGAGAATGCTACTTTTGAGAAAAGTCAACTCATGGTATAATAGAGAAATGAAATGAGGAGAAGCGAATGATTGGTATTAGTAGTTGCTTAGGTGGGATTTGTTGCCGTTACGATGGAAAATCTCAAGAACAAGAAGCGTTAAAACAACTTGTAACTAATGGAAAAGCAATAATGATTTGTCCCGAAGTTTTAGGAGAGTTGCCCATTCCACGTCCGCCAGCAGAAATCATTGGCGGGGACGGCTTCGATGTTTGGGCGAATACTGCTTATGTATATACGGATAACGGGGAAGATGTCACTGAGGCATTTAAAGCAGGGGCACAACGCGCGTATCAAAAATTAAAAGCCCAACAAATTACAACCTTGATTTTGAAAGAAAAAAGTCCCAGCTGTGGCAGCCAGCTGATTTATGATGGACAATTTTCTGGCATTAAAAAAGCTGGAGTTGGAGTCGCAACTGCTTATTTTATTCAACAAGGAATGACCGTTTATTCTGAAGAAACATGGCAACTTGCGGACATTTCTTTTTAAAAGGTAAAAACTTAGTAAAAAAAGATTGACTATTCCCTATGAAATCGGTAACCTATAAGGGATTGAAGATGGGAGCACGGCTCATGGAAATGGAAAAAACAAACCGCATGAATGCGTTATTTGAATTTTATTCGACATTATTAACGGAAAAGCAGATGAATTATATGGAGCTTTACTATGCTGATGACTTTTCTTTAGGAGAAATTGCGGAAGAATATGAGGTTAGTCGTCAAGCGGTTTATGATAACATTAAACGAACCGAAAAAATTTTAGAAGAATACGAAAAAAAGTTACATCTTTATTCAAACTATGTTGTACGGAAAGAATATCTTGAACAACTACAGCAGTATGTTCAAGAAACTTATCCCAAAGATAGTGAAATCAAAAAATATATTGAACAAATTCAAGAAATAGAGGAATGAAACTATGGCTTTTGAGAGTTTAACAAACCGCCTACAACAGGCAATGAGTAAAATCCGTCGTAAGGGAAAAGTTTCCGAAGCCGACGTAAAAGAAATGATGCGAGAAATCCGTTTGGCTTTATTAGAAGCCGACGTTAATTTACAAGTGGTCAAAGATTTCACAAAACGCGTCAGAGAACGGGCAGTAGGAGTCGAAGTATTAGAAAGCTTATCACCAGCCCAACAAATTGTAAAAATTGTTGATGAAGAATTAACGAAAACGTTAGGTTCAGAAACGGTTGAACTGAATAAATCTCCAAAAATCCCGACAGTGATTATGATGACAGGGTTACAAGGGGCTGGTAAAACAACTTTTACTGGTAAATTAGCAAAACACTTAATGAAAACTGAAAACGCTCGTCCGCTTTTAATCGCTGGTGACGTTTATCGTCCAGCAGCGATTGATCAGTTGAAGGTTTTAGGTCAACAATTAGAAGTTCCCGTTTTTGATATGGGAACAGATGCTAATCCAGTGGAAATTGTTCGTCAAGGGTTAGCATTAGCAAAAGAAAAGAAAAATGATTATGTCTTAATTGATACGGCCGGCCGTTTACACATTGACGAAGCTTTAATGGACGAATTGAAACAAATTAAAGAGTTGGCTAATCCCAATGAAATTCTGTTAGTTGTTGATGCGATGACGGGGCAAGATGCTGTCAACGTTGCAGATAGTTTTAATGAACAGCTTGGAATTACTGGGGTTGTTATTACCAAAATGGACGGCGATACTCGTGGGGGGGCTGCGCTGTCAATTCGGGCAGTAACGGGCGCTCCGATTAAATTTGTCGGTTCTGGTGAAAAATTAACCGATTTAGAAATTTTCCATCCCGATCGTATGTCGAGTCGTATCCTAGGTATGGGGGACATGTTGACGCTAATTGAAAAAGCGCAACAAGATTACGATGAGAAAAAAGCAGAAGAACTTGCTCAAAAAATGAAAGAAAACAGTTTTGACTTTAACGATTTCATTGAGCAATTGGATCAAGTTATGGGCATGGGACCGATTGAAGACTTATTAAAAATGATCCCTGGAATGAGTAACATGCCTGGTATTGAAAATGTCAAAGTCGATCCAAAAGATGTGGCACGGAAACGGGCGATGGTCCTATCAATGACCCCTGCAGAACGTGAAAATCCTGATCTATTAAATCCTAGTCGCCGCCGCAGAATTGCAGCTGGTTCAGGAAATAGTGTGGTTGAAGTCAATCGTATGATTAAACAATTTAAAGAATCCAAAAAAATGATGCAACAAATGTCCAAAGGGGATATGAACATTCCTGGTATGGATCAAATGCTAGGTGGCGGCGTTAAAGGCAAGTTAGGTAAAATGGCCATGAATCGTATGATGAAGAAAAACAAAAAGAAGAAAAAGAAAAAAAGATAAACAGGCTTTAGTTAATTATTGGAAGAAACAGAAAGTGCGCCATCAGTCGAAGAGACTGATGGCGCACTTTCTGTTTAAGCGTAGTTTTGGATAATTGCGTTTAACGCTTCGGCAAAACCAGCGCCGTGTTGTTCATAATATGACGTAAATCGTTCATCGCCAACATACATAAGGCCTAACCCTTTGTGTGCTTCTGGCGAATAGCTTGACCAAGAGTACATTAACCAATCTTTGTGTAATTGGAAAATTTCTTGCGCAAGTTGGCTAGTCAACTTGGGTGATTTTTGATACATGGCTAACTTAGAAAATAAATCTTTTTCCACGTTCTGCATTGCTTGCATGTCTTTTTCCGTCAAGTTTAAATATTTTTTGTTGGCTTGTTCAATCGTTTCGTTGCCATATTTTTCCCGAATCTCTTTACCATATTTTTCTTCGTTTTCTTGAACTTTTTGTTGTTTGAATGCTTCGAATTTTTGCTGATCTGACATGTTTATCTCTCCTTTGTAATGGTGTAAGGTTTGTTGAACAGAGGCTAAAAGACGATCAATTTCATTGCGCTTTTCCAATAGTTTTTGTTGATGCTCGTATAAAGCCTGTTCAACATTAAAGTCAGGTTGCTCCAAAATTTCTTTAATTTCATCTAGTTTCAGATCCAATTCACGGTAAAAAAGAATTTGTTGCAAACGATTCACCTCGGCTTGCCCGTAAATTCGATAACCAGAAGAATTAATTCTGGCTGGTTGAAGAAGACCAATTTCATCATAATATCGTAACGTCCGTGCGCTGACGCCAGATAGTGAAGCCATTTTTTTAATTGTATATTCCATCATTCATTCCTCCTGACAAAATCTATCATAAACCTTTACGTAACGAGAAGGTCAAGCGAAAAAATAAAAAAAGTGAGACAACCTGTAAAAAGTTGCCTCACTTTTTCTCGATTGATTCAATTAGGCAGTTAAGCGATTAAAGAAATCCACGTAAGCATCTACAATTGATTGTAAGAAGCCAACAGTGCCATCAATAATTTTACCATCTTCACCAATTAAGTTCGTGATGCCGCCAATATAGGCTTCAGGTTGTTGTAAAGTTGGAACATTTAAGAAGACTAATGATTGTCTTAAATGATGGTTTGCACCAAATCCGCTAATTGCACCTGGTGAAACACTCACCACAAGTCCTGGTTTTTTATCCCAAACGCTTTCGCCATACGGACGTGAACCGACATCCAATGCATTTTTTAAAACAGCTGGTACTGAACGGTTATATTCTGGTGTTACAAACATCACACCATCTACTTGTTTGACTTCTTCACGGAATGTTGTCCAAGCTTCGGTGGGGGTTCCTTCATCATCCAAATCTTGATTGTATAATTCTAAATCACCAATGTTAATAAAAACAGGTTCGAAATCAGCTGGAAATAAGTCCGCCATTGTTTTTGCTACCAATTTGTTAAATGAATCTTTTCTTAAACTCCCTACAAAAATACCAATTTTTTTTGTCATGTAAATCCCTCCATTTTTCTTTTACTTACTTTATGATAGTACTTTTCCAAAAAAAGCGCAAACGTTTTATCCTTGTACATTGTTGAACTTCGTAACTTCACGTATAATAGCTAGTAAAAGGATGAGTAAAGGAGCAACTGCTTGAATAAAAAAATAAATTGGCGCCGACAGTTAACACCGTTGGAGAAACAAACATTGACTGAATTAAGAAATAAGGAAATGATTAAACAAGGAACTTTTTATAAATTGGAACAAACATTTCCTGAGGAATCAGCTTATACTTATTATGGTTTATACAGGAAGGAACAAACCATTCAAGCATATATCGTAGGGTATTGTTTTGATGGGGAAACCTTGGAAGCGACGATTGTTGCGCCAAATGTAGGGCCATTTTTTGAAGAACTTGTTCAAGAACTCGAAAAGCAAGCAGCTTTGTGGGGAATGAAAGAAGTCTTTCTCGTGATGGACGACAAGCAATCTGTTGGCCTGAATTATTTTAATAGACAAGGAATTGTGCCAGCTTTTTCAGAACAGTATCTGGTTTTTCAAAGAGAAACTTACTCACAGGCGTTGGCGAAGCTGACACTTCTCCGACCACAAGTGGCTGATTTGCATTCCTTGGCTAGGTTACTCGAAGGTACGCCTTTGCCGGAGGACCTTCAACGAACACTTATTTATAAAGAAAACAATCAACTTTTAGCCACGCTACGTTTGGATCATTTTGAAAACGAATGGGGGATTTATGGCTTTGTTGTGACAAAAACGCAACGAGGTCGCGGTCTTGGCCGTCAAGTGTTACAGTCTGCGCTCCGAATGATTTTAGAAAATTCAGTCTCAGCGACTATTTTTTTAGAAGTTGAAACAGAAAATCAAGCAGCGCTTCATCTCTATCAAACAGAAGGCTTTCAAGTGAGAAACCAGTACAACTATTATCAAATTTTGTAAAAATTCTTCATTATTTCGTTTGTTTTCCTGCAAATTGGCTAAAAAAATTGAAAAAAAGTAAAGGTGTCAAGAAAAAACTCTTTACAGGTTGTTGTTAATCTGTTAAACTAACTCTTGTGATTAAGTTAATGGAGGTGTATTTAATAATGGCAGTTAAAATTCGTTTAAAACGTATGGGTTCTAAAAAGAGTCCTTTTTACCGTATTGTAGTAGCTGATTCTCGTTCTCCTCGTGATGGACGTTTCATCGAAACTGTAGGTACTTACAACCCTTTGAAAGACCCTGCAGAAGTAGTTTTAAAAGAAGATTTAGTTTTAGATTGGTTATCTAAAGGTGCGCAACCTTCTGATACAGTTCGTAACATCCTTTCAAAAGAAGGCGTTATGAAAAAACATCATGAAGCTAAAAATGTTAAGAAATAAGGTGATTGAATATGGCAGATGTGAAAGAGTTAATTTTAACTATTGTCCGTCCGTTAGTCAGTCAACCTGAAGCAGTCTCATTAGAAATTGAGGAATCAACTGATTTCCTCGAGTATAATTTGACTGTGGCCAAAGAAGATATTGGACGTATCATTGGTAAACAAGGGCGTGTTGCAAAAGCAATTCGGACAATTGTTTATAGTGTACGTATCGATGGTCCGAAAAAGGTCCGTTTAAATATTCTTGATGGTAAATAAGCATTAACAAGGAGGTAGCCTAGCTATCTTCTTTTTTTATACATAACCAAAAAGTTTTCATTGCTAGAGACAGGCCTTTCTTGCTAAAATAGATGTATCCAGAATAAAGGAGCGATTTGTATGGCAAAACGAATTATCATTATGAACTTTGATATTGAAAGTAAATCGTACCAAGCATTTTCCGAAATAAAAAAGATGCATGCAGAAAGACAGCTTAAAGGTGAGCAAATGGCGGTTGTTACGCATGTTAATGATGGCCAGCATCAATTTAAAATCAATGATTTTATCGATTTTACAGGCAACAATCATACATCAAAAGATAGCATGATTGGGATGCTAGTAGGCATATTAGGTGGTCCTCTGGGCATTCTTTTTGGCTGGTTTGCTGGAAGTATGTATGGTGCGAGCAAAGACGCCAAAGAAATTCAAGAAGCCCAAACGGTTTTTGAACATGTGATTCAAAAGATTGATGAAGGACAAACGGGATTGTTATTAATTGCAGAAGAAGAAGACAACCGTCCGCTCAACCAATTGGTTATGTTTGACTTAGGTGGCGAAATCACGCGGCTTGATTTAGAGGAAGTCCAACAAGAAATTAACGATGCGAACGAAGTTGCAAATGAAGCGAAACAATCGTGGCAAGCAAAAAAAGAACAACACAAAGAAGCGACATCGAAAGAAGAATAAGGATCAAAGACTGTTTTCTGAATAAAGGGAAACAGTCTTTTAAAATACTAAGAAATCACGTTTTTTTATGGTAGTTTGCTAATTTTTTGTTATTTTATCGTAAAATGCGGTAAACTAAGAAGAAAACTTTGAGAAAATAGATAAATTATTATTTGCTAAAGGAGCAAACTTCTTCTAAAATAAAAAGGAAGTTTAAAAGAAAGTATGGTAGCAGATGGAAATACAATTTTTAGGAACAGGCGCTGGTGTGCCAGCAAAACATCGCAATGTCACAGGGATTGCGTTGAAATTATTAGATGAACGAAATGCAGTTTGGCTCTTCGATTGTGGGGAAGGGACTCAATTGCAAATTTTAAAAAGTAGTATTCGCCCAAGAAAAATTGAAAAGATTTTTATTACACATTTACATGGGGATCATATTTTTGGTTTACCTGGTTTGTTAAGTAGTCGTTCTTTTCAGGGCGGGACAGAACCTTTAGAAATCTATGGACCAGTTGGGGTTGCTGACTTTGTCAAGACTTCTTTACGGGTCTCGCAATCGCGGTTGTCCTATCCACTGAAATTTATTGAATTAACAAAAGAAAATGACGTTATTTTTAAAGATAAACAATTCACTGTTCGCTGTAATATCTTGGACCATGGCATCACGAGCTTTGGCTATCGAATTGAGGAAGCAGCGCATGAAGGAGAATTACAAGTAGAGAAACTTCAAGCTTTAGGGATTCCTTCTGGGCCATTGTATGGCAAACTCAAACGTGGTGAAACGATTGTTTTTGATGGACAGGAGATTAATGGACAAGCGTTTGTGGGAGAGCGTAAACCTGGACGAATCGTGACGATTTTAGGAGACACTCGCAAAACTAAAAATAGCGTAACCTTAGCACGACGAGCGGATGTTTTAGTCCATGAAAGTACGTTTAATAAACACGAAGCAAAAATGGCAAAAGCCTACTTCCACTCAACCAGTCAACAAGCAGCTGAAGTTGCAAAAGAAGCGCAAGTAAAACAACTTATCTTAACGCATATTAGTGCCCGTTATTTAACCAAAGAGGCCTATCAGCTTCAAGAAGAAGCCCAAGAAATTTTCCCCAATACAAAAATCGTAAAAGATATGGATATCATTGAGATTCCATTTGCCAATGAAGGAGGAGCTTAGATGGATTTAACAAATAAAGTCGTTGTCGTAACTGGAGGTTCAGCTGGTTTAGGTGAACAAATTTGTTATGAAGCAGCTAAACAAGGGGCGGTCGTCGTTGTCTGCGCCCGCAGAATTAATTTGATTGGTAAAGTTCGCGAGCAGTGTGCTGTTTTAAGCGGACGAGAAGCATTTTCTTATCAATTAGATATTGCCAATCCAGAAAGTGTTGAACGTGTGGTTGAAGCTATTTCAGCAGAAGTTGGTCCTATAGATGTTTTAGTCAACAATGCTGGTTTTGGCTTGTTTGAAAATTTTGTTGAAATTGACTTGGCTGTTGCACGCCAAATGTTTGATGTCAACGTTCTAGGAATGATGACGTTTACTCAAAAAGTAGCTATTAAAATGATTGAAGCTGGGCAAGGACATATTATCAACGTTGCTTCAATGGCTGGGAAGATGGCTACAGCTAAATCAACCGTTTATTCTGCAACGAAATTTGCTGTGTTAGGTTTTTCAAATGCTTTACGTTTAGAATTGAAACCGTTGGGTGTAGCAGTAACGACTGTCAATCCAGGACCAATCCAAACAGAATTCTTTGATAAAGCGGACCCGACAGGCACATATCTAGCTGCGGTGGATAAAATTGTTTTGGACCCTACGAAATTAGCGAAAGAAGTGGTTGGGAGTATGGGGACTTCTCGACGTGAGATTAATCGTCCATTTGTCATGGAAGCGGCTGCCCGCTTTTATACATTGTTTCCACATTTAGGAGATTTCATAGCGGGAAATATTTTAAATAAAAAATAAAGGAGTCGATCAAGTCATGAAAAATCAATGGCGTGTTATTTTGGGCCTTGTGTTGGTCTTAATTGTTGTTATTTTTGCTGTTTTAAATAATCAAGCTGTTCCAGTAAACTTTGGTTTTACTAAAATTAGTGGACCGTTAATCTTAATTATTTTAGGTTCTGCAATTATTGGCGCACTAGTTGGGTTACTAACCTCCACAACCACTATTTGGAACCAACGTAAAGAATTAAAAGCTGTACAAAAAGAGTTGGATATTTATAAAAATGATATGGATAAATTAGTCAAAGAAGAAACGGAAAAAGTTCAACGTTCATTTGATAATCAATTGGCTGATTTGCAAGCCAAACAAGCGGCAGCACCACAAGTCGCAGAACCAGTGGTCAACGAACAAACATCAAACACAGAAGTAGACGCAACGCCTGTGTCAGGTAGTCGTATTGATCGTTATGTGAAACCTCGTGTGAATGAAGAGGAACAAAAATAAGGAAGAGACTTTATCGCTAAGTTTCTTTTAAAATAAAACTGTGATATCTGCTATTTATCTAACAGATATCACAGTTTTTTTCTCAGATTTAAAAAAATGCTTTCTTTAGTTTTTGGAAAAATTTTGCTATAATTACTTGGTTAGGAGTGACGTCGTGAAAAAATCAAACTATCAATGGCAGTTACAGACAAAGACAGAATTACCTGTAGAATTTATAGAACAATTAAAAAAAGAAGAAATTAATCCATTAATTGGCCAACTTTTATGGCACCGCAATATCCGGACAGAAGAAGCATTACGTAAGTTTCTACATCCGACTATCGAAGATATTTATGATCCGTTCTTAATGCATGATATGGAGAAAGCGGTAGCCCGCATCCAGCAAGCCGTCGAAGCGGGTGAACAAATCCTTGTCTATGGGGATTATGATGCAGATGGCATCACTAGTACCACGGTTATGAAAGAAGCAATCGAATTAGTCGGTGGCATGGTTCAGTACTTTCTACCGAATCGTTTTGTTCATGGATATGGACCTAATAAAGACGTATTTGCTGAACAAATTGAACAAGGAGTCCAATTAATTGTAACCGTTGATAATGGTGTAGCCGGACATGAAGCAATTAACTACGCTATGGCACAAGGAGTAGATGTAATCGTTACTGACCATCATGAATTGCCTGAACAATTACCAGGAGCCTATGCGATTGTCCACCCTAGACATCCGCAAGGAGACTATCCTTTTGGAGATTTAGCTGGTGTCGGCGTGGCTTTCAAAGTCGCTACTGCGTTACTTGGTGAATTGCCAATTGAGTTATTAGATTTGGTAGCAATTGGGACAATTGCTGACTTGGTTTCATTAACCGATGAAAATAGAACGTTTGTCAAAATGGGCCTTCAAATGATTCAAACTGGTGATCGAATTGGCTTAGACGTTTTACTACAAGAAGCGGGTGTGAAAAAGGAAGCTGTTTCAGAAGAATCAATTGGCTTTACCATCGGACCTCGTTTAAATGCGTTAGGTCGATTAGGGGAAGCCGCACCAGGTGTTGAATTAATGACTACATTTGATGAAGAGCAAGCGCTGGAAATCGCTAAATATATTGATCAACAAAACAATGAACGAAAAGACATTGTAACGACGATTGCCAAAGAAGCGCTGGATTTAATCGACCCGAATGCGCCGGTCCATATTTTAGCGAAACAAGGCTGGCATGAAGGCGTCTTGGGGATTGTCGCGGGCCGCATTATGCAAGAAACGGGGAAACCAACCATTATTTTAGCAATAGATGAATCTGGTACGACCGCTAAAGGCTCTGGACGTAGCATTAGCGCATTGAATCTCTATGAGGCGTTGAACGAAGTGCGTGAGCAATTCACTCATTTTGGTGGGCATCATATGGCAGCGGGAATGACTTTACCTGTTGAAAATATTCCTTTTGTTCAAGAACATTTGGCACACTTTATTGAAAAAAATCAAATTGATATGGCTAATGGACAAGAGTTGCTCATTAGTGAGAGCTTAGCGGTTTCGCAGGCAACGACTACTTTTATTGATCAATTGCGTATTTTGGCGCCTTTTGGGACTGATAATACTGTTCCAACTTTTGTATTTAAGGAAATCACGCCTACGCAAATTCGGCAAATTGGTGCAGATAATGCACATCTGAAATTTCAAATGAATCAAGAAGGGGCACAATTGGATGCAATTGCTTTTCAAATGGGGCCTCAAGCGGATGAACTAGCACAAGGAACCGCCGATGTGGCAGGCCAACTTTCCATCAATGAATGGAATGGTCGTAAGAAACCACAATTAATGGTGACTGATTTTGCTGTATCGGGAAGACAATTATTTGATTTTCGTGGCAAAAATAATCAAACGAAACCAATTCCTTCAGAAGCAACAGCTTATCTTTTGTTTGATGAAAAAAATCAAAAATTTATTTCAGATCCAACCGCTAATATTATTGTTTGGTCAAACCAAGAAGAATTGGTGGAAGCTGTTTCTCAAAATCAAATCGAACAACTGGTTTTTGTCGACTGTCCTGTGGAAGCAATCACGGTTAAAGAAATTGTTGAAGCGACTGAGATACAACGTATATACATGATGTTTATTTCACCAGAAGAAGCTTATTTAAACGGTATGGCTTCACGTGAACAATTTGCAACATTGTATAAATTTATTTTGCAGCAAAAAGAAGTAAATCTACGTTCCCAGCTATCGAAGGTGGCAAATTACTTAAATATCCAAGAAAAATTATTAATTTTCATGATACAGGTGTTTTTTGACTTAGGATTTGTTACAATAGAAAGCGGTGTTTTAAACAGTATTGAGAAACCCGACAATCGACCATTGACTGAAAGTCAAGTGTACCAACAACGATTGAAAAAAATAAAAACAGAAGAATTTCTACTTTACAGTGATTGTCAAACAATACAACAATGGCTGTGGAATGAGGAGGACAAATAAAAATGGATTTAAGAGATTACATTGCAAGCATTCCAGATTATCCTGAGAAAGGGATCGTGTTCCGTGACATTTCTCCATTAATGGCTAATGGGGATGCATACCGTGAAGCAACGAAACAAATCGTGGATTACGCGAAAGAAAAAAGAATTGATATGGTTGTAGGACCGGAAGCTCGTGGCTTTATTGTTGGCTGTCCAGTGGCTTATGAATTAGGGGTTGGCTTTGCTCCGGTTCGTAAAAAAGGAAAACTTCCTCGTGAAACCATCGAAGTGACTTATGACTTAGAATATGGTTCAGATACATTGACGTTGCACAAAGATGCCATCACACCAGGTCAACGTGTTTTGATTTGTGATGACTTGTTAGCAACTGGTGGTACAATTAAAGCAACCATCGAATTAGTCGAACAATTAGGTGGTATTGTGGTTGGTTGTGCGTTCCTAATTGAATTAATGGATTTACATGGCCGCGATAAAATTGATGGCTACGATATTGTTACCTTAATGGAATACTAATCTAATTTAATTAGAAAGAGCGAAGGATTTAATCCTTCGCTCTTTCTTTGACATATTTATAAAAACGGAGCGTAGCTTGGGGGGAACACACCGTTTTATTATTTATTAAGGGAACTTACGATAAACGTATCTTGCTTGCTGTTGTTTACGTGTACGTGTATAACGCTTCTCATCCCATGACATAAACCAAAGAATAAATAACGGCGTCACGATCATAAAAGCAAGACGTAATCCTAATGTTCCCAAAAAAATACCTATAACCAATACAAAAAATAAAAATCCAACACGACGAATTGCTTCCATGTGTATCACCTCTTCATTTGATTCGAACGAGTGTTCGTATTGTTATTATACGAATGTATGTTCGTTTTGTAAAGTCTTTTCTACTAATTTATGTTAAAATAATTCGAAAAGAAGAATAATCCTTTATAATAAAGAGATTTAGGGCAATAAAAGAACACGATGCTTTGAGCATCGTGTTCTTATTGTGCTGTGGTTACGTATAAAAGAGAACAGAAAAATACATGAGGATCGCTGCAAGCATGACGAACAAATGCCAAACTACATGCATAAACCGCACATTTTTCAATGAATAGAAGGCTGCACCTAATGTGTAAGACACGCCTCCTGCGACCAATAACGCTGTTCCTGTAAATCCAAGAGATTCATATAACGGACGAGCAGCGATGATACAGAGCCAACCTAAAACAATATAAATAATCGTTGAAATGTTTTTCACTGTTTCTTGTTTATGCAACGTGAGGGATTTATAGACAATACCGACGATGGCGATTAACCAGACTAAACTAAATAAGGTCCAACCTAACCAACCGCCAATACTAATTAAGCAAAAAGGCGTATAGCTGCCAGCAATCAATAAGAAAATAGAACTATGATCGAAGACCTGAAAGACCTTTTTGGCTCTTGTAAAAATTAAACTATGAAATAACGTTGAAGATAAAAAAAGTAGAATCAACATGGAGCCATAAATAGCATAAGATACCACGTGAATTGGTGAACCTAAACGAGCTCCTTTAACAAGTAAAATGACTAAGCCAGCAATACTTAAACCTGCGCCTATGCCATGTGTAACTGCATTTAAGACTTCGTTCACGATTAGGTATTTTTTTGAGAAATGCGTTTTTTCCAATAAATTCACTTCCTTTATTTTAATTTGATGAAAAATTCGGCAGTGTCTGTTATACTATAACTAGATAATTAACCGTTTAATGGTATTCTACCATGAAAACAGGTTCCTTTTAAAGAAAGAGTGATAAATTTATGACAAACGTTAAAATCGTAACGGATTCTTCATGTACGATGGAAAAAAGTCTTAGAGATGAATTAAATATCCATATGATGCCTTTATCAATTATGGTTGATGGCGTTGTTTATCCAGATGATGATCATTTGCCAGGCGAAAAATTTATGGACATGATGGCTAATGCGAAGGCCTTACCCAAAACCAGTCAACCACCAATTGGTGAATTTGTAGAATTATATGATCGCTTAGGTGAAGATGGCAGTGAAGTAATTTCGATTCACATGACAAAAGGCTTAAGTGGAACGGTTGAAGCGGCCCGTCAAGCTAGCAACTTATCATCAAGTAAAGTAACGGTGATTGATAGCGATTTTACAGACCAAGGTTTGTCTTTCCAAGTCATTCAAGCAGCAAAATTGGCACAAGCGGGAGCGGGTGTTCCAGAAATTTTAGCTGAAATTGAACGCGTCAAACAAAATACTAAATTATACATTGGCATTTCAACATTAGATAATTTGGTTAAAGGTGGACGAATCAGCCGTACAACAGGATTATTATCAAACATTTTTAATATGAAAGTTGTCATGGACTTTGAAAATACGGAATTGATTCCTGTAGCGAAAGGCCGAGGCGTTAAAACGTTTAATAAATGGTTTGACGAATTGAAATCAGAATTAAGTAAGATTCCAAATGTTCGACAAATTGGCATTTCTCATGCGGATGGGCTAGAACTAGCAAATGGATTCAAAGAAGGATTACAAGCAATCTTTAAAGACATGGATATTCCCGTATTACATACGAATCCAGTCATTGCAACACATACAGGAAAAAATGCCTTTGCTATTATGTACTATACAGACTAAGAAATAACGAGGTTGGGTCTCACTCTTAAATGAGTAGACGCAACCTCTTTCTAACAAGAAAAGGAAAATTTCTTGTTAGTTTATTTAAAAGGAAGTGACGAAGATGAAAAAACAAACACAGCATATTTTGCTGACCGTCTTAACACCTATCCTCATTGCGCTAGGTGTTTTTACATTGTTAAGTGTGGCCATCCCCAAAGCAAAACCACTATTAAAGCAAGAGAAAGTGGCCACAACTGCTCAAAAAAATCAAAAAGAAGTCATTCATTATACAGCAATTGGTGATTCTTTAACTGAAGGAATTGGCGATTTGACGAATAGTGGAGGTTTTGTTCCTATTGTGGCGGATGATTTAAAAGAACACTACAACTTGAACGGTGTTCAAACAGACAATTTTGGGAAAAATGGGGATCGTAGTGATCAAATTTTAAAACGAATCAAAGAGAAACCTGAAATTCAAAAGGGCCTTGCCTCTGCGGACGTGATTACGCTAACGGTTGGTGGAAATGACTTAATGAAAGTAATTAGTAGTAATATTTTCGACTTGAAAGTCAGCTCGTTCAATCGTCCACAAAAAGCCTATCAACGCCGAGTAAGACGACTACTTGAAGAAATCCGAGAGTACAACAAGAAGGCCCCTATTTATGTCTTAGGAATTTACAATCCCTTCTACTTAAACTTTTCCGAAATTACAGAAATGCAAGAAATCGTTGATAACTGGAATCAAGCAACCGAAGAAATGGTTCAAGAGCAAAAACGAGCCTATTTCATTCCTATCAATGATTTACTCTATAAAGGTCGTGGCGATGAAGTTGGCGTAACTGGTGGCGACTCAGAAACTACAGGAAGTAGTGCTAGCAAAGAGGATTTAAACAATTTGTTATATGAAGAAGATCGCTTCCATCCGAATAATCTTGGCTACCAAATTATGGCCGGAGCTGTCCGGGATGAAATGGTCAAGACTGAGAAAGAATGGATAACCAAATCAGAAGGTAGTGAATAAAATGAATGAAGAAAAGCCAAAAACAAGTAAATCAATTAAAAAGACACAACCAACCAATCTTAAACGAAATCCCTGGAAAATCGCTTTTCTTATTCTAGTGGGTTTAGTCATTGGTAGTGTAGCTTTCGTGACATTTCGAGCAACACAAGTTCGCGAACCAGATTTAAAGAAAATACCAGCAATTGTTGAAAAAGAAGGCGAGCCAGTCGTCACCATTCAGTCAAAAAAACAACAAGTGAACAAACTGATTGACTTTTATTTAGCTGACTTTCAAAAAGGTTCGGAGATCAAATATAAATTTTATTTAGAAAATGATGCTTTATTAAATGGAACATTTCAGGTGTTAGGGCATGACATTCCTTTTTACTTATATTTTGATCCTTACGTGATGGCGAATGGCAATGTACAATTAAAAGCAAAAAGTTTATCTATAGGAACGCTAGGCTTGCCAATTAAAGAAGTATTGAAATTTGCTAAACGTTCTTACAAACTACCTAAATGGGTTGAAATCAATCCAGATGATCAAACTGTTTTATTACGTTTAGATCAGTTTAGAATGCAAAATGGTCTATTTGTTCGAGCAGAAAAGATTAATTTAGTTGACGATGACATTCGGATGAATATATACTTGCCAAAAGAGAAATAAAAAAGGAGTGTTAGAGATGGAAGAAAAAGCAATTTTTGCAGGCGGCTGTTTCTGGTGTATGGTGCAGCCTTTTGATACACAACCAGGGATTATCTCAGTTGTTTCGGGTTATACAGGTGGGCACGTGCCTAATCCAACATATGAACAGGTTCTAACACACACAACAGGCCATACGGAAGCAGTAGAAATCACTTTTGATCCAGCGATTATTTCTTACGAACAATTAGTGGATATTTATTGGCAACAAACGGATCCTACTGATGCTTTCGGTCAGTTTCAAGACCGCGGCGATAATTATCGGCCAGTTATTTTTTATCGTTCTCAAGAACAAAAAGAAATTGCTGAGAAAAGTAAAGAACGTCTAGCTAATAGTGGACGTTTTACAGAACCAATTGTTACCACCATCGAACCAGCAGCACCATTTTATCCTGCTGAAGAATACCATCAAGACTTTTATAAAAAAGACGCTTTGCGTTATGGATTGTCCCATCAACGTAGAAGTGAATTTATTGAAGAAAAATGGAGTGACTAATTTACATGAGACGAAGCTTTTACCATTACTTAATGACATTAAAAGGTCCGGCTAAAGATCCTGAAACTGATTTTGCCAATGAAGCGGCCAAAGATATTCAGTTTCCAAAACAAACCGAGGATTATCATGAACTTTCTTCTTATTTAGAAATGAATGCTGACTATTTAAGCAACATGGACATCTTTGATGAGTTATGGGAAAAGTACCTTGAAAACAATAAATAAATCCAGAGCGTGGGACAAAAATCACTTTGGATTTTTGCTCCACGCTCAAAAACTGATAAACGGCGGGAACAGAAGCAACTCCTTCGGAAATAAGCCGGAATTCTCCAAAAATTAAAGAACAATTTTTGGAAATTCCTTCTTATTTCTCGGAGTTAAACGCTTCTGTCCCGACCTCTTTTTTCATTCATGTTATAGTAAACAAAAGTAGTGACGAATTTGTTAGAAATGAGATGAAATCTATGAAGAACAAACGAACTGTTCCTTTTTATCAATATATTATTTCGCTCCTCTGTGTCGCATTTTTAGCTGGAGGAAGTAGTTATATTTATTTTGATCATCGTGTTAAAAAGATGAGTCAAGAAGGGGCAATTACCAATGCTGATTTAAGCAAAGTGCAGGATTTATATAATGAAATTAGTACCAATTATGTAGGTGAAGTAGATAAAAATGAATTAGTTGAAGGCGCCTTAAAAGGCATGTCTGAAGCCATTGGAGACCCATACTCAACTTATCTAAATGAATCTGCTGCCAATGATTTAAACGAAAGCTTATCTGGTGATTTTGAAGGAATTGGTGCCACTATGACAATGAAAGATGGCGAACCAGTTGTAGCAGAGGCCCCTGTAGCAGATTCCCCAGCTGAAAAAGCGGGAATCAAAGAAGGCGATATTATTGAAAAGGTTGATGGTACAGCTACAAAAGGGATGAAACTAGCAGAAGTCGTCTCAAAAGTCCGAGGTAAAAAAGGAACTTCCGTTGAATTGACTATCCAAAGAGAGGGAGAAACTAAAAATATCTCAATCAAACGTGGGAAAATTCCCGTTAAAACAGTGACTGGTGAGTTAGACAAAAAAGATGCACAAATTGGCTCGATTAAAATTACGTCCTTTGGTAAAAAAACATATCAAGAATTGAAAGAAACAATCACGAATTTACGAGACAAAGGAGCTAAATCCTTTGTAATTGATGTACGCCAAAATCCTGGTGGACTGCTAGATCAAGCAGAGCGAATGGCCAGTATGTTTTTAAAAAATGGCGAAACAATTGTTCAATTTGAAGACAAAAAAGGACGTACGATGAAAGAAGTTGCTTCCAAAGAATTAGACGACGGCTTTAAAGTAAAAGAACCTGTTGCAGTTATCATTGATGGCAATAGTGCCAGTGCATCCGAAATTTTTGCTGCAGCACTGCATGAATCTGCGAATGTCCCATTAATTGGAACGAAAACATTTGGCAAAGGAACGGTCCAAACGGTGAAGGATTTAAATGACCAAACCGAAATAAAATTGACTGTTTTAAAATGGTTAACACCAAAAGGCGAATGGATCAACGAAAAAGGAATTGAACCAACCATCAAAGCTGATTACCCAGAGTATGCCTATTTAAAATTGATTCCTCGCGATAAAACGCTAAAAGAAGGAGATCAATCTGAAGATATTCAGAACTTAAATGCTATTTTAGCTGTATTAGCGTATCCTGTTGATGAAAACAATGCAAACTACACCGCAGAAACAAAAGCAGCGGTTAGCGATCTTCAACAGAAAAATGGCTTGCCTGTAACTGGAGAAATCGACAATGAAACAGCCACAAAAATTGAAGCCACTTTAGGTAAATTAATTCTTGAAAATGACGCTGCCTACGATACAGCAGTCAAAGAAATTCAAAAAAATTAGAAAAAAGGTGGCACGAAGTTGAAGAAGAAACGTGATTATGTTGGGTATTTAATGTACTTTCTGAAAATTTTAGTACCAGCAATCGTAGCCGTTTTTATTTTAAGAGGATTTTTCCTGATTCCTGTTCGGGTGGATGGCCATTCTATGCAAAAAACCTTGAATCAAGGAGATATGATTGTGATGGAAAAATTCTCCGCCATTAAACGGTTTGATGTGGTGGTCTTTAAAACAGACACAGGATCGATTCTGATTAAACGTGTGATTGGTTTACCAGGGGAAGCTGTGCGTTACGAAAACGATCAATTATATGTCAATAATCAGCCAATCGCTGAACCGTATTTAACTAAAAACAGAAAAAAAGATCATGAAACGATGCCTTACACTACGAATTTTGATTCAAAAGAATTGTTAATGCAAGAAAAGTTACCTAAAGATAGCTATTTTGTGCTTGGTGATAATCGCCGTATGTCCAAAGACAGCCGTTCTTTTGGTGCAATACATGCAGATCAAATCTTAGGGAAAGCACAATTTGTTTATTACCCACTCACTCATATGAAGATCATTCCTAAATAAGTAAGACCACTAGTTCGTTTATTTAAATAACGACTAGTGGTCTTTTCTAATCTGAAAAATTGTTCTCTTAGCTGAAAAATGTTAAGGTTAAAGTAATGATAGATGTAGGAGGTCATGCAAATGATTAGAAAAACAATTTTAGCAAGTTCTATCTTAGGCGTTGGGTTGCTAATTGGTGCATGTGGGAATCAAACCCAAACTCAAATGAATTCAACCAATACCAGTGAATCATCACAGCCTAAAGTAACTGAATCAAGTCGCAAGTCATCTGAAAGTGTGTCTAATAACGAAGGTGTATCAAGCGATTCTAATAAACCCACAAGTTCCACTACAGAATCAGAAATCTTAAAAGGTCTGGCGGAAGAAAAAACGCTAAAAGAAAAAATCCCGTCCTTAAATCAAACAACGATTAAGAAAGTCACTGATAATGAGTATAAACGCATTCTTGTGATGGAAGAAAAGGCTACAGGAACGACCTATAAAAGTATTTTGATAAAAAAACAAAATCGCTTAAAAATTGTCAACGAAACAACCGATGAATTGTTATACAATGGAACCCTATAAGAACGAAACCATTCAATAAACTCAAAAGTATAGCCATTGTTTTCAAAGAAAAATTTCTTTGGAAACAATGGTTTTTTTATTGACAAAAGAATTTCTAGGATATATAGTTAGTTACATAAGTAGTTAACCGTTTAAGTGAGGTGTAAAAATGGAATTTAATTTTTCGGGGGAAAAGCCTTTATTTCAGCAAGTAGCCGATCAGATTGCCGAAGGAATTTTTAATGGCGCTTACTTAGAAGGCGAACAAATTCCCTCAACCACAGAAATATCAAAAAGTTATCAAATCAATCCAGCCACCGTTTTAAAAGGAATGAATTTATTAGTAGAACGACAGCTGATTGAAAAGAAACGGGGGATTGGCATGTTTGTTTTACCAGGCGCTCAAGAGAGAGTAAGAAGTGCACGGAAAGAAGAATTTTTAAATAAAGAAGTCTTAGAAGTTGTCGCAGAAGCAAAAAAATTAGGGATTACAGCTGAACAATTAAAACAACTAATTGAAAGAGGGTATGACGCATGAGTTTGCGGGTGGAATCAGTAAGCAAAAAATATCATCAAAAAAAAGCACTAGATAATATTTCAATTACTTTTGAAAAAGAAACGATTTATGGGCTCTTAGGCAGAAACGGGGCTGGTAAAAGTACGTTATTAAATATCATTAATAATCGAAGTTTTGCCACTTCAGGTTCCGTTCAATTGGCGGGAGAAACAGTGACCGATAATGAGACTGCTTTGAATCATATTTACTTAATGAGTGAAGATAATTTATTTCCTCCTCAGTTAAAAATTAAAGATATTTTTAAAACGACTGAAGGTTTTTATGGATCCTTTGACTGGTCTTTAGCCGAACAAATGTTAAGCGATTTTGGTTTAGATGGTAAAAAGACATTCAAAAAATTATCAACTGGTTATCGGAGTATTGCTAAACTAATAGTGGCGCTATCCGTCCCCTGTGAGTATATTTTTTTAGATGAGCCAGTCTTAGGTTTAGACGCCAATCATCGGGAATTATTTTATACTTATTTAATTGAGACATACCAAGAACGTCCCCGTACGTTTGTGATTTCCACCCATTTGATTGAAGAAATTGCGAATTTATTAGAAGATATTATCATCATTGATCAAGGAAAATTGATTCGCGCAGAATCTATTGAAACAATTTTGAAAAACGGTCGCATTGTTTCTGGGCCGAAAGAACAAGTAGAGCGCTATACTCAGTCATTGGAAATCTTAGGCATGGATACTTTAGGTGGGGCAGTTACGGCTTACGTGTACGGCGACTTGCCGACTGAAAAAGCAGAGGTTCAAATTGCGCCGCTAAATTTACAAACATATTTTGTGCAATTAACCAATAGAAAGAAGGAAAAGTAAAATGAAATTTAAAACAGCTTTGCAGTATCGTGTTATTTATCAAGTCCGTTCTTTAGCAATTTATTTTGGCTTTTATGCTTTGTTCGGCATTCTTTTTCCTCTTATTGGCTTGCTCTTTTCTAACGACGTAAATACTGTCAGCTCTGATGCAGTAATTCCTTGTCTGGTTTTTATGGGGATACTATCATTTTTAGGGGTAAACACAGATTTTAAACTGTTTATTCAAAACGGGCTTTCCCGCTGGACGATTTTTTTGGTGAATTTTGTAAGTAATGCTATTTTATCTTTGGTTGGATCCTTCGTTGTACTTGTACTGATTAAAGTATTTAGCGGCAATTTCATTTCTCATTTTCAATTATCAATGAAATTAATTGATGTCTATGCGCAAGGAAACTTTTTCATGTCGTGGTTGCTCTTTTTTATCTTACTAATGCTTAGCGGCTCACTTGGTTTGTTAGCAGGTGTCTTTAATGATCGGATAGATGGCGTAAAAAAACTCATTGTTTTATTGCTGTTATTAATGATTCCTATTTTACTGGGCACGATTGCACAATTAGGGGGGGCACCAATGCGCCTGAGAATGCTCCACGTCTTGCAAACAATGGTGGGTTATCAATCCACTGGTTTTACTGTCCTGCCACTTCTTCTGACAATCAGTTGCTTTGTGGGCATTAATCTTGGTTTGACCTATTTATTGAATAAACATCGTGAAATTAAACGCGTAAATGCATAACTAATTAAATTAAAACAGATTGCGATTAATAATGAATACACTTTCTCTCAATTTAACTAAAGCATATTCTTATATAAAAAGAAGGCAATAGGCGTATACTAAAAGTGTGAAAAATGAAACAAATGAGAGGAAGTTGGTATATGAAAGCTGTTGTGATTAATCAGTACGGAAGTAAAGAGGTACTTGAAGAAGCAGAAGTAACACTGCCGAAATTATCGGAACATCAAGTGTTGGTAAAGGAATACGCGACATCAATTAATCCGATTGATTGGAAATTGCGTGAAGGATATTTAAAACAGATGTTTGATTGGTCCTTTCCGATTATTCTTGGTTGGGATGTCGCTGGTGTGATTACAGAGGTGGGGAGTCAAGTAACGGATTGGCAAGTTGGCGATAAAGTTTTTGCTCGTCCTGAAACTACTCGTTTTGGCACTTATGCAGAAGTAACGATTGTGGATGATTATTTATTAGCAAAAATCCCTGAAACAATTAGCTTTGAAGAAGCTGCTGCCGTTCCGTTGGCTGGTTTAACCGCTTGGCAAGCATTGTTTGATCATGGTCACCTTAAAGAAGGAGAAACTGTTTTAATTCATGCTGGTGCAGGTGGGGTTGGTACTTATGCGATTCAACTAGCAAAAGAAGCGGGCGCACATGTCATCACGACCGCTAGCGCAAAAAATCATGCCTTACTGAAAAAAATTGGTGCAGATGAAGTGATTGATTATCATACAACGAATTTTGCAGAGGTATTAACTGATGTTGATTTGGTTTTTGATACAATGGGTGGTGAGGTTCAAAAAAATAGTTTTGACGTCTTAAAACCAAACACAGGTCGTCTTGTTTCAATTGTGGGCATTGAAGATAAACAATTGGCAGCCGAAAAAAATATTTCTGCTGAAAGTATTTGGCTTCAACCAAATGGAGAACAATTACAAAAAATTGCTGATTTGATGGCAGCTGGAAAAGTGAAATCAATTATTGGTGAAGTTTTCCCTTTTTCTAGACAAGGGATTTATGATGCACATGCACTCAGTGAAACGCACCATGCAGTTGGTAAAATAGTTGTTCAAATGGCAGAATAAAAAGAAGCTCAGACAGTGAATTATCTTAAAATAGAAAAAGTGGGTCCTAAGTCATTTCGACTTAGGACCCATTTTTTGTTAAGAGGACAGATGTGCCAACCAAGTTTGTGTTTCCTTAATTTCTTGATAAGTTAATTGATGACTTTGTGTCCAAACCTCTTGTACGGTTGCTCCATGATTCTGAAATAATTGAATCACACGCATACTTTCAGGAAGTGGGACAATCGGGTCATGCTCTCCTAGAGATAATAAAACAGAAGTGGCGGTCAAGTCTGGTTGATTGGTCAATTCAACAGGAAACATGGGATGATAGAGGACAGCTTGATGGTAGCTGCCGGGATGAGTAAGCAATAATTGAATAGCGATATTGGCCCCATTTGAATAGCCAATAAAAATAATTTTATCCAATGAAAATTGATGCTCGTTAGCGGCTTGTTGAATAAACTTATGAAGCGCCTCACCGCGTTTTTCTAGATCTTCTAAGTCATAATGACCTTCCGCTAGGCGCTTAAAATAACGATTCATTCCATTTTCTGAAACATCACCACGAATACTTAGTACAGTAGCTTGTTTATTTAGTTCTTGGGCAATTGGTAGGAGAGATGTTTCATCACCACCTGTACCGTGAAGTAGCACAAAGACAGGTGCTTCAGGATGTCCTTTTTTAAAAATTGAATGCATGTTTTTTCCTCCTTAGGCTCGTTTTGTATTGAAAGGCTTGATAACACTCTCAATATACTCACGACGGTTTTCTAAAAATGGCGCAAGAGATAACTTTTCTCCTAATGTTTCGTAAGGTTCATCCCCCATAAATCCTGGTTCATCGGTGGCTAATTCGACTAAAATATGCCCAATACGAACATACAATGATTCAAAGTAATAACGATCGACATAGCCAGAGTTTTGTAATCCTAAATGATCAAAGAGCGCTTGCCAAGTCCCAAGTGATTTGCGATCCGCTAAGCGGAATGCAACGTGATGTACTTCACCATATCCTTGTTGTGCTTGTGAGCTAGTATCATCGTCTACCAAAACGACTTGGGCACCATTGCCACCTTGGCCAACTTCAAGTAAATAGCGATTGCCTTCTTGTGCCACTACGTGAAAGCCTAGAATTTCTTCAAAGACTTCTTTGAATTCATGAAAATAGGAAATAGCTATTTCGACAGGTCCTAATCCATAAATCGCAAATTCTGTTGGAACAGGTCCTTTTTTCCAAGGGGTGCCCGCTGCAACACCCTGATTTAATTCATCAGAGATTAATTGATACGCTTGATCATCAAAATCCCAAAAGCGAAGGACCTTTTTCCCGAATTCTTCAGAAATACCTGTGTGTTTGACCGCAAATTCATTGAAGCGATTTTCATAATAAGTCAAAGCTGCATCTGAAGGAACCCGGAACCCTGTTCTTGAAATTGTATTGGTTCCTTTTAATCCTTTAGGGTTATTGGGAAAATCGAAAAAGGTCATGGTTGTACCTGGTGTACCCAAATCATCAGCAAAATAGGTATGGTAAGTATAGATATCATCTTGATTTACTGTTTTTTTGACTAAACGCATCCCTAAAACATCCGTAAAGAAGTGATAGTTTTTTTCTGCATCACTTGTCATAGCTGTAACGTGGTGGATTCCTAATAATTGATCTTCTTTTTTCATCATTATTTCCTCATTTCGTTTCATTTGTTATTTTTCGTAAAGTTTTTTGAAGAAGTGTTAATTCTTCGGAAGAGAGTTGTTCAAATGCTTCTGCAATTCGCTTTGCATGCGTCGGGAAAATTTCTTCAATTAATGTTTTTCCAGCTTCTGTTAATTCGACGTAAGTAATGCGTCGGTCTTTTTCACTGGGGGTGCGCGTTACATAGCCTTTTTTATGTAATTGGTCAATAACATAAGTGGTGCTACTGCTAGCAATTAAAATTTTCTCCTTAATTTTTTGGATGGTCTGAGGACCTTTATGGAGTAACAGCTCTAATACTGAAAATTCTGTAATGTTTAAGTCATAACAAGTAACATCTTGCTTGGCAAGTTGCTCTAGTTGATGGCTGGTTCTTAATAAACCGATATAGGCTTTTAAAGCTTCTTGCTGTTGGCTCATTGTTTCACCTCTTTTTATTTCGAATTCGAGATAAATATAACTTACTTTTGGTAAGTAATCAATTAATATGCTTAAAAAGACAGCCAGCAAAAAATGTGAATTTTTGCTGGCTGTCTTTTTTGTTTAATTTAGAAGATCGTTGGAACTAAGCCGCCATCGATTCTTAAGGCTTCGCCTGAGAATGAAGAAGAATCCGGGCTGGCCACAAAGGTAACAAAACGACCAATTTCTTCTGGTCGAATGAGCCGTTGGATTTGTGAACGAGAACGATGATTTTTCATGAAATCTTTTTCCCAATCCTCTTTGGGAATGTCTGAACCAGCGTACATATCTTCCAACATTTTTTCTACACCTTCGGTAAGGGTTGAGCCAGGCATAACCGTGTTAACGGTGACATGTGTGCCGACAGTTAAGTTGGATAAACTTTTAGCTAAGGAAAGATTCATCGTTTTTGTCATGCTATATTGGGGCATTTCGCCAGAAGGCATCACTGCTTCTTCGCTAGCGATGAAAATAATGCGACCAAAATCTTGTGCAAGCATTTTAGGTAGATAAGCTTTTGCTAATGCATTGCCTGACAACACGTTCACAGTAAAAAATTTTTCCCAAGTGGCGTCATCGATGTCCCAGTATTCCATTGGTTCAAAAATCCCCATATTATTCACTAAAATGTCGACTTTAGGGAATTTTTCAAGTAAAGTAGTTCGTTGACTTTCAATGGAAATATCGGCAGTTCCTGCTTGAGGATGAGTGTCTGGAAACATTGTTTGTATTTCTTCAACAACTTTGATTACTTCGGCTTCATTGCGCCCATTGATAATGACATCGGTCCCTTCACGAGCCATTTCAATCGCAATTGCTTTGCCAATTCCTTTGGTTGAACCAGTAATTAATGCTAATTTATTCGTTAAGTGTAAATCCATTTAAATCCCTCCAACGTTTGTCTATCTCTAGTGTAGGTCTTTTTCTGGACTTTTAAAAGGAAAAAGTTTTTTCGGCCCGCGGGAAACAAGCCCCAATAATTACTTAACAGCTGAATTTTCACTTTTTGGGCGTAAAACGAGTAATTATTGTCAGTAAAAAAGCGTCACTTTTTTGATAGAATAACTAGAGACGAAATTGGCTAAGACCAATTTTGTAAAATTGTACATAAAAAAGAAGAGTGGGAATGCTATGAAGAAACAATATTACTGGAATATACCCGATAACTTACTAAACTCGTTAAAACAGCGGAAAAAGTTATACAACTTTTATAAAAATGAACAAAATAAGGCAAGAGAATTAGTAGAAAATTGTCAGTCGGTTCTTTTTCCTGAATTAGTCGCTTCGCTGAATAAAATAGATGAGCGGATTAAATTATTGATATTCTATCAAAATTTAGAAGATTGTGAGCTTTCAGAAGAAGAAATTATTACTGTGATTGAGCGAGAATATTTTGTGACTTTTTATGAAACAATTGAAGAACCGACCACTGAAATTATTAGTAGTCATTCTATGTATTATTTATTGCAACAGCCGACTAAAGAAATGCTTTGGGATTTAGACTTTAGTAACATGTTAAAACAAGGTCAGTTAGTTGATTTAATGGATTACCAAAAATTGACCAAATGTTATCAAAAGCTGCAGAATCAAGCTAAAAATTTGATTGAAAAATTAAATAAAGAAACATTTTACACATTTTATAGTCAACTTTTATTGATTGATTGCCAATGTAAATTATTAATAGAAGAGGCGCTTCTAAAAGAAGAATCATTGATGACGGTCGATGAATGCTTAATAGCCATTAAGCAAGAAATTCGAAAAATTCATTTTGAACAATTTAAATACCAACATTATTTATTTGAAGATTTATCTTTGCGGTACCAAGTTTAACGAAAGTGACAAAAAGAATGGTTGAATCTAACAAGAATGTTCGTTGTTTTCTGTTATATAAAAAGATATGATAGTTTCTGTAGAAAAAATAAAGGAGACGATTCATGAACGCAAATCGCTTAAAGTTATTGATGATGGGGTTAATGGTTCTTGACCATATTAGTTATTTTGTTCCGCCAGAATGGGCACTGATTTTTCATGTAATTACTCGTTGTGTCGGTGTGTTTTTTGGTTACATGGCTGTAGAAGGGTTCAACTATACACGGAATGTTTATCGTTACAATGGTCGTTTGTATATTTGGGCAGCAATCATGTTTGTTGGAAATACGCTGCTAAATCATTTAGTGAATAATCCAGCTGTCGCTGTTCACAACAATATTTTCTTCACCTTAGCCCTTGGTGTCAGTATGTTAATTGTGACAAAAGCGATGCTAGAGATGCCAAAAATCAGTTTAAAAATTGTTTTATTGATTAGTATATTAGCCATTTTAGGAATAGGAGCAATGTTTGCTGAAGGTGGCGTTGTGATGTTACCTTTTATGTTGATTACGTATCTTGCCAGAAAGAGACTTGTCTTACGGAACTGTTTATATGGTGCATTAGCGCTCTTTTTCTTAGTTACAAGTTTTCAATGGTTGGGAGATTGGCCAACGACAATTGAAATGTTAGCTTATAATTCTGATTTTATGTTTATCACTGTGTTACCCTTTATATCGCTTTACAATGGTGAGAGAGGGAGCAAAGCACCGTTTTTCAAATATTTATTTTACGGATTCTATCCGCTTCATTTATGGCTGATTGCATTGATAGCCAATTACGTTCATTAAATTTTTTATAATAAAAGAATAAAAACAGCGACTCACCAAAATGTGAGCCGCTGTTTTTTAGATAGGTAAGCTACTGATCCCTAAAAGAAGAGTGACAAGTAGAAAAACAAAAAACATAATTCGCTTATCATGAACCAGTAAGGCAATGTATTCTCGGATTAGAGCAGTTGGTAAAAAATATAAGGCAGTTGGTGCTCCAACACCTTCAGCTTTTAAGCCGACACGATGGGCATACATGGCTCCTCGTAAGACATGATAGTTATTTGTTGAAAAAATAACAGAGGGTTGTTTAGAATCAGACGGCATCTTTTGCCAATCCGCCTGAATGATTGCTTTAGAAAACAACATATTTTCATAAGTGGTTGTGGATTGGTCCTCCATCAAAATTGCTTCCGCAGGAATATTTTGTGAAAGCAAATATTTTTTCATTGCGAAAGCTTCGGCCACAGGTTCGTCAGGACCTTGACCACCGCTGACTACAAATTTAGCGGTGGGATTTTTTTCATAATATTCAATCCCTTTATCTAACCGACTCTTCAAAAGTGGAGGCACTTCCTCGCTACGAATTCCCGAACCTAAAACAATGATATAATCAACCGCTTTTTTTAAAGGAATCATTTGGTACATCCATGAATACAAGACGTAAGCAGCAAATAGAAAGGTCAGTAAAAGATCCATTAACAATAGAAAAAGTAAGAACAGAAAAAGCACATAAGGTATTTGCGCTGTGCCAACTGATAATAAATATAGAAAGGCGGGTAAAGCAATTAATAAGTTCAGCCCTAGGCCAGCAGACAATTTAGCCGTGACACTTTTGCCTTCTTTCGTTTGCATCGTACGTGAGTTAAAAATAAAGTAAAGGCAAATGCCGATAAACACAGCGGGAATTAATAGATAAGCAATCGCCAAGGTAATTAGGTCGCCATTCTTAAAATGTAAATAAATTTTGTCTAGTCCGATAAATAGTAAGGTGACTAATGACAATAAGGTGCCAGAAGCCAGAGTGATACCGCCGAGGATACTGCGGTTATTAATTTTTAATATACCAAATCCTAGTAGGGCGATAAACAAAAAGAATAGTAGTAGTGCCATTTAATTCCTCCTAAAAATAAGTATCTAAAGTATAACATGCTTTAGGATCTGACATAAATAAACAGCTGTGCCGAAGCATAAGTTTTCCTTTCATTCTAAGAAAAGAAGTTTTTTCATGAAAAGTAAATTAGATAACAATTGTTTAGAGAAAGAAAAGCTTGATTTACTAAGCTTTTCCTTCTCTATAAAAAATATTAATAAGGGCATAAAAATTAACAATTTGTATGCGCTTACATACTGAGGTAGATTTAAAGTGTAAAGAAGAAAAATGAGGTGAGAAAATGATCACTGTTTCAATTGCAGGAGGTTCACAACCAGAGATTTTACAGCTAGTTAAAAAAGCACTAAAAGAAGCCGAGCAACCGTTGCAGTTTATTGTATTTGATACAAATGAAAATCTTGATACTGAAAATCTCTGGAAATATGTTCATTGCTCAGATGAGGCCGCGGTAGCACAGGAAGCTGTCAGTTTAGTTGCAACCGGTCAAGCACAAATTTTATTGAAAGGAATTATTCAGACCCACACATTACTAAAAGAAATGTTGAAAAGTGAGCATCAATTAAAAAATAAACCGATTCTTTCCCATGTAGCAATGGTGGAGCTGCCTGCGGGAAAAACCTTCTTGTTAACCGATTGTGCGATGAATATCGCCCCCACTCAAGCGACCCTCATTGAAATTGTTGAAAATGCTAAAGAAGTCGCCCAAAAATTGGGACTGCACCACCCGAAAATTGCTTTGTTAAGCGCAGCGGAAAATTTCAATCCTAAAATGCCTTCGTCTGTTTTAGCAAAAGAAGTCACGGCACATTTTAATAATCAACAAGAGGCTACGGTTTTTGGTCCACTTTCGCTTGATTTAGCGACCTCTGAAGAAGCGGTTGCGCATAAACGTTACAGCGGTCCTATCATGGGGGATGCAGATATTTTAGTGGTTCCAACTATTGATGTTGGAAATTGTTTATACAAATCATTAACCTTGTTTGGGCACGCCAAGGTGGGAGGAACGATTGTTGGCACAAAAGTCCCAGTCGTTTTAACATCTAGAAGCGATTCGACAGAAAGCAAATTCCATTCATTAAGATTTGCCATGAGACAAGTTTAAAAAAAGGAGCAGAAAACAATGGAAACAGTATTGGTTATTAATCCTGGCTCGACCTCCACTAAGTTAGCGCTTTTTGCTAATCATGATTGCTTGGCGGAAGAAACGCTTAGACATAGCGTCCAAGAATTGGCACCTTTTGAAAATGTTGTCAGTCAAACACCATTTCGAAAACAAATGATCGAGGAATTTTTAGAAACACATAACATCACACAATTAGCCGCTGTCGTAGGGCGTGGTGGTTTGCTTAAGCCTATTCCTGGCGGTACGTATCTTGTCGATCAACAAATGCTAGAAGACTTGCGGACAGAACGCTTTAATACCCATGCTTCAAATTTAGGGGCGATTTTAGCTAATGAGTTTGCAGAAAAATATCACGTACCAGCCTTTATTGTCGATCCTGTTGTTGTAGATGAGCTACAGCCATTAGCCAGGATTTCTGGATTAAAAGGCATTCAGCGGCGTAGCGTTGGTCACGCCTTAAATCAAAAAGCGGTCGCTCGAAAAATCGCTGAGGATTTAGGAAAAACATATGAGCAAAGCAATTTTATCGTTGTTCATTTAGGTGGGGGCATTAGCTTGGGGGCGCATCAAAAAGGCCGCATGGTGGATGTGGTAAATGGGCTTGATGGTGAAGGTCCTTATACGCCTGAACGCAGTGGCGCCTTACCGCTCGTTGAATTTGCGCAATGGATACTTGAACAGGAGTTGACGATTAGCCAAGTGAAAAAGCTAATTGCGGGTAATAGCGGTCTTAAATCATACCTAGGTGAAACAGATTTACGGCATATCCAAGCACAAATAGCTGCAGGTGATCAAACAGCAAATTACTATTTAAAAGGAATGTGTTACCAAATCGCAAAAAGTATTGGCGAGATGGCCGTGGTTCTTGAAGGCACAATTGATGCAATTATTTTAACAGGGGGCGCAGCCTATTCGCAAACCGTTGTTCAAGAAATTAGTCAAAAAGTCACTTGGATTGCACCAATTAAGGTTTACCCAGGTGAAATGGAGATGGCTGCTTTATATGAAGGCGTCAATCGAGTATTAACAGGGGAAGAACAAGCTTTAAATTATAGTGAAGCAAAAATTGAGCAGGAGTGATCAAAATGGCGGAACAAACAGATTTACTGATTTTAGGTGGCGGAACAGGAGGCTATGTAGCAGCAATTCGAGCCGCACAAAAAGGGCTAAACGTCACAATTGTTGAAAAATACAAATTAGGTGGCACTTGTTTGCACAAAGGCTGTATCCCTACAAAAGCTTTATTAAGAAGCGCAGAGGTTTTTGATACCTTAAAACAAGCGGCTTCTTTTGGGATTGAAACAGAGGCAGCGTCCATTGATTTTTCTAAAATACAACAACGAAAAAAAGGAATTATTGAGCAGTTACACAAAGGTGTTGAAGGCTTATGCAAGAAAAATAAAATCAAAATTTTAGCAGGCGAAGGTGCGATTTTAGGTCCCTCTATTTTTTCACCAGTCTCTGGCGCAGTGGCAGTTACGTTTAATGATCCAACATGGGAAGAAGAAATTATCGTTCCTAAAAATGTCATTATTGCGACAGGCTCTAGTCCTAAAACGTTACCTAATTTGCCACTGGATGAAGAATTTATCTTATCTTCTGATGGGATGCTTGAATTAGAAGAATTACCAGAATCAATTGCAATTATTGGTGGTGGCGTTATTGGTGTCGAGTGGGCTTCTTTATTAAATAGTTTAGGTGTCAACGTAACTATCATTGAATTTTTGGATCGTTTACTTATAAATGAGAGTGCAACAATTTCTAAAGAATTAAAGAAACGTTTAGAGCAACGAGGAATCAACATTTTATTAGGTAGCAAAGTCCAAGAAGCGAAAGTTACTGGACAAAAGGTTCAAGTAGAAGTTGCAGGACAAGAAACCCTCACCGTTGACAAAGTCATGGTAGCAATTGGGCGTCAGCCCAATATCAATAAGTTAGGGTTACAGAATACCTCAGTGAAATATACTGACAAAGGCATTGAAGTAAATGAATTTTATCAAACCACAGAAGGACATATTTATGCGATTGGCGATTGTATCGATACACTTCAACTAGCGCATGTGGCTATGAAAGAAGGAGAGCTAGCTGTTCAGCATCTTTTAGGCGAGACAGTTGAACCTTTAAATTATACAAACGTGCCTCGAGGTGTTTATACAAATCCTGAAATAGCAAGTGTCGGCTATACTAGAGAAACTTTACCAGCAGATAAAGAAGTAGTGATTGGCACCTTTAATTTTAATGGTAATGGTAAATCCCTTGTTTATGGAGAAACAGATGGCTTTATAGAAGTAATTCGTGATAAGAATACCGATGATTTATTAGGGGTTTCTATGATTGGCCCACATGTCACGGATTTAATTGCCGAAGCAAGTACTGCCATGTATTTAGATGCCGCGCCCATTGAAATTGGCGAAGCAATCCATGCGCATCCAACAATGACAGAAGTATTGCAAGAAGCAGCCTTAGATACTTATGGCTTAGCGATTCACAAATAGAGAAAGGTTGATGAAAATGAAAGCGCTTAAAAAATCAGGTTTATCAAAAGAAGAATTGATTCAGGCATATCGTGAAGTACTAAGAGGACGTCGTTTAGACGAACGGTTGTGGCAATTAACAAGGATTGGTAAGACCTCTTTCAATATTTCTGGTCAAGGGGCAGAAGTTGCACAAGTAGCGATGGCGATGGCTTTTGATCCTCAAAAAGATTATTTTTTACCGTATTATCGTGATATGACCGCGTGCTTGGTTTGGGGCATGACCTCCAAAGATATTTTAATGGGTTGTTTTGGAAAAGAAGCGGATCCTTCTTCCCATGGTCGTCAAATGCCGAATCATTATGGTTCAAAAGAGCATAATATTGTTTCCTTCTCTTCAACAGTAAGTACACAAATGCCATTAGCGACAGGTGTTGGTTATGCAGCGCAACTTCAAAAAGCTGATTTTGTTGCATTGACCACCACTGGGGAAGGCTCTGCCAATCAAGGAGAAGTCCAAGAAGCTATGAACTTTGCAGGCGTAAAAAAATTACCAGTCATTTTTGTTGTTGAAAATAATGAATATGCGATTTCTGTCCCAATTGAAGAACAGTATGCCAATAAACGAATGGCCGATCGCGCGAAAGCTTATGGCTTTGAAGGTGTAACCGTTGATGGTAGTGATTTTACTGAAGTCTATCTAGCATTTAAAGAAGCAGTAAAAGCGGCTCGCGGGAAAAAAGGACCAAAATTGATTGAATTAATGGTTTCTCGCTTGACTTCTCATTCCGCTGACGATGATCAATCTGTTTATCGTTCAAAAGAAGAAATTGAAGAAATGAAAAAGAACGATGCAGTGAAGCTTTTTGAAAAACAATTATTAGAAGAGGGCTATTTAACAGACGAAGACATTGCCAAAATTGATGAAGAAATTCGTGCAGAAATCAATCAAGCAACGGATGAAGCAGAAGCAATGCCAGATCCTGTACCGACATCAATTTTAGAAGAAGTGTATGCAAAATAAGAGAAGAGGAGAAGAAATATAATGGCTGAGATGACTTATTTAGAAGCAATTAACTTAGGAATTTCTGAAGAAATGGCTCGTGATGAAAAAGTAGTTATTTTTGGGGAAGATGTCGGCGGGGACAAAGGCGGCGTGTTCGGTGTAACAAAGGGCTTGGCTGCTAAATACGGTGACGAGCGTTGTTTTAATACACCGTTAACAGAAGGTTTAATTGGTGGTTTAGCTGTCGGCTTAGGTTTAATGGGCTATCGCGCAATTGGTGAATTTCAATTTGCGGATTACATTTTGCCTGCAACCAATCAATTGTTATCAGAGGCTCGGACAATGCGCTATAGAACAAAAGGCGATTGGACTGCGCCAATCGTTTATCGGACACCTTATGGCGGCGGTGTTCGTGGTGGGCTGTATCATTCTCAGTCTACAGAAAAAGTTTTTTGTGGACAACCAGGATTAAGAGTGGTGACCCCCTCTAATCCTTATGATGCAAAAGGGATGATTAAAGCAGCGATTCGTTCCGATGATCCAGTCATTTTTTACGAACATAAGCGTTTATATCGTTTACTAAAAGATGAAGTGCCTGCAGATGATTATATCGTACCAATTGACAAAGCGAATGTCGTTAGAACGGGTAGTGATTTAACCGTGATTAGTTATGGCATGACCTTGCAATTAGCTTTAGCTGCGGCGGAAAAACTAGCCGCTGAAGGAATTGATGCCGAAATCGTCGATGTTCGCTCATTATATCCTTTAGATCGCGAAACATTAGTAGCTGCAGCTAAGAAAACAGGGAAGGTCTTACTCGTAACAGAAGACAATAAAGAAGGCAGCGTGATGAGTGAAATTGCGGCAATGATTTCAGAAGATGCTCTCTTTGATTTAGATGCACCGATCCAAAGACTTGCAGGACCTGATTGTCCAAGCATGCCTTATGCATTACCTTTAGAAAGAGAATTTTTAATCAATGAAGAGCAAGTATTAGCAGCAATGAAGGAATTAGCAGAATTTTAATTGAAGCAAGGAGGAAAAAATATATGGCTACAAAAGAAATCAAAATGCCTCATCTAGGCGAAAGTGTCACAGAGGCAGCCATTGTCCAATGGTTAGTTAAACCAGGAGAGTCAGTGAAACGCTATGATCCCTTAATGGAAGTCGTTTCTGATAAAGTCACCACGGAAGTCCCATCAGATTTTGATGGTGTAGTAAAAGAATTTCTGATTTCTCTAGATACAGATGTGCCCATCGGAACAGCGGTGATGACGTTAGAGACAGAAGAAACAACCGAAAAAACAGAAGAAGCTACTTTAGCACCAGTGAAAGAAGCAAGTGCGGAACAAGCGCAAGAACATGAAACGGCTGAAACAACAAGCACTGCGACGTCCCATCAAAAAAATAATGGTCGTTATTCCCCAGCAGTCCTTAAAATTGCCCAAGAAAAAAAGATTGATTTAACACAAGTTACAGGGACAGGTCGTGATGGTCGAATTACTAGAAAAGATGTTACAAACTTTACACCAACACAGGCAAGAACACCTGAGAAAACAGTGAGTCCAGGAACTAGCCCTTCAATTCCAGAGGAGCCAGTTGCTTCGCAAAATGAAAGCGCCGCAATAGCTAGTCCAACTGAAACAACCACAGATAAAATTGTCTCTGCAGATCCTGTACGTAAAGCAATTGCTAAAAAAATGGTCCAAAGTGTCAACGAAATCCCTCACGCTTGGTTAATGGTGGAAGCGGATGTGACCAACTTAGTCCAACTTAGAAATTCATTAAAAGATGAATTTAAACAACAAGAAGGCCTGTCTCTAAGCTTCTTCCCATTTTTTGCCAAAGCAGTCATTCAAGCGTTAAAGAAAAATCCAAAAATCAATACATCTTGGGATGATGGCTCAATTATTTATCATAAAGATGTTAATTTATCCATAGCTGTAACGACAGACGAGCATCTTTATGTGCCAGTGATTCAACAAGCGGATAACTATTCGATTGCAGGGCTAGCTAAAGAAATCAATCGCTTGGCACAAGAAGTCCGACAAGGAACGCTAGCAAGCAAGGAAATGCAAGGAGGGACCTTTACTCTTAATAATACTGGAACACTAGGTTCAGTCCAATCGATGGGAATTATTAACCATCCACAAGCTGCGATATTACAAGTAGAGTCAATTAATAAACGCCTTGTGCCAACCGCAGATGGAGGCTTTAAGGTGGCAGATATGGTTAATTTATGTCTTTCTATTGATCATCGAATTTTAGATGGACAACAAGCAGGTAAGTTCTTGCGAGATGTTAAAGATAATTTAGCGAAATATAATGCGGATACGGATGTATATTAAAAATCGTTCCTTGCTTTAGTTAAATAAAAAGCGCCTCAAAGAAATAAGCGCTCTTCTTTGAGGCCGCTCTTTATCTAACAGAAAGTTCAATCATTCTCAAACTTGTTTAAAAAAAACAAAAATAATCAATAGGAGTGTTGAAAATGCCCACTGATAAACTGGATGCTCAATTAACCCCAAGAATATTTTTTAACAAAGTGTTAGCTGGAACAGCTTCCGGCACCATTATCGCCTTAATTCCCAATGCTGTATTAGGAGCCATTTTAAAATATTTTGCAGAATACAAAATTATCGAAATGATTATTCATGCGGCGCAAATTTTCCAACTAGCCACCCCTTTAATTATCGGTGGACTGATTGCTTTTCAATTTGGCTTAACGCCACAGAAAATGATGATTGCTGGCGGTGCAGCGTTTGCTGGCTCTGGCGTGATTAAATTTAATTCAGAAGTGAAAGGCTTTATTGGTGCAGGCACTGGTGACATCATTAATATTATGATTACCGCTTCTGTTGCAGTGTTACTTTTATTAGTCATCGATAAAAAATTCGGTTCAGTGGAAATCATTGCTTTACCGATCGTTGTTGGAGTAGGTGCAGGTTTGTTTGGCATGTTGATTTACCCATATGTGACACAGATCACGGTCGCCATTGGTAAAGTGATTAACAATTTTACTGATTTCCAGCCAATTATCATGAGTATTTTAATTGCTTGTTCATTTGCTGCACTGATTATTTCGCCAATCACTACTGTGGCAATTGGTTTGGCGATTCAGTTGAATGGCTTGTCTGCAGGTGCTGCTGCAATGGGAATTGCAGCCACAACTGTTGTTCTTGTGATTAATTCTTGGAATGTCAACCAATCAGGAGTGACACTGGCTGTCTCTTTGGGCGGCATGAAAATGATGATGCCTAACTTATTTAAATACCCAATTATTTTAATTCCTTGTTTATTTACAGCGACTATTTCAGCAATTCCTGTGGTTCTATTCAACATTTCAGGAACCCCACAATCGGCTGGATTTGGCTTGGTTGGACTCGTGGGACCACTTGCTTCATTGGATGCGGGCTTAGGGATCTTACCCTTACTCTTTTCTTGGTTTGTTGTTCCAATTGTCGCGGGTTTATTCTCAAAATTCTTATTTGAAAAAGTGTTGAAACTTTATGATAGTAAAGTCGTCTTTGCTTATCAAGGCTAGATTATCCATTAATTTTCTTTAATGATTTGGATAAAATCTCTAACATCTTCTGTCATACTAAAATCGCGGCGCAAAGCAATGCCGATGGGGAAATAGTCAAACTTATCTTTTAAAGGAATCCATTTCAGTCCCTGACTTTTCCCCACTTCATAATATTCAATCGGCAGCAAACAAATCGAATTGTTTTTTTGTAAACTATAAAGAAGTACTTGTAAATCATCGTTATGCAAAATGATATTCGGCTCATAACCGAAGCTCCGAGTCCGATCTAATAGTAGGCGACCAATCATAAAATTATCACTTAACGATGAAAATCGTTGATCTTTCAAATCTTTAAAAGTTAATTTTTCATATTGGGAGAGAGGATTTGATTCTGGTACCACGACATAAACATGGTAGCCCTTGGTAGTCGTTTCTAAAGGTTCAATATGAATAATTTCAGGTAAGGTATTTGGGAAAGAAATTAGTCCCATATCAATTTCTTTATTTGCTAACATCGTTTGTAATTTTGGCGAGCCATCTTGCTGTAATATTAAATTCACATGTGGATGGGTTGTTAAAAATCGTGAAATTTCTTTCATAAATTGTACAGCAAATAAAGTAGTTAAGCCTAAACGTAATTGCTTTTTGACTGGTTTCTGGTTCATTTCACGAATATCTGTTACCAATTGATCGAATTGAAAAACAACTTCTTGGCCATGTTCATATAAATAAACACCAGTATCGGTTAATTGAAACGGTTGATCAGAATGATCAAACAACGCTGTGCCTAACTCAGATTCCATTTTTTTCAATGCTAAAGAAAGTGTTGGTTGGGTGACAAATAAATTGCGAGCGGCCGCCGATAAACTGCGGGTATTAACAATTTCAATGAAGTACTTTAAAAGCTGAATATTCATCAGAAACTCCCTTTCTTTTTAAAAGCGCTTACATAAATGCGCTTGGATAAAAAATAACAAATAGATCACTTATAATATAACATATATTTTGCCTTTTTATTGCTATAAAAGTAAGAGATAGAGATTTTCTTAGCGGATTTTTACCTAAAAATAAAAAATTGAACGGAGGAAAAGAAATGAAGATTATTATCGCAGGTGCTGGCGCTATGGGCAGTCGCTTTGGACTAATGTTACATCAAGCAGGAAATGATGTTATTTTTGTCGATGGTTGGCCAGAACATATTGAAGCAATAAGAAAAAACGGGTTAGTTGCTGATTTTAATGGCGAAGTGGTGACCGCTAAAATTCCTATCTATCCTCAGACAGAAGTAGCAAGCATCGATTTTACAGCAGACTTAGTTATTCTATTTACAAAAGCAATGCAACTGGAAGGAATGCTTGAAGCATTAGAACATTTCCTTAATAAAAATACGAAAGTTTTATGCTTGTTAAATGGAATTGGGCACGAAGATATTATCAAAAAATACGTGCCATACGAAAATATTTTATTAGGAAACACAATGTGGACCGCTGGGTTAGAAGGACCGGGCAAAGTAAAATTATTTGGCAATGGTTCGATTGATTTACAAAATTTAGGAGCGCAAAGTGAACAAGCAGCAGAAGCAGTCATTAAGGTATTAAATAACGCTGGCTTAAATGCTCGTTATTCTGAGAATATTTTATCATCCATTTATAAGAAGGCCTGTGTGAATGGAACAATGAATGGTTTATGTACTTTGTTGGATTGCAATATGGCAGACTTTGGCGAAACAGAGCAAGCAGATCAAATTGTTCAACAAATAGTTAATGAATTTTTAGCAGTCGCTGAAGTGGAACAAGTTACGTTAGATAAACAAGCAGTGCTTCAACAAATCCGCTCGTGTTATAATCGAGAAACAATTGGTTTGCACCATCCATCGATGTATCAGGACTTAATAACCAATCATCGTTTAACCGAAATTGATTATATCAATGGAGCAATTGTTCGCAAAGGGAAAGCCTATGGGATTGCTACACCGTACTGTCAGTTTTTAACAGAGTTAATTCATTGTAAAGAAAATTTACTTCATGCTAAATAACAAGTAAAAACAGAAATATTCTTGAGTCGGTCTTGAGAAGAGCTTGACCTACTTCTTTCTATACTTTGCCAGTGTACAAGGCTGAGACAAAATCCAAAGTGAGTTTGTCTCAGCTTTTTTGTTTTTTAAAGAACACTACAGAAAATAAATCAAATCCGTGAAAAATATGTTAAACTAGAGAAGGTGTTTTTTCGCAAGAATCTACGCGGAACACAGGACTCGTTGAAGAATTGAATCAAAGAAACAATGTGTTAAAGAAGGGATTTGAACAGATTATGACCATTCAATGGTTTCCCGGCCATATGGCCAAAGCAAGAAGAGAAGTTTCTGAAAAAATCAAATATGTCGATATTGTATTTGAACTAGTTGATGCGCGGTTACCGCTTTCTTCCCGTAACCCAATGATGGACCAAATTGTCCAACAAAAACCACGATTAGTCCTTTTAAATAAAGGGGACTTAGCAGATAACGACCAAAATAAAAAATGGCAACATTACTTTCAAAAGAAAGGATACCAAACCCTAGTCATCAATGCCCAACAAAATAAAGGAATCAATAAAATTGTGCCAGCAGCCAAGGAAGCGTTAAAAGAAAAATTGGCTCGTGAACAGGCGAAAGGCTTGAAACCGCGTGCGATTCGCGCCATGTGTATTGGGATCCCCAATGTTGGTAAGTCAACCTTAATGAATCGTTTAGTCGGAAAAAAAATTGCGCAAACTGGGAACAAGCCAGGTGTGACAAAAGGACAACAATGGTTACGCTCTGGTTCCCAATTGGAATTACTGGATACACCAGGAATTCTTTGGCCAAAATTTGAAGATGAAGAAATTGGGAAAAAATTAGCTTTAACTGGCGCTATAAAAGATCAATTATTGCATTTAGATGATTTGGCGATTTATGGATTAGAATTTTTTGCACGTTTTTATCCGCAACGTTTGACGGAACGATATGGTTTAACAGAGGAAGAGCTATTTTTACCTGCTCCAGAACAGTTGATGTTAATTAGCCAAAAACGTGGTTTTAGAGATGATTATAATCGAGCCAGCGAAATGATTATTTTAGAAATTCGCAGTGGAAAATTAGGTACGTATACTTTGGACCGCTGGGAAGAACTAGGAGACGAATAACATGGCAAAAGAGTCGATTCAGGCAATCAAAGAAGCGTTGTTAACTGTCACTGATGCAACCGATGAACGATTAGCAAGCTGGCGAGAAGATGAACGTTCAGGAGTGCAACAAGCGATCAAACAATGGGAACGTCGCCAGTTAGCCAAAGAACAAGAGTGGCAACTTTTTAAAGAAATGAGTCAATTTGAGGAAGCGGCCTATAAAAAAGGCCATCGTTTAATTGCGGGAATTGATGAAGTAGGCCGCGGACCATTAGCTGGTCCTGTTGTGACAGCTGCAGTTATTTTACCGAAGGATTGTCAATTATTAGGCTTAAATGATTCAAAAAAGCTATCTGCTAAAAAACGGGAAACGTTATATAACCAGATTCAAGAACAGGCTGTCGCTATCGGGTTAGGTATCGCTGATCAAGGAGTCATTGATCAGATTAATATTTATCAAGCAACTAAACAAGCGATGAAAATGGCAATTGACGATTTAGCTTTTACACCAGATTATTTATTAATTGATGCAATGCAGTTAGACGTTCCCCAACCACAAGAAAGTTTGATTAAAGGGGATGCACGGTCCATTTCAATTGCAGCAGCCAGTATTATTGCAAAAGTAACAAGAGATCGATTAATGGAAGAATATGATGAATTATATCCTGGATACGGATTTAAAAACAATGCAGGCTATGGAACAAAAGAACATCTTCTCGGGTTAGAAAAATACGGTGTAACACCCATTCATCGACGTACGTTTGCGCCAATAAAAGATATGATTTAAAAATAAAACACTTTTTTTACGTATTCTTATTTTAAGAAGATGTGAAAGAGGTGTTTTTTGTTGGAAATTTTACAACGACAATTATTATTCAAATTAGCGGTATGCCAAGGAATTGGCAATTTAGGTATCTTAAAAGTGTTACAAGAAGCTATCGCACAAAAGCGTGTTGATTTTTCCAGTACAGAAATTATTAGAATTGCTGAAATCAAGAAATATCGTGAATTATTTGAACAATCTTGGTTACACCATACGATTCATAGTGAAGCGTTATATATACGACAATGCCAACACCAATTTATGACAATTTTAGATGCCGTCTATCCTAAATTATTACGAGAAATTTATAATCCACCAGCAATTCTTTTTTATAGAGGAAATTTACAATTGTTAAGCAGAAGGAAAATTGGCATCGTCGGCGCTCGCTATGCCACTTCGTATGGGTTAAGAGTGACTGAAGCTCTGGTTCCTAAAATAGTCAAAGAAGGGTTCACAATCGTCAGCGGTCTTGCCAAAGGTATCGATAGTCGTAGCCATGAGATGGCCATCCAGAGCGGGGGTCAGACAATTGGAATTTTAGGCACTGGATTAGATGTATATTATCCGTATGAAAAGAAAGAATTACAGCAAACTATGAAGCAGAATCAGCTAGTTTTAACAGAATATGTGAATGGAAGTGGGCCGAAAAAATATCATTTTCCTGCACGTAATCGCATTATTGCTGGATTATCTTTAGGGGTCTGCGTGATGGAAGCTCGTAAGAATAGTGGCTCTTTAATTACTGCACAAGCGGCGATGGATTACGGGCGCGAGGTATTTGCCGTACCGGGAAGTATTTTCCAGTCTTTTTCAACAGGCTGCCATGAATTAATTCAGGACGGCGCTAAATGTGTTCAGACAATTGATGATATTTGTGAAGAATTGTGACTTTTACTAATTGTGAATTGACAACCTACGTTCACTTCGGTACTATTTAATCAGATTTTAATCTTTTGGTTGTTAGTTAGGAGTATCTAAATGGAAACGGTTGTTAGAAAAAGATGGTTGTTTGGTATGCAGCTACTGGGCTTTTTGATTTTGGATCAAATTCCTTTGATGATGGTCTCAGTTGTTCAAGTTTCTACAGAAAACTTTTGGTTTCGCTTTGTTAGTGGATTAGTGGCTGTTGGACTTGGTGCCTATTTCGTCTATCTATTTGTTGTTTTTTTGAAAAAGAAAAAGCTCATAACTTGGACTTTTTTAGGAATCAAAGAAACCTTGCCAGTGGTCTTGTTAGGTTTGGTGATAATCTTTTGTGTGGGAATACTTGGTGATTTCTTATTACGTCTGGAAGGACTAGAGACGACCTCTAACCAACAAAGTGTTGAAGAAATTGTTCAAGCCATTCCTAAAGGGCTTATACTTATTTTTGCAGGTGTGATTGGACCAATTTTTGAAGAGGGAATTTTTCGTGTCGGGATTCAAGCGTTTTTCAAGCCAGCTTCAAAAATAGGAATACTCGTTTCTTCTATTTTATTTGCACTTGTACACACACCCACAGATATAGGTAGTTTTGTTATTTATTGGGGCATGGGTTTAGCTTTAAGTTGGGTCTATCTACGCACGGGTCGCTTTGAAGCTGCTGTCTTGACTCATTTTATTTGGAATGTTTTGGGTATTTTAATGCTTTAGGATAAAATCTATAAATCATAGGCATTTTTTATTTATAAATTCGGACAGTCAAACAGAAATGACAGAAATGTTAGAAAGCCTAGTCTTGACAAACCTATTCTATATAGCATATGATGTATTACGATTTGTGCGTTTTTTACATATATTATATAGTAGGAAAGCGAACGCGAAAGGAGCTAATTGAATGGCCTATAAGTATCTCGTGATTGTAGAATCACCTGCCAAAGCCAAAACAATTGAAAAATATCTAGGAAGAAACTACAAGGTGGTTGCCAGTGTTGGTCACATTCGCGATTTACCAAAAAGTAAAATGGGGATTGATATTGAAAATAATTATGAACCTCATTATATTTCGATTCGCGGAAAAGGCGATGTCATCAAAAGTTTAAAAGCTGCTGCAAAAAAAGCGGAAAAAGTCTATCTCGCAGCCGATCCGGACCGAGAAGGTGAAGCAATTGCTTGGCATTTAGCTTATCTTCTTGGCCTTGATTTAAAAGATAAAAACCGCGTGGTATTCAACGAGATCACTAAAGAAGCGGTAAAAGCGGCATTTAAAGAACCTAGAACCATCAACGTTGATTTAGTTGATGCACAACAAGCACGGCGCATTTTAGACCGTTTAGTTGGATACTCGATTAGTCCTATTTTATGGCGTAAAGTCAAAAAAGGTTTGAGTGCTGGTCGTGTGCAATCTGTTGCTTTAAAAATGATTATTGATCGAGAAAATGAAATTCGAGAATTTAAACCTGAAGAATATTGGAGCATTGATGGGAATTTCCAAAAAGGTCGCAAGAAATTCAAAGCAAATTTCTGGGGCGTAGATGGTAAAAAGAAAAAATTACCAAATGCAGAAGCGGTGAAAGAAATCACTTCTCGGATTGACGGTAAAGATTACGATGTTACAAAAGTTGAGAAAAAAGAACGGAAACGTAATCCTGCATTACCTTTTACAACCAGTAGTTTACAACAAGAAGCGGCACGTAAATTAAATTTCCGTACCCGTAAAACCATGATGGTTGCGCAACAATTGTATGAGGGAATTGCTTTAGGGAAACAAGGCACTGTGGGGCTGATTACCTACATGCGTACAGACTCAACCAGAATTGCTGATTCCGCCAAAGCAGAAGCTGCTGAATTCATTGAAAAGACCTACGGAGATGAGTTCTCAGCACATGGCGGCCGCAAAGCAAAAAATACGCAAGGTGCACAAGATGCCCATGAAGCGGTTCGTCCGTCAAGCGTTTTAAGAACACCCGATGAAATGAAGAAGTATTTAGATAAAGATCAATTAAAATTATATACTCTTATTTGGTCGCGCTTTGTTGCTAGTCAAATGACACCAGCGATTTTAGATACCATGAAGGTCACGCTTCAACAAAACGGCGTAACGTTTATTGCCAATGGCTCCAAAGTGAAATTTAAAGGGTTTATGCAAGTATATGTTGAAGGACGCGATGATGGTAAAGAAGACAAGGAAAATATTTTACCTGAATTAGTGGAAGGTGACGTTGTTAAATCGGTCGATATCGAACCGAAACAACACTTTACTCAACCACCGGCTCGTTTTAGTGAAGCCACGTTAATCCGGACTTTAGAAGAAAATGGTGTGGGCCGACCATCAACATATGCGCCAACATTAGAAACCATTCAACGGCGTTATTACGTGAAGCTAACGAATAAACGGTTTGAACCAACGGAATTAGGTGAAATTGTGAATTCCCTAGTTTCAGAGTTTTTCCCACAAATTGTCGATACACATTTTACAGCGACAATGGAAACGGACCTAGATAAAGTCGGTGAAGGCCAAGAAAAATGGGTTGAAGTTGTCGATCGCTTCTACAAGCCCTTCGAAAAAGAATTAACAAATGCCGAAGAAAAGATTGAAAAAATCCAAATTAAAGATGAACCAGCAGGTTTTGACTGCGAACTATGTGGACATCCAATGGTGATTAAACTGGGTCGCTACGGGAAATTTTATGCATGTAGTAATTTCCCAGATTGTCGGAATACAAAAGCGATTGTCAAAGAAATTGGCGTGACGTGTCCTGTGTGTCACGAAGGGCAAGTTATCGAACGCAAATCAAAGAAAAATCGGATTTTCTATGGCTGTAGTCGGTACCCAGAGTGTGACTTCACTTCTTGGGACAAACCAGTAGGCCGACCATGTCCAAAATGTGGGCAATATTTAGTAGAGAAAAAAGTTAAAGGCGGCAAACAAGTCGTTTGTATCAATGGCGATTATGAAGAAAACGTCCAAAAATAAGAAAAATTGAGACCGAAGAATTTACTTCGGTCTTCTCTTTTAGTAAAATGAATTGAGTTTGTAAGAGACAGCTCTTAACTTCTTGACATAGAAAGGAATTTTTATACATGACAAAAAAAGTCACAATTATTGGTGCCGGTTTAGCCGGAAGTGAAGCGGCATGGCAAGTGGCCAATGCTGGCGTACCAGTTGATTTATATGAAATGCGCCCTGTCAAAAAGACACCAGCGCATCAAACAGAAAATTTTGCAGAGTTAGTTTGTTCTAATTCATTACGTGGAAATAGTTTAACCAATGCGGTAGGTGTTTTGAAAGAAGAAATGCGCCGTTTAAATTCAATCATTATTGGTAGTGCAGATCAAACCGCTGTACCAGCTGGCGGCGCCTTAGCAGTTGACCGTGATTCTTTTTCTGAAACAATCACTGAAAAAATTAAAAGTCATCCATTAATTACAATCAAAAATGAAGAAATCACTGATATTCCGGAAGGGATTGTAATTATTGCAACGGGTCCCTTAACCTCTGAAAGCTTATCTCAAAAAATTCAAGAATTTAATGGTTCTGAAGGCTTTTATTTTTACGATGCAGCAGCACCAATTATTGATAAATCAACAATTGACATGGATAAAGTTTATTTAAAATCTCGTTATAACAAGGGGGAAGCGGCTTACTTAAATTGTCCGATGACTGAAGAAGAGTTCAATGCTTTTCATGAAGCGCTAGTCAATGCAGAAGTGGTTCCTTTACGCACGTTTGAAAAAGAGAAGTTTTTCGAAGGCTGTATGCCCATCGAAGTAATGGCGCAACGTGGCATTAAAACCATGTTGTTTGGCCCAATGAAACCTGTCGGACTAGAAGACCCTAAAACAGGTAAACGCCCTTATGCTGTAATTCAATTACGTCAAGACAATGCTGCAGCTTCTTTATACAATATTGTTGGTTTCCAAACGCATTTAAAATGGGGTGAACAAAAACGAGTATTCCGTATGATTCCGGGATTAGAAAATGCTGAATTTGTTCGCTATGGCGTCATGCACCGTAATAGTTTTATGAATTCTCCAGAGTTGCTAAAACCAACCTACCAATCAAAAAAACGTGACGATCTGTTTTTTGCTGGACAAATGACTGGTGTTGAAGGATATGTTGAAAGCGCGGCAAGTGGTTTACTCGCAGGTATTAACGCAGCTCGTCTTGCCAAAGGGGAAGAGCCGATTGAATTCCCTCGCGAAACGACTTTAGGAAGTATGGCTTATTATATTACACATGCAGAAGGCAAACATTTCCAACCAATGAATGCAAACTTTGGGCTTTTCCCAGAGTTACCTGAACGAATTCGTGACAAAAAAGAACGCTATGAAGCGATTGCTAATCGGGCCTTAGATGTTCAAGCTCAAGTTATCCAATCTTTAGACTAAATTAGAAAAAATATGAGAAAAGACTGAGCATCATTGCTAAGAAATGCGATGATACTCAGTCTTTTAATTTTTAGAAAAAAATAACAAAAGCTAAAGAATAGTTAAAATTGTGAACATATTTAGAAATATTGATTAAATTCTGACAACTTAATTGTCTTTTGAAAAAGGTTATGCTAAAGTTACTTTGTAATCGAATGAGGAGGGCTATCACATGGAAGAAAAGAATTGGCCTGAGTTATTTGCTCGTTATCTTATTGTCGAAAGAGGCTATTCAGAAAAAACAAAAAAAGCATATCAAGAAGATATACAACATTTTTTTTCTTTTTTAAAGACTTCAGGTAATGACAATTATTTGACTGTGGAACATTTGGATGTTCGGGCTTATTTGAGCGAATTATACGATCAGGAATATAGCCGCAATTCGATTAGTCGAAAAATTGCCAGTTTGCGTTCTTTTTATCAATTCTTATTAAAAAATGAAGCAATCCAAGAGAATCCTTTTTCCTATGTTCATATGAAAAAGAAACAGTTACGGTTGCCCCGTTTTTTTTATGAAAAAGAAATGGATGCATTATTTGAGAGCGCACAAGGGGAGCAACCGCTTGATTTGAGAAATAAAGCGTTGCTAGAAGTTCTGTATGGGACTGGTATTCGGGTCAGTGAATGTGCGAACTTAACGGTGGACGCAGTTGACTTTCAAGCTTCTGTTTTATTGGTTCACGGAAAAGGAAATAAAGATCGCTATGTGCCTTTTGGTTCATTTGCACAAGACGCCTTAAAGGATTACTTAGAGAATGGCCGCGCGCTATTAATGACAAAATATCAAAAAAAACATCCGTATGTCTTTGTTAATCATCATGGTGAACAAATCACGCCAACAGGGATTGAATATGTCTTAAACCAACTAATTAAAAAAAGTTCATTAAATGCGGAAATTCATCCCCACATGTTACGCCATACATTTGCGACACACTTATTAAATAATGGCGCCGATATGCGGACAGTTCAAGAATTATTAGGACATGCTAATTTATCAACAACTCAGATATATGCGCATGTGACAAAAGAAAGTTTACAAAAAAATTATCGAACGTTTCATCCTCGTGCATAATGGAGGTAAACGTCTAGGAGGAACAATAATGGTTGAATCACAATTTCACTCTACAACAATTTGTGCAGTCGAAAAAGATGGAAAATTTGCAATGGCTGGTGACGGCCAAGTAACAATGGGCGAATCTGTCGTTATGAAAGGTACGGCCAAAAAAGTGCGCCGTATTTACAATGATGAAGTCGTTGTCGGTTTTGCAGGGAGTGTGGCAGATGCCTTTACATTAGAAGAAAAGTTTGAAGGAAAATTAAATGAATACAACGGAAACTTAACGAGAGCTGCGGTTGAGTTAGCCCAAGAGTGGCGTACACAACAGTCTATGCAAAAATTAGAAGCTATGCTGATTGTGATGAATAAGGAAGAAATGCTCTTAGTTTCAGGAACTGGGGAAGTCATTACACCAGACGATGGTATTTTAGCAATTGGTTCTGGCGGTAATTTTGCTTTGTCCGCTGCAAGAGCCATGAAAAACTTTGGTGATAAAGAAATGCCAGCGAAAGAGATTGCTAAAAATGCCTTAAATATTGCTGCAGATATCTGTGTATTTACGAATCATAATATCATTGTAGAAGAATTATAAGCGAGGGAAAATCCATGAATGAATTAAACAAAACACCAAAAGAAATAGTCAAAGAACTAGATCAATATATTGTTGGACAGCAAGCTGCCAAAAAATCAGTGGCGGTAGCTTTACGTAACCGCTATCGTCGCTTGCAATTAGAAGAAAATATGCAACAAGATATTACGCCTAAAAACTTACTAATGATTGGACCAACAGGTGTTGGTAAAACTGAGATTGCTCGTCGTCTCGCAAAAATTGTCAATGCGCCTTTTGTAAAAGTTGAAGCAACCAAATTTACAGAAGTAGGCTATGTCGGTCGGGATGTCGAATCAATGGTTCGGGATTTAGTAGAAAATGCGATCCAAATTGTTGAAAAACAACAATACAGTCGCGTGTATGCGCAAGCGTTAAAAAAGGCCAATCAACGTTTAGTCAAAGTATTAGTGCCTGGAATTAAAAAAGAACAAAAACAGGCTGGCGGTAATCAATTTGAACAAATGATGAACATGTTTAACATGGCTCAGCAACAGCAAGAAGCACAAGAAGAAGTAACGGAAGATATTCGAACGAATCGCCGAACAATTTTGGAACAGCTGGAAAAAGGTCTATTAGATAATCGTGAAGTAACAATTGAAATTGAAGAACCGAAGAAAACGATGCCAGCTATGAACAATGGCCTAGAACAAATGGGTATCGACTTAAATGAAACGTTAGGCGCTCTGTCACCAAAGAAAAAAATCGAACGTACTGTAACGGTGAAAGAAGCACAAGAATTATTAGTGAAAGAAGAATCAGCAAAAATTGTCAATGACGCTGATATCCATAGTGAAGCGATTCGTTTAGCTGAATCAAGCGGAATTATTTTTATCGATGAGATTGATAAAATCACCTCCAAAAGTCAACAAAATTCGGGCGAAGTCTCTCGTGAAGGAGTACAAAGAGACATTTTACCGATTGTTGAAGGCTCCCAAGTTAACACGAAGTATGGTCCTTTACAAACGGATCACATTTTATTTATCGCTTCAGGTGCTTTCCACTTGTCAAAACCAAGTGACTTGATTCCAGAATTACAAGGCCGCTTCCCAATTCGAGTTGAATTAGATGATTTAACGGCGGATGACTTCGTAAGTATCTTAACTGAGCCAAACAATGCTTTAATTAAACAATATGTAGCATTAATTGGCACAGAAAATGTTTCAGTCATCTTTACAAAAGAAGCAATTGAACGGTTAGCACACATCGCTTATGATGTAAACCGTGATACAGATAATATTGGGGCGCGTCGTTTACACACAATTTTAGAACGTTTATTAGAAGATTTATTATATGAAGCACCAGATATGCAAATGGGTGAAATTACGATTACCGAAGCATATGTCAATGAAAAATTGAATGACATTGTTCAAAATGAAGATTTAAGTCGTTACATCTTATAAAAAAGGCTGGAGGAGAAAAGATGGCTACATTATTAGAAAAAACACGTCAAGTGAACGAGCTTTTGCAAAAAAATAATTTGTTTGACGTACAAGCAGAACTTCCGTACAACAAAATGGCAATGATTTTAGGGGATATTTTAGAAAGTAATGCGTATATTATTAGCAGTTCAGGGGATTTGTTGGGGTATACTGAAAAATTAGATGTTAATAATGCCCGTATCAAAAATATGTTTAAAGAGAAAAAATTTCCTCAAGGATACACCGAGGCCGTGGATATGCTCAAAGTAACCGAAGCCAATATTCCAATAGATAGTGATTTAACTGCATTTCCTTTTGAATCACGAGAGCTGTATCCGTTTGGGTTAACCACTATTGTGCCTTTGTACGGTGCTGGCAAACGCTTGGGTACGATTATTTTAGCGCGTGTTGAAAAATCCTTTAACGAGGATGATTTAGTGTTAGCTGAATATAGTGCGACCGTTGTCGGCATGCAAATTTTGTATCATCAATCCAGAACAATTGAAGCAGAAGTTCGCAGTGCGACTGCCGTGCAAATGGCCATCAACACTCTTTCCTATAGTGAATTAAAAGCCGTCCATGCCATTTTTGAAGCCTTAGATGGCGAAGAAGGTCGTTTAACTGCTTCAAGTATTGCAGATGAAATAGGCATTACTCGTTCCGTAATTGTGAATGCCTTAAGAAAATTAGAATCAGCTGGAATTATTGAATCACGTTCTCTTGGTATGAAAGGGACTTATTTAAAAGTATTAAATCAACAATTTATTAAAGAGTTGGAAAAATAAGCAATTGCTCGTATCAACTAGGAGGACAACGCAATGACTGTACAAATTGAAAATGAATTTCTAATCGCAACATTTGCTGAAGAAGGAGCAGAATTAGTAAGTTTACAATCAAAAGAAACCGGCATTGAATATATTTGGCAAGGAAATCCTGAATTTTGGGCCCGCCATGCGCCCGTACTTTTTCCGATTGTCGGTCGTCTAAAAGAAGATACGTATATGTACCAAAATCAAGCGTATCATTTAACTCAACATGGTTTTGCTCGTGATCAAGTATTTGATGTGATTGAAAAAGGTGGAGAAGAAGTTTCTTTTTCACTAAAATCAACAAAAGAAACCAAGAAGAAGTATCCTTTTGATTTTGAACTAGTGATTACTTATACATTAGAACACCAAGAATTGACTGTAAACTACCAAGTAGAAAATACAGGGAAAGAAGAGATGTATTTTGGGATTGGTGGTCATCCAGCCTTTAATGTACCTTTAGAATCTTCACTAACGTTTGAAGATTATTATCTAAGTTTTTCACCTAAAAAATCACGGACACAAATTCCCTTAGCAGGCCCGTTTATTGATTTAGCGAATAAAACGCTAGCCCAAACGAATACCAGCTTTGACTTAACGCATCAATTATTTGAAAATGATGCAATGATTTTTGAAACAAAAGGTCAAACAGCGATTACAATTGCCACAGACGAAAGTGACCATCAAGTCACTTTGAGTTATCCAGAAATGCCTTTTGTGGGGATTTGGTCACCGACACCGAAAGAAGCGCCTTTTGTCTGTATCGAACCTTGGTGCGGGATTGCTGATGCTGTCGACACAACTGGCCAACTTGCTGAAAAATTTGGCATCAATAAGTTACCAGCTAACGAACTATTTAAAACACAGTATATGATTAGTGTAAAATAAAGAAAAAGGCTGTGAACAAATAATGTTCACAGCCTTTTTCTTTATTTTTTTGCACGTAAGCCAAAAGAAAGGCGACTTTCTGTTCCATTTTTAATTCGCTGAATGTTTTCACGATGACGGACAAAGATAAAAGTAGTCAAAGCAATCGCAATCACAGTTAATAACCAGTTAAATGTTGGTAAAATAGCTGGGACAGTGAAAGGCAAAATAATAGTAGAAAGTGTAATTAGTACAGCGCTAATCATACTTGTTAAACTCACCATACTGGTTAGATACAGACAAATCACAAAAATAAGAGCAGAATAAATAAAAAATGTGGGGCTGTATGCTAATAACATGCCAGCGCTAGTGGCTACGGCTTTACCACCTTTGAAATTGGCAAAAATAGGGAAGGTATGCCCTAAAACAGCTGCTACCCCAAAGAAGAGCGGATTCACGCCTTGTAAACCAAACAAATAGGGTAATGAAGTGGCTAACGTTCCTTTCAAGATATCCATTAATAATACCGTAATTCCGGCAGGTTTCCCTAAGACACGAAATGTATTGGTTGTTCCTGTATTCCCACTCCCAAATTGGCGTATATCTTTTTTAAAGAAAAGTTTGCCAATCCAAACACCTGAGGGAATCGAACCTAATAAATAGGCAACAAGTAACAAAATGACGATTTTCATCAAGTTAACCTCTTTCTTATTCAAACTAGGATTTATTTTATCATGAATAGAAAAACGGAACAACGTCTAATAACTAAAACAAGAAAAGTTTTTCTTTTGCTTGAGGAAGCGTTGACAAATGATTGATAACCGTTATAATAAATGTGTGTCATTAGACAAAGACGTCTAATCACTGGTTTGAAAATTAGTTATCAACGAAGATACAATATATATGTACTTATGAAGTGTCAGGGAAAGAGGTGCGAATCCTCTACAGACCTACCTACTGTATGGTGGATGAAACCAATAAGACCACAGATTATTCTGGAAGGATTGGGAGTAAGAAGAAGCTAAGTCAGGATACCGGCTTGATAAGTCTAATCATTCTTTTGTAGGAAAAAGAAGGGGCTTTGAAGATAACTGGCTGAGTATATCATTAGCATAGTTAAGTGACTGCTTTTTTTCTATTGGAGAAAAAAGTGGTTTTTTTGTATTGTTTTGACGTTGAGACAAAGGAGGTTCATTTCAGAAAATTTTCCCCAAAATAAAATAGACGAATGCGAGGATGAAAAAATGAAAAAATTTACTTTAACAATGATGACTTTAGGTTTAGTAGCAACACTTGGCTTGGCAGGGTGTGGTAAACAGGAAAAGAAAGCAACTACCTCTTCTGAAAAAACAGAAGTAACGTTACCAACCAAAGACCGTAGCGGCAAAGAAATTACTTTACCCAAAGAAGCAACCAAAATTATTTCCCTAGTGCCATCAACAACAGAAGTGATTGAAGACTTAGGTAAAACCGACCAATTAATCGCAGTTGATACTCAAAGTAGTACAATGATGACTGATTTAAAAAAATTACCACAAATGGATATGATGGCTGTCGATGCAGAAAAATTGATTGCCTTGAAACCACAAATTGTTTATGTGAATGACATCAATTTAGCTAGCTCAGAAAGTGTTTGGAAACAAGTGGAAGATGCTGGAATTACAGTCGTTAATATCCCCACTAGTACAAGTATCAAAGCAATCAAAGAAGACGTCCAATTCATCGCGGATAGCTTATCTGAACATGAAAAAGGACAAAAGTTAATCAAAACAATGGATCAAGAAATCGACGAAGTAGCCAAAATTGGGAAAACTATTAAAAAACCAAAAACTGTTTTGTTTGAAGTGGCTGCCTTACCAGACATTTATAGTTTTGGTAATGGGACATTTTTAAATGAAATGATTGAAACAATTGGGGCAAAAAATGTTTTGGCAAATGAAAAAGGCTGGTTACCAGTGACAGAAGAAGCGGCCATTGCTGCAAAACCAGAAGTCATTTTAACCAATGTTAACTATATGAAAGATCCCGCCAAAGAAATTTTAGCTCGTAAAAACTGGGAAAGCGTTCCAGCAGTTCAAAACAAAGAAGTTTTCGAAATTGATAACATGTCTAGCTCTTTACCAAATAACCACATTACCAAAGCATTAAAACAAATGGCAAAAGCTGTTTATCCAGAGGAATATAAGGATTTAAAAGATGAGTAAAAAAACGTGTCTCATACTGATGCTCTTGATCAGTATGAGCATGCTCTTTTTGGGTATTAAAATTGGAAGTGTTCAGATTTCGTTTACGGATTTGCTTCAAATTTTAGTGAAAAAGACGGTTTCAGAAGACGGGATTTTAGAGGGAATCATCTGGAATGTTCGGTTACCGCGTGTCGTGATGGCCTATCTCGTGGGCGCAGGCTTAGCAGTAAGTGGCACGGTGATGCAATCGCTCTTAGGTAATCCTTTAGCTTCTTCGTATACTTTGGGCGTATCAGCGGGAGCATCCTTAGGCGCTGCGTTAATCATGGTAACTGGAGTAACTGCTTCGATCTTAGGGGCATTTTTATTGCCTTTAACTGGTTTTATCTTTGGCTTAGCAACGGTCTTTTTAGTTTTGTTATTTACGCAAACAATGGATAGTCAAATGTCCAATCAAACAGTTGTTTTAGTGGGGATGATTATGACCTTGTTTGTCGGTGCTATTTTGACGTTGATTACAGCACTTTTCCAAGATTATTTGAAACAATTAGTCTTTTGGCAAATGGGTAGTTTTTCTGGCAGTAATTGGCAAAAAATTGCTATTTATTGTCCAATCTTGCTTGTCAGCAGTCTGTTTCTTTGGTTTGATGCCAACGCATTGGATGTTCTTGGCTTAGGAGAAGAACATGCGATGTTAGCGGGAGTAGAAGTCAAAACAGCAAAACTACGCATTATTCTTTTGGCTAGTTTACTAGCAGGAAGTGCGGTTTCATTTGTCGGTGTGATTGGTTTTGTTGATTTAATAGCACCACATATTGTCCGTCGCTATCTAGGGGCGACTCATCGCTGGCTGATTCCTGGTTCAGCAATCTTAGGTGGGACCATCATGGTAATAGGGGACACAATTGCCCGCACGATTTTATCACCAAAAGAAATTCCCATCGGGGCCGTAACAGCCTTGATTGGAGCGCCATTATTCTTGTATATTTACTTTAAAAAAAGGGGCGTTGCTGCATGATTGAATTAAAAAAAACAGCTGTAACACTCCAACAAACCCCCATTTTAAAAGATATTTCCCTCGTTTTTCCGACAGGTAGTAAAACTTGTATTTTAGGTCCAAATGGTTGCGGTAAAACGACACTTTTAAAAACGATTGCCGGACTTGTCCCTTATAGTGGTTCTGTTTTAATTGATGGTCAAGAAGTTCATGGACAAAAGCGGAAGGAATTGGCAACGAAAGTAGCGATGATGAGTCAATTCACGACAGTTGCTTTTGATTATACGGTTTACGAAACAGTTTTGATGGGGGCGTATCGACAACAAGCACAACGTTTTTTACCTATTGTTTCTAAACAAGAAAAAGAACGAGTCCTTTATTATTTAGAACGCACGGGTTTATTGCCTTTAAAAGATAAAGTTGTCAATCAGCTTTCAGGAGGACAACAACAACGAGTATTTTTGGCTAAATTATTTGTACAAGATCCAGAAATTATTTTATTGGATGAACCCAATAATCATTTGGATATTCGGTATCAACAAGAATTGATTCAGCAGTTAAATGAGTGGAGTGCGCAAGAAGGGAAAACGTTAATCGGGGTGTTTCATGATATCCGTTTAGCGTTAACGCTAAGTGAAAAAATTGTGTTTATGAAGCAAGGGAAAGTGGCCGCGCAAGGTGATTTTCAAACGTTGGCTTCCAAAGAATTTTTACAAACAATTTTTGAAACAGATATTGTCTCATATTTTCAGAAACAACATAAAGTTTGGGAAACTATTCAATAATTTTGACAAGTTTTTTGGAAACAGGTAAGATAAAGGCAAAGAATCAGAAACACAATGGCGTGTTTAAACAAATCGGCAAAGGAGCCCAAGACTAAGTACGTGATGGTACTTGCTTTGGGCTCCTTTTTTATGGAGGTAGCGATGAAACGAATCATTTTAATGGGAGCTATCGGGTGTGGCAAAACCACGTTATGTCAAGCTCTGCAAGGCAAAGAATTAATTTATGATAAAACACAGGCGGTGGAATTTCATACAGAAATGATTGATACACCGGGCGAGTTTATTTTGCATCGGCAATATTATAATGCGTTAAACGGCACAGCGGCAGAAGCAGATGTGATCGGTTTGGTTCAAAGTGCTGTAGAAACACAACAAGTTTTTTCACCAGGATTTGGTAGTATTTTCCCGAAAGAAATCATTGGTATTTTAACCAAGATTGATTTAGCACAAGATTCTCAGCAGTTAGAGATTGTTCGGCAACAATTAAAAAGTGCGGGTGCAACAAGAATTTTTGAAATTTCTTCTGTTGAAAAAATTGGCTTGCAAGAATTAGTAGATTATTTAGAGGAGGATGAAGCAGAATGAAAATTTATACAAAAACTGGCGATAAGGGAATGACGAAATTAGTCGGCAGCTCAACCGTCGCTAAGGATTCTGATCGAGTTGAAAGTTATGGAACGATTGATGAATTGAATTCTTGGGTGGGCTATATTATCAGCCAACTTCCACAAGAAAATCAAGAAATTAAAGAAGAACTAGAAGCTTTACAACATTTACTTTTTGATGCGGGAACAGATTTGTCAACACCGATTGAAGCACAACGACCATTTAAATTACAAAAGGAAAGTGTCCATTGGCTAGAACAGCGGATTGATTTCTACACTGCACAATCACCAGATATTGATCGTTTTATTTTACCTGGCGGAACCCCAGCAGCCAGTATGGTTCATGTGGCTCGGACGATTGCACGGCGCGCAGAACGCATCATTGTTCGTTTAAATTGGACAGCCAAAATTAACGAAGAGGTATTAATTTTTACCAATCGTTTATCAGATTATTTTTATGCGTTGGCTCGCTATTTAAATGTTCAAGCACAACGACCTGATGTTTTTTATGAACGAAGCGAAAAGGTTTTCCATAAAATTAAAGAAGATGGATTGTAAACAGTTGCTTTTCTAAAAAACTTATGGTAAATTTCAGATAGATTAAACGAATATTTTATGAAAAATATGAATGGAAGCCAGTGAGAATCTGGCACGGTCCCGCCACTGTGAAGAAGCAAGGTTGCTTTTAAGTCAGGTCTTTTCATTTTTTCATTATTGGGCATGCTGTTTCGAGGCAAAACAGGATGTTTCTTAACAACGCTTGTGTTGAAAATCCAGCCCAAGATATTTGTATTAATCCAATTAATGGCACGAGGAAGTGCTTTTGGGAATTTTGGGCTGGTCTTTCAATGTTGAAGGAGATTTCAGGTACAATGACGTACTGCTATATTCCCTTTTTTTATTGACAATTAATTAAAGGCGTTGTACTCTATGGATAAGGTTTCGTGTACAATGGCGTATACATAAGGAAGCAAAGACGCTTCAGACAGATGATTTTTCGTTTGTTTGAAGTGTCTTTTTGTATTTTATTAAGGAGGAATTGAGATGAAAACAATTCATTTCCCTACCGAACTATGGGTAGGAGAAGGCGCATTAGCCAATTTGGAAACACTTCATGATAGACGTGTTTTCATTGTCACAGATCCATTCATGGTTGACTCTGGATTTGTGAATGAAGTGACAAAGCATTTAACAAAAAGTGAATGGCAAATTTTTAGTGATATCATCCCCGATCCACCAATTGATAAGATTGCTGCGGGAATTAAGCATTTAGCGACATTTCAAGGAGATACGATATTAGCTTTAGGTGGGGGATCCGCTATTGATGCGGCCAAAGCAATGAAATTTTTTGGCAAACGTACTTTGCAAACTCAGATTGCTGAGTTTATTGCGGTTCCTACAACTAGTGGAACTGGTTCAGAAGTTACGAATTTTTCAGTGATTACGGTTGCTGAAACTGGCACCAAAATCCCGCTTGTAACGGATGAAATTCAACCAGAAATTGCGATTTTAGATACAAATTTAGTGATGAGTGTCCCACCAAAAATCACAGCGGATACAGGAATGGACGTCTTAACGCATGTTATTGAAGCGTATGTTTCAACAGAAGCAAATCCGATTTCAGATGCGTTGTGCGAAAAAGTCGTTCGCCTGGTATTCGACAATTTAGAAATAGCCTTTAATGAGGGTAGCAACCAAGAAGCTCGTGAAAATATGCATTTAGCTTCATGTATGGCAGGGATGGCGTTTAATGTTACTTCATTAGGCTTGAATCACGGCATTGCTCATGCGGCCGGTGCGCGTTTACATGTGCCACATGGACGAATGAATGCGATGCTCTTACCGGAAGTCATTGCATATAACAGTGGCTTAGCGAATGGCAAAGTCACCAACGAACCAACAGCTAAACGTTATGCGCAGTTAGCAAATTGTCTAAATGATACACAGACAACCAATGCACGGATTGGTGTTCAACAATTTATTCGACAAATCAAGCAACTCCGTCAAAAATTAAACATGCCTGCCACTTTTAGTGATTATGGTTTACCAAAAGAAGAAGTCCAAGCTGCGATCCCAAAAATAGCTGAAGGCGCATTGATGGATGGCTGCACCAAAACAAATCCTGTCCAACCAACAGCAGCAGAAGTGACAAAAATTTTAAATTCTATCTTATAAGCGATTGACAGGATGAAATCGATAACATATAATGTGAGTAGCACAACGGCGTGCTTCAAAATTTAAGAGCAAAGAAGCTCCTTAGTAGAAAGCGAAAGTGGAACCTTTACGTTTTTTATTGAGGATTTTTTATTTGCTAAATTAAAGGAGCGAGTCTGGTTGGAAGAAAAACAACGAATGATTCAAGAATATGTTCCTGGGAAACAAGTAACGTTAGCGCACATCATTGCTAGTCCTAATAAAGAAATTTATACAAAATTAGGATTGCCAGAAGGCACCAGCAATGCACTAGGTATTTTGACAATCACTCCGAGCGAAGCGGCAATTATCGCTGTTGATATTGCGACTAAAAGCGGAGATATCCAAATCGGTTTTATTGATCGTTTTTCTGGATCGGTAGTCATTTCTGGTGACGTAAGCTCAGTGGAAGCAGCCTTACAAGCGGTGATTGAAGGTTTACAACAGATTTTAAACTTTTCTGTAACTTGTAAAATTACCAGAACATAGCGTTGAAAGGACAAGGGCGTGAAGAAAATGGATGGACGAATTGTAATAGTCGATGATGAACCTATTACGAGACTCGATATTCGTGATATTGTGATAGAAGCAGGGTACGAAGTAGTCGGTGAAGCAGCGGATGGTTTTGAAGCAATTGAAGTATGTAAAAAAACACAACCTAACCTAGTATTAATGGACATTCAAATGCCAATTTTAGATGGTCTAAAAGCAGGTAAAAAAATTGTTCAAGACCAACTAGCCAGTAGTATTGTCTTTTTATCTGCATACAGTGACGTACAAAATACGGACAAGGCTAAAAAATTAGGTGCACTGGGTTATTTAGTTAAACCTCTAGACGAAAAATCATTAATACCTACAATTGAAATGAGCATTGAACGAGGCAAACAAACGCAGCTGTTACTAAGTCAAATCGATAAATTAAGTTTAAAATTAGAAGAACGTAAAATTATCGAAAAAGCCAAAGGTATTCTTGTAAAAGAAAATCATATATCGGAAGAAGAAGCCTACCAAATGTTGCGTACGTTAAGTATGAACAAACGCGCACGTATGAGCGAAATTGCAGAATTGATTGTAATGGATGATGAATAAATGAAACGATTAGAGCAATTATGTCACCAATATACCAATCTTTCAGAATCAGACATTAAAGAATTACAACGTACAGCACGTTATCTTTCTTCGACGACACTCTATCAAAGTGCAGATGTTTTTATTGATGTGTATAAGGAAATGTCACAGCAAGCACTAGTCGTTTATCATAAGCCGCCTGCGAAGACAACTTCTTTATATAGCGGAGATGTCGTCGGGATGGAAGCTTTATTAAAAAATGAACCTGGTGTTCTGCGTACCATGCAAACTAGCTTAAATAGCATTGGTTTGTTAGCAGTGACTCAGGAAAATCGTTTGATTAAGCAAAATATCTATCCCATTCGCAATGAACATCGAACGATTGGTGTCATTATTGTCGAGATTGCGGCAGATGAAGAGATTCAAGCGGACTTACAAAAAGAGGAGCTAAATAACTGCCAGTTAGCAAAAGTAGCAAAATCAACTAGTCAAGTCGACGCGTTATTTATTGATCAATTGGCAGAAGCCGTTTTGATTTTTGATGCAGCAGGGCACTTATTAATTACCAATCACAATGCACAAGAGCTTTATCGCAAACTTGGTTATCGGGACAATATCATTGGAATGAGTTACGACAATTTGTCCATCGATTATACAACTTTTGAATATGTGTTGTATCAAATGAAATATAAAATGAGTAATCAACCAATTGAAAGCAAAACGACCTACCTTAATTATTATTTTAAGGTTCGAAAAGTGTGGTTGGCATCAGAAGAACAATTGATTATGATTATTCAAGACAATACAGAATTTAAAGAAAAAGAAGCGGAAATTATTTCCAAATCTGTTGCGATTCGTGAAATTCATCATCGTGTTAAAAATAACTTGCAATCGGTGGTTTCCTTATTGCGTATTCAAGAACGGCGAACGCAAAGCCCCGAAGCAAAAAAAGTCCTTCATGAAAGTGTCAATCGAATTATGGCGATTGCAGCCACCCATGAATTGCTGTCAAAACAAGTCAAAGATGACGTTGCTTTACGGCAAACATTGGAAGCAGTGATGTATAATTTTAGACATCTTTTTCAAGGCGCACAACCCATTGAGATGATGATGGATGTTGATCCAGCCATTATGGTTTCTAGCGAACAAATGGTCACCATTTCCCTTGTTGTCAACGAACTATTACAAAACATTTTTGATCATGCATTTGAGCCACAAACTAGTGGCGTTGTTAAACTTAGTGGAACATTAGATAATAAAATGATTACCATTACTGTTACAGATAATGGTAAAGGTTATGACGTTCATCAAAGTAACGAGACCAGTTTAGGTTTGATGATTGTCAAAAGCTACGTAAAAGATAAATTAAAAGGAAAAATTACAATTGAATCCAATAAACAGGGAACTAAAACCTGTTTCTATTTCGAACAGAACACCAGTGATGTTGTTCATTGATTAAGCAAAGGCGCTTAAAGAAAAGTAGAAAGAAATTTTCTAACGATTCTTTAAGTGCCTTTTTGTATGCAAAAGGAGGCGAGTCAGGCGATGTCGAAGGAAACACTTTTAACCGTAGGGATTGATTTAGGGACGTCTACAACCCAATTAGTCTTGTCAGAATTAACTGTTGAAAATTTTGCCTCTGCGTTTACAGTACCACGTATCAGCATTTCTGATAAAAAAGTCATTTACCGAAGTGACATTATCTTTACACCCTTACTTAACCAATCAGAAATTGATGCAGAACCTATCAAAGCGTTTGTAGCGGAGCAATATCGCCAAGCAGGCATTCATAAACAAGATATTCAAATGGGTGCGGTAATTATCACAGGTGAAACTGCTCGAAAAAGCAATGCCAACAATGTACTACGAGCACTTAGTGGCTATGCAGGTGATTTTGTCGTTGCTACGGCTGGTCCCGATTTAGAAAGTATCATTGCCGGAAAAGGCGCTGGCGCTCAAACTTATTCTGAAACGAAACGCAAACCAGTGGTTAATTTAGACATTGGTGGTGGAACGACAAATTTAGCTGTCTTTAAAGATGGTGAAGTGATTGACACGGCTTGTTTTGACATTGGCGGACGCTTAATTAAATTAGATCAACAACAAAAAATCACCTATATAGCTCCGAAAATTCAAGAAATTATAAATAAAAAAGGACTAACCATGCACCTTGGTGACCAAGCCACCGAACAAAACTTACTGCCAATTATTTCGGAATTAGTTGCCGTGTTAGAAAATAGCATTGGCTTGGGGACACAAAGTCCGTTCTACCAGTTACTAGTAACCAATCATCCACTACGAAAAGGTGAGAACTTACCAATTGTAACATTTTCTGGTGGTGTGGCTGATTGCTTAAATACGACAAGTACGAATCTCTTTAAATATGGGGACATCGGCTTGCTTTTAGGAAAATACCTGAGAAAGTCACTGATTTTTTCGGAAAAAGAAGTCTTAGAAAGCGCAGAAACAATCCGAGCGACGGTCGTCGGAGCAGGTTCACATACTGCTGAAATTAGCGGAAGTACTATCGCTTATCGTGAGCAAATTTTGCCGGTAAAAAATATCCCAATTCTAAAATTAGCGCAAGAGGATGAAACCCTTACTGTGACAGAATTAGGCCAGCGAATCCAAGAAAAACTCAATTGGCATCGTATTGAAGAAACACCTCAGATTGCCTTAGCAATTAGAGGCATGAGTAATCCAACATTTGCTGATATTCAACGCTATGGTCAAGGGATTGTGGAAGGATTAGCTAGTTTAGTTGCTGAACAAATTCCCATTATTGTTATGGTGGATGAAGACATGGCGAAAGCTTTAGGGCATGCCTTAAGTGCCCATCTGCCAAAAGACTATCCGTTTATCTGTCTTGACTCTGTCAAAGTAGAAAACGGTGATTATGTAGATATCGGCTTACCAGTGGCAGAAGGGGCCGTCCTTCCAGTCATTGTTAAGACCTTAGTATTTAATTAAAAAGGAGCGACACAAAGATGATTTTAAAAACCAAACTATTTGGCAAAGTCTATCAATTTACATCCGTTAAAGAAGTCCTAGCCAAAGCCAATGAAGAAAAGTCTGGCGACAAGTTAGCTGGCGTAGCTGCTAATTCAGCCGAAGAACGCGTGGCAGCGAAAGTCGTTTTATCGGAATTGTCCTTAAATGACTTGTTTAACAATCCCGTTGTTGATTATGACGAAGACGAAGTGACACGCATTATTATTGACCAAGTCAATATGCGAATTTTTGAAAGTATTAAACATTGGACAGTCGCAGAATTACGCGAATTTATCTTATCTTCGGAAACAACCGATTTTGATATCAAACGAATTTCCCGTGGACTCACTGCTGAAATGATTGCTGCTGTCTGTAAATTAATGTCCAACATGGATCTAATTGTTGGCGCAAAAAAAATCAATATTGAAAAAACCGCCAACACAACAATTGGCCGTCCCGGAACTTTTTCAAATCGTTTACAGCCGAACCATCCAACCGATAATGTCGATGGCATTATGGCATCAGTTATGGAAGGTCTTTCTTATGGCGCCGGTGACGCTTTAATTGGTTTGAATCCTGTTGATGATTCTACAGAAAGTGTTAAACGGATCTTAAACAAATTTGAAGAGTTCCGCAGCGAATGGGAAATTCCAACACAAACTTGCGTGCTTGCTCACGTAACGACACAAATGGAAGCCATGCGTCAAGGCGCGCCAACTGGCTTAGTCTTTCAATCCATCGCTGGTTCAGAAAAAGGGAACACAGCATTTGGTTTAAATGCAGAAATTTTAGCTGAAGCACAAGATTTAGCGCTTCACAGTGGTCAAGCAGCTGGTCCTAATGTGATGTATTTTGAAACAGGTCAAGGCTCAGAACTTTCTTCTGAAGCGAACTTTGGCGCAGACCAAGTCACAATGGAAGCGCGTTGTTATGGCTTGGCTAAAAAATTTGATCCGTATATTGTAAATACCGTTGTCGGCTTTATTGGACCAGAATATCTTTACGATTCAAAACAAGTCATCCGCGCTGGTTTAGAAGATCATTTCATGGGCAAATTAACAGGAATTTCAATGGGCTGTGATGTCTGCTACACCAACCATATGAAAGCTGATCAAAATGATATGGAAAACTTAGCCATGTTATTAGCAACAGCTGGTTGTACGTATATCATGGGGATTCCTCATGGCGATGATGTCATGTTAAATTATCAAACAACTGGGTTCCATGAAACGGCGACGATTCGTGAAACATTAGGCTTACGTCCAATTAAAGAATTTGAAGAATGGATGGAAAAAATGGGCTTAATGGAAAACGGAAAATTAACAAGTCGCGCTGGCGATGCATCTGTATTTATTAAATAAACGAGGTGAGAATACAAATGAACGAAAAAGAATTAAAAGAAATGATTGCCGGAATTTTAACAGAAATGGTCGCTGACAATCAAGCGGTTTCGACTGCCACTGTGACTGCTGAAGAAAAACCAGTCACAACACACGTCACTGAAACGACAGAAATTGAAGAAGGCCTAATTCCTGACATTACTGAAGTAGATTTACGTAAACAATTACTATTGAAAAATGCCGTAGATCCTGAAGCACTATTAAAAATGAAAGCTTTCTCGCCAGCTCGTTTAGGCGTTGGTCGTGCAGGGACGCGTTATATGACTAGTTCAACATTACGTTTCCGAGCGGACCATGCGGCAGCACAAGATGCGGTCTTTTCAGACGTAAGCGAAGACTTGGTAAAAGAAATGAATTTTATTTCTACAAAAACAATCTGTAATAGTAAAGATGAATATTTAACACGTCCAGATTATGGTCGTCAATTTGATGAAGAAAATAGTGAAATCATTCGGAAAAATACGACACCAAAAGCCAAAATCCAAATGGTCGTAGGGGATGGCCTTAGTTCAGCTGCTATCGAAGCGAATATTAAAGAAGTCCTACCAGCAATTAAACAAGGATTAAACATGTACAACTTAGATTTCGACAATGTTGTTTTTGTTAAATATTGTCGCGTGCCAGCAATGGATAAAATTGGTGAAATCACTGACGCTGATGTTGTTTGCTTGCTAGTTGGCGAACGTCCTGGTTTAGTAACAGCTGAATCTATGAGTGCCTACATTGCTTACAAACCAACTGTCGGTATGCCAGAAGCACGGCGGACAGTTATTTCAAATATTCACAAAGGTGGGACACCGGCTGTTGAAGCAGGGGCCTACATTGCCGAAATTATCAAAAAAATGTTAGACAAGAAAAAATCTGGTATTGATTTAAAAGAAGCTGAATAAAGGAGGATTTCTCATGAAAAATGATCGTCTAGGCGCAAATGTCCTAAGTATGAAAGTCATTCCCAATGTCGATCCGGCATTAGCAAAAGAATTATCATTGAAACCAGAGCATCGCTCATTAGGAATTGTTACTTCCGATTGTGATGATGTCACTTACGTTGCATTAGATGAAGCAACCAAAGCCGCCGATGTTACTGTAGTTTACGGTAAAAGTATGTATGCCGGCGCAGCAAATGCTTCAACCAAATTAGCCGGTGAAGTGATTGGCATTATTGCTGGTCCGAGTCCTGCCGAAGTCAATAGTGGCTTGAGTGTCATTACGCAAGTCATTGAAGAAGAAGCCAGCTTCTATAGTGCTAACGAAGATGACAGTATTGTTTATTTTGCACATGTAGTGTCAAGAACGGGTAGCTTTTTGTCTGAACAAGCGAATATTCCTGAAGGTGAAGCGATTGCTTATCTGATTGCTCCACCGCTAGAAGCGATGGTTGGCTTAGATGCAGCAATGAAAGCTGCCGATGTTCAAATGGGTGTCTTTTATGGCCCACCTTCTGAAACGAACTTTGGCGGCGCCTTGTTGACAGGTAGTCAATCTGCATGTAAAGCTGCTTGCAGTGCGTTTGAACAAGTCATTCAAAATATCGCTGACAATCCGTTGAGTTATTAAGGATGTGACCTGAATGAAAGCATTAGGAATGGTCGAAGTCAAAGGGTTTTTAGGTGCCATTAGTGTGGCCGATGCGGCATTGAAAGCCGCCGACGTTACTTTGTTAAAAGCTGAAATTATTAATGGCGGTTTAACAACTGTGGAACTGATTGGTGACGTTGCCGCGGTCCAAGCTGCCGTTGAAGTAGGCACGGAAGTAGCTAAAGAATTAAATTGTTTAATTGCTCATCATGTGATTTCACGGGTTGATGCTCAAACGGAAGTGATTTTATCAGATCCAGAACCCAAGTCAGCACCTGAACCGATGGAACAAGTAGAAGTAATTGAAGAAGAGATTGAAACGCCAGATTTGGAAGAACACACGGGCACACGCCAAAAATTAGAAACACAACGCGTGGTTGATTTACGCAAACAAGCCTACAAAATGAACCTAAGTAGTTTAAAGAAAAGTGAGATTAAATTTGCCAATAAAGAAGCTTTAATTCAAGCAATCATGGCTGAAATAGAAAGAAGTGAAGACGAGTGGAATTAGTAGATAAAGACTTACGTTCCATCCAAGAAACAAGAAATTTAATCAGAAAAGCCAAAGAGGCACAGCAAGTATTAGCAACATTTTCGCAAAAACAAATCGATGCGATTGTCCAAGCAGTTTCAGAGGCTACGTTTAACCAACGAGAAAAGTTAGCGAAAATGGCCAATGAAGAAACAGGATTTGGTATTTATGAAGATAAAATCATCAAAAATGCTTTCGCTTCAAAAGTAGTATATGACGAAATGAAGGACAAAGCTACAGTTGGTGTGATCCATGATGATGCTGCCAAAAAAGTCACTGAAATTGCTGTCCCAGTTGGTGTGATTGCAGGATTAATTCCTTCTACCAACCCGACATCAACAGTCATTTACAAAGCATTAATTTCATTAAAAGCTGCCAACAGCATTGTTTTTTCACCACATCCCAATGCGTTGAAATCGATTATTGAAACAGTGGAAATTATCCAAAAAGCGGCTATTGCTGCGGGGGCACCAGAAGGTTGTGTCTCGGTCATCAAAACGCCAACTATGCAAGCGACCAGCGAATTAATGAAAAATAAAGAAACAAATTTAATTTTAGCTACTGGTGGAAACGCAATGGTTAAAGCCGCGTACTCTTCTGGAACACCAGCAATCGGTGTTGGGCCTGGTAATGGACCAGCCTACATCGAACGAAGCGCAAATGTTCCTCATGCAGTGAAACAAATAATGGATTCAAAAACTTTCGATAACGGTACAATTTGTGCATCGGAACAATCAATTATTGTTGAAACTGTCAACCGTGAAGCGGTCAAAGAAGAGTTAATTAAGCAGGGCGCGTATTTCTTAAGTCCAGCCGAAGCCGACAAATTAGCTAAATTTATTTTACGACCAAACGGTACAATGAACCCGCAAATCGTAGGACGTTCCGTTCAACATATTGCTTCATTAGTTGGTTTATCTATTCCAAAAGATCGCCGCTTAATTGTTGCCGAGGAAACACATGTAGGCTTGAAATATCCATTTTCAAGAGAAAAATTGGCACCGATTATTGCTTTCTATACAGTTGAAAACTGGGAAGCAGCTTGCGCGTTATCAATTGAAATTTTGAAAGGTGAAGGTGCGGGTCATACAATGGGCATTCACACAGAAAACAAAGAAGTCATTCGTGAATTTGGCTTAAGAAAACCCGTCTCTCGTTTGCTTGTTAACACCTCTGGTACACTTGGCGGAATTGGTGCTTCAACTAACTTAGTGCCAGCATTAACACTTGGCTGTGGCGCAGTTGGTGGCAGCTCAACTTCTGATAATATTGGAGTTGAAAATCTGTTCAATTTACGTCGTGTTGCATATGGCGTGCGTGATTTAGAAGAGATTCGTCAAGAATTTGGTCAAACATCAACCACATCTGTGGCTACTTCTTGCGAAACAACCAATCAAGAAGAACTAGTAAATGCCGTGGTGGCTCAAGTTTTAGCTCGCTTAAACTAACAAGAAACGAGCGAGTAAGAGTAAAACAAATGAATTATTGGATTTAGGGTTTGGGACCTAAGTCAAATTACTAATTGTCCCAAATTTTTAAAAATAAAACATACATCTTAGGAGGAAATTATAATGTCAAGTACAAATGCTTTAGGAATGATCGAAACTCGTGGTTTAGTAGGTGCTGTTGAAGCAGCCGATGCAATGGTGAAAGCGGCAAACGTTACTTTAATTGGAAAAGAACAAGTCGGTGGCGGTTTAGTTACAGTAATGGTTCGCGGTGACGTTGGTGCTGTAAAAGCAGCAACAGATGCTGGTGCTGCCGCAGCAGAACGTGTTGGCGAATTATTATCTGTCCATGTAATTCCACGTCCACATACAGAAGTAGACGCTATTTTACCACACGCAACAACTGAATTATAATTTTGATTTTTTGGGGCAGAGGTAGGTTCATTACTTCTGTCCTAAACTTTCATTGAGGAGGGGTGTTATGACAGTTATTACAGAAGATATGCTTCGCATCAAAAGGCTTAAAAAAGAACTAGAAGATGGCACGGATTTTGTGTTTCCTGTAGGCAGTTTTCTGACGCCAGCCGCCAAAAGCTATCTACGCGAGCATCGGATTAATAGCAGCTTCTCTTCAACAAACCCATTGCTTTCTGAGGTTCATTCAGTGAAGGCCTCCTCACAAAAACAAGAACATTTATCGAAAGAAACAATTTATGAGATTCGGCACTTAAGCCATCTATTGTATTTGCCTTTCTTAACGAATGAAGCGGTATCAACAGAAGGTTGGTTATATTTCGAACAACAACAACAGTGGTTAGAGAAATTTATTTTAGAACAGTCGCTCGTAATAGAACCAGTCATTTTGGAATCAAAGGTAACTATTCTAACTAACCAACAGAGACAATGGCGCTATTCCTCAAAAGAAATTCAATTACAACTAGATAAAATTATTCTCCAATTAAAAGGAGAATCACAACTGTTCGGACTTTTTCAAGCTTGGGCTACAGAATTAGTTAGCACCATGACTGAAATATCACGAAACTAGGAGATGAACAAATTGGATTCAATGAATGAAATTGTTGAAGAAGTTGTTAAACGAATTCAGCAACAACAACAAAATACTTTTGAAGTTGAAGCTTCTGGCCGACATGTTCATTTGTCTCGTCAAGAGATTGATGCATTATTTGGACCAGGATATCAACTAACAAAAGTGAAAGATTTATCACAACCTGGACAGTTCGTTTGTAAAGAACGAATTACGGTTGCTGGACCTAAAGGACTTTTTCAAAATGTGGTTATTTTAGGCCCTGAACGTAGCGAATCACAAGTCGAAGTTTCTATGACGGATACGCGTATTTTAGGAATTAATGCCCCAGTTAGAGAGAGTGGCAAGACAGAAGGGACACCCGGCGTCACGTTGATGAACGGATCAGCAGTTGTGACATTAAGTCACGGCTTAATTGTTGCCAAACGTCATATTCACATGACTCCCGAAGACGCCTTGAAAAATAAAGTAAGCAATAGCCAAATTGTGCAAGTCAAAGTGGAAGGCACACGTCCGTTAATCTTTGATGATGTAGTTGTGCGAATCAGTCCGCGATTTGCAACGTACATGCATATTGACTACGATGAAGCCAACGCTTGCGGCTTAACCAAAGGAGCTCGTGGCTATATTCTTAAGTAGAAGGAGGAAGGACAATGAACGTTTCTGAAATGGAAAATTTGATTCAACAGATTACTGATCGAATTTGCCAACAATTGCTGTCGTCGTATTATTCAGTGGCTTTAGCAGAAGCAAAAGAAGCATTTCCTGAAGAAATGTTTGTTCGTTTTCCTGATGTAAATTGGGTAACCAAGGAGCAGAAGCAAGCACGAGGTTTGGTTGTAAAGAGGCTAACGATTTCCCAAGTAAACGCGATTGCGCATTTACAGGAAACGGATGAATTAGTTAAAAACATCTTAGCATTCTTATTTGAAGGTAAGCCGGTATTGGTTTTAACCCCAATACCTTCAGTGACTAAAAATTCACGATTGAAGTATCGTTTGAAACAAACGATTCAGGAAAACGTGGACATGTGCCAACAGTTTGGGCTGATTTTTTATCATGATTCAGAAAATTACGCTGTGTTTCAGGCGGCCTGTCAAAAACAACTTCGTTCTTTGGCGGAGACCAAACGAACCTACATTACTGAAAAACAATTGATAAGAATGACAGAATCAGGTGTTTCTTTAAGTAAAAATGCCTATTTAACCCCGTTAGCGACAGATTATGCTCGGAAGCATCAATTGCTGACGTAAGGAGGGAAAACGATGCTTTTAGGAAAAGTGACTGGTAGCCTTTGGTCAACAAGAAAAGATGAAAAATTAAATGGCTGGAAATTTATGATGGTTGATATTTTGAATCAAGAGGACGAAAAGCAAGGATTTTTAATTGCTGCTGACAACGCTGGAGCTGGTGTCGGGGACAAAGTGTTAATTAGTCAAGGCAATGCTGCCCGTATTTCGGCAGAAGATCCGAATGTCCCAATTGATGCAATGATTGTTGGTGTCATTGATTCTACAGAGGAAGAATAGGGAGGACGAGACATGAGCATTAATGAAATTATTATGTATATTATGGTTCTTTTCATGATTATTGGAGGAATCGATAAATGTATTGGCAACAAACTAGGTTTAGGGGAGCAATTTGAGGAAGGGATTATGGCTATGGGTTCTCTAGCGCTTTCTATGGTAGGGATTATCACTTTAGCGCCTGTCTTAGCCAATCTTTTAAGTCCGATTGTCGTTCCTGTCTATGAATTACTAGGGGCTGATCCAGCAATGTTTGCCACAACCTTATTGGCCAATGATATGGGCGGTTTTGCGTTAGCGCAACAATTAGCCAATAATCCGCAAGCTGGTTTATTTGCGGGGGCAATCTTAGGTGCAATGATGGGACCAACGTTAGTCTTTACAATTCCAGTAGCGCTTGGCATTATCCAAAAAGACGACCAACAATTCTTAGCAACAGGTGTTTTGAGCGGGATTATTACAATTCCTTTTGGTTTATTAGCAGGTGGCCTAACAGCAGGCATGCCATTGTCATTGATTGTTCCTAACTTAATTCCAATTATTATTGTTGCCGCTTTAATTATTTTAGGTTTATGGTTAGCGCCAAAAGGCATGATTAAAGGCTTCCAAATTTTTGGTCAAGGCGTAGTGATTGTCGCTATCTTTGGTTTAGTTGTGGGGGCGATTCAACTATTATTAGGAATTACAGTGATTCCTGGCATTGCACCAGTTACTGAAGGAATTGAAGTCGTTGGCGGGATTGCTTTAACTTTAGCTGGCGCTTTCTGTTTAGTAGCTGTGATTACGAAAGTCTTTAATAAACCATTGATGAAACTAGGAAAAGTTTTAGGAATGAATGAAGTAGCGGCTGCAGGAATGGTTGCTACATTAGCTAACAATATTCCCATGTTCCAAATGTTAAAAGACATGGATAATCGAGGAAAAATTATTAATATCGCTTTTGCTGTTTCGGCTTCTTTCGTTTTAGGTGACCACCTTGGTTTTACTGCAGGTGTAGCAAAAGAAATGATTTTTCCAATGATTGTTGGCAAATTAGTTGGAGGGATTACCGCCATTTTTGTGGCTATCTTTATGGCAAATCGAATGCTAGGAAAACCCGAAACAGAAGTGAAATAACGAGGTGTAAATATGACAGAATTAAATCGTGAAATGATTGAAACGCTTGTTCGACAAATTGTCACAGAAAAATTAATGCCGACTAAACAAGTGGATCCCAGTGGAATTATGTCCATCAAATTACCCGAAATCGACGTAACAGAAGACGATCGCTTAGATACAGGCAACCCAGCGGACATTGTTTACACAAAAGATCTGTTTTCTTTAGAAGAAAGCCCGCGCCTTGGTTGCGGTTTAATGGTGATGAAAGATACCACCTTCGATTGGACACTAGAATACGATGAAATTGATTATATTATTTCAGGACAACTGGATATACTGATTGACGGACGTAAAATTTCTGCAACAGCCGGTGAAATTATTTTAATCCCGAAAAGTAGCAAAATTCAATTTTCAGTGACGGGTGATGCCCGGTTTGTCTACGTGACTTATCCAGCAGATTGGCAAAGCCAATAATTATTTTGTCGGTATTCAGAGAATAATTTTGCCAAAACCCTTTACTCAGCGTTATAATAAATAAGAACGAAAAAAGGGGTTGAGTGAATGACATTTGAGAATCCAAGTCAAAATCAAATTTTTGATATTCTAAAACAAGCAAAAAATATTGCGGTGGTTGGTTTGAGTAACAAGCCCGACCGCACGAGTTACAAAATTGCGGAAATTTTACAGCAACATGGCTATCGTGTATTGCCTGTCAATCCAGTTTTAAAAGGTGAAACGGTGCTTGGTGAAACGGTTTATGGGGCATTAACAGAGATTCCTGAAAAGATTGATATTGTTGACGTCTTTCGGCGGAGTGAATTTTTGCCAGAAGTGGCCGCAGAAACATTGAAAACAGAAGCGCCTGTCTTTTGGGCCCAACTAGGTTTGGAAAACGAAGAGGCAGCGAACTTGTTATTAAATGAAGGTCGTCAAGTTATTATGGACCGTTGTATTAAAATTGAATTGGCAAAAATGGCAGATGCTGAATAAACACGTGTAATTTTATAAAGAAAGAGCGTCCTGAACGGAAAGCTCTTTTTTTTTTGACCCAGATAGAGTATTATTGTAATGATGGTTTTAGAAGGAGCGAACTGAAAACGCAAGAAACCGGCTCACTCTTCTTCTAATTCTTTAAGAAATAGTTAATGTACGCTTATTAACTAAACGAGAATCTAAGTATAAGGAGTTTTTTCTTTGGCTAAAAAAATTAACAATGAGTACAATGATGCCTCTATCCAAGTCCTAGAAGGATTGGAAGCAGTGAGGAAAAGACCTGGTATGTATATCGGTTCAACCGATAGCCGTGGACTCCATCACTTAGTCTATGAAATTGTCGATAACGCAGTCGATGAAGCGTTATCTGGCTACGGGAATGAAATCAACGTAACTATCCAAAAAGATAATAGTATTTGTGTTGCAGACTCTGGCCGCGGAATGCCAACAGGGATGCATGCTTCTGGTATCCCAACAGTAGAAGTTATTTTTACTGTCTTACATGCGGGTGGTAAGTTTGGCCAAGGTGGCTATAAAACTTCAGGCGGACTCCATGGGGTGGGTGCCAGTGTTGTTAATGCCTTATCTAAGTGGTTAGAAGTTCATATTGTTCGTGATGGCGTAGAATACATGGAACGATTTGAGGACGGCGGTAAACCAGTTGGTACCTTAAAAAAAATCGGCAAAACAAAAAAACGCAACGGTACCTCTGTTACTTTTTTACCTGACGACACTATTTTCTCTACGACAAATTTTTCTTACGAAATTTTAGCAGAACGTTTGAGAGAATCAGCTTTCTTATTAAAAGGCGTCAAAATTACTTTAACAGATGAACGTGGAGAAGAACCCAAAGAAGAAGTCTTTCACTACGAAGAAGGCATTAAAGAATTTGTTGCCTATCTAAATGAAGAAAAAGATACATTAACACCCGTTGTTTATTTTTCAGGAGCCAAAGAAGGTATTGAAGTTGAATTAGCTTACCAATACAACGATGGCTATTCTGAAAATGTTTTATCTTTCGTTAACAATGTCCGCACAAAAGATGGCGGTACCCACGAAGTCGGTATGAAAACGTCAATGACAAAGGCGTACAATGAATATGCGCGGAAAGTGGGACTATTAAAAGAAAAAGATAAAAATTTAGAAGGTAGCGACTTCCGTGAAGGCTTAGCAGCCGTCCTTTCTATTCGAGTACCAGAAAACTTACTACAGTTCGAGGGCCAAACCAAAGGGAAATTAGGTACACCTTTAGCAAGAACCGTTGTCGATAACGTCGTAGGCGAACAAATGGGCTTCTATTTACAAGAAAACAGTGAAATGAGTCAATCATTAATTCGGAAAGCGATTAAAGCCCGTGAAGCCCGTGAAGCGGCTCGCAAAGCTCGTGAAGAAAGCCGGAACGGTAAAAAACGGAAAAAAGGTGAATCGTTACTTTCTGGAAAATTAACACCGGCTCAATCTAGAAATCCTAAGAAAAATGAACTATATCTTGTCGAAGGAGACTCGGCCGGTGGCTCAGCAAAACAAGGACGCGATCGGAAATTTCAAGCCATTTTACCGCTACGAGGAAAAGTCATTAATACGGAAAAAGCGAAAATGCAAGACATCTTGAAAAATGAAGAAATCAATACTATGATCTATACGATTGGCGCAGGCGTTGGTCCTGAATTTTCAATTGAAGATTGTAATTATGATAAAATCATCATCATGACCGATGCGGATACCGATGGTGCCCATATTCAAGTGTTGCTATTAACGTTCTTCTATCGTTATATGAAACCATTAATTGAAGCTGGCAAAGTCTATATTGCCTTACCACCTCTTTATAAAGTCTCTAAAGGAACTGGAAAAAAATCAGTCATTGAGTATGCTTGGACCGATGGTGAATTGGCAGAAGTGATTGATAAAGTTGGTAAAGGCTATATGCTCCAACGCTATAAAGGTCTGGGGGAAATGAATGCAGAACAACTTTGGGAAACAACGATGGATCCTGAAACTAGAACCTTAATTCGTGTTCGGATTGATGATGCAGCTCAAGCAGAACGCCGTGTGACCACATTAATGGGCGACAAAGTCGAACCTCGTCGAAAATGGATTGAGCAACATGTTCAATTTACGTTGGAAGAAGATGGCAGTATTTTAGATCGTTCAGAAGAAGACACTTCTGCACCAACAGGAGAAAGTCTTTTAGATGCGGAAAAAACAAAAGAAGCAGAACAAACCGATGACACTGAAATCAGTTTGTTTGACATAGAGTAGGGAGTGACAATTTTGGAAAAACGCCAAGAAGTTCAAGAATTAACCCTTGAAGAAGTAATGGGCGATCGTTTTGGAAGATATTCCAAATACATCATTCAAGAACGGGCCCTACCAGATATTCGAGATGGGCTAAAACCAGTACAACGCCGCATTCTCTTTTCAATGAATAAAGACGGCAATACCTTTGATAAAGGCTTTCGTAAATCAGCAAAATCTGTCGGAAACATTATGGGGAATTATCATCCCCATGGCGACAGTAGTATTTATGAAGCGATGGTGCGTCTAAGTCAAGACTGGAAATTACGGGAAGTACTAATTGAAATGCACGGAAACAACGGAAGTATGGATGGCGACCCACCAGCGGCGATGCGTTATACAGAAGCTCGTTTATCACAGTTAAGTGGTGAGTTGTTAAAAGATATCGACAAAAATACCGTCGATTTCGTCTGGAATTTTGACGATACAGAAAAAGAACCCACTGTTTTACCAGCCAAATATCCTAATTTATTGGTAAATGGCTCAACGGGGATTTCAGCAGGTTATGCAACAGAAATTCCTACACATAATTTAGCGGAAATTATTGATGGGACCGTGTATTTAATTGATCATCCTAATGCAAGTTTAGAGAAATTAATGGAATACATTCCAGGACCAGATTTTCCAACAGGTGGGATCTTACAAGGAAAAGCAGAAATTAAAAAAGCCTACGAAACCGGCCGTGGTAAAGTAATTTTACGTGCGAAGACAAAGATTGAGCCCTTAAAAGGCGGCAAACAACAAATTGTCATTTCTGAAATTCCTTATGAAGTCAATAAAGCAACGCTAGTGAAGAAGATGGATGAAATCCGTTTAAATAAAAAAGTAGACGGTATTGCCGAAGTTCGTGACGAAAGTGACAGAACTGGCTTGCAAATTGTTGTTGAACTAAAAAAAGATGTCAATGCAGAAGGTATTTTAAATTATCTATTTAAAAACACTGAATTGCAAATCAATTACAACTTTAACATGGTAGCCATCGACAACATGACCCCGCAACAAGTGGGACTAAAACGGATTTTAGAAAGTTACATTACGCACCGCAAATCAGTTATCATTAACCGTTGTCAATTTGAGTTGGACAAAGCTCGCAAACGTGAGCACATTGTTGCTGGTTTAATTAAAGCATTGTCTATCTTAGATAAAGTGATTGCAACAATTCGTGGCAGTAAAGATAAAAAAGATGCGAAGAAGAACTTAGTATCCGACTATGCGTTTACTGAAGAACAAGCTGAAGCAATCGTTACTTTACAGCTATACCGTTTAACTAATACAGATATTACTGATTTACAAGAAGAAGCGAAAACTTTAGAACAACAAATTGCTGAGTTATTGAACATTTTAAACAATGAAAAAGAACTATTCTCAGTCATGAAAAAAGAACTTCGCGAAGTTAAAAAGCAATATGGCAATCCGCGCTTAACTCAAATTGAAGAGGAAATCCAAGAAATCAAGATTGAAACAGCCGTGTTAGTTGCACAGGAAGACGTGGTCGTAACCGTGACGCACGAAGGCTATATCAAGCGGAGTAGTATTCGTTCTTATACAGCATCAAAACCAGAAGAAATCGGCATGAAAGAAGGCGACTTTTTACTATATGCTGGCGAAGTCAATACATTAGATCATCTTTTACTAGTAACAAATAAAGGAAATATGATCTATCGCCCCGTCCATGAGTTGCCAGATTTACGCTGGAAAGAAATTGGCGAACATATTTCTCAAACCATTTTAAATCTTGCTATCGATGAATCGATTATTGCTGTATATCCTTATAAAGAGTTAAGTCCGACAAAAACCTTTGTTTTCATTACAAAAGCTGGCATGATTAAACAAACCAAAATGGCTGATTTTGAGCCTTGGCGCACTTATAAGAGCCGCCCGACATCTTGTATGAAATTAAAATCAGACCAAGATGAAATTACCAATGTTTATTTAACAAATGATCAAGACTTATTGGATGTTTTCCTCGTTAGCAATCGCGGTTTTGGCTTACGCTATCCATTATATGAAGTACCAGTCGTAGGTAGTAAAGCGGCTGGAGTTAAATCAATGAACCTCAAAGAAGACGATTATGTCGTTAATGGTTTACTGGTTCATTCTGAAGGGGATACACCGATTGTCATCGTTACCCAACGTGGCGGTGTTAAACGCATGTTAGCCCAAGAATTAACACAATTAGGACGAGCAAAACGTGGATTAATGGTCTTACGGGAATTGAAGAAAAATCCACATCGTGTTGTCTTTATGTCTGAAAGTACCGATTTAGATTTATTAGTTACTACGCAAAAAGGCACACAAGAAGTTATTCAGTCGAAAAACTATCCAATCAGTGAACGAACATCCAACGGTTCCTTTGTCATCGATGAACAAAAAGATGGCCAAGTAATGGAAGTCCACGAGATGCATTCTGCAGTGATTGAAGAAGAACAAACAAACTGAACTGTGTTATAAATATCTCCACAGCAGCCATCTGTATTAATACAGATGGCTGCTGTTTTTAATACAGAAGTACATTTTTCACAAGTGATAACAACTATAAATCGTTCTTATTTTCACAAGTATAAATGTTTATATATAAGTGTTTATAATCTTTTCTCCCCATTTATTTATTAAGAAAGTGCAATAAATAATAAAAAAACGCTTGCATCTAAAAGGTTATGTGTTATACTAATCACATAAAGCTGTTACATACAATCAAGTAGCAGTTAACTAAGGAGGCAAACACTTCATGAAACAATGGGAAGGCTTTAAAGGCGACAAATGGAGAACAAGCGTTGACACTCGTGATTTTATTCAAAACAACTACACAGAGTACAAAGGCGACGACAGTTTCTTAGAACCAATCGCTCCAAGCACTGACAAATTATGGACAAAACTACAAGAATTATTTGAAATCCAACATGAAAAAAATGGCGTTTATGACATGGATAGCGATATCCCAGCAACTATTACGTCACATGAACCTGGTTACTTAATCAAAGAAGAAGAAAAAATTGTCGGTTTACAAACAGATGTACCATTAAAACAAGCATTTATGCCATTCGGTGGTATTAAAATGGCGAACAATGCCTTAGTTTCAAATGGTTATGAAACTGACGAAGAAATGACAAAAATCTTCACAGAATACAGAAAAACACATAACCAAGGTGTTTTTGATGCCTACACAGCTGAAATGCGTTTAGCACGTAAAAACAAAATCATTACTGGTCTTCCAGATGCTTATGGCCGTGGCCGTATTATCGGTGACTATCGTCGTATCGCATTATATGGTATCGACTACTTAATGGAACAAAAGAAAAAAGATCATGATAACACCGGTAACAAAGAAATGACAGACGATGTTATTCGCTTACGTGAAGAAATTTCTGAACAATACCGTGCGTTAAATGACTTAAAACAAATGGCTGCTTCTTATGGTTTCGATATTTCTCGTCCTGCTGCAAATGCGCAAGAAGCAATCCAATGGTTATACTTTGGTTACCTAGGTGCCATTAAATCTCAAAATGGTGCGGCAATGTCAATTGGTCGTATCTCAGCATTCTTAGATATCTATATCCAACGTGACTTAGAAGCTGGTTTAATCACTGAATTCGAAGCACAAGAAATGATTGACCATTTAATCATGAAATTACGTATGGTTAAATTTGCACGGACCCCAGAATACAACCAATTATTCTCTGGTTATCCAATTTGGGCAACATTATCTATTGCTGGTATGGGTATTGACGGTCGTTCATTAGTTACCAAAAATGACTTCCGTATCTTACACACATTAACAAACATGGGACCATCTCCAGAACCTAACTTAACTGTATTGTATTCTTCTCACTTACCAGAAGGTTTCAGAACATATGCAGCTAAAATCGCGAAAGAAAGCTCATCTATCCAATTTGAAAACGATGACTTATTACGTGAAAACTGGGGCTCTGACGACTGTGCAATCGCATGTTGTGTTTCTGCAACAGTTATGGGTAAAGATATGCAATTCTTCGGCGCTCGTGCGAACTTAGCGAAAGCTGTTCTTTATGCAATTAACGGCGGAGTCGATGAAAAAACTAAAATGCAAGTAGCACCAAAATATCGTCCAATGACTGGTGACAAATTAGATTACCACGAATTCATGGAACGCTATAAAGACATCTTAGACTGGTTAGCTGAATTGTACGTTAACACATTAAACATCATTCATTACATGCATGATAAATATGCATATGAAGCACCACAATTAGCTTTAATGGATACTGATTTACAACGGACATTCGCAACTGGTATTGCTGGAATCTCTCATGCGACTGATAGTATCATGGCAATTAAACACGGTGAAGTAGAAGTAATCCGTGACGAAGATGGTATGGCAATTGATTATGTACCAACAAAAGAATTCCCAACATACGGAAACGATAACGAAGAAGCCGATGCAATGGCTAACTGGATTTTAGATTACTTTATGACACAAATTAAACGTCAACACACATACCGTAACTCTAAACCAACGACTTCATTATTAACAATCACTTCAAACGTTGTTTATGGTAAAGCAACAGGGAACACGCCTGACGGACGTCGTGCCGGCAAACCTCTTGCACCAGGTGCGAACCCAAGTTATCAAGACGGTAAATTCTTAGGTGAGAAAAATGGCTTGTTAGCTTCATTAAACTCAACAGCTCGTTTAGAATATACAATCGCTTTAGATGGTATTTCTAATACACAAACCATCAACCCTAATGGTTTAGGTAAAGACGACGACACAAGAATTAACAACTTACGTAACGTATTAGATGGCTACTTCGATAAAGGTGGTTACCACTTAAACGTAAACGTATTTACAAACGAATTATTATTAGATGCACAAGCACATCCAGAAAAATATCCAAACTTAACTATCCGTGTATCTGGATATGCCGTGAAATTCCGTGACTTAACTCCTGAACAACAAGCAGACGTTATTTCAAGAACTTCACACGACAGACTATAAAAAACATTTACATTATTTAACTGAAAGGGTGACATTTAACGTGTCATCCTTTTCGTTTGAAAGAAGAGGGATCATTATGACAACACCAGTTACAGGTAGAATTCATTCAACAGAAAATTTTGGTACCGTTGATGGCCCAGGTGTCCGTTTTATCGTATTTACACAAGGGTGTCGCATGAGATGTCAATTTTGTCATAATCCAGATACTTGGAAAATTGGTTCCGGTGGTCGTGTGGTGACGACTGACGAAGTATTAGAGGAAGCATTACGTTTTCGCTCTTATTGGGGCGAAAAGGGTGGTATCACTGTCAGTGGTGGTGAGCCGCTATTGCAAATGGACTTTTTAATCGATTTATTTAAAAAAGCCAAAGCACAAGGCATTCATACAACCTTAGATACGTGTGGCAAACCTTTTACTCGGGAAGAACCCTTCATTAGTCAATTTGATGAATTGATGAAGTATACAGATTTACTCTTATTTGACATCAAACATATTGATAACGAGCAACATAAACTGTTAACAACGCAATCAAATGATAATATTTTAGAGATGGCTACCTATTTATCTGAAATTGACAAACCTGTTTGGATTCGCCACGTATTGGTGCCTCAACGTAGTGATTACGACGAATATTTAATCCGTCTGGATGCCTTCATAAAAACATTAAACAATGTAGATAAAGTTGAAGTGCTTCCTTACCATACGATGGGCAAGTACAAATGGGAAGAACTAGGTATTCCTTATCCATTAGAAGGAATTGAGCCTCCTAAAAATGATCGTGTTGAAAATGCGAAAAAACTACTACATGTCGAGGACTATCAAGGTTATCTAGCACGTTAACAAACGAAAAAATAGAAAAGAAGACAATTTTTTTGTTGTTTCTTTTCTATTTTTTGTTATCATTAAGAGTGAATCAAAACCAAGGAGTGTGTATTATGTCAAAAATTTTAGTTTTTGGACACCAAAATCCTGATACAGATGCTATCGGAGCAGCAATTAGTTTTGCTTACTTACAAAAAGAATTAGGAAAAGAGACAGAAGCTGTCGCTTTAGGAACACCAAGTGAAGAAACACAATATGCCTTAGATTACTTCAATATTGAAGCACCACGTGTTGTCACTGAAGCAGCTAGCGAAACAAACCAAGTCATGTTAGTGGATCATAACGAATTCCAACAAAGCATTTCAGATATCGCTGAAGTAAACATTTTAGCAGTAGTGGATCATCACCGGATTGCCAACTTCGAAACAGCAGATCCATTGTATTATCGTGCAGAACCAGTTGGGTGTACCAGTACAATCATCTATAAAATGTTTAAAGAAAATAACGTGACAATTCCAGCTCAAATTGCTGGTATGATGGTCTCAGCGATTATTTCTGATACATTATTATTTAAATCACCAACTTGCACACAAGAAGACATCGATGCAGCGCACGCCCTAGCTGATATTGCTGAAATTAATTTAGAAGGCTATGGTCTTGACTTATTAAAAGCAGGAACAAGTTTAAGCGATAAATCAGCTGAAGTCCTTTTAGATTTAGATGCTAAGAGCTTCCCAATGAACGGCAAAACAGTTCGCGTTGCCCAAGTAAATACCGTCGATTTAGCGGAAGTTTTAGATCGTCAAGCTGAATTAGAAGCAGCTATGGCCGCAGAAAATGCAGCCAATAATTATGACTTGTTTGTCTTAATTATTACGAATATCTTAGACAGTGATTCTGAATTATTAGCGATTGGTGCGGAACAAGCCAAAATTGAAGCAGCGTTCAATGTAACATTAGTTAACAATCGTGCGTTCTTACCAGGCGTTGTTTCTCGTAAAAAACAAGTAGTACCACAATTAACAGAAGTCTTTAACTAAAACCGTAAGCGCCTAAGCAACGCGATAAATTCCTTGTTGCTTAGGCGCTTCAATAGTAAAGGGGCGTTAACATGAATGATTTAGCAATTTACTATCATTCTCCGCAACAAACGAAACAATACAATCATTTGCTCAACCACTCACTTTTTTTCCCTCTTGTTACTTTTATGTATGAACATCGGGAAGAAAGAATCATTTTAAGACAATTAAAAGTGGCCTTTGCAACAGAAGCCAAGTTAGAACAATTTTTATCAGAAATGATTGATTGTCAGTTAATCATTCGGGAAAATCGTCAATATCGTTTGAATTTTCCTATTTATACGGCAGCTGAAGTTGCGAGTTTGACCATGGCTGAAGACGAACTTCCTAAGTTTAAAGGAACTGTAACAGAGCAATTATTTTGGCTAGCTGAATCTTTTTGGCCACAAGTGTTTCCAGAAGAGGAAGACTATTTTTTTGGCGTGAGCGGTGGCCCCTCATTTTATCAAAAACAAAAATTGGCCTCGGCACAACTATCTATAATTACGCTTGAAAAAGAAAAGACAGAGGTTCCAACAATTCCTCGTTATTTTGATTACTTGGGCAAAGAGCAATCCTTGCCAGAAGCCTTCAGCGCTTTATATGACTTGCTAGGGGACGTAAATCCTGAATACTATCTTTCGCAAGCGAGAAGAGTCATCAAACAAGCTCTTCGAGGCCGCAAAGTCAGTACTGTGCCTAATATTTTTCAAGAAAGTTTGCACTTGACCCAAGTGATTACGATTGACCAGGACCACTTAAAACTCCTTTTACCAGTAGCAACGGAACAAGCCGAGCCTTTAGAAGCACAGTCGGATATTCTAGCATTTTATTATGAAAAAATTGCTAACCGATCGGCCATCGAACGCTTAGTTTTTATGCAACAATTGATTGAGCAACTAGGTACGAACTCTCTAAGTTATCTTAGAATAAATTAAAGTTACGATAATATTATTATGTAAACTAAAAATCAATAACAAGAAATGACGCCGCTTCTTAGTGAGAAATGGCGTCATTTCTTTTGCGAACTTTTTTCGTCCAAAAACCACCAGAAATGAACTTAGGCTCATAGGAAATGATAAATGCTCTCGGCTCTAATTGATTGATTAATTTGTACAATGTACGTTCGTTTTTTCTTGGGGAAAGGATTTCTAAAACCATTCGTTCTCCTTCGCGTCCGTAGGCAACACTTTGTGTAACACCATAGCCGTGTTCACGAAGTGTTTCTGGTAAATGAAATTGTTCAGTAGTAGAAGGGAGGATAACCGATACCATAATATAACCCAAGGCCAAATAGTCTTCGATTTTAATTCCTACACTAATGCCAACAGCGTAACCAAGCGCATAAACAAGTAAATTTAAAGGATTGTCTAACCGATTCAGAACCATACTTAGCCCTAAGACATAAATTGTTATTTCAGCCATACTAACCAGCGGTGCAATAACCCGATAACCTTTCATCGTTAACATAAAACGAATAGTATTTAAGGTAATATACGCAAAATTAATGATAAAAATCATAGCTAACATTTTCAAATCAACGACCATAAAATAAGTACCTCTTTTCAAAATCTTTACATCCAGCCCTCATTATAGTACAGAAAAACTGAGAATCAAAGGCGAAACACTTATAGAAATGAATTCTTTTTTGAATACTCGCTCATATTATTCGCCTAATTTAACTGTTATTTGATATAATCTTAGTATGAAGTAAGAAGGAGGTAAGCGATGAAAATTTTTGTTTGGATTTTGTTATTTTTATTAGTAATTAACGTTATTGCTGCCTTAATTACTGTTTTTAGAAAACCTCGTAGTATTTCCAGCGTTTTAGCATGGATGATGACGTTGATTTTCTTGCCTGGTATCGGCTTTATTATTTACTTATTCTGTGGGCGGGGTATCGATGGACAAGAAGTATTTAAATTGTCTGATGATGAAAAACAAATGGTTCAACGAATTAAAGAAAAAGTGGACATTGATAACAAAAAAGCAGGGCGCGATAAACGTTATGATTTACTTTATGATGCGAAAGTTTTAAATCGTTATTTCCGGAATATGGACGCATCACCGTTGGCCAAAAGAAATAGTTTGCAATTATTCACAGATGGCCAAGAAAAATTCCAAGCATTATTTGAAGATATTCGTGCAGCGAAAGAAACCGTTCATGTGGAATATTATGCGTTTTTTAATGACACGATTGGCAATCAATTTTTAGATGTATTAATCGAAAAGTTGCATGAAGGCGTGGAAGTTTACTTAATTTACGATCCTTGGGGTTCACCAGGCGCAAATAAAAAGTTTTTTGCTCGTTACGTTGACGCTGGAGGAAAAGTAGCTCCCTTTATTACTTCACGCGATATGATCCGTAAAACACGTCTAAATTATCACTTGCATCGAAAAATTGTTGTCATCGATGGCAAAATTGGCTGGACTGGCGGGTTCAATGTCGGGGATCAATATTTGAATGTCACCGAAAAATTTGGTTACTGGCGAGATACCCATATTCGTTTGGTCGGAACGGCCGTATTTTCATTGCAAGAGATATTTATCATGGATTGGAATGCTTCAGTCAAATATCCTGAAGAACGTATGACGTATCATGAAAAATATTTTAAATTACCAGAAGATCATGAAGTGGAGCATTTGTCCTTACAAGTTGTTTCAGATGGTCCTGATTCAGAAGAAGAAATTTTGAAAAGCGGGTTTGTCCGGATGATTTTTTCTGCAGAAAAGAGTGTCTGGATTCAAACACCGTATTTAATCCCTGATGATAGTATGATTAATGCGTTGTTAGTGGCGGTTCGTTCGGGTGTCGACGTACGAATTATGATTCCTTGTATGCCTGACCATCCCTTTATTTACCGCGCAACACAATATTACGCGAATTACTTACACAAACGCGGCATTAAAATTTATATTTATGATAGTGGGTTTATTCATGCAAAAACAATGGTAATTGATGATGAATTAGCTATGGTTGGCACAACAAACCAAGATATTCGCAGTTATTCATTGAATTTTGAGGTAAGTACGTTTATTTACAATCCCGACATTGCGTGGATGTTAGCGCAAGTCTTTGAAGAAGATATAGAAAAAAGTGTCTTACTAACCGACGAGATAATTAAAAAACAAGGGTACTGGCTACGCTTCAAGCAAAACTTTTCACGCTTGTTGTCCCCAGTCTTGTAAAAAATATCTTTTAAACAGCTGTACGCTAGTCAAAGAATGATTAACTAATAAAAAACTAAGAAATTAGATAAAAATCTAATTTCTTAGTTTTTTTTATCGTTTCATTTTTGCTATATCTGTCAATTTTTCTGGATTAAGGATGAGGTACTCTTGTTTCTCTTTTTGAATGAGGCCCTCTTTTTTAAATTGTGTAATGAGGCGTGTTAAATGACGATAACTAACGTTTAATGTAGTTGCACAAGTGGTTAGTTTACAATTGAAATAACTATTCTTTTGATGCGCTAAAATATATTTTGCTAAGCGAACATCAACAGGCTCTATCAAAGAGGAAGCCAGAAGTGCACCAGAGTTAAGTCGCTCACTTAAGGTAAGACAAATGGTTTGTAAAAAAAGTAAATCATTCTGTAACACTGTGCGGTGTTCATTTAACGGAATACATAAACAAAGACACGCAGTATTAGCCAAAACATTACTTTTTGGTGATTTTTTCCATAAAGAAGAGGCTTCGCCTAAGAGCGCAATTGGGTGAGTATAGCTGATGCAAACTTTCTGATCTTCTAATGTAGGCGTATAAATCATAACATTTCCTTCCAAAAGAAAGTATAAATGGTTAGAGGATTGATCGAGTTCAATTAAATGTTCGGATTTTTCAAATGTTACTAATTGGCCAATTTCTGCTAATGGTGTATCCATGTAACTCTGCAATTGATATAAATCAATATATTCTTGTAATTTCTGTCTATTTTTCAAATATTTCATAAAAACTGTCAGCACCTTTATTTATTGTTAGCTTCATTATAAAATATTTCCAGATAAAAAACGAATATTTTTTTGTTATTTTTGTTAATTGTATGTAAATAAAGTGTAAATAAGGACTTGTGTCTCTATTTAATACTTTAAAAGTTTGCTATGATTTCCTTTGTAAACGAAACATTTATTTTTAGGAGGAGAAAAAATGCGTTTAAAAAAAGTGACATCAATTGTTTTGGGAAGTTTACTTATTCTAGGGTTAAGCGGTTGTGGCATGAGTCAAGCAAAGAAAAAAGAAGTAACATCAGATAAATTAGTCGTTCAATTTGTGCCTACGAATAATGATGGCAGTATGGAAGCGAAGACAAAACCTTTTGCAGAATATTTGTCAAAAAAATTAGATCTTGAAGTGGAGGTAACCTTAGCAACAGATTACTCGACGATTTCTGAAGCAATGGATTCTGGAAAAGTAGATTTAGGAATCATGCCACCTGCAGCCTACGTACGTGCAAAAGATATGCACGCGGCGCAAGCGATTTTAACTTCACAGTTGAAAGATTATGATCAAAAAACAGGTGAGCCTTTAGACAATGTTTTATCGACAACCTTTAAAGGTGAAGTTTTAGTCCGTAATGATAGTAATTTAAAAGAATTAAAAGATTTAAAAAATAAAAAAATCGCAACATTGAATCCTAATTCTGCAAGCGGCTATATTTATCCTGTCGCTGAGTTAAAAGATTTAGGAATTGATCCCGTACAAGAAGCTACTTTAACGACGGTAAATGATATTCCCAGCGAAATTACTGCCGTTTTAAACGGCCAAATGGATGCAGCCTTTGTTTTTGAAGGAGCGCGAAATGTTTTTAATGCAGCCTTTCCAGATAAAGATTTAACCAAAGAATTACGTGTCCTTTATTTAACAAAAGGTGATATCCCTAACGATGCAATTGCAGTCAATCCAAAAATGTCAACTGATCTAAAAGAAAAGATCAAAGAAACATTTTTAGAGATGAAAAATGACCCTGAAGGAAAAGAAGCTATGAATTTATGGGGGCATTTAGGTTATGAAGAAGCAGCAGATGATGCATATAATACAATCCGTGCATATACAGAAAAAGCAGCAGAATAATCACTAAGACTAATCTAATCAATTAAAGGAGTATCAAAATGATTGTTTTTACTAATGTATCTAAAACCTATCCAAACGGGGTAAAAGGATTACAAAATGTTAACTTGACAATTAAGGAAGGCGAAATTGTGGCCATTATTGGTTTGAGCGGTGCTGGGAAAAGCACCTTTTTGAAATCGATTAATCGGCTAGTGGAAATAACGGAAGGTGAAATTCATATAAACAATCAGTCAATTACTCAGGCTAAGAAAAAAAAGCTGCGCTTGATTCGCCGACAAATTGGTCTTATTTCACAAAATTTTAATTTGGTAAAACGCAGCTCTGTACAAAAAAATGTTCTCTCTGGGCGTTTGGGCTATTACTCTACTTGGAAAAGTATCTTTGGCTTATTTACTAAGGAAGACTATCAAAAAACAACGGCAGCTTTAAATGCTGTCGGACTTGTGGATAAACTGCATACACGTAGTGATGAATTAAGTGGCGGACAGCAACAACGTGTCTCTATTGCACGTGCGTTGGTTCAACAGGCGCCGATCATCTTGGCAGATGAACCCGTAGCTTCATTGGACCCTATTATGACAAAAAAAGTGATGAACGATTTACAAACGATTAATCAGACACTAGGGAAAACTATCGTTATAAATTTACATTCTGTTTCTTTAGCACGGGAGTATGCCACAAGAATTATTGCTTTAAAAAGTGGTGAAGTTGTTTTTGATGGGATTCCAGAACAATTGACTGATACTCGTTTAGAAGAAATTTACGGAATGGCAATCTTTGAAGAAGTAGAAATGGCGGAGAACAACGTATGAAGATAAAAGATACTATCCATTTTCTATGGTATAAAAAACTATTTATATTGTTTATTATATTTATTTGTATAGAAAGTAGTATTGCTGTTACTGGTGCGGATTTTACTGAAATTCTTACTAATTTCAGCCAAATTGGTCGCTTTTTGCAGCAATTTTTCCCACCAGACTTTTCATTTTTACCCAAAATTATTACACCTTTAATCAAGACATTGGAAATCTCTTTTTTAGGCACGATACTAGGATTCCTTTTAGCAGTTCCTTTTAGCTTTTTAGCCTCAAATGTTGTCACAAAAAACAGAATAGGGTTGTTAATATTAAGATTTTTTCTAAGTTTGATTCGGACAATTCCGACACTTTTACTTGCGGCATTAATGGTGGCGATTTTTGGTATTGGTGAAGCAACAGGTGTCCTGACAATTACCATCTTTACTTTTGGTATGTTATCACAATTAATGTTTCAGGCAATTGAAACAATTGATTTAGGGCCAATTGAAGCTACCGAAGCAACAGGAGCCACTCAATTACAAATTGCTGTATGGTCTATTTTCCCGCAAGTAGCCAGTCAATTTTTTGGGTATGCTTTTTACGCCTTTGAAGTAAATGTTCGTGCATCCACAGTATTGGGTTATGTAGGTGCTGGAGGCATTGGGATTATTTTAAACACCTCCCTTTCTTTAGCTAAATATGATCGCGTGGGTATCATCATTCTAGTCATTTTGGTAATGGAAATAGTTGTTGATTGGTTGAGTGCATATGTTAGGAGAACGTTATTATGATCATAACAGAAATAAGTAAAAAGAAAATAGTATCAACAGTAGTACTAATTTTACTATTTTTCATTACACTTACACGAATCGATTATACAGGACTTCAAACATTTTCTTTAAAAATGGCGATAGATGTATTTATTGGATTGGGGCATCCAGATTGGTCCTTTGTCTACGATGGGAGTGGGGAAGATTTAGTAAGTTTACTTATTTTAACGGTTGCAATTGCTTGTTTGGGTACTTCTTTTGCAACTGTATTAGCAATACCAGTAACTTTATTTAGTGCCGTTAATTTGTGGCCATCTGCACCTTTTTTAACAAAGATTGGCAAGCTTGGTAGCCATATTTTACGCGCTTTTCCAGAATTAATTTTAGCAATTATTTTTGTAAAAGTCTTGGGGCCCGGCCCATTTGCTGGAGTAATGGCAATTGGTGTTCACCAAATTGGGATGTTGAGTAAGTTGTTCACAGAAGAATTAGAAAGTATGGATGAAAAATTGATCGAAAGTATGGATGCTGTGGGGGCAAATTTTTGGCAAAAGTTATTTTATGTGCGAATCCCTTCTTTACTACCTATTTATAGCTCTCTGATATTAAATCATGTTGAAATTGCTATTCGAAGTGCAGCTACTTTAGGCTTAGTAGGTGCTGGGGGCATTGGAGCACCATTAATTTTTGCGATCCAAACAAGAAATTGGAGTAAAGTGAGTATTCTATTAATAGGTGTTGTATTGACAATTTTTGTTTTAGATCAAGTAACAGAATTAATTAGAAAGAAATTGAGATAGTATGGATATTTTACATTTATCAGATATTCATTTTCGTAGAAATTATGAAAAAGCAAAAGATGGTTATAAAGGAATGTTAACCAAAATGGAAAATCCGTTGATTCGCTTAGAGTCCTCTTTAACCAGTCTATTAAAAATAAAAAAAATTGATTTAGTAATTATCAGTGGTGATCTCACAGAAGACGGTGAGCCAGAAGACTACGCTTTTTTAAAACAAAAGTTACAAACTATCTTACAGGGAATTCCGATGATTGTGACATTAGGAAATCATGATATAAAGAAAAACTTTCGAATTGGTTGGCTTAATCAAATAGGAAGTGAACAACCATATAACGTTGTACAAACTTATCCAGAATTTCACATTATTAGTCTAGATAATTCAGAATATGACAATCCTGATGGCCATATGAATAAGGAACAAAAAGATTGGTTGCAAATAACTTTAAAAAAATTGTCAGATAAGCCTATCCTATTAGTCATGCATCATCATTTGTTAAGGGAACAAAGTAGTATGCCGACATTGCCAGAAGCAGAGGAAATCATTCAATTATTAAAAGATTTCGATATTTTAGGTATATTAACTGGCCATACACATCATCCGTATTTACACCACATAAACGGGATTCCCTATTATACGGTAGCTGGCATGTCTTTTGTTGGCGAAGATGAAGGTCAGGGGATTGTAAGGTTTGAAGAAAATTATGGCTATAACCTATATTCTATTGACAAAGGTCGGTTTACCCATTTTCAAGTAAATTATTATAGAACAGACAAACTATTAGCTAAATTAAACATGCAGATAGATAACTCTGTTTTATAATTACACAATAACATACCATAGTAACTGGTCATAAAAAATCAGTTTGCTATGGTATTTGCTATGTGGGAAAAGATTAAAATAGAGTGTAGTGCACGACAATTTCATCTTCATCTGCTTATCTTAGGTTCGTACACCTAATTCATTGATAATCCCTCTAAATAATGGTAAATTAAAAATAAATTCAATCAGCTATTCTATCGTGAGAAACATAGTTATTACGTAGATCAGATCAAAGGGACATTCACGACGAGCAAATATTGAGTGTGTTTGCTGAAACGTGCATGTGTGATTTGGTCTTTTTTATTGAGCTGTTATTTTATAGATAAGGAGTGGTCATCATGGACTACCAAGCAATAGCAAAAGAAATTTTGAAAGACGTAGGTGGCAAAGACAATATCGTGGATGTCACACATTGTTATACACGATTGCGTTTCGTATTGAAAGATACGAAACAAGCGAACAAAGAAGCCTTACTACAAACAGAAGGTGTCATTTCTGTTGTTGAAAGTGGCGGGCAGTATCAAGTGGTTTTAGGCAATAAAGTCGCGCATGTTTATAATGCTCTAGAACCTTTGTTGGCTCAGCAACTTACGACCAAAACATCTACAAAAGAAAAAAATTCATTAGGTAATCGAATTTTAAATACTGTTGCCGCGATTTTCACGCCTGTCGTACCAGCAATTGCCGCTTCAGGCATGTTAAAAGGAATTTTAGCTATTGCTGTGATGGTCGCAAACAATTTTTACCAGGTCGATTTAAAACCTTTGAATACGTATATTATTTTAAGCGCCGCTTCCGATGCACTTTTTTATTTTATGCCAGTTATTTTAGGTTATTCAGCTGCTAAGGTTTTCAAAACAAACGAATATATCGCCATGGTAATTGGTGCCACCTTATGTTATCCAACCATCGTTTCATTAATGACTGAAGAATCAGCGGTTACCTTGTTTGGATTACATGTGACCAAAGCCAATTATGTTTCCACAGTAATTCCTATTATTCTTGCAATTTTTATTTTAGCTTATGTGCAACGCTTTTTGGAAAAAGTCATTCCAGAAGTTCTAAAAATTATTATGGTTCCTACGCTGTCATTACTTTTAATGATTCCAGCCACTTTATTATTATTTGGACCGATAGGGATTTATTTAGGTGACGGCGTGAATTGGTTGTATTATTATATAATGAATTTGAGTCCCATCTTGTTAGGCGGTTTTATCGGGGGAATTTGGTGTGTCTTAGTCATTTTTGGGGCTCACCGTGGGCTTGTGCCAATTGGGATTAATGATGTCGCTCGAACAGGACGGCAAAATTTGCTAGCGTTTGCTGGTGCAGCAAACTTTTCTCAAGCGGGCGCCGCATTTGGCGTGTTTGTCCGCACAAAAAATAAAGACTTGAAAGCTGTTGCTGCCTCTGCAACAGTGACTGCATTATTTGGTATCACAGAACCAGCCATTTATGGGGCAAACTTGCGGTTAAAAAAACCGATGATTTATGCGGTGGCTAGCGGAGCAGCAGGCGGGGCCTTAATGGGCTGGGGCGGTTCCTACGGGACAGCCTTCGCTAACCAAGGACTCTTGACCATCCCAGTTTACGCAGAAGCAGGAACCAAAGCCTTTATTTGTTATTTATTAGGTTGTGGCATTGCTTTTTTTGGTGCATTTCTATTAACGATTTTTCTAGGCTTTAATGATTTACCGCTTGACGAGTCACGTCAAGAACCCGGCTTAAAGACAGAGGCAGGGACAGTCAAAGAAAAACAACGGATTCAAGCACCTGTTCAAGGACAACTCGTATCTTTAGACCAAATCAACGATGAAGTCTTTGCTTCTCAACAAATGGGAAAAACGCTAGCTATTTATCCGACAGAGGAACAAATTGTTTCACCAGGAAATGGGCAAGTGACGGCTTTATATCCAACTCATCATGCAATTGGCTTAAAGTTAGACAATGGTGCTGAAATCCTCCTTCACATTGGAGTCAATACAGTCGAATTAAAAGGGCGAGGATTTGAAGCGTTCGTAAAAGCAGGAGAAAGAGTCAGGCTAGGACAAAAGCTGCTTTCTTTTGATAAACAAATCATCCAAGCTGCTGGTTATGATCCAACCGTCTTAGTCATCGTAACAAATACTGCGGAAATGGCTGTAATTGAGACAACCAAACAAACAGAGATTACACCACAAACAAATTTATTTTTCATGCAAGTAAAGGAGCAAAACTAATGGTTAAACAATTTAAGAACGATTTTTTATGGGGAGCTTCTTCCTCCGCTTTTCAAATTGAGGGCGCTTGGAATGAGGACGGCAAAGGCCTAACAGTCGCTGATTACAATTCTTTTAAAAAGTCAGCTGTACAAGCAGATACGAAAGTCGCCAGCGATTTTTACCATCGTTTCAAAGAGGACATTGCGTTAATGAAAGAATTAGGCTTAAAAACCTATCGTTTTTCTCTTTCATGGGCACGAATCATTCCAACAGGTGATGGCGAAATCAATCAAGCCGGCATCGATTTTTATAATGCCGTCATTGATACACTTTTAGAAAACGATATTTTGCCGTTTGTCACACTTTATCATTTTGATTTACCTTTTGCGTTGGTGGAAAAATACAATGGTTGGGCGGATCGTCGCTGCGTTTCCGCATTTCAACGCTATGCGCAAGTCTGTTATCAAGCGTTTGGTGATCGAGTCAAAAATTGGCAAGTTACGAACGAACAAAACTTAATGATTCGTGTCGATGAACGAATGAATATGTACGATGTTGTACCAGAAAATACTGAAAAAATTCGTGCACAAATGGATTACCATATGTTTGTTGCCCATGCGCTAGCGACGAATGATTGTCACCAATTGGTCGCTGGGGGAAAAGTCGGTCCCTCTGTTTCCTCAACGATGACTTATCCTAGTTCTAATAAGCCTGAAGATGTTTGGGCGGCTCGTATGAATGATAACTTTAAAACGAATTACGCTCTAGAAATGTATTGTTTTGGCGAATACCCTGGTTACTATCAAGAGTATTTAACCAAATGCGGCATTTATCCCGAAACACAGCCAGAAGATCAAGCAATTCTGAAAGCCGCTAAACCAGATTTTATCGCCCTTAATTATTATCGGACGTTAGTTGCTAGCTATTTACCGACAGACGAGCAACACCCATTGGGTACGAAAGAAAAGGACATTGATTTTGATCTATACGGTTATTTTAAAATCGAAAAAAATCAACATTTAAAAACCTCTAAGTATGGTGCTCAAATTGATCCAACTGGTCTACGTTTAGTTTTAAATGATTATTATCGTCAATACCGTTTGCCGTTAATCATTACAGAAAACGGCTTAGGCACACCAGATCGCCTAACAGAGGACGGAAAAGTTCATGATGACTATCGAATTGCGTATTTGCATGACCATATTGCTGCTTGTCATGCGGCTATTTCTGACGGTGTTGAGTTGTTTGGCTATTGCCCTTGGTCGGTCATGGATATTTTAAGTTCTCATCAAGGATTCAAAAAACGCTACGGTTTTATTTACGTCAATCGTGAAGACCATGAGTTAAAAGATTTACGACGCATTAAAAAAGATAGTTTTTATTGGTACCAATCAGTGATTAAAAATAATGGGTTACCAGAAGAATAGTGACCAAAAAGGATCATCCATTGCATAAGAGGGTGATCCTTTTGTTTTCAAGTTCTGTCATTCCGTGTTAGACTTAAGTTAACAAACCCATTAAAGGTGGTGAGAGAGATGAATAATTACGATTTATGGAAATGGGCTGCCGGGAAACGAACCGAAAAAGATAAAAATGAAACCTATAGCGCCAAAAATTGGTGGTATGTTTTACTAATGCTCGGTGTATTTGTAGGAATCATGTTGTTGTATTATTTAATCTCTGTGCTTTGGAATTAAGGGGAAATGATAAAACAGACAAAAAGATGTTGTAATTTCGAATAAAAATTGTTACTATAAGGGTAAGAAGAAAACGATTGCAACAAGGGGTTGCAAGAAAAGAGTATGTCACTGGTTCGACCAGGCAGAACTCAACAGACAACTGTTATAAATCTTTACATGGGTTAAGGATGACAGTTTGTTTGTTGAGTTTTTTTCGCGGTTTTTTTATAGGAAGAAGGGGTTATATGAAAGTCAAACAAATACTAAATAACAATGTAGCGATTTTAACAAAAGGAACCAATGAGGTAATCGTCTATTCTAAAGGAATTGCTTTTCGAAAAAAAGTAGGCCAATCAGTTTCTAAAGAAGAAGTAGACAAAGTCTTTGTGTTAGACTCGGCAGATGTTTTAGAGCATTTTAGTTATTTGTTAGCGAATACAGAAGAATCATTATTTGAAATTGTTCGTAGCATTATTTTACGAGCGGAGGAGCTTTTTCAAAAAAAAGCAACTGATTACCTGTATTTAACGCTTTTAGATCATATTGATTACGCCCTGAAACGTGGTAAGAAAGGCCAATATATTTCCAATCCTCTTCTTTGGGAAGTACGGCGCTATTATCCGAAGTCCTATCAATTAGGAGTAGAAGTGGTGGAACGATTAAACAAAGAATACAACGTTTCATTTCCAGAAGACGAAGCTGCTTCAATTGCGTTACATTTGGTAAATATCCAAGAAGCTGTACAAAATAGCCAAGAGAATGAAAAAGTCACAGAAATTATGAAAGATATTGTGTCCATCGTTCAATATCATCTTGGTGCGCCAATGAATCATGAATCCATTAATTACACGCGTTTCATGCAGCATTTACAATACTTCGTCCAACGGATTTTAACCAATGATACGTATAGTGAAAACGATTCTGAGTTATATCAACAAATTTCACAGCTCTACCCAGAAGCTTATGGTGCGGTGAAAAAAATCGAATTGTATGTCATTGGCACTTTTGGAAAGCTGATTTCTGAAGATGAAAAAACATACTTAATGATGCACATTCATCGCATGACTGAACGAACAGAAAAGCGAAAAGAAAGCGATGTGTAGAAAATGAAATATGAAACATTTTTAAAAGAATTAATTGTCTTAGTTGGTGGACCAGAAAATATTGATAGTGTTGCACACTGTGTCACGCGCTTGAGATTTCAATTAAAAGATCGTAGTAAAGCCCAAACAGCCGAAATCCAAGAAATGAAACAAGTGATTGACGTTATCGATAATAATGTGGCTTATCAGGTCGTTGTTGGCACACAAGTGAAAGATATTTATCAAGAATTATTACCTATGTTAGGAATAGGAGAAACAACTACAGACGCACCAAAGAAAAAGACTAATCCATTCAAAGCAATTGTGGATGTCGTGAGTGAAACAATGACACCCTTAATCGAACCGATTTTTGTTGCAGGGATTTTGGCAGGCTTTTTATCATTATTTAAATTACTTGGAATTATTCAAGAAGACAGCTCAACGTTTATTGTGTTAAACACAATTAGTACGGCCGCTTTTCAATTTTTACCAGTGTTTATTGCAGCATCGGCAGCTAAACGTCTCAAAGCAAGTCCCTATTTAGCCGTTTTGTTAGCAGTTACGTTATTATCTGATTCAATTGACGGTGTCAAAGGTCTAAGTATTTTTGGGTTAGGTTTACCACAAATTACGTATTCAAATAGTTTTGTGCCAATTTTTTTAGGTGTTTGGTTTATGGGGATTTTAACTGAGCGCTTTAAAAAATGGATACCTGATGCCTTGCAATATTTTTTAAATCCATTACTAATTATGCTGATTACCTTACCAGTGACATTATTGATTTTTGGACCATTAGGTACATGGATTGGTGATGCGTTGTTCTTCGTTTGTGATATTTTACAAAATACTGTTGGTTCATGGGCTGTAACAGCCTTGTATGCCGCTTGCCAACCATTCTTAATTTTACTAGGTGCTGGTAATTTCGTTATGCCAGTTATTATGCAAATGTTAAGCGAGCAAGGTTATGATAGCATCTTTTTACATGCTTCAACAATTTCAGATATTGCTGTTGCAGGAGCCATGTTTGGTTACTTCCTGCGTGCTCGTCAAGCAAAACAACGTGAATTATTTGGCTCAGTTAGTTTTACTGCGTTGATGGGAGTAACGGAACCTGCTGTCTATGGTGTATTCGTAAAATTCCGTCGGCCATTTATCGCTGTAATGATTGGCGGTGGTTTAGGAGGCTTAATTGCTGGACTACTGAAAGTCAAAACTTATGGCTATGTGTGGGGCCTAACTAGTTTGCCATCTTATTTAGGTAAAACAAATGATACGAAGAACTTTATGGCTATGCTAATCGCAGTAATTGTCGGTTTTATCGGTGCAGCGGTTGCTTCGTTTATCCTAGGGATTCCATCAGAAGAAAAAGAACTACCTAAAGAAACAACGACTAACAAAACAACACAAAAAGAACGACTACTAACCAAAAATCCTGTTTTTGCAGCAATTAAAGGAACCGTCATCCCTCTAAGTGAAGTAGAAGATGCGGCTTTTTCAACAGAAGCATTAGGTAAAGGTGTTGGAATCGTTCCAACTGATACCGAAGTGGTTGCACCTTTTTCTGGCGAGGTTGTTTCGGTTTTCCCAACAAAGCATGCCATCGGACTTAAAAATGAAGACGGTGTAGAACTATTGATTCATATCGGTATTGACACTGTTTCTTTAAATGGTAAAGGTTTCACTGTCCATGTGACAGAAGGCGAGCACGTTCAACAAGGACAATCATTAGTCACCATTGATTTTGATTACATTCGCCAACAGGGACTTTCAGATACTGTTATTTGTGTAATTACCAATACGAATGAATTTTTAGATGTTATCGGAACTACAGGAGAATGTACTTCGTATGATCAAGAAATGCTAAATATCGTGGTATAAAAAGGAGAGACCTATCATGAAAAAAGAAAAATTTTTATGGGGCGGCAGTATCGCCGCTCATCAATTAGAAGGCGCTTATCAAGAAGGGGGTAAAGGCTTAGCAATCATGGATCTTGTTACAGCGGGTGCCGTAGATCAGCCGCGAGAAATCACCCAGACCATTGAGGCAGACAAGTATTATCCTTCGCATACTGGCATTGATTTTTACCATCGCTATCGGGAAGATATCGCCTTATTTGCAGAAATGGGCTTTACGTCACTCCGCATTTCCATTGATTGGTCACGAATTTTTCCAAAAGGAGATGAAGCCGAACCGAATGAAGAAGGTTTGTTTTTCTATCATCAAATCATTGATGAATTACTCAGTCAGGGAATCGAACCAATTGTCACTTTGTATCATTTTGAAATGCCAGTTCATTTAGTCAAACAATATGGTTCATGGAAAAATCGGAAAGTTATTGATTATTATTTGCATTACTGTCAGACTGTTTTTGAAGCGTTTAAAGAGAAGGTTACTTATTGGTCTACGTTTAACGAAATGAATCACCTCGATCCGACCTCAAACGCTTCTGAACCTTTCACCTATATTTTGACAGGTTTAGAATACGATAAAATCCAACATCGATCACAAGTGTTAGCTGAAATTGGCTATAATATGACACTTGCCGGAGTTAAAGCCGTTCAATTAGGCCATGCAATTAATCCTGATTTCCAAATTGGTTGTGTTTTTGGTTTGACACCAGCCTATGCGAAAGATTGCCATCCGACGAATGCATTAAACTCATTAAAACAAACAACTCGTGATTTTTATCAGATAGATGCAATATGCAATGGAGCCTTTCCTCTTTATAAACAAAAGGAATACGAGAAACTTGGACTCCACATTACTATTTCGCCCGAAGATCAGGAAGCATTTTCTGAAGGTAAAATTGATTGGATTGGTTTAAACTATTATGCTAGCGAAGTTGCAAAATTTGAAGGAGACGACGACGCTGAAGGTTCTCTATGGGGTGGCACTCAAAATCCTCACTTGGAAGTTTCTAAATGGGGTTGGGCAATAGATCCTATGGGTATTCGTTATTTATTAAATATGCTTTACCAACGTTATGGGTTACCAATTATGATAACGGAAAATGGCTTAGGAGCGGTTGATGTTTTTGAAGATGGAACTGTGCACGACACCTATCGTATTCATTATTTACAACAACATATTGAGCAAGTCCAAAAAGCCATGACAGAAGATTTTATTGAGGTAATTGGTTATTTAACTTGGGCACCGATTGATTTAGTCAGTGCCACAACAGGTGAAATGAAAAAACGTTATGGCTTTATTTACGTGGATAAACATGACGATGGTACAGGAACATTAGACCGTTATCGGAAAGATTCTTTTTATTGGTATCAACAATTAATTAGAGATTATCCGCAAGGTTGTTAAAAAGAAGAAACAAATTATTTTAAACCTAAATACACCTAACTAAACAAAAGAACAGCAAGAAGTAGTTATCACTTCTTGCTGTTCTTTTTCTTAATAAAAAACCAATGATTTTCGGTTGTATTTGTCTATCCGTTTGTAGTATGATTGAGTCAGTTTTAAAGGAAACATGCCAAGTATGGAAGACCATACTTGACACGCATTGACTAATTAAACATGGGGAACGTTGCCATAAGTTGATGTTCCAGTCAATAATGCAAGTAAATCAAACATAGCATGTACCTCCTTTAATTGATAATCAAAGTATAACATTTTTTAATGAATTTACATAATAATACAAGTGGAGGTCTGTTCGTGAAGGTAGCAGGAGACAAAATAAAACAAGCGAGAAAACTTAAAAAAATCACACAATCAGAGCTGGCTAACGGCATCTGTACGCAAGCAACAATTAGTAATATTGAAAACCGTAATCTATGTGACAGTTTAGATATTTTCTCATCTATTTGCCTCCGATTAGATTTAGAAGTAGAAGAATGCATGATGATTTCTGAAGAAAAGAAAATTGAAAATCTACTAAACAAAGTCGAGGATTTATCTTTACGGTTATTTCACTTAGAGGCCTACAATATATTGCAAGAAGTGCCTGAAGGCCTTATCTTATCTAATAATGAACTAACGACTAAATTGTTATATTATAAGGGAATTACTTGTTTATTAGGAAAAAAAGATAAAGCAGAGGCCTTGTTTTACCTATACCGAGGCGCAGAAATTGACCGTAAAGTCAATATTTACAACATTTTAAGCCTGAATGCGCTAGGTACGCTATACGAACTGGAAAAAGATATGAGAAAAGCGCAAGTGTATTACGAAAAATCATTACAAGAATTGGAACAATTTAAATTAGAATGTTCCTTGGAGCGTTGTAGAATTTATTATAATTCTGCTAAATTCTACTCGGAAATGAAAGACTACCAAAAAAGTGTCATTTTAAGCGAAAAAGGGATTCAGATTTGTCGTGACAAACACTCCATTTATTTGCTAGATTATCTTTTATATGAAAAAGCCTTTAACAAACAAATGCTCGGGGAAGACACAGCCGATGATTATCGTCAAGCCTATTATTTTACACAATTTTTTGGCAATACAGAAGTCCTACAATATATTGAGAAAGATATGAAAGCTTTTAATATTTCCTATTAATTTAATCAAAAAGCCGATAAAAGCTGAAAATCCAGTTTTTATCGGCTTTTTGAAAAGTCTAGGCAAGTTGCTTTTAAAAATCAGCAGTCACGGTTACGATAAGCAAGACGAAGTATTTAGGAGGATTTAAAAATGAAAACAGTAATGTGGTTTAGACGTGATTTACGATTACAGGATAATAAAGCATTAGCACACGCGTTACAAAATTCTGCAGCTGATGAATTGATTTTATTATTCCAAATGAATCCTCAACAATTTATTCAAGAAAGTGCTAATCATAACGCTTTTTTTGCAAGTTTAGTCTCGTTTAAAGAACGAATCGATCAAGAGGCACATTTACAAATCATGGTCGGCGAACCGTTAGATTTATTTTCACGTTTGAAACGCAAATTACCCGATTGGCAGGCCATTTATTTTAATGAAGATACTTGTGGCTTTGGGGCAAAGCGGGACCAGCAAGCTATGCGCTTTTTTGAAGAAAATAATATTCAGTCTTTCTCTTTTCAAGATGCCTATTTGCATGGCTCTGAAGAAATTAAGAAGAACGATGGTAGCAAGTACCAAGTGTTTACGCCCTATTACAATAAATGGAAAGAGGCGCCTAAAGAAACCCCGATTCCTGTTTCCTATACAGCTGAAAAAATTTTTAGTGCGTGTCTTTTTCCAGAAGAGGAAGCAGCATATGGGGAACAGATTGCGAGAATTCCTTTAACACACTATAGTGTCGGCGAAGAAACAGCCAGAAGGCGCTTAAATACTTTTATTGATCAAAAACTTCAATCCTATGAAAATAAGCGTGATTTTCCTTATCAGGATCAAACGAGTCATCTGTCTACTTTTTTAAGAACGGGAGAACTTTCGATTCGCACCATTTGGCAAGAGCTTGTATCTGCGCCTTCTAGCTTAAGTAAAGAAACCTTCAAAAAAGAATTAGCTTGGCGTGACTTTTACAATATGATCTATAGTGCGTTTCCACAACAAAAAGAGGAAGCTATTCAAGAAAAATTTCGTTATATTCAATGGACAAATGACCCAGAAATGTTTGCCAAGTGGCAAAAAGGGGAGACGGGGTACCCTATAATTGATGCCGCAATGCGACAACTGAATCAAACTGGTTGGATGCACAATCGCTTAAGAATGATTACTGCCTCTTTTTTAGTTAAAAATTTACACATTGATTGGCGTTGGGGTGAAAAATACTTTCAAAAAATGTTGATTGATTATGATGCCGCCAATAATATCGGTGGCTGGCAATGGGCTGCTTCGACAGGAACGGACGCTGTCCCGTATTTTCGGATTTTTAATCCAATTATCCAGTCAAAAAAATTTGATAATGACGGCCAGTTCATCAAAAAATATGTCCCAGAACTTAAACAAGTGCCACAAAAGTATATTCATCAACCAAATCTAATGAACGAAGCCTTACAAACGCAATATCATGTACATTTAGGAGAAAATTATCCAAAACCCATTGTCGATTATGCATCAAGTAAAAAACAAACATTATTTCTATATGAAGCGAGCAAAGAAATTCATCAAGAAATGAACAATCCAAGGTTTCAATAAACAGTAAACCCAACTAGCTTAGCAAACAACTTATAAGGTTAGTTGGGTAATTAATTAGTCGAAAGAGAGGTGCAATTTATCAGCTAAAGTTTTTTATTTATTCTAGTTTACATAATATACATTATACAAAGTAGAGTAAGAAGCATTGAAAAGCAAACAAACCCAGTCTAGATAAACTAAAGACTGGGTTTGTCACGTACGTTATATAAATTATGCTTGTTGTTTGATAGCTTGTTCGACGCGTGCTCCATATTCTGGATTTACTCTAGTGAACAAATCAATTTGACGCGCGATGATTTCTTGATTTTTCACTTGACCTAAAGATGCCGCTATATTGTTAATTAAGTTTTCTTTTTCTTCGCTTGGCAGCAAGTTATACAAAGCGTTTGCTTGTGTAAAGTGATCTTGATTATAGCTATAATTACCAACATTTCCCTCAACCTCAAAGGAACTAATTTTCGCCTTAGGATCTTCTTTTGGTGTTTCAGTATAACTATTTGGTTCGTAATTAATTTCGCTATTGCCATTGTCAAAACGCATATTGCCGTCTTTTTGGTAGTTATTTACAGGTGCTTTTGCTTGGTTGATCGGCAATTGGTGACTATTAGCGCCCACGCGATGACGATGTGCGTCCCCATAAGCGAACAAACGTCCTTGCAATAATTTATCTGGAGAAGCTTCAATACCAGGAACGAAATTCCCTGGTGAAAAGGTTACTTGTTCAACCTCTGCAAAATAATTCTCTGGATTTCTATTTAAAGTCATCGTGCCAACTTCAATCAGCGGATACTCTTTTTGAGAAACCGTTTTTGTTACATCAAAAAGTGTTTCTTTCATTGTTAACGCATCTGCATACGGGATAATTTGCACAGATAATGTCCAAGAAGGAAATTCTTGATTTTCAATTGCATTATGCAAATCTTCAATATGGAAATCGGGGTTTTTCCCAGCAATTTCTTCTGCTAATTGACTCTCTAGATTTTTGATTCCTTGATTCGTCTTGAAGTGATATTTAACAAAAAATACTTCTCCAGCAGCATTGACCCATTTGAATGTATGGCTACCAAAACCATGCATATGACGGAACGATAGCGGAATGCCACGATCACTCATTAAAATTGTTACTTGATGAAGGCTTTCCGGTGAATGAGACCAAAAATCCCAAACAGCTTCTGGACTTTTCAAATGCGTCCGTGGATTTCTTTTTTGGCTATGAATAAAATCTGGAAACTTAATTGCATCACGAATGAAAAAAATGGGCGTGTTATTGCCAACTAAGTCGTAATTTCCTTCATCTGTATAGAATTTAAGCGCAAAACCGCGAGGATCACGCAATGTATCTGATGAACCTAACTCTCCAGCTACTGTTGAAAAACGAGCGAATAAAGGTGTTTCTTTGCCAACTTCAGATAAAAAATCTGCTTTAGTATATTGTGCCATTGATTGGCTCACCTTGAAAATCCCATGAGCGCCAGCACCTTTGGCATGAACAACCCGTTCTGGCACGCGCTCACGATTAAAATGAGCTAATTTTTCTAATAAATGAACGTCTTGGATTAGGACAGGACCAAATTCTCCTGCAGTTAGCGAATTTTGATTATCGCCAACTGGACTTCCTTGTGACGTAGTTAAATGTTGATTTTTCACCTAAAACACTCCTTCATCTAAAATTATACTCATTGTATAAAAAAACCACTCTGCATAACAAAAATAATGCTTAAAAACACTCAAAAACATTTGTTATTTAATAGAATGATTAAAAATAGCAATAGAATTTAAATCAAAAACAAATGTATTAATTTTAAAATGTTTACACCACCAAAAATAACAACCAATAATTCAAAGAAAACTAAAATGCTGTTTTTTTATTCAAAAAAGACCTAGCATCCCAATCATGCTAGGTCTTTCGTTACTTTTTTTGAGGGACCGTTTTTATTGGTCATTCATCGTTATTGATTGATCGCAACAGTCGTTTCTTCAGTCGATAGACCTGTCATAGAGGTGCTATCGGAAAATATTTTTTCAACTTCTTGTTCTGATAAAATATTTTCTTTCTTAGGCATTGAAATCGTCGCTTTTTTGGCTTTTTGTGTAATGCTAATTTTACTAGATAATGATTCAAGTCCCATGTCAACGTTCTTGTCTTGCTGCGGTTTCACATTAATCAACATATTTGTTTTATTTTCTTTTGTATTAACAGAAACTTTAGCAGAAACATCTTTAACTTTTTCGAAAGGATCTTGTTCTTTACCTTTCTCAGATGCTTCTGTCGTAATTTTGATTAACTTTTGTAATTCTTTTTTTGTAAACGTATGGGTAATGGTATCCCCTTTTTTCTCAAACGTATCCTTGTCTAATCCTTCTAAAAACTCTTTGTATTCCTTAGCAGACTGTTTTCGTTCTTTTTCCGATTCTTGATACTCTTTGATTGTATCTTGCCATTCTTTCGCACTTTCCTCGTTCATGGCTAAAAGATCAATGTATTTCCCTTTTAGTTTTTCTGTATCTAACTGAGAACTATCAATAGCACCGTCAGTCATTGAGTCTGCGACAGCGACAATATATTCCATCATATCTGTTGCTAAATAGAGTTTTGGCTCTTTGCCCTCGTTATCTAATGATCCAATCAATGAAATCGGTACATCCATGCCCATCGCTTTTAATTTCATCTCTAAGCTGAATGCTTTTTCTTTTTTGGCATCTACTTGAATCTTCCCAGAAAGCGATGCGTCTTTGATTTGCGTGATGAGCATCCCCATCATAGGATTCGTTTGTGCACCATCTTCTTGTGAAAATTTCATGTCACTAATTGACATAGAGAAATCCCAAACCCCAGATTCTTGTGCGTTTTGATTGCCAATCCCTTGAATGAACTCATCTTTCGCACTTTTGCCACAGCCTGTCAGTAACAAAGCTGAACAGAAAACGCCTGCGATAATCCCCACTTTTCTTTTTAACACACTTTTTCCCCCTCATTATATAAAAAATTAATTCCCTTTTATTAAGAATAGCAAACATTGCTTATAAATAGCAATGTTTAATTTTAGATTTTCTCTCTTTTAATAAGTGGGATTGATTTAATCTTTTAGGTTTGAATCATTAAGCTGTATTATTTTTAAAATAAAATTGCTTTTCGCCAAAAAATACTGGGAAAAGTTCTGCTAAACTGCCAGCTAAAGGACCTTCTCGCAATTCTTTTTCAGTGACCCAAAACGAGGGTTGTTCCGTTTCTTCTGGTAGTTCATCCGCTGTTTCTGCAATGAATAATGCGGCTAATTCCCGCGCACCCGAACAATCATTCAGCCATTCTGCAACACCTACTAATTGTGGTTTCAGCACTAAGCCTGTTTCTTCAAGGAGTTCGCGAACCATGGCTGTTTCCATACCCTCGTTTTTTTCAACATGTCCGCCAGGGAACGTCCAACCAGGCCAATCCTTTTTTTGTCGTTCCTGCACAAGGATTTCATTTTTCTGATTTCTAATCATACATAATGTTGTTAATTCCACTTCAAAATTCCGATTCATTTGGCACCTCATCATTTTTTCCTTTGTTAAGGTTACGATACAGAAAAACAGAGAAAGATTCAACTAAGAATTTTCTCTGTTTTATCATCTAGCTCTTTAATAAGTCGTATTGCGATTGATATAAATGATGATATAACGCATGTTTTGCCATTAGTTGATCATGAGATCCTTCTTCCACAATACGACCACCATCAATATAGAAAATTTTATCGCTATTTTTGATGGTAGAAAGTCGATGAGCAATAATAAACGATGTCCGTCCTTTCAGAAGTTGTTGTAATCCTTCTTGTAACAATTCTTCTGTTTTTGTATCAATACTGGAGGTAGCTTCGTCTAAAATTAAAATTTTGGGATCTGCCAGTAAAGCACGAGCAAATGAAATTAATTGGCGTTGTCCTGCCGAGAGTGTACTACCCCGCTCTTCCACAACTGTTTCATAGCCATCTTTTAAATCCTTGATAAAGTCGTGCGCACGAACAATTTTTGCGGCTTGGATAACTTCTTCCTCTGTGGCTGCTAAATTTCCGTACCGAATGTTTTCAATAATCGTTCCTGAAAAAATAAACGTATCTTGAAGCATTACCCCCATTTGTTTTCTTAACGAACGGAGTGTCACATCGCGAACATCATAACCATCAATTTTAACGGCCCCTTCATTCACATCATAAAAACGACTTAACAAATTGATGATTGTTGTTTTACCCGCACCTGTTGGCCCAACCAAGGCGATTGTTTGTCCTGGCTCAATATGAAAACTAACATCGGTCAAAATATTTTTTCCTTCTTCATAACGGAAATAAACATGCTGAAAGTCAACGGTTCCTTTAATTGTCGGCAACGCAATAGCATGCGGCGCATCTTGAATTTCTGGAACAACATCCATCGTTTCAAAAATCCTTTCCAAATAGGCAGTTGCAGTAATCAGAGAATTGTAGAAGTTACCAATATTGATGACCGGATTCCAAAAGTTATTGATATAACCGATAAAAGCAATTAGCGTCCCAGTAGTAACGGACACACCTAATTGACGGATTCCTACGAAATAGATAAAACAAGTCGTAATGACGGATATATTTTGCACTGCTGGCCATAATAAATACTGGACACGCACAGCTTTCATAAAGGATTGGCGATATTCTTCACTTACCTCGTTAAAAATTTGGAAATTTTCATCTTCTCGTGCAAAAGATTGCGTAATTTTAATTCCTGAAATACTTTCATGAATATAGGCATTTAAGTTTGATTGTTTATTGCTAAGCTCTTGGTAAGCTTTCCGTTGTTTCCCTTGGATAAATAGAACCATCACGAACAACACAGGCAATAGCAGTAAACTGTATAAGGTTAATTTCACATCAATAAATAACATGAAGATTAAGGTGATAATCACATTAAATAAATCAGAAATTAAATTGATCAATCCGTTACTTAGTAAATCACTTAACGTATTGATGTAATTGACCACCCGTATTAAGATTTTTCCATGCGGCCGACTGTCAAAATAAGAAAATGGTAATTTTTGTAGATGCTCAAAAATTGAAAAACGCATATCTTTTAAAATATCTTGTCCAATTTCTGTGATGGCATATATTCGATAACGCATACACCAACCAATAATCACCAAGGAAAATAGGAAAATAGCCCCTAGTATCAAGAGTAACGAGAGATTCTTTTGTGGAATTACTTGGTCAATCGCAATTTTAGTAAAGTAAGGGCCTAACATACTTGCCAGATTAGCTAATATGATGACAAATAATGTTTTAAAAACAGCTTTTTTGTAAGGTTTAATATAGACGCCTAATCGTTTATAGTGAGACCAATTAAATTCTTTTTCTAAAGTCTCATCCACATCAAACGTATTTCTAGCCACGCGACTCACCTTCCTTTGTCAGACCTAATTGTTTTTGATATACGTCAAAATATTTGCCTTTTTGTTCGACTAATTCGCTATGCGTACCGCTTTCCACCACACGGCCTTTTTCCATCATCAAAATTAAATTGGCCTCTCTCACAGAAGAAATTCGGTGGGCAATAATAAATGTCGTTTTCTTTTCCGTCAAACGACCTAGTTCTTTTTGAATTTTTGATTCTGTTTCCATATCAACAGCGGAAGTTGTGTCATCTAAAATTAAAATAGCTGGATCTTTGGTTAAGGCACGGGCCAGTGAAATCCGCTGTTTTTGGCCACCAGATAGGCCAACGCCGCGTTCACCAACAATTGTTGCATAACCTTCGGGCATTCTGGAAATAAAGCTATGGGCATCAGCAATTTCAGCCATCATTTGCACTTGTTCCAAGTTAGCCAATGTGTTACCAAAAGCAATGTTATCTTCTATTGTATTGGAAAAAAGAAAGACATCTTGCATAACCATGGAGATATTTTCTCGCAATTTACGAACAGAATAGCTTTTAGCATCTTTTCCATCAATATAAACAGTGCCTTTTGTTGGATCATAGAACCGAGCGATTAAGTTAACTAAAGTGGTTTTGCCTGAACCAGTTTCCCCTAAAATACCAATTGTTTCACCAGGTTTTGCTGAAAATGAAACATCCGATAAAATGGGGGTTTCTGGATCATCTGAAAAATGAAAGGACACGTGATCAAACGTCACATAGCCTTGGATCGGTTCTGCTTCTTTTTCCCGAGCAATGGGAATCTTCGGTTTCGTTGCTAATAACTGACGAATTTTAATGGACGATGCCGTAAAGCGTTGCACATCATTGATCAACCAGCCACTCATTCGCATCGGCATGTTCAACATCCAGAGAAAGCCGTTAAAGGCCACTAAATCACCAATTGTCATCCGACCTTGAATTACAAAGAGGCCACCAAGAACTAAGGCAATAACATTTAAACTACCTGCAAAACCGTCTAACCACGGTAAATATTTTTTAGAGACATCTGCAGAAGCCATATTCCATTTTTTATAGTCTTCATTGTGCTTGTTAAACTTTTCAATTTCATAAGGTTCTTGAGAAAAAGCTTTAACCACCCGATTTCCACCAATATTTTCTTCGACCATTGAATTTAACCGAGAAAAACTTTCCCGAATCTCAAAAAATACCGGATGCGATTCCTTCGACATTTTTTGTGTTAACAGAAAAATCAAAGGCGTAATTAAAATTAATGTCAGCATCAATTGCCAATTGATCGTCCCCATCACAATCACGGCTGCGATGAACCATAAAATACATTCTAAGAGGTTATAAGTGACCCAAGAAACAAAATGGCGGATAGCGTCTGTATCCCCTGTCATTCGCGCCATAATATCGCCAACACGTGTATGATTAAAGAAATCAAAATCTAATTCTTGAAGTTTGACATACATATCTTTTCTTAAGTCAAATAACGCAGATTGTCCAACCGATTCAAACAAGACTTGATAACTATAACGAACAACTGTCCGAATAACGGTCACTCCAATCATAATCCCAAGAATTGGGACAAGTTCTTCAGTTTTTCCCTGATTGATTACTTGGTCTACAATTCTGCCAGACAACAATGGAATAATAACAATTAAAATAGCGTTAATAACGACAAAAATAACAGCTAGCAGTAACTTATTCTTATTTTTTTTAGCATATTGCCAAATCCATTCAAAACTATTCATTTTCTCCCCTACTCTCTCTTGTTTTTATGGACGTGTATAAGATTACTGTTTTTTTATAGAAAAAGAAATGGGCATTCTTGTATATTTTGATGTACAATATAGTATAGAAAGCGGATACAAGTAGGAGTGATTTTTTATGAACTACACAAATAGTCGAACGTTTAATCCTGAAATTTTATATGCCTTCGATCCTTGGAACGAAGAGACCCACCCTTATAATTGTCATCATCATGAATTTCTGGAAATATCTATTCTTTTAGAAGGTGAATCTGAATATATTGTTCAAGGGCAACAGTACCATGCCACTGCTGGTACGGTGTTTCTTTTTAATCCGCGAACGGAACATGGTGAGCAACAAAAAGTAGGAACATACTCACATCAACTACACATTGGCATTTCAAATCTCTATTTAGAAGGCTTAGCGCGAAACGTATTTCCAAATAAATCAGCTTTATTAGATTTAAGTCATTTACATGGTGCTTTTTTAGAAAAAGCTTGGCAAATTGTTCATGAATTAAACCATCAAGAAGTTGAATCAGCGTTACAAATTAAAGCTTTAGTTATTGAACTATTGGTTTATATTTTAAGAAGTTTAGCAGTTGATCAAGAAAATAAAATTGAAACTCGGCTATCGAAAACGGAAAAAAGAAAACGAAATTTAGTCAATCATACGATTTATTATCTGGAAACCCACCATGACGAAGAAATTACTTTGGAACAGTTAGCTGAAATGTTATATGTTACCCCGACTTATTTGTCGAAAACCTTTAAAGCGGCCACAGGCGTTGGGCCAATCAATTATTTAATTCAAATCCGCTTAAACCATGCGAAAGAATTGCTGAAAAATGATTCCTTAAGTGTCAAAGAAGTAGCAAAAACGGTTGGTTACGAAGATGCCTATCATTTTAGTAAATTATTCAAAAAATATTATGGAAAATCTCCTTCACAATTTTAAGATAAAAAAACAAGGAATCGTCGGCTTCACTGCGTCCGTTTCCTTGTTTTTGCTTTACGTTGACTCTTTTAACTGTTTCGTCATTGTATAATCGGTATGGCGTTCATTTCCCATATAAAAATCATGTTCATCTGTTTTGACGAAGCCTAATGATTGATAAAATTTTTGCGCTGGATGATTATGTTCCCAAACACCTAACCAAACCGTCTCTTTTTCTGCTTCTTCCGCTAATTCAATTGCTTTCGTAATCAAATGTTTGCCTAAGCCTAAACGCTTAAAAGATTTACGAATATAAATGCGCTCAACTTGTAACGCTTGTGGATGTTGATAGGTAATCTGAGCATCACCGTGATTTAATTTCACATAACCTGCAAGTTCATTATTATAAAAAGCAAAGAAATATTGCGAATCTTTATGTAAGATTTCGCTTTCTAAAACTGCTGGACTAAATTTCCTCTCATAATGTGCCTGTAAATCCTCTTCGTTTTCGCCATCTCCATAAGTATCTGCAAAAGTCTCTTGGCAAATGGCCTCTAATTCTGGTACGTCTGCGACGGTACACTCTCTAATAAATACTGACATACTAAAACTCCTTTGTAGATTAAATCAACTGTTTAATTAAAATTAAACAAGGATTCCAAGCGTCCCATAATGTCGGAAAAACCTCAAGGCGCTTAAAACCCAATGATTCGTAAAAACGAATAGTATGATCGTACACGGAATAATTTCCTTCGTCAACTGTTTTGACTTGAATAAAAAAATAGTTATTGATAGAATACGTTTCCACGCTTTCTATCAATAACTTGCCGATACCTTTGCGATGATACCGCTTTTTAACTGCCATACAATGGATTTCTACTGTATCTTTACTTGTTTCTGAAAGTGTTATAAAACCGAGTATTTTATTCTCTACATCCTTTGCCACCCACATAGGTAAAGTGCTAGCTATATCGATATACTTGCGGGTCTCTTTTTCAAGGCCAAACCATTCTGGAAGATTAAACAATACTTCTTGTGCTGCCTGAGTCTTTTTATCTGCATTTTTTTCCCTTATAATTGTAAATTCTTTCAATTCACAACCTCCTTTTTGTTTACATAACAAAATTATTGTATACTCAATCCTTTTTATTAAATAATAGCATAGGTAGTTTAAAAATGTAAGTTAGTCATTTATTCTTTATTATTTCCTTAAAACGACGCCTTTTCTCGCTAAATCTGCCCTTCCTTTGTTTTTTTCTGTTAAACTAAACGTATTAAGTCTATGAGGAGCGTGCGTATATGGATTATCTGAACACCTATAAACGGTTGCTAGCATTGGCGGATGCAGGTCTTTTTTACGGGAAAGATGCTTTTGATCAAGAACGTTACCAAGAACTACGAGAACTTACGTTACAACTTATTAGCGCAACCGGACCCGAAGCGACTGTTTTGCCCGACTTAGAAAAAATCTTAACTAAAGAAGAAGGTTATCCAACACCGAAAGTAGATGTTCGCGGTTTAATAAAAAAAGAGAATCGTTTTTTATTAGTTGAAGATTTACGGACCAAAGAATGGTCATTACCTGGTGGCTATGCCGAAATTGGCTGCTCCCCTAAAGAAAATATTGAAAAAGAAGTATTGGAAGAAACTGGCTTAGTTGTTACAGCAAAAGAATTGCTTGCTGTTTATGATACAGATAAACGAAAAGACATTCCTCAACTATTTCAGTACTATAAAATGATCTTTTCTTGTGAGATTTTAGAAAATCATCCCTTTGAAAAAAACATTGAAACCTCGAATTGTGCTTATTTTTCTTTAGATAATCTCCCCCCTCTTTCTATCAAACGAACAACGAAAGAGCAATTAATGGCATTAATGAACCAAACAACTGGAGCGCTTAGTGACTAACAAAAAGGATGAAGAACTTCTGTTCTTCATCCTTTTTCTATTATTAATTACATATTTTCTAAAGCGGCTTGGGCTAATAAGTTTAAGTAGTTCCAAGGGCGATCAAAATGTGGTTGGAAGAAGAAATCAGAAATCGCTAAATCTTCGACAGTCATTTTATTTTGGACCGCTAATGATAAAGTATTGGCAGATTGTGTGATATCATATTTAGACATCAATTGACCACCAACAATGCGTTGTGTTCCTTTTTCATAGACTAATTCCATCAGAACTTTTTCAGTTGTTGGCATAAACTCTGGACGATAGTTATCTTCGAAAACAGTTGCTTCGACATCTAGTCCGTTTAATTTGGCACTTTCTTTTGTCACACCTGTTGAACCAATTTTCCAACCGAATAAATATAAGCCAGAAGTTCCCTGTGTGCCACGATAAGCCAATTTTTGTTCAGTCAAATTACGACCTACTAGCATACCTTGACGAACAGCATTCGTTGCTAATGGGATATAATTTTTTGTTTGACTTGGGTTGTAGTGAACAACTGCACTATCACCCGCAGCAAAAATATCAGGATTGCTTGTTTGCATATACTCATTGACTTCAATTGCACCATTTGGTAACATGTCAACTTTATCTTTTAATAATTCTGTATTTGGACGGAAACCAACACACATAATCACCATATCTGCTTCGAATTCTTGACTTGGTGTAATGACTTTTGCTACTTTTCCTTGCTCATCTGCTACGAATTGTTGGACATTTTCACCTAAAGCTAAATTAACGCCACGATCAACTAATTCTTTTTCTAGAACATCTGTGAATGGCTTATCTAAATATTTATTTAAAATGCGGTCTAACCCGTCAACTAAAGTGACTTCTTTACCAGATTCTACAAAAGCTTCTACTAATTCAATACCAATATAACCGCCACCAACGACAACGACACGTTTGGCATCTTTCGCTTTTTCGATGATCACGTTGGCTTGTGAATAGTTTTTACATAATAAAATATTTTCAGCATCAATTCCTGGAATTGGTGGAATAATTGGCCAAGAACCAGTTGTCATCACTAATTTATCATAAGAAACGGTCTCAGTTGCGCCCGTTTGTAAGTTTTTCGCTGTAACAGTTTTGTCGTCCACGTTGATTTCTTCAACATTGTGTTCCATCTTCACTGTTGCTCCTAAAGAAGCCAGTTCTTCTGGATTTGAATAAAATAAATCAGCAGCATTTTTAACTACGCCTCCAACGTACAAGGCAATTCCGCAAGATAGGAAGGAAATATTGTCATTTCTTTCATATACAGTGACTTCCGCCTCCGGGTGATTTGCTAAAATACTTTTAACTGCTGAAGTTCCAGCATGGGTACATCCTACGACTACGACTTTCATGTTGTAAATCCCTTCTTTCACAATCTTTGTTTTGCAGAGGTGACGTCTCCCTCTGTCTGTTTAAAATATATCAGAGGAATCAAGCTTATTCGAGTTCTATGCTTGTGAATCGCATATAAAAAAATTCACAAACTGTTGTTAATTCTTAATAATAGCTAGTTAATTTTTTGTTTTTAAGAATTTAAAAGTCAATAACCACACAAAAAAACAAGCATAAGAGTGAAAACTCTTACGCTTGTGAAATTTGCCTAGACAAGTGACTTATCTTTTGATAAATTTTTAACAGTATGTAATTTTTTACACATTCTCCTGTTGTGCTTGTTGGCAATCTGGACATAATCCATATAATTCTAAACGATGTTCATTAATTTCGAAGCCTGTTAATTTACTAGCGGCCATTTCAACGTCCTCTAACCCTGGATAATGAAAATCAACGATTTTACCACATTTTTGACAAATCACGTGATAATGTTTCTTCGAACTAAAATCAAAACGACTAGATGCATCGCCATAACTCATTTCTTGAACGAAACCGATTTCAGTAAATAAACGTAGATTGTTGTAAACCGTTGCTACACTCATATTTGGAAAATGATCTTCTAGTGCGCGATAAATTTCATCAGCTGTTGGGTGTGTATGATTTTCGATTAAATATTCCAAGATAGCATAACGTTGCGGAGTAATTCGGATATTGGCTTCTTTTAATTCAGCAAGTGCATTTTTAACCAATACGTTGTCCATCTTTGTATCCCTCCCCTGTCTATCTCTCTTAAATAATACTATTTCTTATTACGATTGACAAGAATTATTGTAGGATTCTCGTGGAAAAAACGAGCATTTTACTAAACTAAGAGAAATGCTCGTTTTTTGGCGTGTTTTTTATTCTGGAAATTCGTAAAGAGCTGTCGAAAGATAACGTTCACCGTTATCTGGAACCAGCGCTAAGACACGTTTGCCTGCGCCTAATTCAACTGCCAAATCAATGGCCGCTTTAATTGCTGCCCCTGCTGAAATCCCCACAAGGATGCCTTCTTTTGGCCCCATTAAACGAGCAGTTTCTAATGCGTCTTCACTAGAAACAGCGGCAACTTTTTGATAAACGGTGGTGTCTAAAACTTCTGGGACAAAACCAGCGCCTATTCCTTGGATTTTATGTGGACCTGGTTCGCCACCTTCTAAAACAGGCGACTCCGTTGGTTCTACTGCAACAATTTCAATGTCTGGAAAAATCCGTTTCAATTCATGGCCAACTCCTGTAACGGTTCCTCCAGTGCCAACACCAGAAACAAACGCATCTAAGCCACGTTTACCAAAGACATCAACAATTTCTTTTCCTGTTTTTTGTTCATGTACCATTGGATTAGCTGGATTATTAAATTGCAAAGGCATGAAGTACCCGTGTTCTTCTGCTAATGCTGTAGCTTTTGCAATTGCCCCTTTCATTCCTTCGGCACCAGGGGTTAATAATAGATCAGCCCCATATGCTTGCATTAATTTGCGGCGTTCAATACTCATAGTATCTGGCATCACAATCTTAACTGGATATCCCAACGCAGCACCTACCATTGCTAACCCAATGCCTGTATTACCACTAGTCGGCTCAATAATCGTTTGTCCAGGTTTTAGGCGACCATCTGCTTCGGCTTGTTGGATCATGCTTAAAGCAATTCGATCTTTCACACTGCCACCAGGATTAAAGAACTCTAGTTTAACAAAAACATCTGCAGCTCCTTCTGGTACCATCCGTTTTAATTTCACAACTGGGCTTTGACCAATTAACTCTGTTACTGATTTTACATAACCTTTAGTCATAATCCTACATCCTCCAATTTTACAAACAATATAATAATTCTTTCTCTAAGCATAGCTCAAAAAAACGATTTCTACCAGAAAAACGAATTTTAGTTTGTGAAAAATTAAATAAAAAAACGGATTATGCTCATCAAATAATTGCTGCTAGCCCTACCTATTTTCACGATAAAAGACCTTACAAAAACTGCCGCTTTTGTAAGGTCCTTCTTCAACTAAATAATTGCAAAATTAACCGATTTGGATGGTTTGACCCACCGATAAAACAGAATCCAATGTTAATCCATTTAGTGACATTAAATTATCAACTGTCGTTCCAAAACGTGCAGCAATGTCCCACAATGTGTCGCCGTTTGCGACAGTGTAACTTTGACTAGCTACAGTTTCTGCTGTTGCTGTTGCAGAAGCCGCTGTATCGATTGTTGTATCAACGGTTCCCGTTGTATCTGAATAACTAGTGGTTTGAGCGACTGGTGCTCCCCAATCATATTGAGTTAAATTATATGCTTCAATTAACCAATTCAATTTTTCGGCATAGCCTGGATCAGTTGCATAACTTCCAGCTAAAGCGGCTGTTGCATCGCGATAACTGCTAGTATTACTCTTCCAAACGCCTGAATAATGGTATGTATCCCCAAAAGCAGTGGAACGAATAACATTGGCATGATCTTGGAACGATTCCGCATAAGAATTATAACTTCTAAACGCTGCTGTGACGGTCACCCATTGTCCGTCTAAATATTCTTTTGTTGGCATATAAACAGATTGTCCATTATAACTTCCTTTTACACCAAACAAGTTATAGTTCGGTGCAGATGCTAACCCAGAACTACCATAACTACTTTCTAGCAACGCTTGAGCAATCATGACGGAAGCATACATATCATTGCTATTGGCAACGGCTGCTGCTGAATTTCCGATTTCATTAATAAATGCTTGCTGGCTTGATTCTGCTTGGGCAGGTACCGCAGCACCAACCACAGGTGCTAAAATCATTGAAGTCCCCGCAACGGCGGTAGCACGTTTATAAGCTTTTTGCTTTTTAAGAGCTTTTTGAATATGTTTACTACTTCTTGTTAACTGTTCGCTCATTCATTTTTCCTCCTCACTGTCTCACTTTTCTATTTTACCGTTAATTTCCTATTGAAACAAGAAATAAACGTATTAAATTTTGAGTTTTAAAATTTCTGTAATGTAATTGAAATCTTGTTTGTATTTAATTAACCCTCTTCACACTTGTGAAAACAACCACTTCTTCTTTTCATTTTGATGAGATTTTTGTTATTTATCCTCTTACTTTTCTTTATTTATTGTGATAAACTTTTTAATGGACTTGTCACTTTTTGAACAAACTTTATAAGAGAAGTCTGTTTTTGTAGTCAAAACAACTATTGCCGAGTAGTTGTTGTATTACAAAATGAATTACATAGAAATGTAGGTGGTTAGATGAAGAAACAACAATCGGGTTTAACAAATCAAGTGACGTTTTTATTAGCGTTAACTTGCGGGGTCGTGGTCGCCAATATGTATTATATTCAACCAATTGGCACCCAAATTGCTCAGGCCTTTCAAGTCAGTATTGGTTCTATTGGTTTTGTTACTATGCTGACCCAATTAGGGTATGCGCTAGGCTTACTTTTTCTTGTTCCATTAGGCGATGTCGTTGATCGCCGCAAATTAATCATTCGAGTAGCTGCGCTCTCCTCGCTGTCTCTAAGTGCTGCGTTTTTTGCACCAAGTTTTCTCCTGTTTGCACTCTCTTCTTTTTTTATTGGGTTGCTCTCTATTGTCGCCCAAATTATTATTCCTTATGCAGCGGTCATGGCGGGGCCAGCGAACCGTGGTAAAGTAACAGGTCGAATGCTGGGCGGACTATTGACAGGGATTTTATTGTCTCGAACGATCTCGGGTTTCATTGCTAGTGCAGCTTCTTGGCGAACAGTCTACTTAATCGCCGTAATATTCGTGTTAGCATTGGTCGTTCTACTCCAATTAAAATTGCCCAAAACAGTGATACATACTCAAACTTCAAATCGATTAACTTATTTAGGTTCTTTGAAAAGTCTTCCTAAGCTAATCAAATCGCAACCTTTGTTAAGAGAAGCAACTGTCAATGGCTTTTTTATGTTTGCAACCTTTTCAATCTTTTGGTCTACATTAATTTTCTTTGTTAGTAGTCCAGCTTATTATTGGGGACCGAAAGAAGTCGGTATTTTAGCAATTTTTGGGTTGTCAGGGGCTTTTGTAGCACCCATCATTGGTCGTCTATCCGATTATTATCCAGAACGGAAGATTGTTTTGATTGGCCTGTTGATGCAGTTCGGTAGTTTTATCTTACTTTTTCTAGGTGGAACACATGTGGTCTTACTAATCTTAGCAATTATTGTTTTAGATATCGGTACTCAATTTGGGCAAGTAGCCAATCAAACACGCGTCCAAAATTTGGGAGAAGAAGCCAGTAATCGTAACAATACCGTCTTTATGTTTTTCTATTTCATCGGTGGTTCACTGGGTTCATTGATTGGTACATTAATGTGGCAAAACTATGGTTGGTCTGGTGTTACTTTAACTGGTATTGGGTTCCAATTGTTCGCATTATTTTTTCACTTTATGCTTTTTGCTCCCAAAAAGAAATGAAGCAAAAAAACCTGAATGCTATCACAAGCATTCAGGTTTTTTAATGTTTATTTATAGTGATTTATAGGTATTAACCACATTTTCAGGAGTAAAGCCGAATTTTTCAAGAACTAGACCGCCAGGTGCAGAAGCGCCGAAGTGATCAATTGTAATTGTTTTGCCTTCCGTTCCTACATAGCGTTCCCAACCAAAGCTTGCTGCAGCTTCAATCGCCACACGTTTTGTCACAGCTTTAGGTAACACACTTTCTTTATATTCAGCAGATTGTTTTTCAAACAAATCAAAACTTGGCATTGACACGACAGATACATCGATGCCTTCTTCCGCTAATTTAGCTTGTGCTTCCACTGCTAGATTTACTTCAGAACCAGTCGCAATTAAAATCCCTGCTGGTTGTTCACCTTTTTGTGGTGACAATACATAAGCACCTTTTTGAACAGAATCAGAAGCGTGTTCTAACGTTCCTTCTAAAACAGGTAAGTTTTGACGACTTAGAACTAAAATAGTTGGAGTTTCCGTAGAAGTCATAGCAATTTTCCAAGCAGCAACAGTTTCATTGCCGTCTGCTGGACGAATCACATGAACATTTGGAATGCAACGAACACTTGCTAATTGTTCAATTGGTTCGTGTGTTGGCCCATCTTCACCCACCGCAACAGAGTCATGCGTTAAGACGTAAGTTACAGGAACTTTTTGTAAAGCGGCTAAACGGATTGCTGGACGTAAGTAGTCAGTAAAGACGAAGAATGTCCCGCCATAAACATGGCTACCACCGTGTAATTGAATCCCGTTCATTGCTGCAGCCATTGCAAATTCGCGAACACCAAACCAAATATTACGGCCTTCGTATTGACCAGGTTCGAAATCTTTTTCTGCAGCAACCATTGTATTATTTGAGGCAGATAAATCGGCTGAACCGCCCCAGAAACTTGGAACAACTTTTGAAATAGCTTGAATCGTTTCTTTACTTGTTACACGACTTGCAGCACTTGTTCCTAGTTCATATTTAGGTAATTCTTGTTCCCAACCTTCAGGTAATTGGTTGGCAAAAGCTTCTTTAAATTGTTTGGCTAATTCTGGATGCGCATGTTCATAGTTCTTAAACATCTCATTCCAAGCCTCTTCAGCTTTTTGGCCTTCGTCAATCATCGTTTCTTTAAAACGAGCAGCGACTTCCTCTGGCACAGTAAAGTCAGGATATTCCCAACCATAAACAGCTTTAGCCGCTGTAATGCCCTCTTCGCCAATTGGCGCGCCGTGAACGGAAGAAGTTCCTTCTTTTGGTGCTCCGTAACCAATGACTGTTTTAACTTCAATCAATGTTGGTTTATCCGTTTCAGCTTTAGCCGCTTCAATCGCAGCCTCTATTTCATCTAAATCATTGCCATCTTTAACTAAAATATGTTGCCATCCGTATGCTTCATAACGAGCCCCAACATTTTCAGTAAAGGCTTTAGAAGTTGGTCCATCTAATGAGATGTCATTTGAATCGTACAAGACAATTAATTTACCTAATTTCATATGACCAGCCATTGAACTTGCTTCTTGAGAAACACCTTCCATTAAATCGCCATCACCACAAATTGCGTACGTATAATGATCCATAATAGGGAAACTATCACGATTATAAGTTGCAGCTAAATGCGCTTCAGCCATTGCCATACCAACAGCCATAGCAATCCCTTGTCCTAGAGGTCCTGTTGTTGCTTCAACACCATCTGTGTGGTGCACTTCTGGATGCCCTGGTGTTTTACTATCCCATTGACGGAAATTTTTCAAATCGTCAATTGTTACGTTGTATCCTGATAGATGTAATAAGCTGTACAACATTGCAGAGCCGTGGCCTGCTGAAAGTACAAAACGATCACGATCAACCCAGTTTCTAGAAGTTGTTGGGTTCACCTTTAAATGTTTTGTCCAAAGTGCATACGCCATTGGGGCAGCACCCATTGGTAAACCAGGATGTCCTGAGTTCGCTTTTTGTACGGCTTCAATACTTAATGTCCGGATTGTATTAACGCCCAATTGATCTGTCTTGTCAAACAAAAAAATCATCTCCTAATTTAGGTTTTTTTTACCTTTATTCATAGTGTAGCTTATTTCGACAATGAAAGCAATTACTTTCTGTTGTGAAGTCCTTTTTCACGCTGAATTTTTTTTAGTTTTTCAGGAGTCACATCGGTCCCTTCTTGATCCACGACCTTCATTCCTTCGATATGGTGACGCATCCCTCCACGAAATGCTTCTAAATACTCTTTACGTAATTCTTGTTGTTCGACTTTTTCTTTCGCACTAAGTTCTTCCACTTTTGCTTTATTCGCTAATTCATTTATACGGGCAATTTTTTCTTTCGATAACATCAAAATCCCTCCTTACTCTCACTGTCTATATTATAAGAACTGCCTTAAAAAAACAACTATATTCTGATATTTATAAAACCCGAACGCTTGTTTGATTTCGTTCGCATTTTATGGTACACTAATTTTATCAATTGAAAGAAGGTGCGGGTTTTGGCGAAACGTACAGAAACAAGACAATTAGAAGTACTTAAATATATATACGAACAAGTCGAATTAAAGGGTTATCCGCCAACCGTTCGCGAAATTGGGAAGGCTGTTGATTTATCCTCAACTTCTACCGTTCACGGACATTTAGCTCGTCTTGAAAAAAAGGGTCTAATCTTACGTGACCCAACAAAACCGCGAGCAATCGAATTAACACCAGAAGGCTTGGAAAAGATCGGAATTCAACCGACAACTATTCCGATGTTAGGTGTCGTAACTGCTGGTGAACCAATTTTAGCGGTGGAAGAAGCATCAGATTTCTTCCCGTTACCTCCTGATTTACGTACAGAAGAAAATGCTTTATTTATGTTGACGATTCGAGGAGAAAGTATGATTAACGCAGGTATTCTAGATGGCGACCAAGTGATTGTTCGTAAGCAATCGAATGCCAATAATGGCGACATCGTAATCGCAATGACCGATGAAGATGAAGCAACCTGTAAACGATTCTTCCGAGAAGTAGATCATATCCGCTTGCAGCCTGAAAATGATGCATTAGCGCCTATTCTTTTAGATAACGTTACAATTTTAGGTAAAGTTGTTGGTTTATATCGCAATCATATTTAATAAAAAAAGGAAGTCACTCCGTTGAGCGGCTTCCTTTTTTGCTTGTTAACAAGTGAATAGCCTTTTGAGCTTCCTCGATAACCTCTTCTTCAGTTTCTACAGAAAGTAGATAATTTAAAGCTTCTAAACTTTGCTCGGGTTCCCTTTTTGCGAGCTGACCTAACGACCAAGCAGCTGTTCCGCGAATGACAGGACGCTGATCATTTAAACAGAGAATAATTTGTGGGATAGCTTCACGGCCGCCCAAATTCGCTAACGCAATTAAAGCATTCCGTTGCAATGGTTTTTTACCACGCCAAGAGCCTGCTAAGTGTCCGAATTGCTGTTTAAATTCTTTATTGGAAATAGTTAATAACGGTCCTAATTTGGGATAAACTTCTTCAATCTTTGGTTCCATCTCTTCATGAAAATGAAAATCTTTTCCTTTATTATAAGGGCAAACCAGCTGACAAATGTCGCAACCATAAATGACGTTACGCATTTTTTTCCGATACTCTTCAGGCATCATGCCTTTTGTTTGCGTTTGATAAGACAAACATTTTTGAGCATTCATTCGACCGTCCCCTAACAAAGCCCCTGTAGGACACCCTGTGATACAACGAGTACAATCACCGCAACCATTTGGAACAGGTTCATCTGGTTCAAATTGAATGTTGGTGGTCACCTCACCTAAATATACAAAGGAACCAAATTCTTCGGTAATCAGTAGACCATTTTTACCAATGAATCCTAAACCCGCCCGCTGAGCAACAGCGGTGTCAACATATTCGCCAGTATCCACCTGCGGCCGAAAGCGCCAGTGTTCTTTTTCTGCTTCAGTGGCAGCTTGCTCTTCAATAAAAGCAATTAATTTTTGCAACCGATCCTGCAAAATGTGGTGATAATCAATGCCCCAAGAGGCTCGCGCAAATTGTCCACGCTTTTCATCTCTAGGCATTTTTTCCTGAGCTTTGGTGGGATAAGCTAAAGCAATGGAGATAATACTTTTAGGATGCTCAAACGTTTTTTCTGGGTAAATTCGTTCTTCCACATTTTGATGTTCAAACCCCGAGTTATATCCTCGCTCTCGTTGTTCATGCAGAGAATCTTCTAATTCAATAAATGGTTCAGCATGAGTAAAGCCGATTTTATCGATGCCTAAACGTTGACTCTCTTGAATAATTTTTTCTTTCAATGTCGGCATTGCTCATGCCTCCCTTCATTTTATTATTTATCGTTTCGATGATACGTTTCATAGTCATGTGCATAGAGATTTTTCTCGTCCACGACGCCGGGAACAGTGGCAACTTTTTCCCAAACAGACCAGTCGATTTCTGGAAAGAAGGTGTCGCCTTCAAACGTTTCATGAATCATCGTCCGATATAAGACATCGCATGCGGGAATCAATTCTTTAAAAACGACAGAACCTCCACCAATAACTGTCACGCCTTCATAGTTGTCAGCATACGCAAGAATTTCCTCTACGGAATGCATAACCAAAACGCCTTCAGCTTGGTAATCCGGATTACTGGTAAGAACAATCGTTGTTCGATTTGGTAACGGACGACATCCCATACCTTCGAAAGTTGCACGTCCTAAGACCAATGTATTATGAATTGTTTTTTCCTTGAAAAATTTCAAGTCGTTGGGTAAATGCCAAGGCAATTTGCCTTCTTTACCAATCACTCCTTGTTCATCTTGGGCCCAAATGGCTGCTAACATAGCTTCTCTCTCCTTTTTTATACGGCAATCGGCGCTTTAATCGTTGGATGTGGGTCATAGCCTTCTACTTTAATATCTTCCATATCAAAATCAAAAACAGAAGCCTTGTCTGGATTCAAAACGAGCGTTGGGAAAGAACGAACTTCTCGTGATAATTGTTCTTGCATTTGCTCCACATGATTTTGATATAAGTGGGCATCTCCTAGCGTGTGTACAAACTCCCCCACTTCTAAACCTGTTTCATGTGCAATCAGATGTGTCAATAAAGCATAGCTTGCAATGTTAAAAGGAACACCTAAAAAAACATCGGCACTGCGCTGATAAAGTTGACAGCTTAATTTTCCTTCATTTACATAAAATTGAAACATAGTGTGACAAGGCGGCAACGCCATTGAAGGCACATCTTCTGGATTCCAAGCAGAAACAATTAAACGGCGAGAATCAGGATTGGTTTTAATCATTTCAATCACATTAGCTAATTGATCGATAAAGCTACCATCTTTGGTTTCCCAGTGACGCCATTGCGCACCATAAATATTCCCTAATTCACCATATTTTTCTGCAAATTCTTCATCGTTTAAAATGGCGTCACAGAATTTTTGATGTTCTTCTTTGTATTGTTCTGCAAACGCTGGATCTTGTAAGACACGATGCCCAAAATCCGTCATGTCTGGTCCTTGATAATCTGCGCTTTTTACATAGCGTTCAAACGCCCATTCATCCCAAATATGATTATTTCGCTCTAACAAATAGCGAATATTCGTGTCGCCTTTTAAAAACCACAATAACTCACTTTTAATCAAGCCAAACGGTACTCGTTTGGTTGTTAGTAAGGGAAATCCTTTGGCCAAATCAAAACGCATTTGATAGCCAAATAAACTATACGTCCCAGTTCCTGTACGGTCTTCTTTAAAATGACCTTCTTCTAAAATCTTTTTTCCTAGCGCTAAGTATGCTTCTTCCATCTTATTCCCTCCGTCTCTTAATCTGCGTATTCACTCAAGTATTCCCAACGATTCATTTTTTCTTCTAACAATTGTTCCGTTGCTGTTACTGCTTCTTGCAATTCTTGTAAACGAACAAAATCATCACCCTGATGATTCATTTCTTCAGTTAATGTTTCTAATTTCGTTTCTAATTGTGTGATGTCTTCTTCAATTGTTGCCCACTCTTTTTGTTCCATATAAGTCAGCTTTGTTTTTTCTTTCTTTTCTGTCGATGCTTCTTTTACTGGTTTATTGAGCGGTTTTTCTTTGACCTTTTCTTGTTCTTTTTGGTTCGCCAAATATTCACTCATTGTGCCATAAAATGATAGGATCTGACCATTTCCTTGAAAAACTAACAATTTATCCATTGTTTTATCCAAGAAATAACGGTCATGAGAAACCGCAATTACCGCTCCTTTGAACGTTTGAATATAATCTTCTAAAATGGTCAACGTATCAATGTCCAAATCGTTGGTTGGCTCATCCAATAATAACACGTTAGGCTGACTAATTAATAATTTTAAGAGATATAACCGGCGTTTTTCTCCACCAGACAGTTTGCCAATCAGTGTGCCATGCATAAAACGAGGAAATAAAAAGCGCTCTAACATTTCAGCGACCCCAACGCTGCTTCCATCACTGCGTTTCACTTCTTCTGCTGCTTCTTGCAAATAAGCAATCATCCGTTGATTAGGATCCATTTCTTCGTTTTGCTGGGTATAATAGCCAATTCGGACGGTTTCACCGATACTATATAGGCCACTCTCTAAAGGAATGCGGCCAGCTAAAATATTTAATAACGTGGATTTGCCTGCACCGTTTTTACCAGTAATGCCAATTCGATCGTTTGCTTGAATGAGTAAATTAAAGTCTTTCAAAAGCTGTTTATGATCAATGGTATAATTTCCTTCCTTGATTTCCAGAACTTTTTTCCCTAAACGTTGCGTGGCAAAGTCTGCTTCTAAGGTGCCATTGGTTTGTACCTGATGCAAGTTTTCTTTTAAATCCTGAAACCGATCAATTCTTGCTTGTTGTTTCGTTCCTCGTGCTTGAACGCCTGCTCGCATCCATGCAAGTTCTTGTTTGAAGAGGCGTTTTCTTTTTTCTTCTTGTTCTACAGCGACACGTTCACGTTCGGCTTTTTCCATCACATACGTTTCATAGTTTCCTTTGTATTCATACAGTTTTCCAAAAGAAAGTTCGAAAATCCGATTGGTTACTCGATCTAAAAAGTAGCGGTCATGGGTCACCATTAAAACCGCGCCACGATAGTTATTTAAAAAGTTTTCCAGCCATTCAATCGTTTCATAATCCAGATGGTTCGTTGGTTCATCCAATAACAGTAAATCAGGCGCTTCAATTAAGACTTGCGCCAAGCTTACTCGTTTTAACTGTCCACCAGAAAGCTCACCTATTTTCTTTTCCAATGTGGGAATGCCTAATTTTTGTAAAATAATTTTTGCATTGGTATCTGCTGTCCAAGCATCTTGTTTATTCATGGCTTCTTCTGCTTGCGTGTAACGTCTTTGAACCCCTTCGTCTAAACCATTCTCACTTAAAGCAGCTAACGCTAATTCATAATTTTTGACCGCTTTTATGATCGGGCTGTCTCCCTGAAACACGGCTTCTGCAATCGTAATATTCTCGTCAAATGTTTGATTCTGGGAAAGGTACCCAATTTGATAATCACTTGGCTGCTGAATTGCAGCAAGATCACCATCACCGCTATCTACGCCAGCAATAATATTTAATAAACTGGTTTTCCCTGTGCCGTTAATCCCAATTAAACCAATGCGATCTTTTTCATGAATCAAAAAAGAAAGATGATCAAATAGTGTTTTTTCCCCATATGTTTTGGTTAAATCTGTTACTTTTAATTCTTTCACCGACACTACCAACTCCTTCTATTTTGGTCTTGCTTATTGTATCAAAAATTGGATTATAAAAAAAGTGCATGAGATAAAAATCATCTTGGTTTCATCTCATACACTATTACTTATTCTTTATTAAAATTTTTAACAAATCGTTTCAGCGGAACATTATTCACTTCGCCGCTAATCGAATAACTCTCTAATAAATTGACATTTTTTCGTAACTCGTTCGCTTCGATAATTGAAATGCGTTCAGATTGTTCGTAATGATCAATCATCCGTCGTTCTTCTTGGAAGCCTAATAATAGGTCTTTGACATAGTCTGTCTCCGTATGAACAATATATGAATCAATAAATTCGCCTTTTTCAAACTTATGGGCTAAATCCAAGCGTCCGTCAATGAAGAAATCAATTAAATCATCATCATAGACACCGCGCAAATTATCTAAACTCTTCAGAATAACTTGAGAATTTCTTAGAAAAACTTGGCGAATATTTTCTAGTTCTTCATTTCGTAATTCTTTTTCTTCTTCAGAAGCTTCACCACGATTGAAAAATAGCTTAGGATGTAAAAGAATTGAAATGATTTGTCGAGCAAATAATAACCAAAAGCCTACAATCGATAATAATTGTTTGGCAATCGACCGTTGCATCCGTGTAATCAAGCGTTGATACATACGATAACTTCTGACACTAATTTCTCCTTGTTTCAGACTTTCTTCTAAGCCGTCTCGTTCAATGGACACAATTAACGTCCGCAACTCTTGCACTTCTTGTTTTCGTTCCGCACTTAGCTGCTCGGTATACAATTCTTTTAAACGATCTTGATAATTTTCAATGACCGCATTCATTTCACCACGAGGATTCTCTTCATTTTGCTGTTTTAAGACATCAATGACATCACGTAATAAATCAATTTCGACTGACTCTTCATTTTCCACTTCCGTCTCTGAATCAGTTAAAAATGGTAAAACTAGAATCCCACCAATCAGAGTCACCAAAATAACACAAGCCGTAATGAATAGTAATAACGGTCGTTCTTTAAAATGCTCGCCGTTAATCGCTGTTGGCAAAATAAAGATGGTGGCTAAACTCACTGTTCCTTTAACACCGCCAAAAGTTAAAATCAGCATTTCATTCATTGCGTTTTTAACTTTTTTAAGGCCATGTTGAAGCGTGTAAACACTGAAAATGGCTAAGAAACGAATCAAAAAGACAACGGCGCTAATAATTAGAACAACCATTAGTAGGAACCAGTTTGAATATTGTTGGTCAATCCAAATTGGCGAAAACACTTGAGAAAGTTCAATTCCTAAGAATAAGAAAACTAAGGCATTTAAGGTGAACTCAATCATACTCCAAATACTTTCGCCAACATTTGACAGTTCTGCTTCAAAAAGCGAAACTTTTTTCAAACTAGACGCTTGCATAATTCCAGCAATCACAGCGGCAATAATTCCAGAAACGCCAATCAACTCTGAAATTAAATAAGCAATAAATGGCAAGAGTAATTCAATCAACAAGTAGCCTGTAACATCTTTTGCCACCGCAGTTTCAAGTAAATGAACAATTTGCTGTTTTAATAGAACTAACACGATTCCGACTACCGCTCCACCAATACTGGAAATAACCAAGGTCCCTGCCGCTTCCACCGGCGAAAATGACCCCGTTAATAAAGCCGCTAATGCAAATTGAAAGGCTGTAACGCCTGATGCATCATTAATGAGTCCTTCACCAGATAAAATGTTCATCGAACGTTCAGGAATGTCAATTCGACCTGATAACGAACCTACCGCCACCGCATCCGTTGGCCCTAAAGCCGCCCCAAAAGCGAAGCAAGCGGCTAATGGTAAAGTAGGCAAAATCATATGCAGGGTCCAGCCGACTCCGACTAAGGTAATTAACACACCAAAAAAGGCCAAGAAAAGAATCATCCCGAAATTTTTCATCATTGCTTTCAGATTGATTAGCTCCCCTTCTCTAAATAAAAGCGGTGCAATAATCATTACTAAAAACACTTCAGGCTCAAATTCAATTTCCTGCCCCATTTTAGTTAAACCAATTAGAACGCCTACAATAATTTGCACAATTGGCAGCGGAATGACGGGAACAATCCGGTTGAATATGTTTGAGAAGGTAATAGACAGTGCAAAAACAATGATTAGAAAGGTAAATTCCATCCTATCATTCCCTTCTATATTAAATTTTTATTGACTTACCGATCAAAACATTTAAGTAATTTTTTCTTTTTAAGAATAATTTTCTTTTCGACTTCTTCTAACTCAGAACTGCGTTCGCAAAGTTCCAATTGAGCGCGTCGTGCTTCTAAACGAAGAAGTTCTCCTTTAATTAATTCAATTTTTTTGTAGCGTAAGAAATTTTTCTTTTGCATACGTTCTGCAAAGTGTTGTCGTTTTTCTTCAGGGATTGCTTGATATTTCTTTTTCAAGTCAGCGACACACTTTTCAAATTCTTCACTCACCGAAACAACTTCCTTCCAAAATTTAATCTGACTAATTATAACAAATTTTACCAAAAGTACAAGCAAAATTGCTTTCTTTTTTTCAAAAGAAATTCAGACAAAACTTAACGCGGGAAAAGCTGATTTCTAGGAGCTGAACATGGTTAATCTTCATTAACAATAATATCAATTTCTGCCTCTTCATTCATCCGTGTTGAAAGAAAAAGAACCATTTCTTCTAGTGGCGCAGAAAAGCGTAAAACCACCCCTCTTCTGCCTTTTTTTAAATACCCTAAACGAATACCGTTCGGTTTTTGAACAAGGACAATCTTTTCGATATCTTTAAAGGCCGTGCCCCGATTGTCAAAAGGATGCGTAATAATACAATTCTCCGCAAAACCTCTTGCATCGTAAAGAAAACTGAAGATAATCAAAATATATAACACACTTCGAATCATTTCAATTTTATCTCCTGCCGAAAATGCATTGGCCAGAATCATTAAACTAAAAAAAGCAACTAGATATTTTGTTGTAGGATGTTTTGCAGCCGGAATTACAATACTTTTACGTACGAAGTAAAAGTAACCATACATAACGACGACAAATAAAAATAGCAATAACGTAAATCCATCGATAATCACAAACGACTCCTTTATTTCTTTTTCTTTTGAATATCTGTTAATATATCATTTATTTCTTTAATTTCTTTTTTTGATTCGTTAATCTTTTTGATAACCGCCTCACGGTTTTTTCCAGGCGGTAAGTCAATTGATTCTTGGTAGTAGTTTGCTAAAGCTTGAACTTTTTTCATTTTTTCGCTTTGCAACAAGGCTATATTTCTTTTCATTTAACCGCCTCCTCTTCCTTAGTATACATTACTTTGTAAGGAATTGCTTAATTTGCAAGATATTTTCTAATAAAAAGGAGTAATTTTACATTTTCTTATAAACAAAAAGTATTCGGCTGAGTAACAGCAGCAAACGACAAAATAATAGAATAAAAGATGAGACAGAAGTAGTTTACTTTTGTCTCATCTTTTATTATTGAGCTGAAATCGCTAAGCCAATTGCTTTTTCCCCTAGGTGGGTCCCAATAACTGGACCAAAATGACCGATTTCAATTTCTGCATTTGGGTATAGCTTTTGTAATTTTGCTTGTTCTTTTTCAGCAACGATGCGGTTATTGGCATGAATCACATACAGTTTAACTGGCGCTTCAATCCCTGCGTTTCGTTCACCAATAATCTTTTCTGCACGAGCAAAAGCTTTCTTTGTTGAACGGATTTTTTCAAATAATACAATCTTTCCATCTTCAAAAGTCAAGATAGGTTTAATCTTCAATAGCCCAGCAATCAAGGCTGCGCCATTCGTTAAGCGACCGCCACGAACTAAGTTGTTCAGATCTTCTACAATTAGATATGCATACGTATTATCACGAATTAAATCTAATTTGGCAAAAATTTCTTCTAAGCTGGCTTTTTCTTCTGTTAAATCTAAAGCAGCTTCTACCATGTGTCCCATTGGCATACTTGTAATTTTTGAGTCATATGGATACAAAGCAACGCCTGGGATTTCATCAGTAAGTCCGTGCAATGTATGAACAAAACCAGAGATTCCTGAAGAAAGATGAATGCTGATGATGGTGTCGTACCCTTGTTCAGCGATTGATTTGTAAAGCTCTAACACTTCTCCTAAAGCAGGTTGTGAAGTCGTCGGAAATTCTTTACTATTATTTAGCAATGCATAATATTCATCTGCTTCAATGTCAATGCCTTCGTTGTATATTTTTCCATCTAAAATGACTGGGATGGGAATTACAAAAAGATTCGGATGATCTTTAATGCGCTCGGGTAAATAAGCTGTACTATCTGTCACAATAGCAATTTTCATTTTGTAACCTCGTTTCACTAATTTTCCACGTTGTTTCTAATATAGCATAAAAAAGGATATTTTAAAATGCTTTCCTTATTCGTTCAGGAATTTTTCGATGGCGTCAGCATTTTTTTGTTCATCTACTTCTAAAATACTGCCTGCATAAGAGGATTCACCAAAATTCCAAGAATCTGGTACCGGAACCGATAATGACTCAACCCCTGCTTTTCCTTTAATCAGCAATGATGGTCCGTTCGTTAACATGAAACTAACAGGCACATCTGTCGACATATAGCCGACTAATTTCCCAAGTGATTCTGGGGTTCTTAATAAAGTCATTGGGTTTTTCATTTGGCTCATTACAGCTGACATAACTTGTTGTTGGCGACGAACCCGACCAAAGTCGCCTTCTTCATCCATCCTAAAGCGAGCGTATTGAAGTAAGACATGTCCATCCATGACCTGTTGCCCTTTTTCAATATCAACGCCATCTAAATTCAGTGATTTTTCTGCATCGATTTTGACACCTTTTGGAAACATAGAGTCAACAATTTTTTCAAATGATTGAAAATCTACCTTAGCATAATATTTCGTATCTAAATTAAAGTTTTGTTTTAACGTTTCACGAACCAATTCAGCACCGCCATAAGCGTATGCGGCATTAATTTTATTCGGCCCGACACCAGGAATGTCCACGAATGTATCACGCATAAATGAAATTAATTTCGGTTTTTTTGATGGTCCATTTAGTTGGAGAACCATTATTGTGTCGGCTCGTCCAGCATCTTCCCCACGTGTATCGCTGCCAAGAATTAAAATATTCTTAGCCCCATTGCTACTTTTGACACCATTAAATGTTTCTACTTTTTCTTGAGGCAACGAGTCATCATGTTCTGCTGCAGATTTTCCTTTTAAAAACATGACTGTACTATAGGCAAATAACAGAATCAATAGGATCACTAGCCATTTGAAAAAGCGTTTTGTTTTTGATTTTTTACGTTTCTTTTTTGGTTTCTTGTCTTTTTTTCCGCGGGGTGGTTGGTCAGAACCGTTGCCACCACCTGAATCTGTTTGATGTCGCCTCTCACTTCTGCGACTGTCCTCAGTATAGCTGTCTTCGTAAACTGGCTCTTGAAGGCTTTCAGCTAGTTCTTCTGGTTCTTCTTCTCTATGTTCACCCATTGATTTTCGGGGATTAAAGGTCTTTTTATGCTCTGCTGGTCTCGATTTTTCATGAATATGTTTATAACGATCTACACGACTCATCGTGTCACTCCTTTACCTCTGTGTTTTATCACCTTTCTTAGGATACCTCATTTCGCAGGAAATTCCTATTACAAATATGTAATTTAATAAAAAATGAAACTCACTTTATCTAATAAGTAAGCTTCATTTTCATTTTTAACTCTTTAAAGTGTGGACAAAACATAGATCGGGTAATCCCCTAAAATTTTTATTTCTGCGCCAATCAGTTCCAGTTCTGTTAAAGCTGCTTCAATTAGTTTTTCTGGTTGATCATTCACTAAGTCCATTAAAAAGAAGTACTCTCCGAGCTTTGTTTTCAACGGCCGCGATTCTATTTTGCTAAGATTAATCCCTCGCCAACTAAACACGCTTAATGCTTTGTGTAAAGAGCCAGGAACATTACTTGGCATCGTAATCGCCAGCGTTATTTTTTTCTCAGATAGCGGGAAAGAAATCGCTAAATTTTCAGAACCAAGAACCCAAAATCGGGTTTGATTTACCGATAAATCTTGTATATTTTTTTCAACAATGGTCAAATCATACATTTTCGCAGAAAGTTTTGGTGCAATAGCTGCAAAAGGTAATTCTGGATGTTCTGCAATGTATTTGGCGGCGTAAGCTGTTGAAGGCGTTGCTTCTAAAATCGCTTCTGGAAAGTTTTTCTCTAGAAACATCTGCGATTGAGCTAATGCTTGCGGATGTGATAAAATTTTCTGACTTTGTTGCCAGATCGCTTGATTCTCTTTTGCCACCATTAATTGTTGTTGAATCGGTAAAACCAACTCTGCTTGGACAGGTAACTGCGCTTGATGATACAAATAATCTATCGATGCATTAACGGTTCCTTCAATCGTGTTTTCTAATGGGATAATGCTACATGCCACTTCTTGCTGTTCAATTGCTTTCAAGCAAGCTGGAATCGATGCGTACGGTATCAATGTAGCATCAGGAAAAGCAGCCAACGTTGCACTGTACGTAAAGGAACCAATCGGACCTAAATAACCAACTTTCATCGTTTCTCTACTCCTTTAATTGTTGCAGAATTTCATTGATAATTTCTTCTGGCGAGCGATTGGTCGTATCAATTGTCATCTTCGCACATTCTTCATAAAAATTTTTACGAGACTCAAATAAAGTAATGATTTCTTTTGAAGAACGTTCTATAGCTAAGGGTCGTTGGTTTTCAGTATCTTCTGTGATTCTTTTTAACAGCTCTTCTGGTGTCGCATGTAGATAAATCACTTGCTGAAAAGATTTTAATAAGCTACGATTTTCTGGTCCGACAACAATCCCGCCCCCAGTTGAAAGGACGGCTGTATTTTTTGACAGCTCCTTTAAAAGTTGGGTTTCCTGTTCTCGGAAAGCTGCTTCACCATATTTTTCGAAATAGTCAGGAATTGAGCATCCTATTTTTTCAATTAACGCTGTATCTAAATCAAGATGAGGCATCTTTAGTTTATTGGCCAAACTTTGGCCGATAGTTGTTTTACCCGCACCCATGAAACCAATTAAAACAATGCTTTCCATGGTTCGTTATCCTCCTTCGTTAACAACTTAAACGTTCTAAGTCGTCAAAAAATGCTGGATAAGAAACTGAAACTGCTTCAGCCTTATCTAATTCAACAGTGCCTTCTTTTACAAGTAATGCAGCAATTTGTAACATCATCCCGATACGATGATCCCCATAACTGGTAACTCTTCCACCATGTAAAGAAGTTGGTCCATGTATAATTAAGCCATCATCAGTAGGCGTGATGTCGGCGCCTAAAATTGTTAATTCTTTCGCTACTGCATCAATCCGATTGGTTTCTTTGACTTTCAATTCTTCTGCATCTCGAATGATTGTCGTGCCAGTAGCCTGAGTAGCTAACAAAGCAATAATCGGTAACTCATCAATTAAACGTGGGATAATAGCGCCACCAATCTCTGTAGCTGTCAATTGACTCGTTTTTACAAGTAAATCGCCAGAGTGATTGGCCTCATCTTCATTTAAAATAGTGACGGAACCACCCATGTTTTTAATCACATCTAAAATACCTGTCCGCGTTTGATTTAAGCCAACATTTTTCAGAAGTATCTCGCTATCTGGGACTACTAAACCCGCAACTAAAAAGAAAGCTGCAGAAGAGATATCACCAGGAACTACCACATTTTGACCTGTTAATTGTTGCGGTCCAGTTAACATAATTTTTTTATCGTCTACTTCAAGTGTTCCACCAAATTGTCGAATCATCTCTTCTGTATGATCACGTGTCTTTTCTTTCTCAACCACTACAGAAGTGCCCTCGGCTTGCAAAGCGGCGAATAAAATAGCCGATTTCACTTGAGCACTCGCAACAGGCATTGTGTAGTCAATCGGTTGCAAATTTTGAGTCCCGCGAATAGAAATTGGCGGAAACTCCGTTTGTTGAACCCCTTGACATTCCGCTCCCATTTGGTTTAAAGGAAGCATCACACGATTCATCGGTCGTTTAGCAATAGACGCATCACCAGCTAGGCGCGTTTCAAAGGGACAGCCAGCTAAAATGCCTAGCATTAGACGAATTGTTGTCCCTGAATTTCCAACATCAATTGTATTCTTCGCCTTTTTTAAGCCTGCAAATCCTTGCCCCTCAACGGTGATTGTCGTCCCGTCATCTTCAATGTTCACACCTAAAGAACGAAACGCCGCTAAGGTACTTAAACAATCTTCGCCTCTTAGAAAATTTGTAATCGTCGTTTTTCCAGAAGAAATCGCTCCAAACATAATACTTCTATGGGAAATCGATTTGTCGCTAGGAACCATCAGAGTCCCTTGTAAATGTTTCACATTTGTACGTAGTTGCACCCTCATCACCTCTTATTTTTCGTAACACGTATAGTTCGTTTTTTTAGATAAAATTTGTTTTGCAGCTTGGCAGTCTGATTGATTTTTAAAAGACAATTGAAGAATCCCATAGATTTCTTCTCTCGTTTCTAAAATTTTAATATTTGTAAGAGAAAGGTCCGCTTCGCCTAAAATTTGCGTAATTTCAGCAATGATTCCTGGTTGATCTGGTACATCAACAAACAGATCATAGAAAGCTGGGATTGCGCCTTCTTTATGAATGGGCAACTGAGCACGTGTTTCTTTGGCCTTATCAAAAAAATTACGAATAGCTGGGGCATTTTTTTCTGTTAACCATTGGCAAACAGTAGTCATCTCTTTTTGCCAATTTTCTAGTAAGTCCAATAATACTAAGCGATTGCTTAATAAAATATCCGTCCACATCGTTGCATCAGAGGAAGCAATTCGAGTAATATCTCTAAATCCTCCAGCCGCTAGCTGCTGTGCTCTAGGGTAAGTGGTATTCAGTTGCTGACTTTCGTTCACTAAAGCTGCGGCAACAATATGTGGCAAGTGACTTAGAGCACCAGTAATTTCATCATGTTCCTGTGCAGGCATCGTAATAAACTTCGCATGCGTTCCTTTTAGTAACGTTTGTAACTCCTGAATCTGTTTGTTTTTTTCGCCATGGTCATCGGTAAAAATATAGTAGGCATTTTCAAACAAACGTTCATCAGCGGCTGTTACGCCAGATTTATGTGAACCAGCCATTGGATGACCACCAATAAAATTTTTCATGTTAAGCTTTGTTGCTAACTGATTAATTTCCACCTTGGTACTACCCACATCTGTGATCAGAGCAGTTTCTAGTGATAATTGGTTTAATTCTTCTAGTTGTACTAAAGTTGCTTTAACTGGGGAACAAAGAAAAATAATCTCTGCTCGTCTTGCCCCACTTGTTAAAGATTCAGCTATCTCATCAATTAGACCCGTTTTCTTAGCAAATTCAGTTGACTCCGCTTGATTATCGAAACCGATAATCTCACTGTTTGGATGCCCTTTTTTGATACACAAAGCCAGTGAACTCCCGATTAGCCCTAATCCTACGATTAAAATACGTTTCTTCATTTTTTCCCTCCATATACTTGCGACTTTCTTCCATTAAAAGTTTTGAGTATATAGACGATAACGTTTCACTGCTTCTTTCATTTGTTCAAATGAGTCACTATCAAATTTTTCGAGCATAGCCTTCGCTACTTCCGTTGCAACAACGGCTTCACAAACAACGCTAGCGGCCGGTACCGCCGTGCTATCAGAGCGCTCAACGCTAGCCTTATAAGGCTCTTTTGTATCAATATTCACGCTTTGTAATGGTTTATAAAGGGTTGGAATAGGTTTCATGACACCACGAACGATGATTGGCATTCCGTTGGTCATTCCTCCTTCAAAACCGCCTAAATTGTTGGAAGTTCTGGTATAACCTGTACTTTCGTCCCAAACAATCTCGTCCATCACTTGACTACCAGGGCGTTGCGCCATTTCAAATCCAATGCCAAACTCAGCACCTTTAAAAGCATTGATGCTTACAACGGCTTGCGCAATTTTGGCATCTAGTTTACGATCCCATTGAACATAGCTACCTAAGCCAGCTGGAACGCCACCCACAAGTACTTCTACTACCCCACCAATTGTATCGCCATTTTTCTTGGTTTGGTCAATTAGTTCTTTCATTTTTTCTTCTACGGAAGGATCTAATACGCGAACGGCAGATTGTTCAGACCGTTCTTGAATTTCACGGATCGTTAAATTTTCAGGAATCGTAGCTTCAATCCCGCCTAATACCGCGACATGCCCAGCGACTTGGATATCCAGTTCAGCTAAGAGTTTTTTAGCAACCGCACCAATCGCCACACGCATCGTTGTTTCTCGTGCCGAAGACCGTTCTAAAACATTCCGTAAATCATCATGTTGATACTTTATGCCACCGACTAAATCAGCATGTCCTGGACGTGGTTTGCTGACGCGGCGGATTTTCTTTTGTTTTTCAGGAACTGGCTCTACTGACATCACGGAGGTCCAATTTTTCCAGTCTTTGTTTTCGACAATCAACGTTACTGGTGAGCCAAGTGTTTTACCATGCCGAATGCCCGAAGTAATACGTACTTGGTCTTTTTCAATTTTCATCCGTCCCCCACGACCGTAACCGCCTTGACGTCTTGCTAATTCTCGGTTAATCTCTTCGCTACTTAAAGGCAGACCGGCTGGTAAGCCTTCAATAATAGCAGTTAATTCAGGTCCATGTGATTCGCCTGCTGTAATAAAGCGCATCTTAAATTCCTCCTTCTCTGTTCAAAAATGCTCGAATTTCTTCCGTTGGTAAAGAGACAATTTTCGCTTGACCAATTTTTTCTAAGACAATGATTTTAATCTGTCCCCCACGTGTTTTTTTATCATGTGTAATTGCTTGATAGAGACGTTCTTCTGGCCAACAATCTGTCGTTACTGGTAAATGGAACTTTTCTAGCATGGTGACCAACTCTTGGGTAGTCCCAAGTGGGGAAAGCCCTCGTTGTTCTGCGACTTGAGTTATTTGAATCATTCCTAAAGAAACGCCTTCACCGTGAGCAATCACCCCGTAACCAGCTGTATTTTCTAATGCGTGGCCGATCGTATGCCCAAAATTCAGAATCAAACGTAAGCCCAAATCTAATTCATCTTCTTCGACGACATCACGTTTAATCTTGCAACAGGCCGTGATAATTTCTTCTGCATGTACCACTAAATCTTGTTCATTTTCCAAAGAGGATAAACGGTGCCACAATTCAACATCAGCGATAGCTGCTGATTTTACAATTTCTGCAATTCCTTCACGCACACGTCTAGGTTCTAATGTTTTAAGTGTATTAGGATCAATTAAAACCCCATCTGGTTGGGCAAAAGTACCGACAAGATTTTTGGCTTTTTTAGTATTAACCGCTGTTTTACCTCCAATGCTACTATCTACTTGTGCCAGTAAGGTTGTTGGTACTTGCAAAAAGTGAATACCGCGCATATAGGTTGAAGCGACAAATCCAGCTAGATCTCCCACAACGCCTCCACCTAGAGCAATTAGACCATCACTTCGAGTCAATTGCTGTTCCGCTAAAAAATCATAAAGCAGCTGAGCTGTTTCGAGGCTCTTACTTTGTTCACCTGCCGCTACAGCAATCAATGATGTTTCAAAACCAGCAGCTTGCAATTCTTTCTCAACAGCTGCGCCATATAATTTATTCACCGTTTCATCGGTAATAATCGCTACCCGTTGTGGCTGCCACAGGCTACGTACCCAGGTGCCAATTTTATCTAAGGCACCTGTTTCGATGGTTAAATCATATGAATGTGTAGGTAACGTTACGGTTAATTTCATGTCCTCTACTCCTCTGTCTTTACTAATCTTCTAAAGCATTAATTTCTTTCATTGCTTTTTCGATGATATGAACTTCTTTCATCATACGTAGGTAAGTTTTTTCATTCAAGGATTGTGGCCCATCTGACCACGCATTCGCTGGATCTGGGTGAATTTCTACAATCAAGCCGTCCGCACCTGAAGCAACACCTGCTCGGGCCATTGGCGGTACTAAATCCCAGATACCAACACCATGACTCGGATCAACAATAATTGGAAAATGACTTAATTTTTTAATTAAAGGCACCGCACTTAAATCAAGTGTATTGCGCGTAGCGGTTTCGTACGTACGAATCCCACGTTCAATGAAGATCACATTGAAATTTCCTTGCGCAGCAATGTATTCAGCTGCGTTTAGCCATTCATCAATCGTACCGGCAATCCCGCGTTTTAAGCCAATAGGTTTTCCAGTTTTACCAACCGCTTGTAATAACTTGAAATTTTGCATGTTACGCGCACCGATTTGTAAAATGTCACTGTATTTTGCGACAAGCTCTAAATTCGCTTCATCCATCACTTCTGTAATGACTTGCATATCTAATTCATCAGCCGCTTGACGAATGTATTTTAGTCCTTCTTCTTCTAGTCCTTGGAAAGCGTATGGCGACGTTCTAGGTTTGAATGCACCACCTCGTAAAATTGTTGCACCGCCAGCTTTAGCAATTCGCGCACATTCACGAATCTGATCTAAGCTTTCGATTGAACAAGGGCCCGCCATCATGGTCATACTGCCGTCACCGATTTTAACACCGTTCACATCAACCACTGTATTCTCTGGATGAAATAAACGACTCGTTAGTTTGTAAGACAACGAAATGCGGACACTTTTCTCCACGCCTTCTAATGCTGTTAACTCTGCTTCAACTAATTTTTCTGTATCACCAATCAAGCCTATCACTGTTTTTCCATTATCTTGACTTGTTTGAGTAGTTAAGCCTGCACCTGTTACTAAATCAATGACTTGTTTCATTTGCTTTTCGGTTGCATTTTCTTTCATAATTACGATCATTATATTCTCTCCTCATGCCTTTAAACGGCGCTCTTTTTATCTATTTTCAATTTTACGTTTTACGACTGATACAGGCATTTTTTGTCCTGTCCATTGTTCAAAAGCAGCAGCTCCTTGATAAAGTAGCATGTCCAAGCCGTTGCTTGTTTCTGCGCCACGTAAACGGGCTTCTTTTAATAACTGTGTTTCTCTGGGATTATAAATAGCATCATACACAAATAACTTCGGTTGAATCATTGCATAATTTTCTATAGGACTACTATGCGCATGTGGATGCATACCCACACTCGTTGCATTAACTAACAAGACGCTTTCAGCAACATCTTTTGCTAGTTTTTCAGTATCCGCTAAATCGTTTAAATGAATTACACAGTTGGTTCGTTCAGTGAAATTTGCCAGTTTTTTTTGACTTTCATTAAACCCCGCGCTTTTCCTGTTGTAAACGGCGATTTCTTTCACGCCATCTAAAGCAGCTTGGGCAATGATTGATAAGGCTGCACCACCTGTTCCTAAGATGGTCATTTTATTCTGAAAAACGTCAACCTTTTTCTCTTTCAAACTCCACATAAAACCAGTACCATCCGTGCTGTCTCCGTAAAGTTTTCCATCTTTGTTGACAATCGTATTAATCGCGCCAACCAGTTGAGCGGTAGGACTTAGTTCATCCATATAACTTACAGCCGCCACTTTATTGGGCATTGATAAGTTGGCCCCTAACATGTGAAACGTTCGAATCGCTTCAATTGCTTGTGGCAGTGTCTCTTGTCCAACGTCAAACGCCAGATACCGAGCATCAACTCCTAAATTTTGAAATGCTGTATTATGAATCAACGGTGAAATACTGTGTCGGCTGGGTTTCGCGAATAGCCCAGCTAAACGAGTAGATCCAGTTATTTCTTTCATCCTGTGTGCTCCTTTACGAAATTTTTTTAGTAAGTTTCTGAAATCCTAATTTTTGGCCAAACAAAAAGGATATTCACAGTAAATTTTAAGAAAAATCTACAGTGAATACCCTACAAAAAAGCAATATAAAAGCCACTATAGATTTTCTTAAATCTACATGGCTGAAAGTCATCTTAAATTTCCCTAGCCATTATAGATACAAACGTTTGTTGTCTGTACCCATAATGTTATGAATACAAACCTATCTAAAATAGCTAAAGTAAAAGTTATTCAGTTGTGTATGGTTTTTCTTCGTTGTCGTCATAAGAATCACTCCAAAACTGATTTAATTAAGAATTGTTAACAGTATACCGCTAGAAAAAACATGTGTCAACACTTATTCGCTTATTTTTTCGACTATTCCATTAAAAACAATGTTATTTTATTCGTCAAAAGACTGAAAAAAGCCACAGGAACCAGTCATTTCACTGATTCCTGTGGAGCAAAAATTATTTTAATTCTTCAGCGTATACATCATCAACTGTTTGTGTTGGGTCGATAACAATGTATAAGTTTTTAGTTTTTTCGCTGACTTTTGTAGATTGATAGATGTTATCCAAGCCCTCATCTGTTTTATCTTTGTAAGGGAAATAAACTAAATCTGGTGTGCCATTTTTGTAAAGAATTTCCATACGTTCGATATCTTCATATTTTAAAGCACGAGAGAACATCCCTAATTCTAAGCCACCTAAGTTAATATCGTGGGTTTGAACATGATCTCCTTCTTGGAAAATTTCAATTTTGAACCCTTCACATGGATGAATTTCAACAAATTCACTACCATGAATACGGCCAAAACTTGTTGTAATATGTTTGATCCATAAATCACCAATAAAACGACGATCAATCGTCCAAGTTTCACCATTTCTGAAATAAAATTTAAGTCCTGTCATTTCTCTAGCCATAGCACAAATCTCCTTACTTAAAAATAATTTCTTACATTATTAGTTTACCATACTTTTGATAAACGGTCACAAACTTTCGCTGTAGATTCTTAATCTTTTGTTATTCTTTTTAAAAAAGAATCAATCTCAACTACTGCACGTTGGTGAGAACCTTTGGCAATTTGTCGTTCTCCTTCATAAGCAACAAATTCATAGCATATTTTGTGTGCAGTCTGTTCAATGCTGGTCATCGTAACAACGATTGTTGCCCCTACCGCGGATGGATATAAGTGGCGCAATTCTAACACCGTTCCGACAGTTGTTTCCCCAACTGATAATTGGTCCTTCACAGCTTCTTTGGCTGTTTGTTCAATCATGGCAGCTAAAGCAGGGGTTCCTAAAACTTCTAAGTCACCAGAACCGAGCATTTTAGCCGTTTGTGATTCTTTCACCAAAAATTCTTTTGTAAACATTTCTGTTGGCATTATGCTTTCTCTCCTTTTGAACGTTGTTTTTTGGCAAACGAAAGCAGAACTTCTTGTTTATTCTCTAAGCTACCTTCAACAACGTGTTGCTCGATTTCAGCAATCAGTTCCCCTAACCATTTGCCTGGTGTTTCTTCTAAGATGGCTAAAAGGTCTTTTCCTGTTATGGCCAATTCATGTCTTTGATGGATGGGTAATGCCTTAACTAACTCTTTTGTTACTTGTACTTGACTCTCTTGTTGGTAATAATATAAAAGCCTTTCAACAAGTACTGCTGATTCTTCGCCTAATTCATAAAGCATCATTGGCTGCCAGTCGTTACTCAAGCGAAAACGCAGACCACGTACTAATTGTGAAACGTTTTGAATTAATTGATTGGAAAGTTTCCAAGCCTTTAAGAAGGAGCGAATTTCTGCTTCTGGTAAATTCAACGATTGGATAAGTAACGTCCACGCTTCTGCTTCTGTTTCAATTTGACGAGCAGGCAAGTCCATTAAACGAAAAAGTCCAGCCCCTTGTTCTCGTAATTTTGGACAGTATTGATAGCATTCTGTTTCAATAAACGGAGCTAAGCCACCTTGTCGATTAACTCCTAAAAGCATTTTTACAAATTCAATTGTAATGCGTTCTACTGAAATTTTTTCTAATAAAGGATGAAATTCAGCGATAGCGGCTAAGGTTTTTTCTTCAATTTTAAAATCTAATTGGCTAGCAAAGCGTAAACCCCGCATCATCCGCAGAGCATCTTCATGAAACCGCTCATGGGGATTACCGACTGCACGAATGGTTTGATTAGTTAAATCTTCGATACCATCAAACAAATCAATGATTTCGCCTGTGCTGTCGAGCGCCAAGGCATTAATCGTAAAATCTCGCCGTTTTAAGTCTTCTTTCAAGGAGCGAACAAAGGTGACTTCATCTGGTCGACGAAAGTCTTGATAAGTTGACTCGGTACGAAAGGTTGTTACTTCATACTGTTGGTCTTCCATCAATACAAGGACTGTGCCATGTTCGATGCCCACATCAACGGTTCGTTTAAAAATTTGCTTAATTTCTTCTGGATAGGCACTTGTCGCAATATCGACATCATGGATTGGTTTATTTAATAAAGCATCACGGACACTGCCCCCGACAAAATACGCTTCAAAGCCCTGTGCATTGATTTCACGAATAACGGGAGCGGCTTCTTTAAATTCGTTTGGAATAGTTGTCAATTTCATAGCATCTGTTCCAATCCGTAAAGTAGTTCTGTTCTCTGTACCACTTGCCGACAAGCTAACGCCACTCCTGTCATGAATGAACGCCGATCATAAGAATCATGTCGAATAGTGAGCCCTTCACCTACACTACCAAATTGGACTTGTTGGTGTGCCACTAAACCAGGTAAGCGGACACTATGGATTCGCAGACCCTCAAAATCAGCCCCGCGTGCCCCTGGTATTGATTCTACCTCTTGCGGATTCCCTTGTTTTTTTGCTGGCCGAACTTCTTGAATCATTTCTGCAGTTTTTATAGCCGTTCCACTTGGTGCATCCAATTTGTTATCATGATGTAATTCAACGATTTCCACATCTGGAAAATACTGCGCCGCTTTTTGGGCAAATTGCATCATTAAAACTGCCCCAATTGCAAAATTTGGTGCAATTAAGCCGCCAATGGCTTTTTCTCGAGATAGGTTTGTCAATTCGTTGATTTGTTCCTCCGTAAAGCCTGTCGTCCCAACAACAGGCGCCATACCGTGTTCCAACGCAAAACGTGTATTTGGATAGGCGGCTTCAGGAACCGTAAAATCAATCCAAACATCTGGTTTGACAGCTAGGACTTCTTCTAAGCGCTGAAAAACGGGAATTACGGTTTCATCATCGAAAGAAACAGTTTCTTGTGCTTCATGAGGATCATACACACCTACTAATTCAAAGTCTGCGGTTTCTAAGACCATTTGTGTAGCAGTACTGCCCATCCGTCCTTTAAACCCAGCGACAATTATTTTAATCATGTGTTTTCCCATCCTTTCTTTCAAAGCGATAGCGATCCCGCTCGTTAAATTTGGCCATATTTTCTTCAAAAACTTCGGTTAAATCAATCTCTAAAGAATTTGCCATGCTAATCAATACAAAAAAGACATCTCCAAGTTCCTCTGATACTGTCTTTGGTTTTTCGTCTGCTTTTTTCTGTTTTTCACCATAATAATGATTGACTTCACGGGCTAATTCTCCGACCTCTTCCGTCAAACGAGCCATTTGTCCTAATGGTGAAAAATAGCCTGTTTTAAACTGTTGAATATAATCATCAACTTCTGTTTGCATCGATTGCAAACTACGTTGTTCTGATTCTGACATTTTACCCCAACCTTTCTTACTCTACCTCCTACATCTTATCAAAAACTTGGCTATCTGGAAAGGTTCTACTTGTTGTTTTATATAGAGAATGATACAGTTTATACTGTAAAAGGACGTGATTAAATGGAAGAACAAAGATTTTATTTTAAAGATGTGTTATTTATTGTATTAGGAAGCTGTATCTATGCCTTTGGTTTGGTTACTTTCAATATTGCCAATGACCTGGCCGAAGGTGGTGTCACAGGGATTACTTTGATTTTAAGAGCCTTATTTCATTTTAACCCAGCATATACAACATTATTAATCAATATTCCGCTCTTATTAATTGGTGGTAAAATTTTAGGCAAACGTTCCCTCTATTATACGCTAATTGGTACCGTGTCGTTATCGGTATTTTTGTGGTTTTGGCAAAAATTTCCTGTTGAAATTAATTTAGATCATGATTTATTGATTGCTGCTCTCTTAGCTGGTTTGGCCGCAGGATTCGGGAGTGGCCTTGTTTACCGCGTAGGCGGAACCACTGGTGGGACCGACGTCATTGCCCGCATTTTCGAAAAATACTTTGGGATTAGCATGGGCCGCTCGTTGTTACTTTTTGATGTTGCAGTCTTACTCCTCTCGTTGACCTATATTGATGTCAAACGAATGATGTATACTTTAATTGTGTCCTTTGTTTTCAGTCGTGTTGTCGATTCTGTACTCGACGGAGCCTATGCTGCGAAAGGAATTTTAATTGTTTCCAATCATTCCGAAGAAATCGGTCAAAGTTTAATGGCTTCTTTAGAACGTGGGGTAACATATTTAAATGGTGAAGGTGCTTATTCACAAGTGGAAAAACGGGTTCTCTACACGGTAGTCAGCCCTCGAGAAATAATGGAAGTCAAACGGATTGCTAATGAAATAGATGAAAAAGCCTTTGTGTCCATCATTAACGTACATGAAGCAATTGGCGAAGGCTTTACTTATGCAAAACCCAGCAAACAACGGCGCTTTAAATTAAAACAATAAATAAAACCCAGCATTTATTGAAAATGCTGGGTTTTATTTATTGTTGTTTCAAACGATTTAATTCATCGGATAATTCTAAAAACGCTTCTTTGTTGCCTGTTTCTAAAGCATCATCAATTTGAGCTTTAATTAATGCCATTCGTTGCGTTTGTTCTTCTTGCTTAAAGTATTGATCAATCGCTCTGGCAACTTCCTGATCCAGTTGTTCATTCCATGGCGCAAACGGATTATCTTCTAAAACAGATAAATACTGGCTCGTTTGCCAAGCCTCTGGAAATACACATTCTAAATAAAGAGCTTTCCGCCAATTCATCCGAATCTCATGAAAAATTTGTTCCGGATCTGTAAATTCTTGTGCTTGGATAAAAAGCAATAACGGCTCCTTACCTAAACCATCTGCTACCACGCGGATCCCTCGATCAGTCTTCTCTACGTTCTCAACAAAATGAACATTATTTAAAATCGCATCGTGCGTTAATAAGTAATTTAAAATCCACAGTACTTCTCTTCTTCCAAAAGGCACGGTATTCACTAACCAAGTTAAAAATTTTTTCTTTTCTGATAAACTAACAAACATCGTCGTTTCCTATCTTTCTTCCATATCTGCTAGCACAGATTGCATGTCTACATCACCAGGTTCATGTTCCAAATAATGGTGCAACAAGTGTTTTGCTTTTTCAAGTTCGCCTTCTTCTCGTAAGAACAATGCGTATTCTTTTAGAAATTCTGGTTCGTGAGACAATTCTTGCGCTGCTTGTTCGTAATGAACTTTAGCGACGGCAAAGTCTTCTAATTCGTTGTACGCTTTTGCTAAGTTCCATTCAGCATAAGGATGATCCGTTTCCTCTAAATCATTTAAGATAGTAATTACTTCCTCAAAACGCTCTTCCGTGATGTAGAGATTACTTAAGGTCAAACGACTTTCATCTGTTTTCTCACCTAATTCCAAAGCTTTTAACAACCAGTTTTCAGCACCAGCAATATCGTGTAAGCGATAGGCATTTTCAGAGGCAAATTGGTATAACTCTACTTGGAAGGGATTTTCCGCAATTCCTTCTTCGATCACCGCTTTTGCTTCCTCTAATTGCTCTTCTTCTTGGAGCGCTTCCGCTAAATATAGATAAAGTGATTGATAATGTGGGTTTAGTGTTTTTAATTGCTGGAACAACGCAATGGCTTTTTGATTCTCATGTAACTGTAAATAAGTGAAAGCTAATTGGAATAAACGATCATCTGTTTGTTCTTCTTTGACCGCGGCTTCCAAATAAGGAACTGCTTCTTCAAAATCACCTAACATGCTGTAACTACTTCCTAAGCGTTCATTCAAGGAAATAGCAGAGATTTGCGCTGTCCCGCTTTCTACAATGCTTTGATAACGAGTGATAGCCTCGACAAATTGACCATTTGTAAAATATAGTTCTCCCAAAGCAAATTGAATTAACGGCTCTTCTGGCATAAGATTGGCTGCTTCTTTTAATTTCGCTTCACTGACTTCTGGAATCCCTAAAACTTGGTACAAATCCGCAGTAACTAAGAGACTTTGGACATAACTGTCACTAGTTTCTGGAATTTTTTCTAAATAGATGAATGCGTCATCTATTTCATTATTTTCAATGGCGATTTCTGCTAATGGAATGTTTAAGCCATCTGCATCGGGAAATTGTTCCAACAATTGTTGGAAAATTTGTTTGGCTTCTTCTAGAAAACCTAAAGATAATAACGTTTCCCCTAAATCAGCTAAGGTATTTTCATCATCTTTCTTTAATGCTTCTTCAAACATCAACTGTGCTTCTGCTAAATTTTCAGCTTGTAATGCTTGAACCATTTTTTCACTATATGACATAATTTCCCCTCAAATCTCTTTTAAAATTTCTTGGTATCTTTCAATCGTTGTTAACAGTTGATCGGGCGTTGGCTTTAAAGCTACTCCTAGTTGACCGATTTTTTCCAACACCATAGGAGGACCTAGTGTTTCTGTGTGAGCCAAGACTTGTTCTGCGTAATCAGCACTTAAAATTTCTTTTGGAAACGCCACCGGAAAACCTAAGCGAATAAACCAAACGATAAAATTTTTAAATTGAAAGTCAAAGTGATTGACTTGCTGGCTCCATAAAACTTGTAACAATAATCCCAATAATCGTTTCATAGGACCTGATAACAAATGGCCATTTTCGGTTGTAGCAAAGGCCGCTTCAAAAACTCGTCCAAATTGATCCACTTTTTCCCCTGCTTGTTCATAAAAGGATAACAACTCGTCTAAAATACCATTAAATGACGTTTGATTCAACCGTTTTTTATCTGGATACGTTTGGTATAGCATTTGTAAATAAGCATAATCACAGACAAGACCCGCTCGAATAAAAACGAGCAAATCAATTAAAGGAGCGGCACCTTTTTTATTGGTCAAGGTACTATCAAACAAAATTTCTTCTGAATGATTTTCTATATGCATAGTTGCATGCTGTGCTTGCTGAATTGTGACACTTGGTAAAAGTCCTTGGCGTAATGCTTGAACAGACACAGGCATCAGCCAACATTTGGAGGAACACTTACTTACTTGATGCAAAAATGCGGTTAATTGTAGTACCCCTTCATTACCCAAACCAATCAATAAAACATCCTGATTTTCTGGCCAATCAGCTAAGAAACGTAACACACTTTCTAATTCTGATAAGTCATTGCAATGAACATCATTGCGACAAATATACCAGTTTAATCCCAACTGTTCCCCAAAGGCATAATTAATCTTCTCCGAAAAAAGATCATAGTAACGCTGATTCGCCAAAACAACGATTGATTCCGTCGTTACTGGTCGTTTTTTTAGGACGGAAGCAAATGTTTCTCCATAAATAATAGCGACCTTGTTTTCTCCTCTAGAATAGTTGTATTTCATTGATTCACCACCTTAAGACTGTTTCCTCTTCCTTCACCCCAAGTCTAGCATAACCACTAAAAAACAGCTACTGGCAACAACTTATTTTTGTCCTTCATTCATAAATCTTTCTCTTTTTATCAAAAAAGCAAGGAGCGAGTGTCGAACCGTTCCCGCTTGATTCTCGGAGCGAAGCACGTTTTTCTCACCCAAGGTTCGTTACAATTTAGCCTTTTAGCGTACTGTTTCGACCACCTCTTAAAATAACATTTTTTATGTATGATTCAAAAAAGAACCCTTGGAAACCAAGGGTTCTAATTGTCTGTCTTATTTCACTGCATCTTTCAATGCTTTACCTGGTTTGAATGCAGGTACTTTGCTTGCAGCGATTTGAATTTCTTGTCCAGTTTGTGGGTTACGTCCTTTACGAGCTGCGCGTTCGCGAACTTCAAAGTTACCAAAACCGATTAATTGAACTTTTTCACCTTTAGCAAGAGTTTCTTGAATTGTTGAAAAGACAGCGTCTACTGCTGCAGTAGCATCTTTTTTAGTTAAACCAGTTGAAGATGCAACGTTTTCGATTAATTCTGCTTTATTTGCCATGGATCATTTCACCTCCTCTATAAGAGATACGATGTTTTTACACACCTAAAGTTCCGTCTATTTTTGAGTGGTCCAAAAACAGACAGCAAATATTGATCTGGTTCAATATTCTGTTAACAAGATAGCATAAGAAAGTTGTAATAGCAAGGTTTTTAGTGTATTTTAACCAGTTTTTTCAAAAAATAATCATTTTTTCTCAAAGTTGATAAATTTATTTGAATATCTAAAAAAAGTATGGTAGAATGCACTATTTTCGGCGTCGCGGAATGATTTTAATCGGTGTACCTTCAAACGTAAATGCTTTTCTGATTTGATTTTCTAAAAACCGGGCATAAGAAAAGTGCATTAGTTCTTCTTCGTTGACAAAAATAACAAATGTAGGTGGTTTGACTGCCACTTGTGTTGCATAAAAAATCTTCAAACGTTTTCCTTTATCGGTTGGTGTCGGATTAATTGCTACAGCATCCATTACAACGTCATTTAACAACGCTGAAGGAATCCGTAAGTTTTGATTCATACTTACTGTTTCAATTAGTTCAGGCAGTTTATTTAAACGTTGTTTGGTTAATGCAGACACAAAAATAATAGGTGCATAATCTAAATATTGGAATTCATCACGAATTTCCGCTTCAAAATCACGCATTGTATTTGTATCTTTTTTGACTGTATCCCATTTGTTGACCACGATAATAATACCGCGACCTGCTTCATGGGCATAGCCCGCCACACGCTTGTCTTGCTCACGAATACCTTCTTCTGCATTCAAGACCATTAAAACAATGTCTGAGCGTTCAATCGCCCGCATTGCGCGCATGACGCTATATTTTTCAGTTGATTCGTATACTTTCCCACGTTTACGCATACCAGCCGTATCAATCATTAAGAACTTTTGACCTTCTTCAGATTCAAAATACGTATCGATTGCATCTCGCGTTGTTCCTTCAATATCTGAAACAATCACACGATCTTCACCAAGAATAGCATTAATCAATGATGATTTACCGACATTTGGACGCCCGATTAAACTAAATTTAATTGTATCTTCGTCCTCTTCTTCTGAAGTGTTAGGAAAATGTTTAACTGCTTCGTCTAACACATCGCCAATGCCTAACCCGTGACTACCAGAAACTGGGAAAGGATCCCCTAGTCCTAAAGCATAAAATTCATAAATATCATTACGCATTTCAGGATTGTCAACTTTATTAACAGCTAAGATCACTGGTTTATTACTACGATATAAAATTTTTGCTACTAACTCATCTGCATCAGTAATTCCTTCACGGCCACTAGCAACAAAGATAATCACATCTGCTTCATCAATCGCAATTTCTGCTTGGTGTTTGATTTGGTCCATAAATGGTTCGTCACCTAAATCAATCCCACCGGTATCAATAATACTAAATTCACGCCCTAACCATTCTCCAGTTGTATAAATACGGTCGCGTGTTACGCCGGGAGTATCTTCTACAATCGAGATACGCTCACCGGCAATGCGGTTAAAAATAGTCGATTTACCGACATTCGGTCTACCGACAATCGCAATAGTTGGATTTGCCATTTGATTCCCTCCTTGAGAATTTCAATCCTTACTAGTTTACCTAATCAAACCTTAAAGTGCAAGAAAAGTTTTAGTTTCTGCTGATTTTCTAACCAATTCAAGAAAAAATGAGTTTGACATAGCCGATCTGTTTACGGCTATGTCAAACTCATAAATTTCAAGAAAGTAACGTGTTATTCCTCTTCTTTCGCATCAGATAAAGCGTCACCTAAAATATCGCCCATGGTAAAGCCAGTATTTTCTTCAGGCAATTCATATTCCTGTTCTTCTTTTGGTTCTTCTTGAGACTCAGGTTTTGGTTCTAACGCTTTGATACTTAAAGCAATACGATGTTCCTCTGGATTAACTTCTAAAACTTTCACTTGTACTTGATCCCCTTCATGAAGGACTTCATGAGGCGTTGCAATATGCTTGTGAGAAATTTGAGAAATATGCACTAATCCTTCCACACCAGGGAAAACTTCCACAAACGCACCGAAGCTTGTTAGGCGTTTTACTGTTCCATCTAAAACAGTCCCAGCGGCTGCTTTTGTTTCGATATCTGTCCATGGTCCAGGCAGTGTTTCTTTAATAGATAAAGAAATACGTCCTTCTTCTGGATTAATTGAAAGAATTTTTACTTGAACGTCTTCGCCAACAGTTAACGCATCACTTGGTTTGCCCACATGCTGATGAGCAATTTCAGAAACATGAACTAAACCATCCACGCCACCTAAATCAATGAATGCGCCGAAATCTGTCAAACGAGCTACTTTCCCTTCAACAACGTCTCCGTCATGTAAGGAAGAAAGTAATTCTTCTTTTTTCGATTCTTTTTCAGCTTCAACAACTGCTTTATGTGAAAGAATTAAGCGGTTTTCTGAAGGTTCGATTTCAATAATTTTAAATGCTAGTGTTTGACCTTTATATTCAGAAAAATCTGCAACAAAATGATCTTCAACCATTGAGGCAGGAACAAATCCGCGAACACCAACATCAACAACCAAACCACCTTTAACAACATTTGTAACAGGTGCTTCGATTACTTTGCCCGCTTGGAAATCTTGTTCAATTTCTTCCCAAACTTTTTTAGCATCTAAACGGCGTTTTGACAGTAAATAACTGCCGTTTTCTTTATCTTTGCCAATTGATGTGATAACAACTAAATCTAACACATCACCGACTTTCACAAGTTCGTGTACATCTTCAACTGGTAAAGTCGATAATTCCTTTGCAGGAACAACGCCTTCAACGCCCGCTCCTTCAATGCCGACAACAACTTGTTTGTCTTCAATGGCTAAAACTTCGCCTTTAACAATATCGCCAACACTGACTTCTTGAACGCTGTTCATTGCATCTTCCATTGTTTCGTTGTTTGCTACTTGTTTGTCTTCAAAATCTGTCATGCCTCTTATCCTCCTATGCCAACAAAAATTCCAAAACTTAGCTATATATACTTACATAGTACGAGATTTTTGTAAAAAAATAAAGCGATTTCTTCTATTTTTCTTAAAATTCTTTAAAAAAGTTCAAAACCTTTTTGTTTAATCACATTTTGTATGGCGGCGACGACTTCTTCAATCGTCAACCCTGTTGTATCGATTTTCACAGCATCACTTGCTTGGACAAGGGGTGATACTTCTCTGGTTGAATCTAAATAATCCCGACGTTCAATCTCCGCCTTCAAGGTTTCAAAATCCGTCTCAATCCCTTTTTCTTGATTTTCTTTAAAACGACGTTCTGCACGTTCTTCAACGCTAGCCACCAAGAATATCTTTACTTCGGCCTTTGGTAAAACTGCAGTACCAATATCTCGACCATCCATGACAACTCCGCCGGCTTGACCAATTTTCTGTTGTAACGCCACCATTTCTTCTCTAACTTTTGCATGTTTTGAAACAGCTGAAACAGCATTCGTTACATCTGGCTGGCGAATCGCTTCGGTCACTTCATGACCGTCGATAAAAACACGTTGGCCATTCTCTGCTTGCTGAAAAGAAATAGTGTGGTTGACACAAAGCGCTACTAATGGCTCTTCCGCTTGAATGTCGATTTGATTTTGCAAGGCCAGATACGTAATCGCTCGGTACATGGCACCCGTGTCACAATACACATAATTCAATTGTTTTGCTAAAATTTTTGCAACTGTACTTTTGCCTGACGAAGCTGGTCCGTCAATAGCAATACTGATTTTCCCCATGAAAAAACTCCTTAACTGATATGCATCCTTTAAAATGCGCTTCTTCTTTTATATTAAAATCAGAAGAAAAGAACTTGGATTTAAACTGATGACGAGTTTCTAACGAAAAAGCAATAAGCCGAAATCCCTCGAAAGACGCAAACCATCTTTCGGAAATTTCTGCTTATTGGCATTCTCATGTAATCATCCGTCGCGGTTTAGCCCTTGAAAGTGCTGTCCAAACCTCTTTTTCTGGATTATTTAATACGTAATGGTTGTCCCGGATAAAACACAGATGTATCAATCCCAGGATTTAACGCTAAAATTTGTTCTAATGTCATTCCGTTACGTTCGGCAACTTGACGTGCCCCTTCACCACTTTGAACGGTATCATAAACAGGTTGTTGGTTCTGCGCTTGTTGCTGTTGTTGATTTTGAGCTTCTTGTTGTTGTTGCTGTTGCTGTTGTGCTTGTTGGTCCTGTTGTTGTTGTGCTTGTTGGTCCTGTTGTTGCTGTGCAGCAGCATCAGAACTTGAAGGTGTTGTATTTTCAGCTGGTTGGCTGCTTGCTGGTTCTGAGCTTTCCACTGATTTTGACGTACTTTCTTTTTTCTTCTCTTTTGATGATGATTGGACTAATGAAGAAGATGGCTGGCTATTTTTGCTAGCACTTTCGTTCGGTTTCTTGTCTTGCATCATCCATAAGAAAGTCCCAATTGGAATGGCAATAATTAATAATAGCAAAATAACTAAAACAGTTAGAAATAATGAATTTCCTCGTTGCTGTTGGCGTTTTGCTAAACGAGAACCACCACCATTTTGATCAGGTTCATAAATTGATTGTTCCCATGGCTCACGAGCTTGGTTTTTCTTTTTGTCCTTTTTACTCACTGCTAATTTCCTCCTAAACTTCTCTCGCTTGTTATTATATCATAGCTTTTGCCAACTGCCGACTAAAAAAATGAATTAATCACGTTCTTTAAATAATTTTAGAAATTTAGAACGCCAATCTTCTTCATTTTGATTGCTGGTCTTGTTCGATTTTACTATTGAATCTTGGTAAATGTCAAAGAATAACGCACAATTATCACAACAAGTTTCCGGTGATTGTTTTACAATCGGTTCTTGAAAATAAGTTTGAATCAACGTTCTTCGACAGGTTGTGGTTTCAATATACGTCAGCATCCCTCTTAATTGCGCTTGACGATCTTTTTCTTTCTCCTCTAAACGATGCTCTAGCTCTTCAAAAGAATAATCCTTGGCTAAATAGCCTTGGACCCATTTTTGTTGTAACTCGGTGGCATTTTCTAACAAACCTGCTTGTTCTTCTCCTTCAATCAGCGATTTTAAGGTCGCTCGATTCGCTCTTGTCTCTTCTAAGAAAAACCGATGAATAAATTCATCCCCTTTTTTATACAATAATAGCGCCCAACTTTTTTGACCATCACGTCCAGCTCGCCCGATTTCCTGCAGGTAATTTTCTAAGCTATCAGGCAAATCAAAATGAATCACTCCACGAACATCAGGTTTGTCGATTCCCATCCCAAAAGCATTCGTTGCACAAAGAATATCGATTTGATTATCAATAAATTGTTCTTGCAAGCGACTACGTTCACTAGCCTCCAAGCCCCCATGATAATAGGCTACCTTAAAACTGGTTTTCGCCTGAATAAGTTGACTAATTTGTTCTGTTTTGTTGCGCGTGGCGCAATAGATAATGATTTTACCAGACGTTTTAGATAAGTAATCTAGTAACACTTCTTCTTTTTCTGACGTTTCCTTCACGAACAAGCCAATATTTTTTCGATTCACTGAAGAAAGAACTTCTTGATAGCTACCATGAGAAAATAATTGTTTTATAATTGCGTGCTGTACAACGGGTGTCGCTGTGGCAGTTAACGCCAAGGTCAAAGGAAAGTCTAGCTGTTTTTGGACCAGATCTAATTTACTATATTCAGGGCGAAAATCGACGCCCCACTGATAAACACAATGGGCTTCATCCACCACAAATAATGCAATTTTTTGGCGTTGTAACACACTAAGTACTTCTTGTTGCAAAAGCATTTCTGGGCTTAAAAACAGATAATCGTATTGGAACATTTTCGCTAAAATATAACGCTTTTCTGAATATTGTAACGTACTGTTTAAGGCAACCGCACCTTTAATTCCTTGTCTTTGTAATTGACGCACCTGATCTTCCATTAACGAAAGTAAAGGAGAAACAATTACCGTTAGTCCCTCTAACTTCTGACCCACAAATTGATAACACAATGATTTGCCAGTGCCTGTTGGCAAAACAGCCAATGTATTCATACCGTCAAGTAAGTTTGTAATCACTTCTTTTTGACCAGGCTTAAACGCTGCATAACCAAATCGAGTGAATAATTCTTGTTCTAATGTCAACAACACTCACTCCTTTTTTTGCCAAATTTGTTGGATTTGATATAACCGAAAATCTAAATAAGAAAGCGTCGCTTCTTGCGCTCGCCAATCCCGATACACCCACAACCGCGGATCTTGTTCTGTTTGAGCCAAGTTTTGGAGTATTGCCTCCTTTTCAAGATAAACAGACGCCTGCAGCTGCCCTTGAATAGCCAACTCTAATAGATGATCATGAATGGTACTCAGTTTTATTTTTCGCTGCTCAGCAATTTCTTGAAGTGTCTTACCTTCCGTTAACAATCGTTGAGTTTCTTGCATACTTTGGTTTAGATTTTTTTCTAGATACGGCCATACAAGCGTTTGTAAAGCAGGATAGTTTCCTCCGTACATTATCAACTGCAGTAAATGATGAACCGCTTGCGTGTGCCACAAACGCTGTTCAAGAGCTGTCTTATGGCTTGTTAATTGCTGAGGAACTTTGCCAGTTTGCTGATAACCAGAAAGTTGCGCAACCAAATAGTCGCTTTCTGCTTCAGGTAGTAACTCAAACCCTCGCAACAGTTCTTCTTTGATTGATTGAATGCGCTGCTCTTTCTTGTCTTTTTGTAACCATCGTTTCAAATATAGTTGCGGAATCGGTGTTGATAAAAGTGGAATATACTGTTTTTCCTCAAATGATAAATACGAAGTCACTTGCACGGCAAATTGAATGAGTTGCCAACTTTCTCGATCACTTCTGCCAAAACAATAAAGATCAATTGCAGGATAATCCAGCAACGAAAAATGGTGCTCCTTTAAAAATAGTTGCCCTTCTTTTGTTAGTTGAATTTCATTTGTCTCTTTGTGATACTGAATTTGTTTCGCCTTCGAAAGTTTTTCAAGAAATTGAAAATAGGCTTGTTCGGAAATCGTTGGCCACCAGCCAATGAATCGTAAACAATCATATAAAAAACCATAAATCAAAACAGAGCTAGTCCGTTTGCCTTTTAAAAGATGATACAAAGTTGATGCACGTACCTTGTATCCGTGAGATAATAACGCTAAAATAAAAGTTGCTTCCATAGTAAACCTCTTTTAGATAGGATGTGTCACTGTTTATGCAATCACGTTTAGTTCCTGAAAAATGTATTGCTTGTGGACTTTGTCAAGTTTATGCGCCCAATATATTTGATTATGATGATCATGGGATTGTCCTTTTTAAAGACGAGCCGCATGCTCGACAACAATTTATTCCAGAAAACGAACGCGAGAATGTGTTAAAAGCGTACCGCAAATGTCCCACACGTGCAATAGAAATAAGCAAAAATGAGTGCTAAATAATTTAGCACTCATTTTTGCTTAGAGTATTTTTTCGAGCCAAGCAAGTGTTTGCTCATCTATCGAAACAAACTGTAATTGTCCTTCTTTTAGCGGTTCTTTGACTAAATGAATTTGATCATTTAGGCCATTGATCCATTCATAACGAAGACCATTTTCTTTTGCTTTAGAATTTTTAGCTTCTAAATAATAATTGACATGGTAATTTTCTTTACCATCCAATTGTAGCGTATTAATAGTCACTTCAAAATCTGGTGAAACATCGGTCGATTTCTTTTCACGCAATCGTTCAAGTGCTTCTATAAAAGAAGGAAATTGAGGATTATTTTCCCCACCAACGAGATATTTTTTAGCAAATTCTGTACTATCCGTATGACTTTTCACTTGTTTGGCAAATGCTTGATAAAAGGTTTCTAGTGCTTTGCGGGCATCATAGTCGCTAGCTAACGGAAAATTCAATTGTAGCGTTGGATTATCGGAGAGCGCTTCGACAAAATCATTTTCACCAATCGTTTCTTTTGATGTTTGAATTTCTTCTCCATTAATCGTCTTTTTAAGTTGAATCGTCATCCCTTTGGACCAGAACAAAGGGCCAATCGTTTTGCTTCCATTCGTTAGCGTACCAACTTTCCGATCATTAATATAAATATCTGCGTCTGGCAGATTGCTCTCCACAACAAAATTCATTCGTTTAAAATCTAAAGGTATACTAGAAATATAATTCTCTTCTTCTAATAAACGATACTCTTCTGTGATAACAGGTTCGCCGGTGCTATCTTTCACTGTGGCTGTAAAGGTATATTGTCCTGGCGCTAAGGGGCCCAATTCCTTTTGATAAGTAGTTGAGTCGGAAGTGCCCACTTCCCGCCCGTTCATTGCCAGCGTCACACCGCGCTGATTCGTCGTTAACTGAACAGAAACAGGCGTTAAAATGAATTGATAACGGTGAAAGAAAAATGCTGTTTGACTCGTTTCACGAATAGTTAAACCATGTAGCTTTTTATCCTTTAATAGCGCTTTTTCTAATTTTTTTAGCTCAGTTGGATTTTTTTGATAATAAGTGATTAAAGGCTTAATGCTTTGCGGATTCACTTGAAATTCAGACTCGTTCGTCCTCATTTTTTTACTTAATTCTTGGGCATCACCATTCTCAATCGCTTCAATAAAATGAGAAATTTGTTGTTCCTTAGAAAAATAATGCGTCCCGAGAAAATAGCTACCCGTTCCAAGAACGATGAACACAAAAAGAAACACCCAGATCCAGCTTCTTTTTGATCTGAGAGGAGTAGATTCGTTCCCTTTATTCATTGAAGGTTGTGCTTGGTTTTCCTCTTGATGCATTGATTCATTCATTAGCGGAGCGCCGCATTCTTCACAAAAGGACTCCGTATCACGATTCACGTGACGACAATTTTTACACTTTTTCACTCAGGAAAACTCCTCTTTCTTTGATGATTTCTATCATACCAAGGGAAAGTTAAAATTACAATGCAGATGGTTTAGTATTTTTTAACAGAATGATGACAGATTGTGACAACCTCTTTTCTTTTAGGCGTAAATTTTAAAAACCCACTGTCAAACATTGTTCAACAGCAGGTTTTTTTATCATTTATTTTGTTAACGGTGTTTTTTTCTGAATAGTATGTTGTTTTTTTGATAGCCATGGCAATAACTTCGCATGTAGTACTAGAAAAACACCACTGACTAAGAGGCCTTTAATAAGGTTGAATGGCACAATACCAATCGCCACATAGCTTGCTAAAGATGTTCCTAAAAATTGTTGTGTGGTCACACCATATAATTGTAAGTAAATGGGTGTAATGACAAAATAATTCGCAATACTCATGAAAATTGTCAAGGCTAAAATCCCACTTACTAAGCCCACTATCCGATTTGTACGGATATTTTTCTTTTTACCAAAGAAATAAAAAATTGGCAAGGTGAAGATACTACTTGCTAAAAAGCTAGCGAAATCTCCCACCATATTTTGCGGTGCTAGTCCGGTTAAGAACAGGTGTAGCAACGAACGAACAAAAGCAGTAATTACTCCTGCTAACGGTCCGTACAAGAACATTCCGAGTAGAATCGGAATATCACTAAAATCGATTTTCAAAAAACTAAACGCTGGCATAATCGGAAATGCCACAAATTGTAATACTGTACCGATTGCAGCCAACATTGCAATGCTGACCATTTTTTGTACCTTGTTGTTCATCTGAAATCCTCCAATTAAGGACCCATCTTCAACGAACTTTTTGATTCGCTTCTTTGTCATACAAAAAAACCCTATTTTTCTGCAGGGAAAAATAGAGTAGGATTATCTGATGAAAAAGCGTCTCAAATAAGCCCTATCTTCTTTATCCAGACTATACTGTCGGTATTGGAATTACACCAATTCAATCGTTAAAAACGAGTCGTGGACTATAACCACCGGTCGGGAATTACACCCTGCCCCTGAAGACGAACCTTGTATTATATTTTTTTACTTACTTAGTGTAACCGATTTGAACAATGAATGCAACTAACTAAGCTTTTTTATTAAATTTCATTGATTGTTTCGTTTCTCAAAAAAAAAACAATCCCTCCGCCATAAGCGCGAAGAGATCGAGTCATTTTATCTTATTTAGCTTGATTTAATAATTGACTGATTTCTTTTTTAGTTAAATCACGATATTGCCCTGGTCGCAAACCTTGTAAGGTCAACTCACCGTAACGTTCACGTTTTAATTTTTGAACAGGGAAACCAACAGCTTGAAACATTTTCTTCACTTGATGATTACGTCCTTCATGAATCGTTAATTCCACGACACTGCTACCTGTTTTAATGTCCGCTGAAAGAATTTGAAAATTGGCTGGTGCTGTGCGTTTGCCATCAATGCGAATGCCTTTGGCTAATGGCAATAGATCCCGTTTAGTTGGTACACCTTTAATTTTTGCTACGTAGACTTTATCTACTTCATGTTTAGGATGGGTTAATTTTTGTGAAAAACTTCCATCATTCGTTAAAAGTAACAACCCAGAAGTATCATAATCCAGACGACCGACTGGATAAATTCGCTCAGTAACATCTGTAAAATAATCCGTTACTACTTTACGGCCTTTATCGTCAGACACCGCAGAAATAACCCCTCTTGGTTTATAGAATAAATAATAACCATATTCTTCTTGATAAATTGGTACACCATCAACCTCAACAGTATCTTGTTTACTTACTTGCGTTCCTAATTCTTTGACCACTTGGCCATTGACTTTTACGCGACCTTTGACAATTAATTCCTCTGCTTTGCGACGCGAAGTCACCCCAGCATGAGCAATTGCTTTTTGTAATCTTTCCATTGTTTAAGCTTCCTCGCCTTCTGTTGTTTCAGACATTGGGTTCGTTTCTTGATAACGATCAAAAAATAGATCCATTGGTAGTTCTTCTTCTAATTCATCTTCCATTTGTTGGATATCTGGTAATTCATCTAAACTTTTCAACCCAAAGTAATCCATAAAATACTTCGTTGTGCCATACAAAATCGCTCTACCAGGACCATCTACGCGGCCTTTTTCTTCTATTAACTGACGGGCAACTAACTTTTGGATAGAGCCGGAAGTCTGTACGCCACGAATTTCATCAATTTCAATACGCGAAATTGGTTGCTTATAAGCAATAATGGATAATGTTTCTAGCGCCGCTTGTGATAAGGCGTTCGACATAGGCGATTGCGCATATTTTTTTAGTAATGAGGCATATTTTTTCTTAGTTGTTAAGACAAAATGATTGCCGACTTCTAAAATATTCAACGCCGATTTATTGTCAGAAGCATAATGTTCTTTCAATTTCGTTAATTCTTCATAGGTTTTTGCTGTTGACTTCTCTAATAAGTACGCAAGCTCTTCCAAGCCAATTCCTTCTTCGCCAACCACAAATAAAATTGCTTCAATTTGACTAACTAATGTCACTGTGTTTCCTCCACCTCTGTTGTATCTTCCTGCTGGGTTTCTGTATTAAATAACAAAATTTCACTATAATTATTTTCTTGTTCAGCATAAATCGCGCCCGTTTTCATTAATTCTAAAAGAGCCATGAACGTTGTCACAATTTCTTGTTTGGAATAAGAATCGAAGAAAGAATCAAACGACACTGCCTTCCCTTTCTGTACTTGACGCATACGCTCTGAAATAGCGGAGATTTTTTCTTCGATGGAAACATCGTCACTGGCAACAGTTGTTTCAACAGGCTGGCGATTTTTTTTCTTTTCTAACATGGCATGAAAGGCTAGAAATAAATCAATTGTATTGATTTGATTAGGCGGTAGTGTTGTATCTTCCTCTTTATAATCATCCATATCCATTGGTTCTTTTGTATAATAGAGTTTACGTTCTTCTTCTTTTTCATGTAAAACAGTCGCTGCATATTTAAATTTCCGATACTCCAATAACTGAGCTACTAAAGCTTCCCGTGGGTCTTCCTCTTCAAAAAAATCTTCATCATCAATGATTTCAAGCTCTTGTTTTGGAAGCAACATCTGACTTTTAATAGCCATTAAGGTGGCAGCCATGACTAGATATTCTCCAGCGACTTCTAACTCTAAGGTTTGCATCGCATGAATATAAGACATGTATTGTTCAGTTACTGCTGTAATGGGAATGTCATAGATATCGATTTCTAATTTTTGAATTAAATGTAGTAGAAGATCCAGTGGTCCTTCAAAGACATCTAGTTTTAAATTAATTTCTTGCAAAAACGACACCTACTTTCTTTTCTCGACTTCCTAGTTTACCATAAATTTATTCGTTTGTGGGCATTCTCGCAAATTAAGCCCGAGGAAAATGTTCCTTATAAACATCTGCCATTCGTTGTTTGGTAATATGTGTATAAATTTGTGTCGTGGAGATATCTGCATGTCCTAATAATTCTTGCACGATTCTAAGATCTGCGCCATTTTCCAACAAATGTGTCGCAAAGCTATGCCGTAATGTATGCGGCGTAATATTTTTCTCTATCTGGGCTTCTCGAACAATCTGTTTTAAATTTTTCCAAATGCCCTGTCTAGATAACGGTTCACCATGATGGTTAACGAATAGGTGTGTTTCATTCGGATGATTTTTAATCAATTGAGGTCTGGCTTCGTTCATATAGCGCTCAATCCATTGAATCGCATAATCGCCTAAAGGAATAATTCGTTCTTTGTCCCCTTTTCCGATTGTTTGCAATAAACCAATGGATAAATGCAGATCCCCTAATTTTATTTCAATTAGCTCACTAACTCGCAGGCCCGTTGCATACATCACTTCTAAAATAGCACGATTCCGCATACCTAGTGGTTTACTTGTATCAGGCGTTTCAATTAATCGAGTCACTTCGTCAACAGATAATGTACTTGGCAATTTTTGAACTTTCTTGGGGGAGTCAATATGTTGCATCGGATTATGTTCGCTTAAGCGTTCTTGACGTAAAAATTGATGAAATCCTCTCAAACTAGAAATCATCCGAATCACACTTGCTGAAGCTTGCTGTTCTTCGTGAAGGGATTGCAAAAATTCTGTAATCATGTAACGGTCAACTTCGTCCCAAGAATACAGGCCTTGTTCTTGTAAAAAGGCTACGTATTTTTTTAAATCTCGTTCGTAACTCCGTCGTGTGTTATTTGATAAGCCCCGCTCTATTTGTAAATAGTGTAAATAATCGACTAATTGTTCTTCCATTATCCTTCCCTCATTTCTAGTACTATCCTATCAGATTATGCCCTAGATTGCATGGGTAAATTCCAACTTATTAAAAAAATCAACTGACAACAAAAGACTTGTTCACTAAGTCGTTAACTTAAGAACAAGTCTTTTGTTTTTGCTACTATTAGTAAAGAATAAATTTGTTATTTTATATATTTATCTAGAAAAGCAGCTACTGTTTCCTTATATTTTTCTGGGTTTTTATTATAAGCTTTCGCATGCTCTGCTCCAGGCACGACATATTTTTCTTTAGGTCCTTGGGTTGCATTATAAACTTCGTCTAACATACTAAACGGCACAAACGTATCATTTTCACCATGAATAAAGAGCATTGGTAAATGATTCTTTTGCAATTGCTTAACAGCGCTTGCTTCCCCAAAGAAATAGCCAGCTCTAAGTTTCGTAATCCCGCTAGTAACATTAACTAATGGGAAACTTGGTAAATTGAAAAGCTCTTTCAATTGATATTGCAACTCCTGATTGACTGTAGAATAGCCACAATCTTCCACAATGGCTTTCACGTTATCTGGTAATTTTTCCCCGCTCGTCATCATGACTGTAGCAGCACCCATACTGACACCGTATAAAGTGATTTGTTCTTGCTGACCATTTTCGGTTAAAACTTTCTCAATCCATTGGACATAATCTTTACGATCGGGCCAGCCGAAACCAATATAATCTCCTTGACTTTTCCCGTGACCACGCGCATCTGGCGCTAACACATTGTAGCCCCAATCATGATACATTTTCGCAAAGACAGACATCGTTTCTGCCGAACCCATATAACCATGCGCCATAATAACGGTACGATTACTTTTTTTGTCGGCTGGTAAATAAATGGCCTTTAGACGTAGCCCATCTTTCGAAGTAATTGACCATTCTTGTCGATTTTTGTCATCTTTAAACCATGCGCCTTCAGGTGTCTGGACCACTTTTGACCCTGGGGTATTCTCATTTATAAAGTCTTTCTTTCCTGGAACTACTGCATAATTATAAAAATATAAGCCTGCCGCAATTAAACCAATTGCAATTACTACAATAAGCGCAATCAAAATTTTTAACCATCGATTCATCTACGTACTCCTTTTATTTAAACTGTATGATTCATTATAAGTTGTCACCCTTTTTTTGACAACTACCATTCAAGGATTCAACCATCTTTCTTTACCACTACAATGGGACAATTTTGTTGCGACAAAAAAAGCATAGCATAAAAATATTGCCTTTTATGCTATGCTCCACTTATCTATTTATAAGAAACTAAAAATTATTTATTTTCAATAAGTTTAAAACTTGACCATGGTTTCAAAAATTCTAATAAGAAACGTTCGTCATCAGAAATACGACCAACCACATTTACACGGCCATCATTTTTCATTTCTTTTAAAGCAATTTGTGTTTCCCCTTTGTATTGTCCATAGCCAACGTTGTCAATCAAGACATCGCCTCGAACAATATCTCTCGTTGTATGAGCTGGGAAAGGACGATCTTTATAGTAAACACGTGTCATTGTTGAACGCAAAACGTAATCAGAACGATCTCCACGATAACTGTGTAAGTTATCGAACAATGCAATTCTTTCATCTTCTGTGATTTCTGGTTCTGTATCCACTTTGATCGAAGGATACGGTGCATGAAAGGCTTCTGCCATTGCTGCTAACTCTGCTTCTGAGGCATAAGCATTTCCGACAGAAATATCATCGATTAATTCTGTTAAAACTAAATGCTTAACTTGCGTTGCAATTTCTAAATCGCGGTGGTCTTCCAAAGAACATAACCCATCTTGTGTCGGCCATGGCCCAAATGTAGCATCGTGTGAGTTCACAAATGCCATCGTATTTAAATTATATTTTCTAAATTTTTCTGAACAATAAACAAAATGCTCATAGCCTAAACCTGTATAACGATGTGGATAGAAATTATGTGAGCCTAGTAAATTTTCTGTATTTGGTGAGTAGGCCATAATATTATCTACATAGCTTGTCCCTGAACTCATATTAATTTCAATTTTAATGCCATAAGGGTTTCTTGTCATATTCGCCTCTTCTTGCCCAGTAAATCCAAGATCTAAACGAATACCGTAAGCGCCCATATCATGGAAAAATGATAAATCATCATAAGAGATGCCTAATTGTTCGAACAATGCAGGATTAATATCGACCATCACTTCCATACCTAATTGGTTGGCGTAATCTACGACTTTTTTAAACTCTGCTAATACCTTTTCCCGATCATCATTGATTTGCAATAAACTAGTAAAGACACGCTTAAAGCCGTATTTATGAGCCAAATCCAAATATGCTTTGTCCTTTTCAAATGTTGAACGTTCTGGATAAATTGAAATACCTAATTTTCCCATGTGATTGCCTCCTAAATTGTAAAACATAATAATGTATCTGCTTACATTGTAACAAAAAAAACAAAAGTGGTCTACACCTTTCCTATAGGAAATCTTATAAAAATTCCACTGGTTTGTTATCTTCTCTTTTGTTATGATAAAAAAGAACCTAATTGTCAGTGTGAAAGGAAGAGGAAAACAGATGAAACATAAGAAAATGCTTGCTGTTGCTTCAGTTGCAGCATTCACCTTGCTTTTAGCAGGCTGTAACACAACCAATAATAAAGGCACGACCGCAACGAGTGATTCTATCGCTAAATCCAGTGAAAGCAAAACAAAGGATTCGGTCGACTTAAATTCACTAGATTTACCACAACTAGATGACAAAGTTGCCGAAGATCAAGACTTAGTCCAAATGGTTACTTCAATGGGAAATATTGAAATCAAATTATTTCCTAAACAGGCTCCAAAAACTGTCGAGAACTTTATGAAACATGCCAAAGATGGCTATTATGATGGCTTGACTTTCCACCGCGTCATCAATAACTTTATGATCCAAGGTGGCGATCCTAGCGGTGATGGAACTGGCGGAAACAGCATCTGGAATAAACCATTTGAAGATGAATTTTCAAACCAGTTATATAACATTCGTGGCGCATTATCAATGGCGAATGCAGGACCTAATACTAACGGCAGTCAGTTCTTTATTGTCCAAAATACAGATGATCAATCTGATGGTCTTTTATATGATGATTATCCAAAAGCAATCATTGATGCTTACAAAAAAGGCGGCTATCCTTCTCTTGATAAAAAACATACTGTTTTCGGTCAAGTAACCAAAGGAATGGATATTGTCGATAAAATTGCCAAAGTCGAAGTTGGTGCCAACGATAAACCAAAAACCGATGTTAAAATTGAAAAAATCAATATTCTTCAAGAAGCAAAAAAATAACAAAAAGTCAGAACGTACGCTGAAGATACGTTCTGACTTTTTGTTATTTTTGAATCGCTTGTAATGCCTTTTCTGGTACTTGGTCTTGATTGACCTCTTCATACGTATTGATGTGGGCCCCTTTATTTGAGACTTTTAGATAATGATCTGTTTTTAATTCATGGTCCGCTGTGAAAGTTATTTCTCGCGTTTTGCCTTCCTCATCTGCGGCTACTTGCGTATAACTAGCAATTCCATAGCCATTAACGCTATCGGCTTTCTTTGTTTTAACATACACATTTCCTTCTTTAACCAATGGATTTAATTGATCTAACACACCAGCTAATTCGCCAGAGTTCTTCTCTGCGTAAAACTTGGCCCCAAATAAACCACCACCAATAACAATTGCTGTCACCACTAAAAATTTAATAAATTTCATCACATAAATCCTCCCGAGTAATTATTCTCTGTTACTTCTTCCAAAGTATAGCAAGTTTTAAACAATCCTTCCTCGGGCGCAACGACCAGTTTTTCCTCAGACTTATGTCGTATTTTTGTTATTTTGAATAAATAACAAAACACTACTCTTCTATCAATAATTGACTTAATAATTGAATTTCTTGATTCTTAGTTAAGTCAATTGTTTTCATTGTAACCGCTGTGGCTAAACCTAAATAGATTACCACCATTTTAGGAAATAATTCGACAAATTTTCCTTTGTCCATTTGTACATATTTTTTATCCAATAATAAACGCTCTTCAAAAAAAATTGAAGCATCTGCTGCAATTCTTCTTCATAACCATGTGCTTTCATAAATAACGCCGTATAGATTTTTTGATGTTTTTGGGCAAATAATATAAAGTTCAGACCCAATGCAATCACTGGGTCTGAGGCACCGACATCTGCTTTATAAAATAATTGCATACGATGAAATAACGATTTAATTAAGGTTCGCTTTAAATCGTCCATGTTGACAAATTCTAAATAAATTGGCTGCGTAGAAATCCCCATAGTATCTGCAATATTTCTAGCAGTTAAATTAGAAAAACCTTTATCTACTAAAATTTTTTCAGCTACGTTTAAGATTTTTTCCTTTGTATATACCTTCGTTCTAACCATTTTCATACCCCTTTTCTCTTTTAGTTAACAATAACTTTATTATGTTCACACAAAAGAAAACCATTTTCATTATATATATAATATTTTACACTTTTTTATGCGTTTCTTTTCTCAAAATTTTCTATACATTTCAAAAAAATTGAGAATTTTCATCGCCTATAAACAAATAGGTCCAGAACAAAAGGTCATCACCTTTTGTTCTGGACACTAAACGGCTGCACTCTTTATTCTTCTATTTGTTTGCCTTGTTCTTTGGCAAGCTCATTTTTATCATAAGCTACAAAGAACGGATAGTAAATCAAGATGGCCACTAGAATTAAAACAATATTCAAAACAGCAGCACGCCAATCGCCGCCTGTCGCCATAAAGGCGCCAATTGGCCCTGGTAAGGTCCACGGTGCGGTAAAGACAACTTCACTTACTAAACCTAATTTAGTGGCAAACCAAGCAATCGTTGCTAAAACCATTGGTGCAAAGATAAAAGGAATCATTAAAATCGGATTTAAGACAATCGGTACACCGAAAATAACTGGCTCATTAATATTAAAAATAGACGGTGCTAAAATAGCTTTTCCTAGTTTTGAACCATATTCTGATTTTGCCCGAAAGGCTAATAATATAGCTAAACCAATTGTGGCTCCAGCACCACCAATCCAAATAAACCATTGGTAAAAAGGTTCTGCCGCAATCCGAGGTAATGCTTCGCCAGCTGCTTTAGCAGTCGTGTTTTCCTCTAATAGTTGTAGCCATAGAGGACGCGCCAACGATCCTACGATTGAAGCGCCGTGAATCCCAAAGAACCAGAAAAATGTGGTTAAAAAGACTAACAACAAGACACTCAATAAAGAGTCCGCTGCTTGAACTAGTGGTCCTACTAAGTTCCCTACAAATGTGTGCCAATCAAAGCCTAAATAATAAGTGATTGAACCAATCAATAACATGACAATTAACGTCGGAGTCAACGATTCAAATGAACGAGCAACAGCAGGTGGAACGTTATCAGGCATTGTAATTTTGAACTTAGACTTATCTGTCACTCGATAGATTTCGACAGCAATAATTGACGTCACAATCCCGACAAACATCCCTGCACCACCCAAATTAGCCATTGGTAAAACAAACCCAGAAACGCCAGCTGCTTTACTGGCTTCTTCAGGAATCGCCACAGGTACTAATGTTAATAAAAAAGCAATCGTAGCCAAAATCCCTCCAGAGACTTGATCAAGATTATATGATTTCGCTAAACTAGCGCCAATGCCAAAAGTCGCATATAACGCCATAATGTACATTGTCATTCGGTAAGGCAGTAAAATTGTAGCAGCATTACTTGTTAAAAATTGAGTAATGCCCCAAGATTCTGGTAACGGCGGAAACGCAATAATTAGAAAAAAAGAACCGACAATAATTAAAGGTAATGTCGCAATAATCCCATCCCGCACCGCACGTAAATGGCGCTGATTGGCAATTTTAGCCATTGGTCCAGCTAGATGATTTTCAATCCAAACAGTCAGTTTATCTAACATAAATAACACTCTCCTCTGTTTTTCTCTTAAAAAATAACTCCTTTAATCAGCCATAAATAAGAGATAAGCTCTAATAAAATAAGAGAAATTAAAAACAACCAAATAAAACGCTTACAAAAACCTGTTTTCGTTTCAATAAAATAATGACTATACGCTAACGCAAAAGCAATCCCAACAGGCAAAAAAATCATGGCACCAATATTAAACGGCAGATTGAAAGTCCATAATAAAACACTCGGCAACAGGACACCACATAAGAGCCCCATACTAAAAAGAAAACCAGCACTTTTAACTGAAAACTTAGGAACAATTGCTTGATTGTTTTCCATTTCAATTTCGCTCCTTTCGTTTGTTATTTTGTTACATTTAAAATTATAAGCTATTAAAAATATTATTTCAATCTATTCGCTGATTTAATACTAATTTTAAAATAAAAAACCAGTTCACTGAGTGAACTGGTTTTATGCTTATTCGACAAATTCAAATTCAAAATTACCAATCCGAACAATGTCGCCATCTTTCGCGCCACGTGCTCGTAATGCCTCATCGACACCCATACCACGTAATTGACGTGCAAAACGCATTACTGTTTCATCATGATCGAAATTCGTCATTTCAAATAATTTTTCTAATTTTTCACCAGATAAAACCCATGAAGCATCTGGTTCACGATCAATCGTAAATTCTGGACCTTCTGGTTGGAAGCCATAACGAACGGTTTCTTCCTCTACTACTTCATCTTCATATAATGGGAATTCAGGCGTTACTTCCAACAAGTCAGCTGTTGCATTTAATAAAGGTTCAATACCTTTACGAGTAACCCCAGAGATTGGGAAAATAGGTAGCTCATCAGCATACTCATCTGTGCGTTCCTTCGCAAGTTGCTCTTTAAATTTCGCTAAATTCTCTTCTGCTTCAGGCATGTCCATTTTATTGGCAACAATAATTTGAGGTCGCTCCATCAAACGTAAATTGTGTGAAGCCAATTCTTTATTGATTGCCAAATAATCTTCATAAGGATCGCGTCCTTCCATGCCACTCATATCAATGACATGTAAAATAACACGCGTCCGTTCAATGTGGCGTAAGAACTGTGTTCCTAAGCCGACACCTTGAGAAGCTCCTTCAATTAAGCCTGGCAAATCTGCTGCAGCAAAGCTTCGACCATCACTAGTAGTCACCATCCCTAAGTTTGGAACTAACGTCGTAAAATGATAGGCACCAATTTTCGGACGAGCGGACGAGATAACAGAGAGTAACGTTGATTTTCCTACAGAAGGAAACCCAACTAAGCCAACATCTGCTAAGACTTTTAATTCTAATTCGATTTTACGTTCTTGGCCCGGTTCGCCGTTTTCGGCAATTTCTGGTGCTGGGTTTCTTGGGGAAGCAAAGCGAATATTCCCGCGACCACCGCGTCCGCCTTTTGCTACTACTAAGGTCTGACCATTCTCAATTAAATCCCCAATTAAAGCTCCAGTTTCTGCATCACGAACTGTTGTACCTGGTGGAACTTTGACAAGTAAATCTTCTGAACCACGACCATGCATTCCTTTACTCATACCATTTTCTCCAGGTGTCGCTTTAAAATGACGATTAAACCGGAAATCCATTAATGTGCGTAATCCTTCTTCAACAACTAAAACAACGTCGCCACCGCGACCGCCATCACCACCAGCGGGACCCCCGTCTGGTACATATTTTTCTCTACGGAAAGCAACCATTCCGTCGCCGCCTTTACCAGCTTTGACATCAATCGTCACTTGATCTAAAAACATGGACATATAATTTGTCCTCCTATTCTACTTCTACTATCTTTAATCACCTCAAAAAGCGTGATTCGAAAGTCTTTATTATTGTATCGGGAAAACAACCGTTTGTCTAGCAATTCTAGTTAGTTATCGTTGGAAAAAGCAAAATTTCTCATAAATCTTTCGCTTTCTTTTTGTCGCTTCGCTATCAGTCTTTTGACAAAAAAATTTTAGAGGTTCATACTATAGATAGTTGAAGAAAATCACTTTTTCAGCAAGGGTCCAAAGAAACACAAACATCTAAAGGAGGAATTTTTGTTATGACAGTCAAAGTAGGAATTAACGGTTTTGGAAGAATTGGTCGTTTAGCCTTTCGCCGAATAAAAGAAGTTTCTGATGATATTGAAGTTGTGGCTATCAATGATTTGACTAGCCCAACAATGTTGGCTCACTTATTACAATTTGACTCTACGCATGGCACCTATCCTGGCACCGTGACAGCCACTGAAAATGGCATTGTTGTTGACGGCGAAGAAACCCGTGTCTACGCAGAACCAGATGCAAGTAAAATCCCTTGGGTTAAAGAAAACGGAGTAGACATTGTCCTTGAATGTACAGGTTTTTATACTTCTGAAGAAAAAGCACAAGCTCATTTAGATGCAGGTGTGAAACGTGTGGTTATCTCTGCTCCTGCAGGCGCAATGAAAACAATCGTTTACAACGTCAATGATGATACACTTGATGCCAACGATAAAATCATTTCTGCTGGTTCATGTACGACAAACTGTCTAGCACCGATGGCTTACTTCTTAAATAATGAATTCGGTATTGAAGTTGGTACCATGACAACTGTCCATGCCTACACATCAACACAAATGCTATTAGATGGCCCTGTTCGTGGCGGAAATCTTCGTGCGGCACGCTCTGCTGCAGACAATACTATTCCCCATTCAACTGGTGCTGCTAAAGCAATTGGCTTAGTTATTCCAGAACTTAATGGAAAATTACAAGGCCATGCCCAACGTGTTCCCGTTGTGGATGGATCCTTAACAGAATTAGTTAGCATTTTAAAAACAAAAGTAACAGCTGATCAAGTAAATGAAGCAATGAAAAAACACACCATTGATAACCCTTCTTTCGGTTATGATGATCGTGAAATTGTTTCTGGGGACATAATCGGCACGACAGAAGGTTCGATTTTTGACCCAACGCAAACAGAAGTAACGACAGCTGGCGATTTCCAGTTGGTGAAAACTGTGGCTTGGTATGACAATGAATATGGTTTTACTTGCCAAATGATTCGCTTATTGGAAAAATTCGCTAATTTATAATGCCAATAAAAAACTGCCTTGCATAAATTAATGCAAGGCAGTTTTTTTAATGTTTACTTTGACAACTTTGACAAATACCATGAAAAGTTAAGCGATGATCTTTGACTAAAAAATGATACCGACTTTCAACAATTTGCTCTACTTCACCAAGCAAGTCTTCTTCCACTTCCTCAATTGTGCCACATTCTAAGCATAACAAATGGTGGTGAAAGTGTTTGGCGCCTTCTTTTCTTAAATCATAGCGAGCTAAACCATCGTTAAAGCTCACTTTATCAACGACTTTTAAGTCTGTTAAAATTTCTAGCGTTCGATAGACTGTTGCTAGACCAATTTCCGGACTTTTTTGTTTTACCAAGAAGTAAATTTCTTCTGCTGATAAATGATCTTTTTCATTTTCCAATAATACAAGTACGGTTGCTTCCCGTTGTGGTGTTAATTTAAAGCCTGATTCATGTAATTGTTTTTTTGTCTTTTTTAAAGCAGCAGTCGAATCCATTATTACAGCTCCTTGTTTAGAATGATTACAAATTAAGAAACTTAATTTATCAATCAAATTAAAATAATTATAAAAGAAATAACTGTAATTTGCAAGATATTCTCAATTAGCTACCTTAATTTTTTTCTTTTGATTGTTCCAACGAGCCAATTAGAATTGTTTTACCATCTTCTTGTTTAATTAATTTTTGTTTCATTAAATGGCCTAAGGCGCGTTTAAATTGAGCTTTACTAATGCCAAAGGTTTGTTTAATTTCATCAGGGCTTGATTTATCGGTGAAAGGAATTTGGTGATCGTTTGCTCTTTCTAAGAAAGTTAGAATCATTAACGCATCATCGCTGATTACTTCATGACTTCTTGGTTTTAACGAAAGATTCAATACGCCGTCCGGCCGCACGCCAATCACACGTCCCACTACTTTTTCACCTAAACGTGGTTCCTGGAATCGTTCAGAAGGATGGATAAATCCAATGTATAAATCATCAGTTAAAATATACGTTCCTGCAAGTTTCAGACGATACACATGCCCGGTTAAGTTTTGGTTTTGCATTTCAGCATTCCCACGTTTTGCCATTGCTTTAAAGACTTTTTCATCTGCTAATTCGCCCCAAATGCGGTCTTTACTGTCCACTTTTAAAGTAACCATTACTCGGTCTTCTTTTTTAGGCCAAAGTTCCCGCATAGTTGGTAATTCATCCAACGAAATAACAACATCTTTATCTGGTAAGCCAACATCCACAAAAACACCTAAATCACGTCTCGTTCCTGTGACAGTACCAAAGCCATAGCTACCAATGCGCACAGTAGGAATTGTAGTTGTCAGTGCTGGCTCTTGTTTTTGATTTAAATAACCAAAGCCTTCTACAGCCTCTCCTATGGCATGCGTACCTTCTTCTTTTTTTAAACGGAATGTGATGCCATTTTTTTGAACAAAATAAAATTGTTCATTTTCATCGACCACAATGCCGGTAAATGTTGTTGCTAGTAATTCTCTCATTTATCATTAACTCCTCAAGGAAAATCAATCGAACAAAAGATTTCCGCTTTTGTTCGATTGTTTCTATTTTCTTTTATTGCCCTGCATTACGAGAAGCGTTCCCTTTGAACCAACCTGTTTTAGCATTGATTGTAACTAAATACATGTGAACATTTTTCTCTGTAGTGCCTTCTAATAATTTTGATTGATTGTTTGTTGCATAAAGATTGTAGTAACCTTCGCCATTCACAATTTTGGCAGGTTCTAAAGAATATCCGCCAGGAACCACATAGCCACGAGCAATCACTGTGTCTAAGACTTTTTCTTTCACACCTGGTGCCCATGTCCACGCTGGATTGCTACTATCAGCGATATCGGCAGCATCTGGCGCATAAAGCGGACTAGTGTACACCCCGTCACTATTCGGCGCCGTGTAGCCATTCGCTTCTGTTTTTGCTGTTTCTTCCTTCTTAGCGTCCTCTTTTTTTGCGGCAGCAGCTTGTTTCGCTTGTTCTTCTGCTTGTTTTGCTTGCTCTGCGGCAGCTTGTTCTTCTGCAATTCTTTTCTGTTCTTCTTCAACCTTGGTTAACGCTTGGTCAGCTGTCGTGACTTGTTTGACCAGTTCTTTTTTCAGCTTATCACTTGTTACTTTATCTACTTCTGACTTAGCAGCTTGATACGTGTCTCGATTCAGCTGATTGGTAGTTTTTCCATCTTTATAAATGACCTCAACCGCTTTTTTAGCTTTTTGTAATTGGTTGTATTGTTGGTTCGCTTGATCGATTGCTTGGTTCATCAATTGGTCAAATGGATCATTTCCTGTTAATTTCTTTACGGAAATTGGTTGATCAGCAGCTAAAATCGCCGGTTTCAACTCATTGCCATTGACAATCGGCGCCTCAAATAATTGGTTGATTTGTTGAATGGTTAGTTGCTTCTCTTTCAATGTTTGAATTTGTTTATTTAATTGAGAATACTCTTCTGAATCTTTAATTTCCGCGACTTGTTTTGAGAGTTTTTCTGGACTAACAGTCACCATATCTGGTTTAATAAAAACTTGCTCCTTCGTGGTATAAAAGGCTGCTAGTTCATCTTTCAGCGTATCTGTTTTCTTGGTTAGTGCCGCCGCCTCTTGTGCGGCAGCTTTTTGCGTTTGATCATGATACGCCCAAGCACTACCTCCAGCTAATAAAACAACCGCAAGCGCAACGAAAACTACTTTTTTTGATGGTTTCTTCGGAGCAGGCGCTGGTTGAGCATTCCCAGTTTCATTCATCGGTGGTATCACACCTGAATCTGAAACTTTTTCCTCGGTTGCATCAGCGTCGCTCGGTGCCTCTAGCGACGCTGCACTTGTTAACCCTTCTTCAGAATCTGAAATGGATTCAGTTGGTGTTTCGGCTTGGGTTAATACTGCCTCACCGCTGTTTTCTAACTCTTGGGTCTCTGCTGTTTCTTCTGATGGATTTTCAGACATTTCTGTATCTGCTCGATGCGCTTGAATATAAGCTTGCAAAGTTTCGTTTGGTGTTACATCTTGATCTTCTATCGGTGGTTGTGAAAAAATTTCTTCTTCAGAAGTGGTAGAGATAACTTCAGTTCCTGAAATCTCTGTTAAAGCTTCCTCTTCTGACTTCACCGTCTCAGATACCTCAGCTGTTTCTGCTTCAACAGTAGTTGTTTCTTCCGTTGTTTCTTCTGTTGTTTCCTCTAAATTAACTGCTTCGTCCGTTGCTAGTTTTTCTTCTGTTGAATGAGTAGGCGTCTCTTCTGTCGCTGGTGTCGACTCCTCCACCGAATCATGAGTCTCCTCACTAGCCCCTTCTTGAAGCGATGTTTCTAGACCAGAAACATCCTCTGAATCAGAGACTATTAAGTTATCTTCTATCGACTCTTCTTTTTTGTCATCATTACTTTCTTCTTCAGGTGATTCGCCAAACAGTTCCATCACATGGCCTAAGCTCATATCTTTTAACTCAGACCATTCAATATTCTCATTTAATTGATCTTCGTGTTGTTCATTTTCCTGTGTTTCAAAATCTATATTTGTTGAAGTCGTTTCCACTTCTTCTTTATCAACTGTTGTGTCAGTTAGTGAATAGCCACATGTTGGGCAGGTCGTTAATTCTGCATCGAATTCGTTCCCGCACTTCGGACATTTTTTTGTCATTCTTCCGCCTCACATTCTGCTAATATTCCATTACTTCTAATTTACCACAACTTGCGCCTTCTTCCAATAACTAGCAATGACATTTAGAGACTTTTTAAAAATCAAAAGCGGCTCTTCTCGCATGCACGAAAAGAGCCGCTAAACGGTATGTTTATTCTAAAAAGTCTTTTAATTGTTTTGAACGAGAAGGATGTCTTAGTTTTCTTAACGCTTTTGCTTCAATTTGACGAATACGTTCGCGAGTGACACCGAAAACTTTTCCGACTTCTTCTAGCGTACGTGTCCGACCATCATCTAAACCAAAACGTAAACGTAAAACATTTTCTTCACGGTCTGTTAAAGTATCCAGAACATCTTCTAGTTGTTCTTTTAACAATTCGTAAGCTGCATGTTCAGCAGGACTGGTAGCATCTTGGTCTTCAATGAAATCACCTAAATGTGAATCATCTTCTTCACCAATTGGTGTTTCTAAAGAGACTGGCTCTTGTGCGATTTTTAGGATTTCACGAACTTTTTCTGTTGGTAAATCCATTTCCGCACCAATTTCTTCTGGCGTTGGTTCTCTACCTAAATCTTGCAATAGTTGGCGTTGAATCCGAATCAATTTATTGATTGTTTCAACCATGTGAACAGGAATTCGAATCGTTCTAGCTTGGTCCGCAATTGCCCGCGTAATCGCTTGACGAATCCACCAAGTAGCATACGTAGAGAATTTGAACCCTTTACGGTAGTCAAATTTTTCAACAGCTTTCATTAAGCCCATATTACCTTCTTGAATTAAATCCAAGAATTGCATACCACGACCTACATATCGTTTGGCAATTGAAACAACCAAACGTAAGTTGGCTTCTGCTAAACGTTGTTTTGCTTCTTGATCGCCTTCTTCAATTTTAAGTGCCAATTCAACTTCTTCTGCGGCAGTTAACAATTGAACGCGCCCAATTTCTTTTAGGTACATACGCACGGGATCATTAATTTTAACACCTGTTGGCGCAGATAAGTCTTCTGCTTGGGCCTTTTCCGCTTCTTTTTCATCTTTTTTCAAGCTATGTTCACTTGGGTCTCCATTTTCATCGACCACGCTGATACCAGCATCTTCAACTTTTTGGATCAATTTTTCCATAGCTTCTGCATCCAAAGTATACGGTGTGGCTAATTGATTCGCTAAATCATCATAAACCACTGTTCCTTTAGGCTTGTTTTCTTTGATAAATGCTGCCACTGCAGCTTCATATTTTTTACTTGTTTCTTTTTCCATGAAAGAAGGCCCCCTTCATTTTTCGGTTCACGCTTGAAATAACTGATAAATCACTGGGACTTATCAAAATAAAATGAACAAAACGCTTAGTTCTATTCATTTATTGCTTAAGTAAATGTTCGTTGAGCTTTAAGCTGACGAGCCAATTGGATAATCTCCATTGTTAATTCGGCTTCAAGCTGTTGGTTGCCCACTCGTTTTGCTTCTTGCTGTTGAATCTTTTTCTGCTCAATTGCCTCTGCAATACTTGATAAGGCAATTACATGTAATAAATCGGCAACTTCTCGCTCAGAGCTTTCTTCCGATAAATTCTGATACGCAATTTCAATTGCTAATTGTTTGGTTTGATTATCTTGCAAGAAATTAATAAAATCGGCAATGTCGAAACTTTGATGCAGTGTCGCATAACTTTCTAGCAAGAAATATAATTCTTGGTATTCATCATGAGCGAATGAAAAATCTGGCAATTGTTGAATGGTTTGCCGTACTCCTTGTTCATTCATTAAACGAAATAATAAAGAACGTTCTGCTTTTTGAACTTGGGTTAACGGTAACTTGTTCTGGACGTGATTCTCTTCAAAAACAGGTTCTTCCATTGGTGGTGGCATCATTTCATCTTGATAAAATTGTTGCCTTTCTTGCCGTTGGACTGAACGTTGCTCTTGCTTCAATTGATTGAATTGTTCTTCTAAACTATGAACAGAAAGTTGAAATTCCTGAGCAATTTGGTTTAAATAACGATCACGTTCCAAGGGAGATTGAACATTGGTTAACTCCCGTAACAATTCGTTCACATAATCCAATTGTTCTTTTTCGTTATTCATGTTTCTAGTTAACCGATGATAATTCATTTTAAAACTAAAAACTGTTTCTCGGCCATGATTGGCTAAATTTTGAAAAGCTTCTGCGCCATATTTCCGCACATATTCATCAGGATCCAGCTTTTCAGGGATGCTGACAATACTCAAGTCAAAATGACTGTTTTCTTGCAATAATTGAATCGCACGGTTTGTGGCTTGAACACCGGCATTATCGCCATCGTAACAAATAACTACTTCCTTAGCGACCCGTTCCAAACGCCGAATTTGTTCATTGGTCAAACTAGTCCCCATTGAAGCCACCCCGCTTTTTACGCCTGATTGCCAAGCAGCGATAACATCCATGAATCCTTCAAAAAGCAAGACTGTATTTTCTTTACGAATTTCTTTTCTGGCTTTATCAAAGTTAAACAGCGTTTCTCGCTTATTAAAAAGTGTTGTTTCAGGACTATTCAAGTATTTAGGCATCTCATCCCCTGGAAAATCAGCTGTTTTTAACAAGCGACCAGAAAAGGCGATGACATTGCCTTGGGGATCATTAATTGGAAACATGATTCGTTGATAGAAACGATCCAAAAACGTACCGTTATCTCTTTGGACAAACAGCCCAGAAGGCTCAAAAAGCGTTTCATCCAGTTGTTCATTTTTAAAAACTTGACTTAAGAAATCACGTTTTTGCGGCGCAAATCCAATTTGAAAGGTCTCAATTAGTTCTTGTGTTAACCCCCGCTCTAATAAATAGTTTAATGCGGGTTCGCCAATTTTAGTATTCACTAAAATATGATGGTAAAGTTCTGCGGCTTTACTATGCAGTTGTAACAAACTCCGTCTTTGTTGGTTTCCTGGGGTATCCGCTACTTCACGCGGCTCTGACCAATCAAAGTCCACAGATAAATGTTCCAAATCTGCAACACGTTTCACGGATTCTGGAAAACTAATGCCTTCAATTTCTTGCAAGAAATTAAAAACAGTTCCACCTTTCCCGCAGCCAAAACAGTGAAAAATTTGTTTGTCTTCTGCTACTGAAAATGAAGGGGAACGTTCTTCGTGAAACGGACATAAACCCATATAATTTTTACCGGATTTTTTTAACTGGACATACTGCCCAATAATATCTACTATATTCGTTCGGTGACGAACTTCCTCAATGACTTCCTGAGGAATGCGTTGTGCCATTGTCCTCACCTCCTAAGAATAGCATTGTGCTAACTCATGTGATTGACCGTTTAAAAAACGCACTGTCATTTCAGTGCGAATTCCAATGGACACATTTACACATGATTTATTGTATCACATAATCTCTGTTTTTCAAGTATCTTGTTTCAACTCAACAAAAAAAGAAAGTATCTAGGACAAAAGTCATCCTGACTCCTGCCCCAGACACTAACTCTTAAAATAATCAGTTAAACATCAAGCTTGCTCCGACTTCCTTCAAGATTTAAAGAAGAACTGCATTTCTGGAGACGAATACTTTTAGCTCAACCTCTATTTTTTATAAATCTTTAATTGTTTTTCCAGCACGTTTCATTTGTACGAAACCAATTGCTACACGCACCACAATATTAATGGCCATCATAATAAAGAAGAGACCCATTGTTTGCGAAGTTAAGAAACCAATTTCTAAAATGTTGTGGAATAACATAGCTGCTACATAAATACCAATAATGGTACTGAAAACCAAGAAAATGCGTAATGGATTGAAAGGCAGACATGCTCGAACAACAGCCATACAGCTAATTCCAACTAATAAATAATACATTAACGTCGTGGTGTCTAAAGAAGAAAATCCTTGATTTTGTCCAATCAGATAAACAGCAATGATATTCGCTACAACTAAAAGCGCATTAACAGACGCATTTTTCAAAGCCGTTGGTAAAAACTTCCCGACAACTTTTCGTTTGTCCCCTTCGAAAGATAAGAAGAAGGCTGGATACCCTTCAATTGCTAAATCAATCAAGGTCACTTGAATCGGAATGAACGGGAACGCAATGGCTGTTAAGGCACAAATGATTGAGAGAATAAACGAATAAATCGTTTTAATGAAGAAAACGCTGGAAACTCGGGTTACATTATTTACCACACGCCGTCCTTCAAACAAGACATCTGGTAACGTTGTAAAATCAGAATCTAGCAAAACTAGATTAGAAATTTGCCGAGTAGCGCCATCTCCTTCTGCCATAGCGATACTACAATCCGCTTCTCGTAACGCTAAAACATCGTTGACGCCATCGCCGGTCATCGCCACCACATGCTCTGTGTCTTTCAACTCACGTACAATGGTTCGTTTTTGCTGAGGCGATACACGTCCGAACACTGTGTATTGCTGAACCGCTTCACGCACTTCTGCTTCTGTCGTTTTGGTCGACAAATCAATATAAGACTCATAACCGGGTAGCCCAGCACGACGAGCAATATTTGAAACAGTCACCGGATTATCACCAGAAATTACTTTTAAGTCGATTCCTTCTTCTTTTAGATAAGCCAGTGTTTCTTTGGCATTTTGGCGAATTGGATCATCAATTTCTAGAATTGCTAATGGCTCTAAATAAGGCATTTTGGTTTCGTTTAACGGTTGTTGCTCCGCAATGGCTAACATCAAGACGCGATACCCATTCTCTTGTGCTGTAAAAACAGCTTCTGGCAACCGACTATCGTCTACCAAACGCTCAGGAGCCCCTAAATAAACTGTCCCAATTTCTGGAAATTCAATAGCCCCCCATTTTCGTTCAGAAGAAAAAGCCAAGACTTCTTTTGCGCCAAATCGATTGGATACTTCATAATGATCACGAATTGCTTGCATTGTAATATTATTATCCGTACTTTCAGATAGGTAGCTTCCGATAATCTGTGGGAAGAGTTCTTCATATTTGTCATGCAAGATAATCGCCTTTTGCACTTTCATTTTACCTTCTGTAATCGTTCCAGTTTTATCTAAACACAAAGTGTCCACATGGGCCAATGTTTCAATTGAGTACATATCTTGTACTAGAATACGTTTTTTGGCTAACTTAATGACACCTGTTGTCAGCGCAATACTAATTAATAGTACTAATCCTTTTGGTAACATCCCTAACAAAGCAGCTGCAGAAGCAACAACAGATGTTTTAATGCCAGCATCTCTTAGCCAAAAAGCTTCAACAAATAAAATAATCCCTAGAGGAATAATCACCCAACTTGTAAATTTAGAGACTTTACGAATCGAATTGACTAACTCTGATTGAATTGGTTTATGCACTTTAGCTTCTTGGGTGATTTTCACAGCATAGTTTTCGGCACCAACGTGGATAACACGGGCATAGGCTTGTCCGCTAACAATGAAACTTCCAGAAAGCAAGGTATCGCCGATTTCCTTTTCAATTAAATCTGATTCACCTGTTAACAACGCTTCATTCGCTTCGACTTTACCGTCAATAACTTCCATATCAGAAGGAACTTGTTCCCCTGCAGAGATAATAACAATATCTTCCATAACTAGTTCTTTTGTATCAATTTCTTGTTGTACGCCATTTCGAACAACATGAACATTTTCTTTTGCCACAATAGATAATTTTTGAACTAAATTACGGGCATGAATTTCTTGGAAAATCCCGATTGACATGTTCACAATAATAATCGCTAAGAAAGCCAGATTGGAATACGCTCCGACAAATAGTAAACAAACAGCGATTGCAAAGTTTAAAAAGTTGAATAACGTCATGACGTTATCAAAAATAATATCTTTTGTAGATTTTGCTACATTTTCCTCATAATTATTTTGAAGGCCTAACTCTTTCTGCTTGGCAACTTCTTCTGTACTTAACCCTTTTTTCAGGTCGACTTTATTCAACATCCAGCTCTTTCCCTACCTTTTCAATTAATCAGTTACATCCCTTCTAGTTTACTTGCATTTTCATGAAACTGCAAGAAAAGCCTAAAAAATTCCTGTAAGTTGAAAGAATTCTTTAGACTTTTCTCGTTTTAATTTAACTTTTCAATAAACCAACGATTCATTTTGACAATTTCCGCATAGAACATATTGCCACCATTTTGATAAAGGTAACCACCATTGTAAACTAACGCTTGCCAACGATAATAACGATATTTCGTATTTTGGTCATTTCCTAGCAACGGTGAAAGGACTTCTCTTGAATATTCTTCTGCTAACTCTGTCGTGTGTTTCCCGCCGCGTTCTTTAACAAACTGAATATAATCCAGTCCATAATTATATGCTTGTACGCCTGTCCACTCATCACAGCCAGCTTCTTTTGCTTTCGCTAACGCTTCCGCGAGAAATTTGACGCCATGTGCGATACTTTCCTCTGGTGTTTCAATCACTTCTTGTTGTCCATAAACACTTTCACTGCTCTGCATAATATCGCCAGATTTCCCTTTAGATTCTGTATAGATAATCGCTAAAGCTAATGTTTTGTATTCAGGTATTTTATTTTTTTTGACTTCTGCTTCTACTTGTTTTTCAAAGGTCATTACCGTTTCAACATTTTGATGTATTTTATAGCCAAGATAGCCAAGACCAGCAACTAAACCAACAAACAAAAGTAGCATGATTTTATAAATTATTTTTCTTACTCTACGCATCGAATCATCCAAACTTTTTCTTTTAAGATACGTTCTATGTTACTTGAAATAACTGAAAAAAGCGAAGTTTTTGTTACTTCTTTAGTTTTATTTAATAAAAGTAACTTTTTTGTGAACAAACCGTAACTTCGCAAGATTGAACGTTTTCACCTAGAATAGAATAACAAGTAATTTTGTTCTATTGGCGCTTATTTATTGCATCAAAAAAGCCCAGATAAGAATGAACAAAATTCTTTTCTAGGCTTGACTTTATACAACTTATCTATTCTTTTAACAAACAGTCAAATGTTTTATGGAATTTTTTTCCCAGTCATTTCTTCATAGTCTCTACTCATCATTCTCCAAGCTTTTTCAATATCTTCATTCAATCCAAACAATCCGCTTCTACCAACAATATAAATATCAGGTCCTGCAGCATCAATTCGCTTAAATGAATTTCTATTCGATGAGCCGTCCATTTCAATTACATAACGATACCCTTTTTCTTTACGTAAATTACGAAGAGCAACAATTTTATCAAGTGTTCCTTCAATAAATCGCTGGCCAGCAAAGCCTGGATCAACGGTCATGATTGTGATTTTATCCAACAATTCAATATATGGAAAGATTGATTCAATAGGCGTTTCGGGATTAAGGACGATCCCTGCTTTAAGATTAGCATTGTGAATTTGGTCAATTAGGCGAAATGCTAGACCATCTAAAACCTCTGCATGCATACAAATCCATTCACATTTGATATCTACTAGTTGTTGTACCCAAAAGCTTGGATTCGTAACCATTAAATGGGCAGATACTGGGAGCTTCGAAATTTTTCTTAACTCCTCAATAAACCACGGAGATAATGTAATGTTTGGCACATAGTGACCATCCATAATGTCTATGTGATACGAAGCAACATGATCATTCAAAAAGGTGATTTGTTGTTTAAACTTGTCCAAATCCATCGTCATTAGTGACGGAGAAAATTCAACTTTGTTCATTCTAATTTTCAACTCTTTCTATCTGATTATTTGGTTGATGTTTTTGAAAATTTTTCTAACTCGTTATATTCAGACGTTGACACATCTCTGACAGGCAATATAAATTGCATTAATTTTGTTGCGCTTTTTCATTTTGTTTAGAAAATCTGAATATCTTCCAAGTTTATCTCCTCTTCTTCTTTTTCTACTAAAGCTTCCATATCTTTCTCAGTTACATCTTTCTTAATAATAGCTAAAACTAAACCGGTAACCACAGCGTTTACAACAATTGCAATAATGCCAGCCAGCGGTTTACTCATTGTTGGAATCATTAAAACACCGCCAAATGGAACTGTCGCATCTGCCCCTAAGATCATTGTTGTTGCGCCACCCACGAAGCCGCCAATCGCTGTAGCAATGACTCCTCGGACAATATCATTCATAACTAAAGGAATAACACCTTCAACAATGTTAATCACGCCCATTGGTACGGCAGACTTTAACGTTTCAACTTCTAGTTTTGTATAAATATTTTTTCTAAATAATTTAGCAAAGAAGAAAGCTAATCCAAAGCCTATTGGCGTTGCTGTATTTACTAATTGCAATGCTGTAATTGGTCCATTAAGTCCTTCCGCTTGCATTGTCAAAACAAAGGCAAAAACAGTTTTGTTAATGGGTCCGCCATAGTCTATACCACTTAATAAACCAATTACACCACCAAAAATTAATAATGACGAGTTACCTAAGCTATCTAAAAAGTTCGTTAATAATGAAGTAAATGCCGTTATTGGGGTCCCGATAATATATACCATGATTAATCCACCAGTAATTGAGGTTAAAAATGGAATAATTAATGTTGGCATTAACCCTCTCGCCCAGTTTGGTAATTTCACATATTTTAAAATAGCTAATACAAGATATCCTGCCAAGTAACCACCTAAGATACCACCAATAAAGACAGCGCCAACTGCATTCGCAGTTAAACCAATAATAAAGCCCGGAGCAATTCCAGGTTTACCGGCGATTGAAAAGGAAATGCCAGTAGATATAACAACCGGCAGTAAGCCTAAGCCAGCGCCACCCATAGTAGCTAAAGCATCCCAAAGCGAAAATTCACCTGGTACCAAGGTTCCTTGACTTGAGCCACCAAACCCCATACCAATTGCAATTAAAAAGCCAGCGCCACAGACAATTGGAATTAAATATGAGATTGCTGTTAATAAATGACCTTTAAGATTTAACTCTTTTAGTTTTTTCATTTTTATCCTCCTAAACATTGTTCTTTTCATTTTATTTTCTATTTAAAAAAATTACTGTTGTGGATTCTTCTGTAGAAAATATCCACAATATGCTGTCTTAGTAATTTCATTAAGAGAATGCCTTCACTACATCCTCTGGCGATTTTGATTGAAGGAATTCTCTCACTACTTCATCATTTCCGAGTTTTCTGGCAAACAATGATAATAGTTTAAGATGGCTAGTTGTTTCTTTATGATCATTACCCACAGCAAAAAGAATGATTCCTTTTACGCCATTACCATCTAAAGATTCCCAAGGAATTTCTGTACTATTAATACCAATGGCCACGCCTATTTTTTTTACATACGCACTTTTGCCATGTGGAATGGCTAGATAGTTTCCGATGCCTGTTTGGCCTTCCGCCTCTCTATCATAGATATCTTTTATAAAACCTTTTTCCTCTGAAATATTGCCATTTTCAAGCAAAAGATTGGCTAATTCTTTTAATGCTTCCTCTTTTGTATTTACATTCATATTCGTTTTAACGGTTTTTAAGTCAATGATATCCTTTACTTCCATTACAATTCCTCCTAGAAGGTTACTTTTCTTGTGTCATAACTTCTTCTGCTTTTTCAATTAGTTTAGTGGGTGATTTTACAGCAACTTCTGTAGGTACTTGAATGATTCGTTTCCCATCAAAACGCTCTCTTCCAGAAATTTTCACATCAATGGCTAATATAACAATATCCGCTTCCTTAATTTGTTCATCCGTTAGTTTGTTTTCAATCCCAATGGTCCCTTGTGTTTCTACATGGATCTCAACTCCTGCTTTTTTTGCAGCGTTCTCCAATTTTTCTTGTGCGATATATGTGTGAGCAATTCCTACTGTGCAGGCTGCTACGCCGACTATCTTCATTATTTTTCCTCCTCAAATCTTTCTATATTTTTATAAAAATCTGTTTCTGTTTTTAAACGCAACAACTTTTCTAAGAAGTCTTCATTTGCTAATTTTCTAGTAAATCGACTGATTTCTTTTTTTACTTTTAACCGTTCATTTTCTTTTAGTAAGATGACAATAATTAATTTCACTTGCTTAATGTCTGCCGTCCATTCTTGGATTTCTGTTTTTAAGCCAATCAGATATATTTCACTTTTTTTCAAGAGTGCATTTTCTAAATGTGGCAAGACAATTTGCTCTGCAATCTGATTACTTCCCATCTTCTCACGATTTACCAAAGATTCCTCAATCTGCTTTTTTTCTTTGGGCGTTAACAAAGGTGCTGCTGTTTCTGCAATGAATTGATATACTTGCTGTTTTGAAAGAAGTTCTTGGTTTAGGAAAACTTGGTATAAAGGACTAACGTTCATGATAGATTTCCTCAACTTTTCTTTGTAATCGATACTGATCATCAGTTGTAAACATGGCACTGACCAACAATGATTTAATAGGGACTTTTTCCTGTAAATGAATCGTTGTCAAAATCAATTCAATATCAGAATAATCTTTTAATGATTTCCTTATATTTCGTGTGGCAATAATTTCAACAATTTGTAATTCAGGGAATTTCTTTTCAACTTTTACTCTCAATAGTTCTGAAGTTCCAATTCCAGTGGTACACATAATCAAAGTACGAATAGGTAACTGATTGGTTTCAATCATTCGCGCAAAATACAATGTAATAAACCCATTCTCATCTTCGTTTATAACCGGCAGTTGATAGTTTTTACTTACTTGCTTAGAAACTTGCACAATTTTTCTGAAAATTATTTCATACGTCATTTTTATTTGATCCAATAAACTATTCTTAACATGTATGCCGTTTTCAAGACGATTTATCATTGGTTTTATATGACTAGCCAATTCAAAAAGTAGCTGATCATTATCAGTTAAAATTTTTAGTTGTGCACTCATTTCCTCTAAATAAAATTGAGTAATTTGCATTACTTTGAAAGAAAAATTAGTTGCTTTACTAAATGAACCTTGCATCCTAGAAGAAACCAAATATTGATATAAGTAATAAATTTCAACGTTAGGCAGTCTCTTATTTAAATAAGTTTCAATCTGTTGAATCGTTGTTTGCGCGACCTTTTTGAGTACTAAGTCCTTTGTTAATTCTTGTTCTTCTTCGTTAGATAATTGGTATTTTTCAGAAATAGCTACTTTTCGTGAACGACTAATTAAGATATAAAGATGCGAAAAGATGTTTACGTTATATGGATGTGGAATAGTAATATCCAGTTTCTTTTCAATGTTCCTGACTTGATCTAACGTAAAAAGGACATCATAATTATTAAAATTTAATGCTTTGTTGTTTCGAAGATCCTCAATATCGATAATATTCAACAGTTGTATTCTATCGGAAATGGCTTTCCTGATAGCTCTTTCCTCACCGATAATTGCCAACGTTCGATTTTTCCGTTTGAGTGTTAAATCATATTTCTTTAAATCTTCGGCTAATTGTTGTTCATCGCTAAATATCACAGAATCGCCAACATAATATCTTGCAAATAATTCATAAACATTTTTAGCTTGTGGAGAAGCTAACAACAATTCCTCCAGAATTCGATTGCGTCTTTCCCTTGGCGAAAAATCACTTTCTTTTTCGACTAAATGTCGATTCTGTTCCATAAATCGTTCATAGTCTAGCTTGTATCCTCGTCCTTTCTCAGATAATATGAGTGAACCTTCTGAAAATTCATCGTTAATTTTTTTTATCAAACGATAAACTGTCTTAGGAGAAGTACTTAGGCAGTTTGCCAATTCTTTTGCAGTCATATAATCTTGTTTTTTTGAGAGAAGTAACAACAATTTTTGTCCACGTTCTTTTTTCGAACTCATAGCAACCCCTCCTTGATATATTTATTATAATCCATATAAAAGAAAACGCTTCCTTATTTTCTGTCCGTTACATTGGCCATTTTTGTGAGTGGTTAAAGTGTTCAATTATGCGAAACTTTCTAAGGCTATTTATAAATAAAAATCTGTAGAGCAAGCGATTTTGAATTACTGGCTCTACAGACACTAATATTTTCAAAGAATACAAAAAAGGGCTGCCTTACGGCTAGCCCTTTTTTACTTTTATTTTACGGTAACATTTCCGATTACATCATTTATTGAAGTCGTTTGACCTGCTTTTTGTAAATCGTATTGAGCAACGATATCTTGATTTGTGAAAACAACAATTAAATCTGATTTTTTGCCAGCTTGTTCTAATGCGGCTAAATCAATGGTTGCAATTTTATCGCCTTGTTTTACAACTTGGCCTTCTTCAACATGTAATGTAAATGGTCCACCTTGTAACTCAACAGTATCTAGACCCATGTGTAATAATACTTCAATGCCTGAATCTGTTTGGATACCTAACGCATGTTTTGTTGGGAAAATGCTAGTAATTTTACCAGCAACAGGTGTTGAAACTTCGCCGTCTGTTGGTACGACAGCAAAACCGTCACCCATCATTTTTGCTGAGAAAACATCATCTGGTACTTCAGAAATAGGAATAACTTTCCCATTCGCTACAGAATATAATTCAGTTTCTTTCGTTGAAACTGATGCTTTTTTTTCAACAACTGGTTTAGAAACAGGTGTTTCTTTGACTGGTGTTGCTGGCGCTTGGTGGTTATATAATCGTTGCATTTCGTCAGCAACAAATTGTACTTCCGTACCAACGATCACTTGGATATTGGTGTCATCAATGACTTTCACACCTGGAACCCCAGTTGCTTTAATTTTTGCTTGATCCACTTTGCCTGTATCTTTCACTGTTAAGCGTAAACGAGTTGTACAGTTATCAATAGAAGTTACATTAGCATCAGCGCCTAAACCATCATAAATACGACGAGCTAGAGAAGCAAATTTGTTGTCACCTTCTGCAACATCTGGCGTTTCTTCGCCATCGCCTTCTTCACGTCCTGGTGTCATTAAGTTAAACTTAGTGATTGCAAAACGGAAACCGAAGTAGTAAATTGCTGCAAAGACAAGTCCTTGAACCACCAACATCATTGGATGATTCGCGACTGGGTTTTTCAAACTTAAGAAGAAGTCTACAAAACCTGCACTAAAGGCAAAGCCAGCTGTCCAATGCATAAACGCAGCGAATGCTAAAGAAATACCTGTAAAGACTGCATGTAAAACATATAAAGGCCAAGCAACGAACATAAATGAGAATTCTAAAGGTTCAGTAACGCCTGTAAAGAAAGCCGCAAAACCTGCAGCTAACATTAATGAAGCTGTAACTTTTTTCTTCTCAGGACGTGCACATTGATAAATTGCAAAAGCGCCTGCTGGTAAACCAAACATCATTACTGGGAAGAAACCAGCTTGATACATACCCGTTTGTCCTACAATTGCTTTACCAGTATCTAACGCTTGTTGACCAGCTAAAAAGTTCCCAATATCATTGATACCAGCAACATCAAACCAGAAAACAGAATTCAAGGCATGGTGTAAGCCTGTTGGAATTAATAGTCGGTTAAAGAAACCATACAAGCCAGCTCCTACGAAACCTAAGCTAGAGATTCCTTTACCAAAAGCAACTAATCCGTTATAAACAACTGGCCAGAAGAAGAATAAGACAGCTGAGATTACTAACATCGAAATAGCTGACATAATAGGAACTAAACGTTTTCCACTAAAGAATGATAAAGCCATTGGCAATTTCACACCAGAGAAACGATTATACATTGCCGCAGCAACTAAACCAGCGACAATCCCGACAAAGACATTGTTGTCCATGCTGTTGAAGGCTGGGTTTACTTCAGCAATATCCTTGAAGCCTTTAATGGCTTGGATAGAAGCAGGCGCTAAAACAGTTTTTGGCACTAAATAAGCGACTAAACCAGCTAATGCTGCCGATCCATCTTTATCTTTTGACATTCCTAACGCTAAACCAACCGCAAATAATAATGCTAAGTTGTTTAAGATAGCCAAACCACCATTCATTAGAAAAGTTGTGGCTGGACTAGCGCCGATTGTTCCCACGATCCAGTTAGCAATACCGACTAATAAAGAAGCCGCCGGTAATACAGCAACTGGTAACATTAACGAACGTCCCATTCTTTGCATATACGCTTTCATTATACGTAACTCCTCACATAAACTATTTAATTTTTATTATTTGGTCATTCTTAATCGTTCAATGTGAATCGATAAATAACCAAGTTCTTCATTTGGTACTTGATAATGAAAATTTCTCATTAATAAGACTTGTACTTTTTTTGAGATTTCATAGCTTTCAGCATACTTTTTCTTTACGACTTCCAAAATTTCTTCATCTAAAACAGCATATTGATTTTGTTGGAAGCGATGAATAAACAAACGTAAATGATTCACCAAACGTGAATAACTGAGACTATTTTTATCATCATGAATATCAATAGCCAATTCCTGCTCGATTAAATGAATAATTTCAGAAACGATTGTAACTTCACGGATACTTTTACTATTATCAGTACGCCCGCTGCGAGCACTATGGATATGAATTGCAATATATCCCGCTTCATCATAACTAAATGGAATCTCTAAGGTTTGTGTTAAATATTCTACAGCCCATTGAGCAATAGCAAATTCTTCACTATATAAAATCTCAATTTCACTTAAAAGCTTGTTCCGAACAATAATATTATTTTGAATATTTTCAGCTGCAAAAGCAATGTGATCACTCAACCCAATATTAATATGTTCATTCAACTTTTCACCCAATACCGTTTCAGCATGTTGGATAATTTCTTCACTCGCTAAAAAGTATTTGTCTTCAATTTGTGATAGCAGTACTTGAAGTTTTTTCAGTCCTTCTGGCTCCATCACAAACATCCGCTCCACCAATTGTCGAGATAAGACATCATTTTTAGTCTTATTAAACCCGACGCCTTTACCGACAGCTACTTTCTCCTGTCCTTCGTCAAGAACAAGTACAGCATTTTGATTCAGCACCTTTTTAATTTTCATAAATGACCCTCTTCTGCAGAAGTAATTCTAACATCTTCAGTGAAAACAACAAAAAAAGCATAGAACAATCCCGTTAAACATGTTGCGTAACCATTGTACACCACATTGTATTACGAAATTCTTCCATGCCTAGTATTATCTAGTCACATGAAAACGCTATTCATTTGTTAACAGTGATTATTCTAACGAGTATCATTATTTTTGTCAACCTTTTTCAATTATTTTTTTATTAATTGTTGACTATTAACAAAAAAGAAGCTCTTATCGGGAAGAGGTCGGGACAGAAGTGTTTAACTCCGAGAACCAAGTAGGTACGATGATTTCATCTGTTCATGCTTCACAGTGAAACATCGCAACTCTTAGAGCTGTAGCTCTTTTGAAGGCTGTACTGTGACGAGACGCATGTCGAGAAAACACCTTAGAAGTTGTTGAGATCGGAGCAACGCGTAGTGTTGCTTCTGTTCCCGCCGTTTATCAGTTTTTGAGCGTGGAGCAAAAATCCAAAGTGATTTTTGTCCCACGCTCGTTCACTAATTTATTCTTTATAGGCATACTTATATGTGCTCGTTGCACCGAAGTTATGATACTGAATACCTTTGACACCTGGTCGTACAAGCTGACTACGGGCCTCTTGGTATAAAGGAATTAAAGCGGCATCTTCTTCCACCAATACTTTTTCAGCTTTAATTAATGTTTGCCAACGAGTTTCAGGATCATTTGCGTATTTAGTTGTTGCTTCTTCAATTAGTTGATCAAACGTTGGGCTAGAATAGTTCATACGGTTACCACTAACTGAGCTTTCTAAAAAAGTCATTGGATCCTGATAATCGGGTCCCCACATGCCAACAGACAATTCATAATCCCCTTTTCTCATTAATTCAATCGCATTATTTAAAGGAACTGTTTTGACATTAATAGTGAGACCAGGCAACGTTTCTTGTAACTGGCCTTGGATAAATTCAGCAACTTTTCGGTCACTATCACCATCTCTTGAAAGAAGTTCAATGGCTACATCTCCGTTTAGCTCTGCTTTTGCTTTATCTAAATACTCTTTGGCTTTTTTGGCGTCTGTTTTGACAAGGGCGCCTGCTTCTTGACGAAAATCTTCATTCGTTTCTGGGTTATATACAAATTTTTCTGGAATGTACCCATAAATTTCTTTTGAACCATCTGCTAAAATATTGTCGACTAAACTTTTTTTATCCAAAGCATAAGCTAAAGCTTTGCGGACATTCTCATTTGCAAAAATGGATGGTTTTTCGTTTCTTTTTTGGTTTAAACGTAAGGAATATACTTTTGACCGTTCGATTGCTTCATAGTCTGGATTGTCTCGATTTTGTTTAGCAAAATCTCCTGTTAAGACAGCCACATCTAATTCACCTGATTCGTACAAATTATAAACGGTATTGGTTTCTTTAAGAACTTCAAAATGAATCGTTTCTGATTTTACTTTTTCTTTATCGTAATAGTCGGGATTACGCACAAAGTCCCATGACATCGCTGACTGATCCCAATTTTTCATTAAAAATGGACCATTAGATACAATCATTTCACTAGAAGTGCCATAGGCTTGTCCTTTTTCTTTCACGAATACTTCGTTTTGTGGGAAAAATGGAGAAAATGCCAATAACGACGTAAAATACGGTACAGGCTTTTCTAAAGTAACCTCCAAAGTATAATCATCAAGCGCTTTGACACCCAATTCCTCTGGTGCTTTTTCCTCTTTTGTAATAGCTGTTCCGTTCAGAATCGTTCCTTCTAACAAGAAAAAGTAATTGGCTTGGTTTTTGGGATTCGCTAATTTACGCCAAGCAAAAACAAAATCATTGGCTGTTACAGCATCACCATTGGACCACTTACCATCTTCTCTTAGTTTAATGGTATATCGTTTGCCATCTTCAGAAATTTCAGGCATCTCTTTAGCGGCAGCTGGTATTAGTTGATCTTTTTCATCCAATTGATATAACCCTTCAAAGACATTGGACTGTGCGTTAATACTGGCTTCATCTTGTGTAAAAATAGAATCCATTGAACCGATTTCCGAGTTCTCCATTAAATTTAAAACTTTTTTCGAGACACTGGTTTTCTCAGTTGCTTTCTCGTCTATTTTTGTTTCTGCTGTTGTGCCACAACCTACCAAGACCGTACTAACAAATAACATAATCCCCATCATTTTTAACTTTTTCATACTATTCCCCCTATGTGTCAATCAAACGGCAACTCTTCCATGGAAAGCCGTTCTTGCGAAACTATCAAGCATGCGTAGGGCAAGCCCTCATTTTCGTACTCAAATTCTCCCCGCTGGTTGTCAATTGGGTCTGCACGCAATTGCATTTTCGCCGGCTGAAAGTCTGCCTGGATCTCACTATTTGCGACCATTCTAAAAACATCTAAATTGCCGAAATAATGATTCCACCGCTGTCTATCCCCGTCTCGGTAAGCACCTCCGCCAAAAGATAAATCCACAAAGAGCCAGCCGTACGGTTCTATATAAAATTGTGCCCAATCATGACAGCCTGTATAATGTGTAGAAACATATAATCCCGATTGCCATTTGGCTGGTATCCCTGCAATCCGACAAAGCGTGATAAACAAAATCGCTTGCACGCCGCAGTCACCTTTTAAATTAGTTGCGGCATACTCTGAAATATTGGAAATTGTAAAATATTCACGCATGAAAGAATAATGAATCTTTGTCGTCACAAAGTCATAAATCAAGCGTGCCTTTTTTAAGGGATTACTTTCATCGCCCACAATCTCATCTGCTAAATTTCTTAAATAAGGCGTGAATCGAATATGCGGTAAATGTTCCTCTAAATCAAAGCTTGGTTGCATTTTGTCTACGTTATTTTCTTCTAACTGTTGGTAAACCATCCGATTAACATAACAATATTCAACTGTAAACGTTTGATTTTCTTTTAAGATTGTTTCAAAACACAGTGTTCGTTGAGGCGCATCTTCTGCCGCAATATAGGTTGCTTCAGGTGACGTAGCTAGGATTTCAATTTCTGATTGTTGTTGACACGCTTTGGGCAGCGGCAAATGGACACGAACACGCTCACCTGGACGCTCAAATTCTTTTTTCACCTGAATGGTGGCTTTAATTGTTGTTCTCACTTTTCTACCACCGTTTTTTTGCATTTGTTCGATGTTCTCTTTTAGTTCTTTTTTGCGGAGAATTTCTAATTGATTGCTTTCTGCTTCCCGCAAACGTGCAACATATGCCGCATTTGTTTTAATTAAATTGGCCAAAAATCGAAGTTGGAAATACGGTTCACCATCAATATAAACCCAGTCCACTAATCCCGTTTCTTTTAAACGAATTAATTCCTCTGTTTGATAATCCTGAAAAGTATCTCTCATCATTTGATCAGCTTTTGCAAAGCTATGAGGATACTCATTCATACGCATCATTTTAATGACATCTTTTTCAATTATCAAACGTTCTTTTAATGCCTGCGGAAGTTCTTTTGTCAACCAAAAATCAATGGCAATATCCGCACTTGCAAAATCGCCAAATTCTTTCACCCTTTGAATTTCCTCAGGCAAAGGGACACTAAGATACTTTAAATCATACTTCATTTGTTTTACTCCTTTTTTAATGAGAAATGCCTAATCCAGCTGCTTCTCCTAATTCCAATAATGGTTTTGCTTCTAAGGATACGCCCCCAGTTACGGGCGCAGTTTCTAAACCGAATGTCGCATCTAAATCTGCTCGTGTGATATTCTTTTGAGCAGCAGCTAAATGGGCAGCAGCCGTGATGCCAATGGTTGTTTCTTCCGCCATACACCCAATCATGCATTCGATACCTGCTGTTTCACAAATCTGATTAATCTTCAGCGCTTCATGAATGCCACCACACTTCATTAATTTTATATTGATAACATCGACTGTACCTTTTTTAACTAATTCCAACGCATCTTGGGCATCAAAACAGCTTTCATCAGCCATAATTGTCGTATTGACTTGTGAGGTAACGTATTTTAGACCTTCTAAATCGCGTCTTTTAACTGGCTGTTCCACTAATTCAATTTGATAATCTGCTAATTCTTGAATCGCTTTAACTGCATCTTTGGGCGTCCAAGCCTGATTCGCATCTAAGCGGAGCTTGATATCAAAGCCAACTGCTTCACGAATCGCTTTTACTCTTGCGATATCAGCTTCAATTCCTGTTCCGACTTTAATTTTTAATGTATCAAAACCTAGTTTGACTTTTTCGACGGCTTTTTGTGCCATCACATTTGGTTCATCAATACCTAGTGTAATATCCGTTATTACTTGGTTATCATAGCCGCCTAACAATTGATAAAGAGGCAGTTGAGCTTTCTGACCCATCAAATCATAACAAGCAATATCGATTGCTGCTTTTGCCGCTGGAGCGAAAGCAGATATTTTATCCATCACTTCATGAATTTTCTCAATATTAAAGGGGTTTAAGCCAATGATTGCTTGGCCAAATAATTCGATCGTTTCAAGCGTGCCAGCCAACGTTTCACCGGTAATAAAAATGCCTGGCCCTCCTTCTCCATATCCAATAAGTCCCTCTTCTGTTTCAATTTCCACAATTGCACTATCCGCGGATTCAATCGTCCCCAAAGCGATTGTAAATGTTTCTTTCAGCTTGATTTTTGATGCCCTAACATGTACCTGCTTAATTTTCATAAAATCCTCCCTTTGATATTTTCAATTGACTGAAAATTCAGTTTTTTAAAAATATCCAAAAATTAAATTTAGATTGTTATCGATCATTCTAAACTCATTGTTTTCTAATGTCAACAAAATAATGAGATTTTGATTAAAATAAAATGAATTTCGAATTTTATGAGCTTTTTTAATAAATCAGTAAATTCCATGACATGTGAGATACTTCTCATTTACAAACATTCTTAAAAAAGGTATGATAGTAAAGAGGCAACTTGCAAAGGAGTAGAAGACGAATGAGTGAACAACCTCAACAACGTTCAACCGAAGAAGTTGAAGCAATTAAAGAAGATATTTTAACTGCATTAGAAACAGTGATTGACCCTGAATTAGGCATCGATATTGTTAATTTAGGACTAATTTATGAAGTTGAATTTGCAGAAGAAACTGGTGATACTGTCATCAAAATGACCTTAACCACAATGGGTTGTCCGTTAGCAGATGTTTTAACAGAACAAATCCATGGTGTTTTAAAAGATATTCCTGAAGTGAATAATATCGAAGTAAAATTAGTCTGGTACCCTGCTTGGACAACGGATAAAATGAGCCGTTACGCACGAATTGCTTTGGGTATTCGCTAGTTATTTCGAGACTAATGATAAAAAACATATGAAAGAACCGATTGGTCCGTTCTTTCATATGTTTTTTTGTTTGTTTAATTTACTTATTTGAAAAAAACTACCTGATGCCATCAATACTTGGCTTTTTCCAAATTTTTGCTACTGGATGGAAGTCTAATAAAAACTGTAGCTGCGTTCCACCGAAGCCTGACGCTCCAGCAAACATGATATGAAAAGCGAGCCCTCTATCCATAATCAGTACCCTGTATCCAGCACGCCATTTCTTTCATAAAACTGATAACGTTTTTCTCTTTGGGCTTCATTCGCTGCATTTTTGCCAATTTCTTCACTCTCTAAAAGAACCCCCTTAGGATAACGTGTCTTCAATAACGCTAACACGGTTGAGCCTAATCGTTTGTTTCGGTGGTGCTGATCAATTGCAAAGAAAAAGACATAGGTTGCTTCAGGTGCAATTTGACTATTTAACAAAATCCCCACGTTCTCATCCGCCTCTTGAATAACAAACAAATGAAATTTTCCTGCTTGAGAAGACGTCAATAATTGACCAAACGGCAGTCTCTCTTCTTCTGGAAAAGCTTCTATGTAGGTTGCTTCCCAATAGGCTTGATTTTCTTGATTTAATAATGTGAATTGCATAAAAGCTCCTTTCTAAAATGATTGCTTCGTACTAATAACTTTTGTTACTTACATAAGACCTAAAAGTTATTTAAACATGCGACTGGTTAGCCCTATACGCAATTATTTTTTGATACTAATCTAGTAGTTTAATCGTTCTCTGTTCCTGAGTCAATAAAAGAGCACACGATTCGAGACTTTCAACGTTTAGTGAAAAGTCGATTCTTATTTCATTACAACCGATTCACTATTCGCTGCCCTCTTTTTTCTATTCGTTGATTTACTTGAACTAAATATTCATTTATCTCCTCTATATTCTGAGGTAAGATAAACGAGTCTTTTTTCAAATGATTTTTCCATAGCGCTACTGGTTGATACTGTTCATTTAAAAATGGTTGCATCTCATACGTATGAACGTAGCTTTCCCATGAATGAAATGAAGCTAAAAATATCGAAAGTTGTTCTAAAGAATAATCCCAATAATCTTTAAACGATAAGCTTCTTCCGCTGTTAAATCCTAGTGGAACTACTGTAATGTTTCCAATTGAATGGGTAAGTTCGGCAAAACGCTTTAATTGTGGGTCCTGATGAACTCGCTCAAATTTAGTAAAATTGTCGAGAAGGAATTCATTCCATGTATATTTTTTTGGTACAGGATTTGGTAAATAGTCAGGAAAAACTTGGTCAAAATAAGTTAAATATCGGTCCGAAATCACAGCCGATGTCCCGGAATCATGAGGCGGATACTTGCTATTTACTGCAAGCAAATTCTGTTCAGAAGGTTTTTCTAAATAGCTTTCTTGATTTTCCCCAATTACTTCCGCTGGTCTAAAGAAATCGGGATAAACAAGTTGTAACATAATTTTATACGTTGTCCAAAATGAGTTCATAATATCTTTGTGCACGGTCGCCTTCCCAGTTAACTTTAAAAAAACATCCTCCACAACCTCGTACTTTTCAATATGGACATTCGATGTTCTAGCTTTTAAAATATTTTTAACCGGCTGCTGGTGGTCATACTCTTGACCCAAAAGCAACTTCTTTAAATCATCTTTCGCTGAAATTGTCTTAACTGTAATCTCCGCCACTTTGAATAACTCCCATCCTACGATTTTCTCTATATTCTTTTATATTATTATACTAGAAAAACGCTCCCTCCTGCCCTTTTTTAATCAACAAATCAGCAATTAGAAAACACCAACGAAACAGAAGTGCAACACTAGCATGCGAAAAAATGCGATCGGCAACTTATTTTTTAGACACTCTGTGTGTTTCGTATAGTCGAGGCTGGTTGCGTGTATTTTTTTCAAGAAAATTGAGAACAGCTATGGTATAGTCAAAACTACGATTATTTCAAACACGGAGCGACAGTTTATGGAAATGTACCAAGTAATTAGATATTTTTTAAATGAAATGGAGAAAAAGATTTGGCATGCCTTGTTAACATTAGTACTTTTTTGTCTTTATATTTCCATTTTTGATGTGCCTTTTACAATTAAAAATACATTCATCGGCAGACTACTTTTCCCGAAAGCTTTTATGAATGCAGGAAGTGCGAATCTGATTTTTTATTTGATTAGTTTTTTGGTTTTTTATGGTCAATTTTCATTTTTGCTTATCTATTGAATAAGACACGCCTCAAATTATTAAATAAAACATTTCCTTATCTTTTGGAAATATTAGAAGTCTGTATTTTGCCTTTAGTGATTCTTTTTGCTTACATTTATATTTATTTGCGGGTCCATGGCGAAGGTTTCAGCTATATACGAGAATCTCTTTTACAGCAAGAGTTAACTTATTCAATGAAATGGTTTCTTTGCCTTGGTAGTTTGGCGCCGTTATTTTTCTTTTTAAGCACTTTAAATTTAACTAAACGAGTCAGACAAAAAAAAGACATGGAATCATGAAAATCCATGTCTTTTTTAGTCGGATATTGTTTTTACTGCAGGACAGTTTTCTTCCAAAAATTCAAAAATACTACTGTAATAATTTTCAGGTTCGTAGACACTTGAAGATAAATGTGGTGCTTTAGCAACAATGAGACCTTTTTTTATCCCCTGAGTTGCCGCTAAATTTTCTTCAAACATTGTCATTGGAACAAAGCGATCACCTGTACCGTGAATAAAGAATGTGGGTAACGTATTTTTGTGTAATTGTCTCACGGAAGAAGCGGTTTTCAATTGAAAGCCATAGTTATTTAATGCTAATTGATTAGCAATTGTTAAAATAGGAAAAGCGGGTAAATGAAAAGATTCATGTAGGACATATTTAAATTCATCATAGACAGAAGTGTAGCCACAATCCACTATTAATCCGCGGACATTCGTTGGTAACTTTTCACCACTTGCCATCATGACAGTAGCCGCTCCCATGGAACCGCCCACTAAAATAATTTCTGCTTCCATATCAATGGCAAGAACTTCACTAATCCAACTTAATAAATCTAACCGATCCAGCCATCCCATCCCAATTTTATTCCCTGAACTTTTCCCGTGCGCACGCAAATCGGGAACTAAAACATTGTAGCCTTCTTCTGCAAAACGTAATGCAGTATATGCCATATCGCGTTTTCCGTTTGAACGATAACCATGCACACAAATCGCCCAACGATGGTTATCTGGATAAGGAATAAAGCACCGTGCATACAATGTTTCATCTTTAATTTTCAACCAACGATCTTCAGCAAAAGACTCTGTCCAAAAAGCTTCGCCTTCTTGTTTTTGTTGTTCTTCTATTTTTGTATATCTTGTTTCACGTTCTTGAAAATTATCAGGATTTAATAACCGATGCCCTTTTTTATGATACCAAGGGTTGTCTTTAAGCAACGCAATTTTCAAAAAATAATTGGCAATGTAAAAAGAAAAAACAACGCCAATTATTGCAAAAATGATCAGTAACCCGAGGAGCCATTTCATCTGCAAATCACACCCTCTTCTAAAGTATTTCCTTCTTCATTTAATATACTATGGATTTTTCATTTCTGAAAGAAATCACCCTTACATTTTGTTATTTTTTGAAAAAAAAACAGCCGTCTCAAAAAGAGGCGGCTACTTTTAATCTATCAACAATCCAACGTTGTCATATCTTCATATGTCTCACGGCGAGCAACTAATTTTGCTTGTCCATCTTCGACAAAAACCACCGCTGGTCGAGGATTTCGGTTGTAATTACTTGACATTGAATAACCGTAAGCCCCAGTACTACTAATGGCCAATAAATCCCCTGCTTTAACTTCTGGCAATAAAATATCTCGAAGTAAGACATCTCCTGATTCGCAATATTTACCAACCACTGTGACTTTCTTGACTGAATCATGCCCATCACGATTCGCTAGAAATCCATCATAAACCGCTTGATACAAAGCAGGCCGTATATTATCACCCATGCCACCATCTACGGAAACAAAATGACGAACACCAGGAACCTCTTTTTGCGCGCCAACTGTATATATCGTTGTGCCCGCTTCGGCAATTAAACTGCGGCCTGGTTCAATCCAAAGCTCAGGCAGTGGATACCCTAATTGTTCACAATGACCTTTCAAGGAATAAACAATTTTTTCAACAAATGTTGCTGGTGCTAATGGCTCATCTTGCTGCGTGTACTGCACACCAAAACCACCACCCATATTTAAAACACGTGCTGTAAATTGATGGACTTGCCGCCAGTCTTCTAAAATAGTGAACATTTTTTCAACAGCAGCTAAAAAGCCTTCCACAGCAAAAATTTGCGAGCCAATATGGCAATGAACCCCTTGCACATCAAAAGAGGGATTTGATAAAAGGCGAACGAGCGCTTCTGTTGCCTGGCCACTTGCAACATCAAAACCAAATTTTGAATCTTCTTGGCCTGTCAAAATGTAATCATGTGTTTCTGCATCCACGCCAGGACTCACCCGAAAAAGAACTTTTTGTGTTTGGTTTCGTGTAGCTAATAATTCTTCCAACAAGTCAATTTCGTAAAAATTATCAATGACAATTGTACCTATTTTGTTATCCAAAGCATAACGTAATTCTTCAGGGGGTTTATTATTTCCATGGAACTCAATTTCCGCTGGCTCCATGCCCCCTTTTAAAGCTGTGAATAGTTCTCCACCAGAGACAACATCACAAGCAATATCTTCTTCCTTTAACACTTGATAAATAGCTAAACAACTAAATGCTTTACTTGCATAAACCACTTTATTTTTGATACCTAATTGATTTAACGTTTGTTTAAAACCACGTGCTTGTGCGCGAATATGAGCGACATCATAGACAAATAACGGCGTCCCGAATTTTTGCGCCAACTTTACGGTGTCACAACCACCGATTTCTAAATGATTTTCCCGATTCATTTTTGCTGTACCAAATAACATGTTTTCCCGCCCCTTCATTTCGTTTTATTAAAAATCATAGCATAAAACCCAGTAGCTTCCTATAATTTTCCACATTTTTCTCTGACTTTCTCCTGTTGCTTTTTTTCGCCAAATAGCCTACAATAATTGGCATACGAATAAAAAACCTTTATTATCAAGACTTTAATCTTTTAAATCAAAATTGGTATATACGAAAAAGAAAGAAGGCAGATGACTTGGCTACACTGAACCGCGATCAACAAATTGAAGAAATTATTAATTTGGAAGCAATTTTGAATTTACCGAAAGGAACAGAACATTTTGTCAGTGATTTACATGGTGAATTTGAAGCTTTTGACCATATTTTAAGAAATGGTTCTGGGCGAATCCGAGAAAAAGTTCAATTTTTATTTAAACAAGAATTAAATGCCCATCAGATGGACGAGCTTTGTTTTATTATCTACTATCCAGAAGAAAAATTAACACTTTTAGAAAATGAAAGCGCCCTCTCTTATGAATGGTGGCTATTAACGATTCGCCGTCTGGTTGAAATCGTCCGTTCTTCTTCGATGAAGTACACACGTTCTAAAGTTCGCAAAGCCCTTCCTGAAACCTATGGGTATATTCTCGAAGAATTGATTTATCAATATGATGAAACAACAACCAAAAACGGTTACTATCAACAAATTATTGAAAAAATTATTTTACTAGGTGAAGCCAAACGTTTCGTGACAGAATTAGCTTATCTAATCCAACGTCTGATTATCGATCACCTACATGTTATTGGGGATATCTATGATCGGGGGCCAGCACCAGATAAAATTATGGACCGATTAATGTCCTATCACTCCTTGGATATTCAACTAGGCAATCACGATATGATTTGGCTGGCTGCTTATAGTGGTTCACTGGCTTGTTTAGCCAATGTAGTACGTATTTGTTCTCGCTATGGAAATTTAGATTTGTTAGAAGAACGTTATGCTATCGATTTAACCGCCTTAAAAAAATTTAGTTTAGAAACATATAAAGAAAATCCTGCTTTTGCACCCAAGAAAAATCCCTATCGTGCGTTAACTGAAGCTGAAAAACAAGTAGCGATGCGTGTGCAACAAGCCATTGCCATTATTCAAGAAAAACTAGAAGGCCAAATTATTGGTCGACGTCCTGATTTTAACTTGGCACATCGGCTACGCTTAGATAAGATTCAAGGGAAAACTATTACTTTTGACGAATGTCGTTATACATTAATTAACAGCTGTTTCCAAACCGTTTCTGAAGAGCAGCCTTACCAATTAACACGTGAGGAAAAACAGATAATTGATGATTTATTAACGCAATTTCAGTCTTCGCCGCGGTTAACAAAACACATGCGCTTTCTAATGGAAAAAGCTTCTCTTTACCTTGTGTATAATCAAAATTTATTGATTCATGGCTGTCTGCCTCTGAATGCGGACGGTACTTTTCAAGCTTACACATTTAAAGGCCACTCCTATTCAGGAAAAGCTTTAGTTGACTTCTTTCAGAAAATGTTAGAAGAAGCATACGCTCAGCCTGCTATTACAGATGACTATGCGACAGATTGTTTATGGTATCTTTGGTGTGGCGAAGGTTCCTCATTATTTGGCAAACGAGCTATGAAAACCTTTGAGCGTTATTTTCTCGCTGAAAAAGAAACACATCATGAAGAAAAGAATCCTTACTACTCTTTGCGTGATACGGTTGAAGTTTGTGAAAGAATCCTAGATGAATTTGAAGTGACTGGTGAAAATCGACATATCATTAATGGCCATACACCAGTTAAACGAACAAAAGGCGAATCGCCAATCAAAGCAAATGGCACGCTTCTCGTAATTGACGGCGGCTTTTCAAAATCTTATCAGACAATTACTGGAATTGCTGGTTATACATTGTTGTACAACTCGTTTGGTTTACAACTGACCGCGCATAAATCTTTTTCTAGTAAAGAAACAGCCATTTTAAATAATCAAGACATTCATTCCATCAAACAAGTCATCGATCGCCCCTTACAGCGGTTATTGGTGAAAGATACCACTATCGGCAAAGAGCTATTAAAGCAATCGCAAGCACTCCAAAAACAAATGAAACAAAACCAGTAGTGCCGTTAAAAAGACGCTTGCGCTCTTATCCGAAAAATGATTAAATGAAGGAGTTGAGAAAAATATCTATTAGAGAAACGGAAAGGGTTTTACATTGAAGAAACAGCAACTCTCACTTTACGGCACCATTTTCTTTCTTTGCTTTTTCCTAATTGTGGGCTTCTTCTTCTCAAGTCGTGGCGAAGATTATGCCAAAGAATCTGAACAAAAAGTTACAATTGATTCCGCCAAACATGAGAAACATACGAAAGACAAGGAAGAAAATAATTCAGCAAATACAGTATTTTTTGATAAAATAAATGACCTGCTCGTCGCTTCTGTCAAAGAATTTGAAGGAACGGTCGGGATTAGTTATTTAGATTTGGAAACTGGCGAACAACGTTCTGTGAATGGCCAACATGAATTTTATACAGCTAGTACTATTAAAGTGCCCCTGACGATGTTAGTCGCTGACACGGTTGCTTCTGGTCAAAAAAAATGGACAGACCTGATTCCCTATAACGCCGAAGAAGATTATGAAGAAGGAACTGGGATCATTGCCTATAATATCCAACCAGAATATCCATTAAAAACGTTACAAGAATATGCCATCACCTATTCTGATAATATCGCTAAAAATATGCTCTATGACACATTGGGTGGTGATGCAAAAGCAAAACGAGAAATGTATCAGCGTTATTTGCACAACACACCTTCGATTGAAGAGCCACAATTTTCTTCGGAAGATGCGCTTGTTATTCTACAAAAATTATATACTGAAAAAGCAACAAAACCAGATTACCAAGCGATTTATGATTCTATGAAACAAAGTGTTTTCCATGAAAGAATGGAAACTCCCACAACTCAAGGAAAAGTTGCTCATAAAATTGGTTCCTATGATGAATTTATTCATGATATGGGGATTTTAGAAACACCTCACCCCTTTGCTTTAGCAATTTTTACTAAAGGGCCTGATAATGCTAAGAGTGCTGCGTTTATTGCTTCAGTGACAGATAAGTTATGGCAATTACAGGTGTCTGAATATCCTAATGATAACAGTTAAGAAAATACCCTTGGTTTATTAAGATGACTTAATAAACCAAGGGTATTTTTTTATTGTTTGTTATCATTATCCATTTGTACAGACAACAACTTCGTAAAACGTTCTGCCAACATTTGGTGGGTATCAATTTTTTTGGTTCCTTGTGCTTTTGCTGCAAAACTAGCAAAGTTTAAGCCAGCCCCAAATAGTTGTAACGCACCGTTGCCTAAATCTCCCTTTTTAAGAGCTTCAAGCCCATCTTCGATAAATTGGTTACTTTCATCTAAATGACACTCAGGAAGATATTTCACGCCGTGATGATATCGTTTTACATTCAGAATGATTTGCTTCGCGGCTTCTTCTGAAATAGCCGCTCCCAAGTTTAACAGTAGCTCATTGATTGGTTCCACCAAGCGAGCATAGTCACTTTCGTATTTTTGACAATTCAGTGCAATCGCTTTGCGGCGTTCTTCATTTTTCATTTTTTCCACTCCCTTTTTTATTAAAAACGAGCACGAAAGCTACCAACTGGCTTCGCACTCGTTCTTTCTAACCACTAATTTTCTTTGTTCATGCTTTTGATTTTAATTAAACGTGTAATTTCGCCACGTTCATTTTCTTCTAATTTCATTTGAATGTAGTAAATTGTTTCTTCTAATTGTGGAATCGTCATATACTCTAAGGCGTTGACACGACGACGCGTTTTTTCAATTTCTTTTGATAATAATTGGCACGTCTTTTCAACATTTGCAAGTGCTAATAATTTCGGTAAAATGCTTGAAATTTTAGCAAAAGCTTGATCAAGCTCGCTGTTTGAATTCACGTAGCCATAATCTAAGGGTGCTTCTTGAACCGATTCATCGTAATCAAAAATCATTTTAGGAACTGGCACACTTAAGATGTTCTGTTCAATAATTTCTAATTCAACTTTTTCGGCTGGAATTGCCACTAACTCTTCAATAAAGGCTTCGTTCAACGTTGCATTTGCCAATACAAAATTTGATAACGCATCCGTTACTTCTTGTTCAACCTGAATACGTAACTCATTGTTTTCTTTGACTAGCGCAATAAACCGTCGCATCAATTCATCTTGTTTGTCTTTCAGCAACTTATGACCTCTCGTGGCCGTAGTTAACTGTTTTTTCAATCGGGAAAGTTCCATACGGGTTGGATTAACATTTAATCGAGCCATTTTTCTACTTCCCTTCAGTTAAGTATTGATCGAGCATATCCTCTTTAATTCGTTTTAGTTCTGTTCTCGGTAGCATACTTAATAGTTCCCACCCAAGATCTAACGTTTCTTCAATCGAACGGTTTGTATCGAATCCTTGATTGACATATTCTTCTTCAAAACGTTGGGCAAAAGCTGCGTAAATTTTATCGACATCGGAAAGAGCTGATTCTCCTAAAATGACAGCTAATTCTTTGGCTTGTTTCCCTTGTGCATAGGCTGAGAACAATTGATTCATCGTTGCTGCGTGATCCCCGCGCGTTTTGCCTTCGCCAGTTCCTTTGTCTTTAAGACGGGAAAGTGATGGCAAGACATCAATTGGTGGCTGGATACCGCTCTTATATAGTTCCCGGGACAAGATAATTTGCCCTTCTGTAATATAACCAGTTAAATCGGGAATTGGATGTGTTTTATCCTCCTCTGGCATTGTTAAAATAGGAATCTGTGTTACGGAACCTTTTGAGCCACGAATTCGGCCTGCTCGTTCATACAACGTTGCTAAGTTCGTGTAAAGATAACCTGGGTAACCACGACGTCCTGGAACTTCACGGCGTGCTGCTGAAATTTCTCGTAACGCTTCGCAATAATTGGTCATATCCGTCATGATAACTAAGACATGCATGCCCTTTTCATAAGCTAAATATTCAGCAGCTGTCAAAGCCATTCTAGGTGTTGCAATCCGTTCAATGGCTGGATCATTCGCTAAGTTCATAAACAAGACTGAACGATCAATTGCGCCTGTTTGACGGAAATCTTCCATAAAATATTCCGCTTCTTCAAAGGTAATCCCAATGGCCGCAAAAACTACGGCAAATTCTTCTTCACTATTTAACACGTTGGCTTGTCTGGCAATTTGCGCCGCTAATTCTTTATGAGGTAAGCCAGAAGCTGAAAAAACAGGTAATTTTTGACCACGAACTAAGGTATTTAAATGGTCAATCGCTGAAATCCCTGTTTGGATGAACTCATCGGGATAATCACGAGCAACTGGATTGATAACTTCGCCGTTAATATCTAATTTTTTCTCAGGTAATAATTCTGGTCCATTATCTTTTAAGCGACCTAAGCCGTCAAAAACGCGCCCCATCATATCTGGCGAAACCCCTAATTCTAAAGGATGTCCCAGAAAGCGAACTTTTGAATCACGAATATTGATGTTACTCGTTCCTTCAAAAATTTGGACCATCGCTTTATCTCCATTGATTTCTAAAACTTGCCCTTGGCGAATTTCGCCATTTTGCATGCGTACTTCAATTAATTCTTCGTACTTTACGCCTGCCACTTTTTCAACAATCATCAGAGGACCAACGACTTCATTGATTGTGCGATATTCTTTAATCATTCGTCATTCCTCCTTCAGCAATGATTTCTTTTATCGTTGTTTTAATTTCTGCTTGTAAACGATCCAATTTTTCTAATTCTTCTTCTGGTAAATACTTGCTACGAGCAATGCGATCACGGATTTCAACTGTTCCCGCCATTAACTCAGAGAAATAAGTGCCTAAACTTAAGGCTTTTTGACCTTCTTCACCAAAAGTTAGAATCAATTGCAACATTTTCGCTTGTTTGGTTCGAGAAGTGAACGTATCCACGTCATCAAAAGCATTTTGTTGCAAATAGTCTTCCCGTAATGATTTGGCTGTTTCCAACGTTAAACGGTCTTTATCCGACAAGGAATCAATCCCAACCAAACGAACAATTTCTTCCAATTGAGATTCCTCTTGTAAAATCCGCATCCCTTCAGCTACCATAGCGGCCCAGTTCCCTTGCAATTCCAAGTCTAAATATTGCCCTACTTCTGTGGAGTAAAGAGAATAACTTTGCAACCAGTTAATAGAAGGAAAATGACGCTTTTGTGCTAATTGAGAATCTAAGCCCCAGAATACTTTAACAACGCGTAACGTATTTTGGGTGACAGGTTCTGATATGTCCCCACCAGATGGCGAAACCGCACTAATCGCTGTAATGCTTCCTTCACGATGATCTTTTCCTAACGCGATGACTTGTCCTGCTCGTTCATAATATTCAGCTAAACGGCTACCTAAATAGGCTGGATAGCCTTCATCACCAGGCATTTCTTCTAACCGGCCACTCATTTCTCGTAACGCTTCTGCCCAACGAGAAGTAGAATCCGCCATAATTGCGACTGAGTAACCCATATCACGGAAATATTCTGCAATGGTAATCCCTGTATAAATCGAGGCTTCCCGTGCCGCTACCGGCATATTTGACGTATTCGCAATTAAAATCGTCCGATTCATCAAAGACTCACCAGTTGTTGGATCAATTAATTCTGGAAATTCATTTAAAACATCTGTCATTTCATTCCCGCGTTCCCCACAACCAACGTAAACGACTAAGTCGACATCGGCCCACTTAGCAATTTGGTGCTGAACGACTGTTTTTCCAGCGCCAAATGGTCCTGGAACTGCTGCCGCTCCGCCTTTCGTAATTGGGAAAAAGGTATCAATTACGCGTTGTCCGGTCACCATCGGTACTTTGGGACTTAGTTTTTCTAAAATGGGACGTCCCCGCCGAACGGGCCATTTTTGCATCATGCTAAAACTTTCCGTTCCTTTAGCCGTTTCCACTGAGTAAACTGTTTCATCAATGGCAAAGTCACCTGCTTTAATTTCGGCAATCGTTCCTGAAACGCCGAAAGGCACCATAATTTTATGTTGAATAATCGGTGTTTCTTGAACCACACCGACGATGTCACCTGCCGACACTTCTTCACCAACTGTCACAGTCGGTTCAAACGTCCATTTTTTCTCACGATCTAACGCATCAATTTTAACGCCACGACCTAAAAAGTTACTGTGGGTTACTTCTTGAAATGTATCCAATGGTCGTTGAATACCATCAAACATTTCGGCAATTAAACCTGGGGCTAATTCAACAGATAATGGTTCTCCTGTTGAAATAACTGGTTCTCCTGGTCCAATGCCTGTTGTTTCTTCATATACTTGAATCGAAGCGACGTCGCCTCGCATTTCAATAATCTCTCCGATAACGCCTAAATCTCCTACATGACAAATGTCTTGGATACTAGCATCTGACATGTTTTCAGCTAAAATCAAAGGACCTGAAACTTTGACAATTTTTCCAATTTGCACGCTCATTCTCCTTTGCATTATAAAATATTTTGTCCAATTGCTTTTTCAACATTTTTTTCAATCTCACTTAAACCGATTCCGATTGTACCATTATGACTTGGGATTAAAATAATCGCTGGTGTCACTTGTTCTTTGTATCGTTCAATCGTTTCTTCTGCTAAAGTAGAGGCTTCTTCCGTTATGAAAATGACCCCAAACTTATTTTTTGCCATAGTTTCAATGGCTTCTCTAACTTGCATTTCTGAAATGGCATGATGGACCTCAAAGCCAAACAGTTTAAATGGTAAGATTGAATTTTTGTCTCCAATGACACCAATTTTATACCCCATTGACTTTTCGCATCCTTTCTCGAATTTTTTCATTTGAAAACCCACTATGTTTTCCGACCAAAATTAAACGTAGATTTTTCCATTCAACCTCTTTCGCATTCAAAAAGGCTAGTAATGGGAGCGGCCCAAAAGCAACCGTTCGACCGTTTTCATACATTGAGGTCAGGTAATCATCTTTGAGTTTTTCAAAAGCCAATAAATTTAATTCATTGGTTTCTTTATTGATAATCTTTTCTAATAGTTGTCCGTAATTCGTTGTTCTGACAAATGCTGTAAATTCTACAAGTGACTTTTCCGCATAGGTCAACAGCTCTTTCTTTGAGAGACTGCCAGCGCTAGAAATCACGGTTGATAAAAAGTTACTGTTTTGATGTTGAACAATCCCTCTAGCCATCGTTGATAGATTGGTTAAATCAATAAAAGCGATGACTTCCTTCGTTAACTCTTCATAGCCCAATTCATCCGCCAATTTTCGTTGTTGCTTTAAAAATGCTCGATCATAAAGGATATCAATTGCTTGCGGCAAACCGCCCTCTTCCAGATAGGCAAAAACATCACGGATCACTTCTAATAATGCTGGCTCAAGTTCGGAAGAGTTTTTTGTATGAATGGCACTTTTGACTGTGTTTAGAGAATAACGACCATCTTCTAAATAAAGATAATCAAAATCTTTACCTGTTCGCTCAGCTTTCGTCAAAATTTTCAAGTTATGGAAGGTAAAACGCATCGTATACAACGTTACTACAGCTGGTTCTGGAGCCATTTCATATAACCAGCGATAAAGACTTCCCAGCGCTTCAGAAGAATGGTAGTCAAATTTTTCTTCAAAAGTTTCGGTTAAATAAGGTTGATAAACCGTACTTTTTAACATATTTTTAACGTCTTCAACTGTTTCCGCTTCTAAAAGTTGTTGAAACTGTTGCTCAGAAAGCAGCTCCGTTTCTTTTAAACGAATCAGCGGATTAATTTGATGATACGTTGGTTTTCTCATGCTACGTCCTCCCTTCTTAACTGAAAAGTTTTTCTGCTACTTTAAAGCCTTCTGTTTTTTGAATCTCTTCAACTAATGCTGAAAAGAGAAAATTATAATCCAAACCGTCTTTTACAACGATAAAGCCACTTTCTTTTGGAACAACTTCCTCTGAAAGCTCCCATTGAACAGTAGCATCAGAAAGGGCGGTCAGCCATTCTTTCGTCACTTTCGTTTGAGAATACTCGCCTAAAAGAATGGTCGCTTTTCCTGTTAATTCAAGTGAACCTAATTGTGCTTTCATAAATTGTTGAAATTCTTCCGCTGACCATTCACTCATCTTTAAGACCACTTCATCAAATAATTGGTTAAGATATGCTTGTTTTTTATTTAATGCATCCTGACGAATTTCTAGTGTTTGCCGTTGTTGGCGTTGTTTAAATTCTTTTAATAATTGTTGTTGTCGTTTTTCTATTTCATGTTCTTGCTTCAGCAAAATTTCTTGTTGTGCTGCTTGGAATTCTTGATCGATGCGCGTTTGTTCACTGGTGACATAGGCTTCGACTTCTTGCTTTCCTTGTTGCTTAATTTCACTGATGATTTTTTCAATGGCATCCATCCATCTGCCTCCTCAATTATTTGACGTTCAATACAAGTAAGAAGGAAATTACGAACCCTAAGATGGCATAAGTTTCAACCATGGCAGCATAGATAATTCCTTTTGTTGCATGTTCTGGTTTCTTCGCTAAAATTTGGATCCCCGCAGCGGCTACACGACCTTGGGCAATCCCAGAGAACAATCCAGCAAAGGCAATCGGTAAAGCTGCTACAAAATAGTTCAATCCTTGAACCATACTCATATCGTTTCCTAAGTTAATATAAATTAAGAAAGCAATAACGAAACCGTATAGTCCTTGTGTACCTGGTAATAACTGTAAAATTAACGCTTGACCAAATTTTTCTGGCTGCTCCGTCGTTAAAGCTGCTGCTGCTTCCCCAGTAAAGCCAACCCCTTTGGCTGATCCAATCCCAGCAAAAATTGTCGCCATCGCCATTCCTAATACTGCAAAAACAATTCCACCATTATTATTAATTAAGTAATCCATCATCTCTATTTTCCTCCAATAAATAATTTTCTATTTTTTCTCAACATTGACATACTTTTCTTTTGTTTTTAGCGGATTAAACGCCCGGCCACCGCCTGTGTAAAATTTTCCAAAGAACTCAACATATTGCAAACGTGCGCCATGAACATAAGCACCTAATAACGATAAGAATATGTTTAACGCATGTAAAACAATTAACAGCAAGATCCCCACGCTAAAACGGGCAACTGGCGGCATGAACTCAACGAGCATATTAAACGCTGAAGCAATACTTCCCCCAGCAATTCCTAACGCCATCAAACGTGTATAGCTAACTAAATCACCGACATAACCTGTCACGCCGTATAGTCCATACAGTCCTTTGGCTAAGCCTTTTAATTTGGCCTTCGATTGAATCATTGGAATCACAATAATTGCAATGGCAGAAAGACTAGCTAAAATCGCACCTGCTGTAAATAAGCCTTCATTTTTAACCACTAATTTACCAACGACTAACAATGCTAAACCAAACAAAATCCCTAACCAAGCGTAACTTTCGTTAATACTATCTAAATAGCGCTTTTGTTTTGATAACTGAATCCCATTAATCATTAAACCGACAACCAATTGGATAAACCCAAAAATAACCGATAAAATAAGAATCGTATTTACATCTTCGGTCGTTGATAAAATCGGAAATGGTGATTTGATTCCAAACATTGTTGGCGGTAATGCTGCACCGAAAAACGAACCGTAAATGAAGCCCCAAATAATTGTTGGAAATGATAAAATCAAGAAAAAGTCGGCAAAACGTTTCATGCCTCTCGGTAACACAAATGCTTTCAAAGCAATAATAGACAAGAGTAGCATCAGTAAGCCATAGCCAATATCCGCTACCATCATGCCAAAAAAGACTAGATAAAACGGCATCATCGCAGGTGTCGGATCAACTTCTTCATATTTTGGTAAGCTATACATCTCTGTTAACATTTCAAACGGCTGCACCAATTTATTATTCGCTAGTTTAACTGGTATATCCGTCTCAATTTCCGCCTTCGTAGGATTTTCAAAAGTAAGAGCTATTTCGTCCTTAGGAACTTTTTCTTCAATCGCTGTCAAAATATCGGCTTTTTCTTCGACTGGAATCCACGTTTGCAAGATGAAAAATGATGAAGCATTTAACAAATGTTGACGTGCTTGTTCTCTTTGGATAACCGCCAATAAGACTTCTTCAGCCAAGCAAAACGTTTCATAGAAGTCATGATAAGAAGCAAGTTGTTGCTTTAAGGCTTTTTCTTCTTTTTGTAAAATTTCATATCGTTCTTTGACTTGTTGATATGCCTCTTTAGGCGGAACATCATAACGGTATTGGAGTGGTTCAAAACTATATTGGTTTAATAACTCGGTTACACTCTGCTGATGTTCCTTCAGGTAAACGAGTGTAAAGTAACTATGATGCATACTTTGATAAATTTCTTCAAAATAAACCGTTGGCCATTGAGACAAAGCGCTCAAGAAACTGGCTTTATTGGCTAGATTTATCGAACCATGAACGACATAACTACTTTTTAACTGCTGTTTATGCGGTAAAATATCCAGATATTGCCAGCGGCCTAATAATTCTTCTTCAGCTTCTAATCCTTGACGATCCGTTTGAATTTGTTTCAAAGATTCTTGAATATTCTTTAATTCCGTCAAATAGCTTTGTAATGTTTCTTCATCAAAGGTTTGTTCCAACTCTTCTAAGGTATAGACTTTTCTTTTTATCTTTAACCCTTTTCCTGAAGAGCGTGTCAAAAATAAAAGAAGCTCTTGCAATTGTTGTAGCATCGTTTCATATTTACGTAGCTGTTCAGTTGACTGTTCTGCTTGTAAAAAAGAATATTGACTCTTTAAGGCTTGTTCTTCCTCAGGCGAATGAAAAATCCGTTTTACTTCGACAATTTGCAAGCCTTGAATGGCTTGTAGAATTGCTGCTTCTTTTTCGGCAGCGGCAATTATTGTCATTTTTTCCATTTTACTAACTGCCATAAACGTCTTTCACCCTCTCAATAATTGAATCAATGACTTGTTCTTTGTTCGTTTCGTAACGTTCGTGAAGCGCTTGTTCAGTGCGCTTTGTTTCATCTAAAAGTTGTTCTTTTTCAAGTTGTAACATCTTTTCTTGCGTTGCTAGTGAATCCGTCAGCACTTTTTCAACAGCTTCTTCACTCTCTTGACGTAGTTCAGCTAAACGTTCTTGCTTCTGTTCTTCATATAAACGACAATTCATCTTAGCTTGTTGCCGATGCTCTTCCACCGCATCTTCCGCTGCCTTGATTTGCTCTAGTACTTCTTGTACCATTGTCTCCACCTCCTTAGTTTTTACACCTTTAGCATATAAGAAAAAGGACTAGCGAAATAGAGATACGCTCAGCCCTTTTGTTTTAGGTATGCAAAAAGGCGCAAACTCAAAAATTGTTCTTCTCACCCCTTGAAGAACTGAATCCTTGAAGCTTTCGCCCAACCATTCTTTATTCAATACTCTACCATCTTAGCAAAGTTTTTCGCAAAATTCAATACTTACCCAAATGAATTAAAATAACAAATTTTCACTTTTATAATAGGTAATAAAAAGGCATTATTTTTTCGCTTTATAATTATTGATCTTGAATTTTTTTCACATAGATGTGCTATACTTACGTAAACAATTAAATTTATTTGGAGGGATCTCTGATGAATATACGATATATTTCAATCTCTGGTAATACACGCTCATTTGTTCAACGTTTAACAACTTATGCTGAAGAGCAACATCAGCAAAACGAAAAAAATCCTACGATTACTTTCAAAGAAATTTCGGAAAATTCTCCGTTAGAAGTAGAAACAGAACCATTTTTTACCTTTGTGCCTACCTATTTAGATGGTGGCGATGGCATCAACAACGGCAATACCGAAATTTTAACAGAAGTCATGCGAGAATATCTTGCTTTTGAAAATAATTATCGTTATTGCTCTGGCGTGGTGGGCAGCGGCAATAAAAACTTTAACCACCAATACTGCCTGACAGCTAAACAGTATGCGGAACAATTTAACTTCCCCTTCTTAGCTGACTATGAATTAAGAGGTACCCAAGCGGATATTGAACGAATTTATGCTATTTTAAAGGAAAACCAATAAGCAAGTTTCATTACTAAAAAGCTCACCTATGATAGACTACATTTTGAGGTGAAGAAAAATGAGAAATACATGGTTAGCAGAACAACTTCAGTCAATCAGCGAAGAACCCAACTCTTTTATTATCGAGGAAACCATCAAATATATTGAACAATTAGAAGATGATAATGAAAGTCTTCAAGTTGCATTGGAAGGAACCATTTGGAGTCCTAAAAAATGGAACGAACCATTGGAAAAATAATTTAAACAGAAGAAAAGAGCCAGAAACGTAAGTGTTTCTGGCTCTTTTCTTCTGTTATTTACAAATTATAGACGTGCATTTAAATCTTTTGCTAATTCTTCAAAACCTGGTTTACCTAATAAAGCGAACATGTTGCGTTTGTAAGCTTCAACACCTGGTTGGTCAAATGGATTAACCCCATTTAAGTAACCTGAGATGCCCACCGCAATTTCGAAGAAGTACATAACATAACCTAATGAATAAGCATCCATTGTTGGCACTTTAACGATCATGTTTGGCACACCACCATCTGTGTGAGCAAGCAACGTACCTTCGAACGCTTTTGTATTGACGAAGTCGATTTCTTTTCCTTGTAAATAGCCTAGGCCATCTAGATCTTCATTTTGTTCTGGAATTGAAATGCTATGGCGTGGATTTTCAATTTTAACCACTGTTTCAAATAAGTTACGCATACCTTCTTGAACATATTGACCCATGGAATGTAAGTCAGTTGAAAAGTCTGCGGCTGCTGGGAAAATACCTTTGCCATCTTTTCCTTCTGATTCACCGTATAATTGTTTCCACCATTCAGAGAAATAGTGCATGCCAGGCTCATAGTTAATTAACATTTCAGTTGTTTTGCCTTTACGATATAAAATGTTACGTAACGCAGCATATTGATAGGCTTGGTTTTCTTTTAAGTCGCTCGTTGCGCCGTATTCTTTACGTGCATCATTTGCACCTTCCATTAAACGATCAATATCCGCACCGCTAACAGCGATTGGTAAAAGACCTACTGGCGTTAAAACAGTGAAACGGCCGCCCACATCATCAGGAATCACAAATGTTTCCCAACCTTCCGCATCAGCTTCAACTTTTACTGCTCCTTTAGCACGGTCAGTTGTCGCATAAATACGTTTATTGGCTTCTTCTTTGCCATATTTATTAATTAATAACTCTTTAAAGACGCGGAAAGCAATCGCTGGTTCTGTCGTCGTTCCAGATTTTGAAATAACGTTGACAGAAAAATCACGATCACCAATCACATTGATTAAATCAGCTAAATAAGTTGAGCTGATGCTATTTCCAGCAAAGAAGATTTGTGGCGCTTTCCGTTCTTCTTTTGATAATAGATTATTAAATGAATGTGTCAAAAATTCAATTGCTGCACGGGCACCTAAATATGAACCACCGATACCAATGACTACTAATACCTCAGAGTCAGATTGAATTTTTGCTGCTGCTTTTTTAATGCGCGCGAATTCTTCTTTGTCATAGTTTTCTGGTAAATCAATCCAGCCAGTAAAATCATTACCAGCTCCTGTACCTTCACGTAATGCTTTGTCCACTGCAGTGACTTGTGTTTGCATGTATTCCAATTCATGGTCAGCAACAAATGGTGCTAATTTGGAATAATCTAATTGAATGTGTGACATTCCTTTTCCTCCTCGAAAGTAAACTTACTACATGTATACTTTACGTGTTTTTAGACATTTTTTCAAGCAAATTCTTTTGGATAGACCAATTGTTTAATTTTAACTATTTAATTAGAGATATTTATTCTCTTAATCAAACAAACCAAGAAAAAATGCTAGGAAATCCTAGCATTTTTTGTTATTAAACAAGTCCTTGACTCAGCATCGCTGCCGCTACTTTTTCAAAGCCAGCAATATTCGCACCTAAAACAAAGTTATCTCGTGCCTGATATTCGTTAGCTGTATCACGACAAGTCTCATAAATGTTTTGCATAATTTGATCTAGCATACCGTCAACTTTTTCAAAGGACCAAGCTAAACGTTCAGCATTTTGGCTCATCTCTAATGCAGAAACCGCAACACCACCTGCATTAGCGGCTTTGCCTGGACAATAAATTACAGCTGATTTAGCAAAAACGGCGACTGCTTCTAGTGTACAAGGCATATTTGCGCCTTCTGCCACGACTTTCACTCCATTTTTCACTAAAATAGCGGCTTGCTTTTCGTTGATTTCATTTTGTGTTGCACATGGTAACGCAATGTCATACGCTGTTTCGAAATCCCAAACAGATTCTTTATCATAATAAGTTGCGCCTTTACGTGTTTCAACATATTTTGAAATGCGTTCACGATTTTTTTCTTTTAGTTCTTTTACTAACGCCACATCAATTCCTTCTGGATCATAGACAAAACCAGACGAATCGGAACATGTGATTACTGTGGCGCCTAGCTCAGTTGCTTTTTCCATGGCATAAATTGCGACATTCCCGCTACCAGAAACAGCGACTTTTTTGCCTTCAAACGTATCGTTTTTATCTGCTAATAAATGTTTAACAAAATAAACCGTTCCATAACCCGTCGCTTCTGTTCTTGCTTGGCTTCCCCAGTATCCTAAAGGTTTTCCAGTCAACACTCCTGCATCATAGTTGCGCAAGCGTTTATACATGCCAAACAAATAACCAATTTCACGAGCGCCTACGCCAATATCGCCTGCTGGAACATCTGTACTTGGACCAATATGTTTTTGAAGTTCGGTCATGAAACTTTGACAGAAGCGCATCACTTCAGCATCTGACTTACCTTTTGGATCAAAATCACTACCGCCTTTGCCGCCACCGATTGGCAAACCAGTTAAACTATTTTTAAAAATTTGTTCAAAGGCCAAAAACTTCATCACACTTAAATTCACACTTGGATGAAACCGCAAACCACCTTTGTATGGTCCAATCGCTGAATTATATTGGACACGATAGCCTCTGTTCACATGCCAATTGCCCTGATCATCTTGCCACGGCACACGAAATTGAAAAATACGTTCAGGTTCAATCAAGACACCTAAAACATTTGCTTCAATGTATTGAGGATTTTTTTCTAAAAAACCTTCTACGGTTGGTAAAAACTCATCGACTGCTTGTAAATATTCTGTTTGACCTTGGTCTAATTGGTGAATTTTTTCTTGAATATTTTTAACATATTGTTTTGCGTCCATTTAATCATCCTCTCATTGTTATAGGTTTATTTTAACTGAAAATTCAAAAATTACCATAGTCAAACGTTTATTTTTTCCTTAAATCCAGAAAAAATCCCGTAATTATGGTACACTACCTATTGAATTGGAGGAGAACTATGAAGAAATTTGATGTAATTATTGTCGGTGCTGGGACGAGCGGTATGATGGCCACGATTGCGGCCGCAGAAGCAGGCGCTCAAGTATTATTGATTGAAAAAAATCGCCGTGTTGGGAAAAAATTATTAATGACTGGTGGCGGCCGCTGTAATGTAACTAATAATCGGCCCGCAGAAGAAATCATTTCATTTATTCCTGGGAATGGAAAATTTTTATACAGCGCATTTTCACAATTTGATAACTATGATATCATGAACTTTTTTGAATCCAATGGTATTCACTTAAAAGAAGAAGATCACGGACGCATGTTCCCTGTTACAGATAAATCGAAGTCAATTGTTGATGCGCTATTTAACCGCATTAACGAATTAGGAGTCACTGTTTTTACAAAAACACAGGTCACAAAATTACTACGAAAAGACGATCAAATAATTGGCGTTGAAACCGAACTGGAAAAAATTTATGCGCCGTGTGTTGTATTAACAACTGGCGGCCGCACTTATCCTTCCACAGGAGCAACTGGTGATGGCTATAAACTAGCCAAAAAAATGGGGCATACCATCAGCCCACTCTACCCTACCGAATCACCTATTATTTCTGAAGAACCTTTTATCCTTGATAAAACGTTGCAAGGTCTCTCTTTACAAGATGTTAATTTAACTGTTTTGAACCAAAAAGGAAAACCTTTAGTTAATCATCAAATGGATATGCTGTTTACACATTTTGGCATTTCAGGACCTGCCGCGCTCCGCTGTTCTAGTTTTATTAACCAAGAATTAACTCGCAACGGTAATCAACCTGTCACGGTAGCCTTGGATGTGTTTCCGACAAAATCTTTTGAAGAAGTGCTGAAAAATGTTGATTACATGATTGAGGAACAGCCAAATAAAGTGGCAAAAAATGCCTTTCATTCTTTAATACCAGAACGTCTGCTTACTTTTTATCTAGAGAAACTAGCAATTGAAGAAGTGCCTGCCAAACAACTGACAGAAAAGCAACGTCTTTCCTTTGTGGAACTACTGAAAGACTTTCAGTTCACTGTTACGAAAACATTGCCTTTGGAAAAATCTTTTGTCACAGGCGGTGGGATTTCCCTCAAAGAAGTGACCCCTAAAACAATGGAGAGCAAATTAGTCAATGGTTTATTTTTTGCTGGTGAACTTTTAGATATTAATGGCTATACTGGAGGCTACAATGTTACAGCTGCATTTGTCACTGGACATGTTGCTGGCTCCCATGCCGCAGAAATTGCAGAATACACCTATTTACCAATTGAAGAAGTCTAAACAAAAAGTCGCTAAAATAGCGACTTTTTGTTTACTTTTTTTATTTATCAATAATTTTCCCGTTTTCTAAATAAATAGTGCGGGTGGCTACTTTTTCCACAAACGTTTCATCATGCGAGGTGAAAATTACTGTTCCTTGATAGGCACTTATAAATTCTTCAAGTGCTTGGATTGTCTCTAAATCAAGAAAATTGGTGGGTTCATCCAATAAGATGATATTATTTGGTTCTATAAATAATTGCGCCAAAGTAATTTTTATGGCTTCGCCACCACTTAGAGAAGATATCTTTGTCTGTAAATTTTCTTGTTGAAAACCTAGCCGATATAAAAGTGAACGCACAATCTTTTCAGAATAATTTGTCCGTTTCAATAAATAAGTCAACAGTGGTTCATCATTTTTTAATCGATAATCTAATTGATGATACGTTCCTAACCGGACTTTGGGAGAAAAGTAAATGGCCGGGTGACGAGCTTCAATTTGTTGAAGGAAAGTACTCTTCCCAGCACCATTTTTTCCACAAAGTGCTATTTTTTCGTTTAAAGGAATTTGAACGTTCACTTGGTTAAGAATTGTTCGATTCTCATAAGCGAAAGTTAAATTTTCAATTCTAATTGGATATGGATTGTATAAAGAGAACTGATTATTAGTAGGAAAAATAATTTTTCGCTCTTGTTTTGCTTGCGCAACATCGGGTAATCTGTCAATTCTGGCATTAATCGCTTTCGCTTGTTTTTGGAGTGCTTTTTGTACGGTATCTTTTTGTTTAGAACCAGCTAAACGACTAGGTTTAATTTGCTTTTGTTTTTGTTTTTTTGAAACATGACTAGATTTTTGCGCTTGTGCTTGTTTCTTTGCGTAAGATTCCTGTAATTTTTTCTTTTCCTTTTGATATTGATGATAGACATTATATTGTGTTTGCTGTTCCAATTCTTTTTGACGACAATACGCATCGTAGTTCCCTAAATATTCTTTGACATGTCCATCCGAAACTTCCCAAATTTTCTCTGCTAATTGATTCAAGAAAAAGCGATCATGACTAACAAACAAAACGGTCCCATAATAATACGTTAAATCTGCCACTAACAACTGACGATGTTCTTTATCTAAATGTGTGGTTGGTTCATCTAAAATAACCCCGGTTGGATACTCTGAAAATAATGTTGCTAAGCGTTTTTGGACTTTTTCGCCACCACTTAGTTTTTGATTTTTCTGATTTAGCAAACAGTTTTTGTCAGTTTTCTCTGGTTCATTCGTTATTTCTTCAGCTACTTGTGCCAAGTAATGAAAGTCGTTCAATCTTTGAACTTTTCCTTTGTCTGATTGAATCTTACCCATAATTAAATTGAGCAGTGTTGATTTTCCTGCGCCATTTTTACCAATAATCCCAATTTTTTCATTTTCATATACAAATAATTCATCAATTTCTAGAATTGTTTTTCCCGAAAAGTGAATACTTACTTCTTTCAGATGAATACTTAATTTTTTCATTTTGCCCTCTTCTTTCATTTCTGAAACGAAAGAATCTTGGGTACGCAAAAAAGGACAGCCTAATCGCTATCCTTGTAGTTTCGTATAAAAGTACACACGTCACCCATGAATTTTAATTTCAGACTTTTTGATAAGATTTATTCAATTTATTTTGTCAAAAAGTCAATCCAAATTCTGATAGATGCCAACATACAATTATACCTCCTCGTTTAATTACTCCCACATTAACACCTCTGCTTTCTTTTGTCAATTCTGACCCTAAAATGAGAGAATCGGACTTTAGTAGGATACAATTTTACCCAAACTATGGCAAAATAAAGACGGAGGTGAAAACCATGAAGATTACATTGACACGAAAAACATCAGCTTGGGGCGCGTTACGCTATTTTACATTTTATAAAAATGGTGTGCATCAAGGGAAACTTTTTACTAATGTACCTATTGAAATTGAGGCTGATCATGGGGATGTTTTAACGTTCTATGAAGGCTGGTTCCAGTTTTATCGGCGCATTGAAGTTACTGAAGATACCAAAGAAATCACGATTATCAATTCTAAAAAATTGCAACATGTTTTTTATACCTGTGTCGTCTTATTTTTAATTTTAACGCTATTATTCCTTTCCGCACAGAAACTTTCGACATTTATTATTGCTGAAATTTTAATTTACTCTGGTATTCAGTGGCTGTTCCGCCAACAAACCTATCATTTTACTGTCAAGAAAAAAACGGAATCCTTTGCTTCCTATTCTAAAAAAAATATCGCACACTAAACGAATCTTTAGCGTGCGATATTTTTTAATTACTTTTCATTAATTCGGCCACATATGTGACTGTTTCTGGTTGTGTTTCTTCAATTTTATTAATCGCATCTGCAAAATTCGGTAAATGCGCTTTGTGGGCAATTAATAATTCGTCCAACAAGGTCTTCGCCATGACGCCGCCAGGAACTAATGGATTAATAGTGAAAGCATGCAATGCTGCGCCGTAATCACCATTGATGGCTGCTCGAATAACCGTTTCTTCCATAGCTTTCATATTTTGAATAATTCCTCGTGCTGCTGGCGGAAAGGCCCCCCAGTTGTAAGGTTCATGGCCATGTGCTGTCACAGGACCAGACACTTCTACAACACAATCATACGGTAAATCAGTAATTGTCCCATTGTTTTCAGTAGAAACAACCATATCCGTTCGTTTATCATTATAAATTGATGCAATCATTTCACAAGCTGCATCGCTATAGTGTGTGCCGCCCCGTTCTTCTAATTCTTTTGGTTTGTAATCTAGTTTGGGATCTTTATACAATTCAAACAGACGACCTTCCGTTTCTTTAACCACTTGTGCTCTTGTTTCGCCCCGTTCATACTCTTCGATGGAATGCTTCAACATCTCATCTTCAATATAATAATAGCGATGATAACCACATGGTAACATTCCTAAATCTTTTAACTGTTCATAATGGAACGGCGCATCAAAAATATTTTTCAAATGACTTTCTTGCTCTTGCTTAGGTCCGTAAATTAAATCAATGAGTTCTTGTGTTCGCTCTTGTCCTTCTTTGTCCCAAACGCGGTGCCAATGGAAATGATTAATTCCAGCAAATTTAAAGAATAAGTCTTCTTCTGGAATTCCCAGCATTTCGGCCGCTTGTTTTCTATGACCAATCGGCACATTACATAAGCCAACTGTTTTTTTCCAACCGCCATGTTTAATTGCAGCTTCCGTAACCATTCCAGCTGGATTAGTAAAATTCACTAACCAAGCATCTGGGCAAAGGCGTTTCATATCGTCAATAATAGATAAAATGACAGGAATTGTTCGAAATGCTTTAAACATTCCTCCCGCGCCATTTGTTTCTTGGCCTAATACTCCATGAGACAAAGGAATCCGTTCATCTTTAATGCGAGCATCTAATAATCCTACACGAAACTGTGTTGAAACAAAATCCGCCCCTTTTAAGGCTGCTTCACGGTCCAAGGTTAAATGAACTTCCCAATCTAAACCAGCAGCTTTAATCATGCGCTTCGCCATCGCACCAACGATTTCCAATTTTTCTTTACCAGCTTCAATATCGACTAACCAAATTTCCTTAATTGGCAGTTCATCTTTTCTTTTAATGTATCCTTCAATTAATTCAGGTGTATAACTAGAACCGCCACCAATTGTTGCAATTTTTAATGCTCCTCTTGTCATCCGTCTTCTTCCTCCTTGATTAAATTGTTATCGTTTACATATTTAGGATAAATTATGGGAATGTTCCCATGTCAAGCACTATTTTCAAAAAAATGTATGCTATACTTCTTATAAGAATACATTCCACTTTGGAGGTAAAAAATGACGTCTATCATTGATGTAGCAAAAGTTGCCGGTGTCTCGAAATCGACTGTTTCTCGCTTAATTTCTGGAAAAGGATATGTGAGTGCCGATAGTCAAGAAAAAATTCTCAAAGCAATGAAAGAATTAAATTATACCCCGAATTATGTGGCGCGGAATTTACGAGCAGGTGCCACAAAAACCATTGGCTTTTTAGCCCCTAGCTATTTAGGTTCCTTAGGCATTTTCTTGAATCGCTTTATTTCAATTGCCAAAAAATACAATTATTCCGTAACCTTATTTTTTACAGATGGCGATCAGCAGAAAGAAATTGATGCCTTGAACCAATTAAAATACAAACAATTAGATGGCTTGTTTTTATTGACACGAACAAATGAATGGTCGGTGATTGAGCCATACAGCGCGTATGGCCCTTTAGCAACCTGGCATCGTATCGATTCACCCAATATATATTCTTCCTACATTGATCATTACTCTGGTTATTATCGTTCCTTAGAATATTTACAACAACAAGGATACCAAAAAATTGGTCATGTCCTCGGTAATCCCGAAAATTTAAACACGCACGCACGAAAACGTGCAATGAAAGATTTTTATGAAAACACTCAGGCACCTTGGCAAGCTGAGTGGCTGATTAATGATCAGTATACTAACCATTCTGGTCGCAAAATTGCCCATTACTGGCAACAATTAACCGACAAGCCAGAAGCTTTGGCCTTTTATAATGATCACGTAGCAGCTGAGTTTATTTCAGAACTTGAAAATCTAAATTATGCCGTTCCTCGCGATGTCGCTGTCATTGGCTTTGATAATAGTTATGTCAGTGAGTTGATGCATATTACGACTGTTGATTATGCCATTCAGTATCAAGCTGAAAACTCATTTATTTACCTATACAACCAATTAAATCAGACGAACATTCCTGAAAAAAAATTAACCGTTCGTCTAGTTGAACGACGAACGGTGCCTAAAAGACTTGAGTATTAATACTTAAGTCTTTTATGGTTCAGGTACATAAATACCATAGCCTTTTATTTGATACGTAACAATTGTTTCTTTATCTTGAATTATCCCTTGATAATTAGTGGGAATCTCGTCATAATTTTCCCAGTAACGAACACCTGATGAACTACCATTTGTATTTTGACTAATTAAATAGTCAACTGGCTGACCTTTTTCATCTTGAATAGTGAAACGAATTTTTTGTGGTAATTCATAATGATCCCCTATTTTTTTCTCAAATTCGATTGGTCCCACCAATTGATTTTGTTGATAATTATATGTTTGACCTGCTACCTCTTGTTCCATCCGAACTGTATATTTTTCCAAGTTAGGATACAATGGGACGAAATCCCCATTTTTCAATGTTGTAAAATCACTAATGGTAAACGGCGCTCCCGTTTCATTTACAAATCGAATGATTAATTTTGCAGTTTCTAATTCTTTTTGATACTTGTATGTTACCGATTGTGCTTGATTCGTAAAGGTTCCTTTTGCATTTTCTGGTAAATCATTTTGATTTAAAAGATAGCCTTTGATAGTTAATAAATAATCGGCAGTTGTTGCATCATAGGTTTGGCCGACTATTCCCGTTAACACTTTTTTATCAGCAATTTCTTTTCCTTGCTCATCTACATAATGGATAATGACAGGTGCAGCCACTTCATCATACACAAATATGATAACTTGTTTTTCTGCTTTAAAAAAGCCAATAGCGGAGCCCTGTACTTCTTTTTGAACATACCCATCGATTTCCTTTGTTTCAGCTTGATAAGATTCACCAATTGTTCCTTTTAAAATAGTAGGATCTGCTAGTGTTTTACCATGTACTGATTGATAACGGATCTCAACTTGTCCTTTTTCAAGCGGTATCGGCTGTGGTTTTTCTTGGTTACGATGCATGTGTAAATAACCGACATAGGTATACCCCTCAATTATTGGTGGCTGCTCATTTAAAATAGTTCCCTTTTTTATATCTTTGATTACTATCGGTTTCAATAAATCCGTCGATAGTGCATAACCTTTTGTCGTTTTCATCATACTTAAACCATTTATCACTAGGATAATCAATACCACTTGTTTTAATCGTTTTCTTTTCCATAGAAAAACTAGGATTATCATAATACTAAGTACTGATCCACCAACAATCAACCACTGACTTGTTCTCAAAGAACCTGTTTTAGGTAAGGTTTTCGTAACTCGATTAACTGTTTTATTTTGATCAAGACTCGTTAATGAAGTATCTTGGTCCAAGCTCTTATTAGAGCCCTGCTCTTCTGAAGATGGATTGACATTATTTTTTTGATAAATAAACTGGTATTCTTCTTCATCAAATGAAATTGTTTCATTAGGAACACCTTGAACAATGTTTGATTGTTCTTGGTTTGTTAACTGATCCATTGGTAAATAGTTAAACGTTACCCTTGCGTGGTTCATCTGTTCTGCCCAAACAGAGTTTGTAGCAACCAAACAACATAGCATGAAAATACTACTTAAAAAAATTTTTATCGAACGATTCATTGTTACCTCCTTGAAAATGTGAAAATGACGAAAATAGTCTGATATAATCTTAACACATTATCAAGAAACTGTTGTTTTTATATTTAAAAAATCTAAAAAAATAAAATAAAAAGGACTTGAGATAAAAATTTTTAACTCCAATAAATAAGAAAGGTATGCTTTTGTTCAGCTGATTATCTTCAGCTTTAAAAAGTGGGAAACAAGTTGAGCCGACCCCGAAAAGTTAGACCTATAAATCTAACTTTTCGGGGTCACTACCCACTTTCTTTATTTTTATTATTTATGCTTTTGTTCATTTTTTAAAATAGAAATTGACTGTTTTAAGGATTGAATCATGCCGCCTTCGCTGTATACAAGAACGTTTGATTTGTATAAACGAGCAGAGAAGATTGTTAAAATGATTCCAAAGACTGCCAAAATCACTAATGAGACAATTGCTTCCATTGTTGATGCCGTTTCGGTCGCCAAGCGCACTGGCATGATATATGACGAAATCAGTGGAATAAAGGAAGTTACTTTCACCACGATATTCTGTGGATCATTCGTTCCAAACGTAATGCCAATCATATAACCGATTAAACCAATATACATGATGGGCTGAACTGCTTTTGCTGTATCCTCTGGTTTGGAAACAAGAGAACCACAAAGTGCTGCCAAAACAGCAAAAACGAGAATACCAATAATGAAAAAGCCTAATGTAAAAATAAAGGTTGATGAAAAAATACTTTGTGGTGAAATACCACTTAATAGACTTTTCATAAAATCAAGATTTTTCAATTGAGAATAGCCGAGAACAAACGCCACTCCGTAAATGAAAATTTGTGTTAAAGCTACTAGAATAACCCCAGTTAATTTGCCATAAAAATGGGTTTGCGCTTTTGTACTAGAGAGAATAACTTCCATGATTCTAGTGCCTTTTTCAGAAGCAATCTCTTGGGCAATAATTGAAGAATAACTGCTGATGAAGACAAATAACAAAATTGTTATCCCCATTGCTAACGCCATTTGAATCCCTGTGTTATCTTCTCCTGTTTTTATTTTGCCATTTTCATCAAAACTAATTTTGGCTTTTTTAAATGTTGCTTGTTGATTCAACATGGCAACTTGCTCAGCTGTTAGGTTTAAACGATTGGCATTCGCCATTGTTTGTAATTGGTTTAACATTTGAAGGATTAGCATCTCGGTTGCATTTCCTAAAGAGCGTTCAGAGTAAAGCTGACCAGAAATCTGATTATCTGTAGTGTCCAAAAGTAAATAGGCATCAATTTTCTCGTCTTTTAATTGTTCTTGGGCCTTTTTCTCAGAAGAAACAGCTTTGAAAGAAAAGTCCTCTGTTTTATTCTTTGTCAACTCTTTAACGAGCGCTTGATTTTCCGAAACCAGACCAATGGTAGTATCTCCTGAAAAACCGCTAGCTAGAGAGCCCGCTAAGTAAACAATTCCTACAAGAAGAAATGGCGCTAAAATCATGATTAAGAAAGACAGCGACTTCACATTTTTCTTATAGACATCAGTCGCAATAATCCAAAATTTACTCATCTTGCCCACCTACTTTCATTTTGAAAATTTCTTCCAATGTTGGTGGTTGTTGATTAAACATTGGAATGTAGCCGTTGGCTGTCGCTTTATCAAACAACACTTTGCCCACTTCAGCGTTTTCTAATGTCGCTTCTAAGACGCCATCTTGTCGCAAGTGTGCTTCTTTCACACCTGCTGTAGCAGCAACTTCCTCAACAGATAACGGTGATTCTAAAAATAATTTTGTTCGACCAAATTGTTGTCGAATTTCATGAACCTGACCATCTAAAACCATGCGTCCATTTTTTAACATGACTAAATGGTCACAGATTTTCTCCACATTGTCCATATTATGACTGGAAAAAATGACACAAGAACCTTGATTTTTCAATTCAATAATGCCGTCTTTTAATAATTCTGCATTAACTGGATCCAAGCCACTGAATGGTTCGTCTAAAATAATTAACTTCGGTTCATGAATAAGTGTCGCAATCAATTGAACTTTTTGTTGATTGCCTTTTGATAAAGATTTAACTTTATCCGTTTTTTTGCCTTTAACTTGAAATTTTTCCATCCAAAAGTCAATTTTAGGTTCAATTTCTTTTTTAGTTTTCCCCCGCAATGAAGCGAAATAAATTAGTTGGTCTTCAATCGTAATTTTAGGATATAAACCCCGTTCTTCTGGTAAATAACCAATAATATTGTATTCTTTTTCGTTTAATGGTTGACCATTCCATAAAACCGACCCGCTATCTTGTGTTAAAAAATTTAAAATCAAGCGAAACGTAGTTGTTTTCCCGGCACCATTTTGGCCAATTAATCCTAAAATTTTCCCGTCCGGTATCGTAAAGGATACATGATCAACTGCTTTAAAATCCCCAAAGGTTTTGACTAACTCTTTTACCTCTAACACATAAACGCCCCCTTCACTTTTTCTAAACCGCTGTTTAGTTACTCATATCGTATCTTTCCTGTGTTGGCTTGTCAATGACAATTGTTATGGAAAGATGTTGCACTTTAATCAGACGCTTTATTTTCTGCTAAGTGAAAAAGGCCATCCGTCTCGGAAGAAATATGCACTTCATTTGCGGTCAAGCCTGTGCTTTCATAAAATTTATTTTTAAATTCCTTTGCCGATTTTGATGATTGGCAGGCCCAAATTCGACCTGTACGATTCAGCCACGTACCCAATTCATTCATTAAACGCTCATCAATCAGTAATTGATTTGGTACTTTTTTAGATTTTATTTGATAAACGGGTGTTAGTATTTTCATGATCAGACGTCCTCTCTTTTAAGTTAGTTTTAGTATATCACGAAAGAAATCGTTATCATATTTTCTTGAAAGTTCAACTTTTCATGAAAAAATTGAATAAAAAAAAACAGACAAATTAGGAAAAGCACCTAATTTGTCTGGTTCATTTTCATTTATTTTTCTATCTCAGAGGTTGTTTCTTGGTGCAAATGACGATACACATTCTTTGCGACAGTTTCAGGTAACCCAGCTTTTCTTAATTCTTCAACACTGGCTGCCGTAATATTTTTAAGCGATTTAAATTCTTTTAAAAGATTTTTTTTACGTTTTGGTCCCAAACCTTCAATGTTATCTAATTTGGAAGCAAAACTATTTTTACTACGTAATTGACGATGGAATGTGATGGCGAAACGATGGACTTCATCTTGGATTCGTTGCAACAAGAAAAATTCTTGTGAGTTCCTTTCCAATGGTACAACTTCTAAGTTTGGACCAAATAAAAGTTCACTCGTTTTGTGCTTGTCGTTCTTGGCTAATCCAGCTACAGGAATATCGACTCCTAGTTGATTGGCTAACACATCTTTAGCAACATCGACTTGACCTTTACCACCATCGATTAAAATTAAATCAGGAAAAGGCAAGCCTTCTTTTAAAACTCGTGAATATCTGCGATAAATGACTTCTCTCATGGAAGCGTAATCATCAGGACCTTGGACGGTTTTTATTTTATATTTTCGATACTCATTTTTAGCTGGCCGTCCGTCAATAAACACAACCATCGCAGAAACAGGGTTTGTTCCCATAATATTTGAATTATCAAATGCTTCAATTCGAATGGGCGCAGGTATGTTCATCGCATTGCCTAATTTTTCAACTGCGCCAATTGTTCGTTCTTGTTTCCGTACAATCAAATCGAATTTTTCATTTAAAGCAACTGCAGCATTTTTACTGGCTAATTTAACCAGTTTTTTCTTTTCTCCCCGTTGCGGCTGCAAGATTTTCGTAGCTAATAAAGCTTCGACGCTTTCTTTATCAATGTCATCAGGAATCAAGACTTCTTTTGGCACAAAATGCTCATTCTCTTGATAGAATTGTCCAATAAAAGTTAAAAATGCTTCACTGGCATCATCATAAAATGGAAAAATCGATACATCACGTTCGATTAATTTTCCTTGTCTGACAAAGAATACTTGGACACACATCCAGCCTTTATCAACAGCATAACCAAACACATCACGATCAATTAAATCTACATTCGTCATTTTTTGGCGGGTCATAACTGTTTCAATCGCTTTAATTTGATCGCGAAATTCTGCAGCTTTTTCAAATTCCATATGTGCAGCTGCATAAGCCATTTTTTCTTGTAAGCGGTCCTGAATTTCTGTATGTCCACCAGAGAGAAACCCTTTAATCTCTTCCACCATATCTTTGTAGACTTGCGGATCCACATCAAAAGCATAGGGACACAGACATTGTCCTAAATGATAATACAAACAAGGTGTTTTTTGCGATGGATTACATTTTCGCAAAGGAAAAAGCCGATCTAACAGTTTCTTTGTTTCATTCGCTGCATTTACATCTGGATATGGCCCGAAATATAACGCTTTATCTTTTAAAACCTTTCGAGTAATCATTAAACGAGGATATTTTTCGTTTGTGATTTTGATAAAAGGATAGGTTTTATCGTCTTTTAACATGATGTTATATTTGGGATTATTTTTATGGATTAAATTAATTTCTAATAAAAGTGCTTCAATATTCGATTCTGTCACAATATATTCAAAATCATCGATTTCACTGACTAATCGTTCTGTCTTAGTATCATGGCTACCACGAAAATAAGATCGGACACGGTTTTTCAAAATTTTGGCTTTCCCAACATAGATAATCGTGCCGTTTTTATCTTTCATTAAATAACAACCAGGTTGATCAGGAAGCAGTGCTAATTTATTTTTTATTCGTTCGTTCATACGATACTTCCTTTCTAACAAAATGCTTCATCTATTATACACCTCTTTTTGTAATTAAACAAAAAAAGCCGCTACTTTATGTACGAAAGAAACAGCCTGAAAAGACAATCGCTAATGATTTCTCTTCAGACTGAATCAAACTATTCGTAATGACTAATCAACGTTTATAAGTGTTTGGCAATCATTGCTTGCAATTGGTCTTTTGTATGAACACCGACTGCTTTTTCAACAACTTCGCCATCTTTTTTCAATAGCAATGTTGGGATGCTCATGATTCCAAAACTTGCTGGTGTTGCAGGATTTTCATCCACATCCATTTTGACGATTTTTACTTCGTCTTCATCATATTCTTCAGATAATTGTTCTAAGATGGGTGCTTGCATACGACAAGGGCCACACCAAGTTGCCCAAAAGTCGATTAAGACTAATCCTTCATCTGTTTCTGTTGCAAAATCTTTATCGGTAATTGCTTGTGTCATTTCACAAACCTCCTACTCTTTACTCTTATTACATGCTTAGTATAACACGTCATCTCTAAGATAGCGAGTGTTCTGCTTACTTATTGTAAGTCCTTGTTTATTGGAATTTTACGACAGTCGCACCATTACCACCTTGGTTTTGTGGCGCAAATTCATAGCTTTTCACACTGCGGTGATTTTTTAAAAATTCCGTTATTCCGGTTCTTAATGCACCTGTTCCTTTGCCGTGAACAATGGTTACTTGTGGATAGCCCGCTAGAATCGCAGCATCAATGTATTGGTCAACTTCTGCCAATGCTTCTTCGTAGCGTTTGCCACGTAAGTCTAGTTGTGTGCCAACATGACTGCTTTCTGCAGAACGAACCGTTGTAACTCTTGGTTTTGCTTCTTTTTGTGGAGCGACAGGCGTCATATCCTCTTCAGATACGTTCATTTTTAAAATGCCCAATTGGACTTGCCATTGTCCTTTGCCGTTGTCTTTTAATAAGGTCCCTCGTTGGCCGTAAGTATTGACAATTACTTCATCGCCAGCTTTTAATTTTTTCTGCTCTTTCGCCTTCTTCAGCACTTTGTTTTTAGCAAGCTTGGTTTCTTCATGGTGTAATCGAGAAAGTTGTGTTTTCGCATCAATTAACTGATGTTCTTTGACACCACCTTGTTGGCCACTTTCCAATTGCATTTTGCGAATATCAGAAATAATGGTTTCCGCATTTTCTTCCGCTTCTGCAATAATTTTATTCGCTTCTTTCCGCGCTTTTTGTAATTCTTTTTCTCGTTCTTCAAAAAATACTTGATAGGCTTCTTTTAGTTCCTTATGCAAAGCTGCCGATTCATCGACATAGTGGCGAGCTTCTAAGTATTCAGTTTCGGCCATTTTGCGACGGTTTTCCAGGTCTTCAATCATTTCATTTAAATCTTGACTTTCACCGTCCATTATTTGTTTTGCAGCCTCAATAATACTATTGTCTAATCCAAGACGTTTCGAAATTTCAAAAGCATTACTTCGGCCAGGCACGCCAATTAATAAACGATAGGTTGGACTCAAGGTATCTACATCAAATTCCATACTGGCATTGATTGTTCCAGCTCGATTATAGCCATACACTTTTAATTCAGGATAATGGGTTGTTGCCATCACATAGGCTCCTTTAGCACCCAATGAATCTAAAATGGCAATCGCTAAAGCGGCCCCTTCTTGCGGATCTGTCCCAGCACCTAATTCATCAAATAGTACTAAACTTTGATGATCGACTTTCTTTAAGACAGACACGATATTCGTCATATGTGAAGAGAAAGTACTTAAACTTTGTTCAATCGATTGTTCATCCCCGATATCCGCAAATACTTCTGTAAAAATCCCCATTTTACTCTCTTCTTCAACTGGAATAGGTAATCCAGCTTGACCCATTAATTGTAAAAGACCTAACGTTTTCAGAGTAATGGTTTTCCCGCCGGTATTAGGCCCTGTAATCACAATTGCTTGATATTCTTCTCCAATCAAAATGTCATTGGCTACAGCTTTTTCTGGATCCAATAGCGGGTGCCGGGCTTGTTTAAAAACTACATGATTTGCTTGACTAATTTCTGGAACAACTGCTTTTAGTTCTTTTCCTAGTCGCGCCTTAGCATTAATAAAATCAAGTTTACCGATGACATAAGCATTATGCGTAATTTCTCGGCGATAAGGAACCAACTCAGCCGACAGTTCTGCCAAGATGCGAGTAATCTCATTTCTTTCGGCAATTTGTTGTTGTCGCAAACGATTATTCATTTCTAAAATTTGTTTAGGTTCAATAAATAAGGTTTGTCCTGAAGCACTTTGGTCGTGCACCACGCCACCAAAAATATTTTTATATTCTTGTTTGACTGGAATTACGTAGCGTTCATTTCGCATAGTAACAAGGGCATCACTCAGATAACGTGCGTTTTTCCCACGAATAATACTATCTAGTTCTTCTCGAATGGTCTGCTCACTACGACGAATATTTTGCCGAATTGCCTTTAAAGCTGGCGAAGCTTCATCTGTGACGTAGCCATCATCATCAATGGCTTGTTTGAGTTGGCGATTTAATTCAGGCAAAACTTCTAGTTGCTCTCGCCACATATATAATCGTTCAAAATCAACTTCATTTTCACTTAACTCATCAAAAAAACGAGTCAGTTCTGAAGTAGTCGACAAGACACGGCCTACTTGTGCTAATTCTATGCCATTTAAATCCGCACCAATTTCAATCCGTTTCATGTGTGGTTGGATATTTTCTAATTTAGGAATGGGGATTCCACCACGTAATCGTTGAACTTTTAAACCATCCTGTGTTTCATTTAGCCATGATTGAATTTTATTTTCATCAGCAATTGGTAATAATTCCGAAACTTCGTTTGTCCCCTGAGCTGTCACAATAAATTGCAACAACTGTTGTTTTACTTTATCAAACCCTAATGTTGATAGAATACGCTGATTCATTTTTCCACCTACTTTTCTAACTTTTTCATTTGTTGAAAAGACTGAGACATAACATAAGAAGTTTCGCTTTGCTCACTTACTTCTTATCTCTATCTCAGTCCCATTCAGCTTTATTTCGTAATTGGTTCAACCCATAATTCATATGCTTGTTTTGTTAGAATTGGGGTATTTTTTACAATGCCTCGTGCCAAGCCACTTGACCGAAACTGATTTTGGACAATATCTGACGGAATCATTGACGCCGTAGCTAACACTAGAAAAAGACCCACGTATAACACAAGAACACTTAATACGCCACCTAATAGTCCATTTACCTGTTTCAAAACTGGAATAAATGTTAATCCATGTAAAAAGATCGCTAAAAAACGAACGACCAACCAGCCTGCAAACAGCAATAATAAAAACGCAACCGCTGAATAAAAGGCTTTGTCCAAGTCTAAAGAAATCTCTTGATTAAAAAAGACAAGCTTTGACGTTGGCGTAACCGATGGATATGGAATATACAATTCTAAATGAGAGGCGACCTCTTTGTAATAGGTACGAGCAACAAAATATGAAATTAAGTAACCCACTGAATAGAGCACTTGTAAAATCAAGCCTCGTTTAGCTCCTGTATAAAATCCAAAGGCTAAAAGTAATAAAATAAGTATTGTTAACATCTTGTCATCCTTTCAGGAACTACTCCGAAACACCTTTATTTTGAATCTGCTGTTTTCGATTTTCATTCAAAATTTGTTGGGCTTCCACATGATTATGAATTTCTACATCTTCTTGTCCATTCTTTTTCAAAACATCCCGTGCTTCTTCTTCGATAATTTCCATTCGGCGCACACGATTCTCTAATTCAGCCAAACGAATGGTTTTCTGTTTTAAATCTGCTACTTGTTTTTCCAATTTTAAAGCATATTCTTGTTTTTTTAGTTGATCTGAAATTGCATTAATTGCTAATAAAACAGAAGCTTGTTCCGTATCAGTTTGCGGAGAAAGATGTTTAATTTCCGCCAGTTGTTCGTTGACAATTTTTGTGACTAAATCCATATGTTGTTTTGACTCTTGGCCAATAATTGTATACGTATGGTCTGCAATGATTGCTTTATATCGTGTTTTTTCATTTGATGCCATGTTGAGGTTCCCTCCTGTAAATCAATCCATTCTTGCTTATTGTACCATGAAAAAAAAGCGAAGCGCAATTTTCGTACAAATTCTCTCTTATTATATGCCACAAAGCGAAAAATTTAAAGATTTCTTTACAAGAACTCTGGCAATTTAAGAACGAATAGAAATTGTGTAGGAGAAAAAGCGTGGAACAAAAAGTCAAAGTGATTTTTGTCCCACGCTCAAACTCTGATAATCAGCTAAAAATGTTTGTTTCAGCTGTACTTTTTAAGGCTTAGTTATTATCTTTCATCTTTTCTACACGTAAACAACGCATAGCATTTAATACAGCGATAATAGTTACACCAACATCAGCAAACACTGCTGCTTGCATTGAAGCCAAGCCTAATGCACCTAGTACCAAAACAATGATTTTAACAGCAATCGCAAAGATAATGTTTTGTTTAACAATTCTCAATGTTTTTCTTGATAATTTAATCGCAGAGGCGATACGACTTGGTTCATCATTCATAATCACCACATCAGCAGCTTCAATTGCCGCGTCACTTCCTAAACCACCCATGGCAATCCCAACATCAGCCCGGGCTAAAACAGGTGCATCATTCATGCCGTCACCAACAAAGGCAACTTTGTTTTTAGGTGAGGATGCTTTTAACAACTCTTCTAAACGATCCACTTTGCCATCTGGTAAAAGTTCTGCATAAACTTTGTCAACACCAACTTCTTTTGCAATAGCTTCTGCAACTTGTTGATTGTCTCCAGTCAGCATAACAGTTTGTTTGACCCCTTCAGCTTTTAATTCTTTTATTGCTGAAATGGCATCTGGTTTCAATTGATCCGCAATCACTAAGTAGCCTGCAAATTGATTATCAATAGCGACAAAAATTAAAGTTCCAGCTTCCTTCACTTCTGGTGCTTCGATACCAAATTGTTTCATTAACTTCGCATTACCGACTAAAACTGTTTTGCCTTCAATTGTGGCTTTGATACCGTGTCCGGCAACCTCTTCAATTGCTGTTGCTGGAACAGTTTCTTTGCCATAGCTTTCTTTAATAGAAATAGCAATAGGATGAGTGGATAATTGTTCTGCTGTTGCTGTTAAACGTAACAACTCTTCTTCAGGTAAAACAACACTAGTTATGTTTTGAACCACAAAATTTCCTTTTGTTAGCGTACCAGTTTTATCAAAAACAATTGTTTCCGTATTCGCTAAAATTTCTAAATAGTTACTTCCTTTAATTAAAACACCTAGCTTGCTGGCTCCGCCAATTCCACCGAAGAAACTTAAAGGAACAGAAATGACTAAGGCACATGGACAAGAAATAACCAAGAACGTTAATGCCCGATAAACCCATTCATTAATGGAAGTATCAGGGAAAATAAATGGTGGAATCACTGCCAATAAGACAGCTAAAACAACGACAACTGGTGTATAGTAACGAGCAAATTTAGAAATAAAGTTTTCTGCAGGGGCTTTTTTACTGCTAGCATTTTCAACTAAATCTAAAATTTTGCTAACTGTTGAATCCCCAAATTTTTTCGTAACATTAATGGTCAAGGCCCCATTTTTATTGATAAAACCACCTAAGATTTCATCGCCGACTTTGACCGTTCTTAGAACAGATTCACCAGTCAACGCAGAGGTATCTACCATACTTGAGCCATCAATAATTTGACCATCTAATGGAACTTTTTCACCTGGTTTCACTAATATTTGTTGTCCAATTTCAATTGTATCTGGAGCGACCGCTTTTATTTGTCCATTTACTAAAAGATTTGCTGAATCTGGACGAATATCCATTAATTTGGCAATTGATTTTCTGGATTGATCAACCGCAGCACTTTGGAACCATTCGCCGACCTGGTAGAACAACATTACTGCCACAGCTTCGGGATATTCCCCAATAAAGAATGCCCCGATCGTTGCCACAGACATTAAGAAATTTTCATCAAACACTTCCCCACGAAAAATATTCGTTACCGCTCGTTTGACAATGTCGCCACCAATTAAGACATAAACGACTAAATAAGACGCCAAAGCAACCCAATTATTACTTGGCTTAATGATAATAAGTGCTAAAAATAAAACAAATGCAATAATGATACGAATTAAGCGATTCTTATTTGGATTACGTCCCTCTTCTTCTTTGACATCTTTTAAAGAAATAACTTTGACATCTGGTTCTAACTTACCAATCACTGCACGCGCTTCATTTTCGACTTCTAAATCATGTCCTGATTCAACTTCCAGTGTCATCTTTTCAGCCATGAAGTCCACACGCGCTTTTTCTACTCCGTGAATTTTTTGGACAGATTTTTCAATTTTATCTGCACAACTTGCACAATCAAGTCCTTCTAGTTTATAACTCTTTTGCATTTAAACACCTTCACTCCCTATATAATAGCGATTATTCCGTTTACATGAATAACCTTTCATGAATCTATTATAAATGAAGATGCAATCATATGTCAACCGCTTCACGTAATCTTTTTCTATTTTATAGACATAATGGCATAATTGCTGTAGGTGGAATGGATAACTGAGTAATAACTTTCGGATTGAGTCTATTGCTGCCTTTCCACCAAATTTTGGTTTGTTGGTGTTGAAACCAAGCACTTTGTTCAAAAGGTGCTGACAATGTTTGTAAGTGATGCACTTCGATTTGATTGGTTGCCTGCGGTTCTGTTGTGAAATCATGGGCCCGAATACCTATAGAATGACAAGAAATAGGAACTTCTTGTGTAACCATTAGTGTTTGTTGCCAACCAATCACTTGGACTCTGTGCGTATCTATGCGTTTGACAGGCCAAATATTTTTACAACCAGTGAGTTTAGCTGCTTCAATCGTTTGAGGTTGGTTAAATAATTGATTTGTTGCACCAAAAAGTGTTTTGCTTTTTGTGATTATCACTAAACTCTGACATAACTTATACAGTTCATCTAAACTATGACTCACAATTAAGGCATGTTGATTTAAATTACTTAATCGCTGTTGAAGTTCAATTTGCAGCTCTTCCTTTAAGGGTGCATCTAATGCGGAAAATGGCTCATCTAATAACAGGTAAGCCGGCTGAGCCGCTAGCATTCGCGCAAAAGCCACTCGCTGTCTTTGTCCTCCAGAAAGTTGACTAGGATATTGTTCTTGGACTTTAGTTAAGTGAAAAGATGCAAGCAATTGAGTGACCAATTGTAAATCTTTTGTCACGCACGTCAGATTTTCTACTACCGACAAATGAGGAAACAACGCATACTGTTGAAATAAAAGACCAATTTTTCGTTGTTGCGGCGACAAATTGATCTTTTGTTCAGCATCGAATAAGACTTGATCATTTAAAACAATCTGACCTTTATCCGCAGTCTCAACACCCGCAATACATTTTAATAACATACTCTTGCCACAACCAGAAGCACCTAAAATTCCTGTTGTTTGAGTCTTTGTTTCAAACTGAATTTGCAAAGTATGACTTTTCAATTCTTTTTGAATATCAACAATTAATCTCATTCCGATCTTCTCCAAGCGCGCTGACTAAAAAATTCCGTAAAAAATAAAATAATCAGGCAAAGTAATAACATAATTACAACATATTGATTGGCTAAGCGCCAATCCCCACTTGCTACAGCAGAGTAGATAGCTAAAGGAAGCGTTCTTGTTTTGCCAGCAATATTCCCTGCTAACATTGTCGTCGCTCCAAATTCGCCTAACCCACGGGCAAAGGCTAACACGCCACCGGCCAAGAGACCGTTCATCGACAAAGGTAACGCAATTTTTCTAAAATATCGACTTTCCGAAAATCCGAGTGTCTGGGCCACCGCCAACAATTCACTATCCATTTGTTCAAACGCCGTTAAGGCTGAACGATACATTAAAGGAAATGAAACAGCAACGGCAGCAATAACCGTAGCTGGCCACGAAAAAACAACTTGAATGGCAAAAAAATCAAGTAAAAACTGGCCCACTGGTTGCTGAACACCAAAAATAGTTAAGAGAAAAAAACCAAAAACAGTCGGCGGTAAAACTAATGGCAACGTAAATAAACTATTCAAAAGAATTTTTAATTTACGATTTTTCAAACGAAAAACAATATACGCAACGCCTGTTCCTAAAACAAAAGTAAATAAAATGGCGATTATTGCTGTCTGAAAAGATAAAAGAATTGGTCGAACATCCATTTTCCCACCTACTTTGTTAACTTAAAGCCAATATTTTCAAAATATTTTCTGCATTGTTGACTCTGTAAAAAATTTAAAAAAGCATCCGCTGATTTTTGTTTCTTAGAGGCGGCAACTTTACCAACTGGATAGATGATTGGCTTTTTCAAAGCAGCTTCAGGCATGGCCGCAACAATCGCTACTTTTGAATTGGTTGCTGCATCTGTCGCATAAACTAAGCCAGCTTCTGCACTTGCATTAGCTACCCATTCAAGGACTTCTGTTACATTCGTGCCAAAGCTTGCGTGTTTTTCTACATAGGACCAAGCACCTAAAGCTTTTAAGCCTTCTTCGGCATATTGACCAGCTGGAACACTCGCAGGATCACCAATTGCTATCATTTGGGCCTTTTTTAAATCAGAAAAATCATGCCACTTTGCTTGATCTTGATTAGGTACGATTAGAACGAGCTGGTTTTCCAATAAAGGAACGACACTTTTCTTACTAATTAGTTTTTCTGCAACCAATGCATTCATTTGTTTTGTCGAGGCCGAGAAAAATACATCGGCTTTTAGGCCTTTTTCAATTTGCATCTGTAATTTTCCAGAACTATCATAGGTTCCAGTTACCTGAATATCTGGATGCTCTTTTTCAAAGGCTGGAATAATTTTCTTCTCCATGACTGATTCTAAGCTAGCTGCTGCCGCAAAGGTTATTTCTTCTTTTTTTGTTGAAACTGTTTCTTTTTGCGGCTGATTTGTACATGCAGCAATTAGGGCAACTAAACTGAATAAACTAAGCAAGAACACAGCCTTTTTTTGTTTAGACATTTGAACGCCTCTTTTCTTTTATAAATACCCGCCATAACTCAAGTCAATAATTTCAGATTTTTTTATCACTTCTTTGGCCATTAATCTTGGTAACAACAAATCAAAAACCGTTTTTTCTGAAAATAAAACACCACCTGGTAAGCCAATGATCGTTTGCTCTCCTTTATAAGCCAGCAAAAACATTGAGCCTGGTAAGACTGGTGTCCCATGGGTTACGATTTCAGCACCTGTCTGCTTAATTGCTAACGGTGTCAAGTCATCAGGATCTACACTCATACCACCTGTACAAACAATCAGATCAAGCCCTTGTGCTAACATCTTTTTGATCGCAACAGTAATTTTTTGCGGCTGATCATCGACAATTTCTTGCTTGACAATCGTAACTAAAGGATACGCGGAGAACTTGGCTTTTAACACAGGGTAAAAAGCATCCTCAACCAATCCTGTGTAAACTTCACTGCCAGTAGTTACAATCCCGACCCGTATTTTTTTGAAAGGTTTCACAGAGATTAGTGGCTCAGACGCGCTGAGCTGGCGTGCCTTTTCTAATTGGCTTTTAGAAATTGTTAGTGGAATCACTCGGAAGGCTGCAACTTTTTCATCTTTCTGAACTTCTATATTGGTAACTTTAGTTGACAAGGCGAGACCTTCAATTTCATTTAAAGCAATTAATTTTTCTCGATTGACTTTTAAAAGACCTCTCGTGCTAGCTTTAGCAACAATTTTTCCTTCATGGACTTCACTCGGCTGACATGAGTCATCTGTTAACAGGTTATACAAAAATGTCGCTGCCTCTTCTTCATGTATTTCTGCTGGATCCAAGGAAACAAACAGATGTTTTTTCCCTAATGATAAAAGAATTGGAATATCTTCTTGAACAACTATATGTCCTTTTTTAAAACACACTTCCTTGGTCTTCCCATAGTCAATTCGCGTAATATCATGACTCAACGGAAGGCCAACTGCCTCTTCTGTTCGAATTGTTTTCATGGTTTATTCCTCATCATGTATGATTTTTTTATTTGTGATTAAATCCAAAGCGTGGGGCAAAACAGGCAACAAAAAATGCAAATGTTCTGTTACACTTTTCGGGCTACCAGGCAAATTAACAATGAGCGTGCGTCCTCTTTGAACAGAAACGCCTCGACTTAACATAGCAAATGGTGTTTTTTCCAAGCTAAGTTGACGCAAGCCCTCACTGATCCCAGGAATGATTCGCTCTGCTACACGTAAGGTAGCTTCTGGGGTCCGATCCCGTTCACTCAACCCTGTGCCGCCTGTCGTTAAAATCAAATCACAGGTCTTAGACCACTCTTGCAATAGCTCTACTAATTGATTTTCTTCATCTGGTAAAATGGTTTGTTTGGTTACCTGGTAGAGCCCGGGTAACTGTTCACGAATCAAGGGACCCGATTGGTCGACAGCAAGCCCTTGAAAGCAACGATCACTTAATGTTACAATTCCCACTTTAAACAACGTCTAACTGGTCTCCTTTTTTAATATGACCTTCTGTCACAACGACTGCAAAGATTCCTTCTCTAGGCATGATGCAATCGCCCACTCGCGCGTAAATCTGACAGTGTTTATGGCACTCTTTCCCAATTTGAGTAACCACCAATTCGGAATCGCCTATTTTCATTTTCGTTCCAACAGGTAATTGACGTAAATCAATCCCTGAGACGATTATGTTTTCCCCAAAAGCACCATTGCCAACCCGAGCTCCTTTTTCATTGAAAGCCGTTATTTCTTCAAAAGATAACAAACTGACTTGTCGATGCCAATTACCGCCGTGCGCATCATTTTCTAATCCAAAGCCTTTAATTAAGTTGACTTCAGGAATTTCCTTTTTCTGTGTGCCTCTTCGCGGGCTAATATTTATTGCAATAATTTCTCCTGTTTTCATACTTACCCTCCTATTTGTGACATAAATCGTTGTTCCCCTTGTTGTTCCAAGAAAAGATGTTTTTCAGGCTTACAGGCAATGCCACTCTTGATAATCCCTAACAATTCTGCTGTTTGTTCCTTAGCTAAAGCTTCCTTTAACGAGTAGCCGTCTGCAGAATGCAGGCACGTTTTTAAATGGCCGTCTGCAGTAATTCGGATTCGATTGCACGTCTCGCAAAAACAATGCCCTAATGCACTAATAAAACCTATTTTCCCTTTAAAATCTTTTAAGGCGTAATAACTAGCAGGGCCATTGCCCAATGGTTTTTGGTATGGTTGCAACGTTCCATAATATTTGGTTAAAATGGCTTCTACTTCTTCTTGTTGCTTACCTGGATGCTCCTTCCCTAATCCAATTGGCATCATTTCAATGAAACGAAGATGCACAGTCTCTTTCTTAGCGATTTCAGCCAGTTCTACAATTGTTGCTTCACTTAGCTCTTTCCTAGCTACAGTATTAATTTTGATATTAGGTAATCCCACATCAATCGCTTGTTCTAAGCCCGCCAGAACATTCCTTAACTGACCAACTCTTGTTATTTCACGAAATTCTTCTGGATCCAAAGTGTCTAAGCTAATATTAATGCCGTCCAAGCCCGCCTCTTTTAATCCTTGAGCCTCACGAGCTAACTTCATGCCATTAGTCGTTAAGGTTACTTTTTCGATGCCTGAGATTTGCTTTATCCTTTTAATTAAAGAGAGTAAATTTGGTCTAACAAGCGGTTCACCACCTGTTAATTTAACTTTTTTGATGCCTTCTTTCGCTAATATCCTCAGTAAAAAAATAATCTCATCATCTGTTAGAAGCTGCTCTTTTTTTAAAAAGCAAAGACCTGTTGCTGGCATGCAATACGTGCAACGTAAGTCACAACGATCTGTCAAAGACAAACGAACATAATCAATTTCACGGTTAAATGCATCTTTCATGCTGTTCACTCATCACTTTCCTTTGATTTAATTGAAGAACGAATGAAATGACCACTGCGTCCACCATTTTTCTCTAATAAACCAATGTTTGTCATTGTCATTCCGCGATCAATTGCTTTACACATGTCATAAATTGTTAAGAGTGCTGCCTGCACACCTGTTAGCGCTTCCATTTCAACGCCAGTTGAACCCACTGTTTTTGTAAAGCAACGTACTTCTAAACAAGTTTGATTGCGCCAATTAAACTGAATTTCACACTTTGTCAAAGCAACCAAATGACACAAAGGAATCCATTCAAACGTTCGTTTTGCCGCGGTAATCCCAGCGACTCTTGCTACCTGTAATACTTCACCTTTTTTAATCATTTGGGTCTGGATCGCTTCTGCTGTCGCTTCCAACATGTGAATTTCTCCATAAGCGAGGGCTGTTCTTTCAGTGTCATTTTTTTCCGAAATATCAACCATATGCACTTCTCCTTGTGTATTCAAGTGCGTAAATTCCTTACTTTGAACCATTTCTCCACCTCACATTTGACATTTGTTAACGTTTACACAATACTTCTTTTTCAAGTGTATCACTCTTGCATCAAAAAAACAATCTGGCATCCATAATTTTTTTTAGTGAGAAATCGAAGTTAAAAATGTTAAGCGACAAAAATTACGTGATTCGCTTAGCCTGACCAGACTTTTGTCTAAGTCTTAAAAATTGATAAGTAATAAGCCACCAGTCGACTCGACTGATGGCTTACTTTCATACTAATCTTAGGTCAGGTTGTCATCAAGTTTGCCAATAATAGACTTTTACAAGCGCGCCTTTTTTGAGTAGTACACCAGCTGGTTGTTCTAGCAGGCAATTTGTTTCTAAAGTATTTGATAAATTGGATGAAAGATGACTTTTTGTCACTAAATTTACTGTGCCATCTATTTCTTTCGCTCGGTAAAATCGACGTAGTCTACTAGGGGCTAATTCATGCGCTAAAATTACTGTTCGTTCCTTGAGATTTAACTCGACACAATTAAAAAAAGTAGCTAATAATGTCCAGTAAAAAAGATGTAAATTAACCATTGCAGCAAACGGATTGCCTGAAACGCTTAAAATGAGTGTTTCTTGAAATTGACTTGCCATAACTGGGGTTCCAGGTTTCATATTTACAAAATGAAACAACTCTGTTCCTCCGATACGTTTAATCGCTAAAGGTAAATTGTCCTTTTCACCTACCGAAACACCACCACAAGTAATTAATACATCAAGTTTTGGTGAAATCTCAATCAGCCTCTTCGCTAATTCTTCAGGGTCATCTGAACAATGGTCTAGGTGGATTACTTCATTACCACTCGCTTTGACAAAAGCTGCTAACATGTAGAGATTACTATTATAAATTTTCCCAACTGACAGTGGTTCTTCCAAAGAAACTAACTCACTACCGGTCGCTAAAATTCCCACCTTCATGCGCTTCAAAACAACAACTTTATCAATCCCTTGCATTGCCAACAAACCAATCATGCGACTATTAATCTGTTGATGTTTTGCTAAAATTTTTTGCTGAAAAGCAATATCTTCACCAATTTCCGCATAGTTTTGGCCCGCAGTGACAGAGCGAAAAATTTTAACATGGTCTTGCCCAAAATCCGTCCATTCTTGTGGCACTACAGCATCAAAATCGGTTGGAATAAAAGCACCTGTTGTTATTTTAATCGCACAGTTATTCGTCTGATTACAATAAAACATGGAATCCCCTGCCACTAAAGAACCGACGACTTTTAAACAACTTGGGCTTTCAGCAGTCGCACCTCGTGTTTCTACTGCACGAACGGCATACCCATCCATCCCGGCACGAGGAAAATGAGGAATCGCTGTCTCTGCAAAAATGGTTTCTCCGCTAATCCGCCCCAAGGAATCAAGCAGCGCCACTTCTTCTGTTTCACATTGACTCTTCATATGTTGGGTCATTTTCTCTCGTGCTTCTTCCAACTCGATCATGTTTTAACCATCCTTTTTTATTTATTCACTGGTTTAATCGCAACGGCACAAACTTTATATTCAGGAATTGTGGCGATATCATCAAATACAGCATTGGTGATCTCGTTAACATTCCCATCTGGAAAGTGGAATGTCATAAAGACTTCTTGCGGAAATACTCGATTTCCGACAGCCGCATAGGTTTCGATTTTGCCACGGCGAGAATGAACTTCCACTTTGTCACCTTCTTGGATTCCCAGAGCTTGTGCATCGACTGCATTTATCTCAATATAAGAGTGATTCGCTATTTGGTTAATCCCTTCCGTTCGTCCTGTCATTGCTCGAGTATTGTAATGGTAAAGCATTCGGCCTGTCGACATTAAATACGGGTACTCTTCATCTGGTAATTCTTGTGCTTGCTTATACGGAATTGCTTTAAATAAACCTTTCCCACGAGCAAAACTGCCCACATGCATAATCGGCGTGCCTGGATCTGTCAAGCTACGACAAGGCCATTGTAAGCTCTCCTTCTCTAATCGTTCATAATTAATTCCACCAAACGAAGGCGTCACAGCTGAAATTTCTTCCATAATTTCTTTTGCAGATTCATACGCACAAGGATAGCCCATCCGTGTCATGACTTCACAAAAAATTTCATAGTCTTCTCGCGCTTGTCCCCTTGGTTCAACAGCTTTACGGACTCTTTGCACGCGCCGTTCTGTATTTGTAAATGTCCCGTCTTTTTCTGCATAACTAATGCCAGGCAAAACGACATCTGCATAAGCAGCCGTTTCTGTCATAAATAATTCTTGAACGACTAAAAAGTCTAAACTTTCTAAAGCTTGGCGAACATGTCCTGTGTCTGGATCCGTAACAATTGGATCTTCTCCAAAAATATAAAGGCCTTTGACGTTTCCTGCCGTTGCTGCTGGTAAGACTTTAGTAGAAGTTAAACCGGTGTTGCGATTTAACGGCACATGCCAAGCTTTTTCAAATTTGTCGATTACTTCTGGATTATTGACTTTTTGATAGCCTGGGAAATCATAAGGCATACAGCCCATATCACAGGCACCTTGAACATTATTTTGACCTCGCAAAGGATTGACACCACAGCCAGGTTTTCCAACTTTACCAACCAACATTGCCAAATTAGACATACTCATAACACCCTCAGTTCCTGTCGAATGTTCCGTTACGCCTAAACAATAAATGATTGGTGCTTTCTCTGCTTTTGCATACATGCGTGCTGCTTGAATTAAATCTTCTGGATGAATATGACAAATTTCTGCGACTTTTTCCGGCGTATAATCAGCCACCATTTTTTCTAAATCTGAAAATCCTTCTGTCCGTTCTTCAATAAAGTGGCGATCTTCTAAACCTTCTTTCAAAATCACATGCATCATGCCATTAGCAAATGCGACATTCGTTCCCGCCTGAACTTGTAAATGCAGTGCACTATCCTTCACTAAGTTAATTTTCCGCGGATCAACAACAACAACTTGCGTTCCTCTTTGGATGGCTTGGCGAATTTGCGCACCAATAACTGGATGAGCTTCCTCTGGATTGGAACCTACTAATAAAATCATGTCGACATCTTCAGTGATATCAGCAATAGGATTGGTCATCGCACCAGATCCTAAGGTTTGGGCTAAACCATGGACCGAAGCCGAATGGCAAACACGGGCACAGTTATCAACATTATTGGTACCAAAAGCAGCACGCACCATTTTTTGAAAGACATAATTATCTTCATTTGTTGCTCTAGAGCACGAAAAACCAGCAAGAGCATCCGCGCCGTTTTCTGCTTTAATTTCGTTAAATTTTAACGAAACAAGCGCTAAGGCTTCTTCCCAAGAAGCAGGTTCAAAAATCCCATTCCGTTTAATTAATGGCTCCGTTAAGCGATCTCCTGACCCAACAAATTTATATGAAGCAAATTTTCCTTTCACACAAAGTAAATTTTTATTAGCTGGTCCATCCAGGGGTTCAACACCCACCAAACGATTATTTTTAACGAGTAAATTCATCTGACAGCCTGTCCCACAATGCGGACAAGTTGTAGGGATTTTCTGGGTTTCCCATTTGCGGTACTCTTTCGTATCTTTTGCTGTTAACGCACCTGTAGGACAGGAAGAGACACAATTGCCACATGATTCACAGATAGATTGATCAAACGGCTGCCCATAACTTGGCATCATTTTTGTTTCAAAGCCACGATTAGCAATACTAAGTACATCTCTTCCCTGCCGCAATTGACAGACACGGGCACAACGACGACACATGATACACTTTTCTGGATCATAAGAGAAAAATGGATTACTGGTATCTTCTTGGTGGCAAGGCATTCTTTTCCCCTCGGTAAAGCTAGTGGCATCAATCCCATAATCTAGCGCATACTGTTGTAATTGACAATCCCCGTTTTTTCCACAAGAAAAACATTCTAATTTATGATTACTCAATAATAAATCAAGCATAAAACGTCTGGAATCAGCAACTTTTTCAGAATGTGTTGACACAACCATGTCCTCTTGACAATGTGCCGTACAAGCAGTTGTTAAGCCACCACGTCGGCCGCCTTCCACCTCAACCACGCACATCCGACAAGAACCATCAGGTGCTAATTCCTTTAAATGACAGAGCGTTGGAATTTCAACACCTAGCGTTTTCGCTGCTTCGAGAATAGTAGTCCCTTTAGGCACAGTTACTTCTTGGTTATCAATAGACAACGTAACTGTTTGCGTATGCAACTTTGTTTTCATTTTTACCAACCTCCTTTGCTGGTGGCATAGATTTCTGTTTCAGCAGTCGTTTCAAATTCTTCTGGAAACAAAGCCAATGCACTCTTCATTGAAGTTGCGACGGATTGGCCCAAACCACAAGCTGATAATCGCGTGACATGCGTGAGCATCTTTTCCAATCGTGGCAAATCACTAGCTGTTGCCTCTTTCCGATTGAATTTACTCAATAATTCCAAAATCCTAGTTGTTCCCAATCGACAAGGGGTGCATTTACCACAGGACTCATGAGCAAAAAAGGCCGCCACGTGTACTAAATAGTCCACAACATTGACTGAATCATCCATTACTACAATTGCACCAGAGCCGACAGATAAGTCATGGGCCCATAAATCTTCGTAGGAATACAAACAATCCCTTAACGTTGCGACAGCACCAATTGGACCGGATTGTCCACCGAAGTGAATAAATTTCAATGCTCGACCAGTTGCAGAGCCTCCGCCGTATTGCTCGCCATAAATTATTTCTTCTAATGGTGTTCCAAGGTTGACCTCGTATAAGCCCCGATTTTTAATATGTCCAGACAAACAAATTAGCTTTGTTCCGCCACCATCGGCAGTACCCATCTCTAAAAAGGCTTGTCCACCTTCTCGTAAAATTACAGGAACACTTGCAAATGATTCAACATTATTCACTAATGTTGGTTGCAAATATAAGCCAACATCTGCTAAGTGTGGTGGTTTGACACGCGGCCGCCCCGTTTTTCCTTCAATTGAATTTAAAAGTGCTGAATTTTCCCCACAAATATAGGCGCCAGCACCAGAAATAATCGTAATATCATAATTGAATCCTTCAATTCCTAAAATGTTTTCCCCTAAAAAGCCAGCTTGTCGTGCATTATCCAGTGCTTCTTGAAATGTTTTTTGGATTCTGCGATATTCTCCTCGCATATAAATATAACCTGCTTTTGCTGAAAATAAATAGCCAGCAATGATCATTCCTTCAATCACACTCAATGGATCTTCAGATAAAAGTACTTTATCCTTAAAGGTCCCTGGTTCGCCTTCATCAGCATTACAAACAATGTACTTTGTGGTTCCTTTTGCATGATAAAGATGGCGCCATTTTTTTCCTAAAGGATAGGCTGCTCCACCGCGACCTCTTAAGTGAGCAACATCCAGTTCGTTTAAAATTTCTTCATCCGATAGTGAAATTGCTCTTTTTAAACCATCAAATCCATCGTATTTACAATATTCAGCAACATCGGTCGCAGATTGCATTTTTCCCATTCTCTCTAATAACATTGGTTGGTTTCTCTTAAGCATTGACTCACCTCCTACAGTCCTTCATAGCAATCATTTTGTAAATGTTGAATTAATTGATAAATTTTCTCTTCTGTTAGTTGACTAAAAACGGTGTCCTTAATTTTAATTACTGGACCTAAATCACAAGCCCCGATACAAGGAATACTGTGATACATAAATAAGCCATCTGGTGTCGGCTGATTCTCTGGCACTTCTAAAATGGTTTCTAAAACTTCGGCAACCATCGCCCCACCAGTATAATGACACGGTGTGCTGTTACAAATCTTCAAGACATACTTCGCTTGCGGTTCCGTCTTTAAAATGGCATAAAAACTGACGATTTCATAGACTCGCGCTTCCGTTAAATGTAGATGCTCTGCAACTAATTGAGCTGTCTCCTGATCGATATACCCTTCTTCTGAAGCAAATTGTAATTCAATTAAAATATTTAAAATTCGTTGTGGATCAGCATCGTTTTCTAGAATAATCGCTTCTTTTTCAATTAAGCTTAATGCACACATTCCTTTTTATTCCCCCTTTTTAGTGAAACTTGAAGTTGTTCTCCTTGATAATAGATACGCAATTCTTTTGGTATTTCAGCAGATAGTAAACAAAAATCGGCTTTATCTATGACTTTTTTTGCTGATTCTTTTTGGCGATTCTGGTTATTCATCATAAGAAATAGTCCTGGCTGCACAACATTACGTAATGAATTTGATTCACAAATGATTAATGCTTGGGCCGGCACAGCTTTCAGAAATTGCTGAATGGCTTCCGCCAAATTTTCTTGAAAAACTTTCAATAGAAAAACTTTTTGACAGCCTGCAGCTAATAATTTCATGGTATCTTTATTGCCAATCGTCTCTTGCTCTTCTACTAATTCATAACCAGCTGTAATACTGGTACAAATTCCGCATCCTTTTGTGCCTCGTTGACACACCCCTCGTTGACCACTAATCGTAATAATCTTCAAGCCATAAATTGGATAGACTTCTTGGTACTGTTTAATAAGGGCTTCGGCTAATGTCGTTTTGCCACTATTCCGACCAGTAGAACCAATTTGAATCATGTTTGGTATCTCAATTGCCATAGAGCTCCTCCGTCTGAATCGTTTTCTCAACTCTTGGTTTGACAGTTGCTGGTTTTGTCATAAAGATCAATGGTACGGCCATAAAAAGACTGCCACCTACTGCATTGCCTAAAAATACCCATAATGTATTCTGCAAATAATCCCACCAACTGATTGTGGTACTTTGTGAAAAAATTGCCGCTGGAATAATAAATGCATTGGCGACCACGTGTTGAAACCCACAAACAACGAAAACCATGACAGGAAACCATAAGCCAAACATTTTACCTAAATATGATTTTGCCAACGCTCCGAGATAAACCGCTAAACAAACAAAAATATTACAGCCAATCCCTGAAACAAAAGCAACTATCGGTGGATCAGCAATTTTCGCCTGAGCAACTGCGACTGTTTTATCCAGAAACGCACCTTCAGTTAACCCAACAATATGGCCAAATAAATACGCTACAAGAAATCCGCCTAGACAATTGGTCAATAAAACAACTATCCAGTTATAACAAAGAGCGCCCACTCGAACCTTTTTTTGTAATACGCCTAATGTCATTACCATCATATTGCCTGTTGCTAACTCACCACCAACAAAAGTAAGCGCTATCAATCCGACTGGAAATAAAGCTCCACCCAGAAAGTTGTTAAAACTTCCCCATTCTGTGGGGGCGGTTCCAGTGATACGAATAAACGCCAAGTAACCCAGTGCAATACAAAAACCAGCCATGATGCCTAAAATACAGAGTCGAACAAACGATAATTTCCCTTTCATTTCTGCCTTATCACCTAAGCTTGCAACTATTTCTTCACTACTGAAAAAATCCATTACGATTCCTCCTTTTTATCGATACCACTGAGACAATTCTTCTTTTCGATTGACATTTTTAAGTTGATTCTCTTTTGATAGTTGCACCGTTCTTACAGATAGATGCTCAAATTCTTGGCGAATCTGATAGTTATTTTTTGCAAGCTGTTTTTGAAATGTTGGTAAACAAGAACATCGATAAAAGCCAAATAATGGTTCTTGACGACCTTCAAAGTCAAAGATTGTTACTTGATTTTGTCCACGCTTAGAGGCTAACTGATACACAAGTTTAGGAGAAAAAGTTGGTATATCACAGGCAATTACAAACACTTCAGCTTTCTGAGTATAGTTCATTGCTGTCACAATCCCACCTAATGGCCCCTTTCCAAGATACATATCTTGAATGATTGTGCATTTTCTAAACGCCGTAGGAAATTTTTGACTATCATTCGTTACTAAAATAACCTCTTCGAACAGTTCCATTAACTTTTCAGCTGTTTGCAAGATCACGTATTGCCCTTGAATTTTCAATAATGCTTTATCAAATCCCATCCGTGAACTTTTCCCGCCGCATAACAGCACTGCTGTACAATCAGCAATAATTTTCGCCACCCCTTTACCATAATTTTTATTAGTTCAAAAAAATATTTTTTAGTCATGTATTAAGTCTATTATAAGACATCCCTCGTACAAGTCAATTCCTTTTAAAAAAAAAGAACGAGAAAAAGAGCGACTCTTTTTCTCGTTCTACCTTATTCATCTGTTTGACGTTTTATTTCTTCAATCTCAATGCGTAATGATTTTCGTTTCTCAATGGCGACATAAACCAAGCCAATCAAAAAGGGTAACACAAAGCTACCAAATCGATACAGTAAAACAGATGCTACGGCATCAACATTGCCGACCAATGGTTTAAACAACAATAAGTAAACAAATTCAAATGGACCAATGCCAGCAGGTGTTGGAATAACTCCTGAAAGAATAACAGCAAAACTGGTAAAGGACATCACTAATAATAAATCAATATTCGGGTGATTTTCTACTAAAACAATGTAAGGAATAATGTACCAAAATAATAATTTAAATACATTCCATGAAAAGATTCGAAGCAACGCTGAGCGATCTTGTGTAATTGTTTGGACAGCCGCCCGCAAGGAATAGATTTGTAAATTACAATTATCCACCCAATCTCTTAGTTTTGGTCGTTTAAACCAACGATTGGCAAACTTAACCAATAAAACTTGCAACTTTAAGCTACTAGATAAAATAAGCAATGCTGCAATTATTACTAATGTTAAAATAACACCTGCTAAAATGAATGGAATCATCTTAGGCGCATTTTCATAAAACAGGGAAAATTGAATAATCAAACCAATAATTGCTAAAAAAATCACGGCTGCTTTGTACATAATCATATGTAATGCCGTTATCCCTACACTTTTAGAAACAGGAATTCCCTTTTTCTTATAAAAATAAATTTCTGAAAGCAAGGTTCCCGTGCCAAATGAAATAATCCGATAAAATGCTACATAACAAGAAGTAAAAAAACCATCCACTGTTGTAAAGTCTTTGTTAAAATAACGAGCTATTTCCTTGATTGAGCGCCCTTCTGCAAATTGATAAACTACACCAAAAAAAATAACAGCAATCAGCACCAGCCAACTCGTTTCCATCAGTTGAGCAAAAATATCACTTAATGAATTATCCATGACATAAAAGATTACGCCTAAAACGATAATCATTAACAACATATTTAAGCCAATTTTTACTTTTCCTTTCATCGCTTCTCCTTTTTTGTTCTTACTTAAATGTTAGATAGATGCAACTAATCATCGCGATTACGCCAATTGAATAACACAATGCAAAAACTGGTTTTTGGGTTTTATGATGAAATTTCTTTTGTCCCATTAGCCCACCTAGACCGCCACCGACAAGTCCTATCATCAATAAGCGGCGTTCCGGAATACGCCAGTTCCCACGTTTTGCTTGTTTTTTATCATAACCCATCATACTAAACAATACTAAATTAATGACGAGGAAATAAATGATTACTATCCACTGAAGCATTCTTTCTGGCCTCCTAACTAGTTACTGTACTAGGATACCTTGTTCTGATTCTAATTGCAAAAAAATTTTCAATGACTCATGAAACTACAACAGGAAAGTAAGCTCTCGGTTGCCCGTTTTCTTACTTTCCTATTGAGTACCTCATTTATTTTGCATTTAATTCAGCAATTTTAATAATCACATTGGTCGCTTTTTCCATGGCTTGTAATGAAACAAATTCAAAACGGCCATGCATATTTTCGCCACCAGCAAAGATATTTGGTGTTGGAATCCCTAAATAAGAAATTTTTGAGCCATCCGTTCCACCGCGAACAGGTTCAATAATTGGTTGAATTGACAATTCTTCCATTGCTTGTTTAGCAATTTCGACAATGGACATATCTTTTTCAATCACTTCTCGCATATTATAGTATTGATCAAATAAATCAACTTTGATTCGTTCTTCATCAAATGGTGCATTCAATGTTTGCTGAATTTCTTTAATTTTAGCTTTACGTGCTTCAAAAATCTCGCGATTGTGATCGCGAATAATATACGTCATTGTAGCTTCTTCTGGCGTTCCAGCAAACGCTGCTAAATGATAAAAGCCTTCTTCACCTTCTGTTTTTTCTGGAACTTCGTCAGCAGGTAAGGCATTATGGAAATCAATTCCTAATTGTAACGCATTAATCATTGTATTTTTTGCTGTTCCTGGATGAACGTTTTTCCCTTGAATTGTAATTTCTGCTTGCGCCGCATTAAACGTTTCAAATTGTAATTCACCTACTGGTCCGCCATCCATTGTATAAGCAAAATCCACGTTAAATTGAGCGACATCAAATTTGTCGGCACCTACACCAATTTCTTCGTCAGGACCGAAAGCCACACGAATGGTACCATGTTTAATTTCTGGGTGATTAATTAAATATTCCATGGCTGTCATTATTTCCGCAATACCTGATTTATCATCAGCTCCTAATAAAGTGGTACCATCGGTTGTGATAAGTGTTTCACCACGATAATTTTTTAAGTTAGGAAAGTCTTTCGTATTTAAAGTGAATTTGCCTTCTTTATCTAAAGGAATCGTTGATTCTCCGTCATAGTTCCCAACAATTTGCGGAGAAACATTCACTGCATTAAAATCAGCCGTATCCATATGGGCAATAAAGCCGATTGAACGAACGTCTTTCTCCACGTTACTAGGTAACGTAGCAATCACAAAACCATTTGTTTCGTTATAAATAACATCGCTCATCCCTAATTCTTCTAATTCTTTTTTTAAGGTTTGTGCAAAGGCTACTTGTGTTTGTGTTGATGGTGTCGTTGTGCTTGTTGCATCTGAGCGTGTTTCTGTTTTCACATAGCGTAAAAAACGAGGTAATAAATTTTCATACATAAAAGAACACTCCTTTAATCTTCATTTTTTTATTTAAAACGAAATGGGTTGGTATTCGCTTCTGATTCAAAAATGGATACAGCCCACTCATTTTCTTGTTTCCATTGATTCATTAATTCCACAAGTTTTGGCTTACAAAGCGCTTCAATGTAATGACCAGGATCGATGACTGGTAAATCTTCAGCAATCATGTCATGTGCCGTATGATAATACACATCACCAGTAATATAGACATCGGCTTGTTTACGTAATGCATCATGATAGAATTTTTCACCACTTCCACCACAAATGGCTACCCGTTGAATCATTTTAGTGTCATCTTTTGCAATGACCCGCAAGCCATCCAATTGGAAAGCTTCCTTGACTTGCTGTACAAAATCAGAGAGTCTCACAGGCTTGTCTAATACTCCAACCCGACCTAAACCAAATTCTTTTGATTGATTTTCAATGGTATAAACATCATACGCCGGTTCTTCATAAGGATGCGCTTGTAACATAGCTGCAAGAACTTGTTCCTGCTTAGTTTCAGGGAAAATCACTTCGATTTTTGCTTCTTGGACGACACTTTCTTGACCAATTTCGCCAATCGTGGGATTTGCTCCTTGTGTTGGTGTAAAACGTCCTGTTCCAATTAAAGAGTAACTTGTTTTAGAATAATCACCTTGAGCTCCAGCGCCAGCTAGACCTAAAGCTTCTCTCATTTGCGGAGCTTCATCAACTGGCACAAAAACGGCTAATTTTTTATAAGGAACAGTATGTGTTTTAGTTAAAAAGGTGGTCTGTTTAATTCCCAATAATTCACAAAACCAATCATTTAGCCCATTGTCAATAATATCCATGTTAGTATGCGCTGCATAAACAGCAATATCGTGTTTTAATAAATCAGCGTACATTTTTTCTTGAAAATTATCTGTGGTTAATCGCTTAACTGGGCGGAAAATAGGTGGGTGTTTCGCAATAATTAAATCAACCTGCTTCTCAATTGCTTCTGCAACGACCTCAGGACGAACATCTAAGGTAACCATCACATTTTCAATTGGTTTATCTAACGTACCAATGTGCAAGCCCACAGGATCTCCCGTTTCTGCTAACCATTCGGGACAATAGTCATTGAAGCGTCGAATCAATGTCTTACCGTTCACAGCCATTGGCCAGCACCTCCTCAATTAATTGTTGGTCTTGCTGTAGTTTTACTTGTTTTTCAATATGTTCTCCACTTGCTTTTGCTAGTTGTGCAAGAACAGTTTTGCGCTGTTTTAATTCTCGATGCCATTTTTTGGTAAAAACCGGTCCTTGTTTTTTAATTAAAACTGGCCCAAATAGTAATTCTCGGTCCGTATAAGAAACGGATTGCTCTGTTTTTTCGGCTACGATAATTTCATACAACTTACGGTTTTCTTCCACGATTGTTTCATCAATAATACTGTAGTCATTTGCCATTAACCAGCGGCGTAAAGTTGGTTCACCAATATTCGGTTGTAAAACAAGGCGTTCCTTCCCTGTTAAACGATTTTTTTTGCGTCCAGCTTCTAAAATATCTCGGATTAATGTGCCGCCCATTCCACAAATACTAATGACGTCTATTTGATCTTCAGGTTCAATTGCATCTAGCCCGTTCGCTAAACGTACGATAATTTTATCCGTCAAATTGGATTTACTGACTTGGGTTTTGGCAGATTGATAAGGGCCTTCTACCACTTCCCCAGCCACAGCAAAAGACAGTTTATTTTCTAACATTAAAGCAACTGGTAAATAAGCATGGTCTGAACCAATGTCTGCTAAGCGACTTCCTCTAGGGATTAAATCACCAACCGTTGCGAGACGTTTTGATAATTGATTTTCATTCATATTTTTGATTCCTCCGTTGCTTATTATACCATTGTCAATTGAAGATGAAAACTTACACATTCGTGCAATCTACTGTTTTCTCTCCGTAATCACTTATAAAAAAGAACCCCCTTCAAAATCAATTTCATAACTTTGAAGAGGGCTGTCATTATTGCTATAAAGAGCATTCTCCTTATATTAATAATAGGGAAAACATTTTTAATTAGGCATTTGCCAACCAGTTTTCAACTTCTGCTAAGGCATCCGCAATCCCTGCTGGATTTTTCCCACCAGCTTGAGCCATATCAGGACGACCACCGCCGCCACCGCCAACTTTTGGCGCAATTGCTTTGATTAAGTCACCGGCTTTTAGGCCTTTTCCGTTCATGTCTTTTGTCATAGCCGCTAACAAGCTTACTTTTTCATCTTGTGCAGTTGCTAGAACTAGTACATCAGACAATTCTTTTTGTTTCCATTGGTCGGCCAATTGGCGTAATTGATTCATGTCTTTAACATTGACTTGAGCGGCAATATAACGAACACCGTTGACGTCTTTGACATCTTTAAAAATGTCACCAGCTTGTTGGTTCGCTAATTTGCCAGCCAATTGTTCGTTTTCTTTTTGTAGATCACGTAATTGTTGTTGCAATTGCTCTGTTTTCGTAACCACTTCTTTTAATTGAGGTGATTTAACTAGTGTAGCAATCTCTTTCAATTGACGTTCTTCTTCTTGTAAAAGTTGATACGCTTCTTTACTCGTCACTGCTTCAATACGGCGTACTCCTGCACCAATCCCAGATTCAGAAACAATTTTGAAAATCCCGATATCTTCTGTATTAGCAACGTGTGTTCCACCACATAATTCGATAGAGTAATCCCCAATATTAACTACACGGACTTCTTTGCCATATTTTTCGCCAAATAACGCCATTGCGCCCATGTTTTTCGCTGTATCAATATCTGTTTCAATTGTGACAACAGGAATAGCTTCCCAGATTTTTTCGTTAACGATGGCTTCCATCCGCGCTAGTTCTTCTGATGTAACTTGCCCAAAGTGAGTAAAGTCAAAACGTAGATGTCCTGGTGCAACTAATGAGCCTGCTTGGTTGGCATGCTCCCCTAACACATCTTTTAAAGCACGATGCAATAAATGGGTTGCCGTATGGTTTTTCAAAATACGTGTCCGCATCCGTTCGTCCACTTGCAATTGATAAATTTGGCCTTCAGCTAATGGCGCCAAAACTTCTACTTTGTGTAAAAATTGACCATTTGGTGCTTTTTTCACATCCACCACGTTGGCAACGACTTCCCCTGCGGTATTTTTTACATAGCCGCGGTCAGCAATTTGTCCACCCATTTCAGCATAAAATGGTGTTTCAGCAAAAATTAATTCGGCTGTTCCTGCAGATGCTTCATTTACTAGTGCGTCACCTTGAATAATAACAAATAATTCACTATTATGTGTTAATTCTGTATAGCCAACAAATTTACTTTCTACTTTAATATCTGTTAATAAAGCAGATTGAACACCCATTGAAGTTTCTTTACTGCGGGCAGAACGAGCACGTTCACGCTGTGCTTCCATTTCTGTTTCAAACCCAGCATGATCGACTTTCAAGCCTTCATCTTCCGCAACTTCTTCCGTTAATTCTACCGGGAAGCCAAAAGTATCATAAAGTTTGAAGATAATTTTTCCATCTAATGTATCGCCTTTTGCATATTTAACTTCTTTAATAACCTCATTTAACATGCTTAAACCTTCATTGATGGTTTCATGGAAACGTTCTTCTTCTGTCCGAACCACTTTTTCGATGAAATCTTTTTGTTGTAATACTTCTGGATAGTAACTTACCATGATTTCGCCAACAACAGGCACTAATTTGTATAAAAAGGCTTCATTAATGCCTAATTTTTTCCCGTGCATTACCGCACGACGTAATAAACGACGTAACACATAGCCACGACCTTCATTTGAAGGAAGCGCACCATCACCAATTGCAAAGGATAAGGCACGAATATGGTCAGCAATCACTTTAAAGGAAACATCCGTTTGTGGTGCATCTCCATATTTTACGTTGGTTCCTAAAGCTTCTACCGCATGAATGATTGGCATAAATAAATCAGTTTCAAAATTTGTTGGTGCATCTTGAATAATAGATACAACACGTTCCAAGCCCATGCCCGTATCAATGTTTTTATGTGGTAATGGTTCATACGTATCTTCTGGTGTATGGTTAAATTCAGAGAACACTAAGTTCCAAATTTCTAAATAGCGTTCATTTTCGCCACCAGGATAATTTTCTGGATCATCTTCTGGAATATCTAAAAATTCTTCGCCGCGATCATAAAAGATTTCCGTATCCGGACCACTTGGACCCGCACCGATATCCCAGAAGTTATCTTCTACATCAATAATATGGTCTTCAGATAAACCAACTTCATCACGCCAAATGCGTTTTGCTTCTGTATCTTTCGGATAAACAGTCACATATAATTTTTCTGGGTCAAAAGCAAGCCATTCAGCACCAGTTAAAAATTCCCAAGCCCAGTGAATCGCTTCATTTTTAAAATAATCTCCAATTGAGAAGTTCCCTAACATTTCAAACATTGTATGATGACGAGCCGTTTTCCCAACATTCTCAATATCATTTGTACGAATAGATTTTTGAGCATTCGTAATTCTTGGATTTTCTGGCACAACAGAGCCATCAAAATATTTTTTCAAGGTTGCAACACCAGAGTTAATCCATAATAATGTTGGATCGTTTACTGGTACTAAAGAAGCGCTTGGTTCTACTGAATGTCCTTTAGACTTAAAGAAGTCTAAATACATTTGGCGAACTTGACTACTTGTTAATTCTTTCATTGATTTTCCTACTTTCTATTAATAATTAACTATTTATATTTTGTACCCTCTTAAGTGGCAGATTGTGAACACAAAAAACACCATTGCAGTCAAGGACGATTGCTCGCGGTACCACCTTGATTGCAATGATGTTGGATCATTACCTCTTAAGCTCTATAACGCAGAGTCGCGTTGATATTTCTATCAAGTCCATCTAAAGGGAGCAAGTAAATTTATCTGATGCCCTTCTCTCAGCAATGAACGGCTTTCTGTGATCAAAATAAGATTCCTCATATCCTTTAGCTTATAGTCAAAAGTATAAGAAAGATCTGCTAAAAAGTCAATTGTTTTCGTAGGAATCTTTCCTTACTGAGCTGTTTCAAATAACGTTTGCTCTAAATAAGGCAAAATTTGTTCATTTATTTGATACCCTTTTCCCCAAGAGGTTGTAATAATCTCTTCGTTCATACCTGCATCACTAAATTTTTGTTTCACTCGTTTACATACGAAAGACAGCTGCGATTTTGTAGAAGCATCTGGTTCTTTCTGCCAAAGCAAGCGACAAATTTGATCACGATCCAACCCTTCGTGGGCATGCTGATACAAGATTTTTAAAAAGCGTTGCTCGTTTTTTGTAAAGCGAATCTTTTTTACTTGGTCATCAAGTAGCTCGGCTGTTACTTCGGCAAAACTTTGATCGACAGTGTCAATTTTTTCACGAATATCTTCCAATGAATCTTTGAGGCCTAACCACCGGATAATACCTCTTTCCTGCCAAATCTCTGCTTCACGTTTATTACACATCGATTGTGAACGTCGATAAATCGGCTTCTCTAACGATGAAAGACTTCCTAATAATCTCAAGCAATCGTTCTGAGAAAGTGTTTCGCTTAATACAATTGCATCAAAATAATTAAAAAAAGTTAACTCATGTTCTATAGATTCTTCACAGCAGTTCGTACAAAAGACTTCATAATTTAAATGTTGTAATTGCTGCTGAAATGTTTGCTCAACTAAAATGTTCTTTGTTAATACCAAAATCCTTCTCATTTTTTCTTTCCTCCTAGAACTTCTTTCTGTTACCCATAACTAAACGCACCGATCAAAATACGTTACCAAATCGCGTGTTTCCTCCAGCGATTGATTAATAAATACCTTTTTATCTTCATCTCTCTTCGCTCCTTTATTCTTTATTTTAGTGGTTATTTATATTATATTAGAAAATGCATTTTTTTGTGTGTGAAATTTTTTTATCCTCCGTAAAAAAAAATGAATTTCCTTTAATATCAACTAATAAAGCCGATTTTTTTACAAAAAAAAGGCCGAAACTTCCTACTTTTTGCTAAAACATGCCAAAAAATCTGTAATTTTATCATTTTTTTCTTGAGAAAACATCAAAATGTTGGTTCTAAACACTAACATTTTGATGTTTTTAACAAAAATCTTTACAATTAATCGGTAAATTTCTCTACTTTTAGCAATAGTCACTTTAAAAAAAGAGTTATTTTAAAAGTGACTTAAATATTTATCATATAAAAAAGTAAGGGACGAGAATCTTTACGATTCTCGTCCCTTACTTTAAATAATCCACAACAATGTTAGTTAGAAGAATTCTTTTTTGCTTTTCTAGCAGAACGATCTTTTTGACGACGTTCAATTTTACGTTTTTTCTTATTGCTGTCTTCAATTGCCCAATTAATTTTTTTCTTGTATCCTGGTTTAATTTTTTTCTTTTTCTTTTTCACTAAACCAATTAACGTTGGGTCTAATTCTTCTCGAGATTTTTCTCGTTTTGTTCGACGATTGCGATCATACGTCTCTACAATCTCACCATTTTTAATTTCTTTTGGTTTGAAAGAAACACCTAACTGCTCAATCTGAGTAATCGCTTCATCATCTGCTGGTGAATATAATGTTATGGCAGTCCCATTCAATCCATTACGTCCTGTGCGGCCAACCCGATGGATAAAGAAGTCCAATTCATGTGGAACTTCTGCATTGATGACATGTGAAACCCCTTCAATATCAATCCCACGCGCGGCTAAATCAGTAGCTACCACATATTGGTAGTCAAGATTTTGAACTTGACGCATCACACGTTTTCTTTCGCGTGGTGTGATGTCTCCATGAATTTTGGCAACTTTTAGGCCCTGATCTTTTAAGTAATCGGTGATTTCATCAACTCTTTGTTTAGTATTTGCAAAAACAATCGCTAAATAAGGATGCCCGATAGTCAATAATTGATAAATTATTTGATTGCTGTTTTTTCCTTTGGTGGAAATCAACCAATTGTCAATTGTTTCTGAAATAACTGCTTTTGGTTTGATATGTTCAATCACTGGATTTTCTAAATATTTTTTTAAGAATGGTCGTAATTTTTCTGGAATGGTTGCAGAAAAAACGAGCATTTGTAATTTTTCTGGCAAACGGCCAGCAATTTGATCGACTTCTGCTAAAAAGCCCATATCTAATGTCATGTCTGCTTCATCGACAACAAAGGCAAAAGCCGTATGCACTTTCAAGGCTTGTTCATTCATCATATCTAAAATACGCCCTGGTGTACCAATCACCACATGAGGTTGCTGATGCTTTAATTTATTTAATTGACGTTGTTTATCTGTTCCGCCAACAAAATTTGACACGCGAATTTCTGGTTGACTGAAACGAGCCAGTTGCTGCGCTTCTTGATAAATTTGATTGGCTAATTCACGACTAGGCGCAGTAATCACAATTTGTACTTCGTCGATAGTTGGCTTAACTTTATCCATTAATGGAAGTAAAAAAGTATGCGTCTTTCCACTTCCTGTTTGCGATTGTCCAATGACACTTTTCCCTTTCTTAATGATTGGGATTAATTTTTCTTGGACTTCTGTTGGTTCTTCAAACCCTTTTTCTGCGAGTGCTTCGTTGATAAAAGGTTGAAATTGAAATTGTTTAAATGAAGGCACTTGCCTCACCTCTTCTCGTTAAATTCTTTATGCACTTTGGCATTATAACACAAAAACAACTTTTACTCACCTGCTGATTCCTTTGTTTTCGCAACTTCTAATGTACTGACTGTATAAGTATGGCTGGCTTTTTCATAAAACAAACGCCGTTTTTTACGAATCAAGGTTAACAAAACGTTGATCAAAAATAGTAAATATAAAATTAAACAGAACAAATACAGAAGCAGTGACACCATTTGCAACATCCGATTAGAAGAATTCAATAAATCAGCGGCATTAGCTAGATAAATACTAATTAAACCATACACAAAATACAAATAACCGTAGCGAACAAACAAGGCTTTTAAACGAATTTTTTCATGTCCTGTTTCAACCACCCGAATGCGAACAACTTTTTTCCCTAACGTTTGACCATTTGTCAGTTTCATCATGACGATAAAGACCGCAAACACCATGATAAAGAACCACGTCCGATCTGAAAAAATCGGATAATTGGTTGCCCAATTTTTATAAGCTGGAATGAAATTTAGTCCAAAAACGAGCAGGCCTTGCACAAAGCCAATCACCAACCAATCAATCCCCCATGCAAAGAAACGTCTTAACAGGCTAACTGTTTGCCCTTTTTCATAAGAGGTGGCATCAATTTCTTCTCTTGTTGGCAATAAAAAGGTAAAGAGCGGCGTCAACCAATAACCGACCATGCCTCCGACGGTATTATTAATTAAATCATTGACATCCGCCAAGCGATACGAACGTGGATAAATAAAATAAAGGCCAGATAACTGTGTTAATTCAAAAAATAATGACAATAAAAAACTCGCAAGAACTGTTTTTAAAAATGAACATTTGAAATAATACCGTAAATACACACCAAAAGGTAAAACTAATAAAACATTAAACAGTGGTTCTAAAACGGCATGCTGTTTTAATGCTGGCAAATACGTACTAGGATCTTTGAGCGAAAAAACAGTTTCATTTAAAATCCCTGAAATAAAATGAAAAGGCCGCAGTTCCATTGTTGGTCCTGTGTATTGAGCCACTTCTGCCCGAGATGGCAACGGTAAAATTACCAAGAAATAGGCACATAATAAATAAAAAACAAATGAATACAAAATCATTGCTCGTGTCCAAACAAAGGAACCATATTTGCGGTATTCATAGATTAATAATGCCCCAGAAATAAAAAATGCTAGAAACGGGAAAATAATGATTGCCCATTTAATTGGTTCGCTATATACTGCCATAAAAATTCCTCCAAGATAAACAATTTCAAGTATGAATGCCTCAATAACACTATACTTGTTTCTAAAAAAATGTACCAACAATAAATTTTATTTTGCAAATCATCTTCTTTGCAGTATCATTAAGAAAAAGGAGGACGTTCTCATGTTACAGCCATATTTTGCGTTTGGAGTGCCGCTATTTTTACTTGTGCTCTACTTACTCTTTGCACTGATTCACCGTCAAACAACGATTCATTATTTACGGTTTATTTTATTACTTATTTCAACATTTCTCATGGTTTTTAGTTTCCAAGTATTGCAAGAATCATGGACCATCAACCCTGAAACGTTAAAAGATGCCGCTTATTCTCCGCAATGGTTATGGATTCCTTTAGGTATCGGGTTAATCCTCACACTTTACAACGCTTGGCACGGCCTTCGTTCAATGATAAAATACAAGACCGATAAACATTAGTAAGAGTCTAGGACGTTGGTTGCGTCCTAGACTCTTACTGTCTCATCATTCAAATGAAATTTAATTTTTCTTAACAAACTCTGATTTTAACTTCATTGGACCAAAGCCATCTACCTTACAATCGATGTTATGATCACCTTCCACTAAACGAATGTTTTTCACTTTTGTGCCTTGTTTAATTGCGCCACTGGCACCTTTAACTTTCAAATCTTTGATTACAGTAACACTGTCACCATCCGCTAAAAGATTGCCATTTGAGTCCTTGACTACTAAGCCTTCTTCTGCAACTTCTTCTGTTGGTGACCATTCATGACCGCATTCTGGACAAATAAATAATCCGCGATCTTCATAGGCATATGCCGACCCACATTCAGGGCAGTTTGGTAATTGCTCTGTCATTAACGTTCTCCTTTGTAAAAAATAATTCTTTTTCATTTTACCTTATTTTCTAGTGAATGAAAAGTAGTCCTAATGATTTATCAACGTCCGATAACTACTTTCTAATTACTTATTTATTTTTGAGCCCACTCTTGGCAAGCTGCTTGGATTTCTTGGTAAATCACTTCAATTTCAGCCGCATCACGTGCATTAGCGCCACTTGCCAAAGGATGGCCGCCGCCATGATGTTTTTTAGCAATTGTATTAATGATTGGCCCTTTGGAACGTAACCGAACGCGATAATAACCTTCCGGCTGTTCAACAAAGATTGCCCATGAGAGAACATCTTCAATTTTTCCTGGCATTGAAACAATGGCTGCCGTTTCAGAATCGACAATATCATAACTGTTTAAAATACTTTGTGGTAAAACGACACGAGCAGCGCCATTTGCGTCGATTTCTAAATTTTGATAAATATAACCCGCTAATTTAGCAACCTTTAAAGGCATTTGGTCTAACTCACGATTTAAGTCTGCGGCATTAAAGTTAAACGTACGCAATTGCGCAGCGACAGCGAGTGTATGCGCCGAAGTGGAAGGATAAAGAAAACGTCCTGTATCCCCCACAATCCCAGCATACAATAAACGAGCTGCATTATCTGTCATCGTTAATTCTGCTAAATGCTGTTGCCAAAAATCAACAATAATTTCACTACAACTACTTGCATTTGTATTCACCCAAACTAAATCTCCATAGGGTTCATCATTCGGATGATGATCGATTTTAATTAATTGATCGCCTAAAGAAAAACGCGCATCACTAATTCGTGGAGCATTTGCAGTATCTGTTACAATGACTAATGCACCTCGATAGACATCGTCAGTAATGACATCCATTTCAGCTAAAAACTCTAAGCCTTCCACTGGTCCGCCTACTTGATAAATATTTTTTTCAGGAAAGCTCGCTCTTAAGAGTTCTGCTAACCCAACCTGTGAGCCAATCGCATCTGGGTCGGGCCTTTGATGTCTATGAATAATAATTGTTTCATATTGTTTAATTGCTGCCATAATTTCTTTTACTACGTCCATTCTTTGTAGCCTCCTACGTTCTCTCCATCACTTGGCAAACAACAATTGCTTTTGCCACAATGACATTTTCTAAATAAACTTCAATATCTAATTTTGCAGAGCGACGACCAATTTCTAAAATCCGTGGACGAATGTCCAATTCACTTTCCAACTGGATTAGCCGCAAATAATGTAGATTCACTTGTTCAATTAATACATTTCTTTTTTGATTCATCAACATTGTTCGTTGTGTCACGTTAGAAATAATTTCACTTAGGACACCAAACGAGATGGTACCAACACTGTTAACCATTTGGGGCGCAACCGAAAAACGAAAACGGGTTGTTTCTTTGCCATTTTCTTCAACAGGCATCACTTCCCCGGAAATTTGATCTGAAATTGTATCTGCAATTTGTGGTTGTCGTTGCACCAATTGCATGGCTTTCATCACATCTTGGCGAGAAACAATTCCAACAAGCGCTAAATCATCTTCCACCACCGGCATGACTTCTAGACCATCCCAAATCATTTGATGACTGACACTCGCTACACTCATCATCTTTTTCACAACATTGGGATCCTTGGTCATGACTTTATCCACGGTTAAATGTTCACTTTTACCAATGACATCTTTGGCTGTGACAATCCCCACTAAACGTAATTTCTTATTTACTACTGGGAAACGAGAATGATGGGTACTTTCAGATAATGCCTGATAATCTGCAATCGTTTGAGTTGTCAACAAATAATTGGTTTTTTCAAGCGCTGTATAAATATCACTGACGAGTAAAATGTCTTTTTTAATCAGCTGATCACTTAAAGCACGGTTAATCATAGTAGCCACAGTAAATGTATCATATGTGGTTCTCAAGACAGGCATACCCAGACGATCTGCTAACTGCGCAATCTCTTCAGATGTTTCAAATCCACCTGTAATTAAAACGGCTGCCCCATTTTCTAAAGCAAGCTTTTGCACGCCTTGGCGGTTACCAACAATCATTAAGGATCCGGGAGTAATATATCGCGTCATCGCGGTTTCTGTCATCGCACCAATTACAAATTTATTAAGGACTTTGTCTAGACCAGAGCTACCGCCTAACACATCCCCTTCAATAATCCGGACCACTTCACCAAATGTTAATTTTTCAATATGTTTTTTTAACTTCCGCTCAATTCGTATCGTACCAACACGTTGAATGGTGGAAACAAGCCCAATATTTTCTGCATCTTTGATGGCCCGATACGCTGTTCCTTCACTAACACTTAAACTTTTGGCAATGCTTCGAACAGAGATTCGATCGCCAATCGGTAATTCTTCAATATGTTTTAAAATTTGATCATGTTTCGTCGCCATAATTTCCTCCTAAACTAGGATCGTCTCTCCTGGGTTTAATACTTTCCCGCCAACTACTCGCTCTACGAATATTGCTGGATTTTGTTGGATAACAGGAAAGGTATTGTAATGAATTGGAATGGTTATTTTGGGATTTAAGTAAGAGACTGCTTCTAGCGCATCCTCTGGTCCCATCGTGTAATTATCGCCAATTGGTAAGAACGCTACATCAATGGATTTGTCTTTTGCAAAAAGGCGCATATCTGAAAACAACGCCGTATCACCAGCGTGATAAATTTTTTTATCTTCTGCTTCTAAAATAATCCCACTTGCTTCGCCCATGTAGGTCATTACGCCGTCTATTTCATAACCGGAACTATGCAAAGCTGGCACAAATTTAACCGAACCAAAAGGAAAGACATAACGCCCACCTAGATTCATTCCATGCGCTTTTACCCCTTGCGACTGCGCATACGTAGCCACTTCAGCTATCGCAATAATTGTTGCCTTGTTGGCTTGAGCAATTGCTAGCATATCGCCAATATGATCGCTGTGTCCGTGAGTGATTAAGATGTAATCAGGGTGTAAGTCTGCAAGTGAAACGTCCGTTAAAGGGTTTCCATTAATAAAAGGATCAAATAAAAGGTTCGTGCCGTCGTTTAGACGAATTTCAATACATGAATGTCCATGTCCTATCAGTTCCATTTGTATTCCTCCTACGGTATTTTCTACACAATCTTATGATAATTAATCGTCAAATTCATTTTTAAAAGTAGTACAGTTTAGTACAGTTTACTTTCTTTATTGTAACAGAGAATTAGAAATATACAATCGCATTTGCTTATTTTCTTAGCTAGTAAAGAAACAGACGAGAAAAATCATGAATCTTTCTCGTCTGTTTCTTTTTACTTATTTGGTTGTTTTCCGAAAACGTAAAATCGTTAATATAAAGGCCGCCACACATAATAGAAAGGCGACAAAAAAGGTTTCACGCATTCCCACAATAAATATATCTGGGCGATTAGCCAGATACGTGGTTACTCGTTCACCATAGGCTTCGCTCATGCCACGATATAAAATGGTCGTTGACAACGCAATCCCAATGACCATTCCTAAGTTTCTAGCAAAAGAATTCATACTTCCTGCTACACCTAAATCTTGCTTTTCAACACTGCTCATAACCATTGTATTGTTTGGAGACTGGAAAAGTGCATTTCCCAAGCCCATAATGGCTGTTGCAATCACATAATACCAGATAGGCGAATTCATATCTAAAAACATATACATTAACGACGTACAGCACAAGAGCAACAATCCGCCAAACGTTAAAATACCTGGGCCAATCTTATCCGTCAAATAGCCACTCAGAGGAGCCCCAACCACCATTAATAACGGAAATACCATCATTAATAGACCAGCATAACTAGCACTTAGTTTGCGTGCATCCTGCAAATAAAATGGAATGACAACATTTACAAAAAAGTTTGAGGCAAAAATTAAAACGGCAGACAATAAACTTAAAGTAAAAATTTTGTTTTTAAAAATTGCGAACTTAATAAGTGGGCTTTTTCTTTTCCGTTCAACCATTATAAATAATCCTAGTGCGATTACTGCAATAATGAACAATAAATAGGACTGTAACGAGCCAAACCCGCTCTCTTGTCCGAGGAAAATCCCGCCGAAGAACGTCATAATCGCAATGGCAATACAAGCGAATCCTGAAAAATCGATTTTTTCTTTTGTTTTTGTAATATCTTTTGGTAGGAACTTTTCGCCAATTAAAATTGTAACTAGCCCTACGGGAACATTAATCCAAAAAATATACGACCAAGAAAAGTTTGATAAGATCAATCCACCAATCCCAGGACCAGCAATCGCGCCTAAAGAGACAAAGGCACCTACTGCACCAAGCGCCCGCCCTCTTTCATTTAAAGGGAATACTTCCGTAATAATTCCTGAATTGGTCGCCATGGTCATGCTAGCACCAATACTTTGAACGACTCGCGCAAATAATAGAAAGCTCAGCGATTGATTAAAGCCACAAAGTAACGAACCAATCGTAAAAATAACCGTGCCAATTCGATAAACTTTTATTTTTCCAAAACTGTCGCCAATTTTTCCAAATAATAATAAACAAGCACAGACAACCATTAAATAAATAGATACGACCCATTCCGCTTGATTCATGGGTACGGACATTTCTTTTGAAATAGTCGGTAAAGCAATATTTACAATGCTGGAATCTAATGTAGACATGAAGGTAAACATAGCCACAGAAACTAAGATCCACCAACGATTTTTCTGCACTTCAGAATCCTCTTGGTAACTTTTAATTTTCTCCATTGATTCATCCCCTCTCGCTCCAAAACAGTTTACTTACTAATAATAACTCTATTTCTTCTTTTTTTCATCGGAAATTTTCTAAAAAATCACTCATGAGATGTTCACCTTCTTATTACACGCTCGCAATTGACAACCATTCGCTTTTACGCTAATTTAAAATTAGCAAACGGAAAACGCAAGGAGGACTTGAAATGACCTTAATTTCTCGCATTAAACAACTAGCTCAGTCAAAGCAATTAACCCTCGCCCAATTAGAAAGAAACGTCGGCATTTCCAATGGACAAATTCGTCGTTGGGATACCTCTTCGCCTAAAGTAGAGAATCTTTTAAAAATAGCAGACTATTTTTCTGTTTCCTTGGACTATTTAATGGGCCGCACCCAACAAACAGAGATTAATCATCAGGCACCTATGACAAGCACACAAAAAGAATTACATATTCACATTACTACGGAAGAGTTAACAGAAGAAGAAATTACTCAGTTAGAGGAAGAAGCAAATCGTTTCTTGCGGTTCCGTAAATTTGAAATGACAAATTCTTAAGTAATACGACAGTCAGTGGCTCTGTGTTGTTTGTACTTATTAATTTATTCGACAACTAGCGTATTCATTGTATAATAAACCAAATAAATGCCAGAAGGAGACCCCTTCTGGCATTTATTTGGTTTATCTTCTTTATTTATCCTTAATTATAAAATAATCGATTCACCATACTCGATAATTTTGTCTAAACTTGTGTTCAATCGTAAACCAATTAGAATTATTCGTTGTTCCCAAATACGTCCATCCATTCGCAGAATAACCATTACGCACATTGATTTTCCCATAAACATATCCATGTAAATTTGGCGCCCAATTCCCTGTTGCTCGAGTTTGATATTGATGGAAATACCTCACGACCCAACCAACATAAGCTCTGTTTCTTGGGTTAACAGATTGACTACCAATTTCGTTTTGCAATTCAACTAACGCATCATTTTGAATGACTTCTTCTGCCTCTACTGGTGAATTAAACACCAAACTAACACCCAACAAATTTGTTAGAACACAACCATACACAACTTTCTTTTCCATTGTTTCTACTCCTAACATAATATATTTTCACTATTTATAATTTTATGCTACCAAATAATTATTCAAAAAACAACCTTTCTCTTTCTTTAATTTAATGTTAATATAATCTATATAACTAATTTCTAATAAAAGGAGGAAAAAATTGAATAATTCAATAGAAATAACCAAGATCTGCGTAGCATTGAACAATAAAAACATCTTGAATAACTTGTCGCTTACATTAAATACGGGATTAATCACATCTATTGTTGCCCCAAATGGTACAGGAAAAACGACTTTTTTTAAATCAATCGTCCAACTTATCCCGCTCGAATCTGGTGAAGTAATAGTTGACAAAACATCAATCAAAAACAGAACTGACTACAATAAAAAAATCTTTTTCATAGAATCCGCGAATCAATTATTTGCAAATCTTACCGTTTACGAGAATATGCAAGTAGCGGCCAAATTATGGAAACATGATGCTAATTTTGAATCAATCATTAACTTAGTCGGTGTTAACACGTACATAAACAAAAAAATTAAACACCTTTCTGCAGGTATGAAGCAAAAAGCCTTGCTCTCAGTCGCCATCGCTAGTGGTGCGTCTTTTCTGATTTTTGATGAGCCATTAAATGGTCTCGATATTGAAAATGTTGAGTACCTAACAACCGTCTTTCTTACTTTAAAAGAGCAAGGAAAAACATTACTTTTGTCATCTCATAATATTTTCGAAATAAGCAAGCTTTGTGATGCAATTTATTTTTTAGATAGCGGTATTCTGAAATCAGCGTCACTAGACTATCTACAATTAAAAGAAGAATACTACGAACTATATGCAACGAAAGGTCGTGCCTAAATGATAAAATTTGAACTAATTAAAATTTTTCGAGAGAAAACCACTTATTTTCTGTTTGCATTATTCGTTCTCGTTATTAGCGTTCCTTTTTTTCTAGGAAATGCCAATTTTAATTATGTAAAATATTACGAAGATAATTACTATGCCGGCATAACAACGATTGAAAGTATCAAAGATGACCCAACTGCAACAAGAATCGTTGAAGACATCAAGGAAACAAATGGTTATTTAAAAAAACTCATTGATTCTCTAAAGAAAGGAGATCAAAAAGCGATTGTTGAAAATGAGTATAACTTGGAAAAAAAAAACGCTAGAAGGAATTCTAGATGGTAGTTTGCAAGCTAGATCAATTAGTGAACAAAAAAGTATAGTGGCCGTACTGGAGTATTTAAAAAACAATGGGCTAAATAAAACGAGTGATAATCCAAAAAAGATGGGCGTGATCCAATATCTAAATTTGGTTTTTTCTTCTCCTCAATTAATGCAAATTATTTTAATTCTGATTAGTTTCCAGATTGCTTATTTATTTAATTTAGACTATAAAAAACATAATTTCATTTGGTATTGTGTTTCTCCTAACTCTTATGTACGAACATATTACACCAAACTTTTTGCCATTGTTTTGTCGCTCTTTGCAAACCTACTCAGCGCATTTCTCCTTGTACTTGCATTTGTCTTTCTGAAAAATGGACTGGGTGCGTTTAATTACCCGATTGCCACCAGTTCGAAAAATATGGAAGTCAGTTTGATAGCAACAAATGACTTTGTCGTTAAAACAATCTTCTTTTTTATATTATTTCTAGCATTTCTAGCATTGTTAAGTTTAGTATTCAGCATTCTAACAAGTAATTTAATTCTAAATCTCTCTGTTTTAATTATTCCATTAGTGATCGGACAATACGATGTACTCAATACGTTACTTAACGAGAACTTAAAACCTTACATTCTCTTAAGCTACTTGGATATGCCTCATATTCTATTAGGTGGTGACATTATGAGACCTTTGCGAAATCCATTGTTAACCTATCAAAACGGGATCTTAATAACTCTTCTCACCATTCTCGTACTTGTCATAATCTCTCTAACTATCTTACTCTGTCCTTCTCAAAAGTTAATAGCAAAAACTAGAACCTAAACAAAAAAAACCACCACGACCGTCGTCTGTGGTGGAAATGAAGGTTGTTATTTACTCTTGGTAGGAGTAAGTATGAAAAAACCAATTCGGGATAATTGGCATAACGTAAGTATAGTAGTTTGTGCCTTTTTTATCATGAGTTTCAGCTATATTTTTTATAAAACTTTTATTAGAGCACCATTAACAGTCCTTTATTTAGATTCTTTAAAGCGTTTTCTTTTATTGAACATATTGTTTTAAACATTCGATTTCCTGTGCTACACTTACTTTTAGAAGGGGGATTTTATTATGGCAAATCAAAAAAAAGATAGCTTATCAACATTATTTTCTGAAGAAGTTCATGGACCGTTTGTTACTTTCTTGTTTAACACCCATGTCGCTCATCAAAACGTAGAAAAAGATTCGCTTGTTTTGAAAAATTTTGCAAAAGCGGCAAAAACACGCTTTGAAAAAAAATTTCCTGAGGAAAAATGGGCCGTTTTTCAAGAAAAAATTGACGCACTTCTAGCTGATGCTTCCTTCTGGCGCAACGGCACAGCAAGTGTTTCAATCATCTTATCTCCAGAGAACACCTTTGTTCAACGATTAGATGTGCCCGTTGACGATCAATATTACGTGGACACGATTCCTTATTTACTTGGACTAGTCAAAGACAAACAATTTAACTACCATTATTACCTACTTGCTCTAAATCGCGATTCAATGAAACTTTACAAGGTCGATCATACGACTGTGACTCCTGTTGAATTGCCTAAAGACGCGCCAACAGACGTGGTTACAGCTTTAGGTGATGAATTAACGGGGGGTAATTTAAACTTTTCAACTCAAGGTAGTTCTAACGGTTCTAAAGAAGGTGTCGCTTATCATAGCATCAATACTAAAGATAAAGAAGTTGAAATTGATTGGGTGAACTACTATCAAGCAGTCGATACTTTCTTAAAAGATCAACTGGATAATCCTGAAAAATTACCGCTTTATCTTTATGCTTTACCAGAAAACCAAACACTCTTTAAAAAGATTGCTAAAAATCCTTATTATGATTGCTCGATTTCAGTTGCTGCTTCACCTGCACAAGCAACCATTCAAGATATCCGCAGCGCTAGTGAAAAAATAGCTGCAGAGTTAACAGAAAAAGAAACAGCTTCTTATAACAAATTACTAGATCGTAAATTCTTAGATCAATTTACAGATATTTCGCCAGCGGCAGCTGACGGCAAAATTTCCCATCTTTTTATTGCAACGTCACTCTTTGTTACTGAAAACAATGAAATGTCATCTGAAGAGTACGATCGTCGCAAACTTTTAAACACCATTGCTTACCAAGTCATTCAAAACGGCGGTCAAGTTTTTGTTTTAGACCAAAAAGCTGCACCAGATGAAAAATCTTTAGCGGCTATCCTCCGTTATTAAAAACAGGCAAAAAGCCCATTGTAAGAAAGCGCCTTACAATGGGCTTTTTTTCTGAGACTTATTGAAACAGCACTATAACAGCCTTATCTTTACTTTCTAGTTTTTAAAAAACATCCGATAAAAAAGAAAATAAGGTTATCGCTATACAAAAACCAGTTAGTATGCTATAGTAATAGATGTAGTTTTTGTTCGGTAATATGGGTAGCTGTTTCAAATAAACATCTTCCACATTTTTCACCTTTCAAGTAATTGCAAAATATGAATGTGTTATAACACACATCTAGGAGGATATTTATTATGGAAACAGGTACAGTAAAATGGTTTAACTCAGACAAAGGCTTTGGCTTCATCACTGCAGAAAACGGAAACGATGTATTCGTACATTTCTCAGCTATCCAAGGTGACGGCTTCAAAACTTTAGAAGAAGGTCAAGCAGTAACTTTCGAAATCGAAGAAGGTCAACGTGGCCCTCAAGCAACTAACGTTACTAAAGCTTAATTAAACAATACTGACTCAAAAACCTGACGTTAATCGTCAGGTTTTTTTTATAAAAAAAGAACAAGAAAACTTTCTGAAACTAAGTGCTTCCTCTATTTTTTTTGAAGAGTTTTCGTTATACTGAAGAGGAAAAATGTTTTAAAGGAGTTTATTTATGCAATTTTATGGTGATTTAACCTTTTTAGGTGTTTATTTATTGGGTCTCTTTTTCATTCCCTCGTGGCGTAAAAAGAAAAAAGAACACGATTGGTTGCCGTGGATGTTTGGCTGGACTGTCTTTATGTTCTTCTCATATGTTTTATATTTAGAAATCATTCGTGGTACAGCCTTCTTTTTAATTCCCATTGCTTTTTTTGGCTTGTTTGCGCTCTTCTACTTCAAAGAAAAAAGGCGTTTACTGAACGGAACATTGTTTAATATTTTTCTTGTGGTTCTAGCGACTTATTTAGGAATTACCGCGATTCGTACAAGCAACTACTTTCTAATCACCTTAGCAATTATTGCCCTGCTGGCGATTTTTATCGCTTTGGCTTTAGGACTCTATGCCTTAATTATTTTCCTCTATTGGAATGCGGTCGTTGTTATGAGAAAAGAGGGTCGTTCTTTAGGGAACTTGTTGACTTTGTTACTGGCGATTGGTTTGACATTATTGTTAATTTATAATTTCTTTTTCCAATCATTATTACCGACTTGGCTCTCCTTGCCACTAACTATTGCACCGTTTATTTTGACTTATTTCGCGTTTGTTTTTTATAATTTCTTGACCGTTTCTACGTTGTATCAATTTAATCAGCCAAAATATACACAGGATTATATTGTTGTGTTAGGTTCTGGGTTAATCAATGGTGAGATTGTGCCGCCGTTATTGCAAGCCCGCATCAACAAAGCCATTCAATTTTACAAGGCCCAAAATCGCGCAACGTTAAATCCACCAAAAATCGTCATGTCTGGTGGCCAAGGCCCTGATGAATTACTTCCTGAAAGTGTCGCGATGAAAATGTATGCTTTGACACAAGGTATTCCTGATGATGATATTTTAGTAGAAGCTCATTCAAAAAACACACTAGAAAATATGCGTTTTTCCAAAGAAACAATGATTGAGGATTTTGGAAATGCTAATTTCCAAGCCATTTTTACTACAAACAATTATCACCTTTTCCGGGCGGGTCTTTTCGCTCGAATGGCTGGCTTAAAAGCAGATGGCATTGGTGCAAAAACCGCTTTTTATTTTTTACCTAACGCGTTTATTCGAGAGTTCATCGCCATTGTAGTGATGTACAAACGCCGCCATATTATTGTTTGCGGCCTAGCTGCCATCGGTATGGTTATGTTATTCTTAACAGGATTGATTATTCAGTAAAGAAGGAGTTTCCCCTATGAGTTTGTATCAAAAATTTATTCAAAATGAACGTTTGCGACGTTTTTGCGTCCTTGCTTTGATTATTTTTGTGCTTTATTTATCCAGAAGTATGATTACAACAATTCTTTTAACATTTATCTTTACCTATTTAGCTGTTCGTTTGGTCCATTTTGTTCAACGCTATATGAAAATCCCGACGATTGTCATCGTTCTCTTAACCTATGCATTGGTTGTTTTTCTAATCTATTTAGCGATTACTAAATATGTTCCCGTTCTAGTTAACCAAACGACTCAAATGATTAATTCTGTAGTTGATTTTTATCAAAGTCCACATACAGATACAAATCAAGTATTGCAATTTATTGATCAATACTTGGAAAAATCTAACTTACTCTCTCAACTCCAGAATGGTGCTTCAATGATTTTACGCTACATTCAAGATATTGGCGCTGTCGGCTTATCATTTGTCATGTCCTTTATTTTAAGTTTCTTCTTTATGATTGAGAAGAAGCAAATGGCTGATTTTTCTAAGTTATTTTTAAAAAGTGATTTTGATTGGTTTTTTCAGGATATCTATTATTTCGCCAACAAGTTCGTCAACACATTTGGTGTCGTAATGGAAGCTCAGTTTTTCATTGCTGTGGTGAATACAGTCATTACTACCTTGGCCTTGGCGATAATCGGCTTTACTCAGCTACCTAGTTTAGCCATTATGATCTTCATTTTGAGCTTAGTCCCAGTTGCTGGTGTGATTATTTCCTGCATTCCGCTAAGTTTCATCGCTTATTCCCAAGGCGGCTTGAACGATGTGATTTATATCTTAGCTTTAATTACAATCGTCCATTTATTTGAATCTTACGTGCTAAATCCTAAATTCATGTCTAGTAAAACAGAGTTACCAATCTTTTATACGTTTGTCATCTTATTAGTTAGTGAGCGTCTCTTCGGTGTATGGGGACTTATTGTAGGAATCCCTGTGTTTACTTTCTTCTTAGATGTCTTAAAAGTAAAACCGATTCGTGGCCTGAAACGGCTACCTAATGTGAAAAAAAATAGTTCAGCAGAATAATTTCTGCTGAACTATTTTTTATTGTTTTCTTAAATCATTTAAAATAGCCAAGGCTCGGTCTTGGTTCATCGTTTTTTGACGTTTTAATTGTTGAGCGACTGCCTCAACTTCTTTACCAGTAGCTCCGACCGTCATCGCTAAAGAACGTGCTTGTAGAGCCATGTGTCCTTTTTGAATTCCTTCAGAGACTAAGGCCCGTAACGCCGCTAAATTTTGTGCCAAACCAACAGCCGCTACTACTCGACTTAGTTCTTTTGCATCCGTCACTGCTAACAAATCAGCTGCTGCTTGAGATTTAGGTAAGACTTTTGTGGCACCGCCAACCGTGGCCAAAGCAAGCGGAACTGAAATTTCACCAATTAGTTGTTCGCCATCCAGCGTCCAACTAGTCAAGCCTTGGTAGCGACCTTCTTTCACCGCAAAAGCATGACAAGAAGCGCTAACAGCGCGTGTATCATTTCCTGTAGCTAAAACTACAGCTTCAATGCCATTCATGATCCCTTTGTTATGCGTGACTGCCCGATAAGGATCTAATGAAGCATAGCGTGAAGCTAAAACAATTTTTTCAGCAATTTCCCGGCCATTGCTCCCCTTACTTAAACGTGAAACTGGAATAGCCGTTTTCATCGTAACAACCGACTCCGTGGCATAATTACTTAAAATACTGAATAAAATCTTTTGCTCCGCAAACCATTCACGGAACAACTCGGCCACACCTTCCAACATAGCGTTAACGATATTTGCCCCCATTGCATCCTTAACATCTACTAAAAAGTCGACAGATACAAATGATTCATCAAAAGCACGATATTGCAAATCTCTTAAGCCGCCGCCCCGTTTAACGATAGATGGATAACTTAACTCTGCTTGTTGAAAAATTTCCGCTTCTCTTACTTGTAGTTTATCAATCAATGACTCGGGATCTGCAACATCGTAAAAAACGATTTGTCCACGCATTAAGCGTTGTTGACTCACTGTTTTAAATCCTTGTGCTATTTTTGCACCATTACTCAAAGCCGCAATCACTGAGGGCTCTTCTGTCGCCATTGGTACCAAATAATCAGTTTCGTCCACTGTTAAATGTAAGCCAACGCCCATCGGCACTTCTGTTTCACTGATTTGATTTTCAATCATATGATTGGCAATCTGCGAAGATAAAGCCGTATTTTCAAATTCTTTTTTTGTATCAGCAGAAATCTGGCCTTCATTAAGAAGAGAAGCCAGGCGTTCCTCAGGACTCATTTGATAAAATCGGCTGTTTTTTTTTTGCTGAGGTCTCTCTAGTAGCATAGCGAGTCCTAAGCCACCGCCGATACATAAAGAAGCCACGCCATATTTCTTTTCTTTTTGATTTAATTGATAACTTAAACTCGTTAATAAACGAGCACCTGTGGCACCAATCGCATGACCTAATGAAATACCGCCACCATAAATGTTAACCTTTTCCTCTGGTAAAGACAGTTCTCTTTGGACCACAATTGAAGTTGCTGCAAATGCTTCGTTGATTTCATACAGATCAATTTCTTCCGTAGTAAGTTGATTGCGCGCTAACAGTTTTTGAATGGCTTTAATCGGCGAAATTCCCATATAGGCTGGATCAATACCGACTTCCACACTGTCTCGAATAATAGCTAAATAAGGAAGACCGTGTGCTTCGGCATATTCTTGTGAAGCAATAATCAAAGCAGAAGCCCCATCATTAATGGTTGATGCATTCCCTGCTGTTACAGTACCGTCTTCTTTAAAAACTGTTTTAAGCGTTCCTAGCTTCTCAACGCTCGAATTAGGGCGAATCCCTTCATCTTTCTCCACAAGCGTTCCTGACACTTCTAAGGGGGCTATTTCGTCCGCGAATATCCCTTCTGCTTGTGCTTGAGCTGCTTTTAATTGTGAATGTACAGAAAATTGATCTTGCTCTTCTCTAGTTACATGATACTTTTCGGCCACATTTTCAGCAGTTAAGCCCATTGCCTGACCACTAAAGGCATCCGTTAATCCATCATACATCATACTAGAAAAAGGCGCATCATAGCTTTCTGTTTCGTAATTAAATCGTTGTAATTTAGGTGCTTGGGACATATTCTCAATCCCGCCAGCAATTAAAACTTCCGCTTCTCCTAATTGAATCAATTGTTTCGCCAAAATAACGGCCTTCATTCCTGATCCGCAGACCTCATTAACCGTCATTGCGGGAATTTCATGAGACAAACCGCTGTTTATTGCTATTTGTCGTGCGGGATTTTGGCCATTTCCAGCTTGTAAAACATTTCCAAAGATTACTTGATCAATTTCTTCAGAAATAGTGGAATGTCTTTTTAAAAGTTGTGTTGTAACATGTGTTCCTAAGTCTACGGCACTTACTTGACTTAAGCTGCCTTTATATTTTCCAATTGGTGTTCGTAATGCATCAATAATAACTACTGTTTTCAACTAAATGCACCTCCATCTTGAAATATATCATAAAATCCCAGAATCACAAGTGCCAATTACTGAATGTTAACAGACTTATAAGATATTTTTTAATAATCTATGAAGTTAATACAAAAATTCCCCATTTTGGTTCATTTCGTGCTATTTTATATAATGAATCTATTTATCGTAAAGGAGTTAAAGAAATGACAATTGGGATTGATAAAATTAGTTTTTTTGTGCCCCCTTATTATATTGATATGACGGCACTGGCTGAAGCCAGAAATGTAGACCCTGGAAAATTTCATATTGGTATTGGGCAAGACCAAATGGCGGTGAACCCAATCAGCCAAGATATTGTGACATTTGCAGCCAATGCCGCAGAAGCGATCTTGACCAAAGAAGATAAAGAGGCCATTGATATGGTGATTGTCGGGACTGAGTCCAGTATCGATGAGTCAAAAGCGGCCGCAGTTGTCTTACATCGTTTAATGGGGATTCAACCTTTCGCTCGCTCTTTCGAAATCAAGGAAGCTTGTTACGGAGCAACAGCAGGCTTACAGTTAGCTAAGAATCACGTAGCCTTACATCCAGATAAAAAAGTCTTGGTTGTAGCAGCAGATATTGCAAAATATGGATTAAATTCTGGCGGTGAGCCTACACAAGGAGCTGGGGCGGTTGCAATGTTAGTTGCTAGTGAACCGCGCATCTTGGCTTTAAAAGAGGATAATGTGATGCTGACGCAAGATATCTATGACTTTTGGCGTCCAACAGGCCATCCGTATCCTATGGTCGATGGTCCTTTGTCAAACGAAACCTACATCCAATCTTTTGCCCAAGTCTGGGATGAACATAAAAAACGAACCGGTCTTGATTTTGCAGATTATGATGCTTTAGCGTTCCATATTCCTTACACAAAAATGGGCAAAAAAGCCTTATTAGCAAAAATCTCCGACCAAACTGAAGCAGAACAGGAACGAATTTTAGCCCGTTATGAAGAAAGCATCATCTATAGTCGTCGCGTAGGAAACTTGTATACGGGTTCACTTTATCTGGGACTCATTTCCCTTTTAGAAAATGCAACGACTTTAACCGCAGGCAATCAAATTGGGTTATTCAGTTATGGTTCTGGTGCTGTCGCTGAATTTTTCACTGGTGAATTAGTAGCTGGGTATCAAAATCATTTACAAAAAGAAACTCATTTAGCACTGCTGGATAATCGGACAGAACTTTCTATCGCTGAATATGAAGCCATGTTTGCAGAAACTTTAGACACAGACATTGATCAAACGTTAGAAGATGAATTAAAATATAGTATTTCTGCTATTAATAATACCGTTCGTTCTTATCGAAACTAAGTATTTAAATCCCCCGATTCAATCAACAAAAGAGCTAGACATTCAAGTTTTTGCTTGAATGTCTAGCTCTTTTTACGAAAGCCAAACTTCTTTGACCCCGTCTGTCACGGCGATACCATCTGTCAAAGCTAAACGTTGTGAATAAGAAACGTAGCCATAATAAACATCAACACCGCCGCCATTGTTCCAAGTAACAGTGATTTTAACATTTGGAGTAATCGATTTTGTAGCTGGTTGGGTCGTCGGGCGATAACTAGTCGTATCATAACTTAAAATAGTGCCCGAAACTCCACTTATTTCGGCTTTTCCTGTGTAAATTTCGCCATTCGTATTCGTCTGCGTGACCGCTCCATTCGCTTCAATGATTAAACCCGCTTGCTTTTGATCTCCTCGTGGATAATAAAAAAGATACGTGGTTGCCCATTTAGCAAATTCATCTGGAATTGGTTTAAGTGATCCCGTTGGTGCCGGACTCGACTTCGTTTGCTTTTCAACCGCGACTTCTTCTTGTCTTTTTAAGCCTTCATTATTTTGATTATTTAGTTTCTCAACCGTTTCTTTAACGATCGAATAATGAGGTTTCCCTAAATCGCTAACAGGGATCGTAGCTAATTTTTCTTCTGATTCTTTATATTGCCCCTCTGCCGTTAACTTTTTAGCTTCTGTAATAATGGCATCATACTTGGTTTGGTCTACGGAAGAGGATGTGCTTTGGCCCGTAGCTTCGACTTGTTTTGTGACACTGTTTTTTTCTGTGGTCACGTCTGATGAATTTCCACAAGCACTTACAAACATTGAGCTAACGATTAATAAACATCCCACAATCACATGCTTTTTCATTTTTAAATCCCCCATTTGTCTATCTTTGTTATTTTTTGTTACTTAAATTATCCCATAGATGAACAAAAGAAACCATTATTTATAAAAAAGTTTAGCAAGCGCTTCAAGAGAGGCACTTGCTAAACTTTTTTCTCACTGTTATTGATTGATTACTTTGACTAGTTCTTCAAATAATAATGCACTAGATGCTGCTCCTGGATCAATATGACCAATTGCTCGTTCCCCTAAATAAGAGGCACGTCCTTTTTTCGCCACCCAATCTTTTGTTGCTTCAGCAAATTGTTCAATTTTTTCTTCATTAAATTGTTCCGTTCCAATTACTTCAGCAACAGGTGCCCAGACATCAACCATCGTTTTATCTCCTGGTTCAGCTTTGCCGCGCATCTGAATCCCAGCTAGACCTTGCTGAACAATTTCTTTTAATTGCTCTGGCGAACTGATGGTTTCCAAATCTTTTGTCGCTTTAGTCATATTCATAAACGCAGTACCATATAAAGGACCAGAAGCTCCGCCAACTTTTGAAATCAAAGCCATGGATAGGACTTTAAATGTCTCCGTGATTGTTGTTGGTACTTTTTTGTCAAACGCAATTTTGTATTCAGCCATACCACGAGCCATGTTGTTACCGTGATCCCCATCACCAATCGGCGTGTCTAATTCACTTAAATAGTCTTTTTTTTCTTCAATAACTTTTGAATAATTGTCTAACCATGTTTGAATGTCTTTTACTGTTAATTCCATCTTTTATCACCCTTACCAAGAAATTGTTGTTACATTGCTTTCTAGCGCTGTTTGCCAGTCTTTTGTCGCCAAGTCAATCATCGTTAAAGATAATCCTTGCATGTCAATAGACGTCATATAGTTACCCACTTTATGGAAGGTCACTTGAACACCTTTATCTTCTAATAATGTTAGCACGTCGTTCATAAATACAAATTGTTCCATTAATGGCGTGCCGCCCATGCCATTGACAAGTACCCCCACTGTTTGTGGTTGTTGCTCATAGCTACTTAATGTTTTTTCAACTAATTCTTTCGCTAACTCTTTCGATGGTTGGATTTTTTCACGACGATAGCCTGGTTCTCCGTGAATCCCTACGCCAAATTCAATTTCATCTTCTGGTAAAGTAAAACCTGGTTTGCCAACTTCAGGCACAGTGGCTGCTTTTAAAGCCACTCCAATTGTTTTCGTGGCTGCTACAATCTTTTCTCCTAAAGAAACGAGCTCTTCTAAAGAAGCACCTTGGCGGGCATGATGTCCTAAAATCTTATGGACAAGAACAGTCCCGGCAACGCCTCGTTTTCCAGCGGTATAGGTGCTATCTTCGACTGCAATATCGTCATCGACAACGACCATTTCTACATGAATGTCTTCCATATCAGCCATATCTTTGGCCATTTCAAAGTTCAAAATATCGCCTGTATAATTTTTTACGATTAACAGAACACCGGCCCCTTGGTCTGCCGCTTGGATCCCTGTTAAAATTTGATCTGGTGTTGGTGAAGTAAAGACATCACCTAAAACTGCGGCATTTAACATTCCATCACCAACAAACCCAGCATGTGCAGGCTCATGACCACTTCCACCACCAGATACTAGCCCAACTTGTTTGTTTGAGTTGTTGCGAGCAATCACGCGAGAATCTTCGACTTGATGAACAAGGTTTCCATAGCTTTTCACAATTCCTTGGAGCATTTCTTCGACAATTTTACCAGGTTCATTAATAATTTTTTTCATTTAGTTCCACCCTTTCTTACCAGCATTTTGAGCTTCTGCTAAAATTTGCGTCAAATCATCTGAGACACCTGCAGTAATTGCTGCCGCAAAGGCACCTTCAACCAATGGTGCATCGACTAAATGATAATGTTTCTGTTGGTCTTCTTCTAGCATATCAAAAGCTAATTCTGAACTTAAAACGGCACTGCCTAAATCGGCAAAAATTAAAAATTCTCGGTCAGAGTCCGCTTCGTTAATCGTGTCAATGATTTTCATTGGATCTGAACCTAATGAACCATCTGATGTGCCACCAAGTGAATGAATCGTAATTTCTTCACTGGCATTCATCTGTTCAATCATCTCTTTAATACCATCTGTAATCATTTTGCTATGTGAAACGAGTAAAATATCTGCTTTCATGTGGACACTTCCTTAATCTAATTTATGTCTTGTTTTATATTCTTGTCCGACTTTATCTGCAACAATGATTGCATTCGCTACTTCTTCAACGACAATTGGGAATGGCATTGAATGAATTGATTCTTCTGGAATGCAAGCAATTTTGGCTACTTCCAACGCTTCTTCATAAGTGATTTCATCGACACCAATGTCTGAAAGCGTTAATGGTAAACCTACAGAAGCGCTAAAGTCTAAAACAGCTTCTAATTCGTCTTTTGCTGCATCTTCTAATACAAGTTGTGCAATCGTTGCAAAGGCTACTTTTTCACCATGTAAATAACTGTGCGCACCAGGTAAGACTGTCATACCGTTATGAATCGCATGCGCTGCAGCTAAACCACCACTTTCAAAACCTAAGCCTGAAAGTAAGATATTTGTTTCGATAATCTTATTCAATGATTCAGTAACCACATTTGCATCACAAGCTAATTTCGCTTTTAACCCATCTTCCTGGAGGTTTTCCCAGCAAAGTTTTGCCATGGCCAAAGCTGCATATGTGCCGCTAGCAGCGGGCGTTAAGCCTTCTCTTGAACCCATTGGCAAACTAGCATTAACCCGAGAATATGAATTGTGTGTTGCGCGTGCTTCAAAATATGTGGATAAGGCATCCCCCATTCCAGCAACTAAAAATCTAGTTGGCGCTTTGGCAACCACTTTTGTATCAACCATCACGACGCTTGGACTTTGTTTAAAGTAAGCATAATCATCAAATGAGCCATCTTCATGATATAGTACAGCTGAATGCGAAGTTGGTGCATCTTGAGCCGCAATCGTTGGTACAATAATTAAGTTTTCACCTTCTGCTACGACTTTTGAAGCATCGATTGCTTTACCGCCACCTAAACCAATGATACAGTCTGCTTGTTCTTTTTGTCCAACGTTTTGCAAGCGCTTTGTTTCTTCACGCGTTACTTCTCCACTAAAGCCACCCTCTACGAAGGTAATGTCAAACTTTTTCGCTGTTTCTTCCAATTGTGGACGTACACGATCAACGTCAGCAGGATTTGCAATTAGTAACGCTTTTTTTCCAAAAGTTGAAACGAAGTAACCTAAGTTTAGTAATTCATCTTCCCCTTGAACATATTTCGTTGGTAAAATCAATGCTTTTCTCATGTTGATAGCCTCCTATATTTTGTTTACATACATAGTATAAAACGCTTTCATCCAAAAAGCATTGAACTTTTGGTATCGTTTTCTTGCAAAAAATGATAGAATTATTTTGTGAAATAATAAAATATTATGATTTTTAAACTTTAGATTGAAGGATTGCCTTATGACTGTAGAATTAAAAAATATTTTAGATTTAGAAAAGTGGGAAAAATTGCAAGAATCATTGGCCTTAAGCACTCGTTTAGCCATTATTTTAGTCGATTATAAAGGACGTCCTGTGACGAAACATAGTCAAGTTCAACCCTTTTGCCAACTGGTACGTCACTCCCCTGAGCTCTCGAAACTTTGTGAAAAATGTGATGCTCGTGGTGGCTTGGAAGCTGTTCGCACTGGTCAGCCTTTTATCTACCGTTGTCATTTTAACATCGTTGATATGGCCATCCCCATTATTGTTGATGACCAGTATGTAGGAGCCATTATGGCTGGTGAAGTTTTGCTCGAAGATCACCAAGAAGAGTTAGAACAGGTTTTAACCATGAATGATGCCTTCATTCAAGAATTTTTAGTAACACACCAAGAGCTGTATCAACAATACCCTGTTTTAGAACTAGCAGACTTAGAAAAGAGCGCGACATTAATCGCTGATCTAAGCCAATATATTATTTCTGAAGCCATCAAAAAAGATTATTTAATCAATACGTACAAACAATCCTTACAGATTAGTTCGCGAAAAGAAGAGCTGGAGCCATTGAATATGATCCAAAAAGATATTCAACAAACTTTATTAACTGCTCAATTAACTCCTTCAAGTGCCTATCAAACTAAAAATAAGCAATTACAACCGGTTTTAGATGCCCTTTGGGAAAACAAATCGCTGCGTTTAAATTTACAAGAACTGGCAGACCTTGTTCATTTGACACCGACGTATTTAAGTCGTTTATTAAAAGAGGAGTTTGGTATTCCCTTTAGTCAATTTTATCGACAATTAAAAATCACATGGGCTAAACAGCTTCTTTTGGAGACAGATAAAACGATCGCCCAAATCAGTGAAGATTTAGGGTTTGTTGAAGATAGCTATTTTGTCCGTATCTTTAAACAAGAAACGGGTGAAACACCTCTTAAATACCGTAAAAGAAAGAACAGAGCATAAAAAAACAACGACTCCGAGAAGTCGTTGTTTTTTTACACCTTTTGCACTTGCTGTGGCTAATGCAACAAGTGCAAAAGGCGCATTATATCTGTCGTGCGACAAAGTGATACTATTAAATATGAATTGGTAAACCTAAAGCCAATTCAGCTGTATCCATAGTAATTTCGCCCAATGATGGGTGTGGGTGGATTGTTAAAGCAATGTCTTCTGCATTCATGCCAGATTCAATAGCTAAAGCTAATTCAGAAATCATGTCACTTGCACCGACACCGGCAATTTGTGCACCGATGATGACATTGTCTTCTACAGTTGTAACTAAACGCATGAATCCATCAGTTTTATCTAAAGAGATTGCACGGCCGTTACCAGCAAATGGGAATTTGTAACCTTTTGCTTCGATTCCCGCTTCTTTTGCTTCTGCAACAGTCATACCAACGCTTGCCAATTCTGGATCAGTAAAGGCAACAGCTGGCATTGCTTTGTAATCAACTGCAACTTTCTTACCAGAAATTGCTTCAGCAGCAATTTTTGCTTCGTAGCTTGCTTTATGCGCTAACGCAGCACCTGGTACGATGTCGCCGATTGCGAAGATGTTTTTCACGTTAGTACGTCCTTGGTTGTCAACTGGGATTAAACCACGTTCGCCAATTTCAACGCCCGCTTGTTCTAAGCCTAAGTCGTCTGTGTTTGGACGACGTCCAACAGTGACCATTACGTAATCTGCTTCAACACTTTCTTCTTTTCCGTTAACTTCATATTTAACAGTGACGCTATCGCCATTGTCAACAGCTTCTTTAGCCATTGCAGAAGTCACGATTGTTACGTTTTTCTTCTTGAAGTCGTCTGTGACAACTTTAACCATATCTTTTTCATAAGTTGGTAAAATTGATGGGCTACCTTCTAAAATTGTTACTTCTGAACCTAAGTTAGCATAAGCGCCACCTAATTCAGCACCGATGACACCGCCACCGATAATAACGAATTTTTTAGGAACTTCTTTTAAGTTTAAACCGCCTGTAGAATCTAACACGCGTCCGCCAAATTTGAATCCTGGGATTTCAATTGGACGAGAACCTGTTGCTACAATAGCATTATTGAATGAGTAAGTTTGTGCTGAGTCTGGGTGAATAACACGCAATGTATTTTCGTCAACGAAGAATGCTTCGCCTTCAATAATTTCCACTTTGTGTTTTTTCAATAACATGCCAACGCCGCCTGTTAATGATTTTACAACTGTGTTATCTTTCCAGTCTTGTGTTTTTGCAAAGTCTAATTCGACTCCTTTAGCTGTTACACCAAAAGTTGAAGAATCTTGTGCTTCTTGGTAATGATGTCCAGCAGCAATTAAAGCTTTTGAAGGAATACATCCAACGTTTAAACAAACGCCTCCGATGTATTCACGTTCGATAATCGCAACTTTTTGACCCATTTCTGCGGCACGAATTGCAGCAACGTATCCTCCAGGTCCAGCTCCGATTACGACTGTATCTAGTTCAATGGCGAAATCTCCTACTACCATTTGTTAATCATCCTTCCATTAATAGTAATTCTGGATCAGCTAATAAGCGTTTAATGTTGTTCATTGCTTTTTGAGCAGTTGCGCCGTCAACGATACGATGGTCAAAGCTTAATGATAATTTCATCATGCGTCCCACAACGATTTCGCCGTCTGCATTAACAACTGGTTCTTGTGCAATTGTACCAACGCCTAAAATAGCAACTTCAGGGTAGTTGATTACTGGTGTAAACCAGCCGCCACCGACTGAACCAATGTTACTAATTGTGATTGTACCATCACGCATATCTTGTGCAGTTAATTTGCCTTCGATAGCCAATGCTGCTTTTTCGTTGATTTCATCAGCGATAGCAAACATGCTCTTCGTATTAGCATTTTTAACATTTGGTACATATAAGCCATGATCTGTATCAGTAGCGATACCAATGTTAAAGTAATTTTTGTAAACAATTTCTTGTGCTGCGTCATCGATTGATGCATTCAAGATTGGGAATTTTTGAACAGTTGAAGTCAATGCTTTTACAACGTATGGTAAGAATGTTAATTTTGTACCATTTGCAGCAGCAACATCTTTAAATTTCTTACGGTGATCCCATAATTTAGAAACTTCTACTTCATCATGTAATGTTACGTGAGGAGCAGTGTGTTTGCTGTTAACCATTGCTTTAGCAATTGCTTTACGTGTTGGTGTCATTTTTTCACGTGTTTCCATTTCGCCTAAATCAGAAGTAAAGGCTTTTGGCGCTGCTTTAGGTGCAGCGGCTTCCGCTTTAGGTGCTGCTTCTGTTGCGGCAGCTTCAGTAGCTGGTGCTGCTTGAGAGCCACCAGAAACAAAGGCATCAATATCCGCTTTAATGACACGGCCACCTTTACCAGTTGCAGTTACTTGTGTAATATCAACGTCTTTTTCACGAGCATACTGACGAACAGATGGCATTGCTAAAACGCGTTTGTTTGGATCAGCGGCTGCAACTACGCCTGTTGAAGCGGCTGGAGCTGATGCTTCCGCTTTAGGAGCGTCAGTAGCTGGTGCTGCGGCTGCCGGTGCTGCTGAATTATGACCAGGTGCGTCAATTTCAACTAACACGTCACCCACATTGGCAACTGTTCCTTCTGGTACAACGATATTTTTTACAGTACCTGTTACTGGTGATGGAATTTCTTCTACTGATTTGTCATTTTGTACTTCTAATAATGAATCATCTTCATTAATTGTATCGCCAGCTTTAACGAACCATTTAACGATTTCGCCTTCGGCAATTCCTTCACCGATGTCTGGTAATTTGAATTGGAAAAATCCGCCAGCTGCTTCGGTTGTTGGTACAGCAGCAGGTTGTGCTGGTGTTTGTTCTTGTGCAGGAGCTGCTGGTGCTGCATCGTTATCTTCGTGACCAGGTGCGTCGATTTCGATTAACACGTCACCAACGTTTGCAACTGTTCCTTCTGGTACAACGATATTTTTTACAGTACCTGTTACTGGTGATGGAATTTCTTCCACTGATTTGTCATTTTGTACTTCTAATAACGTATCGTCTTCGTTGATTGTATCGCCAGGTTTTACAAACCATTTAACGATTTCGCCTTCGGCAATCCCTTCACCGATATCCGGTAATTTAAACTGATAAGCCATTTTTTAAGTCTTCCCTTCTTCGTTGGATCTGTCTATTTTCTTAGGAGCAAAACGCGGGGAAACGACTATAGTAGCTGAACATTTCATGCCTATAGCCGTATTCCACCTGTTTAATTCTTCGTTTATCTACTTCGAATAACTATTAAAATTCGACGATTTCTCTAGCTTTTGCTTCGATATCTTTCGCATTTGGTAACCAGATATTTTCTGCTTGTCCGAATGGGAAGATTGTATCTGGAGCAGATACACGTCCGATTGGTGCTTCTAATGATAATACGGCACGTTCAGAGATTTCAGAAACAACCATAGCGCCAACGCCAGCTTGTTTTTGTGCTTCTTGAACGACAACCACACGGCCAGTTTTTTCAACAGAGTTAATAATTGTTTCCACATCTAAAGGAGCCACTGTACGTAAGTCAATGATTTCTGCTGAAATATTGTCTTTCGCTAAGCTATCAGCTGCTTTAATCGCTTCACGAACCATAGCGCCGTAAGTGATGATTGATACATCTGTTCCTTCACGAGTTACAGCCGCTTTATCTAAAGGCACTTCATAAGCTTCGTCTGGCACTTCCTCACGGAATGAACGGTATAATTTCATGTGCTCTAAGTAGACAACTGGATCGTTGCTACGAATAGATGAAATTAATAGTCCTTTTGCATCGTAAGGGTTTGATGGAATAACAACACGAACACCTGGTGATTGTGCGATTAATCCTTCTAAGTTATCTGAGTGAAGTTCTGGTGTATGAACACCACCACCAAATGGGGCACGAACAGTAATTGGCATATTACGAGTTCCACCCATACGGTAACGCGTACGAGCCATTTGACCAACGATTTCGTCAAATACTTCAAAAACGAAACCAAAGAATTGGATTTCAGGAACTGGACGGTAACCTTGCAAGGCAAGACCGAAAGCCAATCCACCGATACCAGATTCAGCTAAAGGTGTATCGAAGACGCGGTCTTCACCAAATTTTTCTTGTAAACCTTCAGTTGCACGGAAAACCCCACCGTTGTTACCAACGTCTTCACCGAAGATTAAGACATTTTCGTCTTTCTCTAATTCAAGAGCTAAGGCATCTGTAATTGCTTGGATCATAGTTTTTTGTGCCATTTTTATTTCGACTCCTTCGCTTCATAAAATGCAATTTGTTCTTTAATTGTTTGAGGTTGAACTTCAAACATATTTTTCAAGAAATCAGAAACTTTTTGTTTTGGCGCTTTATCCGCTTCTGCAATCGCTACTTTGATTTCTTCTTTTGTTTTTTCAATAATTTCTTCTTCTTTTGCTTCAGACCATAAGCCTTTATCTGTTAGATATTTACGGAAACGAGTCAATGGATCTTTTTGTACCCATTCGTCATCCATTTCTTTTGAACGGTAACGTGTTGGATCGTCTCCAGATAAAGTATGTGGACCATAACGATAGGTTAATGTTTCAATTAAAACTGGACCGTTTCCTGCAGCTGACCAATCGCGTGCTTCTTTTGCAATTGCGTAAACTGCTAATGGATCCATACCATCAACTTGAATACCAGGAATTCCTGCTGCAACAGCTTTTTGAGCTAAAGTTTTAGCCGCTGTTTGTTTTTCACGAGGTGTAGAAATCGCAAAACCATTGTTTTGGATAATGAAGACACCGTTTGCTTGGTAAGCACCAGCAAAGTTAATTGCTTCATAGAAGTCCCCTTGTGAAGAACCGCCGTCACCAGTATAAGTGAAGACAACATTTTCTTTTCCACGTTTTTTCAATCCTAAAGCAACACCAGCTGCTTGGATGTATTGAGCACCAATGATAATTTGTGGTGGTAATGCATTTAAATCTTCCGCGTAGTAGTTCCCTGCTACGTGACCACGAGACCATAAGAAAGCTTCTCTTAATGGTAAACCATGTTGTACTAATTGAGGTACATCACGGTAACCTGGTAGTAAGTAGTCTTCTTTTTCCATTGCAAATTGGCTTGCCAATTGGCTTGCTTCTTGTCCAGCTGTTGGTGCGAAGAATCCTAAGCGTCCTTGACGGTTTAATGCAGTAGAACGTTGGTCTAACACACGAGACCAAACCATGCGTGTCATTAATTCAACTAATTCCTCATCCGATAAATCAGGTACTAAATCTTCATTCACAATTTTTCCATCTTGATCCAAGATTTGGAAAGTTGGGAAATCAGCGTCGACTTTAGCCATTAGCTCTTTAAAGTCAATAGGTTTTTGTTTCTTAGCCTTTGCCATTTTGTCACACAATCCTCTCTATTACGTTTCTTTAATTTCGATAAAAGTAAAACAGAGTGCGAAACTGTATTACTTTTTATCGACTACACTTAACAAATTATCACTAAATTCGAAAAAGCGCAAGAAAAAAACTCTAATTTCTTCATTTTTTCACAAAAGAGCAAAACCGCATGTTTTTGCGGTTTAGTGATAATTTTCACAAACAAGAAAACGGTTTCCGTTCTACGCTTCTTCTGTACTATTTTTCTCCCAACTGTTATATTCTATTTTAAAAATATTATATAACAGTTCTATTAATTCGAGTCCCCTCATCCCCGAGCTGGCTAGTAATCTGATTTCCGAACTTTGCGTTTTCATGAAAATTATCTTGAAAAAACCAAAAAATAAAAACCGTCAGCCGAGTAACCTACTCAGCATGCGGTTTTTTATTTTTTAGAGAACAAAGTTTTTTTCGTTAATTTTTATTTTTTTTGGCTCGTTTTTTTGCCAAATACTTTACCTTAGGTTTTATCACGAACATTCATTGCTTAAAATCACCAAATTTTCGCAAAATGAGTAATACAGCTTAGCAAATTCTTTCCTCTTTCAGTAGATTTTACTAAATCCATTCCTTGGTAATTTTAATATATAAACGTTTAGCTACTTCAACAGTTAACATGTACGCAATGATGATTCCAAAGAACCATGGCCAGTAGTTAGCCGGAAGTTTCACAAAGTCGAAAACCTCTCTTATGGGCGTTGCTACAATCAAGAAACCGAGTAAGATTGCACCTAAACTACTTAGCATCACAGGCATTGACGCACGACTTTGAATAAATGGTATTTTCCGCGTCCGGACCATATGAACAACTAACGTTTGACTCACAAGTCCCACCATAAACCAACCTGTTTGGAATAAATGTTGAGTGGCCAAACTATTGGCGCTAAACACAAACCACATGACAAGATACGTTAGAATATCGAAAATACTACTTACCGGGCCAATACATACTGTAAATTTCGCTAGTCCGTTCGTTTCCCACCGAACAGGGCTTAATAACTCTTCTTCATCGACATTATCCCAAGGAATTGTCAACTGAGCCACATCATAAATCAAATTTTGAATCAAGAGTTGTAAGGAAAGCATTGGTAGAAATGGTAAAAAGGCACTGGCTACTAAAATTGAAAAGACATTCCCAAAATTAGAACTGATGGTAATTTTAATATATTTCATCATATTGCTAAATACTTTTCGTCCTTCAATCACACCAGATTCCAGTACATTTAAGCTTTTTTCCAGTAAAATAATCGAGCTAGCATCTTTAGTAATATCAGCTGCAGTATCTACTGAAATACCCACATCAGCTTTTCGCAATGCTGGTGCATCGTTAATGCCATCCCCCATAAAACCAACCGTATGACCTTTCGCTTGCAGCAATTCAATGATTTTAGATTTTTGCATCGGATTTAATTTGGCAAATAAATTAGTTTCTTCTACTTGCGCCCGCAACTCTTCATCTGTCATTGCTTCAATTTGAGAACCTAATAACACATGGGAAACTTCAATACCTACATCTTTACAGACTTTTTTGGCGACAATGTCATTATCGCCCGTTAGCACTTTCACGTTGACACCATGTTCATGTAAGGAGCGGATAGCGCTGACGGCTGACTCTTTTGCTGGATCAAGAAAACCCATAAACCCAATCAATGTCATCTCTTTTTCATCTTCAACTGAATAAACTGCTTCTTTATGGACATCTTTTTTTACAGCTACCGCTAACACACGCATCCCTTGTTTGTTCATTTGAACATTCACTCGGCGTAGTTCTTCTCGTACAGCACTGCTTAATGGTACAATTTCGCCATTAATTTGCGCATGCGTGCACACTTCTTCCATTTCTTCCACGGCGCCTTTCGTAATCATCAATTGATGATCATCTGCATTCACGACAACCGTTAAGCGGCGTCTGGAAAAATCAAAAGGAATTTCATCAATTTTAGTGACATTTTTAAACGGCGTTTTCCATTGATGCTCTTCATAAAAATTAATAACGGCAATATCCATTAAATTTTTCCAACCTGTTTGATAAGAAGAATTTAAGTAGGCTAAATTTAGAACCTCGTCACTCAAATCACCTAATGGATTCAAATGTTGAACCAAAACTACACGATCTTCGGTAATCGTTCCAGTCTTATCTGTACAGAGCACATCCATACCACCCAAATTTTGGATAGCCGCTAATTCTTTAACAATGACTTTATGTTTCGATAAGGATAATGCACCCTTGGCTAAGTTACTCGTAACAATCATTGGCAACATTTCTGGTGTCAAACCAACTGCAACGGCAATCGCGAAGAAAAACGCTTCGCCCCAAGCACCTTTAGTTAAACCATTAATCAAGAAAACGATTGGAAACAAAATCATTACCATTCGTAATAAAAACTTACTGACTTTTGCTAAGCCTAAGTCAAAACTAGTTTTTCCTCGTTGTGTTGTAGCATTTTTAGCAATATCACCAAAAAATGTATGTTGCCCAGTTTTCAAAATAATCGCTTTTCCTTGTCCACTCAAGACATCTGTGCCCATAAACACTAGGTCTTGCATATCTAATGCAGAAACCTCTGTTTGTTGACGATCTACACCTGCATCCACAAATTTTTCGACGGGCATGGATTCGCCTGTTAGCGACGATTGATTAACGAATAAATCTTTGGTCCAAATCAACACGGCATCTGCAGGAATCATGTCTCCTGTAGCTAAAGTTACAATGTCTCCTGGAACAATTTCGTCCATTGGAATTTCTTTCGTAATCCCTTCCCGTGTCACTGCAGCGGTATTTTCAATTAATTCTTTTAAATCCAAACTCGCTTTTTGAGAACGATATTCTTGTATAAAAGCAATCAAGACACTGGCTAAAATCATCACGCCCATCACGATAGCGGCTTCGAAATCTTTCGTTAAAGTTGAAACGACCATCAATAAGGCTAAGACATAGACAAATGGATCTTTGAATGCACTTAAAAATAAAATAATTGCTGGGGTTGGCTTTTGTGCAGAAACTTCGTTTGGTCCAAATTCCTCTAATCTTTTTTCGGCATCTTCATTCGAGAGTCCTTTTTCAGATGTCCGTAATTCCATCATTAATTCCCGTTCAGAAAGCAACGCCAATTTACGTAATTCTTGATCTTTGGTTGCTTTTCTCATATCCATTGTTTTTTTGTTCATCATTTTCTTTTCCTCCAAGGTTGTGGTCACCTGCCGAAAAGAGCGCTAAAATCTTCTCCTTTCGTTGGTGACTGTATTTTGTTTCTCTGTTCACTTCCAGGGTCTTCCATGACAGTCATCCTTTCTTTTTCTTATTTATACTTCCAGTGAATAATTGTTTTTTTGCCAAACACACAAAAAAGGACCTACTCAACAATAGAGTACGTCCCAAAATACCATCTTTAAATAAGATTCTCTATCGTTGAGCTTTAGCACTATAGGGCGTAGATAACATGTATCAGCTACATTATGAATAACCTTCACGATTATTCCTGTTCAACCAACTAAGGGTCTCTCGATCCTTTCGCGGCAGCAGCATTTGTCCAAATAGGAGCCTCACCTAACAATTATTCAGTTTTTATCCACTTCTTATAATAGAGGAGTTTGACATTCTTGTCAAAAGATTTATGACTTTTTTGTTATAAATAAAAAATGACTACTTTAAAATTTCCTTTATTTCTGCTTTTCGCTCAGGAATAAACCACATGACTAAAACAATCGTATCAATAATCAGGACAGCGATTGGCGCTACCATTTTACCCACAATCAACGCAATAATATTCAACACAATCGAAAGCGTTAATTTTGGATAGTGGCCAAACAAACGTTGTACTTCGGATTTGGGCCCATTTGCCTGAATCAATGCCCGCACCACTAGATAATAAGCAACATCAGCTCCTAATACTACTAAGCCATACAAAGCTTGTGGCGGCCAAGAAAATGGATGTTCACCTACCCAACCAGTAACAAACGGGAAAAACGTCAACGTCAAAATTAATAAATTATTCATCCAAAGGACACGTCCATCAATTTTACGGACACTTTGAAATAAATGATGATGATTGTTCCAGTAAATTAATAAAGTAACAAAACTAATTAAATAAATAATGATTTTGTGTCCAGATTGGGTCAGAGCAGACCAATCTGCTTTTTCAGGAATTTTTAATTCTAAAATTAATAACGTTAAAATAATCGCAATGACTGCATCTGTAAATGCTTCTACACGTGTTTTCGGCATCATTTCCCCCTACTTTCATAAAATTAAATAACTTACCCAAAGTAAGTATAACGCATTTCTGTAAAAATTCAATTATTTATGAAGTCTATCGGTTGTTGAAGTACCTAAAAACGAGTGCAAGAGTCCCACTTAAAAGTAAGCCTCTTACACTCGTTATAGAACAAATCAGTTATTGGAAGACCCCTGCCTGATAAGGTGCTAACTGCATTCGTTTCTCCACTGTAAAATCTTGATTCCCTAACAATTGTTGCCACTTTCTGCCCAGTAATTTATTCGGCAAGTCAAATTGGCACTTTTCTCCACTTAAATTGACAATCACTAACGCTGTTGCCTCAGTTGTTTTTCTTAAAAAAGCAAAAACAGACGGATGATTGGGCGCTAATAGTTCAAACTGTCCATCTGTAAAGACCGGATTGTCTTTCCGCAACGCAATTAACTTTTTATAATAATTCAACACGGATTGCGCATCCGTTTCTTGGTCAGCCACATTTATTTCTTTGAAATTAGGATGAATTGCTAACCACGGATGCCCCGAGGTGAATGAACTTGCCTCTTGACTCGTCCACTGCATAGGCGTACGCGAATGGTCCCGCGTCCAATGCGCCACTTCTTTTAATGCTTGTTTCGCATCATAGCCACTTTCTATAAGCAAACGATAATGGTTATGAGAATCTTTAGCATCTAACTCGTCAATCTGTTGAAACGGATAATTAACCATTCCGATTTCCTGTCCTTGATAAATAAACGGCGTCCCTCGCAAGAGCAAGGCGATTGTTCCAATCGCCTTAGCAGAATGAGAGGTTTCATTGCCTAAAATTGAATTGATTCTGGGATTATCATGATTTTCTACATATAATGCATTCCAGCCTTCTGTCCCTAAATGCTTTTGCCAGCGAGCCATTACTTTTTTATAGCCTAAAATATTTAACCGTTCTTCTCCTGGCTTTCCTTCTCGAACATTGTGCTCTAATTCAAAAATCATATTCAGATAGCCCGCATCATTGGTCCATTCCACCGCTTTTTTACTTGAAACGCCACTAGCTTCCCCCACTGTCATGATGTCATACTCAGCAAAAATAGCTTTCAAATCCAGCATATAGTCTTCAATGCCTTTTACATTCATAAAGGGAGCCCATGGATTCGTGGTAATCTTAAAATTCCAAGGTTCTTTTTGGATATGACTAATCGCATCCAATCGGAAACCATCAATTCCCAAATCTAACCACCAGCGAATCATCGCATAAATCTCTTCACGAACTTTAGGATTTTTCCAGTTCAAATCAGGTTGCTCTTTTGCAAACACATGAAAATATGCTTGCTTTGTACCCGCGTCATACGTCCAAGTCGAGCCACCAAAAAAGCTTTGCCATTCATTCGGCATACGATCTGGTGTCGCATCGGCCCATAAATAATACTCACGATACGGATTATCTAAACCTTTTTTTGCTTCAACAAACCACGGATGTTGATCACTGGTATGATTGACTACCAGATCAAGAATAATCTTCAAACCTAATTGATGCGCTTGATCCAAAAGTTCTTGAAAATCTTCCATCGTACCAAATTCTGGCTGAATCCCTTGATAATCCGCAATATCATAACCATTGTCAACGTTTGGCGAAGTGTAAATCGGATTTAACCATAAAAAATCGACCCCTAGTTCTTTTAAATACGGTAATTTCTCAATAATTCCCCGCAAATCACCAATGCCATCCCCATTGCTATCTTTAAAACTCCGAGGATAAATTTGATAACTGACAGCATTTTTCCACCATTGGTCCATCTTATTGACTCACTTTCACAACAAATGCTTGCCAAGGCGCTAACGAATAGTCTGCTAAAGCAGTGACATTTGTCGACATATTTTCAATCATTACTTGTTCTACAGAAACGTCTGCAGAAAATGGCTGAACTTTGTCAGAAAAGTTCGTTACAACAAGCCAGCGTTCCTCACCATAGGTACGATAAAAACTGATCACTTCGTCCACTGTTTCCAGCAATTCAAAGTTGCCCCAAACAATTAAAGGATGTTCTTTTCTCAAACGAATCATTTCTTGGTACGTATAGAATAGTGAATTTTTATCTGCCAAAGCAGCAGCGACGTTAATCGTTTGATAATTGGAATTAACATCAATCCAAGGTGTACCAGTCGTAAAGCCCGCATTTTTTTCAGCGGTCCACTGCATAGGCCGGCGTGCATTATCACGACCTTTAGTATTAATTTTCAGCAAAATTTCTTCTTTAGAATATCCTTTTTCCAAATACTCATGGTACATGTTAATCGTTTCGATGTCCCGAGCTTCACGAATATCTGTAATCGGCGTATTGGTCATACCAATTTCTTCCCCTTGATAAATATAAGGTGTGCCTTTCATCATGTGCAGTAAAATAGCGAATAACTTACTACTTTCCAACCAATATTCCTGATCATTTCCCCAACGTGAAATCATTCTCGGTAAATCATGGTTATTCCAAAATAAAGAATTCCAGCCATCATTTCCTAATTCTGTTTGCCATTTTGCAAAAACCTGTTTCAACTTGGCAACTTCCATTGGTTGGAGGTCCCATTTTTCTTTACCTGGTTGTTGATCCAAGCTCATATGTTCAAACTGAAAAATCATGGATAATTCATGACGCTCTGGACTAGAGTACATTTTTGCAATTTCAGGTGTGGCCCCCCATGTTTCACCTACAGTTAACAGCTCTTTGTCACCAAATGTCGCGGCGTTCATTTCTTGTAAATAACGATGTAAATGAGGCCCATTCGCAGTGATCTCTTCTCCTGGAATTTTACCCACTAAGTCAATCACATCTAAACGGAAACCGCCAATTCCTTTATCAATCCAAAAATTCATCATCTCGTAAACCGACTGACGCATTTGTTGGTTTTTCCAATTTAAATCTGGTTGTTTTTTACTAAACAAATGCAAATAGTATTGCCCACTCGCTTCATCAAACGTCCACGCCGAACCCGAAAAGGCAGATTTCAATCGGTTAGGCACACCGCCATCTGAAGCAGGATCAGCCCATACATAATAGTCTCGGTAGGGGTTCTCCTTGCTTTTTTTCGCTTCAATAAACCAACGATGTTCATCTGACGTATGGTTAACAACTAAATCCATAATAATTTCAATCTTTCGCTTTTTCGCTTCCTCAATTAGACGATCCATATCCGCCATCGTCCCAAACTCTGTCATAATCGCTTCATAATCAGAAATGTCATAACCATTGTCATCATTGGGTGATTGATAAACTGGTGATAACCAAATAGCCCCAATGCCTAACGTTTCCAAATAATCCAGTTTTTCAATAATTCCTGGTAAATCTCCAATGCCATCTCCATTGCTATCCTTAAAACTGCGAGGATAAATCTGATAAACCACGACTTCTTGCCACCAATGTTTTTCCATTCTTCTTCACATTCCTTTGCTTAATTATTATGCTTGATATAAAAGAAAACCTTTTGGTAAAACCATTATCTGTTCTGAAGCAATTTCGATAGAAGAACTTAGCAAAACTTCTCGATCAGTTCTATCAACAAATTGTGTCTCTTGGCCAGTATTAAAAATCCCATAGATCGTTTGTTCCTCCAAACGACAAGCGAGTCTAATCAACCCCGTTTCAAAAGAAGTTCCTGCCCAATCGATTGTTCCACCAGAAAAAACAGCCGCATACTTTTTGCGAAGGGCAATCAATGATTTTACAAATTCCTTCAAATCCAAATCTTGCTGATTTTCCTCCCAAACCATACAACGACGACAATCAGGATCCATATCACCTGTCATACCAATTTCATCACCATAGTAAAGACAAGGGACGCCTGGTTGAATATACGTAAACGCTAATACTTGGCGCATCAGCTCTTTATCCTCTTTCGTTTCATGCAATAAGCGTGGTGTATCGTGGGAATCTAAAACATTAAACTGCATTTGATTCGTTTGTTGTCGATAGAGCATTAACTGGTTGTTCATTTCAGAAAGCATCTTTTCCAAGGACAGTTCTTGCTTGACAAAGTAGCCCATAATCGCATCTGTGTATGCATAATTCATCACTGCATGAAATTCGTCTCCTTGGAGCCAGCTTTGCGACGAGTGCCAAATTTCTCCTAAAATATAAAAATCTTCTTTTGCGTCATCACATGTTTGCCGGAATTTTTTCCAGAACGCATGATCCACTTCGTTTGCCACATCTAAACGCCAGGCGTCAATATCATATTCCTCGATCCAATAACGAGCAATTTCTAAAAGATAAGCTTGCACCTCTGGATTTGCTGTATTTAATTTAGGCATATGCGGAGTGAATGCAAAAGTATCATAGGTAATGTTGCTTGCTTCTTCAAAATCAGCACTTTCTTCATAGCTAGCTGGAAACTCATTTACGTGGAACCAATCGGCATAAATTGAGTCCTGGCCATTTTTTAACACATCTTGCCATTGAGGGGAAGTGTCCCCCATATGATTAAAAACGGCGTCCAACATAATCTTAATGCCCCGTCGATGACACTCTTCGACTAAACGCTTAAAGATAGCGCCATCACCAAAAGCTGGGTCAATTTTTAAATAATCAATCGTATCATATTTGTGATTAGAAAACGCTTCAAAAATTGGGCAAAAATATAAGCCGTTAACACCTAAATCTTCAATGTAATCAAGATGATCTAGCACCCCTTGCAAATCCCCACCAAAAAAATCTTGTCGATCTGGTCTTTTAGATCCCCACGGCAACGTCCCTTCAGGATCATTGGCGGGATCACCATTTGCAAAACGCTCTGGAAATATTTGATACCAAACCGTTTCTTTTACCCATTCAGGTGCTTTAAAACGATCGATTTCATGAAAATACGGCATCCGAAAATAATTATTCGCCATCGCTAAATACTTTTCTTCTAAAGGATAAATGCCGTGTTCGCCATAAAACGCCGTCAAGCCATCCGCCCCTACTAAAGTAAAAGCATATGAAAGGCGTTTAAATTTTGCACTTAATGCAATAAACCAGTAATCATATAACTCCGTAGATACTAACTTCTCCATGGTTAACGACTGTTGGTACCACTTTTCTTTTCCTAAAAGATAAGGATCTCCTTGCATTAATTGGACAGAGGCAATGTCGCCTTTTGCCGTACGCAAACGAATATGCATGGTTTCTTCTGTATAAAGATAAGCAAATTCACTTTCTGGACGATGGTAGATTGCAGCAGTGTTCATTTAATTCTCTCCTTTAATTGTCGCTTTTCGTGTATTTTCTAATACTCGAACACATTTTAGCGCAAACGATTGCATTTGTATACCCTTTTTTATTTTTTTATTTAAAATGCTTAATTAGTGGTATACACCACTTTAAATAAACAGCATGTTATTTATAACAAAAAAACTTTTTTAACTTTCTCGATGAAAAACACTTGATTATTTCCGCAATCGGTTGCATAATAAGACTTGTAAAAAATAATTTTTGGAGGGTTCAAAAATGAAAGCGAATTGGAAAAAGATTTTAATGGGCGGTATCCTTTTAAGTGCTTCCGCGGTTTTACTTACTGCCTGTGGTGGTGCAGAAAAAACGAAAGCTGAAAATGAAAGCGGTTCAGCAAATAAAGCAGCTGGTGACGTAAAATTATGGGTTGATACTGAATATATGGGCGTCTTTAAAAAAGTTGTCGCCGATTTTGAAAAAGAAAACCCCGATATTAAAGTTAACTTAACTGCTGGAAATTCGGCAGATGCTAAAAAAGACATTGCAAAAGATCCTAAAGCTGCCGCAGATGTTTTCATGATGCCACATGATCAAATTGGTCAAATGGCAGAAGCTGGTCTGATTTACCCTAACACAAAATATGAAAAAGAAGTCAAAGAAAACAATATCGACTCAGCAGTTGCAGGGGTCACTTGGAAAGACAAAGTCTATGCCTACCCTTATGCCGTAGAGTCACAAGTTCTTTATTATAACAAAGATACGTATTCTCCAGAGGAAATCAAAACTTGGAAGTCTTTAACTGAAAAAGGCAAAATCGGTACCAATTTTGGCGAAGATGGCGCAAATTATATCTTCGGTCCTCTATTTATGAGTAACGGCGATTACTTATATGGTGAAAATGGCGAAGATCCAAAAGGTACCAACTTTAATAACCAACAAGGTATAGAAGTATTACAATGGATTGCCGATCAAAAAAATAATCCTGGTGTGATCCAATCAAATACAGAAGCATTGTCTAATCTAGGTTCTGGCAAAACGGATGCCTTCCTTTCTGGTCCTTGGTCTAAAAACGATGTAGAAAAAGCTCTTGGCGACAAAATGGGGGCTGCTGCCTATCCAACCATTGATTTTGGCAATGGAGAAAAACAAATGAAAGCTTTCTTGGGCGTTCGTAGTTTTGCTGTCAACCAACAAACACAAGCACCATTGGCCGCAATGACATTAGCAAACTATTTAACAAGTGAAAAATCACAAATGACTTACTTCAAAGAAATCGGTTTTGTCCCTTCAAACAAAAAATTACAAACAAACGAAGAAATCACACAAGATACTGTTGCAAAAGCTATCTTAGAAATGGCGCAACCAACTCACTCTGTGGTAATGCCAAAAATCCCAGAAATCGTTTCATTCTGGCCTGCGATGGATGCAGTGATCAATGATACGTACAAAGGCAATATCAAACCTGCGGATTATCAAGCAAAATTAGATAAATTAGTCCAAGACACATCAAAAGAAGCAAAAGAATAAAAAGAGTAAAGAAATGGGACGAGCTTCAATCTGCTGTCCCATTTCCTCTATCTTTTTTATTTAAGTAGAAAGTGAGTGAACGAAGATGTTCAAGAAAAAGAAAGCCCAGACGTCATTTCGAGAGGTCTTTAAAAAAGGCGACTTCGCTACAAAACTATCTTTTTTAGTTATGGGTGCTGCAAACTTCGCCAACAAGCAGTGGTTAAAGGGAATCATCTTTTTAACAGCTGAAATTGGCTTTATCTATTGGTTAATCCGTAATGGTTTCCACGCATTAATGATGCTAGGAACACTAGGGACCCAACAGCAAGGATTAGTATATGATGATTCTTTAGGGATTGAAGTTCTAAAAGAAGGCGATAATTCAATGCTCTTATTATTATTCGGAATTGCAGCAATTTTAGTCTGTTTATCGCTAATCATTTTATATGTAATCAATTTAAAAAGCGCCCGTCACCTATATGAATTAAAGACAGCCGGCAAAAAAATTCCAACAACTATGGATGATTTACGTAGCTTGTTAAACGAACGTTTCCATGCAACTTTAATGACGATTCCCTTACTAGGCGTTCTTTTCTTTACCATCTTGCCGTTGTTATATATGATTTCCATTGCCTTTACCAACTACGACCATAACCATTTGCCACCGAAAAACCTTTTTACTTGGGTTGGATTGGCAAATTTAGGTAATGTAATCACAGGCGATATGGCTTCAACGTTCTTTCCAGTACTTGGCTGGACCTTGATTTGGGCTGTTTTTGCAACCGCAACTTGTTTCTTTTTTGGAATCATTTTAGCCTTGCTTATCAATACAAAAGGCTTAAAATATAAAGCGTTTTGGCGGACTATTTTTGTCATCACGATGGCCGTACCTCCGTTTGTTTCACTTTTAATTATGCGAAACCTCTTAAATGGTTCCGGACCTATCAACGCTCTGTTGTTAAACTGGGGCTTAATCGATTCTTCTATCCCCTTCTTAACAGATCCGAATTGGGCAAAATTAACCATTATTGTTGTCAATATGTGGATTGGTATTCCTGCTACGATGTTAATCTCTACAGGGATTATCCAAAATCTCCCTGAAGATCAAATCGAAGCTGCTAGAATTGACGGTGCCAATAAATGGCAAATTTTTAAAAGTATTACATTTCCACAAATTCTATTTGTGATGACCCCGGCGCTGATTCAACAGTTTATTGGCAACATCAATAACTTCAATGTCATTTATCTATTAACAGGCGGTGGTCCAGCCAATTCTAACTTCTACGGTGCAGGCTCAACTGACCTTTTAGTTACCTGGCTATACAAATTGACTGTCGATACAATGGATTACAATTTAGCCTCTGTGATTGGTATTTTAATCTTCATTCTCTCCGCAGTCTTCAGTTTAATTGCCTATACACGGACGAATTCATTTAAGGAGGCGTAACTTATGGCTAAAGCAAAAAGTTACCAGAAAAAACAACGCACTGCACTTACCAGCGTTTACATCATTCTAACCATTTTAGCAGTTTTTTGGATGTTCCCCATTGTGTGGATTATCTTAACAAGTTTTCGTGGCGAAGGCGGTGCATTTGTTCCCTATATCATTCCCAAGACATTCACTTTAGAAAACTATAAAGTATTATTAACAAATCAGACTGGCAACTTCCCCTTTGTCCGTTGGTTTTTGAACACCTTGTTCGTTTCCATCGCAAGCTGTCTGTTATCAACTTTTATTACAATCGCAATGGCTTATGCGCTGTCACGGTTGCGTTTCCGCTTAAGAAAACCATTTTTAAAAGTGGCGCTCGTTTTAAATATGTTCCCTGGTTTTATGAGTATGATTGCCGTTTACTATATTTTAAAAGCCTTAAATTTAACTGAAAGTTTATTCGCTTTAATTCTGGTTTACTCTGCAGGCTCGGCGCTAGGTTTTTACATCGCCAAAGGGTTCTTCGATACCATTCCGATGGCTTTAGACGAATCGGCTATGATTGACGGTGCCAACAAGTGGCAAATTTTCACAAAAATTACGTTGCCATTGTCGAAACCAATTATTGTCTATACTTCTTTAACCGCCTTCATGGGCCCTTGGATGGATTTTATTTTCGCAAAAGTTATTATGGGTGATAAAGTTGAAAATTACACCGTTGCGATTGGTCTCTTTTCGATGATGACCAAATCAACAGCCAATTCACTATTCATGGCTTTTACAGCTGGATGTGTGCTAATTGCCATTCCAATTACTATTTTATTTATATTAATGCAACGTTTCTATGTAGAAGGCGTGACTTCTGGCTCTGTCAAAGGCTAGAAAAAACATCGTTTGGTTTATAGCCAAACGATGTTTTTTATTTTTTGGCGTTGTTTTCCTTACACGTTTTTCTTCGTAGCGCTTGATAATTGGACAAAATTTTCATGACCGCCAAAAAGTGTTGATTGACTTCTTGATAATCCTCTAACGAAAGAACACTAAGCGTTTCAGATAGTTGCTGTTTTACTTGATTTTCTTTTTGCTTAAAGAGCTTCTCGCCTTCTTTTGTCGTATAAACATTAACCACGCGGCGATTTTCTTGATTATGGCGACGTTGAACAATCGCTCGTTCTTCTAACCCCGCAATAGAGCGACTCACTTGAACTTTCGACGTTCCTACTTGGTTGGCTAACTCTGTCATACTGATTCCTTCATTCGTTGCCACAATTAATAAAATTAACATGTCTAACTTGGTTAATTTTAGATCCTCCAAGTCTAGGTCTTTAAAAAGCAATTGGCTCATATATGAAAAAATTTCAGTAAAGACACTAATATCTAAATTTGATGAATGCTTCTCTTTATCCATATGTTCTCCCTCGTTTCCCACCTAGTGTATACTAAATCCACTTGATTATCAAATGGTAATGATTGATTTTTGTTAACTATTATGTTACGTTATACACTAACTTAAGGTTATGTTGTTGATAAATTGGAAGAAGGATGCGAAAAATATGCTAGAACTCAAAGAGATAAAAAAATATTATACTGTCGGCGGAACGACCACTAAAGCTTTAGATGGCGTCTCTGTCGCTTTTCGAAAACAAGAATTTGTAGCCATTCTGGGTCCCAGCGGCTCTGGTAAAACGACGATGTTGAATGTAATTGGCGGATTGGACAATTACGATTCTGGTGACTTAATCATTAACGGCAAATCAACAAAAAATTTTAAAGAAGCCGACTGGGATGCTTATCGGAATAACTCAATTGGTTTTATTTTTCAAAGTTACAACTTAATTAGTCATCAAGGGATTTTGGATAATGTCGAGCTTGGTATGACACTGAGTGGTATTTCAAAAGCAGAAAGACGCCAAAAAGCCGAAGATGCACTCATCCGTGTCGGTTTGAAGGACCATATCCATAAAAAACCTTCCCAATTATCTGGCGGTCAAATGCAACGGGTTGCCATTGCTCGCGCTTTAGCTAATGATCCCGATATTTTACTTTGTGATGAACCAACTGGTGCATTGGATTCAGAAACCAGTCTGCAAATTATGGCACTTATCCAAGAACTTTCGAAAGAAAAATTAGTTATTATGGTGACCCACAATCCTGAATTAGCTCACGAATACGCTGATCGAATTATTGAATTTTCAGATGGCCAAATTCGTCATGACTCGCGTCCTCATATTGAACATGAAAAAAAAGAACCTTTCGAATTGAAACGCACCAAAATGAAATTCACGACTGCGTTGCGTTTGTCTTTTAATAATATCCGCACTAAAAAAGGGCGAACTTTTTTAACCGCCTTTGCTTCAAGTATCGGAATTATCAGTATCGCGATTGTCCTTTCTCTTTCAACAGGATTCCAGAAACAAATTGATAAAACTCAGTCGGAAACGTTAGCGCAATTTCCGATTACCATTTCTAAAATAGCGACAGATCAAGATCCAGAAAGTTTCAATAATCAGGACAAAAAAGGCACCTTCCCGAAAGAAAAAGAAGTGACTGCTAAAATTAGCGATGCGGACCGTGCGCAACACACGAATTTAATTGATCAAAAGTTTATTGACTATGTCAATCACATTGATCCTGAATTAAGTAATAATATCGGCTATACTCGTCTAGTCAATATGAACTTATTAAGAGAAATCAACGGGAAAGCACAAGCTGTCAAATTTTCAAACGATGCACCCGACGGCCAATCAAACGCGATGGCTTCTATGATGGCTGCCCAAACTGGCGTCGGCGTTTCTGCTTTTCCTAAACAACTAGAAAATGGAAAAAACAATTTCTTAAAAGACAATTACTCGTTGCTTGAAGGAAATTATCCAGAAAAAGAAACCGATGTCGTTTTAATCGTCGATAGTAACAATACCACCAATATTAATGCTTTAAAAAATCTTGGCTTTGACGTGAAAGATAATCAAAAGATTGCCTTTTCAGACATTGTCGGCACAAAAATGAAGTTAGCCAATAATAATGCATTTTACACCAAATTACCGACAGGCAACTTCATTCCTAACCAAGATTTGCAAGCTGTTTACGATAACCCAGAAAATACTGAATTAACAATTTCAGGGATTTTGCGAATTAAAGATTCTTCAACAATGAATCTATTAGCACCTGGAATTGCTTATAGCGATGCACTTTCAACTAATATGATTGCCAAAAACAAAACCTCTGATATTGTTAAAGCGCAAGAAGCCAGCAACACTAACGTTATGACTAACGAAACATTAGATGCTTCCGCGAAAGAAAACCTGTTGTCTTATTTAGGAGCGAATGAAATCCCTTCAAGTATTATGATTTATCCAAACGACTTCAAATCAAAAGATAAAATTCTTGATTATTTAGATGCTTATAACAAAGGAAAAGATAAAAAAGACCAAATCATCTATTCTGATTTAGCTGGAACAATGACCCGCTTAACAGGTGGTTTAATGGATGCCATCACTTATGTGCTGATTGCATTTGCTGGGATTTCCCTTGTTACAAGTATGATTATGATTGGGATTATCACCTATACTTCTGTCATTGAGCGGACCAAAGAAATCGGTATCCTGAAAGCACTAGGAGCTCGTAAAAAAGATATTACCCGGGTGTTTGATGCCGAAACTGCTATTTTAGGTGTTGCCTCTGGCATTCTTGGTGTTGTGATTGCTTTTCTCGCAACATTTCCGATTAACGCAGTACTCTATAACCTGACTGATTTAGAAAATGTTGCCACCTTAAATCCAATTCACGGGATTATTTTGATTGTAATTAGCACAATCTTAACCATGATTGGTGGCCATATTCCTGCCCGAATGGCAGCGAAAAAAGATGCGGCAGTTGCTTTACGTGCAGAATAAATAACAAAAAAAACAATCCTTTAATTTCTCTTAAAGGATTGTTTTTTATTTGTATTTCTTATAAAACCTCCGTATACTAAGTGATTGTGAATACTTAATAAAAGGAAACGAGGTAATTTCATGTTAAAAAAACCATTTTTACTATTTTTTTCACTTTTAGGAGCTATTTTTATTTTAGCTAGTTGCGGCGTAGGAAAAGATGCCGTCACGGATACAAAGTACAAAGTTAGTTTGCAGCAAGCTGCTGAAATCTACGAAAAAGAAGCCGGCAACAGCAAACCACTAGTAAATGTCCAATTTGATACAAAACCAGAAAGTGACTACAGCTATATCTTTACCAACGATACAGAAACACTTTACGTGAATCCTGAAACAGGAAAAGTCACCAAAAATACTGAAGCAAATCAACTTGGCGAAAACGAGACAGCCTTTTCAGCTGCTGAAGTCAAAGAATTAGGCGCTGTTAACGACGTTTTAGCCAAAGCAAAAAAAGAAGTTGGAGGACTTTCGCCACGTATTTTGACTTGGAAGTTAACCAAAAATAACAATAAACTTGTTTATACAGTAGATGTTAAAACGACTACGGCAGATGAAAAAGTTACCTTAGATGCCAATAAATAAGCACAAGCGTATAACTTATCACTAAATAACCAAATCTTAAAATACTCTTTGGGACAGAACCTACGCATTCGGAAACCTTAACATTTTCTGAAGCCGATCGTTCTGTCCCAATTTCATTCTTTTAAGTAATAATAATTGTTCGTTACCCCTGCTACCGTTATACTTAGTTTAAAAGAAAAGATGGGAGTAACAATTCATGGTTTATACAGTTGATTTTAAAGAAGTAGCCACTATTGGTTTAGAAAGTTCACCAGTGGCACCTGCCCTTGCTGGACTAAGAGCGAATGAAGCTCGCTATTTTTGGAATAAATACAAACATCGCTTTACAACCGTCCCTGCCTCTGAAGCTCCAGAAACATTGGCCTGGATTGAAAAAATTTTATTAGAACGAGAATTACATTTCCCTTACAAGCCACTTGAAATTTCTTCTTTCACTTTAGATGGCATAAAAATGGCCTATGTATTTTATGAAAACGGCTTAGCAGTTAACGTGATGTACACATTAGCTGAGGAAGGCAAACGCGCCGTTGGGTTTAAACTTTCAGATGGTATGGCAATCCCTGCAGAATTTGAAGGAAAATTCAAATTTGCTCGTCAAAAATCAAAATTAGCTGGAACCATTCGCGGCTCTTATTTTGTCATTAAAGGAACCTATTAAAAAATGCTTTTGCCCTTATTCTTAAAGGCAAAAGCATTTTTTTATTTTAATTCTTCAATATAGTTAAATACTTGTTGTCCAGCAATACCGCCTTCACCGACCGCTGTCGTGATTTGACGCAATGTTTTTTCACGGACATCACCAATGGCATAAACACCAGGAATTTTTGTTCTCATTTCTTGGTCTGTTTCAATCCAACCAGCCTCATTCGTAATACCAGCTTTCTTAAATGGTTCTGTTAATGGATCTAGCCCCACGTAAATGAACACGCCGTTTGCTTCAATTTCAGAAACTTCATCTGTTTTGACATTCCGGGCTTTCACACCTGTCACAACCATTTCATTGCCAACAATTTCTTCGACAACTGTATCCCAAACAAAGGAAATCTTTTCATTTGCAAAGGCACGATCTTGAATGATTTTTTGCGCACGCAATTCATCACGACGGTGAACAATCACTACTTCAGAAGCAAATTGCGTTAAATAGATTGCTTCTTCAACTGCAGAATCGCCGCCACCAACAACTACTAAGCGTTTATTTTTAAAGAAGGCACCGTCACAAACGGCACAATAAGAAACACCACGGCCAGCAAATTCTTCTTCGCCTTTTACACCCAATTTTCGGTGTTCACAGCCTGTTGCAATAATTACCGCTTTAGCTTCATAAGATTTGTCATCACAAATCACTTCTTTATAGGATCCGTGGTCTTCGATGCCCATCACAATGCCATACGCATTTTCCGTACCAAATTTTTCTACATTTTCATACATTTTATAGGCCAATTCTGGACCCATAATAGAATCAAAGCCTGGGTAATTCTCTACCTCAGCAGTGTTGTTCATTTGCCCACCAGGCGCACCGCGTTCAATCATCAATACAGAAAGATTAGACCGTGATGCATAAAGTGCTGCCGTCATCCCAGCAGGACCGGCACCAATGATAATTACATCATACATTTTATTTCCCCCAAAATTTTAAGTAAGTTTACTTTACTCCTTAAACAATTTCTTGTCTACTTTTCTGCCCTTTTTTGACATTCGGAGTAGGTGTGTCTATTACGTAAGTTATTGTACCACGGTTTTGTGTTTTCTAGGAGGGGGAATGAAGATTAATTTAGCTATTGTATTTAAACCAGAATTCTTCAATTTTTTCTTTGAATGCTATCGTTGGATAATTCCCTCTTAAATCAAAAGTGTGTCTATCATCATCACTAAATTTTATTTGATAATTATAAATAACTTCACTTTCCATTTGTCTGAAAAGTCCTACATCAATGACCTCCGACCAACTACGCACTATTAGAAATCCCTTTTCATGATATGACAAACCACGACTGTCCATTCTATATAAAATGCCACCATATTTTCTGATATACTTAGTCTCATTAATCCCGGTTTCGATTATCAAAAAAGCAAACATACATATTAATTTAAGTAAGGATAAAGCACTGATTAGTATAGCCACTACTGTTAAAAAAACAAAAAAATTATATTACTTGTCACTGGATTTTTATAGAGTGGAAAGTAAAACCATACCAAGCAACTAAGTGTGACAAAAATAACACCTAGTCCTATACCAATTTTTTTGTATCCATCTGCCTTAGTCAGTCTCACTTCAAATATCTCTTCCTCATTTATAAGCAAACTCAAACTTTTCTCTCCTCTTTCCTTACAACAAAACTCTAATCAGTTCAAAACTATTTAACACCAATCATCAAATCAGTGTATACCTTATTATCTATTACTTGCGGACAATAGAAAATTGGTGAAACAATTGTCAAATCTTCCTGAACAACTATAGTGATTAACTCTTCTAATGCTTTAGAGAATTCAGATAGCTTATCGCCTTTTGCTCTAGTTGCTAACATATTGTTCACCTGAAAATAAGATTGGAAACGATATTCTGCTGGAAGATTCTCTTGCCATTCTTCATTGACAGGTAAAAAAACTTGAATCAGCAATTCTTCTTCACGAATGTCAGAATTCATTGAATAGAAAAAGCTGTCTGATAAAGAATAATCTGCTTCAAAAATTGTTTCCAAAGCATCTTCTAAACAACGACCCATCTCCTCTGAAGTCGTTACATAATAACGACTGATGACATTTTGATAATGTAATGATTGTTTATAGCCAATTGTTTTTCTCATTTTTTCACCTACTCTTTTGTTGGGATTAAAACATCTACCCAATATTCATCATAAACTAAGGTCATTACCAACAATAATTTATCATCAAATTCAATCTTTTGTTCCAGCAAGTAATCCGTCATTTCCTCAATATTAGCGCCAAGTTCATCATCAAAAGGAATTCTTTTACGAACTAGATGATCATAATGAATATTTTCTACAGTAAAAATCTCGCCACTTTCAACTGGCTCATTCACAGGAATATAAAATTTATACGTTTGTTGTTCTTCACTTAATTCAGTTGGTTTTAGTTCAATCATTGTTGGTCCATTTTTATAAAAACCTTCTTCATAAGTTAATTCTTCTGATTGTAAAATTAAATCCACTAATTGATCTGTTGTTGCTCGTTTTTCAATATACACTAAATTGTTCATTTCCAATGATACTTTTTCAATCATCTTCTTCCCTCTTTTCATTAAATTAATTTCCTAAAATCGATCTATTTTTAAATTTTTCAATACCTACCAATTCCTTTGATTGAATCTTTGAAGGCTGGTTTTAAGTCTCCTTGCGTGCTTGGAGTCAAGTAAAGTCTTTACCTTTTCTCATAACGTTATCAATGCCAGTTAATTTATCTCATTTATTCAACCATTTCCCGGCTTTTTTGATCACTAAAGTACCGTCTGACATTCGTTTAATCATGGAAGAAGTATAGCTATTTTTTGGTTCTCTTGTTCTTTATCATTTCAATGGAATTTCCATATATAGAGGCATTTTCATTCTTTGGTTCTTTTTTCCAGTATCTAAGAACTCTTGGAAAGTGAAAGGTCGCAAGTATTTGTAGCGTTGCAATTAGAAACACCATGCCAGTATATGCATAAGTAAAATTATTAATCACTTTACTCACAAAGAAAAATATAATCCCTGCTATTGATAGGCTATTCATAAAGTAGTTTGCATATTTATCTCGTATTTTAAAATGTGAAGTTTTCACTGATTTCCATACTAAGACTGTATTTATAAGAACGCCAATAATCCATAGTAAGTTACTTCCAACCATCCCTAATTTTAAATCAGAAACTGGATTATCTGTCATTGATGCACCTATTGCCATAATTATATAGAACATTAAGATACAAGTAATATACGGAATTATAATTACAAATTTTTGTAGTTTCTCCTTTCTAAACAAAACCAAACCTACAAGATTGGCACATATAGTTCCATATGATAAATATATGAGTTTATCATTCAAGCTAGTATTTAGCGTTTCTTTCATATCAAGTGAAATAGAGAAAAGAAATAAAATTCCTAATATAAAGACAAATGCACCTATAATGCTAAGGAAGGACTTACTGGTAAAGGATTTTCTTGATACCTTTTTGTAAGTACTCGGGATAAAATTTTTCAAAATTTCTTTTATTTGAACCATACAGATACTCCTTTTACCATTGAATTAATAGCTTTCTTAGCCATATTTGTAGCACCTGTTCTTTTATTTATCTCTTCTAATCCAGCAGAAATAGCAATTCCACCTAGAACTACAGCCCGTACTGGGCCACCTGCCACCGCAATTGTACTTCCTATTGTTCCAATAACCGCCGTTGTCACCGCCACTTTCCCGACATCCACCAATGCACCACCCACTTTACTTGCGGTAATTTCTTGCCCTTTCAATCCGTCTTTTCTGGCTTGTTTCTCACTTTTGCTTATTCCTTGAACGACATCTACAGCTCCTAAAGCTATGTTCAACCCTGGCACAATTTTTCCTGCACCTTTTGCATTAACTAATGCTTTGGCATCTTTCACAACACCATTCATCCCAAAACTTACGCTTTTTTTCAACGCACCACCAGCACTCTTTAAAGTTCCTTTACCAATACCTTTAACTGATTCTTTGAATGCTTGTTTTGATCCTTTTAATACAACATTTTAATTTATCAAACTTACTCAACCATTTCCCGGCTTTTTTGATGACTAAAGTGCCGTCTGACATTCGTTTAATTCTGGAAGAAATATAGTTATTTTTTGGTTCTCTTGTTCTTCACCATTTCAATGGAATTCCCATATACAGATGTGTTTTCATTTTTTTCTGATTCTTTTTTCCAATATTGTAATATTCTTGGTATTTGAAAAGTTAAAGCAAATTGCAAGGCTGATACCATTACTACCAATGCTAAATAAAAAAGATTAATATTATCCAATGCAGTAGAAGCCATGGCACCTATTATAGCTAAAATGGATAAACAATTGATATAATAGTTTGCATACTTATCTCTGATATCAAAATTATTATTTTTTAGGGAGAGATACACTAATATACTATTGATGATTGTCCCTAATATCCAAAGTAATAAAACCATTAATTCGCCAACAATAAATTTTTCAACAGGATTTCTTAGTAAGATCGAGAAATATGATACTGTGAGAAGTAGCAACATTACCAATGAGATATACGGAATTATTACTATATACTTTTGTTTTTGATTACTTTTAAATACGACTGTACCCGTTACTATTAATACAACAAAAAATATAAGTATCCCTAATTGAACATTAGCAAAAATTATTGTATGACGATTATATATTTTTTCTTTACTTCCTGACCAATAAGTTAACAAAAAAATTGTGATAAACACTATATAACAAACCAACATTGACGAAAAAGACTTTATAGTATATTTCTTTTTGCTATTTTTTTCATAAAATTTTGGTATAAAATTAGATATTATTTGAACCATCCAGATACTCCTTTTATCATAGAATTAACTCCTGATTTTATATTTTTTGTTATATTCATTTGTTTATCAATCCAGTTTAAACCTTGGCTAACTATTATCCCTGCCCCCACAACAGCCCAAACTGGTGCAAATGTAGCTACACCCGCCGATACAGCTCCTATCGCCGCTGTTGTCACCGCCACTTTCCCGACATCCACCAATGCACCGCCAACTTTACTTGCGGTAATTTCATTCCCTTTCAATCCGTCTTTTCTGGCTTGTTTCTCACTTTTGCTTATTCCTTGAACGACATCTACAGCTCCTAAAGCTATGTTCAACCCTGGCACAATTTTTCCTGCACCTTTTGCATTGACTAATGCTTTGGCATCTTTCACAACACCATTAATCCCAAAACTTACGCTTTTTTTCAACGCACCACCAGCACTCTTTAAAGTTCCTTTGCCAATTCCTTTAACTGATTCTTTGAATGCTTGTTTTGATCCTTTTAATACAACATTTTTATCCACTAACTTCAATTTATCCAGTAATGAATCACCTAAATCAGTAAATTGTTTTAAGCCTCCTGAGGTGCTTAGTCGAGTAAAATCTTTGCCTTTTCTCATATATTTATCAATTCCGGTTAGTTTATCAAACTTACTCAACCATTTCCCGGCTTTTTTGATGACTAAAGTGCCGTCTGACATTCGTTTAATCCTGGAAGAAATATAGCTATTTTTTGGTTCTCTTGTTCTTCATCATTTCAATGGAATTTCCATATACAGATTTGTTTAGGTCAATCTCTGGTGGTTTCTTCCAATATCGTATTACGCGAGGGAAATGGAAAATTCCAACACATAAAAAACTACTTATTGCCATTAACATTCCAGTATGAAGAAGATTTTCATTATTTATTTGAGTTGCTAAAACAATCAAAATACCACCTATTATTGTTATCAAATTTATATAGTAATTGGCTCCTTTATCTCGAATAGACAAATTTGATTTAGACAGCGAAATACTCACCAGTATAAAATTATATAGAACCTCTATAGTTACAAGAATGATTACAAAAAACAATTTAAAGATAAAAGTTTCATAAGACCCATTCACTAAAGAAGTTAATAAAGCGACTATACATACACAAAAGAACATTCCCGAAAAATACAAACCTAAAGCAAAATATTTCTGAAATTCAATTTTTTTATCAAATAAAAGAAAGCCAATGATATTAAATAAAATAATTAATATCATTAAGTACGAAAAAGTATTGATAAAACTATTAGATGCCTTAGATATAACTCCTTCTGAATTTCCTGCCCACTTACCCACTAACCAAAAAATAAGAAAGGAAAAATAAGATCCTACAACAATCAAAAAAGATTTTTTTGTATATATTTTTTTGCTAGTTTTTTTATAAAAGTTTGGAAGCAAGTTTTTAAAGATTTCTTTTATTTGAACCATCCAGACACTCCTTTTATCATTGAATTAACTCCTGATTTAAGTTTTTTAGTTACTTTCCATTTAGAATCTACATAATTAACTAGTGAACCCGCAACTATGCCTGCTACTACAACACCCCATACTGGTGCTGTAGCCAAAGCTGCCCCAGCCGCTCCTATCGCCGCCGTTGTCACCGCCACTTTCCCGACATCCACCAATGCACCGCCAACTTTACTTGCGGTAATTTCATTCCCTTTCAATCCGTCTTTTCTGGCTTGTTTTTCACTCTTGCTTATTCCTTGAACGACATCTACAGCTCCTAAAGCTATGTTCAACCCTGGCACAATTTTTCCTGCACCTTTTGCATTGACTAATGCTTTGGCATCTTTCACAACACCATTAATCCCAAAACTTACGCTTTTTTTCAACGCACCACCAGCACTCTTTAAAGTTCCTTTGCCAATTCCTTTAACTGATTCTTTGAATGCTTGTTTTGATCCTTTTAATACAACATTTTTATCCACTAACTTCAATTTATCTAGTAATGAATCAACTAAATCAGTAAATTGTTTTAAGCCTCCTGAGGTGCTTAGTCGAGTAAACTCTTTGCCTTTTCTCATATATTTATCAATTCCAGTTAGTTTATCAAACTTACTCAACCATTTCCCGGCTTTTTTGATGACTAAAGTGCCGTCTGACATTCGTTTAATTCTGGAAGAAATGTATAAGTTTTTAACATGCTTTGTCCACCGCTTCCCTTCTTTTATAGAACCTGCCAACGAACTATTTATCAATTTATCCAATTCCTGCAAATCTGCTTCGGTTAGATTCTCGTTCATGGCTGCTATGAGTGGATGTTCTTTTTTAAAATCAAGTTTTTCTTCTTTTTTTACAGTTTTATGCGCTTCTTTTATTTCATTTTTAAATGTCTTATCCGTAAATATTGCCAATGATTTAGGATTGGTATAGCTTAATCCTCCGACGTTCGTGATTTGACTAGATTGTTGGGCTAGTTTGTCTTTGACAGTACTGCCTGCTTTGCGTCCATTAAAAGTGTCCATGCCTTTCAGCGTTTCCGTCAAGACTTTCTTAGCCTCTTCCATTTTTTTATTAAATTGATTGGATGGTGCGGAAATAGGGACGATATGTGCCACAGAACTGTAGATGTTGCTAATTTTCTTATCTAATTTCGCAAAATTTGATAATGGTGTTGAAAATTTTCCTTTCGCTTCATTTAAGGCATCTGTATCAATGATGGCTGATTCACTATTTTCCTTCACACTAGCTTTAAAATCACTAATTGTTTTTTCCATTTCTTGTGCTATTGTATGTAAAAGATCATAATAATTGGTTAGCATCGGTAGTTGGTAATTACCAATTTCACCATTAATAGCTGTTTTGACTTTTCCAGATAAAGCATCACTTCCTTGGACTGTTTTCCAATCTCTTTTGGCACGATTGATTTCTGCTTGTAGTTTATTTCTGGAAGAAGTAATTTTGTTTTTAGCTTCCATTACTTCACGCATATTAATTTTCATTTGCCCACCTCCTCATTAGACATACGTACACGAATATTTTTCATCTTGCGCCAATTGTTTTCTCAAAACTTCAAAAGTAAACTTTTCCTCGTACGCATTAGTAGGCCCTTCTGAAATAACTCGTTTTACCATGACCGAGTTAAAATAAATTGGCTCCACCTCTGCTTGTAATCCAAATGGCCATAAAGTTCCTACGTAATCAATCATCATTTGCGTTTCTGGAATGGTTAATTTTCTCCCTTGAACAGAAACAAATAAACCTAATTCATCTGTAGTAAAAAGCGCTTTAACATCTTCGGTTAATAATTCTTCATCTAATTCGACAATGGTTCCAATTGGATAGATTTCTGTAAAAATTGTATCAACGAAACCCATAAATCGTTTAAATTGTGGCACGGTCAATACAACTTGTTTTTTTAACCAAGCAAAAGTGACTCTTTCCTTTTCGTAATCAAAACTAATATGAATAATCGCGCCAATTCTTGGTTTATGTTCATAACTTGTGGTTTGATTGAGGAAACTTTGATAAATATTTTGAGCTAATTGGGGTTGACCGCCCAAAATTAAACCGAGTTCGTTTATGGTGTCCTTTGTTATTTCTCCAGTCAGATTGCTACTTTCTAAAGTAGCAACCCACAACTCCTTTTGTTGTTGATTCATTTTTCTTCACTCCTTATTGACTAATTTTCATAGTAACAGCTCCCGCTTTATCATCATTGGCTTTATTTTTTCCGGCAGCAATCATTTTATTGGTGCTTCCTTTTGCAAATTCTTTGTAACTTTCTAGAGAAGAATTGATTTGCTCTATCATTGTTTTGAATTCTGTAAAAGGTCGAGCATTTGTTTGAGAAAAAGATACAGTTTTCATTTTGCCCATTCTTGAAATTGTGCTGTTTGCTTTATTGACAGATTGCATCCATTCCGATAAATTTACACCGCTTTTCATTATTTTTTTCACTCCTTTATTAAGAATCCAAACTCATTGCTATTGATAATAGTGCCGAAATTTGTGAATTTAATGAACTGATTGTCATGGCTTCACGTTGCGCTTCTTCTTGTAAGTTAGACAATTTCCGTTGAAACGTTTGTAAATTTTCTTGATTTTTTGTGGCATATTTTGATAAATCACTATCTACTTTTCTAACTTTTTCATTATACTTATTCCGTCGTGTGCCTTTAAAATTACTTCCAGAAATACTCTTTAACTGACTAGAAACGGTTGATTTCAATTGATGAATACTAAGAATCTCTCGACTTAATTCACGAATTGCTTTTTCTAATTCTCGAATTTTCTGATCAATTTGATTTTTGTTGGCTTGTGCCGTGTTGACCTGACTACTTAAATGACTGGCTTCAGCACGCTTTCCGGCTGCCAGTGCTCTTTTTTGCGCTTTTATTGCTTCATCATTCATGAGGTTCCTCCTTTACCGAATCCCTAAAATCGTTGAAATCACTTGAGCCAATACACCACTAGCGGTATTTAAAAATAGATTAGACGTAAAAATTTTCCGATTCATTTTAATGATTGTCTCAAATTGTTTTGCGTCTTTTTTTTCAACAGCTTTTAGCGCTTGCCTGTTGACTTGTTTTGTTTCGTCTTCATTTTTCAATGAAGTTATTACTGCTTTAAAATTAGCTTCAAGTACCGGCCAATCATAAACAGGTTGTTCATTTTTTTGATGATTCTGGTTGCCAAATGTCGAATGATGAATAGTACTATCTGTGATATCCCCAACAGTAGTTGACGAATGTTCTTCATGATTATTCGAATGCATTGTATTGCCTTGTTGAATCCCTGTGTTTAGGTTGGCCTGGTTGCCATGAATTACATGGTGATTTCCTTGAATAATTTTTTGTTCCGCAATATTGATTTCTGAATACACATTTTTGTGATTGAATGCTGCTTCAACTGCATTACGGACTTTGTTTAAAAATTCAGCATCTTGAAAATAAAGGGAGTAATTATCTCCAGAATTTAGTTGAAAGATTAAATATTCTTTATTACTTTGATGTCTTTGATAAACCATATAGATATACAATCCTGTCAATCCCATAATAATTAAACTAATCCAACGTAATCCTTCAAACCGAATAGTTCCAAAAGCTAAAACAAAAATGCTTATCGCCATCACAGGAATTCTCATCCGCTTAGTTCCAGCATATATTCTGGAAATGTTACTTAATTGTAAAGTTAGATGATCAAACCTTAAAATGTTATCTTTGATAATAAAATGATTTGTTTCAATTTCTTCTTCGCTCTTTTTCATATCAATTAATTTTGAGAATTCATTATTCATAATTCCACTCCTTTTTATTCACTTACTACCTTCACCCGCATTGCTGTTCGACCTTCAAAGAAATGAGATTCATCCAATTCCACGGCAGATTCATTATAATCACTTTTCGTTTTAACAAAGCTTTGGTCTGCGAGTCTGGTACCAACCATACCCGCTGGGATATTAGCACGTAATAATTTATCGGCATCATTAAAACTGTTTTCCAATAATTTTTGATTGGTTTGGAAAATAAAATACATCGCGACTTGGCTACCTTTTTTCAGTAGGATATTTAGGTTTTCAGCACTAATAAAGGATTTTTCGACAAATTGTTGCGCTTCGGGAATATAAATCAACATCGGTTCATACTCACTAATCATTTGTCGTTGTTCAATTTCCTGTAGTAATTCATTGACAAAGCTTCCATATTCAGTTCCTGCGATCACTGTATCAAAGCTATCTGCATAACCGCCAAAACGGTCACTATGGTTAAAGATAATCCGTTCGGCACGCCCTATAAAATGCTTCATGTCTTCGATAATCACTTTTTCAACAGATTCATTTTGTTGTGGTGTATCATCCCCAATCACAAAATAACCGTGTTCCGTTGGTTTGAAGCCCACTATGTTAGTCGTTTCTTTATCAAAGGCAATAGGGAACTCCATATTTTCCAGCATTTGTTGAGCGTGTGGATGATTGTATAGATTCGCCATAGCGATTGTTTTCGGTAACATTGGGATTGGTAGTGGTCGTTCACCGCCCCATTTTTGGCTCATCTTTTCAATTTCTTGTTCTAAACGGTTTAAACGAGCGATATCATTTTCCCCTTCTGTTGGTAGATAGATTTGAATTTCTTGCGGCTGTTCCAATTTCACTTGTGCACGTCCCATAATTTCTTGTGGAATCAAAGCTTCTCGTCCAACAACATCACGAATCGCATCTTCTTCTACTAAATACAAACCGATATGTGTTGGGATATTACTTGTCATACTCATTTTAAAGCTATTTGTTCTTAGAACCGTAATAATGGTATACAAGCCAACACTTGCTCCTTCTCGTAGCAATTGATTTAAAACAGATTCAATTGGATCTTCTAATGGGCTTTCTTTGACTGCATCAAACCCATCTACAATCGTAACAATCACTGGTAATTTCTGTCCTGATTTTTCTTCGTATTGATTTAAACTAGCAACACCGTATTCAGTAAAGGCATCTTTACGCTCTTGAATTTCTTTACGAATTCGTTTTAAGAATTTAACCAATTTTTCCTCTTCTTCTAAACGGACTAAATCAGCAACGTGTGGTAATTTTTTCAATGGTAACAACCCATTTGTACCAAAATCAAACAAATTAAATTGAACTTGTTCTGGTGTATTTTTACGAGCAAAGTTCATTACTAGGGTTTGCAAAGCTGTTGATTTACCGAACCCCGGTGAACCATATAAGGCAGTATGATTTAATTCGTGCAAATCGAAATTGAAATTGACTTGTTCTTGTTTTGCTGGAATATCCATAAAACCAAAAGGAACAGAAAGTTCTCGTTGTTCTTGCCATTGCGTTTTAAAAAGTGGTGAAACAATTTCTGTTGCTAATGGAGGTAACCAAGGTTTCTCTGGTAAAGTTGCTTGACTTTCTTCCGCATGCTTGGCAATTTCTTCAACAATTGCATCTAATTGTGTTAACTCTTCCTCCGTTTTAATAGAAACCTCTTCTTCTTCGGAAAGGTCGGCAGTTAATAATTCGTATTATCCTAATTGATTAATTGACCAAATCCTTTCATCCACTTTTTCTTCCTTGGTAGCGAATGGATCATAGTTAGCACCACTCCAAGCAGATTGGAATAATTCGTAAATTTCATTATTCCCTACTTGCAAATAAGCACGACCCGGTTGAGTAATACTAGCAGCATCTGGGGTTTTAATAATCTCATTGGAATCATTGGCGTCAGCAACTTTTAATGCCAGCTTAAACCGTGAGTTTGACCAGATTTGGTCATCCACTACGCCGCTTGGTTTTTGTGTCGCTAAAATTAAATGTACACCTAACGAACGACCAATCCGCGCAGTAGAGACAAGTTCTGCCATGAAATCTGGTTCATTGGCTTTTAATTCAGCAAATTCATCGCTGATTAAAAATAAATGGGGTAAGGGCTCACTTGGATAGTTTTTCTTTTCTTCTGGGTCAGTAATTTCTTTTCCTTGTTTATATAATTTCGTATAACCATTGATGTGGTTAACCCCGTATTCTCCAAATTTTCGTTGCCGTTTTTGTAGTTCTGCACGAATACTTTGTAATGCTCTAGCTGAACTAGCTCCATCTAAGTTAGTAATTGAACCCAACAAATGAGGTAATTTTGCAAATAAGTTAGCCATTCCGCCTCCTTTAAAATCAATAGGTAAAAAACCTACATCTTCTGGAGCAAAATTAACAGCTAATGACAACATATAACTTTGAACGATTTCAGACTTACCAGAGCCAGTCGTTCCTGCGACAAGTCCATGCGGACCATGGGCACGTTCATGTAAGTTCAAGTAAACAATGTCATCTTTGCCACGAACGCCAAGAGGAACTGCTAAAGACTTAGAAGTATCGGCTCTTTTCCAACGGTCTGTTACATTTAAATCCTTTATTTCCTTTACATCATATAATTCTAAAAAGTCAATTGCTTCAGGAATAGCATTCTTCTCCACTTCCACATGCTGCAAGTTCGCCAAGCGCTGAATCGCATAAGCAAGCGGATAAGCAGTCGGTAAATGATTAGGAACGAAGTTTTGGTTCACATATTTATTATTTTGATTAATTAAAGTCGCCGCTTCACTACTTTGATACTCAATCAGTGTAGTTGTCGTTTCTGGTAACATATTTAAAGCATCTTTTCCCCAAATAACTGTCACACCATATTGACTCATATCTTCAGCTAAAAATTCATTTAAGCCATGCCCTGACAACCAGCTTTCCTCTAAAATCGACAGAATATACTGTGGTTGAAAGTGAACTTTTTCATTGCCGGCTTCGCGCACTTGTTGTCGACGTTTCGTAATCATTTGATAGAAAGAATTTAAAACCATATCCCTTGTTTGAGGATCGTGAACAATCCCACGCAAATTCAGGCTGCGGATTTTGACGTGTGGCAACCAACGCCAAGAATGCCAATCTTTCTGATAATCTTCCTCTGGTACTAAAGTAACAAACTCTACGTCACGATAGGAATGTAAAACAGAAACTTGAAATAACAACGTTTGAATGGCTGTCCTTAAAACAGCAGGTGTTCCCGCCAATCCTAAGGTTTGTCCCATTAGTGGTACAACAATCGGCGCCTTTTCTAATTGTTTATATGGCCATACTAATTGTTCTTCAGCTTCTTGACTTAGTGAATCATCTTCCGTTGACTGATAATTTGTCGTAAAACTTGAAGAAATTTCACCAACCCCTAAGCGAACTGTCAAAAAATCTTCATTAGTCATCATGCGTTCATATATCCGCGCATGATACTCTTTTGTCATTAAGGCTAATTCGTTCATGGCAGGATTCATATATTCCAAGGCCTCTTTTTGTTCTTGTTGCAGTATACTTAAACGAGCTTTCTCTTGTATTAAATATTGTTCGTAGCTATTTTTCCGTTCGATATTCTTTTGCTTTGTTTCTTTTTTATTGGTGAAATAACTAGAGACTGAAAAGCCAGCCGTCAATAAACTCGCTCCGCCCATACTAAGCATCATAATTGGATTGCCCCCACTTAAAAAGCTTGTTGTGCCACTCAAAACGACCATTCCTAAAGGTGGGACAATCGTCCGTAACAGTTCATTTTTCCCTTCTGTTTGCTTGGCTTTTGGGGCAGCAATTTCTATTTGTTTTTTTGGCTCCTTCAAGTGAATCCGTGGACTTCGTCGAAATGACGGGAAATCGACAGGATATTCTGGAATAACCTCCTCTTCTACAATTTGCCAAGGATTCAGGGAATATGTAGCTCCTAGACTTGTTAACTTTAATTGTTTTTCCCGAACTTCAATGATTAAGCCATTGACAACTAATTGATCACCGACTGTAAAAGCATAGCTTCCTTTTTCAACTAAATAATGATTGTAGTAAATCGTATCTTCTCCGGGATAAATCGTTGCTGTATATTCCCCAGTTTCTGGTGCTAGTGTAATATTGATGATGGCATCTGTTTCTAATGAAATCGCAGCATTTTTGGCAGAGGCAATTAAAAAATCTTTCTGCGGTTTATTGGTGGTGACAGTAATTAATTCTTCGTGGGGAAAAACAGAAAAATTTTCAGCAGAATCAAAGGTTTCACCATTACAGAATAATTCTTCATTTTCGTAAAAAAATAATTGTTGATTGATTGAAACACTTGGGTTTTTAGCCGTAATTTGACGGTGAAGAAGTTGGCGACCAAAATAAAAAATGTCAAAATAAATCATGCTAGATGTATGAATTTGATCATTCACAGAGACCAATTTTTTACTGATTTTCGTTGTCATCCGTTTTTCCTCCCAAGATTTTCATGTATTTATCAATCGCTTCTTCATATTTTGTTAACAATGCTTGTTTTTTCTCGCCGTTCATTTTGTTATTGGCTTTGGTTGCATCATATAATTTTGTATAGGCATGTAATATATATTGGTTATCGCCTAAATTTTGGGCAATATCTAATGATTTTTCAAAGTCTCCTTTGCCAATATAAATCCAATAAAGTAAGGTATTTTCACTAGATTTTTGAGATAAATTATTTAAAATTGCTGTTTTTTGTTCATTTGATAAATTATCTAGTTGGACAGAACTAACAGCAGCAACATACTTAGCTCCTATCGGCAATTCTTCTGGTGTATCTTCTTTTAATGTTTTCGTAACACTTGCATAGTCATTAGAAATATACTGCGCTTCTGCCAAACTCACTCGCTCTTGGGCTGGTAATTTTTTTAAGACATAAATCCCTGTTGTAGTTGCAAAAAGTAGCGTTAAAGCCAATAACACTAAGCTGGCCCATTTAAAGGTTAAATAACTTTTTTTACTCACTAATTTGGTTTCTGCTTCACGCTTGGCTTTTTGACGAATGACTTGTTCACCAATAATTTGCTCAATTTCATTGATTGTTTTCGCCTCTTGTAATTGTTTAGATAGCGTATCTTTCAGGGTGCCATTCCCTTGAATCAATTGTTCATACTCATACTTTGGATGTAAGATTGCTAAAATCAGTGCTCGATATTGTTTAAAAAATTCTCTTTCATCTGCTGAATAAGGCACAATGACCTGCATAAAACCACGATGAGCAATTAATAATTCTTCTCCCAAGATATAGATGTTTTCTGGATGAATAAAGGGTTGGACCGGCGTACCTAAGAAATCAACCAAATAATGAACTCTTTGCGCTAACAATAATCGCTCATATTGATCCATTTTTTTTATCGCTTGTAAAATGGATTGCATATATTGATCCTTATGGTATTGAATCACTAACGCTTCTTCCGTTGCTTGTATTATTTTTCCCGATAAAAATCCACGACTTGATTTTAAAAATTGTTGAAACTGTTCTAGTCTTTCTAACTGATATTGATTTGCTTGTAATGTCACTTGAACATATTCTTTTGCTGCTTCTAACGTGATTGTCTCTGAAATATCCTTTAACTCGCTCATCCATGTGTCTCCTTTATAATTTCTTTTACTACTAGTTGGTCGCCATTCCCTAATGGATAATCTGCAATTAATTGATTATCAGCTAAATGAATTGGTTTATTCAAAACAACCAATTCAAATGATGCTGGCAAACGGTTTGGCAACAGCTCAAACGATTCGAGTAACAATTCTTTTAAACGTGCAACTGATACCTGATTAGGGATTTGCAAATCAATAATTTGATTCGACACATGTAAGCCGATACCAATCGATGTTCTTTTGTTCATGTTTCTTTCACTCCTTAATTTCCGCTTTGTGCACGATGATATGAAAAACGGTTTCCTAGAAAAACACCAACGAATAAAATAACTATACTTCCTAAAAAAATACCATTGTACAACCAAAAATTTATGGATATTTCTCGGTGAACCTCAAGAGATTCAACGCTTTCAGGAGAAGTGACCGTTGCCGTCTCTTTGAACAGAAAAGGCCTTACCTTTTTATCAACTGCTAATGTTTTTGCATTCTGTTCTGTCCTAAATACATCATTTTTTGCTTCGTTGACAACCCTCGCTTTACTTTGATTGACTTCTTTTTCTTTCTCTTCTTTTATCGGCAAAAACAAATCTGGAATAATGAAATTCACTTCTACGTTTTTTTTCTGCTGATTGTCTTGGTAGATCACTTGATTATTTATTTTTAAAGCGCCTACTTCTTCTGCTTTTGTTTTTGTTGATGACAATGACAAATAGAGCATATTAACACTTAAAACAATCACTATTTTTATTAATTTTCTCATGGCTATTCCTCCGGTCGTACAAACAAGTTAAGGACAACACCTAAAACAAGTAAAACGATTAAAATAAGGTAACTAACCCAATTAATTTGTACGCCATTTACTAAAGCAGTAAAGCCATTTTGGATATTTTGAAGCGGCGATAAACGATAGAGCCAATTGCTTAATGAACCTACCTTTGTTGCAATGCCTAATAAAGGTGTCAACATGAAAAATAACCCCAGCATAGCTCCATAAACATATAAAGTAAGTTTTTTAAATTGGCGCAAACAAGCACAAACCAAAAGTGCACCGCTAGCAAATACTAAGAAACTATAGCTAAACCAAGCGAATCGATTTATTTGAGATACATTGAACACCAGTAGAAGTGAAAAGACACTCCCAAACAAAATAACCGTAATCAAGAGTAATAATAGATTTGGTATATTTTGCCAAACTCTGGTTGGTTCAACCAACGCATCCGCTACAGTAACTGTTCTTTTCTTCATAAAGCCTTGGAAAGTTAGCGCAATAACGAATGTTAAAATACTAACAATCAAGGTAGCGTAATAGGGAATTAAAGAGACTTGTCGTGTTTCGCCAAAGATTCCTTCTCCTTGAATTGGGCTCGCAAGGAAACTAAATACCCGTGGATTATCAGCACCGCCGTCTCTTGTATTAGCCAATACTTTTTCAAATGTTTTGGCATACTCTTCATTTTCTTTGGTTGTTTTCTTTGACTCATCAATTGAATCATTTAAGTTTGCTAAGATATTTTGCGCATGATCTTGAACTTTGGTTGTTGAGGCTTTCAACTCTTTGATAGTCGGGGCAACATCTTTGACTTTGGCTGCTGAATCAGCTGTTGTTAGACTAGTTTCTTTCGTTGTTTGCATTAACGTTTGCATCATTTTAACTAAATTTTCTGTTTCTACATCTAAAGTGGTGGTTTGATTTTCTTCTGGATGTGGATTTCTTTCATCAATTACAGAAGTAGCTCCCACTTTTCCAGCTTCTTGCCAAGTAGCATATGTCGCATTGACTTGTTTTGTTGCTTCATCAAACCATGTATTTAATTTCTCCGCTTCTCGTAACAATTTTTCAGGGACTGTCATTAAATTTAATGTTCCGTAAAGTGTTGTAGGTCGTCCGTCTGTATTTTGATCTGTCTCAGTACCAATTAATTGTTTTAATTGATTAATTTGTTCATCTGTTTCTCGATATAATTGATTTCCTGTTTTTTTATATTCGTCTAATAATTTATCTGTAATCATCATGGTTTGCTCGTTTTCAGTGATATTGTCGTACATCCAATAAATGGATGTCTCACCCGCTAACTCTTCAATTGTTTTATCCTGATTTTCAGGAGCGGTTAACATTGCTGCATACTCTTGAATAGATAGACTTTGATTAGGCGTACCATATAAAGTCACAATTTGTTGTGATACAGTATCTAAAAGTTGAAATTGCTTCATAATTTCAGGAATATCGGTTACTAATGGTTGGTCCATTGCAATATACACAGCAAACGAACGTGCATTTTGAAGCTCATTATTTACCCACCAAGAATAATTGATCTGATTAAATGCTGTTTTTTGTTGTTCTGGTGTCAGTTGCCAAGCCATTGGTAAGTCAATTGTTAAAGAAAGTTTTTCTGGAAGTGGGGGCAAATCATTTGCTGGCTCAGTTACTTTTTCAGATTCTTCTTCGGATTCTTCTGCCAACTCTTCTTGCATATTTTCTTCGTTCACTTCATCATTCTCAGGAATCTCAGCTTGTATTTTCACTGGTTTGGTAATTGTTAGCTGTGTCGGGGTAATTGCTGAAATATCAATGCTGTAACCTGCACCTGCTAACTGCTGATTCAAAGATGTTTTAATTGTTTGAACTTTTAAATCATCTAAAAGAAATGACAATTCGCCATTTTGTGTATTGGTTTGTCGTAATGAAATAACCGACTCTTGATTTGTCGCTAGTGAAAAAGTTACTTTTTCTTGTGGAATCGCTATAGTATCTTCATGAAATTGTTTAGGTTCCAAATACATAAAGCGGCTTGAATTGGTGAAATCAAGTTCATGTTGTTCTGCATATCGCTGAATAATTTGTAACTCATCACGGAAAAGATTGCCTTGTTCTACTAAAATCCTATTATTCATTTCTAATTCACTAACGAGACTTTCTAAACTTACAAAAGAAATTTCACTTAGTGATTCTTCCAATCTTTCCTGATAATTTTTATCTAAGTTAGGTATATTTTCTTTTTCGTTCGTAATTAACTGAATAATCGCTTGCTTAATTTGAGTGTCTGTTGCTATCTCAGGTGTTGCTTCAAGATCATTATAATATGTAGCCGCAATTTGCTTTTTTAACGCAGTTAATTGTTCTACTTGCATATGTAGTTCTGCGATTTCTTTTTGTAGTTCGCCAATGCGATTGCTCTGTGTTTCTTGAAATAATTTAGATTCTGATAAAAAGTCAGCATAAATCCCTGAGCTTCCTTGTTCACTTGGTGTATAGAAGGAGCTAAACTGATTGATTACCATTCCATTTAGTTGATCGAATTGTTGTTTGTATACTGTCGTGTCACTTTCCCATTGATTAGTCAATTCTTGTTTTTGTCTCTCAAACTGTTCATTAAATTGTGCAATTGATTTTTTTATTTTTTCATTTGCTTCTTTCGAATACTCGCCCACTGATTTTTTCGTATCTTCCGTTGTCTTACTGGTTGATTCTAAGCTCTGATTATTGCTTTCTAATAAGGTTTGTACTGATTTTAAAAACGCTTCTTGCTCGGTTGTAAATAATTTATTGTCCTCATCTAAAATACTAGCCGTACTTAATACTGTCGTATAATTCATGGGAATTTCTTTAAATGGTTGCTGAATTGTTTCTTCTAATTGATTTTGATACAGCAACTGCATATCAGTAATTTGATTAACGTTTTGTTGTGCGATAACTAAATTTCCAACAATACTGGAAAAATACATCTGAATTACGCGTTGGTTAAAATCTTTCAAAATAGTATTTACTTTGTCTTGAATTGCTTGATTGGTCAATTCATTTTGTCCGTCTCGCACTTGGTATTCAACAGAAGCCTGCTCTGGACTAACAGCTTGTAGTGACAATAATTTCTCCGAAAAATCTTGCGGAATAATAATTTGGGCATCGAATTGTCCATTTTCAACCCCAGATGTTGCGATATTCCGAGTCGTTGTTTCCCATCGATTAGCTGTATCTTTGTTAATTAATGTGACAAAATCAGAACCTAATGCATAACGTTTTCCTTCAAAACTTGCGCCTTTATCTTCATTAACTAATGCGTACTGCATCTTTGTTGTCTGATCTTTGCTACTTCGAGTCACGTTCTCATCTTTAAACCCTAAATGAATGAAAAAAAGTAATAACAAGAAAGTTGCTCCAATTGCTAAGGCAAAAGGGATACCTTTTTTTATTTTCCCTTCCATTATCTTCTCTCCTTTAGAAAAAGCGCTAGTGCAATTCATTGCGCTAGCGCTTCAATCTTTGATCAATTAAAAGCCAAATGATCCTGCATCTTGACGGTCACGTTCTGCGACAGTATCTGCATATTTGTTTAATTGTTGATTAATACTAATCAATAATTCTTCCATCTGTTTGACATTACCTTCCAATTGATTATACTGTTCCAGATACGCTTGAAATGCTTGCCCTTTCCATTGTTGTGAAATTTGTTGGTTCATTGAATTCACTTTACGAATTGCATCTTGAATTTGAGACGATGCTTGCGAATATACTTTCGCTTGTGATTTCAGTTGTTCTGGTGTTACAGCAATTGATCCTGCCATAAGTAATCCCTCCACATTTTTTATAGTTTTATTACCTGTTACAAATATTATAACTATATATAAAAAATATAGTCAACAACTATTTAAAAATATACGTATTCGCATAAAAATAATTATAACAATAAAATAAACAAATAAAAACTCTTAAAAACAACATTACAAAACCACCAAAGTCAATATTTATTAAAATAAAAACAAAAATAACTGATAAATAAAAATTATTCAAAAAATATTTAAATAAAATTTTAAAAAATAAACAAATTCCATTGAATCGTTATTTTTTAACGTCAGATAAATTAATAAGTAAATATGCATTTTATTAAAAAAACAATTTATTTCTTTAGCAAAAAAAATTAAAAGATAGGAAAACTTATCACATTGATAAGTCTTCCTATCTTTTATTCATTCTTTTTCTCTACTTCTCTAAATAAAACTCAAATCGACTTCCTGCATACTGCGTACGAACATATTCAAAAGGTAGTCCGTTTTCAAAATAGGATACTTGGCGCACACGCAGAATCGCATCGCCTCGTTTAATCTCTAAATATTCTGCGATCTGTTCCGATGCTTGAACAGCAGAGATTGTTTGGTTAGAATGGCCAATTTTGTGGCCAGATTTGGCTTCAAGTGTTTTATAAAAAGAGTTCGTGATTTCAGATTTGCCATATTGCGAGACCAATGAATAAGGAATGCTCGCCACCTCAAAACAAATCGGAATGTCATCCGCAAAACGAATTCTTTCCATTCGTAAAATTGAATCTTCTGGACCTAGTTGTAATTTTTCCATCTCACTAGAACTAGGTTTCGCTACAAAATAAGACACCGTCCGACTAGAAGGAACGCGATTTTGAGACAAGGTAATTTCTGTAAAACTAGTGGTACCTGTCATTGTTTCTTGAACTTTCTTACGTGCTACATACGTTCCTGAACCAATTTTTCGTTCTAAAATCCCTTCGTCTGCTAACGTCTGAATGGCTTGGCGTAAGGTCATTCGACTAACATCAAATTTCAAGGCTAATTCTCGCTCAGAGGGCAAACGATCCCCGATACTCCAGACACCTTTTTCAATATCTTCTTTGATTTTATCGTGAATTTGAATATAAATTGGTATATTTTGAACCATTTACGCTTCCTCCTCTTCGTTCATCTCCTCTTCTATTATAACTGGTATAGACCGTATAAACAACCAAAAAATGATAAATAAAAGAGGAATTGGAATTTTTATCAAAGTTGGTCTAGTTGCATGCTTTCTTTTTATAACAAAAACATTTGGCTTAGTCAGTAAAAAGTGACCAAGTCAAATGTTTTTAAACGAATTTCTATTAGTTATTATCTTTTTACATTTTCTTCTTTCAACAACTTGTTCGCTGTGGCCATCATCAAACGGATTCGGTTCAACTGATTGACCAAAGATACCCCTGGATCATAATCCACCGCCGCAATGTTTGCTTGCGGATATTGACGTCGTAGCTCTTTCACGACCCCTTTTCCAACAATATGGTTCGGTAAACATCCAAACGGCTGCATACAAACGATGTTATTCACCTCATGTTTTAAGAGCTCAATCATTTCAGCTGTTAAAAACCAACCTTCACCCGTATGATTGCCAATTGATAAAATTTTACTTGCGTCTGCTGCCATATCATAAATGGAATGAATGCCATCAAAACGGACCGACTTTCTCAATGCCTTATCCATTGGTTTTTCTACCAATTCAATGATTTTTATCGCAAATTCTGCTAAACGTTTGCTTTGTTTTGACATGCCCATATTTTCGTATTTCCAAATTTGATTGTACAAAGAATAGTTCATAAAGCCAACAATATCTGGCACAACTGCTTCAGCACCTTCTTCTTCTAGCAAACGCACAATATCATTATTCGCTGTCGGCGAATATTTCACTAAAATTTCCCCGACCACACCGACTTTTGGTTTTTTTATCTCCTGTAAAGGAATTTCATCAAACGTCCGAATAATTTTTTTCATGAAGTGATTAAATTGTGTCAGCGAACCATTCCGGACATTGGCTTCCACTCTTTTTAGCCAATCTTGGTGTAGTTGATCCACCATTCCTTTTTCTGTTTCATAAGGTCTTGTTCGATAAACTACTCGTTCGAATAAGTCACCATATAAAAAGGCAACTACTAAGCGTTTGATCATTGGCAACGTAAATTTAAATCCTGGATTGGATTCGACTCCTTTATTGCCCATCGAAACTGAAACTACAGGAACTTGAGAAAAACCGGCATCATTTAAGGCTTTTCGTAATAAGGGAATGTAATTCGTTGCGCGACAACCGCCCCCTGTTTGCGTCATTAAGACACTGACATTATCCAAATCATATTGACCACTTTCCAAAGCTTCAACTAGTTGTCCGATAGAAATAATTGCTGGGTAACACGCATCATTATTGACATATTTTAACCCGACATTCACGGCTTCTTTATCCTGCGCAGGCAAACAGACGACATGATAGCCAGAAGCTTGTAATGCTACATCGACTAATCCAGATTGATGAATCGGGCTAAGCATTGGTAACAGTAAAGTATGTGTTTTTTTCATTTGTTTTGTAAACACTATTTTCTCTGGCTCTTCCATTTGCATATGCGGAACAAACTGTTGCTTCTCCCGCTCATTGACAGCCGCTTTCAAGGAGCGCAACCGAATACGAATTGCGCCCAAATTCGCGCCTTCATCGATTTTGAGGACTGTATAAATTTTGCCAGACCGATCCATGATTTCTTCTACTTGATCGGTTGTCACAGCATCTAAGCCGCAACCAAAGGAATTCAGTTGGACAAGTTCTAAATTTTTCGTCTTAGCCACTACTTTAGCCGCCGCATATAAGCGAGAATGATAGACCCATTGATTCACCACACGTAAATTCTGCACGTCTCCAAGATGCGAGATACTGTCTTCTGTCAAGACATGGAATCCTTCCTGTGTAATGACTTCGGCAATGCCGTGATTAATTTCTGGATCCAAGTGATACGGTCGTCCCGATAAGACAATTCCTCTCTGGCCTTTTTCGGTTAACATGGCTAACGTTTCTTCGCCTTTTTCTTGAATTTCTTTTTTAAAAGCTGCTAATTCTTGATAACCATGATGCAGCGCTGTTTGAATTTCTTCTAGGGAAATCCCTAAATCAGCAAAATTTTCAGCTAAAACTTTGGCAACTGCAGCTTCATTCGCTAAATTAAGATAGGGATTTCGATAATCCACTTGGCCCTCTCTGATGGCATCCACATTATTTCGAATAACATCTGGGTAGCTTTGCACAATTGGACAATTAAAATGATTATCCGCTTCCACTGTTTCTTGCTGTTCAAAAACAACACCAGGATAAAAGATAATTGGCACTTGCGCATCAATTAATGCTTGAATATGTCCATGCGCCATTTTCGCTGGGTAACAAACCGTATCACTGGGAATCGTTTCAAGGCCTTGTTCATAGATTTGCTTATTAGAACGTGGCGATAATTCGACCCGAAAGCCCAAGTCAGTAAAAAATGTATGCCACAAAGGATAATTTTCATACATGTTTAGGACTCTAGGGATACCCAAACGCCCACGAACCGCTTTATTTTCCCGCAAAGGTCGGTACTTAAATAACTTGCGGTACTTATAATCAACCAAATTCACTTTGCGTTCTTCTCGTTTAATTTTAATTCGCGCACCACGTTCACAGCGATTTCCCGTAATAAATTGGCGCCCATCTGAAAACACTGTGACCGTTAATTGACAATTGTTTTCACACAAGCCGCAATGAGTAAATTCCTTTTCAGAGGTAAATGCCGCTAACTCTTCTAAAGAAAGAAGCGTGGTTTCTTCCCCAATTTCATAAGCGTCCAAAGCAATCAGCGCTGCCCCATAGGCCCCCATCAAACCAGCAATAGAAGGACGAACCACTTCACGACCGCTAATTTTTTCAAAAGCTCTCAAGACCGCTTCATTGTAAAATGTTCCTCCCTGGCAGACAATCTTTTCTCCCAACTCTTCAGGTCGGCGAACCTTAATAACTTTATAAATGGCATTTTTGATGACTGAATAAGATAGTCCAGCAGAAATATCGCCGACAGAGGCCCCTTCTTTTTGAACCTGTTTCACTTTTGAGTTCATAAAAACAGTACACCGAGAACCTAAATCAACCGGCGCTTGCGATTCTAAAGCCGCCAAAGCAAAATCCTTCACGTTATAGTTTAAGGATTGCGCAAAGGTTTCAATAAAAGAACCGCACCCAGAAGAACAAGCCTCATTTAATTGAATGGAGGAAAGCACGCCATTTTTAATGGTCATCGCTTTCATATCTTGTCCTCCGATATCCAAAATAAAATCCACACCTGGCTGAAAATGGTTGGCTGCTTTGTAATGGGCCATCGTTTCAACTTCACCAATATCGACTTTTAACGCATTTTTTATTAGCTGTTCTCCATATCCTGTAACAGCCGCTTTTCCGATAAAAACTTCTTCAGGCAGTTGTTGATAAAGTGATTTCAGTACTGTCATGGTGGTTTCTAAAGGTTGCCCTTGGTTATTACCATAAAAAGAAAACAACAAATGACCATCTTCATCAATCAATGTGACTTTTGTCGTTGTGGAGCCTGCATCAATCCCTAAAAAGGTCACGCCAGTATGTTGAGATAAAGGTTTCTCCGTTGCTTGGGCTTGCGCGTGTCTTTCTCGAAAATCTGCTAAATCTTCTGCGCTGTTAAATAACGGTGGTAACGTGTCGCTCGGCTGTAAATCAGTAGCCTGGCTGTTCACTAAGCGCTGAATTAATTCTTCCAATGTACATTCGCCTGCATCTTCTGAATAAAGTGCTGCTCCCATTGCTACAAACAGTTGCGGTTGTTCTGGAAAAATAACATCTTCTGGCTGAATTGCTAAGGTTTCAACAAACCGTTTTCTCAATTCTGACATGAAAAATAAAGGTCCCCCTAAAAACGCTACTTTACCTTTAATTTTGCGACCAGCAGCTAACCCAGCGATTGTTTGATTAACTACCGCTTGAAAAATACTCGCCGCGATATCTTCTTTCGCTGCTCCTTCATTGATTAAAGGTTGAACATCTGTTTTGGCAAAAACCCCACAGCGGGAAGCAATCGGATAAATAGTTTGATAATTCTTCGCCAATTCATTCACTCCATTGGCATCCGTTTTAAGTAAAACAGCCATTTGATCGATGAAGGCGCCTGTCCCACCTGCACAACTACCATTCATTCGTTGCTCTAAAGCACCATCAAAAAAAGTGATTTTTGCATCTTCTCCGCCAAGTTCAATAGCAACATCCGTTTCTGGGATTATTGTTTCAACAGTTCGTGTACACGCGATAACCTCTTGAACAAAGGGAATCCCTAATACCTCAGCCAGCCCCATACCACCAGAGCCAGTTATGCTCATTGTCACAGGTTGGTCTGCACCGATCCTTGCTAGCCCTTCTTTTAAAATGCGTTCCGTTGCTGCTTTGACATCTGAAAAATGGCGTTCATATTTTGTAAAAATAGGCTGATTTTGCTTATTTAAAAATACTAATTTTACTGTCGTTGACCCAACATCAATCCCTGCTCTCATAACCATCAATTAAAATACCCCTTCATTTTTCAACAGTTTGTTGATTATTATACAAACTGTTTGTTATAATAGATATACCTATTTTAGAAAGGTTCTAAATGATTTGCAACAAGCAATTTACCCTATTTTGTGAGATAAACAACAAAGTTTCCGCGAATGTTGACTATCTCGAAAGGAATTTATGATGGCAAAGAAAACAGACCTTAGAGTACAACGAACCAGAAAAATGATTATTGAAGCTTTTTTTAAACTTGTAGAAACGAAAGGCTACGAAGCGGTGACGATTCAAGATATTGCTGATGAAGCTATGATTAATCGTGCGACTTTTTATGCTCATTTTAAAGACAAACAGCATTTATATGATGCAATCTTCACCTTTACGCTTAGTGCTTTCACCGCTATTCTTGATTCGCAACAACTGGTTAATGGCAACCGTGTCCGCGTGAAGCACATTGAAGAACTTCTGACGCAGCTCTACATTAACATTCAAGAGAACAAATCTTTCTTCTTAACTATCATGGACAATAATTTCAACGAACACTTTCGAAAACGCTTAGCTGAAATTATCGAAGAAAAATATGCGACGATTTTTTCGCAGTTGCGTATTACCGAAAATGATATTGACGTACCGATAGATTTTGTTATTGAATACATGACCTCCATCTTCATCGGTACCCTTCATTGGTGGATTACTAGCGAGACGGATATGACACCCAACCACTTAGCCCAATTAGTTATCAAATTAGTCGGTAATGGGCATTTAACTGTCTTAGGCATCGAATTAGAAAAATAAAAACACCGGAGTAGACAATAATTTTGTCTGCTCCGGTGTTTCTGTTAAAGACGAATTAGTTTTTTGAACGCCATTTGATATTGTGGGCTGTATTTCTTGAAGAAGTGACTTTAACACCACTTTTGATGTTGCCTTTTTTACGAGGAATTAAGTCAACTTTGACATCATACTTACCATCGCGTGCTAAATCGTAAACATTTTCAACCATTTCTGTAATTTTTTCTTTAAAGTTCATTCTTATCAACTCCAGACTATTCTTTCTTTATACTTTAGCATATTCTTATATAAATGAAAACTTTTCTAGCCTGTACATGAGGAAAATCTTACCTCATTTTTGTTATATAATTATACAAAAAAAGAACATCTCTCTACCAGAAATGTTCTGAAAACTGGGGTAGCTGGATTCGAACCAACGCATGACGGAGTCAAAGTCCGTTGCCTTACCGCTTGGCTATACCCCAAAAAGAAAATGGAGGAAAGTGGATTCGAACCACTGAACCCTAAGGAACGGATTTACAGTCCGTCGCGTTTAGCCACTTCGCTATTCCTCCAAAAAGTCATTGTCGCTGTAACGACCTGACTTAGTTATAATACAATCTTTTCCAGAAAAAAGCAACCCTTTTTTAAAAAAAATTGTTATTTATTTTTTATTCACTTAAATTCCATTGACGAATAATTGTTTCAAAGGCTTCGTCCAGATTTTTTGCTGTACCTTCTTGCTTGCCATCAATTTCAATGATGAATTTTTTATCATTTTGCGGAATGACACGACCGATTTCTTTTTTACCAATAAATAATTTGTTCATTAAAACATTTGCTCCATTGTATTGGGCTTTTTCTTCTTCAACACGTACTTCAATATCTTTATTCTTTTTTGACATCTCTATCCCTCCAAGAACTCTATGTTATCAGAATCTTTGAAACAAAACAAGCACCCGCTATTTCTCTGTCAGATTGTTTGTTTATCGTTTCAATGCAGCATTAAGGAGTAACGAAATGCGATTCGCTACTCCTTAAAGGCTGATTTCTATTCTTTTTCTGAACCTTCTGTTGCATGATAGTTCACGCTATTTGAGGTACCTTTTTTAGAAAAGTTTTCAATTAGCTCTTTCACGTCGAGGCCCGTTGTTTCTTTTAGTGTTTCTTGTGTACCAGCCAACAAGTTTGTTGCATAATTGGTAATACGGTTGGCGCCAGAATTTTCGCCACCTGCGCCTGTATCTACCACTGAAATCTTGTCAATGTTGCCCAATGGTTGTGCTGCTTCTTTCATTAATTGTGGTAACATTTCCATCACCATACTTAACACAGCTGCTTCACCATATTCTTTAAAGGCATCAGCAATCTTTTGTTTGGCTTCGGCTTCCGCTGCACCACGAGCTAAAATAGCTTCGGCTTGCGCTTGACCTGTTAAACGCGTTTTGTTGGCTTCCGCTTCGGCTAATGCTTCAACTTTGAAACGTTCTGCTTCGGCTTCTGCCACTTCGCGTGCTTTTTGAGCAAGAGCTTCTTGTTCGCGTGCATAACGATCTGCATCGGCTTTTTTCTTCACTTCTGAATCGTATTGTTTTTCACGACGCGTAATTTCTTTTTCTTCTAACTCAATTTGTTTTTGACGTTCAACGACTTTGACTTCCATTTCTTGTTCCACCACGTGTTGTTGTGCACGCGCGCTTTCCAAGTTATAGGCTTGGTCTGCTTTGGCTTTGGCAATGTCTTGTTCTTGTTTGTATAACGCTAATTTCAATTCTTTTTCTTTTGAAGCTTCTGCAATTTCTGTTTGACGTTGCAATTCCGCTTGTTGTGATTCTTTTTCTGCTTCCGCTTTTTTGATGCGAGTTTCTTTCAAAGCTTCTGCTTCAGCAATATCTGCATCACGTTTAACTTGAGCGATTCTTGGTTTCCCTAATGAATCCAAGTATCCATTTTTATCACGAACTTCTTTAATTGTGAACGACACAATAACTAAGCCCATTTTAGCTAAGTCAACACTGGCAACTTCTTGTACACTTTGGCTAAATTTATCACGATTTTGGTAAATTTCTTCCACTGTCATTGAACCTAAAATCGAACGTAAATGTCCTTCTAATACTTCACGTGCTTCATTTTCTAATTCTTCCGTTGTTTTTCCTAAAAATTGTTCCGCTGCTGTCGCAATTTCTTCAACCGACGAACCAATTTTAATGATTGATGTTCCATCACACATTACAGGAACCCCTTGTTCTGTATACACTTCTGGTGTAGAAACATCTAATTTACTTGAAAGCAAACTAATTCGATTTGAACGTTGGAACACTGGTAAGACAAACGCACCACCGCCACGAACGATTTTAATTTTGTTGCCACCTTCGTCTACATGAACATTTTTAGAGCCTAGATAGCTCCCGCTGATAATTAACGCTTCATCAGGTTTGGCGGTCTGATATTTAGAAACAAACACAATTAATAACATTAATAATACTAAAACTGCAATAATAATCGGTAACAAAATTCCCATTTTCTTCTCTCCTACTCTATATTTTTAGACTGCCTTCGTAAGGAATGACATAACAAACCCGTTCTTTCAATTCAATAATCAATACCTCACTACCTCTTGGCGCAGCCACTTCTTGTGGCACATAAAATGCTGCTGGTCGACTTAACGAACCTGTGACACTCTTCAATTGAATCTCGCCCATTCCCCGGACAGGAATTGGGGTAATCACAGTAGCAACACGACCCTCCATGTCTTTTTCCGAAATAGAAATTGTGGCCTCTGAATTTTTCAAAGGGACCAACACATAAAAATTTAGGAAGAAAACAATAATGGTTGAAAGAATACCACTGACAATTAAAATAAGCCAACTATTCACCGCTGTTAATTCTTCCCCAAGGTACCCAAACAGCGAGGTAAAAGCAATCCATGGAATAATCAGCATTGGGTCAACCGGTCCATCAAAATTAAAAACATCCCCAAAAATAATTAGTAAAAAAGCGAGGACCGCGCTCCCCACTAATGCATAAAAATAAACCGTTTCCAATGGTAGACCTTCTAACACTTTTCCCACACTCCTTTCTGTGCTATAACCTAGTAATAGTGTACCAATTTTTAAATAAAAAGAGTAGTAATTTCCAAATAAATCTCAAAAGATACATCTTAAGACCTATTTTTTCTTAATAAAAGAAGCAACAATAAACGAGCAGCCCTAGAATTATCGAACTTCTACGGACTCCTCGTTTTTTAAAATGTGCTATTCATTTGATTTTAACGCTTCAATCATATTGATTTTCTTCAATTTCCGATGCATAATGACCATCACAAACAACGTGAAACACATGGTGATGACTGCGGAATATAGATAACTTGGCCAATGAATAATTGGCGAAAACATAATTAAATCAACTTCAACGGTTGCTAAAATATACTGATGCAAAATTTTCCCAAAGAAGCAGCCAACAATAATACCAATGAACGTTAAAATAATGTTTTCACGGTAAACATAGGTGGTGACTTCACGATCGTAAAACCCTAAAACCTTAATCGTGGAAAGTTCTCGAATCCGTTCAGAAACATTAATGTTGGTTAAATTATATAACACAATTAACGCTAAAGAACCAGAAACAGCAATTAGTACCCAAATGACAATATCAAGGCTTTTCAGCATATCATCAAACGAACCTTTCATCGCAGTTAAAAACGTAATGTTCAACACTTTCGGCTGTTTTGTCAACGCCTCTCCGATTGAGGTTTCTTGTTTTGAGGATAACTTTTTGTCAAAAAGTAGGAATTCTGTATTATACTCCGGCTTCTGTTTCATCATCGTCTGGTAGAGTTTCGGCGTCATATAGACAAAATGACCCGTGTAGTTTTCTGCAATCGCGGCAATTTTCACGTGATAGGTTTGATTATCACTATTTTCTAAATTTAATTGATCTCCTACTTTATAGCCAAATAATTTAGCTAATTTTTCATTAATGATTACACCGTCATCGTTGAGGGAATATTTTTCTCCAGTGACTCGATCATTAAATAACTGAAAATCAGCCATTTTCGAAGGATCTTGTGGCACATAAAGAGTAATATTTTGAGTTGGTGCGCCTTTGCCCTTCGTTTTAAAGATTTCTGAATATAACGGAATTGTTTTATTCAAACCATCCAGTTTGCGCAACGTTTCTTGATACTCTTTTGTCTCTTCAGCTGTTGTTTGCTCTTTAAAAGTCACGACTGCTTGGTAATGCCAGATTTTATTAAATTGAATTGTAGCGACATCCACAATTGAATCGCGTAAACCAAAACCAACAATTAACAGCCCCATACAACCAGCTATTCCGATAACGGTCATCAGCATCCGTCGTTTATAGCGGAACAGATTTCTAGCGGTCACTTTTTGAATAAAGCTCATGCGTTGCCATAAAGGGCGGATTCGTTCTAGTAAAATCCGTTGGCCTGCTTTCGGCGCTTTGGGTCTTAGCAAGGTAGCTGGGGTACTTAATAAATCGATTCTTAATGTCACTAAGGCCGCTCCCACAGTACAAGCTAAGGCTACAATGATGCCCCATAAACTGTAATTTAAGTACCACGGTGTAACTAAATCAGGAATATTGTACATTTGACCGTAGGCATCAAAAATTATTTTAGGGAATAGATAATAGCCAACTGCCAATCCTAATAATGCACCTGTTAGGCTAGCAACCGTTGCATAGGTAATAAAAATCGAAGCAATTTCACGATTACGATAACCTAAAGCTTTCAAACTACCAATTTCCATTCTTTTTTCTTCCACCATACGTGTCATGGTAGTTAAGCTGACTAATGCCGCAATTAGGAAAAAGAACAACGGGAACAGCGTGGCTAAAGAAGAAATCCGATCAGCATTATCTTGATATTCAGAAAATCCTGGATTGTCTTCCCTGGTAAAATAATAATACGTCGGGGCTTTCAAATTGGCTAGCTCTGTTTCTTTTTCAGCCAACAGTTGTTCCTGTTTAGCCAATTCGTCTTTTTGCTTTTCAAGTATCTCAGCTGGAATTCCTGGTTGTTGCTCCAACTGCGCAAGCGCTTGTTTTCCCGTTTCCAGCGCTTGCCGACCTTGGTTAATGTCCGGCTGAGACGAATCACGTAGGGCGGCAACCTGTTCTTCTGGCCGATTTTTCAGTGCCTCTTTTACCTGATTTAAGGCCTGCTCTCTTTTCTTTTCATAATCAGAGGAATACGTATTTTGATGTTTTAATGAACGAAATGAGATTAGCAATTCTGGATACCGTTGACTGTCAAAGGCTTTTTCCGAAACCACGCCAAAAAAGTTTAACGTTCCAGACCCGACCGTTGTGGTTCCCCTGGATGTATTATCAATATATTCTGGTGAATTGATAAATCCAACAACAGTAAAATGAGTTTGTTTCAGCCCTTTTTCTTTAATCGCTGCATCGTTTAAAGTGATTTTATCACCCATTTTATAGTCATATCTAGTTTTCGCTAATGTATCTAATGCAATTTCATTTGTTTGTTTAGGTAACCGACCGTCAACTACTTGATAGTTAACCGATCCTGCTTGATTTTTTCGATAGCCAAACAATTTTACTGCATTATTTTGCGGCCCAATCGTGGCATCTATTGTATACCGCGGCACAACTGTTTCGACATCTTTTAAAGACTGTAGAGTTGTTAAATCTTTCTTTTCCAGTCCCATTGTAGAAATTATTCGCGCATCTGGAAGCTGCTCTTTCTGGTAATAATTATTCGCGGTTTTAATCATATCTGGTCCAGTAGCTTTCAAACCAACAAAAACCATTACACCAAGGAAAATAATCCCCATAATCGATAAAAATCGTGTAGTAGATTGTCTAATTTCACGTAAGCTTGTTTTAATTAGCGCTGTTTTCTTCATTTTAGGCACCTACCATTCAATTTCAGCAACCAATTTAGGCTGATCATTCACAGTCATTTCGCGAACTTTCGCATCATTAATTCGAATTACCCGATCGGCCATTTCTGCAATGGCTGAATTGTGGGTAATAATTAAGACGGTCGTTCCAGTTTCACGAGCAGTATTTTGCAAAATAGTTAAAATTTGTTTCCCTGTTTCATAATCCAGTGCTCCTGTCGGTTCATCACATAAAAGTAACTTGGGCTTTTTAGCAATCGCACGGGCGATGGTTACTCGTTGTTGTTCACCACCAGAAAGTTGCGCTGGAAAATTATCTAAACGTTCCCCTAAACCCACCGATTGTAAAACATTGGTCGAATCCAACGCATCCGCAACGATTTGCGAAGCCAATTCGACATTTTCTTTTGCCGTTAAATTTGGGACTAAATTGTAAAATTGGAAAACAAACCCGACATCATTTCGTCGATAAGTGGTTAATTGTTTCTCTGAAAACTGAGCGATATCTGTGCCATCAATAATAATTTCCCCTTCATCACAGCTGTCCATTCCACCAAGAATATTTAAAACAGTTGATTTTCCAGCACCGCTGGGGCCTAAAATAACCGCTACTTCTCCTTTTTCCACTTCAAAAGAAATGCCGTCATTCGCAGTAATAGTTGTCTCTCCCATTTGGTAACGCTTGTATTCATTTTTGACTTCAATATAGGCCATCCACTATCCCTTCCCTTCTACATTAAAATAGTAACATATCTGAGAAAACAAGTCTTTCAAAGAAAAGCCTTTTTTGATTTTTTAGCAAATTTACGTATAATAGAAAAGATGGTCCACTTAAATTTGGACTATTGCAAGTATAAAATTAGAGGAGCACGTTATGGCAAACAGAAAGAAGAAACCACCATTTAATTCAACCATCATGCTGATTGGCGCATTAATCATTTTAATTTTAGGCGCGGTTGGCGTTAAAGTTCCTGATGCTTTACAAGATTTATTTAATGTTCAACCACAAACAACCACCCCCTCAAGCACACCAGCACCAAAAGGAGATAATCCCGGACCAATTGAAAATGGTAAAGCCACATTTTCAGCAGAGGAATTAAAGGATAACTCAAACGGCTGGATTACTTATCATTCTCTAGATCGTCTAAAACGAGCGACAGGCGCTGATGCGCTATTAAAACCCGCAATGGTCAATACAGGAACTTCCGCTAATAAAGATATTCGACCAGCTGGTTTCATTTCAGGAAAAGCTAATCATTCGCGTGGCCACCTAATCGGCCGTCAAATGGGAGGCAGTGGTGATGATCCACGTAACTTAACCACCTTGTATCAGAATCCTGTCAACACTCCTTATATGACGAAATATGAAAATCAGATTCGGGCAGCTCTTGATCGCGGCGAAACCGTTCGCTATCGCGTGACACCTGTATATAACGGAAACGATTTGTTGGCTGAAAAAATCATCTTAGAAGCCAAAAGCCTTAAAACAAATTCACCCATTGATTTTTCAGTAACTATTTTAAACAAACAATAAGGAGGAACTTTCATTGGATTTTGAACAGCTAAAAGAAACATTACCCGATGCAAAACCACAAACATTTTTGCAAGCAATCCTCTCTCAACCTCAAGAAGAGGATGCTGAATTAACTTTCAGTGAAGAAATTGATGAACAGTTTGTCGAAAATTGTAAATTTTTAGCCTCTCCGGAAACCATTTCTGAAACAGATGTGGAACATTGGCGCAAACAAGAATTTTTAGTTGTCGCCCAAAGTTTAGATGGAGATTATCTAGCAGGTACTCTAGAGCAAACCTTTGTGATTCCCAGCTCCCTTTACAAAGAGGATATTGAGCAATTTGACAAGCAATTAATCGATTTTTTTATTGCCTACGAGAACAAAGAAATCACTTCTGCGATTTTACCAAAAGAATTATAAAAAAAGCTTGCGGATAAATTTCCGCAAGCTTTTTCTTGTGTCTTATGCTCGATAACGTTCTACGCCATCTAAATAAGTGGCTGCTAATTCCATGGTTGGTTCTAATACGATAAAGTCAGCATCGCGACCATTTGCAATCATGCCACATTGATCATCAATTTTACAGCTGATCGCAGGAACTAATGAAGCCATCATAATTGCTTGTGCAGGTGTTGCAATACCCCAATCAACTACATTTTTAATTGCTTCTTTAAGTTTTAAAATACTTCCTGCTAAGTTCCCAGTATCCAAACGAGCCGTTCCTTCTGCTACCACAACAGGAAATTCACCTAAATTGTAGTTGCCATCTGGCATACCGCCAGCCATCATGCAGTCTGTAATTAACGCAACGTGATCATGGCCCGCTTTTTCCATCAATACTTCAGCCGCTTGCGGATGTACATGGTGTCCATCACAAATTAATTCAGAGAAAACGTGTTGTAACGTTAACAATGCACCAACCATCCCTGGTTCACGGTGATTTAAGCCACGCATCCCATTATATGCATGAACAAAAACGCTAGCGCCTGCTTCAACTGCCACATCAGCTTCTTCTAAGGTCGCATTACTATGGCCTAAAGCAACAACGACACCTTCATCTGTAACGGTTTCAACAAATTCTTTCACACCATTACGTTCTGGTGCCAACGCAATTTTCTTAATAATTCCGCCTGAAGCTTCTTGCCATTCGTGGAATGTATCAAGGTCTGGATCTCCAAAATAACTTGGATTTTGTGCGCCTTTATGTTCTTCAGTAAAGAAAGGTCCTTCAAAGTAAATCCCTTGAATTTTTGCACCAGGTACTTCTTGGTAGACTTGACCAATCGTACGTGCAACGTCTGTTAAACGTTCTTTGCTTGACGTTAACGTTGTTGGTAAAAATGAAGTTACACCACAAGATAATAAGCCTTCAGACATCACTTTAATGCCTTCTGCATCGTTATCCATTACGTCATGATTCATGTAACCATGAATATGAGTATCGACTAAACCTGGGGCAATCCATTTGCCTTCCTCACGAATAATTTTTACGTCCCCTTGCGGTTCATCTTTTGTATAATTACCAAAGATACCATCCGTGATTTCTAAATAACCAGGTCCTTTAACATCGCTTTTTAAAAAGAACTTGTCTGCAAAGATAAATGTTTTCATCTTCATCCTTCTTTCTTTATTTTACTTACTTCAAAAGTACTCTTAATCAGTACAAAAGTCAAGAAATGGTGTAGACCTTTTAAGTAATTCTGAGGATTTTTTAAAGATTGCCACTTTCCACATTTTTCATTTGTTGTGCTAAGTTCAGATAACGTTCTGCTTCTTCATGTTTATTCTTTCTCATTAAAACTAAATATTTTAGATTTAATAATTCACTTAAATAATAATAACTATTTTTTTTGCGGGCCCAAGTAATTCCTTGATCCACATAAATTTCGGCATCTTTTTCTGTATAATTTTTGAATAAGAAATCAGCATAATTAAAAAATATTTTCGTTAATTCTGCATTACTGCGTTCATTTGGCAATTGATTAAAATAATGAATACTCAAACTTAAAAATCGTTCTGCTTCTACTCGATTGCCCATGTAACCATAAGTAGCACCTAGACAACTAATTAATTGAATCTCTAAATCAGAAACATTTAACTTATCGGCTTTATAGGTGAAAGATAACCCTTTACGCAAGCTAGCAATAGCTTTTTCATAATCATTTAGAACAAACAATTCACAACTACCTAAATAATAATAATATTTTTGCCAGTCCGTATCTAAATACAATTGTTCTTCAATACGATTTTCCTTTAAATAATTTAATAATAATTGATATTTTTTATGGCGAAAATATTCAGCCATTTTTTCAAATGAATACGTAACAACGTGCACATCACCAGATTTATAACGCATAATCTGGTCAACAGTCACACCTAAACGATCACAAAGTTGTTGCATTACGAGAACGTTTGGCAACTCTTCATTGTTTTCAATGCGACTTAAAACACTTTGCGAACAGATGTCTTCTGATAACATTTTCTGTGTCAATTTTCTATTTTTTCTAATTTCTTTAATAACTGCACCTAAAGAATTCATCACAATAGCTCCTATTTATATCGGCCATTTTCCTTGCAAAATGGGGATTTTGTCAAAATATGCGAATTCGCATTATGCTTTTATTGTACTTTATTGCATAATATACTGCAAGAACATTATCTAAGGTTTTCTTAGAAAATAAATAGGTTCATTTTTATTAAAAAGGAGTGTTATTGTATGGCCGAAGAGAAAAAGGTTCACTTCATTTGGGAAAAAACAAATTATTCAGGCTTTGTGGAGAAGGAGTATGAAAATTCTTATCTCATCGTAGTAGCAAATCCTAGTCCTGATATGGAAGAAAAATATACCAACCGAATGATTATTAGTAAAAAAGCATGTGAAACCGCAGAATAGTATTGTTGATAAAACAAGAACTACCAAAAAATAGCTTCGTTAGAGGCTATTTTTTGGTAGTTCTTTTATTTTTGTTTGTAGGTACTTAAAAATTCACGCATTTTATCTGCTGTAGTTTTTAAGTCTTCCATCTTCGGTAAATAAACAATACGGAAGTGATCTGGTTGTTGCCAGTTGAACCCACCACCATGGACTAATAAAATATGATGTTTGTGTAAGAAATCTAAAACAAATTTTTCATCATCATAAATGTCAAATTTGGCCGTATCAATTTTCGGGAAAATATAGAAAGCTGCTTTAGGCTTCACGGCTGATAAACCAGGAATGTCATTTATCGCATTGTAAATAAATTCTCGTTGTTCGTAAATTCTGCCACCTGGTAAAAGTAAATCATCGACACTTTGATAGCCGCCTAATGCGGTTTGAATGATTTGTTGTGACAACACATTCGAGCATAACCGCATGGAAGCAAGCATGTTTAGCCCTTCGATATACCCTTTTACTCGTGATTTATCTCCACTTAACACCATCCAACCGCATCGAAAGCCTGCCACTCGATGTGATTTTGACAAACCATTCAATGTTACGACAAATAAATCAGGTGCTAATGTAGCAATCGGTACATGAACCAAACCGTCCATGACCAAGCGATCATAAATTTCATCGGAGTAAATAATTAAATCATTTTGACGTGCCACTTCGACAATTTCTAGTAATAACTCTTTCGGATATAAAGCACCAGTCGGATTATTTGGATTTATAATAACGATTGCTTTTGTATTCGAAGTTATTTTTGATTTTATATCATCAATGTCTGGATACCATTCTGCTTGCTCATCACAAATATAATGAACGGGTGTACCGCCTGCCAAAGAAACAGACGCAGTCCATAAAGGATAGTCTGGCATTGGCACAAGTACTTCATCGCCGTTATTTAACAAGCCTTGCATACACATGGTAATTAATTCACTCACGCCATTACCAGTGTAAATATCATTAATCGTTACATTAGGAAATTTTTTTAATTGGCAATATTGTTCAATCGCTTTTCTTGCAGAAAAAATACCTTTTGAATCGGAATAACCTTCTGAATCGCGAACATTCACAATCATGTCGCGCACAATTTCATTTGGAGCATCAAAACCAAATGGCGCTGGATTCCCTGTATTTAATTTCAAAATACGTATGCCCTCTTCTTGCATGCGTTCTGCTTCTTCTAAAACAGGACCACGGACATCGTAACTTACGTTATTTAATTTATCGGATTTTTTAAAATTTCTCACACGGACTCCCTCGCTTCACAAATTTATACTCTAAAGTTACGCCAACTATAATGAAAAAGCAATAATAAATATCAGAATTTAATAAAAAATTGATGGTTTTTCCGTAATAACAAGCAAGGCAACTGTCTGCAGACAGTTGCCTTGCTTGTTATACTAGTTGATGCAGATGATGGGACTCGAACCCACACGGACATCTGTCCACATGACCCTCAATCATGCTTGTCTGCCAATTCCAACACATCTGCATTTTAAGAGCACTTATTTATCCTAAAATAATTACTGGTCTTTGTCAAGATAACAAAGACCAGAATTGTTAGATTTGTTCTTTTTTCGCTTGCCAGGACAAACGCCCATGACATTTTCCGCAGACATATCGTGTCGTATCAATTCGTCGTTTTCTGAGGATGACTTCTCCACAAGACTGACATTGGTACTGATGGAAAACTGCTTTTTTCCGTTCTACTAGAGGCGGTGCATAACGGGCAGCGCCAGTCTTAGCCAATAACTCTTTAAAGTCCTTATCTTTATGCTGATAGCCTTTGCCAGCTAAATGTAAATGATAGTGACATAACTCATGCTTAATGACTTTTTCCAGTTCCTCTTGTCCATACTTTAAAAAGACAGTTGGATTAAAATCCAGGTGATGCGAAGCTAAATGATAGCGACCGCCCGTAGTTTTTAACCGCCGATTAAATGTAGCTTGATGCAGAAAAGGTTTCTGAAAAAATACGATTGAAATTTTTTCCACTAGCGTTTGAAGCGCTTGATCTGTCATCAAGACTGGTTGAGACTCTTTCATTGTTACTCTTTTCTATCAGCCCGAGGCAACATAGTTAAACTAATACGCCCCTTTTTCAAGTCAACATCTTCTACCCAAACTGTGACTACATCCCCCACCGCAACAACATCCGTTGGGTGCTTAACAAATTTAGTACTTAACTTAGAAATGTGGACTAAGCCATCTTGCTTCACACCAATATCGACAAACGCGCCAAAGTCAATTACGTTTCGAACAGTCCCTTGCATTTCCATTCCTGGTTTCAAATCTTCCATTGTCAACACGTCTTTACGTAAAAGTGGCGCGGACATCTCATCGCGCATATCACGACCTGGTTGGATTAAACTAGCAATAATATCTGTGAGTGTTTCTGAACCAACTTCTAACTCAGTAGCTAATTGATTCACTGGTAACTGTTTCAATTTTTCGATAGCTTCTGCTGTCCCTAATTCTTTAGAAGCAATCTCTGCTTTTTCTAAAATTGCTTGTGCTACTGGATAACTTTCTGGGTGAATGCCAGTGTTATCTAACACATTTTTGCCATTAGGAATTCGTAAAAAGCCAATTGCTTGTTCAAATGCTTTTGGTCCTAAACGAGGTACTTTTTTGACTTGATTTCGTGCTGTAAAGACACCATTTTCATCACGATAAGTAACTAAGTTTTGCGCCGTTGTTTTATTTAAGCCAGAAATATGTTGTAAAAGTTGAGCACTCGCTGTATTCACATCGACACCAACTTGGTTTACTGCAGTTTCCACAACAAAATCCAATTGCTCGGCAAGACGTTTTTGCGATACGTCATGCTGATATTGACCAACCCCGACTGCTTTGGGATCAATTTTTACTAATTCTGCCAACGGATCTTGCAAACGACGTGCAATGCTGACCGCACTTCGTTCTTCGACTTGTAAATCAGGAAACTCTTTACGAGCCACTTCACTCGCAGAGTAAACGGAAGCCCCTGCTTCATTAACAATCACGTAAAAGACGTCCCGTTTCACCGCTTTTAATTGCTCTGCCACAAACAATTCAGATTCACGACTTGCCGTTCCGTTTCCAATAGCTACCATGTCCACTTGATAGTCTTCAATGATCTTTTTAAAGGCTGGACCAGCGGCTTCACGTTTCGCAGCAGTCGCTGGTTTATGTGGATAAATCACTTGAATTGCTAAAACTTTACCAGTTTCATCGACAACTGCTAATTTACAGCCTGTCCGATAAGCCGGGTCAAATCCTAGAACAACTTTTCCTTTAAGTGGTGACTGTAATAATAAATTACGTAAATTTTCACCGAAAATTGCAATCGCTTGTTCATCAGCTTTTTCTGTTAATTCATTGCGGATCTCCCGTTCAATCGCTGGTCCAATAAATCGTTTATAGCTATCTAAATAAGCAGCCTCAATGTATGGAGCAGCAAAACTTGTTGCTTGTTTGCCGATTAGTTGACGTTGGAAATAATCATTAATTTTTGTTTCATCAGCGACAAGGGAAACCTTTAAAATGTCTTCTTTTTCACCACGATTCGTTGCTAAGACACGGTGCGGCACCATTTTGCTAACTGGTTCTGCAAAATCGTAATACATTTCATAGGTCCGCTTTTCGTCTTTTTCTTCATCCTTAACTACGCTAACGTATTGCGCATGTTTAACCATATAATCACGTAACCATGTTCGGTATTTTGGTTCATCGCTAATACGTTCTGCTAAAATTTCATGAGCACCTTGCAAGGCTATCTCGGCGGTTGCAACTTCTTTTTCTTCATTAATAAAAGTAGCCGCTTTGGCTAAGATATCCGCGTTTTCAGGTAAAGAGAGCAACCAATCTGCTAATGGTTCCAACCCTTTTTCTTTCGCGATAGTCGCTTTGGTCCGACGTTTTTGTTTATATGGTCGATACAAATCTTCCACTTGTTGCATTTTTACTGCTTTTTGAATATCTGTTTTGAGTTCTTTTGTTAGTTTTCCTTGCTCTTCAATTAATCGGAGAACTTCTTCTTTCCGCTTTTTCAAGTTTTGTAAATAATGATAACGTTCTTCTATTTCACGGATTTGGACTTCATCTAAACTTCCAGTCATTTCTTTCCGGTAACGGGCAATAAAAGGAACTGTATTTCCTTCATTTAATAAAGTTAAAACCGTTGTTATTTGTTTTGAACGATACGTTGTCAATTCTTTTTGAAGTAGCGCTACTACTTCTTCGTTATAAGCTTCTGCCATTAACTAGATACCTCTTTTCTTATGCATACTTATCTATTTTAGCATATTTTTGCTTCTAAATATAGAAGTGAGGTAACTGATTCGTGCGATTAAGGAATCAAAATTCTGGTTGCCACGCAGGGGTGCGTTTTTGATATTCGATATCTTGGACAATGCCTTTTTCATTAAAAATCACACCATGCACAGAGCCGCCAAAAATAGCACCACCATCTATCCCAATTTTTCCATCACTTTGCCAAAGGTCCGTGGTCTGCATATCACCATGTAACATCGGAGTAATGGTATGCCCAAAAACAATGGTCTTGCCTGTATTATTTTTCCCTTGATGAAAGGGTTCGCGAATCCACAAAAAATCCTTAGGTGCCGTTTGCCGCCAATCTTCCATCGTTAAATCAACCCCAGCATGCACAAATAAGTAATGCTGCCATTCAAAATAAAGTGGTCGTTTTGTTAAAAAATCAATTAACTCTGGATAGCGACTACGGATCATTAAGGCCATTTCTGTTGGTGAGTATTCTGCAGTAGCTCCTGGATGCAAGAGACTTTCAATTGTTTCCTTGCCACCATTGCGAACATATCCTGCAAACCAGTCCTCTGGATTTTGAAGAAACTGCAAAAAATATTCTTCATGATTGCCTCGTAAATAAACAGCGCCGTGTTGCTCGACAAGTTCTTTTCCTTTGAGAAAACAGGCTTTAGAATGCGGACCACGGTCGTTTAAATCACCAATTAAAACTAGCTGATGCTCGACTGGGTCATAGTCTGTGAGTAAGGCATCAAACAAATCTGCTTGTCCATGAATATCACTGATTACATAAACATATGGTTTCATAAATAAGCCCTCCTAACTTGCTTATATTAAGTATACGCTAAATTTTAAAATATTCTCGTAAAATGTTTGGAAATAAGAAACGAAAATAGGACATAAGTCAAAACGACTTATGTCCCACTCTCTAAATCTTAAAATAATCAGTTGAACAAAAGCAGTACCTGCAATTACTCGTTGCAATTTAGCCTTCGAGAGTGATGAACACTTGGAGCTAACTGCTTTTGTCTCTGACTCGTTTGGTTTATTTTTTCTTCTTACCGCCAAACGCATCTTTCATTTTATCAAAGAAGCCTTCTTCTTGTTGTTCAGTTACATTTTGTCCGCCAGCTTTTGCAAAAGCTCGTAGGGCATCCTTTTGTTCTTCATTAAGATTTTTTGGTGTTATTAATTTCACTTTCACGTGTTGATCACCATTGCCCCCACCACGTAAACGTGGCGCACCTTTGCCTCTTAAGCGGAAGTTTGTGCCAGTTTGTGTTCCAGCCGGAATTTTTAATTTCACGTCACCATGAACAGTTGGGACAGTTACTTCGTCCCCTAGAGCCGCTTGGACGAAACTTACTGGTAAATCGTAGTAGATTTCTGCGCCATCTCGATCGAAAATATCACTATCTTCAACACGAAAGACTACATATAAATCACCATAAGGTCCACCATTGGTACCCGCTTCTCCTTGGTTAGCTAAGCGCATTTGTTGACCGTCTTCTACTCCAGCAGGCACATTTACTTTGACAGTATGTGCTTTTTTCTCATGACCTGTGCCATGACAAGTTGGACATGGTTCTTTAATTTCTTTCCCTGTGCCATGACACACATCACAAGTTTGACGACTCATCATACGACCTAATGGCGTTTGACGTTCAACATTGATTGTTCCAGAGCCATGACATTTATGACAAGTTTCTGGGTGTGTGCCTGGTTTGGCGCCATTACCGCCACAGGTTGCACAAGTATCTTCTCGATTGTACTTAATCTCTTTTTCGACACCGAAAATAGCTTCTTCAAATTTCAATTGAATTGTATATTGTAAATCGGCGCCTTGTCTTGGTGCATTTGGATCAACAGAACGGCCACCGCCGCCGCCAAAGAATGAATCGAAAATATCTTCGAATCCACCAAAACCACTACTGCTAAATCCGCCGCCACCGAAACCGCCAAAGCCACCAGCGCCGCCACCGTAATTAGGATCAGTTCCTGCATGGCCATATTGGTCATAGGCCGCTTTTTTCTGTGGATCACTTAATACTTCATACGCTTCAGAAACTTCTTTAAATTTTTCTTCCGCATCGGCTTCTTTGTTAATATCTGGATGGTACTTTTTGGAAAGTTTGCGGTATGCTTTTTTAATTTCATCATCTGAAGCACCTTTTGCTAATCCTAGCACTTCATAATAATCTCGTTTCGTCGCCATTGACTTCCCTCCAACTTTCTTCAAACTTTACAATGTGTTTAGAACCAGCCAAATTCATCGATTGCTTTCGGTCTCTCTGGTTGGATTATCTGTCACACCTTGAATCAGTGTTACTAGCTGTGAATAGGTATTTTCAGCTTGTTTAACATCGTTGTAATCATACCACAGTTCTTTCAAAACCTAAATAGTTTCTTGCTAACTTGATTGTGGTTGATTTTCTCACAAAAGACAAGGGACTGGGACATTAGTCATTGTACTAATGATCCAGTCCCTAAAATCAATTGTTATTGATTATTTGTCATCACCATTTACTTCTTCAAAATCAGCATCAACAACATCATCAGCGCCACCTTGGGCAGCTTCAGGATTTTCTTGTGCTTGTTGTTGCGCAGCTTGTTCGTAAAGTTTTACTGTTAAGTTTTGGACGATTTCATTTAATGAATCACGTTTTGCTTTCATTTGTTCGATATCGTTTGCTTCGATGGCTGCTTTTAATTCATCACGCGCATCTTCTGCTTTTTTCACTTCTTCAGCATCTACTTTGCCTTCTAATTCTTTCAATGTTTTATCAACAGTGAATAATAAAGCATCTGCATCGTTACGTAAGTCAACTTCTTCTTTACGTTGTTTATCTGCTTCAGCGTTTGCTTCAGCATCTTTCACCATACGTTCGATTTCATCATCAGATAAACCTGAAGAAGATTTAATCGTGATTGTTTGTTCTTTTTGAGTGCCTAAGTCTTTCGCACGAACATTTACAATCCCATTTTTATCAATGTCAAAGCTTACTTCAATTTGTGGCACACCACGAGGAGCCGCAGGAATATCTGTTAATTGGAAACGCCCTAATGTTTTATTATCAGCAGCCATTGGACGTTCACCTTGTAAAACGTGAATATCAACAGCTGGTTGATTGTCAGCAGCAGTTGAGAAAACTTGTGATTTACTTGTTGGAATCGTAGTGTTACGATCAATTAATTTTGTAAATACGCCACCCATTGTTTCAATACCTAATGACAACGGTGTTACGTCTAATAAGACAACGTCTTTAACATCACCAGTGATTACGCCACCTTGGATAGCAGCACCCATTGCTACTACTTCGTCAGGGTTAACTGATTTGTTTGGTTCTTTGTTTGTTTCTTTGCGAACAGCTTCAACTACAGCTGGAATACGTGTTGAACCACCAACTAGGATAACTTCGTCGATTTCAGAAGGATTTAATCCAGCATCTTTTAAGGCTTGACGTACTGGTACTTTTGTACGTTCAACTAAATCACTTGTTAATTCATCAAATTTTGCACGAGTTAAGTTCATTTCTAAGTGCAATGGTCCTGCTTCGCCAGCAGTAATAAATGGCAAGCTGATTTGTGTGCTTGTTACACCTGATAAGTCTTTTTTCGCTTTTTCAGCAGCATCTTTCAAACGTTGTAATGCCATTTTATCGTTAGCTAAGTCAATGCCATTTTCTTTTTTAAATTCTGCAACCATGTAGTCAATGATCTTATTATCAAAGTCATCCCCACCTAGGTTGTTATCACCGGCTGTTGATAATACATCGAAAACGCCATCGCCTAATTCAAGGATTGACACGTCGAATGTACCACCACCAAGGTCAAAGACAAGAATTTTTTCATCTTTGTCTGTTTTATCTAAGCCATAAGCTAAAGCTGCTGCTGTTGGTTCGTTAACGATCCGTTCTACTTCTAAACCAGCAATTTTACCAGCATCTTTTGTTGCTTGACGTTGCGCATCGTTGAAATATGCAGGAACTGTAATAACTGCTTTTTCAACTTTTTCACCTAAATAGTCTTCAGCAAAACCTTTTAAATATTGTAAGATCATTGCAGAAACTTCTTGTGGTGTATATGATTTTCCTTCAACATCAACTTTGTAGCCAGCTTCGCCCATGTGACGTTTAATAGATGAAATCGTGTTAGGATTTGTAACAGCTTGACGTTTTGCTACTTCGCCCACTTGAATTTCACCGTTTTTGAATGAAACGACCGAAGGAGTTGTGCGGTTACCTTCTGGGTTTGCAATAATTTTCGCTTCGCCGCCTTCTAGTACTGCGACAGCTGAGTTTGTTGTTCCTAAGTCAATACCAATAATTTTACTCATAGTGAATATCTCCAATCTGTATTAGTTTTCTATAATAATAATATATTTTTAATTAACGTTTGTTATTGTGCAACAATGACCATTGATGGTCGTAACACACGATCTTGTAATTTGTACCCTTTTTGTAGAACTTCAACAATGGTATCTGCTGGGGTTTCTTCAGAAGCAGGGACTGTTTGAACGGCTTGATGTAAATTTGGATCAAAGGTTTCACCCATTGCTGGGATTTCTTCAATTCCTTCTTCTTTTAAAGCCACAGTAATACTTTCTAGCACCATCGAAATACCTTTTTTCAAGCTTTCGCCTTGTTCATCTGATACTTCAATAGCCATTGCTCGTTCTAAATTATCAATGGATGGTAAAATCTTTTTACCTAAATCTTGTGAGCGGTAACGAACTAATAATTCTCGTTCGTTTTTATTTCGATTGCTCATATTAGCAATTTCGGCTCTTGCCCGCAAGAACTTGTCTTCCATTTCGGAAAGCTCTGCTTTAAGATTTTCAATCTCTGTTGCTTCAACTTCTACTTCAGAAACGCCAGCAGCATCAACAGCTTCCATTTCTTCTTGTAATTCTTCTTGCTTCTCTTCTTTTTTACTCACTTCAGCAACTTCCTTTCTCTTTATGCATCTACTTCTTATCCTAACAAGGTTTGCTTAATTACCTAAAAAACGGTAATAGTCACCTAGTTGTGAAGCTAGCTCATGTCGAAACGTGTCTACCAAACCGAATATTTTTGAATACGGCATACTGGTTGGTCCTAGCAGGGCAATTGTTCCTTTGCCATGTCCTGATACTTCATACGTAGCAGTGATCATGCTCATATCTTCTAAGAGATTGTTGCCAATTTCTGAGCCGATACGAAAAACAATTGGATTTTCTGTTGTTGCAGAACCATTTAATAAATGCGTCAGCTCATCAGAATTTTGCATAAAGGAATAGACAGATTTCAATTGTTCAATATCTTGTTTGATGCCAAAATCTAACAAATTCATGCGACCACCGACAAAGACTTTTTCTTCAAAGGCATGTCCTAACATCTCATCGAATAAGTTCATCATTCCTTCTGGCGTTTGGAAATAGCGATGTAAAATCATCGGAATCTCCGTCCGCAAACGATGATAAACGGTCAACAAAGGTTGTCCAACCAACTTATCATTGATGATTTGTGTCATTTTTTCAAGATCTTGGCTAGAAACAGCGGCAGGAATGGCAAATACTTGGTTTTCAACATTGCCTTTATCTGTCACTATAATAGCAAGGACTTGCCGATCATTCAAAGGAACCATTCGAAAGCCGGTTAATTTCCGTTCTTTCACTTCAGGTCCTAATGAAAAAGCAGTATAACTTGTCAATTCTGATAGAATTTCAGCTGATTGTCGAATAATATCATTAATCTCATGAAATTCTTTTCCAAAAGATTGACGAATCCTTCTAAGTTCGTTCTCTTCTACTTGTGTTGGTTGTAAAAGATGATCCACGTAGTAACGATATCCAGCCATTGAGGGGATTCGCCCTGAAGAAGAATGGGTCTTAGCTAATAAGCCGTATTCCTCTAATGCTTTCATATCATTACGAATTGTGGCAGAACTAGAGGCAATGCCATCCTCCATCAATTTCTTAGAACCGACAGGTAAGCCCGTGTTCGTGTAATTTTGGATGATAAGTCTCAAGATATTTTGTTGTCTTTCTGTAATCATCGTTATTACCACCCTTCATTAGCACTCTTAACATCTAAGTGCTAACTACATATACTAATATAACAAGTCCTTACCTTTTTGTCAAGGGAAATACGCAACTTTTTAGCACTCTTCACACAAGAGTGCTAATCGCTGCAAACCACCTTCAAAAACCATCAATACCAACTTTTGTAATAAAAAAATCATCGAAATGCTTTGTCACACTTCGATGATTTTTTTATTTTTTTACTCTTTTTCACTTAACAAAAATGCTTCAAAAACATTATTCCCCACAAATAGTCCTTTTTTCGTTAAACGTAAGATATCTGCTTCTTCAATTAATAATTCTTCTTTGATTAAGCGTTGAATGACCTCTCCATAAATTGCTTCAATTGGTTCATGAAATTTTTGTTGGAATTTTTGTTTAGAAATACCTACTTTTTTACGTAAGCCTAAAAATAGCTCCTCTTCTATTTGATTTAGACGAGTTAATTCTTCAGTCTCCACAATTGGCAATTGATTTTCTCGCAAGGGTTTCAAATAATGTTGGATTGGACCGTGATTTTTGTAACGAGTTTGCCCAAGATAGCCGCTGGCACCTGCGCCAAATCCATAGTAGTGGTCATTATTCCAATAAGCTAGATTATGCTGGCTTTCTTTTCCTGTTAAAGCAAAATTACTGACTTCATATTGATGCCGTCCTTTTTTCTCCATTGCTTCAATCGTTTCGTCAAACATCTGTGCTTCGATTTCTTCTTCAGGCAGCTGTAACCGTCCTTGGCGAACCCAGTTCATGAACATTGTTTTATTTTCAAGAATTAATGAATAAAGCGAATAGTGCGGCAAGTCCAATGCTAAGGCTCTTGTCAAAGTATCGCGAAAACTTTCCAATGTTTGTCCAGGTAAAGCATAGATTAAGTCAATACTGACATTGGTAAAATTTTCTTTCTCTAAAAATTTCATTGTTTCATAAACATCTGCGGCGGTGTGCTTGCGGCCGATTTTTTTGAGCAAGCGATCATCAAATGTCTGAACGCCCATCGAAAGACGATTGACGCCATAGTTTTTCATGACTTGTAATTTTTCTTGGGTTAAATCACCAGGGTTTGCTTCCACCGTAAATTCATTTCGGTCATCAAACGTTAGCTGTTCGCGAACCCCTTTTAGTAGCACATCTAACTGTTTCGCTGATAATGAAGTTGGCGTGCCTCCGCCAATATAGATGGTTTTCATTTCTTGTTCTGGATACAATGCTTGCGTAAGTTGAATTTCTTTTAATAAACTCTGAATATATTCATCAACTGGTTGTCCTTCTAAAAAGACCTTATTAAAATCGCAATAATAACAAATATGCTCACAAAATGGAATATGAATATAGGCCGACCGATCGAACATCGGCGTTGAAGTTGAAAGTTGGTTTGTTTTGGTCATTAGCTCGTTTTATCTCCTTATTACCAAAAAGCTCGTTCTTTTTGGAAAGTCTCTACTAGCCATACTAACTGTAAATGACAAATAAATCCATAAAAAAATTCGCACAGTCACTTAAAACAACCACGAGGAGCTGTCATAAAAACCGACACCTCCTCAACCTTGAAAGAAAAGTAAAAAAATTTTTCTATATATAATAGTACAAATCAGTTACAGTAATTGACCGTAACGTTTGACGTATAAAACTTTAATGAACGCAACCAGTGCCAAATAAGCAACAATTGTCGGGATTAAATACAAGAAATAGCTTGGTGATAAACCGACAAATCCTAGTTCTGCACCGAAAGCGGTAAAGGGTAAAACAGTTCCTAGAACAATCCCTGCTGTAGTGACTAACGTCATAATTCCAGAAGCACTACTTTGAAGGAAAGGCATCTTTTCTGTTCGTAGGAAATGCAAGACGAGCATTTGGGACCATAAGGACTCAATGAACCACCCTGCATGGAAAATACCAATAAAGAGCAATTGATCTGCTCCATTTAATTCAAAGAATGAGCCACCTAGGATAGCCGGACACACAATGAAATACATAAATAAATAGGTAACAATATCAAAAATAGAACTCGTTGGGCCAAACCAACGCATAAAATTGCCAATTGATTTTGGTTCCCATTTTTTTGGTTTTTCTACGTATTCTTCATCTACTTTGTCCCAAGGAACTGACATGCACGAAGTATCGTAAATTAGATTTAATAATAGCGATTGAATCGGAGCAATCGGTAAAAATGGTAAAAAGATACTTGCTGGGATCACGGAAAAAACATTGCCAAAATTAGAACTTGCTGTTAATTTGACGTACTTCATCGTGTTCGTAAACACGCGCCGTCCAGATAAAATTCCTTTTTCCAAAACCATTAAATCTTTTCTCAATAAAATTACATCCGCCGATTCTTTCGCTACATCGACAGCTGTATCAACAGAGATTCCCACATCAGCAGCGCGCATTGCTCCAGCATCATTTATTCCATCACCTAAAAAGCCAACAGTTTGACCATTTTCAGTTAATGCATTTACAATGCGAACTTTTTGGTCGGGCGTAATTTTGGCGAAAATATTATACGCTTGAACGGTTTTTCTTAATTCTTCTTGGTTTAATTGTTGAAGTTCATTTCCTGTAATAATTTTTTCGCCAGCCAGACCAACTTCTTTACAAACAGAATGCGTCACATATTGATTGTCCCCCGTTAATACTTTCACAGCTACATTATGTTGATGCAAGGCGTGAATAGCTGCCGCTGCTGTTTCTTTTGGCGGATCCAAGAAGGCAAGATAACCTTGCAAAATCAACTCTGATTCATCTTTAGTTGTATACTCCCATTCAGCCGCTTCGACTTTTTTATCGGCAATTGCTAGAACGCGCAAACCATCTCGATTTAAAGCTTCAACGTCTTTGGTAATTTTTTGACGTAGCGTCTCTGTTAAGGGCACAATTTCGCCATTTAAAAGTACCTGTGTGCAGACCAAGAGCATTTCTTCAACCGCACCTTTGGTAATTAAGCGTGTTTCTCGCGTTTTAAACTCTTTGATAATCACGCTCATTCGACGTCGATTGAAATCGAAAGGAATTTCATCTACTTTATAAAAATCATCTGATTGTATATCACTTTCTTGCGTCGCCGCTTGAATAACGGCGTTATCCATTAAATTACGCAAACCTGTTTGAAAATAACTGTTTAGAAATGCTAAATCCAAGACTTTTTGATCTTCTTGGCACCCAATATTATAGTGGTATTCTAAAATTACTTTATCTTGTGTTAAGGTACCTGTTTTATCCGTACAAAGTACATCCATCCCGCCAAAATTTTGAATGGCATTGACATTTTTCATAATCGTGCCTTCTTTAGCCATTTCTCGAGAACCTTTGACTAAATTGGTTGTTACAATCATGGGTAACATTTCTGGTGTCAAGCCGACAGCTGTGGCAATCGCGAACATTAATGCTTCCACCCAATCGCCTTTTGTTAACCCATTAATTAGAAAAACAGTTGGCGTAATGACCAACATAAAGCGAATCAGCACCCACGTTGTTTTATTAATTCCTGTTTCAAAACTCGTCTGCTGCTGCTCTTCTCCGTTATCAGAAGCCATCCGTCCGAATAAAGTTTGATTGCCAACTTTAATGACAATGCCCAAACCAGTGCCACTAATTACATTTGTTCCTAAAAACAAAAGATTGTCGTATTCTGTATCAATTTGATCACTATCTTTTTGATGAGTCGCGTGTTTTTCAATGGGAAAACTCTCTCCAGTCAAGGATGATTGGGAAACAAATAAGTCCTTAGATTGGATTAAACGTAAATCGGCTGGAATCATATCGCCAGCGGATAGTTGGACTAAGTCGCCACACACAACTTCCTCAATAGGAATTTCCATTTGCTTCTTGTCGCGAATGACTGTCGCTGTAACTTTAATCATATTTTGTAATTTTTCAACTGCATTGCTTGATTTGACTGATTGGACAAAACTCATCGTGCCACTTAAGATGACCATCGCTAACATGATTAACACGCCAGTAACATCTTTTTCCTCTGGCGCAGCATAGACATATTCTGTAAAAAATGAAATCGTGGCTAGTGCTAATAACACCAAAGTAAACGGCGTGATATACGATTTTATAAAAAGTCGCAGCCGTGAAGCTTTTTTTTCATTCATAATTTTATTGCGGCCATAACGTTCTTGTAATTCTTCAATATCTTGGTGTTTAATGCCATCCCAAGTTGAGCCGAAACGTTGTAAAACTTTTTCTACTTCTGAATGGGCAAACTTTTTGTAACTATAGTCATGGCCCAAGTGACGCATTTTCTTTTCCATTTTCTTTCACCTCATTTATCTGTTGTTGACTTGAATTGACGATCGGTTCATCTTCCATTTTCCTCACCCTTTCCACAAAAAAAGACACGCTGAAAACTCAACGTGTCAAAGAATAATCGTTCTTATCGTTGAGCTTTAGCACTATACAACGTAAAAAGCGATTGCTTTTAGCTACCTTAAGAAAAGCCTTCATTCGACAGTTCCTGTTCTACCCATTGGCGTCTCTCGACATTTTTGGGCAGTAGCCTATGTTTGTATAGGAGCCTCACCTAACAAATCTTATTTAATTACAACAGCAAGTATAATTCTTCCTTGAAAAAATAACGATATAGAAAAAGTTTTTAGCAGATAACTTTTTGTCCATTCAGTAACAAAAAGAAAAATAATCCGCTTATTTACTATGGTTTTCTGGTATGATTCGTATTTATTCATAGAATCATAACTGGTTAAATTAATCTAAAGACCGTCAGATAGCCTTGTCGAGAAGCTTTTCTTCTGCTATTTTTTGTATAGTTAAAGAAACGGCGGTGAGGAAAATGAAATTACAACAACTAGAATATTTTATGGCAGTTTCAAAGTATGCGAGTTTTACTTTAGCTTCTCAAAAGCTCCATACGAGTCAACCTTATTTAAGTACCCAGCTCAAGGAGTTGGAACGTGAATTAGGTGCTTCATTAATTTTAAGAGACAAGAAACATTGTCGGCTTTCTCCAGCAGGCGAAGTCGTCGCCAAGCGAACAGAGATGATTTTTGCACTCATTAAGGAAGCACAAGAAGAGATTAATGAATTAGTGACCCAAGGATCGACAACGACCATTCGGATTGGAACAAACTTAATTGATATAGATAAAGCATTTGGAGAAGTCTTGTTGTTATTTAATCAATCCTATCCGTATGTAAGTATTGATTTTAAGTATTATTACGATCTTGAAACAGCCTTGGAAACAGATTTAATTGACATTGGGATTGGGATATTTTTGGATACCTCGATTCCATTAGAGAAAGAATTAATTTATACAGAAAGCTATCTCCTTTGTGTCAATAAAAATCATCCTTTAGCCCATGCCGATAGCGTAACGATTGACGAAATTCGTTCTTTACCTTTTGCTGCATATTCCGATCAAGTATATGAAAAAAAAGTGTTTAAACGTTGGGAACGTAAAATCAATTGGGAAAATCGGCAAATCGTCATCGAACTCCCTTCTCTTCATTTAGTCTTAGACATGGTCCAACGAGAAAAAGCCTGTAGCATCCTTCCCTATTCACTCACTGATGAACTAAACAGACGTAACTTAGTTGGTATTCCTCTGGAAGATAGTCCAGAACGAGCCATCTATTTAGTTCAGAATAATCATCACGGACATTGTGAAGCACACCGTTATTTATTCGAACAATTACGTTATTTATTCTAGGAATAGAAAAAGGAGGAATTTCCATGGAACTATTTCGTTTGCATTATTTTTTAGAGTTATGCAAAGTGAAACAATTTACTAAAGCAGCCGAAAATTTAGCAATTTCTCAAGCTGCCCTAAGTAAGCAAATAAAAATTCTTGAAGCAACGTTAGGCGCTGAACTTTTTAATCGCCAAGGTCAAACTACCACCTTAACACCGGCTGGATTAATTTTAGAAAAATATTGTTGGCGCATCACCAATGAGTTGGTCTCAATTGAAGAAGAGCTAAAAGAAATTAATCATTCTTCCAACCATATTTATGTAGCCACTTATCTCTGTGATTTAGAATATAAATTGAATGACTTACTAATGACAACATTAACGGATCGTTCATCCAACTTACAAGTCCACACTATTATTACAGAAAATATTCTTCAATCCTTGGAAACAATGGATGCAGATTTTGGTATTTCCTTTGCTGACTTACCATTACCTGAACATATTGGTAAAATTGATTTATTTACAGCAAATTATCAATTCATTTTAAGAAATGATCATCCAGCTTTGGCCAAAGCCACGACGGAAGAAATTTTAAAAGAACTAACAATGTACCCCTTCGTCCGTTTAAATACCGAATTTTCCGAGCAAAACAAATTAACCAATTGGCTAGATACTACGTTTTCTAATTTTTCTCCAGAGAAAGTCATTCAAGTGGATACTCTTTCACTTATTACTCACTTGGTGTCTCATTCCGATAGTTTCGCTATTGTCCCCGAATACACAAATATTCAACTTTTAGACAATTCGATTCATACACTGACTTACCAAGAACTACCTAAACGAAACATGGCAGTTTATTATTTAAAAGAACGTTACATGAGTCGACAACTTCAACAACTTTTGGCTGAATGCCAAAAACAATTCCAATAGTAAAAACCAAGACTAGAGCTTGTCGGCAAGCGAGTTCCAGTCTTGGTTTTTATTTGTGTTTTCAGGTAGCGGCTTCTCTTCCTTTAACAAATCCTAAAGAAGTGATAGCCATCACTAACGAAGTGCCTCCTTGACTTAAAAACGGAAGAGGAATACCTTTTAACGGCAACAGTCCAATCACCGCACCGATATTCTCCACCGTTTGAAAGACCAGCGAAAAAATGAGGGCGACACAGATGTACATACAAAAACGCGAATTGCTCCGCAAGCCAGCTACTAAAACTTGATAAAACAAGTAAAAATAGAGAAAAACAACGGTGGCACTGCCCACAAAGCCCCAGGCTTCCCCGATAAAAGTAAAAACCATATCAGACTCACGAACAGGGACATACACTTCAATCCCATGTACACCCTTACCAAATAAACCACCCGAACCGATTGCCAATAAGCCTTGCACTTGTTGATAGGAGATTTTATCGACATAATCATAGGGATGAATCCATGCTAAAATTCGATCCAATTGATATTGTTTAAAATGTAAAAAGAAGAGTACTTTGTGCCCCCACTCTGTAAAGACTAACAGAATCAAGACCACGCCTAACGTTGCTAAAGCACTGAAAATAATGATTAAAATTTTGCGATCAATTCCTGAAATAACTAAAAGAGATAGAATAATCGTTACGAAAACAAGGGATGTTCCAAAATCTTTTTGTACCGCCATCAAGAAAAAAACAGGGACACTAACCGCAACGATTTTTTTTAGAAGTTGCTTGTCTGAACGCCATTTATCGGACCAGTCTTGTTGCTCGTGTTGGACAATAATTTTTGCCAACATTAAAATAAACGCAATTTTCGCAATTTCTGATGGCTGAAATTTAATAAACCCTAAATCTAACCAGCGCTTTGTGCCCGTCAATAAATACATTCCTTTGTCATAGGAAAAATACAAAGCACTCATTAAGATTAATGAAAACCCATAGAAAAAAGGAGCTACTTTCCAAATAAATTTCTGTGACAGCCGACTAGCTAAAAACATGCCTGCATAGCCAACAAAAATAAAGAAAAGTTGTTTTAATGCTGGCACAGTTCCGTCTTTTCCTTCATTAACGGCAATCCAATATTGCACACCAGAAGATAAAAGTGTGAGTAAAAAAATGGGCAATAATAAATCATAATTAAGATGTAAGTTGAATTTTTTTGTATTGACCATTTAACTGCCGCCTTTCGTTTGCAATAATTTTAATGACGATTCCTAATGCCACTGAAAAGATTAAATAACTTGTCCCACCGTAACTAACAAACGGTAAAGGAATTCCCGTCATTGGAATCAAACCCAAAACGCCACCAATGTTAATCGCCGTTTGAGCTAAAATCAAGGTCCCAACTCCTAACAAAAACAAGCCGTAACAATGATTTTTTATTACACAACTACTCCGCAAAATCGAGGCCGCTAAAAATAACAAAAGAAATAGTAATAGTAAGCCGCCAATCAAACCAAGTTCTTCCACAATCACCGCAAAAATAAAATCGGTTTGACCTTCTGGCAAGCCACCTTTTTTTACCATGCCATTGGCTAATCCAGTGCCCCAAAACCCACCGTTATACATTGCTAAATAGGCCATTGAAGGCTGAAATCCGCGATCATGAAAGGATAAAAACGGATTTTTCAAAACAACTAAGCGGTCATACACATGCGCAAAAAAATGTGGTAAGTAGCGGTGATCGCCTAGAAAAATAATTATTTTAGAAAGAAACGCCGCGCTAGCAACGACAATCCCCGCAGCAATTACACTAAATTTTGCATGAATACTTGCTGAGAAAATCAAGACACTGCCAATAACTAAAATAAGAATAGCCCCACCAACTTTGGGTTGAATCAAAACTAAAAATGCAACGACCAAAACAAACAGCCATTGTTTCCTTAACTGCTTCGTTGTCAAGCCATTTTCTTTTTCACCTAAATAACAGCTCAAGTAATAAATAATCGCAAAATTACAAAGTTCTGATGGCTGAAATTGGATTCCAAAGAGAGAAATCCAACGTTGTGCGCCATTCGCTGCTACACCAAAAAAGGGTAGTCGAACCATTAACAGTAATAGTACCGAAACTAAAAGCAGACCAATCGCAATTTTTTTATTAAATAACACTTCTAATCGAACTTTGTAGATCACGAACATTAGCACCCAGCTCAGACACATAATAATGCCTTGTTTAATAAAAACAGCAGTGGGCTTCACGCCTTGCATCAGCAAGTCATAGCTACTGGCGCTATAAATCATTAACGCGCCAATAATACTTAATATAATAAAGGTCAAAAGAATTTTTGTTAGACCTAAAGTACGTAGATTCATTCTCTCACCTCTATCTTTTTCTAATTAAATCAATCTTACCAGTATGAGTTAGAAAACAAATAGAGAGTTTTTTATAGAACTATTACTAAGCTTACATAACAAAAAGTAGCTAGACTTGGTTCATTTCACCTAGTTTCGCTACTTTTAAAAAAAGACATTTATATAATTTTTGTGTGTTGCTCACATTTCTGATAAATTTTTCCAAACTTATCTCTTTCTAAATACTGATAATCTACTAAATACCGTCTCAAAAGTGCATAATCTTCATAGATTTCTCTAAGTCGCTGATTGACTTCTTTTTCCGTATATTCTTTCCCAAATTCAAATTGGTTGGCCACACGTTGAAACACTTGGACTTTTTTCGCATTTTTCTTGGGAATAACCAGCAACTTTCCTTCTTTAAAAAAATTTTCAACCATATTTATTCTCCTTTTTTTGTTTTGACTATTGTTTAGAAAATTGATGATTCAGTTTTTCTTTCTGTTTATCAGTCCATTTGCCAGCGACTTCATTGACAATTGTTTCAGCAAAATCGCCTACTTTTTCTCCCGTAATATTTTTGATAGGTGTTCCGTTTGCAGCTCCTTCTTCAAACAAATCAAGTAAATCAGTCAACGCATTGAACATATTGGCTCCGCTATGATCTGAAAAATGCCATGCATATTTTTCAATTTCTTGAAATACTTGTCGATACTCTGCTGGTAATGCTGCAATCCGTCGTTTATATTCTTTGTACTCTTTTTTATCCCCAACAACTTTTTTGATCAACGCTTTAAAATTTGACATGCTCTATCCCTCCATTTTTTTCATCTTGTTTACTTGTTTTGAAAGCAACGTCCACCGCTGCCAAAAATCAGCGAGTTCTGCTTCTCCTGATGAGGTTAAGCGATAGAACTTCCGCATTGGTCCTTTTTCTGAAGGCTTTTTTTCAGCTATAACCCATTGATTTTTTTCTAAACGCAGTAAAATCGTATAAACGGTTCCTTCAACAATTTCAGTAAACCCTTGGTCATTTAAAATTTTTGTAATTTCATAACCATATGTTTCTTTCCTTTGGATGATGGCTAAAACTAAACCTTCTAAAATGCCTTTTAGCAACTCTGTCTGCTTCACTGCTTTTCCTCCCTGAACTACTCTTTATTACTATGTACCACTACATAATAATACTGAGTACCGATTCTGTCAACTACTTTGCAATAAAAAGTAGTAAAGGAGCGTGGGACAAAAATCACTTTGGATTTTTGCTCCACGCTCAAAAACTAATAAACGGCGGGAACAGAAGCAACTCCTTCGGAAATAAGCCGAAATTCTCCAAAAATTATAGAACAATTTTCGGAAATTCCTTCTTATTTCTCGGAGTTAAACACTTCTGTCCCGACCTCCTTATTATTCTTTATTCATTTATTCCGAGGTCTGCTTCAAAGGCTTCTAATTCTGCAAGGTGTGTTTCTGGATAAGCAAAGCATGTTGAAAAATGCCACTCCCCACCACTTGTGCCAAAATAACCTGGCAGTAATTCCAAAGCCAATAATGCTTCTGATGTTTCTTTTTCCGGTAACGTAATCTGAAAAGTAGTCGCTGAAACAAAACCGAACTTCGTATAGTAAGTTGGATGGCCCAAGATAATCAATCCGCCGATGCCTAATTCTTTGGCCTTCTGCACAGAATGCTTAATTAACGCTGAGCCTACGCCCGTGTTCTGTGCTTCTGGATGGACACTTAGCGGCCCAATGGTCAAAACAGCCTTTTCTGTATGATCAGGTAATTGTAGTTTGGCTTTTGAAGACATAATATGACCCGTTAATTTTCCTTGATCAGTTTCTGAAACTAAGGACAACTCCGGAATAAAGTCGGCACTTTCTCTTAATAAATGCACGATAAAATGTTCTGTGGGACGCCAGTTTTCGGTCAAGTTTAATTCCTTAAACGCTTGATATGTTAAACGCTCTACAGCTTGGTACTCTGCAGGTTTTTCTTGACGAATCTTCATTATTTGTCCTCAGATTGTTGGAAATAGTCAGCCGTATCTCGTTCATCTTGTTTTAATTGGTCGATCAAGGCTTCAGCCCCATTGAATTTCACTTGGTCACGTAAATAATGATTCCAACGAACCACCACTTGCTCACCATAGATGTCTTGATGGAAGTCCAAAATATAGACTTCCACGGTTAAATCGCGGCCTTCTCCAAAGGTGTCATTATGACCAATTGAGCCCATGCCAACATACCATTTGCCACCGACTTCGATTTGCACAGCATAGACGCCAATTCTTGGTAAGCGCACGGTGCTTTTCACTTTGACATTAGCGGTCGGGAAACCCAATAAACGGCCCCGAGCATCGCCATGGACAACTGTTCCTTCTGTTTCATAAATATATCCTAACAACTCCGTGACCTCCTCCATTTCGCCGGCTTCCATTTTTTCGCGAATTCTTGTTGAGCTAATTTTGGCACCAGTCATTTCTTCTTTTGGTACTGTCACCACTTCAAAACGGCCTTGCGCATAAGTTGGTAACTGTTTGACTCCAGCGATTTCTTTAGGACCATACGTATAATCAAACCCAGAGACTGCCACTGCACTATTTAAATTAACGATATACTGGTCGACAAAATCTTGCGGTTTTAATTGAGCAAACGCTGAAGTAAATTCGACAATATATAAAATATCAACGCCCAAGTTGGCCATTAGGCGTTCTTTTTGTTCCAAGCTAGTTAAATATTTCATATTTTCTGGTAAAACTTTTTGAAAAACGATTGATGGGTGTTGGTTGAAGGTCATCACAGCTAACTTCAAGCCTTTTTCCTCCGCAATCTTTTTGCCTGTTTCAATTACTTTTTGGTGGCCTTTGTGAACACCGTCAAAAAAGCCTAGGACCATCACGACTTCTTCATTAGGAATTTGATTGGGTTCATAGGGATGATGTAGTTGAATAACTTGCATGTGCAAAAACTTCCTTCTTTTTTATTTAATTGTTCCGTAGAACTTTACTTGGTTTCAATAATTTATCATGCGTTGGGTGTGGCATGTATAAACTAACCACTTGATTTTGGTAAAATAAGGCAACTAAGGATTCTGGCATTGCCTTTATTCCTAATTCTTTTTTGTGCAAACGCATGCCATTTTTTACTTTTTGATACAATTCATCTGATAAATCAATTCGTGGGAATTGTTCTACTGCTGTTTCAATGGGCAACAGGCATTGATCGATTGTTTCAGCAGCCATTTGTTTGGCTACTTCTTCTAACGTTAAGCATTGCGCAGCTTGCAAACCGCCACTTGCCGTTCTCGTTAAATCCGACATATGGGCAGGATAGCCTAATTTTTTGCCAGTATCCACGGATAGTGTCCGCACATAGGTTCCTTTGCCACAGACCACTTTAAACCGCCAACTTTGTGTTTGAGCGGATTCATTAAAAATTGGTTCACTAGTACGTTCAAATGAATAAATCGTAGCTTTTCGTTGGGGCCGTTCAACTTCTTCCCCATTCCGCGCATATTCATATAAACGTTTACCATTGACTTTCACCGCAGAAAACATCGGTGGGATTTGTGTGATTTCACCTGTCATTTCGGCCATTGCTTGATCAATTTGTTCAGTTGACAGAGGTGTTGTAACTGGTTTTTTTTCAACAATTTCGCCACTAACATCTTCGGTTGTCGTAGCAAATCCAAGTGTAATTTCACCTTCATAGGTTTTACCAGAATCTACCATGTATTCGATCACTTTCGTTCCTTTGCCAACGCAGATGGGTAAGACTCCTTCGACATCTGGATCTAACGTACCACCATGACCAATTTTTTTGGTATGTAAAATTTTTCTCAATTTAAATACGCAGTCATGACTTGTCATGCCACGTTCTTTCCATAACGGTAAAATGCCGTCCATTATAGTTCCTCCAGTTCCGATAATACTAACTTTGTCATTATAGCATAAAAGTACCTACCTTCGCAGTCTCCGTTGCTTATTCCCTTTGGCAAAATCTCTGCTAAATGCAAAAAAAGCCACAAACTCTGCTTTTATCAGAGTTTGTGGCTTTTTTTAGCTAGTAAATGATCCCCATGTATTCTGTGCGTTGCCATCGTTTGGTCCGATTGGCAAATAAATTCTCGCGCCTGTTGTATCTGTTCCACCAATAAAAACATACCCATCTGCAATATAAAACGCATCGTAATAAAAGCGAGTATTTTTAGGCCAAATACCATAAATTGGGGCTGACAGGCTAGGTTGTCCTGCTCTTAAAACAATGCCTTCGTTCACACTAATTAGAAATGATTTCTTCTTTTGCGGGCGCCAAAGTTCAGCAATGTCGCCGTCGTTCACATAACCTAACAAATGTCCGCTATTTTCAATACGGTAAAGGTTTTGTCGGTCGGGTAATTTCGCTGTAATTGTTCCTACTTGTGTCCAAAGTGCCTCTGCTGATAGATGTTCATTGATTAAAGCATCTGGTGTTGGATAGATTGAAGTGAAACGAATTGCTTGTCCTACTTGATATTTTGGCGCATTAGGTTTACCAGGCTGAATAATGACAGTCTCACCTGTTTCAGAAACGCCCGTTTGTAAATCTTGTGCCAACTGCGCTTTACTAATCCCCCAACGCGCTAAATAACCATAAGGATCTGTATGATCTCCCCACCAATTTTTTGTAATCCAATCATGAGTGACTATTCCATAACCTGTTCCATCGTCCAGCGAAAAATCAGCACCAATGTTCTGAGCCAAATCACGGGCCAAATTAACATAGGCAGCATAATCTTTTTTAAACGTCGCCGCATTATTTGTGCGAGCCAATTCGATTTGCGCATAGGCTTTTTGATTAGCTAAAGAACCTGCGCCATATTGAATTTGGCCAGCAGGAGCTAATTGTTTCACTCGTCCACCAGATCCGACAAAATATGAGACATAAGCATTTGACCAATTTCGTTTCATATAGGCCACTTCATTGTCTAAACTGTGTGGTCCTAGGTTCCGCTCGTTTCCTGATTCATGTAAAACAATTAATTCATTGCTTGAAGAGCCTGTAAAATAAGTAAAGTTGATTGGATCCGCTTCGATGGTGTAAGCGCAAGCCGTCATCGGAATCGTTAAACTTAAGCCAATCACTAAAGCAAGTTGAATCATTAATTTTTTAAACATAGCATACTCCTTTCTAAAAAAAGCCATGAAAGGAAAGTCAAAATAACTTCCCTTTCATGGCTTAAACCTGCAGATAAATGGCGGGACAGAAGTAATTTCTTCGGCAATCAGCCGAAAGTTCTACGTTTGTCCCGACCACTTCTACTTAATCATCTTTATTTTTTAACTGAATAAATAACTCTTTTAACTTTTTCGGCATAGGAATAAAGGTCGCAATGTTTTCAAAAAAAGAAAGTCCTTCGTTCGCAATGTAAAAAATCAGAACCATTTCCCGAATTGGCAAATTGTTCCCCACAACTTTTTCAACACGAACCGCTACAGCAACCACAAATAACATCGTCACTTTTTTCGCAATTCCGAGCATACCAATCCGACTGGACAATTCTTTTGTGGCGATTGCCTTAATCCAACCTGTGATGAAATCGACAATAATTAAAAAGAGGAAGACATCCAACAATTGATCTAATCCGCCTAATAAACGTACGACAATCCCACCGAAAATGCTTAAAAGCATTGTTATTGTGTTGAGATAACGTTCCATAAAAAGTCTCCTAAACTAGCTTGTTATTTTGTCGGAAACGGATCGTCCGTGTACCAACTTCCTTGGAGGTAAACATTTCCGGCTCTGCTTGAGGCAAAAATTATCCCTTGATTTCCAATTTCATATAGTGCATTACAATTAGGATACGGAAAAACGTAAGGTGCAACTGAGAGCGGAATATTCCAGACACTAGCACTTATTTTTGAGGACATTTTGTACCCAGTTGGTATGTTAAATACTTTAGGCATGTGGTTATTCAATTTCGTTGGATCACTCAAATTACATCTTACAAATGCATCGACACGATTTCCCACCCTAATTAATACAAATTTCATATTATCCTTATTAAAGGCCGCCTGATATTTTGCCTCGACTTCACCGACTCCACTAGCTTCATAAATGGCCATTCTAGAAGATTCCAAAGGCACACCATTGACGGTTGGCATAGTTACAAAATTCTTCACCCCAGCAATCTCTTGATCACCTGTTTGTGTCACAGCTTGACCTTTAATCGCTTCCGCAACGTTTTTCGGGTGCATATATTTACTCGTTAAAGTTCCCGCGACTGCTTCGCTGTCTGATGCGAAGCCATAATTTTCTACATTGCCTAGCCCCACTTGTTCAGCGGTTACTTGGTGCGGATTATCCTGATTTTCCACATGGGAATTGAGTTGCTCTGCTTGAACAAAACCACTCTTCGCTAAAACCGCTTGGGCATCAACAGACAGACCAATATGAAGCCCCACGTAATCAACTTCTAAGCTAGCTGGCGTTACCCCATTTGATGAATCTGTATAGCTCATTAAATAAATGAAACCTTCATCTGTGATAAAATTCTGATCATTGATTTGAATTGAAAAATCGCCGAACTCTTTTGCTGATTCTTGGATTTGAGTTACCCAATTATCCGTAGTTGGTAAATACGTAGCGATTTTAATCGTTTGATTATTGGGCGCAGCGGCTTTCACACGTTGATTAATCGTAAAAAATTGAACGTTCTGGCGAACAAATGCCACCGCCTCGTCAGTTGTGAATGTTTCAAACATTTGTGGAATTAATTTTTTTGCGGCTTCAACGAGATTGAAGGCCGCTAATTGTTGTGGAATCACACCACTTTGGGTGGAACCTGTTTTCACACCCTCATCATCACGGCTGGCCATTTTATTGTAGTCCGCTTGGGAAACTTCCTCCCAAACGTCTGTTGGCTTCTTAAGAATTTTAGCCGTAAAATCAGTGGAATAACTGTTTGCATTGGTGGCTGTATTGCCGGCCGTTTTACCATTAAAGTCTAACTTCATTTTGACAGTAGTTGGCTTAGCCAATAAAGAAATGCCATCTGCTTTTGTCATGCGGTCATTCAAATCAATTTGAAGACGATTCGCCAGAGTAGCTTGTTTGATGCCTTGTGTATCTGTGCGTGCTTGAACAATTTCTGGATTACTATCACCCGCTTCTGCTACTAATTGATCGAAATCATTTCGTAAAGTATCAAATTCTTGTTTATTATTATTTGCCGTTGAAACTGCGTTTCCTGCAATCGTGATGGCTGTTTTGGCATTATTCATCGCTTGGTTAGCTGTTTCATTTGCTTGATTGCCTGCATCGGTGGCAATTTGTACGGCTTCTTTGCCAGCTTCATCTGCGATGTTTTTCGCTTCAGAAATTCCATTCGTTAACTGGACTTGGTAAGCATCAACTTTCTCAGCTGATGCGTTCGACTGATCCAAGATTGCATTGATTTTAAGGCGACCTTGATTCAGGGTATCTAATTCTTCAATATGTTCTACTGACATTTCGTCACACTCCTCTAGTTTTCATTATTTTATTAAAACTGGCCACCCAATTGGGATTGAATATACACACGACAGATGACCGAAGCATCCAACCATAGTGGCTGATGAGAGAAAAATTGAAGCGTGTGATTGCCGCGTTCGATTTTTCCATCTGTTGTTTTTCGTAAATAACTCAAAATGTTTAGCCGTTGTTGTTGCAATGATAGTTGGGGTAATTTTTTGCCATCCACTACCAAATCAATGTTCGTTACAGAATGCGAAGGTCCTTTAGCAGTTGCCTTGAACGTTAATTCTGCGGTGTTTATATAAAGAATGTCCTCGTCAAAGTATAAATTCAGCTCCACTGGCTGTGTCTTGCTAAGTTCTCCTTGTATTGAACGATTTAAAAGTGTCGTCGCCCCTTGTGCGTAAGTTTCGCTAATCTCTTGTTTCCGACTGAAAGCTGTCATGGTACTATGAATTGTTTCTTGCAGATTTCCCAACTCTAGCTGAATGTCTTGGGGGGCACCAAAGACATCTTTTTTACTTTCTTTTTTGATACGAAGGTTGACACTCCCAAACTCATTCGTATTAATCATGATAACCGTACCCAACCGCAAACGATCGATTGCTAAAGGTTGATCTGTTAATTTAATTAAATCAGCTGCAGTCACTACCCAAGAAACTTGTGGTTTGGTCCATTCTTCTAACATTCGCAAAGCATTTTCCTTTAATGCCTTGGGATCAGAAAAACGCTGTTCCACCCAAATTGACTCCAATAAACCATAGCGGTCAATTGCGGCCTTGTTCTCTAAATACGGAACCCCTTGATTGACCGAGCGAATATTGACTTTGTTAACACCTTCGCCTGAACCTAATGGATAAATCCGATTGATTAGCATCTTGGGATTACGTTCTATTTCAAATCCTTGCATATTGTAACCTTCTTGAATTCGCGCAACTGGTTCTGTTGGTGGTTTGACTAATGAAAGTTCAAAAGGATAGACCTCTGTATTCCATTGCCAAAGATATTCCTCTTCGAAATCGGCTGGGATGCTAAATAAAGGCTCGACTAGCCCATTTTCATTCTCCCATTTATAGGTTAATCTCCTTGAAAAATCACATTTTTTTAGGACCCAATGCTTTGTTTTTTGTTTATTCAATAGAAATTGAATGGCCTCTTTCGTTGTTTTGTTTTTAATTTCGTGACAACCAAATAGGACAGTATCGCCTAAGGTACATAATGCTTCTGTGGCAGAGTAGTGAATTTGATTATTGTTCGCATCTTTCTTAATTGTGGTTGGCATCACGCGATATAAACCAATATATTCATTCTCATTGTCGGTTAGTTCCACCCATTGCATTTCTGCAATAAATTCATTTTTAGGATCATCTAGTGGCATGGTAAAATCTAAACTGCCAATTTTGTTCTCTATTTTTTCATAACTGACTTGATAGGCATTGTCCAAAATTGCCGTATATGTTCTTTTCAAATCCAGCGCCATTAACATTTAATCACCCTCCTACACAAATCGGTTAGGATAGCGAATCGTCAAGCGGAAGTCGCTATCTTTGGCTTGAATATACAGCGGTTCATTGGGATATAGATAAAAATCGTTCATTGGTCGAATCATCGGTGCACCATTTTTTGTCAGATAAAAATTTTCAGTATCAATGATAATTTCCGAACGATCAAAGTCTCCTAAGTTAATTGTATCGTTCCGTGTTTTAATCCAAACACCACGTCCGGTTCCTGTTAAAATAATGGTCGGTTTGACTTTTAATCCTTCGACCGTAGGATAAATTTCAATTGGCCGAACTTCTTTGCCTAAATCCCCCATCGTGTAAGCCCGATTTTGAAAGGTAATCATGGTTGATCCCCAATAAGCCCCGCCTTCAATTAAAATTGGAAAATCAACTGCACCTGAGCCTGTATTCCCCATTAAGTAATTCGCTTGAAATGTAATGGTTGGCGAACCCCACATCACACTAGTCGCATCACTCCGTGTGTATTTATACGGATCAGAAAGCAATAAAGTAAAGGTGCCTGTTACTTGGTTAACACCTTCGGGTACATCACTCACTGAAGACTTACTGCCAAACCACAGCATTTCCGGTTCATCGTTAAACCAAATAGAAACGTCTTTTTCCGTAAACAAAGCAACGTTTAAATGATTAAATGCATCTCGAAACGCTTCATTATTCACAGCTGAAAGGCGATATTTGACTGTTAATTCTCGTTCTGGGATTCGCGCATAAACGTGACGTTTACCATCACGAATCCCTAATTGATAGCTTTCAATTTCGCTTGGAACTAATTCTCGTCCTGAAACTGATAATGTTTGATAGCCAGGGATGACTTTTTCTAAAAATTGGCCGTTAAAATTCAACGCTTCTGAAGGAAGAGGCGTTGAATGAGTTGCTTGATTGGTATCAACAAATTTATACATGTTATCCTCTCCTTCCTAAGCGGTTATTTTGTTTCACTTGTTGTCGTTGTAACTCCGTTGCTAAATAAGGCGCAGTAGTTGCTGCGACAACTTTTCCATCTAACGTTGACTCTACTGTCACAAATAATGGTCGATTGTATGCATCATTTTCTAAACGATGGTCAATCGTTGCTGTGAAGTTTCCTCGACCAGCTAAGTTCAAGGCAAAATCATTTAACAGCGGTAAGTCTAAAATAGAAGCCATTGCTCTACTAACGGCTGTTTCGCCTGCATAAATCCCCGTGGCAATCGTGCCGCCGAAATTCAATTTATGCAAATCAGATAAGGGACCTTCTTTTGCTGGTGAAAATGGTAAAAAGTTACGAATTTTACTGACGACCCCATCGATTGCTTCTTTGGCTTTTCCAATTGCACCTGTAATTCCATCAGCAATCATGCCGACAATATTCGCACCGGCATCGGTGAATTTTGAAAACCAACCTTGGATTGCTTGCCAAGCACCTTCAATTACAGAACCAATGGCATTTTTTACCTGATCGGCTGCATTGGTAACCCCATTTTTGATATTTTCAACTAACTGTCCGCCCGAAGCTAACAGTTGACCAAAATAAGAACCAATCTTCGTGATCATTTGTGAGATTAATGTTCCTGCTGCGGACAGCAAGGCACCCAATAGACTGAGTACACCATTAATTAAGGCTTGAATCAGTTGAATCCCAGCACTTAACAACTGTGGCAACGCATTGATTAACGCACCCATTAAAGCGGTAATGAGCGTAATTGCTGCAGTAACCAGTTGCGGTAAAATTGAAATAATCCCTTGGATCAAAGCCATTAGCAATTTGACGCCTGCGCTGATGATTTGTGGCAAGGCACCAATTAAGGCATTTACCAATGTCAAAATTAAGGTAATAGCTGCCGCAACTAAGGTTGGTAAAATCGAAATAATTCCTTGAATTAACGCCATTAACAATTTGACACCTGCGCTGATAATCTGTGGTAAGGCACCTATCAACGCTGTCACTAACGCTAGAATAATCGTCAGCGCTGATTGAATTAACTGAGGTAAAATCGTCATAATCCCAGTGATTAATGCCATCAAAATTTGTAAACCAGCAGTCAAAATCAACGGTAACATAGTAACAAATGCATTGAATAAGGCCGTGATAATTGAAACACCTGCTGTAACTAGCATTGGTAACGCTGTGACAAAAGCTGTCACTAATGTAGTGATGATATTAATCGCTGCAGTTGTAATTGTTGGCAAGGCGGTGACAATCGCATTAACTAAAGTCATTAATAAGCTCAAACCAACTTCTATCAACATTGGTAAGACTGTTGTAACCCCCTGAATCAACGTAGTAATAATTTGTGTTGCCGCTTCAATTAAGACTGGCAAATTGGCAACAATCGCACCAACAATTACCGTAATTAAACTAGATAACGCGGTTACGATGCTTGGAATAGCTTCTGTTATTTTCCCGAGAATACTGGTTAAGACGGTTGTAAAAAGTTGTATAACTTTCGGTAGATTAGCTGCCAGCATTGTTGTAACCGATGTAATCGTGTTACCTAAATTATCAAAGACTTGGGTAATACCACCCGCACTCAAATCACCGGTTTTCATCCAGGCCGTCACGAATGAAACAATCAAGGAAATAATTAGACCAAACGGCCCAGAAATTCCTAATGCAGCCAGTGCAACTTTTGTCAGAACTTTTACCAAAAGACCAACCGCTAAACCAGCTTTGTCAAAGGTGCCACCAAATTGCCCTAATAAGTTACTACCTAATTGCAAACCGCTGGCAAAAACGCCTGTTAGCACACGACCAATTGTTGAAAAAATAGTCGCCATTTTCTCTAAGCCTACTGCAAAAAATTGTTTAAAAACTGCCATTACTTGCTGAAAGGCCGGCTGGATCTGTTGTAGCAATCCTACCAATTTGCCAAACGCCGCTGAAACAGCTCCTTGAATGGCACTAGCTAAGCTATTGATACTATTTCTAAATGTTTCATTGGTTTTATAGAAATAAATAAACGCTGCTACAGCTGCTAAAACGGCTGCTACAATTAAAATTAATGGTCCTCCACTTAAGGCACTAAAACTAGCACTTAGTTTTGATAAGCCACCACCTAACTTCCCAATGTTTCCTTGTACAAGAGCCAAACCAGCACTAAACTGTTGAAATTTTTGCTGAGCCATCGTTACCATAATCAACATGGGCCCAATGGCGGCTAAAATGCCCATAATGGCAACAATAAAAACTTGGACGGGTTTTGGTAATTTGATAAACAAATTCACCAAAGCTGTAATGCCTTTAACGACTGTGATAACCACTTGAACCAAAATTTCCATTCCTGGAGCCATCACGCTTTGAATCACTTGTGCCGCCGCTTCAAATGATTGATTCATCTGAGTCAATGCCCCTTGCAACTCGCCTTGCAATGAATCAGAAATCCCTCCTGCACTAGCCATAATCAGTCCTTGCATTCCTTGAAATTCGCCACTGACCCCAGCACCGACGCCCATAGCTGTTTTTAAAACATTCAGCATAGGTAAGGAAACGGCACTAGTCATGGCCGTCCCAAAGCTCAGCATATTATTTTGTGCATTAGTAAAGCCATCAGAGGTTTCTTTCCCCGCTTTTTTAGCTGCTTCACCGGCTTGTTCAGCAGAATCTGTTAACGCTGTGTTCATTTGATCTGCTGCCTTTGCTGTTTCGTCTCCTGTTTTTTTCACTGTTTCTCCAGATTGTTGCATGACGGTTTTAAATGTGTTCATGACCGTGGCTGACTGATTGACACCCGCACTAATTTTCCCTAAATATCCACTTAATAAGGCATACTCACCGCTCATACTTTTTAATGCTTGTTGGACGCCTGCAAGGCTTTTCTTTGCCTCCGATAACGGCGTTTTTTCTTTGTCATTCTCCATCTACTCTCCTCCCTTCTCGATAGCGGCGTAGACGCTCTGCCACAGTGGCAAGTTGCGTTTTTTTCCGCTCATTTAATTTTGTTCGTTGTGGCTGGTTAGCTGCCAGAACTTCAGCAACTCGTTTTTCATAATCATAAAAACTTTTAAAGCTTTCAAAAACGGGTTTTCCTTTTTTATTTGTCGCTTGCGCTTTAACATTTAAGTAGGCAAGCTCGTGCCTTTTCCGCTCTTCATCTACTTCTGCTAAATTAAAAGCAATCATTCGTAATTCAAATTCAGACATGGTCATCCGGTCCACTTCTTCAAATGAACGACAGCCTAAGTAGCGAAAAGCAGAAAGAGCGATGTCGTGATACACGTCATCGCTCGTTTTAATTAGTTGGTCGCTTGCGTTTCTGCTTTCTTCGCTTCTTTGCTGAACTGATCGATCATTGGTTTTGTAAGAGGTTGCTTTCCCATTTCTTTAAGCAAATCATCTGAAAGTTTTTTGACATCTTGGGTCATTAACCATGCTTCAATTTCCGACTTACCTATTTTTAATTGCCCACTTTGTAAAGCTTCCATGATGTCAACTAAGATTACTGGATTGTATTGGCGTAAATAAATCATTGCTGAACTGATGCCCATGCCGAATTTGGCAGCGCCATTTTCAATTTGGTAACGTTTATCTAATTCGCGAATCGCGCCAATCGTAAATTTCACTTCAATTGTTTTTCCGTTAATCTCTAAATTCATTTTTTATCCTCCTAAAATTCAACACTTTTTGATTATTCGCCAGGTTGTGGTGCTTTCTCTGGAACGGTATCTTGGAACGCATATTGTGCTTCCGCAATAATATCTGCTTCTACTGTTGCAAAGCCATCTTGTGGCTTGCCATTAATAGAGGCTTCTGTTTCGATTTCTACTAATTCTTCTACATTGGCTGGTAAACTCCATGAATTTACATAACCTTGGGCATAAATTGCTGGATATTTACCTTCCGCATTTTTTTCACCTTTTAAATCAACGTCCCAAAATTCCATTAAGATGCCATCTTCAACTGCGTCTTTCATGTATAAATTTTCATCATCTCGAGAGGCTAAACCGCTTAACGATAACGTAACTTCTAAACCAGAAACAGCATTCGCAACGCCATCTTTTGTTTGCGTACCACTCGATTCACGTGAGAATTCCCATTCATGTTCAATTTGAAATAAGGGTTTCATTGCTTTCTTTGTCGCTGCTTCATCCAAGCGACGAACTAATAAAATACGGTCTTTTCCTTGCATAACTTCTCCCATTGATAATTCCTCCTAGTAAAATTGCATGTGTAATGGTAGTACAGCATGCCAAATTGTTTTTTTCATTTGTTTGGTATCTTTTACCATTTGTGCTTTGACTTCTTGATGTTTGATACCCCAATTAAAATGAGCCGTTCGTTTTAAATTACTGGTTGCCTGCCGTAAAATCGTTCCTTTAATTGTAGAAATTTGTTGTCGTTCAGATAACGCACCATAAACATGCATTATTAATTCAATTTCTCCCAAAATAGCTGATTTAGTTGGCTTAGGTAATTCTTTACTATCACCTAAGTAAACAAATGGCTGATCTGGTAAATCTGTCGGCAGTTCCTCTAGCAATAAAAATCCTGACGTCTGGCAGATTGCAACAAGGGCTTCATATAACTCTTGTTCCGCTTCATTCATTTTTAGCGCCACCTTTCCATTCAAAAAATTCAGGATTGGTTAACAAATTGGCTCTCTTCTAGTCAAAATGAAGGATCTTGAAAGTAGCCGGCATTTTCTGCTCCTTCATAGCTGACACAAGAAAGCAGTCAAAATTATAGAATTCCGTGTCTTCATTTTTTTGGTTGCCTCACGTTTATCTATCTCTTTCGACACTATTAATTTACCATGTTGACACCTGAAAAAATTCCACGCTTTTTCCATGTCTACATCCCTAGTTCATCCGCCACCGCTTCAAAGAAATGATTTCTTAATTTATAGGCTTGGCTTTTACTAATAAATAATTGCTGGGCAAGTCCAATTAATGTTAAAGAGGGCCGTTTTTTCATATATAGTTCTTCAATAATCACGCGCGTTTGTTCATCCGCTTCAGCTAAACAATTTTTGATAATGTCTCGATTTCTCTCTAAGTTCCACAGACGACGATCCATAGCTATCGTAATCGCCATTCGTTCGGTCACTACAGAGTGAAGTCCTTGTCCTCTAATACCAGCATTTAAATCTGCTTCTTGATAAGGGTGCCGTAATTCTTCTTCCCGTTGACGGATATACTCATCTGTTTTATAAAAGTCTGCTAAAATATCTTTGATATAATTAAATGTTGACGTACGCATTGGTTAATCTCCTTTACTTTTATTCATTTAAAAGTGTTAATCGATAAATAAAATAACACTCTTTCGACATGTCTAAGCCGTGACGAATCGCTTCATCTGAATAACCGAGCCAAATTAAATAGAGATACTCGCTTTTTGTAAACGATGCGGCCTTGATGGATTGGATGGGTCTTGATTGATCCATCGACCAATTACCGATTGCTTGTCCTAATTCTTGAATTTCCTGCATAATAAGTTTATTTTTTTGACTTGCCCAATCGGGATATTGATTCATTAATTGTAAGAGTCGTTTTCTTTTTTGTGCTTTTTCGCTTTGTTGCTTTGAAATATCTTTAAATACAACGCTTTTCATTTCAAATAAATCTTTTTTACGTTTTGTTAAATTACTCATGTTTACGGCCTTCTCTTTCACCAATTAGATAACCTAACATCAGTGTCATTGTCCAAAAGATAAACCCAATAATAATTGTTAACATATTTATTTCACACTCCTCATTCGTTTGTCTGTTGTGTCTTTATATTGGAAAACATAGCCACTGGCGTGCTTCATTAGACGAGAAATAATGCGTGTTCCATAGGCCTCCACCAGTTGTTTCCCAGAAAAATTAGTAGTAAAAATAGTTGCTTTATTCTGTCTAGCTTCTAAAATTCGATTTAAGATGTCATTATTAAAATCCGTACTAACTTTATTTTTAATTCCTAATTCAGCACCTAAATCATCTAAGACCAAAACGTCTGCTTTTTTCATTCTAGTAATATAAGCTTGAGCCTTTGCTTGGCTTTTGGCCGATTCATTCATGGACATTTTTAGTTTTTCTAATAACTCAGAGTAGCTGACAAATAAACAATACTTTTGATATGCAGAGCGTTCTAAGACTTCAACTAAAATACTGATAGCCAAATGACTTTTACCGACACCAGGTTTCCCTGAAAAAATAACGTGAATTGGCTTTCCTTCAACAATCGCTGAAACTGCTGCTAAGGCCCGTTCTTTTGCTTGTCTTGTTTCTAATTCAGTGGTTTGGTAATTGGTTAAGCGACATTGCCGTAGCGCATCATCAGCAATTAAGGACCCTTGATGAAAAAATTTTTGTGTACGCGCTATAAAACTCTCTTGAGAACGTTGTTGAGTGGCTTCTTGTTCATGTTTTTTTAGCATTTTATACCCACACGACCAACAAGTTGGGGCACAACGTTCTGTGCCATCTTTATTTTTTTGTTGCCAAACATATTGTTCACTGCCACATTCAGGACAACGGTCTTCAACTTTTTCTAACAATTGACTCAATAGTATTTGAAAAGTTTGATCTGTCGCATGCATACTGATTTCCTCCTTTCTTTAAAAACCTAACTCTTGATATTCTTCTGTCATTTGCGGCGCATGCTCCGACACTTGTTTTTTATCATTTACCAGAACTTCATGTACGGATAAATAATTTTGTTGCTCCCAACTTTTCAAAATAGCATTTACATAGCCGTAATTCCGTTTATTTCGATCGACGGCAATTCCTAAAGCATGCAAGATTAATTGGCATGCTTCCTCTTGGCTAGACCCTTTTTGTATAAAATCTTGCAACCAATACTTAAAATCTTGGCTTGTTTTTGAGGCCAGTGTACCAAAGCCGTTTTCCTCATAAAAATGATAAATCATCTTCAAACAATCGTTTTCTGAACTACTACCTTGACTCTGACCTAACTTAGACTGGACTATGCTTTCCTGCGGTAACCGTTGGTAGTCAGCTGGTTGACCACTGACAGACGATTCTGCTTTAAACGTATAAGCTTTGCTATTTTTTTCAACAATCTGATTTTTCTCTTCTTGATACAAGGTTGGTTTGTAACGATCACTGCGAATATAATTATGAATTTTCCAATGTTTGATAACGATCACACCACTTTCAAATACTAGAATAAATTTTTTAACCATTAGCAATTTTAGATCGTCTTCCCCACAACCAACCATTCGCTGCAATTTTTTGGGATTATTGATAAATCCATCATCATCGGCACGCATCGCTAAATGAAAATACAGAGCCTGACTTGATAAGGGCATATCTAAAAACGCATCACTATCAATAATCGTTTTTGCAAACATGCGTCGTTCTGCCAATCCGCTTCTCTCCTTTTGACTAAATTATTGTTACTCTGTTAGTAATTCCATGAGGCCAATCATACCAATCACGATGGCCCCAATTTTTATTGAGACACTGCTTATTAATAAAATAATTGCTAAAAGTAACATATCCGACAACGTTTTTTTATAGTTCTGACTCATTTCTTCACCCTTTCTAGAAAAATACGGTTTTCCGAACAAAGTGTTCAAAAAATAGTTCAGTTAACCGAACATTTGAATGGCTCTATCTTAGCACCAAATATTTTCACTGTCAACTCATAAGTTCGGTTTTATGAACCGCTAATTTTAATTGCGATTGTTACTTGCCTTCTCCAAACAGATATAGTATACTTTGAGGCAATAGGAGGTTCGGAAATATGAACATTTTTGCTGTCCGTTTAAAAGAGGCTTTAACAGCCAAGAACATCAAACCTAGTGAATTAGCGAAAAAAACTGGCATCGGTAAATCTTCGATCAGCGATTGGCTAGCTGGTCGTTACGAAGCAAAACAAGACAAAGTTTATCGCATTGCAGATGCATTAGACATTAATGAGGCCTGGTTGATGGGACAAGAAGTTCCCATGGAAAAAAATGCCTCAACTATCGACCGCATTTATAAAAAATTAGAACCCCAACGACAAGCCATCGTTTATCAATTTGCCGAACAACAATTACACGAACAACAAACGCAAGCAGAAATTCTCTCATTCCCTCGCCGTGACGAAATGACACTGGCTGCCCACGCTGGGGATCCAGAAAAGATATTTTCAAAAGAAGAGATCGAGAAAATTCACGATTACTTGGATGAAATTGATGCCAAATATCAACAATCGATTTCTTCTGACAAAAAAGAGGATTAACTTCCCATCTACTCTTTTTATTAAGTAATGGCAGGTGAATGGTAAAGTGAATGATTATGAAAAACTCGTCAGTTCCATTCAAAAGGATGTGACGGTTTTAGAAATTGATTTATACAATCAAACAGGTTGTTATGGGTTGTATCGAAATGGCAAAATTTATATTGAAAAAACATTGAGTACCCGTCAAAAGAAGAATATTTTAGCCGAGGAATACGGGCATTATCAAACATCCGTTGGCACTATTTTAAATCAAAATTGTACAGAAAATCGGAAGCAAGAGTTGAAAGCCCGCAATGTGGCCTTAGAGCAATTAGTTACATTAGACGATTTAATTCGTTGCTCTGAAGCTGGCTTAAGCAACCATTATTCTTGTGCTGAATTTTTGGAAATCGATGTTGAAACATTAAAAAATGTGATTACGTACTATCGACAAAAGTATGGCGCCACTTATCTTTATAAAGGACGGATTTTTGAATTTAGGGATTATTCTGTGATGGTATTAAATACTGGGTTAACTTAAAAAGCATGGAACAAAATCAATAAGGATTTTGTTCCATGCTTAAAAGTATTCTGGAAAATTCAAGAGCGGTTTTTGTACCAATGGTTAATATGTCCGACGCCAAGCATAAGATTTGGGACAAGTATGAGGACGAATATAAATGACGGCCAAAATCCGATGAACTGAATAATATGTTCCCGCATACTATGTAGTACAAAGAAGAAAAGAAAAAAGTACAGGGAACTCTTGCCTGAACCCATTTCTTTTAAATAACGATCTCCATTTTTATAGAAAACAACAATTCTTTTCATCTTTGCACCTCCATGACTATTTTATCAAGAAATCATGAAAAGAAAAAGCACACCATTCGTCTGGTGTGCTTTTTCTTTTTAATTATTCACCTTGATTCAACTTACGAATCAACTCATCAATGTGATTTCCGTATTGGACAGATTCGTCTCTTTCAAAAATCAACTCTGGTGTTTTATACAAGGTTAACCGTTGTCCTAATTCTTTACGAATCAGTCCTTTGGCTTTGTCTAAGCCTTGTTGAGCTTTTTGTTGTTCGGAAGCTAAATCAGATAACAAGCTGTAATAAATCGTTGCTTGTTGTAAATCACCGGTCACACGAACATCTGTAATAGTGATGCCTTGGACGCGTGGATCTCTGATGCGTTTGTTCAAGATATCATTCACTTCACGCATGATTTCTTGACCTACACGACGGTCACGATAATTTGCCATAGTGTCTTCCTCCAATTACTAAAATTATTGTTTGATTTCTTCCATAATGAAGCCTTCAATCGCATCATCTACACGTAAATCATTGAAGTTTTCAATCATAGCACCACATTCAAAACCAAGTTTAACTTCTTTCACGTCATCTTTAAAGCGTTTCAAGCTTGCTAATTTACCTTCATAAATAACAATACCATCACGAATGACACGCACGCCACTATCGCGGCGAATAAAGCCTTCTGTAACATAACAGCCAGCGATTGTGCCAACTTTAGATACTTTGTACAATTCACGAACCGTCATTTGACCCGTAATTTTTTCTTCAAATTCTGGATCTAATAACCCTTTCATCGCTGTTTCGATTTCTTCTAGAGCTTTATAGATAATACGGTGTAAACGAATATCAACTTCTTCTTGTTCTGCTTGTTGTTTTGCTTGTGGTGTTGGGCGAACGTTAAAGCCGATAATAATCGCATTACTTGCTGCGGCTAAAGTTACGTCGCTTTCATTGATGGCCCCAACTGCCGCGTGAACAATTTTCACACGAACGCCTTCTACATCAATTTTTTGTAAACTTGCTGAAACGGCTTCGGCAGATCCTTGTACGTCTGCTTTGACAATGATATTAACTTCTTTTAATTCGCCTTCTTTTAGACTTTCAAATAAGTTATCCAATGTCACACGGCTACTTGCTGAACGTTGTTCAAGTAACGCACGTTTAGCTCGTTCTTCCCCTGCTTGACGTGCTGTTTTTTCATCTTCAAAGACTACAAAACGATCACCCGCTTGAGGAACATCATTTAATCCGGTAATTTCCACAGGAGTTGCTGGTCCTGCTTCTTTATCACGGCGGCCCATGTCATTGGTCATCACACGAACACGTCCGTAAGTATTACCAACAACGATTGGATCACCAACATGTAAAGTTCCTTGTTGAACGAGTAATGTCGCAACCGGACCTTTACCTTTATCTAAGCGCGCTTCAATCACTGTTCCAATTGCTTTTTGCGTTGGATCAGCTTTTAAGTCTTCTACTTCAGCAATCAGTAAAATATTTTCCAACAACTCATCAATGTTTTGATTGAATTTCGCTGAAATATTGACAAAAATCGTATCTCCGCCCCATTCTTCAGGAATTAATTCATGTTCACTTAATTCTTGTTTCACATGATCAGGATTTGCACCAGGCTTATCAATTTTGTTAACTGCTACAATAATTGGCACTTTTGCCGCTTTCGCATGGTTAATCGCCTCGATTGTTTGTGGCATTACTCCATCGTCCGCTGCAACAACTAAGATGGTAATATCAGTGATGCTGGCACCACGCGCGCGCATACTTGTAAAGGCCGCATGTCCTGGTGTATCTAAGAACGTAATTGGTTTGCCATCAATATCTAACTGATAGGCACCAATATGCTGCGTGATACCGCCCGCTTCACCTGAAGTCACACGAGAATGGCGCAATGTATCTAATAATGTTGTTTTCCCGTGGTCTACGTGTCCCATGATTGTGACAACAGGGGGACGTGTAGTTAAGTTTTCTTCAACAACTGCTTCTGGTTCGAAGAATTTATCAATGTCCGCAATATCAACTTGAACTTTTTCTTGCGGTTCCATGCCATAGTCCACAGCTAATAATTCAATTGTATCTTTATCTAGGGCTTGGTTTTGGTTAACCATGACACCCATCATAAATAATTTTTTGATGATTTCCGCTGGTTCGCGGTGGATTTTTTTCGCAATATCCGCCACGTTCATACCTTCTGTATATTCTAAAACATCTGGTAATTCACGGAATTTACGTGCTGGTACTGCTGGCTTCGCTGATTCTTGTTGATGTTTGCCTTTTTTTCCTTTTTTATTGAAACGATTGCGGTTTTGGTTATTAAAGTTATTCCGGTTATTACGATTTTGACCGCCACCAAAATTGTTGTTGCGGTTTTGGCCGCCACGGTTTTGGTTGTTCCCGCCATTGTTATTTTGGCTGGTCCGATTTTGATTCGTTGTAGAACCGTTATTGTTTTGGGTATTGCGGTTTTGATTGTTTGTATTTGTTTGATTGCTACGGTTTTGTGTGTTGCTTTGGCCGTGACGATTTTGGTTGTTGTTGTTTCTTTGTTGTCCATTCGTTGATTGGTTGTTTGGACGATTTTGGTTATTTCTTTGTTCACCAGGTTTATTGTTCATTGGTTTCTTATTGACTGGTTTCTTATTGACTGGTTTATTTTGTGTTGTTTGTTGCTTTTGGTTGTTTGTTGCTTTTGATTGAGTATTTACGGTACTTCCTCCTCCGAATGCTTGACGAAGCTTTGTTTCTTGCTCGGAACTAATTGCGCCCATATGGTTTTTAACATCCATACCTAATTGATGCGCTTTATCGACAACGTCTTTGCTTGCTTTATTCATTTCTTTTGCTAGTTCATAAATTCTTTTTTTTCCCATGCAATCACCTTCCTAACCTTTTAGTAATTCCTTGATTTTGGTGGCAAATCCTGCATCAGTTACTCCGATAACCATTCGTGGTCGCCCAATCGCTTGGCTGAGCTCGAATTGACTGAACAGTTCGCTAACAGGAACATTATAATAAGAACTTTTGTCCTTGATTTTCTTTCTAGTATTCTCACTGGCATCTTGCGCAACAAACACAAATTTCGCTTTGTTTGCACGAATATCTTTAAGGGTTAATTCCTCGCCTGTGACTAATTTACCGGCGCGCATTGCTAAACCTAAAAGGTTCAAAATTTTGGTTTTATTTTCCATCGCCAAACAACTCTTTGCGGGCTTTTTGATGTGTTACATAATCCAATAGTTCTTGATAAAATTCATCACTTAATTTTGTTTCTAAGACACGATCAAGAATTTTTTTATCCCAAGCTTTTTGGACTTCCGCAGGATCCAAATCAACGTAAGCGCCACGTCCAGGTAATTTACCAGTTGGATCTAAGGCCACTTCACCTTCTTTGGAGCGAGTAATTCTGACTAATTCTTTTTTCGGTTTCATTTCGCCTGAAACAACCGATTTACGCATTGGAATTTTTCTCTTTTTCATTTTTTCACCCTCCAAAAACGTTATTCTTGTTCAGGTAATTCTTCTGTAATTTCTGCTTCAACAACTGCTTCTTCAGCAGCCAAGTTTTCGTAATCATCTGCCGTCATATCTGAATGGATAATTGCTTCATCCATTTCTTCTGCCACTTCGGCAACTTCTTGATTGGCTTGTTGTTCATAAAATTCAGCCATATCAGATTCTGATTTGATATCAATTTTATGGCCCGTTAATTTAGCAGCTAAGCGCGCATTTTGACCACGTTTACCAATTGCTAATGACAATTGATAATCAGGTACAACAACTGTACATGCTTTGCTATTTTCTGGATCAAAAATAACATCTAATACTTGAGCTGGATTCAAGGCATTACTAATATAAATAGCTGGATCTTCGTTCCATTCCACAATATCCATATTTTCGCCTTTTAATTCATTCACAATCGCTTGGACACGTTGGCCTTTTGGACCAACACAGGTACCCACTGGGTCAATATTAGGATCTGTTGAACGAACGGCTACTTTTGAACGATCGCCAGCTTCACGAGCGACACTTACGATTTCAACAATTCCATCATAAACTTCTGGAATTTCTTGTTCAAAAAGACGTTTTAATAAATCTGGGTGACTACGGCTTACAAAAACTTGTGGGCCTTTTGATGTGTTTTCAACACGTGATACGTAAACTTTAATCCGATCATGCGGTTGGTAAAATTCATTTGGCATTTGATCTTGTTTTGATAAGACTGCTTCGATTTTACCCAAGTTTACATAAATATAACGACGATCTTGACGTTCAACAATTCCTTGCATGATGTCATTTTCGTATTCGCTAAATTCATTATAAATAATTGTTCTTTCTGCTTCACGGACACGTTGTAAAATTACTTGCTTTGCTGTTTGGGCAGCAATTCGGCCAAAGTCTTTTGGTGTAACTTCAAAACGAATTTTGTCGCCGATTTCATATGCACCATTTAATGCAACGGCATCTTTTAATGAAACTTCCAATTGTGAATCAAATACTTCTTCTGTTACTTCTTTGACAGCATACACGTGAATATTGCCTTTTTTTGGTTCAAATTCAACTTCGACGTTGCTTGCTTGTCCATAATGTCTTTTATATGCAGAAACTAAAGCTGCTTGTAACGCTTCAATCACCGTATCTTTAGGAATCCCTTTTTCAGCTTCTAATACGTCTAATGCATTTAACATTTCTTTGCTCATTGTTTTTCTTTTCCTCCTATGGATTCGTTAAAGCTGAACGAGTGGTTCTTCTTCCAAGGGAAAAACTTCTCGTTAAAACTTGTCACAGGCCTAGCTAAAAGTAAAACTTTTAGTGGACCCTTTTTTACCTTCGAGTCTGTTGATTAAAATTGAATGGCTAAACGAGCTTTTGCGATATTTTTACGTTCAAAAGTCATTTCCTTCACTCTGGTTTTAATTTTTACACTTAATGTTAATTGTTCTGAATCAAGATGGACTAAGGTACCCTCAATCTGTTTTTCTCCATCAACTGCTTGATAAAGAGAAATATGAATGTACTTACCTACCGCTTGTTCATAATCGCTTTCTTTCTTTAACGGACGTTCTGCTCCCGGAGAAGAAACTTCCAGAAAGTACGCTTGCGGAATTGGATCTGGATCCATTGCATCTAGTTTTTCACTTAATTTTTCGCTGACAAAGGCACATTCCTCAATATCAATGCCACCTTCTTTATCGATAAATACTCGTAAAAACCAATTTTTTCCTTCCTTAACAAACTCTACTTCCACAAGTTCAAAATTTTGTTCTTCTAAGATTGGTGTGACTAACTTTGTTACAGTTTCCACAGCACTACTCAAAATTTTCGCCTCCTTCGAGATTGATGTAACGAACCGTGTCCTGATGACTTTTCCATCAAAAAGAGTGAGCAGAAATCCGCTCACTCCCAACTAGTATCATTACGCTAAAGATAGTATAGCACAGAACCACTCCAAACTCAAATGAACAAGCTAAATCTCTCGAAATTTGCACATTTTGTCTCGATTACTGAAACTATCTAAGCGATTATTTTTTCGTTTTAAAATAGATAAATACTCCTTGAATCAAAAGAAGGCTACCTAAGAAAAGAAACGCGTTTTCTTTTGTTTCTCCTGTTTTTGGCAATTCCTTATTATGAACCGCCTGTTTTTCAATGGTTATTGAAGTAGTTTCTGTGGTTGAATTCGTGGTAGTATCTGTTGTCCCACTCGTTGGTGGTGTGGTACTTTCTATAGGTTCTTCTGGCGTATAGTGATTAGTAAATACTTGACCTCCATCATACTGAGTAGTCGCCACAAGATTTCCTAAAAGTGCCTCGACGGTTACTTGAACTTGAAGATTATGCGTATCGTAGGAAACACCTGCCTGTCGCGTGTTTACTTCCCGAATGGTGTATTGATAGTTTCCAGGAGTTTCAAAGGTTAATGGTGAAAATTGAATTTTCCCTAAAGTATCGTTACTAACCGTTTCTAGTACTGTACCTTTCTCATCTAACAATTCAAATTGAAATTCAGCATCCTTCAGTGGTTTTCCTAAAAGAACTTTTCCAGCTAAAAATGAAGCAGCGACTGGTTGATATGAAATCTTATGATTCACAACAGTTTTCAGTGCAACTAAGTTTTTATCAAAGTCTTCAGGTGTTATTGAAATCTTGTTTTGCGAAAGCTGGTAACCGGTAGGTGCTTTGGTTTCTACTAAAGTATAGTTATCTTTTAACAAGCCTTTAACAATCGCTGTTCCGTTTTGATCTGTTGTGATTTTGGCCACTGTTTGATTGGTTGAGTTACGAATGAGTTCAAACTCTGCACCTGCTAAACGCTGGCCTGCTTCATCTTCTTTATGAATTTCAACAACATATTGTTCACCATTGGCTTCTCCACCACCCGTTTGTGAGACACGACTCACTTCGACTTCTTCCACCACCGTTTGATTTTCTGTTAATTTTGCATAATTTGTGAAGGTTTCACCTTTTTCGGGAAGATGATCGATTTTGGTTTTATAGGTGATACGATATTCGTTAGTCCCAATATTGCCAAAATGCACCGAAAAATTGCGGTCACCAGGACCATACTGGACAGCCAACTGACCAGTTATATCTTCCTCTGGCGTGAACTGCCAAATAGCATTTCCATCCAGTGTCCATTGTCCTCGTTCAATTTTCATAGTGTCTTTGATATAACTTAAACTTGCTGTTTTTAGCACATCTTCCACTTCTAAATCAGTATACGTTTGCCCTGTTGGATTAATCCGTAGTACATTGTAAATTTCGGTTGGATCGTCTTCGATAAACCACGAATACTTGCTAAATTTTTCGTTAACATCATCGCCTTCACCTTGGTAATCAAGATCGCCAGCAAATATTTTTTCCCCTTCAACCGTGACGTAAATAGGAATCTTGGATTCATTTTCGACATTTTCGAAATCAATCAAACTTGTAAAATATAAAGACCCACTAATATTGGCATGGTTTTCTACGTAATCTGTATACGTTAACGTGACCGTTTTATTTGCTACATCGGTCTGTGCGATTGCAACCACAGCACCTGTATCATCTACTACATTAAAGGTCATATTTTTCTCGAGACGTAGCTCTTCGGGCAAAGTAATCACACTCGTATCCCCACTATTAACGGTATTATCCGGTAAGTTGAACTCAATTCGGAGGTAGATGTCTGTATATTGATTAATAGTCCCAAGTGGGTTTCCCTCTTTGTCCGTTAGTTGAATCGCTGTCACAATGTTGCCCACTTGTTTACGCGGTACTACGTTTGGCGTAGCAGAAATTTGATTGGTTTCACTGGTACTAGTTGGTTCCGTTTGTGCATATCCTGTTTCAAGTTTCAGAAAAGGCGTTATCAGCATCGACAAAAGAATGAAAAACATTCCCCAATAGACAAAACTTCTTTTTTTCATTTTTATTCAATCCTTCCTACCTAAAATAATTGGTTAGGTTTATACTATCAAGGATTAACTAGGTACAAGTGTTTTTATTTTTCCCAACGATAAAAAACAAAAAACACCAAACCAAAATAATTTTGGCTCGGTGTTTTGCTCCTAATGTCTTTTCTTATAAAACCATAATTGAACTTTTTCAGAAATGGTTGATAAATGTTGGAAAGTTGAGTCTGCTGCAAAGAAAAGAATGGCTAAAAGTAACAAGGCTGTTGGCGATACCGAAGTTAACGAGAACAAGTTTTTCATGGAAATACTTGTAATAACCATTCCGATTAAACAGCCAATCATTACGCGCTTGCGGTAACGATTCATTGGTGAACTAATTTTATAAAGAACCATAAAGCCGACTGAAACTAGCAACAATGTTGCAGTCGTTGAAATGTCCGTTTTTTGAAGTGCAAGAATATCACCACAAATTAGTAAAGCACCGACTACTAACATATCCGTTAACCCACCAGGAATTGCTTTTGATAACACATTGAAAAGAAATTTCCCTTCAATGCGACGATGATTTGGTTCCAAAGCTAGAAATGTCGAAGGAATCCCAATTGTAAATAAACTAATCAATGTGACTTGTGTCGGTTGTAAAGGATATGTCACGGCAAAAATCATAGCAAAGACAGACATCAGCAAGGAGAAAATATTTTTTACAAGGAATAAACTTGAAGAGCGTTCAATGTTATTAACTACTTGGCGGCCTTCAAAGACAACCTCCGGCATCGTTGAAAAATCAGAATCCAACAACACAACTTGCGAGGCTTGTGCTGTAGCTTGATTTCCTGAAGCCATAGCAATACTACAATCTGCTTCTTTCATGGCTAAAATATCATTGACTCCATCCCCTGTCATCGCCACTGTATGATCTAATTTTTTCAACAATAATACAAATTGTTTCTTTTGTTCTGGCGTGACACGACCAAAAACGGTGTATTTTTCTAAAGCTTCTGTCTGGGCTTCCATTGTAGTTAATGTTCGCGCGTCCACATAATTTTCAGCACCAATAATGCCTGCCGCTTGTGCTACATTGGATACTGTTAAAGGATTATCGCCAGAAATGACCTTAATAGCCACATTTTGTTCAGCGAAATATTCAAAAGTTGCTTTAGCTTCTTTACGAATCGGATTCCAAAGAAGAATGTAGCCAAGAGGTTGAACCTCTGCTGTCAACGTTTCCTGAAATTCTCCTAAATACTTTCCGAACACCAATAAGCGATAGCCTTGACTTGTATAATGTTCCACTTCAGATTGATACATTTCATAATTGTCTCTCAAAATCATCTCTGGCGCCCCAAGAATATACGTCGCTTCCGGGAAAGTCACGCTACTAAATTTTTCGACAGACGAAAACGAGGTATAGCTAACGGCTTCCCTCTGATTATTAGTAACAAAAAATTCTTTCATCGCTTTCATCGTATCGTTGTCAGCTGACATTGTTCGACAAAAATCGCCAATTAATTTTTCGACATTGGTTAAGTCTGTACCATCATTTTCGATACTCACCACAGGAACCAACTCTTGGACTTCCATCGTGTTTTCAGTAATTGTTCCTGTTTTATCTACACATAACACATCGACACGTGCTAAGGATTCGATACTTTTCATGTTGTGCAATAAAACGCCGCGCTTCGCTAAGCGCATTGTGCTGGCAGCTAATGCAACGGTTGTTAAAAGGTACAACCCTTCTGGAATCATCCCAATCAAGGCAGCTTCCATGGAGACAATGCTGTCATGAAGCCCTTGATGGTTGATGAAATAACTTTGGAAAAATAGAACACAGCCGATTGGAATAATAATAATCCCTACCCATTTCACCAAACGGTTAATGGAACCGACCATCTCTGATTGTTCCCCTTTTTTAATTGATTTCGCTTCAAGCGTCAATTGATGAACATAGGCCTCAGCGCCAATTTTATCAATTCTTGCATAACAAGAACCTGACACAATAAAGCTACCTGACAAAAGTTGGCTATCTGCTACTTTGGTAATCTCATCAGATTCCCCAGTTAACAAGGATTCATTCACACGGACTTCACCAGATAAGACAATTGCATCCCCAGAAATCTGTTCACCCGATTTAAAGAGCACCACATCATCCAAAACCAGCTCATCTGGCGAAATTTCTTGTTCTTGGCCATCTCTCACAACGGTTACTTTTGTAGCGTTTAGAATATTTAAGCTATCTAATACTTTCTTCGACTTAATTTCTTGGTAAATTCCAATGACCGTATTAATGATTACTACTGGCAAAAAGGTCATATTTTTATAAGATTGTACCAGCATTAATAACACGCCTAGTACCACAAAAATTAAGTTGAAATACGTAAATATGTTATTAATAACAATCTGTTTCGTTGTGATAAACTCTGTATCGACGGCGGCATTGACTAAGCCTTTTCGCTTTCTTTCTTCAACTTGTGCGGCCGTCAAGCCTTGTTTATCTTCTGGATAATAGCGTTCCGCGTTAGCAGTCACTGCTATTGGTTCATTTTCTTGCATTTCTTTTTTTCTTCTCAAACACATCACCCCTTGTTCTAGTCGACTCTTTCATCGTCTCCTTCTCTCCCACAGTATAGCACTGAATAAAAATTTAGATAACAACTAGCGCCCAACTATAGAAAAAAATTATACATTTCCTAAACATTGTCATTTTCAGGAACAAGCTAACGCAAAACCTTTTCATTTACTTGTTTTTCCTTTACTATAGTAAAGAAGAAATATCAAGAAATGAGGAACAATTGATGGCACAGAATCACGTAATTAAAGTTAGTAAAAAAACATTAGCAGAGATGACCACTGTTTATCAACCCAATCGTTTAAATAAAACGGTCCCTTATACTGTCTTTGTGGCCAAGGTTGGCACCACTACCATCACTGCTTATCAATCAGGTAAAGTCATGTTTCAGGGACCTCAAGCTGAAAAAGAGGCCGCTCGTTGGGAAGGAACGAGTACCACACCACAGAAAAAAGTGTCCCCCCAGACTACAACGCTGCCTGCTGATTTTGGCAACTGGTCTGTGATAGGTTCCGATGAAGTCGGTAATGGTAGCTATTTTGGTCCAGTAACTGTCTGTGCTGCCTATGTTGACAAAAGCATGATTAGCAAACTAAAAGCATTAGGTGTTCGTGATTCCAAAGAATTAACCGACCCACAAATTATTCAATTGTCACATGTCATTAAAGAACTGATTCCTTACAAGTTATTAATCGTTGAACCCAAAAAATACAATGAGATCCAACCAAACTACAATGCTGTACACATGAAAGTCGCTTTGCATAACCAAGCGATTTATCTGTTGCTGCAAGAATTGGCTCCCACAAAGCCAGAAGGGATTTTGATTGACCAGTTCACCCCTGAAAATAACTATCGGAAATATGTTCGTAATGAAAAAAATCAAGTCACTGAAAAATTGTTCTTCGTCACTAAAGGAGAGCAGTATCATGTTGCTGTTGCTGCCGCCTCTATTATTAGCCGCGCTGCTTTTTTAGAAGAGTTAGACAAAGAATCTGCAGAATTGGGTTTCTCTGTGCCCTCTGGTGCTGGCAGCAAATCAGACCAAGTAGCCGCACGTATTTTGAAAAAAGGCGGCCTAGACTTATTAGCCAATTACGCGAAGCTGCATTTCGCAAACACCCAAAAAGCCCAAAAGTTACTATAAAATAAACACCAAGCAAAAGTCCCAATGCCGATTAGCGGCGCTGGGACTTTTGCTTGGTGTAAAAAATTATTTTTCAATTTCGATAAATAGGACTTTTAAGTAATTACCTTCTGGAAAATTAGGATTCACTTGAAAGTCTGCCGGTAATTGATACGTGTCCGTAATCTTGTAACGGACATTTTTCTCTTGCAAGGCAGTAATCACCATTTTTTGATATTTGGCTAAGGATAAATTTGCCGCATTGGTTGAGGCAATAAGCGTTCCCTTATCCGTTAAAATATCAATAGAATCTTTCACTAGCTCCCCATAATTTTTAGCAACGGAAAAAACTTTCTTTTTGTTGCGAGCAAAACTTGGCGGATCCAAAATGATCATGTCATAACTCAAGCCTTTACGTGAAGCATATTTAAAGTAGTCAAAAACATCCATAACAATAATCTTTTGCGGGGCAAGATTTAAATGATTGACTTCAAATTGCTCAGTCGTTTTCGGTAAGCTTCGTTTAGCTAAATCCACACTAGTGGTGGCCACGGCACCTCCCATAGCGGCAGCTACTGAAAAAGCACCTGTATAACTAAACATATTTAAGACTGTTTTCCCTACTGCAAAACCATCTACTAATCGACCACGAACTTCTTTTTGATCTAAAAAGATGCCTGTCATTAATCCTTCGTTTAAATAGGTAGCAAATTGAACGCCATTTTCAGTGACAAGTAATGGCTCGGGTGCTTGTTCGCCATACAAAAACTGTGATTCGGGTAAATCTTTTGTGGAAAAGCGAATCTTTTCGTAGGCACCAATAATATCAGGATAAACTGTGCGAAACGCCGTCAAAAGTTCGGCTTTTTTCTGATAAAGGGTTTCATTATACCATGAAAAAACGGCGTAATCTGCATAGCGATCGATGATTAGACCCCCAATGCCATCTCCTTCTCCATTAAATAATCGATAAGCGGTTGTCAGCGAATCCTTTTCAAAAGGCGTCCGCTTCTCACGACTTATTTCAAAGAGTTGTTGAAAAAAAGATTGATTAATTGGTCCATGCCATGACAGCAACCAACCAATTCCTTTATTTTGTTCGCCTAAATATCCTTCGGCTAAACGCTGGCCTTTACTATCAATCAAAGTAAGCCAATCTGTTGGCAACGGCGCCGGCACTTGTTGCAAATCTTCTTTCTGAATTAAAGGATATCCTTTTTTAAATTTATGTTCTGCTTTTTTAGTTACTTGAAGTTTCATTCTGTACACCTACTTTTCAAAGTCCTATCTAGTATAGCAAAAAAAGGCCCATCTGTCTTTAAAGGATTCAAGCTTCACGTCATTTAACGAACTAAAAAGTTTAAGGAAATAGTAAGTTTTCTTTAACATCACCATTCCTCACTTCGGTAAGAATTGACATAAAATTTGTGAAAGAGTAAAATTAAAGCGATATTGTAAAATACGAAATTTACCTAATTTTACTTTTATAGAATCATCGTTTAGAAAGGACGTTTATTTTGAAAAAATTATTTAAAACAAATATTTTGAACACGCGACTGGGGTTATTCTCGCTAATCGCCATCTTACTGTGGCTAAAAAACCTCTTTGCGTACGCCGTTGATTTCCATTTACGTTTGGAAAATATTAACGAGTATTTCATACTCTTAATTAATCCAATTGCTACAACGGTCTTTTTATTAGCCATCGCTTTGTATGTTCGCCGTAAAAAAGCTTCTTATATTACAATGATGATTATTTACTTCTTGATGAGTTTACTGCTCTTCTCAAATGTCGTGTATTATCGAGAATTTACTGACTTCATCACAGTTAATACGATGCTTGGTGCTGGCAAAGTAGCTAGCGGTCTTGGCGAAAGTGCCTTACGTCTCTTTAGACCTTATGACGTCATTTATTTCTTAGACTTCATTATTATTGGCGTATTATTATTAACGAAAAAAATTAAAACAGATGCGCGTCCAGTCCGCGCACGTGTAGCAGTCTCTGTCACACTCCTTTCTGTTGTCTTTTTCTTATTCAATCTATTTATGGCTGAAACAGAACGTCCCCAATTATTAGGACGTCAATTCTCTCGTGACTATATCGTGAAATTCTTAGGCTTAAATGCCTTTACCGTGTACGATGGCATTACAACTTACCAAACAAACCAAGTCCGTGCAGAAGCTAGTGCTAACGATATGAAACAAGTTGAAGATTACGTGAAACAACAATATGCGGCACCCGATGATAGTAAGTTTGGTATTGCAAAAGGCAAAAATGTAATTTATATCCATTTAGAAAGTTTCCAACAATTTTTAGTTAATTACAAATTAAAAGATGAAAATGGCGTAGAACACGAAGTCACACCATTTATCAATAGTCTTTACAATAGTAAAAGTACCTTTAGCTTTGATAACTTCTTCCACCAAGTTGGTCAAGGAAAAACAAGTGATGCCGAAACGTTACTTGAAAATTCACTATTTGGTTTAGACCAAGGTTCACTCTTTACACAAGTTGGTGGGAAAAATACGTTTGAAGCAGCACCCGATATTTTAAAACAAACGCAAGGTTACACTAGCGCTGCTTTCCACGGAAATGCCGGTAACTTCTGGAATCGAAATGAAACCTATAAACGTTTAGGCTATGACTATTTCTTTGATGCTAGTTATTATGATGTTAATTCAGATAACTCATTCCAATATGGGTTACACGATAAACCATTCTTTAATCAATCCGTTCAATATTTAGAACATTTACAACAACCGTTCTATTCTAAATTTATTGCTGTATCCAATCATTATCCTTATTCTCAATTTACAAACGATGAAGCAGGATTCCCAATTGCAAAAACCTCTGACGAAACAATTAATGGTTACTTTGCAACAGCGAATTATTTAGATAAAGCGGTAGAAGAATTCTTTAACTACTTGAAATCTTCAGGTCTCTATGAAAACTCAGTCATTGTTCTTTATGGCGATCACTATGGGGTTTCTAATTCAAGAAACCAAAACTTAGCAGAATTAGTAGGTAAAACCAAAGCAGATTGGAACGATTTTGACAACGCCAATATGCAACGTGTTCCTTATATGATTCACGTTCCTGGTCAAGAAAATGGCGGTGTGAACCATACGTATGGCGGCCAAGTTGATGCCTTACCAACCCTTCTACACTTGCTTGGTGTCGATACGAAAAACTACATTCAGTTAGGCCAAGATTTATTCTCTAAACAACACAATCAAATCGTTGCTTTCCGCAACGGCAATGTTGTAACACCTAAATATACTATTTTAGGTTCTAGCATTTACGATACTAAAACAGGCACTTTAATTACAGAGCCAACCGAAGAAGTTAAGAAAGAAGTCGCTGATTTAAAAGCCAAAGCGACGAAACAATTAGAAACGTCTGACCAAATTACTAACGGTGACTTGCTTCGTTTCTATACCAATAGCGGCTTAAAACCAGTTAACCCAGAAGACTATGATTACAAGAACCAATTGCAACAACTGGAAGCAATTGAAAAAGAAAAAGGTGAAAAATCAACGAGTGTTTACAGTAAAAACAATAATAAATCAACCGTTGATGAATATCACACTGACAGTTATCAAGGCTATCAAAAAACTGGTAAATAAATCTTCAAAAAGCTTGAGCAATTTGCTCAAGCTTTTTTGCTACTTTTTCATAATTAATTCATATTATTTCACTATACTAAAGATAGTTTAGAGAGGTGAAAGTTGATGAGAAGTGTCCGTTACGCTACAGCTAGTAGTTTTTATCATAAAAAAATCACGTTAGTCACTGCACTCTTCTTCTTCCTGTTCTCTTTCTTATTGACTGGGCTGTTTAACTTAATTGATTTTGAAAAAGAGTTTTTACGAACGATGCCAGACTTTGTCGATATTGAAAAACAAACTAGTTACCATTACCAACTGATTCAATACTATTGGCACCTCTATCTAGGTAGTGTCATTTTCTTTGGTGTTACTTTTCTTCTGTTGATGTATGTGACATTACGCATAAAAAAGGAAGAAATACATACATGGTATCACATGCACTTTTCAAATATGTATGTCACCAAACAGCTCTTACTAGAATTGTGTTTACCGGCTCTATTAGGAATTTTCAGTTTTTTACTTTTCACTTTAATGTTTCAAGAAACGTATAATACTGTTCTTTGGGCTGCTCGTGATGCTATTTTACAGTGGTCTCATTTGGAAACTCCAGCATTTTTAGCTAAAAGTACCGACCAGGATGTCACGATTACAAATATCCAGCATTTAGGGATTCAAACGATCCAAGCGTTTTCTTTTGATTTTAAAAGTATGCAGTCACTTTATACAATCCGTAATTGCTTTGTTAACTGCTTAATCTTGCTTGGCATTCCTCTTGTTTGCGGGACTCCTTTCACGTTGATTTATTTACGCACACATAAGAAATAAGGGAGGGATTTTCTATGAATGTCACACCATCATTCAAAAAAACAACCGAAAAAAAATCCTCATTCGACGCGTTAGCTTTGCGAGAAGTTTATGGAATCATTTATTCTGCTCCAGAACAAGAACTCGCATTGGCCGATTTTTTCCAAACAAATCAACTAACCATTACTAGGCTTTCTTCTAGTGAAACCTTTCTGCCCTACTTGCCATTAGAAGAAAATTTATTTATCGCTAGTACAATCAAAGAACGGGATCGAAAAGTAGTTCTAGCCGAAGCTTTCCAGGTGTTCCAATTAGAACCTGCCTTACTTGGTCGTTCCTTTACTTCTTTTACGACTTTTGAAAAAATTAAAATGCGCATAATACAACTTTTGCTTTCAAAAACAAGTACGTTAGTGATTGATGACATCTTTTCTTCATTAACGATTGGACAACGTCAAGAAATTTTACCTCAATTAAAAATAGCAGTTCAAAAAAGAAACAAGCGCTTGCTATTTCTGACAAAAGAGCCACAAATTATTGATAGTCCCTATGTGCGCCCCCTGTCTCTACATGCGTTATTAAACTAAAAAAAACGTCTGGCACTGATTGTGACCAGACGTTTTCTTTAGTTTTCAGTGATTTCAACATCAGGAAATGAAATAATAAATGTGGTGCCTTTACCAGGTTCACTCTCAACATTGATTTTTCCTTTATGCAAGCGGACCAATTGTTGAACGATTGGTAAGCCTAATCCTGATTCTCCATATTTCGTATTTTTACGGGATGGATCTACTTTGTAATAACGATCCCAGATATTCAGAATTTGCTCTTCCGTCATGCCGATTCCTGTATCAGAAATACGGACAATAGTTTCTAAATAGCCTTTTTCTAAAGCAATATGAATTTCGCCATTTTCAGTAAATTGGATAGCATTTTGAACAATATTGACAACTACTTGAACGAAACGATCATAATCGGCATACACATCAATTGGTTCGGTGGTGTCTAAATACAATTGATTACCGGCGGCTTCAGCTTTGGCCGTTAGTTGAGTCACAATATTTTCTAAAGCTTCTGTTCCGTTGAACTTCTTCACGACAATTTGAATCTGGTTGGTCCGAATTTTTTCATAATCAAGATTTTCATTGACTAAGCGAATCAAGCGAGCGGTCTCATTTTGCATCAGTTTAATCGCATTCTCTTTTTGATTTTCAGGAATAGCATTATACTGCAATCCCTCTAACAAGCCATTAATAGTTGTTAAAGGCGTCCGCATTTCATGAGAGGCATCCGCCATAAATTGACGACGGCGCTCTTCTTGCCGATTGATTTCTTCTTGTGATTCTTTTAAAGACGCGGCCATTTTATTAAAATCTTCTGCTAGGTCATCAAATTCATCTTTGTCATGAACCGGTAATTGAATATCAAAATTTCCACTAGTAATTTCTTTGGTAGCTTTACGCATTCGATTAATTCGTTTCACTTGGAAAGTCGCAAATAGATAACTTAGTAACAAGGCAATCACACCAGAAAAAATAAAGCCTTTAATCAAGTTTTGTGTCACGGACTGAACACTTCGGTCAACGTTTTTGGCAGGTTGTGTAATAACGAGTGAACCAATAATCACTTTTTTATCAGAAGACTGATTTGATGCATACACCGGTAACATTACATAGGACGAAGTATTTCGGGCCCCGTAAATATCAATGTTTTCTGTTGCATAAACACGATTGCCTTTCATGATTTGATCCCAATTTTTATCGATTAAGGAAAAGTCTAATTTTTTCGTGCTATCAACTGGTGGGTACTGCACTTCGCGGTCCTTGTTAATAAACACAAATTGCACATCTTGCTTCTGGAGTACGCGCTCAGTCAACTGAAATGAATAGGATAAAACATCTCGATCTGAAACACCTGCAACATTAATAAAAAAGTCACGTGTTTCTAAAGCCGATTCTGCATAACCATACAGCTGTTCATAGTTATTTTCTTGCATTGTGCGCTTGGTCAATTGTGTGAAAGACGTTCCGACAATGAGAATTATCAGAGCAATCACACCTATAAAAGCAAGTAATTGTTGATACAAATACTTCATTAAGCAACACCTGAATCGTCGAATTTATACCCTACGCCCCAAACCGTTTGGATGACTTGAGGACCCACTTTTTCAATTTTTTGTCGTAATTTTTTGATATGGGCATCAACTGTCCGTTCATCGCCAAAGTATTGATAGTCCCAAACCAATTCTAGTAGTTGTTCGCGTGAAAAGACTTGGCGTGGTTTTTTTGCTAAAGTGTATAGCAAATCAAATTCTTTAGGTGTTAAGCCTTCAATTAATTGATTATCTAAATATGTTTCTCGTGTTTTCGTATTCATTTTAAAATGATCCGTAATCACGTCAAATGTTTCATCTGTATTCTCAGACGTATCATGCGCAGCCTCTGCCACCTCGGCACGACGATGTAGAGCTTTCATCCGTGCAATCAAAGTTAATGGACTAAATGGTTTTGTCACATAATCATCCGCACCCATTTCAAGGCCAATTACTTGGTCACTTTCAGAATCACGAGCGGTCAACATAATAATGGGAACATTGGCTGAAACTTTGCGAATTTCACGACAAACAGCCATCCCATCCATACTAGGTAAGTTTAAGTCTAACGTAATCATGTCCCATTTTTCTGGCGAAGCAAGAAAAGTCGCCAATCCTTCTTTGCCATCATCTTTAAAGGTAGCTTCCCACCCTTCATTTAAGAAAAACATTTGCATCATTTCTGAGACGGATTCATTGTCTTCAATCATTAATATATTCATTTCATTCACTCCTTATTCACTTTTCATAAAACTGCTCTATTGTAGTATACTCTAAAATTGAATTTGTACCAACCGATTCTATATTTCTTCAAAAATCCTTTACAGAACCATCAAAAATCACTTTTTTTCCTGCTCTTTTAAAGAAAACGAAGGAAACCCATTGTCTTTTCAGAAAAGTTTGTTAAAATAACAAGCGTAGAGAGGATGTTAGGGTATGGATAAAATGAAAGCTATTACTTTTTTTGATTTAGATGGAACTTTGTTAGATGGAACATCGCAAATTACTCCTGAGATTACCGCAGCAGTGGCGGCCTTGAAAGACAATCAAATTTTACCTTTAATTGCGACAGGACGGACCTTGTGTGAGATTCAGCCAATTATGAAAGCCAGTGGCATTGATTCTGCGATTGTAATGAACGGGCAATTTATTCATTATGAAGGAAAAACGATTTATTCAGATGAATTTACAACAGAGGAATGTGTTTCACTGCATGAACATGTCAAACAGCGTGGTCATGAATTGGCTTTTTACAATGAGCGCCGTATTTTTTGTACAGGGCATACTGGCACAGTGAAACAAGCCTATGATTATATTCACTCAGCTGTTCCAGAAATTGATCCCACAGGTTATGAGAATGATGCCGTCAACATGATGTTGGTCTTAAGTCAACATGGCGATGATGATGAATATTACTATGAGCGGTTTCCTGAATTGACCTTTTATCGCAATGGTCCTTTTTCAATAGATATTGTTCGTAAAGGGGTCTCTAAAGGCTCTGGTGTCAAAAATCTTTTTAACACCTTGGGATTAAACGGCATTCCCACTTATGCCTTTGGTGATGGCATCAATGATTTGGCGCTGTTTGAGGCCTGTGATTATGGAATTGCCATGGGTAATGCGCGAGAAGAACTAAAAGAAAAAGCCACCTTTATTTCAACTAAAAATACTGAGAACGGCATTGTTAATGGCTTGAAAAAATTTGATTTACTATAAGAGAAAACTACCTTCTTCTATTGATGTACTTTAGAAGAAGGTAGTTCTTTTGTATGTTCATTTTTCTTTTTCTGCTGTGCACAGAGAGCTACTCCTACTACTTGAATCAGCAAAATCGCTCCCAACAAACAACTTAATACGATGTTTCCTGATAGGATTGTTCTTCTGATTAAAATAATTAATACGACACTGCTAATTCCGTAGAGTAACCATTGGTTGTCCATTTTTATTGACCCCTTTGTTTTTCTATGTTTAGAATAGGATGTTTCCTACTAAAATGCAAGGAAAGATCCTAGATTCTTACAACTAACCCATAATTTTTACTAATTCCTTATTTTTTTCATTTATTCTTAAGATTCGTTTCATTTTTGTAAAAAATCACACTTTTTTTCTATCTCTGTTTTAAATTGCGTACAGTTCTTAAAAAAAATGATACACTAAAAGTGAACTCGAAATGAAAGGAGCCATTCCTTTGGTTAATAGCGAAAAAAGAAAACAATTAATTATTGATACATGCATTTTAGCTGGAAAAATTATGCTGGAAAGCGGATCTGAAGTATATAGAACCGAAGATACAATTACTCGGATTGCAGCAAATGCTGGCGAGCCAGAGAGCGTTTGTTACACGACGGCTACAGGGATTTTCGTGGGCTTTCGTTCCAGTAATTATACGCAATTAGAAAACATTCCCCAGCGCTCGATTAATTTGGAAAAAGTTAGCCTTGTCAATCAATTATCAAGAGAATTTGCGCAAAAAGAGATTACTTTGCCAGAGCTTTATCAGCGCTTAACTCTATTAGAAACAGATACCCCCACTTTTTCAATTTCGTTACGCTTGTTAGCAGCCGGGATTGTTAGTTGTACGTTGATGTACATTTTTGGTGGCACTTGGCAAGATTTTATTGCAACTTTTTTTGTTGGCGTGATTGGGTATACCAGTTATCTTTTTACCCAAAAGTTATTCCAAGTTCCTTACCTCGATTCATTCGCAGCCGCTTTTGTCATTGGTTTGTTGGCCTATTTGGCTGTGCATTTTCACTTAGCGGTCAACATCGATAATATTATTATTGGTGCGGTGATGCCATTAGTTCCAGGTGTGGCGATTACGAACTCTTTTCGCGACATTTTAGCCGGCCACCTCATCAGCGGGACGGCGCGAGGGACAGAAGCTATTTTTATTGCTGGGTCTGTTGGCCTGGGAATTGCCTTGATTTTTAAATTATTTATGTAAGGAGTGTTCAAATGGAACTAATTTTTCATCTTCTCTTTAGTTTTTTAGCGACTGTGACGTTTGGTATTATTACGAACATTCCTCGTAAAGCACTGGTGGCTTGTGGTATTACTGGCATGACAGGCTGGATGATTTATTATGTCTTAACGCAAACTTTTGATGCTAGTCAAACCTTTGCAAACTTTTTAGGAACGGTCGGGTTAGGGATCGCTAGTATCTTTTTTTCTCGTTACAAAAAAATGCCGATGATTATTTTTTATATTCCTAGTTTGGTTCCTTTAGTGCCAGGAGGCCCTGCCTATCAAGCGGTTCGGAGCATTTTGTTAGGAAACATTGATGACGGGTTGCAGTTGATTTTAAAAGTTGTCTTTACTGCTGCAGCCATCGCAGCGGGCTTTATGGTGACATCATTACTGGAACGAATTGTCAAACGTTTTTTCCCCAAGCGTCTCTTCCGATTGGTCAAAAAATAAAAAAACAAGCTCATTTTCTGAGCTTGTTTTTTTACTCTACTTCTTCAAAGAACAGCAACAAATCTTGTAGCGTTAATTGTGCTTTTTCAGCAGCGTTTAAATCTTGAACAATTTTACCTTTTTGTAAAACAATTAAACGATTGCCATATCGTAAAGCATCTTCCATTCGATGGGTAATCATCAAACAAGTTAAGTTCCCTTCTTCAATCCGTTGTTCCGTTAAGTGCATCAACTGCTTGGATGTTTTGGGATCTAAGGCAGCAGTATGTTCATCTAAAAGTAATAATTCTGGTTTTGTGATAGTGGCCATTAATAAACTTAAGGCTTGGCGTTGACCGCCAGAAAGGTTACCTGTCGGTGTATCCAAATGATTTTCCAAGCCATTGCCAACTTCTTGACAGATTTTTGTAAACAAGGCGCGTTGCTCATTTATCTTCCGTAATGTTAAGGGACGTTTTTGTCCGCGTTTCATGGCAAGCAATAAATTTTCTGCCACAGTCATTCTTGGTGCTGTCCCCATTTTAGGATCTTGAAAAACACGCGCTAGAGATTTGGCCCGTTTGACTTCAGAAAGATTGGTGCGATTGACTCCTTCAATTAAAAATTGTCCTTCTGTTAGTGTCAAAGTTCCTGCTAAACTATTGAATAGCGTACTCTTGCCTGCGCCATTTCCACCTAAAACAGTAATGAAGTCCCCAGGATAAATGGCTAAGTTCACATGATCCAAAATCACTTTTTTTTCATTCATCCCATTATCAATGATTTTTGTCGCATTTTTTAATTCAACAACTGGTTTCATTTCGTTCCCTCCTTATCAGAAAAGCCGTGTAGTCGTAATGCTTTTTTCAATTGTGGGATCATTAAACAGATTGCTAAAATCACTGCTGAGAAGATTTTCAAATACGTTGTATCAAAGCCTAATTTAATCACTAATAAAATCAATAGTTGATAAATAATACTGCCTACAACAATCGCCATCAACCGTTCACCAAACGTTAATTCTCCAAACAGTACTTCACCAATAATGAGTGAAGCCAAGCCAATCACAATGACGCCGGTTCCTTTACTTACATCCGCATATCCATCATTTTGAGCAATCAAAGCGCCAGATAAGCCAATCAAGCCATTCGATAAAACCAATCCTAAAATTTTCATGCGATCCGTTTGAATGCCAATCGAGCGAGCCATTTCTTCATTGTCACCTGTCGCAATATAGGCTTGTCCTAAACTAGTGTTAAAGAAAAATAACAGTAAAATCATTACCACAGCCAAAACACTAATCCCTAAAAAAATAGTATCATAATAATCTGGTAAGGCCATTTTTTGAAAAACATCTTGAATCTTCGGTTGGTTTAGTAAAGACTTATTTGGCGATTTCATCACAAATAAAATCACGGAATTTAAACCAGACATCACTAAAATTCCTGCTAAAATAATTGGAATTTTTCCTTTTGTAAACAGTAAACCAGTCACTAAACCGGCAAGCATTCCTGCTCCGACCCCTAAAAGAGTCGCTACAAATGGTGAAACCCCTGTTGTAATGGCAGTTACACAAACCGCCCCTCCTAACGGAAATGAACCTTCTGTGGTCATATCTGGAAAATTTAAAATACGATAAGTCATAAAGATACCTAGTCCTAACAAGGCCCATAACATTCCTTGTCCAATTGCTGAAACAATCATCGCTTCTCCTACTTTCTTTGATAATTAGTTAATCAATTTCGATTTTTTTGCTAACTCTGCGGGAATCGTAATTCCTAACTTTTGCGCTTGTTTTTCATTGATAATTGTGTCGCCTGTATTAAAGGTATAAATGGGTGTAGTTGCTGGTTGACTTTTTCCAGACAGAACCTCTGCTGCCATTTTTCCGGCTTGTACCCCCAACGCATGTTGATTAATCCCTACAGTTGCTAAACCGCCTTGTTCTACCATCGTATCCACCGAAGGAATAATCGGCGTCTTGGTTCGGTTTGCTTCTCCGACTACCGTTTGCATGGCGTTAGCAATCGTATTATCAGTTGGTATATAAATCACATCTGTTTCCTTAGTCATCACTTGAACCGTTTGTGCAATTTCATTACTTGATGGCACAGCATATGTTTTCACTGTCAATCCTTTGGCTTCAGCTGCTTTCTGCGCTTCAGCTACTTGGTATCGAGAGTTTTCTTCTGAGGAAGCATAGAGAATACCTATTTTTTTGGCAGCTGGTATCAATTCTTTTAGTAAATCCATCTGGGCTGACAAAGGAGATTGATCACTAACACCCGTAATATTACCGCCTGGCTTTTGATTGTCTTTCACCAATCCTGCACTAACAGGGTCCGTAATGGCGCCTAAAATGATCGGGATTTCTTGGGTAGTGTTGGCTAACGCTTGCGCAGCTGGCGTGGCGATGCCAATTAAAACGTCTGCCTTTTTTTGTACTAATTGTTGACTCATGATTGCTAACTTACTCTGGTCGGCTTGACCATTTTGAAAAATAATTTCTAAGTTTTTGCCTTTGTCATAGCCATTTTCCTTTAACCCTTCCTCAACACCTTTATAAATTTCATCCAATGCGGGGTGACTGACAAACTGCAAAACCCCTACAGTAACTATGTCTTTCTTTGAATTCGTCACTTTTTGATTCACAAAAAAAGCACCAATTAAATAAATAGCTAATAAAGACACGACAAACGTTAAACGTTTATTTTTCATTTTGCATTCTCCTAACTGCCCTTTTGTTTGGCAACTTTTTCTTTTTAATAATAAAACCATTATCTATAGGGCGTTTCTTCCGTTGAAAGTGAAACTGAGATTCATAATCCTCTGCTTAGTCAAAATCCTAGGAACACTTTTTTACAAATGTCAGGATTTAGCTGCGACGAGGATCGCAATTTTGGTGAGAATCGCAGGAGCACTTTTCTACGATTGTGACAACGTTCTCTTCGCTCACCTTGTACTACTCATCACTCTTGAAGGCCAAACTGCGGCGAGTATACGCAGCCTGCATCTACTCTGTCACTTTGTGCCAATCGTAGTGATTGTACGAATGGGACAACGTTCTCTTCGTTCACCTTGTGCTACTCATCATCTACTCTGTCACTTCGTGCCAATCGTAGTGATTCGTAGCAAAAAAACAACGACTTATCCTAAGTGTTTAGGAGTGGTCGTTGTTTTTATGCAAAACAAAAACCACATAGATGGGTCCTCTATGTGGTCGTTTTTTCTTCTTGAATATAACCAGCATAGATACACTTTTTAGAATAAGTCTTCTAAAGTTGTATCTATGAAAGAATCATACATACAACTATCTACGCCAGTTTTGCCATGATTGGTGCATTTCTTTTACGTTAGATAATTGTGTCATGTATTTTCCCTCCTAGTTATGTTGTTAAAGGTAGTCTACACTATATTGATTTTGTTCGTCAAGAAAAAGTTTTTATTTTCTTGCATTTCTTTTACTTCTAAAAAACGAGCCACTCTTATGAGAGGCTCGTTTTTCTTTATTTCAGCATATTTACCACTTAATTGTTTCGGTTTCTTTCAATTCTAACGGGAACTTTAACTGCTTGTTTTTGCGATTGAATCAGCCATAAACTTACTAAAATCGTCATTGAAATTACTAATGCCATCGAAAATCCCCTCTTTCTAATTCCTTAAAACTTTCTACAATCTAAGTTTAACATAGCTAGCTATTATTCACCAGTTTCTGGTACTGTAGCAGTGCTTTCTGTCGTCGTTTCAGTAGATTGAGCAACGCCAGTCGTGCTGGTCGTCGTCTGTGTTTCAGCGATCTTTGCTGCTTCTTTTTCAGCTTCTTGGGCTGCCTTTTGTTGGTCTTTCAAAACGCCAGCCATCGGTAATCGATTTAATTCTGGTATTAATTGCGTTTTTAAATCCATAGATTTTTCGACAACCGTCCGTGTCTTTTCTTTGCCGTTTTCAAAGAAAATAAGCGTAATCTCATCGCCGCTAACATTGTATTGCTCTTGTGCTTTGCCAGCATTATAAATTAACGGATAGATATACAGCGAACGATGAAATTCATTCATTTTATCTGAATTAAACAGCTGCACCATTTGATCGTATTGCTTGCCAGATGGTTTAGCAAACATGACTGACATGGCTCCTGTTTCTTGGATTTTCTTGTCTGCTGTTTTGTAATCTAAGACACTGACTTTCTCTGATTTGATGGGTCCTGCGACTAACGATTCAACTTGAGCAGCTCGAATATTTTTTTGCATCGTTGGAATAAAAATGATTGAGCCAATTATTAATACTAATGCTACAATAGCGGTAATCATTAACAGTTTTCTTTGTCTTAATTCATAAAGTGCCTCTTTTAGTTCTTCCATAAAATTATTCAACTTCTAATCGCTCCTCGCTTTTAGTTCTTATCTATTATACTAATCATTTTCTTTCTTGCCTACCCTTGCGCTTTAATTACTAAAAAAACCAGCAAACTTCCCCAGCTTTCTAAGGAAAACCCAACTCCTTTTTAACAAGCTTCTTTCTTAAATTCAAAAAATCCGCTATAATAAAGCTATTAGTCGGAAAGAAACGAGGGATTTATTATGTCATTTGATGGCGTATTTACTCATAGCATGGTTCATGAGTTGACAGAAACACTCGTAAGTGGCCGGATTTCAAAAATCCATCAGCCTTATGAAAACGAAGTCGTTTTAGTCATTCGTGCGAAAGGTAAAAACCATAAATTATTATTATCAGCACATCCTAGTTATGCGCGCATACAACTATCTACAATTACCTATAGCAATCCGGAAACACCTCCTAATTTTGTGATGATGTTACGAAAATTTCTGGACGGTGCCATTTTAGAAACGATTCAACAAATAGAAAATGATCGCGTGATTCACTTCACCTTTTCAAAAAGAGATGAACTAGGTGACTTACAAAATATTGTTTTGATTGTTGAATTAATGGGACGTCACAGTACAATCGTTTTAGTTAACCAATCTTCTGGAAAAATCTTAGATGCGATAAAACACATTGGAATGAGCCAAAATAGTTATCGTTCGTTGCTTCCTGGAGCAACTTATATTGAACCGCCAAAACCAATGGGACTTAATCCTCTCACGGCCTCAAAAGAAGAAGTCTTTGCGCTTCTTTCTACAGCTCCTGAATTAAACGGACGCTATTTACAACAACATTTCCAAGGTCTAGGCAAAGATACAGCAGACGAATTAAGTGCCCGTTTACTTGCACAACCAAATGAAAAAATGGCCATCTGGACGGAATTTTGGTCCTCAGTCACTGAAGCTGTTGTACCGACATTAACAGTCACTGAAAAAAAAGAATATTTTACGCCCATTCCTTATCAATCATTAGTTGGTGAACAAACAACGTATGCGACACTCAGTGAATTACTAGATGCCTTTTATTCTGGTAAAGCAGAGAAAGACCGTGTCAAACAACAAGGCGGCGAACTAATTCGCAAAATTGAAAATGAACTAAAAAGAAATCAAAAGAAACTTAAAAAATTACAACAAACCTTAGCCGATACAGAAAACGCTGAAAATTACCGTCGCGACGGAGAACTATTAACAACCTTCATGGCACAAGTCCCAAAAGGAGCCACCGAGGTGGAATTACCAAATTATTATGAAGAAAATGCACCATTGCGTATCTCGCTAAATCCTGCACTTTCACCTAATCAAAATGCACAAAAATATTTTCAAAAATACCAAAAATTGAAAAATGCTGTCCGAGTTGTTAAGACACAAATTCAGCAAACACAACAAGAAATTTCTTATTTAGAGTCAGTTGTGGCACAACTTGAAATTGCGACACCAATGGACATTGAAGTGATTCGTGAAGAACTGATTGAGCAAGGCTATTTAAAACGTAAAAAAAATAAAAAACAAAAACAGCCGAAAAAAAGCCAACCCGATCTTTTTTATGCCACAGATAGCACACCTATTCTCGTTGGAAAAAACAATTTGCAAAATGATCAATTGACTTTACGAACCGCTAAAAAAACTGATTATTGGCTCCATGCCAAAGATATTCCTGGATCTCATGTAATTATTCGTGACGCACATCCTAGCGAAGAAACCCTTACTGAAGCCGCACTTCTAGCAGCTTATTTTTCAAAATATCGACTTTCTTCACAAGTGCCTGTTGACTATGTCCAAGTAAAACATGTGCATAAACCCAATGGAGCAAAACCAGGTTATGTGATTTATGAAAACCAACGAACGTTATATGTGACGCCAACAGAAGAATCAATCAAAAAAATCCAGCAAAATAAGGCTTCTGCTTCCTAATTATATTAAACTAAAAAACAACGTACTGCCGATTGATCGTACGTTGTTTTTTTGCATTGGCAAAGATATTTATCAAGTGATAAATAACACAAGTAAGCTCAATTAGTTTACAAACTAGCTATTTCTCTCTATACTGACTGTTGGAGGTGAAATTCATGGTCTTTTTACACATTATTTTTGGGATGTTTGCCTTTATTGGCGCTTTAGGTTTAGGTGTCGCCTTCCGCGATAGCTTTACAGAACTTTCAACACCAAAGAAAGCAGCGATTATTTTATCTTACGTAGGTGCGATTGGTTCAACAGTCCTAGGGTTCACATCAGCAACAAAAAATCCATTTGTTTTAGCTGCAACAGTTGTCTTAGTTGTCGCCTTTTCTATTGCTCTTTTCAAAAAAAGCAGTAAAGAAACAAGCAAATAACAAAACCTTTGAAGAGCGGCATAGCGACAAGCTACCCTCTTCCTTTTACATACTATTTAAAGGAGTGAGGCAAATGTCTCTGACTATTTCTGAAGAAGTAAAACAACGTTTAGCCCCTTTCTTAACTGAAACGAACACCTTCTTGTTGGTAGCAAATGACGGCTCTAATCCTTATTCTTCCGCAGAAGGTTGTTGTATGATTGGCGATCGTTTCATTATCGTTCCTGTTGATCAAGCAGAAGCGCCTTATACCGAAACAATTGCTAATGATTCTTTTCACGTCTATACTTCGACGTATGACCAAATGTTTTTAACAGGGCATTTACAGCTAGTGATTCATCCGAATGCGGGAACCATTACTTTAAAAAATGAAAGTGGCATATTAGATAGTAATGTGGACATTTATCAACACTAAAAAAGCAAACAAAACGTTTACGCGTTTTGTTTGCTTTTTTAGTGTTGAAAGGCTTGAAAGGTAGTAATGATTACGTACATCATCCCCGATGCAATAATCGGACCAGCTGCAATTCCTTTTAAAAAAACGACGCCAAGAATCGTTCCAAAAACTAAGGCCACCGTAATCTCTGGCGATTGATTAATTAAACCTACTCCTTTTGAGGATAAAACAGCCACCAGAATTCCACAAAGTATCCCCAGCCACCCCATCGGTGTTTTGAATGATTGAATTAAATCCTTTAAGCCAATTTGTCCTGTAGCAATCGGGACTAAAATGGTAATTGAAATAATTGTGACGCCTAAATTAATGCCTTTATCTGACAACCACGACATGATTTTCGCACTATTTGGTAAAGCTTTTAAAGCAAGCACAACAACTGACGCAATTAATAAACTTTGATTTTTTGCAACAAACGCAATCAAGGCAATCAGTAGTAAAAAAAGCCAACTTTCCACTGGTTGTCCTCCTTTCTGATTTGTTTCTTTCGTTAACCAAACTTTCTTGTCTTTCCTATTTTAGCAAAGAACCTCTTTAATTACCATTCAGCTTCAGTAATTATTGTCTTTTTCACCTAAATCTTGCTTAGAAAAAACGAGTTAAAAATTAATTTTTTCTCATAACAAGCCTTTTTCTCTTTGAAAAATTATTTTATGAAGTATACTAATATTAACTATAAAGTAGTTTACTTGCATTTATACTGGATATTCGATATCCTATTTAAGGCTCTTCAATTGAGCGAGCATCACAAAAGACATTTTAGTAGCAATTCTTGGGGAAGTAGTGCTACTAAGATGTCTTTCCTTTTTTTATTTTTACTAACAATATACGTTTCTTATATTAAAATTCACAATTCTTTATAAATAAAAGCGCCTGCCCCACAGTTGTCTGGACTGTGGGGCAGGCGCTTTTCCAGTCATTTAAATACGCTTTAGTTTTCTTTCAATCGATAAACACTTGGACTTGGGTTAAGGAAACCTGCTTCTAAAATTTCGATGTTAGTTAATGCTTGCTCTTTAGTTACTAGTTGCGGTGCACCATTTTTCAACGTTTCATAGATGGCATCATAATAACGACCGTAATCACCTACAGGCGTTTTAATTTGTTTTTTAATCCAGTCGCCATTGCCATTACGGTAAGTCACTTCTCCATAATACATTGGTGAATCTTCTCCAAAGCCTGGTGCATCTGGCATGATTCCGGCTTTTAAATCATTTTCTTGTTGATCTTCGCCATATTTGATGAACGAGCCATTGCTGCCATGAACAATAAAACGTGGATACGGACTAGCGACAGAATGATTCGTTTTAACTTTTACTTTTAATTTTGAACCATAATGTAAATCAACGTCAAAATAATTATCGACTGCCTCACTCACTTCATTATTACGAATATCATAAGTGACTTGATCTGGACGCCCGAAAAGAGCAATCATGCGATCCATTAAATGAATGCCTAGTCCGTAAAACGAACCATTTTCTTTAGGTCCTTGTTCCGTGATACTTCCTGGTCGATAATAATCAATATGTGTTTCCACTTCATTGATTTCTCCTAAAAAGCCTTGCTCTACTACTTGCTTCATCGCTAGGTAATCGCCGTCGAAACGTCGATTTTGATAAGGCATCACTACTACCCCTTTTTCTTGCCCTAAAGCAAATAATTCCTCTGCGTGTTCTAAAGTATCACAAAATGGTTTTTCCACAATCACTGATTTACCAGCTAAAATGGCTTGTTTGGCTAAATCATAATGTGTATGCGCCGGCGTGCAGATTGTGATCAATTCAATTTCTGGATCCGTCAATAATTCATTAAGGTCAGTGGTAAAATTTACACCTTTTTCTTTAAAGGGCGCTGCTGCTTTTTCATTAACATGTAAATCGAAAATTGTTTTCACTTCTAGTGTTTCTCGAATCATTACGTAAGGTAAATGGTAACGATTGGCACTTTTACCAAATCCAATAAACCCCATTTTTACTGTCATATTTTCCACACTCTTTTCTTATAATTAGATAAGTCCATTTGTTTCAATGACTTTTTGATACCAATAATAACTGTCTTTCGGGATTCTTTCTAAGGAACCTTTTTGTGTTTCATCTTGATCCACATAGACAAAACCATAACGCTTTTGATAGCCGTTAAGCCACGACAGTAAATCGGTGTAACTCCATGTACAATAACCAATAACTGAAACGCCATCCGTAATCGCCTCTTGAATCGCTTGGATATGGCTTCGTAAATAATCAATGCGATACGTATCATGAATTTGTTTATCTTCTGTTAAGGTATCATATTCGCCTAACCCATTTTCAGTAATTAAAATAGGCACTTGATAGCGACTAGCTAATCGTCGTAAGGCAATTCTCAAACCTTGCGGGTCAATGGCCCAATCCCAGTTCGTTCGTTCAACATATGGATTATTTACTTTTTTAAATAAACCCGGTACCCCAGATTCCGTTTCAGAACCCTTTTCACCCGTTGTATTCATCTTCCCTATTCCAACACCATCTAATGGATTAGCAGCAACCGTATCCGTCCGATAATAATTAATACCTAGAAAATCAGGTTTGGCTGAACGTAGTAACGCTAAATCGCCCTCTTTTATCGTTGGGGCCACACCTTGCTCCTGTAAGTAATTTAATGCGGCAATTGGGTATTCTCCCCAAAGATAGACATCTAACCAAAAATGCGACAACAAATCTTCTGCATTTTCTGCCGCCAAAACATTGGCAGGATGCGCATCAACGGCATAAACAGGCGTATAAGCAAAGCTAGGGCCAATTTTGCCAGGCATTTCTAATTCATGAAACGCATTAATCACTGCTGCATTGGCTAAATTAGCAATATGATTGGCCTCATACATCCGTTTATTATCTGTTACGCCGGGAGGATGCACGGCTAATTGATAACCTAACGAAGTAAACACATTTTGTTCATTTAAACTAATCCAATAGCGAACTTTGCCACGGAAAGCGTCAAATAAAATCTTCGCATAGGCCACAAAATCAGCAATAATTTTTCTTGATTCCCAGCCACCATATTCTTTTTGCAAAACAGCTGGCAAATCCCAATGATACAAAGTTACCATTGGTTCAATTCCTGCCGCTAATAACTCATCAATTAAATCTGAATAAAATTTCAGTCCCGCTTGATTTACTTGACCACGCCCTTCAGGTAAAATTCGTGTCCATGCAATCGAGAAACGATATGCTTTTAAACCTTGTTGTTTCATTAAAGCCACATCTTCTTTGAAACGATGATAATGATCGACGGCTAAATCGCCAGTTGTCTCTTTGAACGTTTTTCCTGGTAGCCGAACAAATTCATCCCAAATAGATGCGCCTTTGCCGTCTTCATTCCAAGCACCTTCTACTTGATAAGCTGCCGAAGCAGAGCCCCATAAAAAATCTTGCGGAAATGCTTTTAGTTGGTGATGTACCATTGTCATACCTCCCTCTTTTCTGTGCTGCCCTTTTATTGTAAAAGGTTTTCACAAAAAGTACCAATCAGATCAATAAGTTCTTCTGTTTACTTTTAAAACTATATAGTTTTAAAAAGAATAAGTCAACTACTTTTATTTAAGTACTTGATTATTAAGTGGTTACGTTAAAAATAAATATATAGTTTTAACACGTTAAATTCATGGTATAATGAGAGAAATACTGGTGATAAAGGAGGACTCTGATGCGGACAAATACACGTTATAAAGAAATTTATGCAGCTATAAAACAGGATATTGAAGCAGGTGTTTATCCCATTAATCAAAAGTTACCCCAAGGTCGTCTTCTTGCAGAAAAATATCAGGTCAGCGAACTAACCATTACAAAAGCCTTACATTTGCTTGTGCAAGAAGGTTATGTTGTCAGACGACGTGGCTCGGGCAGCTTTGTTCAAGACTTTCAAAATCGAACCATTACTAAATTTTCTCCGTTAACCGGCACTTACTCAACCTACGATGGAAAAGTTGAATTCGTGGTTTTAGGCTTTGCAACAGAAGTACCTGAGCCTTGGGTGACTGAAAAATTAAGTATTACAGAAGAAGAGTTAGTCTACAAAATTATTCGTTTACGGATTATCGAAGATGTGCCCTCAATTATTGAATACACTTGGATGCCCGTTGCTTTAATTCCGAACTTGACAATGAAAGAATTGAAAGTCTCCATTTATCAATATATTTCGGAACAATTGCATCAAAAAATTCAAAGTGCGCGGGTCAGCATTTCTGGGATCCGTCCTTCTGCGTTGGAAAAAAAATATTTAAACTTAACCGATAATGATTTCCTGATGCGTGCAGAACAAATTGCTTACCTAGGCAATGGACATATTTTTGAATACTCAATTGCGAATCATATTCCTAGTGAATTCACTTTTGAAACTGTCTTAATTGCAGAAAAATAGAAAACTTTTATGTTGCCATTTCTCATTTCTAACAAAACGATCTCTTTACTTTGAGCCAATACTTTTTGTTAGAAATGTTTTTCTGCTAGTTAAAAATATTTTTCAAATTATATTTCCAAACATGAATTTTGATAAAAGTATTGCTATTTACTAGAACTACGATTAAAATATTGCTTGTAGCACTCTTTTTAATATAGATACAAGCAATTTGTTTTTTACATAGTCAATCAACCAAAGTGAGGACTTTATATGAGGAAACCCTACATTTTAATGAGCTTACTCGTTCTAAGTACCTTATTAAGTGCTTGTTCAACTGTAAGTGGCAGCCCAGCAAGTCAAAGTGCGCCCGCACCTGATGAAGTCTTGGCGACAAGTATTGGGACGTATGAAAATCGAACATTGTTGGTTCCAGATGGTCGTTTAGCCTTAACTGCCTTGCATAAAGGAAAAGATTATCAAGGTAAACCAATGTTTTATGTCCTGTTTGAATTAACCAATACAACCGAAAAAACACAAAATATTCAGCTAATGATTCAAAGTTTTATGGAAGTTAGTCAAACTGTCCACGGAAAAGCCCAAAATTTACAATATGCAGTCTTAACAGATTCACCTTTCCAAGACAAATTAGATCGTTTAGCAGATGAAATCAATCCTGGTGAAACAATCCAAGGTGCTTACCCGTATGAATTTATTAATGAGAATAAGCCGGTCCATTTTAAATTTAGAGATCGCCTTCTCAGTCTGGATGAACCCATTGCATCAGAAGAAATTACCATTACAGAAAAAAGTTTGGTCCGCTAGCTTAGCTAGCATTGGACCAAACTTTTTATTTATTATTCAGACGGAAAAGATTCTCCTTCTATAAAACGTGTGTAAATGTGTTCGCTCTCAGCAAGTTCTCCCCGCATTAAATGAATAATTTTCTCTGCAGCCACCATGCCCCATCGATGTTTAGAATAGGCAATTGTTGCTAATCGCGGTTGCACAAACGCACCTAGTTCAGAATTATCAAAACCAATCATCCGAATGTCTTTCCCCATTTGGTAATTTGTTTCTGCAACATATTTATAGACACCGATCGCCATTTCATCATTAAAAGCAAAAACATCGACTGGTTCTGTCTGTGGTTGACTCAAAATTTTTTTAGCAGCCGCATAGCCAGAAGGTTCGGTAAAATCGCCTTGGATAATTTCATAAAGTATCCCAAAACGAGTTAATTCTCGTGTACTAACAGCCAATCTTTCTTGGCTATCATAACCTTTTTCTGGTCCAGAAAGCAGAAGAACTTTTTTTGAACCCACATTGACAAATTGCTCAATTGCCTGCGTGGCACCGCCACGATTATCCAAGAGAACTTGCCGAATATTCCTATGCTCAGTGGTTCGATCAAGGACAACGATCGAATGGCCTCGTTCAGCAAACTTTTCAATTTCTTTTGTTGGAAATGTCCAATCTAAAATAATTGCCCCATCCACCATTTTTTCAGGAATGAAAAGATGTGACTTTTTACCGCTGCAGACAATCATCTCATAATCAAACAGTGCTAAGCCTTTCTTAATTCCCTCCAACAATTCACCATAAAAACTACCGCCATAATCGGCCAAATAGACACCAATAATATTGGTTTGACGACGTTTTAATGTGCGAGCGGCCATGTTAGGAACATAGTTTAGCTCTTCAGCAATTGCTTGGATGCGCGTTCGTGTTTCTTCAGTTACCTTTGAACTACCATTCAATGCGTAAGAAACGGTCGAGATTGATACACCTGCTTTTTTTGCAATATCTTTAATTCCTACCATGGACTACTCTCCTTTCTAATGGTAAATTTCAATAACACTTGCTTCATTTAATAATGAAAGCACCTCGTCTTTTTGAACTTCCATTCCCCCTTCTCGATAAGGGTTTTCTTCAAATTTAAACGGAACCTCTTGACCATCGATAACTATTTTCGCTGACTGATTCGGGTAAAATTTATATGTGACAGGTTTATCAAACAATTGGTAAGTTAGTGTTAAACCAGACAATTTTTCTGGTAACATGGGATCAAAAACCACGCTTTGTGCCTTTTGCCGAATCCCTAAAACAGCTGTAATTAATTGATTTAAATAAATTCCCGGCCCGCTTGAATAAATTCGCCAGCCACCTTTTACCCCAATACTTCCATCTTTTAGTTTACCAAAATTTTCTTGTGATTCATACCTTGTTTTAAAATCGCCATCGGAACTACTAAAATAGGCATTGGCTTGACGTAACTCTGCATTGTGAACCACTTCTTTTAATTGAACTGGATTGATTTGCATTAATGCTTGCCAGGTTTTGTCTCGCTGACCAATTTTCGCCATCGCTTCTGTATAGCGAATGTGCGCATGAACATACTGTAAACCAATTTCGCGACCAAAATTAGCCGCCTGTTCTGCTCGTTTAAAATTAGTGCTCACACCGCCTCGATAGTTCGCTGGTTTGTTCATTAAACGCACGCCATCAGGAAACGTTAATTCTTTTTCAATAATTTCTAAATGATGACTTACTTGTTCCGGTGTTAATAATTCAGCTAACATACTACGAGTCATTGGCAATAATCGATATTGAATCCCTGTTTTTTGATCATTTGGGTGAATCATTTGTTCAAAAGTTTCTGGCGTTTCCATATAAATAAACCCTGGAATCGTTTCATCCGCCAACATATATTTTTGAAAATCGTTCTTTATTCCTGCGACTAAAATTGCTAAGTGCTGACTATAAGTAGCATCGATTTTCGTAATTAAAGCCGCAAATTTTTTCAACACTTGATACGTTAAGGCAACGGTCCAACTACTAGCCATTTGCTCTTTAAGACGATTATCATAAGGTTGTAACGTGTCATCCCAATCGCCGTCACCATAACAGGATAGAAAAGTTTCTGGTAAAAAATGTTGTTCAATATAATTTATTTCTTTTTTCAAATGTTCAAATAAAGATGCTGTTTCTTTTGTTTTGTGATTATCTTTGCGACTTGTATAAGGGATTTCCGTAGCTAAAATTGAATAATCTGCGGTTTGTTCCAAATAATCAGTCACTACTTTCAATGGCCAGACGATAATATCGCCATGGCTTTCACTGGCTTTTTGTTCTTCGTATCGGTCAAACATAAACCATTGCGGCCAGTTGCCATCGTCCTCAAATTGATTTTCAAATAGATGCTGAATAATGGAGGCCACGATCTTAGGCTGTTGCGTCGCAAAGAAAAATTCTGTCGGTCCTTGCGACACATCTCGTGTGCCCCAAGCTGCTCCACCATACTGTTCTAAGCCATGTGGCGACAAATAATGAACGAGCATATTATGAGTATACCAACGAGTTAATTGATTCATTTGCTGCACACTTGAGTCTGTGTGTGTTAACTCAAAATGATGTAACAAGCCATTAATGAATGCTAAATATTGACTTTCTGCTTTTTCAAAATCTAATGGTGTATTGACTAATGCTTGGTCCTCTATACTGCCCGTAATAAGTAGTGAAAATTTTTGGGTCTTTTCGATTGCCAAGACTAATAAGTCTGCTTCAGCTCCACCAAATAATGTGCTATCGGTTACTTGAAATGATTTATCAACTGTCAATGCATAGGTTAGTTCTGGGTAATAATTTTCTGTAGCAGAATGATTTCCCGTCACTCGAAGTGTTTTGCCAGCTTGTTCTAATTGATAGGTTGGGACTTCTTCCGGTCCTAATAACAAATGGTTAGAAACAGCCCACATATATGCATCCTTTTGACTGGTCACTTCCAATTGAATCACTCTTGAATCAGGCGAAGTGAAAGTGCGTACACAAATTGTATCCTTTGGCAACTTATAATACCAAGTAGCAGAGTTCAACCCCATTTCAAAAGCAGAAGGCATTGTTAGTAAGCGCCATAAGCCATTCTCTAAAATGTAGATTCGTTGACCAGAGCGTTTCATAACATTTAAAGCGTTTCGGCTATTACTCATTAATTTGTTCATGGTCGTATTTCCTAAAACTACTTGTGAATTGAAAATGCCATACATATACACTGTCGTACTAAGCAAAGGTTCATCAACCGTTAAGCCTTTACCACTTAATAAAATGTGGCCATGCGCTCTTTCCATGGCAATTTCTTTTTCTTGAAGAACAACGTGATGGTAATTTTCCGTGAAAAAGGAATACGTCTGACCTGCTACTTTTTCAATTTGTGTCTGAAGGGGATAAAGTGCGGCCAACTCTTCTTCTGTTAATGGATTTCCTGTGATAGGTTCTCCTAAAAGTTTCGGAGGAGAGTCCTGTGTTTCTTCTAATGAATCGAATGTCACAGTTTCATAAATAGCTTGTAAGTCTTCTTTCGATAAAAAAGGTTCAGCTAATGCTTGCGGATGTGTTTCTGTTACCGCACCATAAAAAACAAATTCCTTACTTTCATTCGTTAATTGGACGGCTTCCGTTTGTAAAGCGGTGTAAGCAAATTCATATTGATAGACTTCATTTGCTAAATATCTTTTCCTCAATGCTTCTGGTGTGTTCGTTTGTTTAAATGAACGTCCAAAAAATTGATAGCCGTCCGTTGAGTAGCCTGCTAATTTTTGAAAACTCCCTTGAATAAGGGCTGGAAACTTCTCATTTTGCGGTTGATTTTGTCTTGATAAAACAACAAGCTCTTCGCCCTCTTGCCAAATGTGATGATCAAGATACTGCGACACATACGCTTCATTTGACTGAACGGCTCCTTTTGTCGCTAAGCCAATATCTTGACCATAAACAATATCTACTAAGCCAGTTCCAGTGACATTAACCCGCCAGAACCATTGATTGCTTGGCCCCAAACGAAAGTCAACTTGGTAACGAACCGCTTCAAATTCACCCCGCCATGTCAATTGATTATCTGAAAGATAAAAATCACTTTGACTGTTGGAACCAATCATTGGTCGATAATTAATTGTGTCCCCTGTAATTATCCGCAAATAGAGTTGGTTCATACTGCCGTCTAAAGGATTACCTTCTAATTGATTAATCATCATGCCACAGCTATTCAATTCTTTTAAATCACCTGTCTCTAGAAATGTAGCGACTGTGTCTGCTTGCTTAAGCTTCTTTATCTGCATAACTTATCCTTCCCATCTTATTCATTTAACGTGACTGTTGCGGTTTGTACATCGCGACTATTTCCACCAATCATTACGATAAATTCACCTGCATCACTGGTTACCTGATTGTCTGAATGAACATAGCGCACCATATCCTCTGAAAGAAGAAACTGAACTTCTTTTTCTTCCTTTGGTTCCAGCCAAACTTTTTGGAAATCTTTTAACTCTTTAATTGGGCGAACCACTTGTCCCACCAAATCACGTACATAAAATTGCACGGTTTCCTCTCCAGCGATTGGACTGTCATTTCTTACTAAAACAGAGACCGTGACTGGTTGTTCTTTGGTAAATGTTAATGCACTTAGTTGAATTGGTTGATAAGAGAAATGACTATAACTTAAGCCAAATCCAAAGGGATATTTAGCGTAATTAGAGACATCTAAATATTTAGAAACATATTTTTCTTCTGGTGCTGACTCATAAGGACGCCCAGTATTGTCGACATTGTAAAAAATTGGCACTTGACCAACCGTTTCTGGAAACGACATACTTAAACGACCACTTGGATTGTACTGTCCCCACAAAATTTCTGCTAGCGCATTGCCCCCTTCTGTTCCAGGTTGCCAAGCTTGCACAATTCCTTTTGCAACATCTATCCCTTGTAAATCTAAGGGCCGGCCACTGTAGACCGTGACAACAACATTGGGATTTTTCTCAATAATTTGTGCCACTACTGCTAATTGTTTTTCGGGTAGACGAATATCACTGCGACTGGCAGCTTCCCCACTCATCCAATCTGTTTCGCCTAGTGCCACTACTACTTTATCTGCTTGACTAGCTAACGTTAAAGCCTCTTCAATGGCCGCCGCGGTCGGTTCAAAGTAATCAAAGTGTTCTTGGGCAACTAGAAGATTTGTGGTTAATTTTTGGGCACCAGCCACGAGGGAAATGGCTTCTTCTTTCTTTCCTTGCCATGACCAAGCCCCTAAAATATCTTGTGATTGGGCCCCTGGACCGACAAGCGCGATTTTTTCTTGCGGTGTAAAAGGCAAAATATTTTCATTTTTTAAAAGAACCATTGATTTTTGAGCAATCTTTTTAGCTATTTCTCGATGCTCTTTGCTTAAAATCACTTCTGCTTCCGCTTGTTCATCCGCACCACGATAGGGATTTTCAAATAAGCCTAGCTCATTTTTTAGTTTTAAAATTCGCATAACTGCTTCATCAATAAGTGTTTCAGCAATCCGGCCTTCTTCAAGTAATTCTTTTAAATAATCTGGATAACACGTGGTCATCATTTCAATATCTACACCAGCTTTGATAGCCAATTCTGCTGCCTCTTTTTCATCTTTGGCAACGCCATGAGGAATTAATTCTTTAATCGCTCCCCAGTCTGAAATCACAACTCCTTCAAAGCCAAATTCATTTCGTAATACGTCTCTAAACAGCCATTGGTTGCCTGTAGCAGGAATCCCATCCACTGTATTGAAGGACGTCATAACAAGTTTTGCACCCGCATTTAATCCAGCTTTATAGCCAGGTAAATACATTTCTCTTAGCTGCCGTTCAGACATATCTACCGTATTATAATCCCGACCAGCTAAGGCACCACCATATGCCGCAAAGTGCTTCACGCACGCGGCTACTCGCCAATTGTCTTCTTTTAAATTTTCTCCTTGGTAACCTCTAACCATTGCAGCAGCTAAGCGGCTGTTGAGTAATGGATCTTCACCTGTTGACTCCATGACACGTCCCCAACGTGGATCGCGCACTAAATCAACCATTGGCGAAAAGGTTACATGTAATCCTGAAACAGCAGCTTCTTTTGCTGAAATCTCCGCCATTTTTTCAACTGCTGCTTCATCCCAAGTGCTTCCTAAAGCCAAAGGAATCGGAAAGATGGTTCTGAAACCATGAATAATATCCGCCATTAAAAGTGTTGGAATATTTAAGCGATGATTTTGCATATATTCTTTTTGAACACGTTTCGCTTCATTTGCACCGGAAACACCCAGTGTTGTCCCCGCCGTATCAATCGTTTCTTGACTTAGTCCTAGCTCTGACATAGGGCCGGTCTTTTCTTCTGCTTTATCTGAATAAAACGCTGCTGCTAATTGTAATAATTGATTAATTTTCTCATCAATTGTCATTTCTTCGACTAATTGAATCAGTTGATTTTCTTTCATACTCTCACCTTTCTTCAATACATACTTCTGCTTCTAAAGGAAAATGGTCGGAGGGAAAACGTCCATCGATACTATCTGTTAAACTTGCGGTTTGCTGTACTTGCCAACCTTTTACATAAATATAATCAATTTCTTCTAATTCCGCCCAAGGTTTTGTGTAAGTAAAATTTTGAAATGTTCCTCTTGGGCCATAATGAGTAGCTAAATTTTTGCTATCTTGAAATTTTTTTTGAACAAGTTGATGAACTGCTTCCTCCGACTCTGCATTAAAATCGCCCATTAATAAAGTTGGATACTGTGCAATTTTGTCATGTAACTCCTCTAAGATAACGGTCATTCCTGCTAAACGAGCATGAGCTGAAATATGATCCAAATGAACATTGATGACTAAAAAAGGCGTATTTTGAGTCGTTTCCTTAAATAGTCCCCACAAAGCAATTCTTGGACAGCCAGCTTCAGGATGGATACTTGGCTGCTGAGGTGTTTCAGATAACCAAAAATACCCTGTATCAATAGCCTGAACTTTTTGTTCGTTATAGAGAATCGCTAGTCCTTCTCCTTGACCATCCCCTTCTCTTTCCGCAGAAAGACAGGTGAATGTTGTATACGCCTTTAAATCCCTGACTTGATTCGGTCGTACTTCTTGAATACAACAAAGGCTCCAATCATGAAAATTGATTAACTGACAAACAGCCTCTTTACGAAAAGACCATTGCCAATCTTGGTCATACTCTGTATCTACCCGGACATTATACGTAGCTATTTTCATTTTTAACCTCCTGCAATAGTTGTTGAATTTGACGCATCTCACGACGGATCTGGGTTGTTTCACCGCCACCATGGCCTTTTTTCCAATACACTCTGACTGCTTTTCTTGCCTTTATCTGATGATAAGAAGGGAAAAAATCTTTCATTGGACATATCGGATCGTGACTCCCAACAGAAGCAAAGACTGGATTTTTAATTTGCGAAACAAAGTGACGACTATCAAAATAAGGAAGAACCGCGGCAATTTTTTCATGCGCTTGAGGATGCTCTTGTAAGTACTGATGAATAATTTGATACGAACCCGTTCCTTCTGCTACTCGATTTTCTAAACAAGAATGACTTGGAACATCTGCAAAAGTAGCTAAAATCGGGAAGTCGACTAAACTGTTCACCATTAACACTACGCCACCCCCTTGGGAACCACCACGAAGAATGATTTGGTCCTGATTAATTTCAGTAAAGGTCCGCACCACTTCTACGCTACGTAAATGGTCGGCAAACAAGCGGCGTTGGTACCAATCTTCTTTGTCTAGAAATCCTCGTCCCATTGGTGCTTCATGCCAAATTGTTTGATATGGCACGCGATCTCTGGTTAATCCCCCTTGACCTCGATTATCAATGACAAAACAAGCACAACCAATTTGTGTCCAATGAGCAAATTGCCAAGGTTCTTGAATATGATTCATATAGCCTAAACAGTCAATCACTATTGGCTGTTTTCCCGCCGTTTTAGGAAGTAACAAATAGCCAAAGATGCGCTCACCTAGGAAACTTAAAAAGTCGACCTGTTCCACTTGAACATTCTCCAATGGATAGTCAATGACCCGCCGATGTATATCTAGCGGTATTTTTTGAAGTTCTTCCTTAGTCTTTTCCCAAAACTCAAAATACTCATTCATGTTCCACACCTAACACTTTCTGAAAAAACGCAACTTGAAGAAAAGCCGTTGTCCCGAATCCTAACGCAATATATAAAAACAAATTAAGCTTATAGAAAAAAACAAACGTTAAAAGAGGTAAAATAAACAAAATAATCGCATTGGCACTATTACTTAAGACCACATAAACCGTCTCACCTAGTGTCTTTTTAACGGACCAATTAAAAACGGAAAAGAGAAAAAGAAAACTCGTCAAAAATAATGCAACAAAACTTAATAGAAAAATAGCTAAGAAACCTAAACTAGTGGCTATTTTAAATAAACTTGTTACGACAATACCGCCCAGTAAAAAAGCAACGAACAAGACACCTGTTAAAATAAAACCTCGCATGATATTATTTTTTAACGCTGTCCAAAACGTTCGCAAAACAGGAATATCTTTTTCACGATACAAACGATAGATCGTTCGATACAACGCAATTAAGCCGACACCGCTAAAGATGCCTGTTATACAGGTAATTAAAAAGAGAAAATTAATAATGATCAAGTTGGCAATAAAAGAAAAAATCCGATAATACCAACCTTCATATGCAAATAGCTTATTCATATTAAAAGAGAAAAGCGGATTTCTCGTTGCTTTATCCGCTTTTCTCTCCTCCTCTCTTACTTAAGTTTGTCTCTGTTTTCTGCCATTTTCTCAGATTTTATTTTTTCAATTGCATCCCATTTATTTGATTTTAAGAATGCTTTGTAGTCTTCTAAAGATTTGTCAAAGGCTTTATCATCTTTCGCACGAATCATTGAAATAACGGTTGTATTTAGTTTGGTTTCAATCGCTTCATTCGCCCGAGCTTCCGGTGTTCCTGCATCTGGATTAATATTTTCAATTACAAAATGTGGGACTAATTTTCCTTTGCCCCATTCTTGCATTTGCGTTAAGGCACTTTCCATTGGCACTTTTAGTTTATTAACACGGTCATTGTTAAAGTATAGGAAACGACTAATGCCATATTTTTTGTTGTAGGCATCATTGTCTGTTTGTTCTAATTTTTTCACTTCTGGTAAATAATCAATTTTCCCTTGATCATTGTACGCATAAGTTACTCCTTCAACGCCATATTTTGTTAAAATTTGTCCCGGTTCATCAATTAAATATGTGAATAGTTGAGTGACTTTCGCTGGATCTTTCGCATCTTTCGTAATGTAATTACTTAACCAACCTGAAATGCCGGTTTGATTTAATGTTGGTTTTCGGCCAGAAGTGCTACTTGGTCCATCAATGGCTATATAACGTGTGCCAGATTTTTTCATAAATTCTGTAAAGTTCCCACCTTGACCACTGGTTCCAGCAACGAGCATGGTTGCATAATTTCCTTGTTTCACTTTTTCATCAAACGTCGCCCCATCATCTGTGAAGCTATCATCACTAATATTGCCTGCTCGGTAAACATCATTAAATGTTTTTAACCATTCTAAATATTCTTTATCTAAATTTCGATCATAGTATTTACCATTTTTATCCTCTAAAGGAACACCTAAGAAGTCTTGTAATTTGTCTAAAAATGGTCCTGCACCATCGCCCACTGTGGTGAAGCCCATTGGGGTCATCTCAGGATATTTTTCTTTAATCTGTTGCATGACTTTTTCAAAATTTTCTGGTGTTGAAACGTCTGGCTTGCCTAATGCATTATAGACATCTTCACGAATAACAAAATTATCATTTACTGGGATATTTCCACTTTCATAATCCGCTTTTGTATTAGAGTAATTAGGGTAACCATATGTTTTTCCATCCTCTAAGGCATACCATTTAAACGTATCTTGGTTAACAACTTTCATTAAATAGGGGTCATATTTTTTAGCTAAATCGTTTAAAGAATAGGCCCAAGAATCTGCTTTCAATGCTGCTTGTCCAGTTTTTTCAGTTAATGTCACGATATCAGGCATATCTCCACTTGAAATCATGGCATTTAATTTTGAATCATCGCCGGAAATAAATTCAATATCCACATTTAAATCTTTTTTAATCTGCGCAGTGGTCACATCTTTTCCAAAAGGCAATGCCGTCCAATCTGAGTTAATATACCATTTAATCTTGGTCGGTTCTTTCTTCTTATCTAACTTCCAAGCAGGCGTCTTTTCATCTAATTCATACCGATCCTTAATTGAGACATCTGAGCTAGCTTTCTTTTCCCCACCGCTACATGCCGCTAAACTAACGACCGCCGTTGCCACCAATAAACCGCCTAAAACTTTTTTCATATTGTTCCCTACTTTCTTTATTCTTTTACTGCACCGGCCATCATACCGCCGATAAAGTGTTTTTGTAGTAATGGATAAATGATTAAAATTGGTATCGTTGTAATGACAATTGTTGCCAGCTGAACACCACGTGTCGTTGCCTGCACCACCATATCTGTACTGCCGCTCTCTGTCATGGTACTCAAGTTTGATTGAACAATAATTTCATAAATTTTCATCTGCAATGGATACAGATATTCTTTGGTAATGTATAATTTCGTGGTCATAAAGTCATTCCATTGACCAACCCCATTAAATAAAATAATGGTGGCTAATGCCGGTTTTGTTAAAGGTAAAAAGATTTTATAAAAAATTTGAAATTCACTGGCGCCGTCTATTTTGGCGGATTCTTCTAAAGATGGTGGAATTTCTCGGAAAAAGTTCATTAAGATAACTACATCATAATAGCTAAATAAAGCTGGAATGATATATACCCAGAAGGTATCTAAGAGTCCTAATGACTTAATCAAAAGATACGTGGGAATCATGCCCCCACCAAAGTACATTGTAATAACACCCATCGTTGTATAAATGTTACGCCCGACTAGTCTAGTTTTACTAAGTCCATAGGCGACAATTGCACAGAACAGTGTATGCGTCGACGCACCAATAACTGTTTTTAAAACAGAAATCAAAAACGCTCGCGGAATGCTACTATCCGAAAAAACTTTCCGATAATTTTCTAGCGTAAATCCTTTCGGCCATAAAACCAAGCCTTTACCAGCTAAACCCGAACTTGACGAAACTGAGGAAACTAAAATATTCCAAATTGGTACGATAATTAATAAAGAAAACAACACAAGAATTAACGTATTGAAAAAGTAAAACCATTTGTTTTCTTTTGATTTTCTTTTAATCACAGCTGTTGCCTCCTTTATAAAATAACCGACCGACCATTGTTCATTTTTCTAGTAATGCGATCTGTAATGACTAATAAAACAATTGAAATAACGGAAATACCTAAACCAACTGCCGTCGCATAAGAAAAGTCCCCTTGCGTTAGCCCCATACGATAAACAAATGAATTAATTACTTCTGATTTGTTTTGGTTTTGAGCATTCATTAAAACCAACGTTTGATCTAAGTTCGATCCCAATAAACCGCTAACATTTAGAATTAAGTTCAACGAAATAATCGGCGCTAATAAGGGCAAAGTAATCGTTCGGATTTGTGTTAATTTTGAAGCACCATCAATTCTCGCCGCTTCATAAAACGTTGGATCAATGCGAGACATGCCAGCAAGATAGAGAATCGTGCCCCAACCTACTTCTTTCCACAAATCAGAAAGAACAGCAATCCACCAATACTTATCAGGATCTAACAAATGATTGACGCCCTGATTCATTAAGCCTAACGACATCATGACTTGGTTGATAAAGCCATTTGTTGAAAGCCACGAAATCAACATCCCGCCTAAAACGATCCAAGAAAAAAAGTGCGGAATATAAGAAATCGTCTGAATCACTTTTTTTAAATGTCCATCTCTCATTTCAAAAATCATTACTGCTAAGATAATCGGAATAGCGAATCCTAAAAAAAGTTTCATTAAACTAATCGCTAAGGTATTACGAACTGCTTCCCAAAAAAAACTATCTTCCATAATGATTCGAAAATTTTCAAGTCCAACCCATGGTGCAGAAGAAACCGTATCAACAATCGTATAATTTTTAAAAGCAATGATAATTCCATAAATTGGAATGTAGTTAAAGACAATCATGAATGCTACACCCGGAAGTACCATCCAATGCAATTGCCGCTGATCATAAAACTTTTTTAGTTTTTTCATAAGCAGGGTTCCTTTCTTTTTAGTGAAACGTTTCTACAAACAGATTATACATTCACTTCAAACAGTTGTAAACCCTTACATTATGGTTTTATTTAAAAATAACAGCATTAAAAAGCGCTATAGACCATTTATAAAGAAATTATTTTCCCTGCTTCTTTTTCCATAAAAATACTCTTTTCTAGATATTTTAAAGCATTTTATAGAAACGTTTCACCAAAATATGAACATCTTTTTCTTAAAAATAATTCTGTTAAATAACAGAAAAAAGTCTGGTCAATCCGACCAGACTTTTTAAATATAGATAGTAAAATGTGTAATTTCAGGGATCACTCCAAAACGGGCATGAATGGCGGTCGTTCCTAAGCCTGTATTAACATATAGTTGCGTTTCTTGGTCCAACTGATACAATCCTCTGGTATACTTTTCTGCTAAAACATTTGTGATTGGATAAAAAGGAATCCAAATTTGTCCGCCATGGCTATGTCCTGCTAAAACTAACTGTGTACCCGTACCAATAAATGCATCCGCGACATCTGGTTCATGGGTCATTAATAACGCATAGTCATACGTTTCTCGATAGGATAATGTTTCTGAAACGGAAGGATTTCCTAATAACGAGTCATCTAAACCACCAATAAAAAGACGGCGTCCATCTGCTAGGGTTACTGTTTCTCCTTGGTTTTTCATAACGGTAAAGCCACTGGCCTCCATGACTTCATCATACACCCCAGAAGCACCGCCACCATAATCATGATTTCCCCAAACTGCATATTTTCCAATTGTCGCTTGCAACTGTTTTAATTTTTCAATCATCGGTTCTTTTTGTTGCGGATTTTTGGCATAATTGTCAAATAAATCACCTGTAAAAACGATAATATCTGGTTTTTCACGATTGACTTTTTTTATGACTTTATCTAACCGCTTCGTCTCATAAAATTCTGAAACTTGTATATCCGAAAGTTGCACAACATTCAATGGTTCTCGTTGATTTTTCTTTCCCAAAGTCACCTGATTAACGTGAACTAAATTCGGCTCAATCTTCCACGCATAGATTGGGAGTGCGATAATTAAGAAAAAAAATAAGAGCATTATACTTAAACCAATTTTTTTAACCACATCACTCGCTCCTTTCTTTTCTTTGATTTCCGAAGACTTAGTATAGAGAAAAATCTTCTTAACCACAATCTAAAACAGAGGAAATTAAGGCTTTGTTAAACAACCTAAAGAATTTCCACAATCTCTTATCCTTTTCTTAGCTTTTTTATAAAAAAAGCTAGATAATTTCATCTGTCGATGAAATTATCTAGCTAGAACATTCTTCTCTTAATGATGATGTTTTCGAAACGTTTGATAACCAATTAAGCAAAATAAAATCCCCAATAAAATCATTCCAGTTACTGAAAATAAGCCTGCTAACATCTTTCGCATCCTCTCTGTTGCTAAACTTCCTTATTTGTAGTCACTATTTCTTGTTGTAAAATTGGTTGAAATAGACGACGTTCTGCTAATTTTCTTGCTAAAATTGCTTCACTTTTTTTCGTAAAGATACCTAAGTTATGACGCTTGCCTTTCAAAGAGATATAAGCCAGCCATTTCCCAGAAGCGGTCTGGCTCACTCCTTTGTGTCCGCTGCTATTATTTTTGGGGCGTTTACTTTGCAACTTCCCTGGAATTACACCAGCAACTCTTTGTCGGTAATCCTTCTTTTTACGATGACCGCAGCTTTTGGTATGGCCATTCAACAAATTTTCACAGCGAACCCAGCAAGCTTGTCCGCACGAACACAGACAATACGCTTTCATTGTCTGTTGAATACTTTCGATCCGTACCACGACTAATTCATGATAGTTTTTTTTTAACATTGTTTGATAGCGATGGTGCGCACATTTGGTTCGATACCCACGAATTAGTTGTCTTCTTGAAGCTTCTGCATAGCTCCCACAAGAACAGCGACAGGCCCAAACAATTAGCCCTTCTTTTCTTTTTGTCGTTGGTGCTACTACTGTCAACTCACCAAACTTTTGACCAGTTAAATCTTTATAGTTACCTGCTTGTCTCAATTGACTATCCTTCGTATTCTTGTTCTCGCCACATCTCGATTGGGTCTCTCCCATAGTGCTCATTTTTCTGAGTCTCTCCCTTTCTTAGTTCTCTGACTACCTCAGCAAATACTTGCCAATCTTTTGTTTCCGGCAAATGACGCCATGTCAATTGACGACACCGTACTTTCGAACTATAAAAATCGGACAAATACAAATCGGTTTCTAAGGTTAATTTGTGATCAATCATGACATCCATATAATTGAAAGAAGCAATAATTTTTGCAATAAAGCGGTTATAATCCTCCCCACCAGAAAAATCAACAAATACATGAATCGTTTTTTCAATTGCGCAAAAAGACCGATCATTTAACAAACAAAACATAAAATCATAGTATAGATGCACGCGTTCATACATTAAAAATCGTTTTTGATACAGCGACTCTGTCTTTTGTATAAAACCATCTAAGGCGCGATGAATTTGAGGAAACCGCTCTTCAAAGAAACTGCTCTGCTTGGCGGGAATAAATGCAGCCACCGAAAAGTATAGGCGGTCCCAGCGATAACAAATCAACTTTAATTTTTCTTTTGTTTCCACCGTAATTCGCTTTTCAAAGAAAGGAATAACACTATTCATATGATCAATAAATTCGTCTAACATGGTTAACTTATCTGGAAAAACAATCGGACTATCAATGTATTCATTTAAACTTAAAAAAAGAAAAATATATGAAGTCTCTTTGCCAAAATCCTCTTTAAAAAGAGGTGTTTCACTTGTATAGATTTTTTCAAACGCATGCTGTAAACAGCTAGGCACATGAACTTCCGTAAAAGAGTCCACTACATGATCAGAAAATACACGAAAACGTTGGATCGTTAAAAGAATAAATAGTTGTGCGCTTTGATTAAGACTAAACGTTCTTTGATACATCAGTTGTAAATCGTTTATAAATCGTTTAATGCCAGGACTATTTTCCAGCAAAATGTTAGGCAGCCTTTCTTGATTACTTCCATAAAAATAATACAAGCATTGAAAACAAAAACTTCGGATATTTTTCTCTTCTCCAACCAAGCCTGTTGACTTTAATTTAATACGCCAATTAGCTAAAATCAGATTTAGCTTATACGAGAAGGCATAAATTTTGCTTTTGCTCATAAAATGAATTTGAGAAAATTCTTGAATCGTGTGCTTTTGATAGAGGCCCACATCAAGAAGCAACTTGGCCATTAGTGATTGATCAAAATAATATTTTCTTAAGGCTTGATAATCAATTTGCGATAATTTTTGCGCACTAATCAGTCCTTTAGCTGGAAAAAGAATTTGACTCCTTGAAGAAATCTGTGTACATTCATAATTTATTTGACGGCACAACGATTCTAACTTTTGAGTGGATAAATCAAAATATCCATAAAATTCTTCTTTTAATAATGGACCTTCACTATTCATAAAAGTTTGATAAATAAGTAATTTATCTCGGAATTCTTGGTCTAATAATTCATCTAACAAAGTAGTCACATTTTCAACTCCAAACTATCACGCCTTAAGTATCTATTTTTTTAACAAGACGTGAGTGTCAATCTTGCTTATTTTTTCCACAAATTTAAAAATGATTCTTTCAATATTTAGGAATCTTCATAGAAAAGTATTATTTTAACCAAAAAAAGCCCCCTTGCGTCACCAAGGAGGCTTTTTTTGTTATTTTTTTACTTTAAATTTAAAGAAAAGCTGATTTGTTTGACTAATTTTCTGTTTCTTTTCTAGCCTATTCGTCAAAAATGATTGAAACTTTTGGTTCGTCTTCTATACTATCTTCCTATAAAGTTCTTACTCTTTTAAGTATCAGCTTCTGTCAATAAAAGTCCTCATTTGGCATTGCTAATCTGAATACAGTATGACTACTTGTTGCCGCTATTTTTTGCTGTTATTTTACTCTTTAATTGAAGCGCTAGAAACGCTGTCAACTGTTGGCTTTTCGATCGCTGACTCTTCTTCATGGACTGATGCACTTGAGACACTATCTGCCGTTTCTGGCGCTTCTTTTTTGGAGGCACCACTGACTGCATCGACGTTTTTTCCACCGACTAATTCTTGCCCAGTTTGTTTTAAATACCAATCAACAATTGGTTTAAAGTCTAAAATATACTCATTAATTCCCGCGTAATTTCCATTATCATCATACATCGCTTGATAGTTATGCACTACATAGGTATCTGGTCCGTGCATTGGAACATGAACGCGAATAACATCTGTTTTTCCTGACCGTAATTGCTGAATCACCCATTCTACATTTTTCAATGCTTTTGGTGGATGGCAATTCGCTAATGGATTACCAACTTGTCCTGGTTGCCGTTTAGCAAACATTTCTTCAGCAGCCATTTTTTTATTGTAATATAAAAATTGATTGTTACTGTCTGCGTAAGTCAATTCCATTGGCATTGATTTTAAGAAATAATTTAGCTGATCAACGGTTAAAATGCCTCGATCTAATTTTACGTATGTGTCGCCTTCAACAGCCTGAACCGCTTCTGCTGCTTGTTCTACCCAATCATCTGCTGCCATATCAACCCCTTCGATCGTTGTTTCAATGGTTCCTTTTGCATGTAAATCTTCAGGTAAGTCTTTTGGCTTAGCCCCTTCTAATTTTGAAATCACATCAATGAATTCCACGAATTTTTGTAATGTGCTTTCTAAAAATTGACGTGTTCCCTCCGCAATTAAGTTGCCGTTTTCATCAAATGCTTCTTTAGCTTTCCCTAATAAAAACTCGTTTCCAGGCATCACGATCGCATTGACACCAGGTGCATCAAGAATTTGACGGAGATGTAATTGCGCACGTGAGGTTCCTTGATCATAATAAGAGCAACCAACAATCATTACTGGTTTATTTTCCAGCGGATGAATTTTGAAAGATAACCATTCTAACACACTTTTCAAACCGGCAGGAATGGTATGGTTATGTTCGGGCGTCGCAATAATTACGCCGTCTGCTTGTAAAATTTTGCGATTCATATTCTGAATCAAGACACTGTTCGTTTGATCCTTACTTTGATTAAACATTGGAATATCTTTAATTTCTAAAATTTCCAAGTCGAACATTTTATAAAACTCTTTGCCAATATATTGCAGTAGTAACCGATTATAAGAAGAATCAGCATTTGATCCGACGATCCCAATTAATTTCATTTTATTCACTCCATTTCGTTAAATCGTTTCCCATGAGAAATTTTCTGCTTCTTGTTTGTTTTGCGCATGCGCATGTTTCAGCTGTTCTGTAATTTCAATAAATACACAAAAATCTGCAAACAAACCAGCTAGTTTATCTATTTGTTCTGAATCTTTTAACGCATTGTTTTCATCAAAAGCTTGTAAGGAATGCGCTAATAGAAATTCAGAGCTTGGCATAATTCGTGCTTTCAATTCAGGAGCATCTAAAATTTGACGCAGATGCGCTTGTGCTCTAGAGGAACCTAACGTGCCATAAGATGCACCAGTAATCATAACTGGTTTATCAACAAACGGAAAAATCCCGTAAGATAGCCAACTTAGGGCATTCATCAAAGAAGCCGGCACCGCATGGTCATATTCAGGCGTACTGATAATGACGCCATCTGCTGCTTCAATTTTTTCAGCAACCGTTTTAACTATTTCTGGCAAAACTTTGTCTTCTGGCTTGTTAAACATAGGAAAGTCAACAATTTCAACTAGTTCAATGTCAGCCTCCTGCGCAAAATAGTGTTGCATAAATTGCAAAAGTTGACGATTGGTTGATTGCTCTGAGTTCGTTCCTACTAAGCCGATAATTTTTTTCATAATGAGCTGTCCTTTCTTTTTCGGTTCTATGAATGGATAATGTGAAGAGTATCTGCTAACCCACTGCTATATAAAATTTGCTGGTCTTGTGTAATGATGACTCCTTCAATCCCATCTAGTTGATTGAGGATTTCAAGCGCTTCTGGAATTGGATAACCAAATAAACGCGTTGTCCAAATCTCACCATCCACTGAAGCATCCGAGATAATTGTGATGCTGGCCATTTCAGTTTCCAATGGATATCCGGTTGTCGGATCCAACAAATGGTGATAGACTCGCCCAGCTTCGGTTAAACTTCTTTCATAAATGCCCGACGTCACAACCGATTGATTAGCCACTTCGACAAGTAAGCTGATTGTTTCTCTGGATTCTTGCGGATTGCGAATACCAATTCGCCATTTTTTGTTTTGATGCGTAGAGGGCCCCAACGTCACAATATTGCCGCCCAGATTAATCAAAGCAGACGTCACATGGACTTCTTTCAAATAGGAAATTAGTAAATCAGCGATATAGCCTTTTGCTAAAGCCCCCAGATCTAATTTCATTCCTTCTTCTTCCAAAAAAACCGTTTGTTTTAAGGGATTTAAGTGAATCTTTTCTGGATTAATTTTTTTCAAACAGGCTTTAATTTCCTCTTCTGACGGGACACGGGCATCTTTAAAACCGATTCGCCATGTTTGAACTAACGGGCCAATGGTAACATTCAAATGACTAGCTGGATCACAACTATGTTTTTTCCCTAATGCAATTAATTGATACAACTCTGGATGAACGCTGACTGGTTTTTGCCCAGCTTGTTGATTGACAGCCATCAGTTCCGAAGTTGAATCATTTGCACTAAAACGTTGTTCATAAGTGATCAATCGTTGATGCACTTCTTCTAGAATTTTTTCAGGTTCTTCATGGTCTACAAATACATCTATTACTGTGCCCATCAAATAAATAGTTTGACTTTGTTGCACCTCAAGACTTCCTCTCCACGAAATATTGTGTTTTATTTCACATTTATTCACAAATGAATCATACGCCTTTATTTGATGCCAGTCAAGTCGTTTATATATTTTTTTATATAAAATAACGACCTTAAAATTTTCATTTAAGGTCGTAACATGTCTTGAACTCTTTTAAAAAACGCTTTTTTTATTATATTTTGAAAATAAATATATAATTTTCTATATAAACTAATTATTCTTAGATAAAATTGTTTCTTTCAATGTTTGAATTGCTTCCAACAAGATGCGGTTTTTATTGATTTTTGCATACGCGCGGGCATCTTGTAGTAGTTCTAAAATTTGTTCTTGCGGCTTTTCTTCAGCTAAGGCATTTTTCGCAAGTTGGAAAGCTGCTCTTGCCAAGTAATACGTGACGTGATTATCAGAACAGATGGAAATCGCATACTCTAACAAAGCATCACTTGTTTCTAAATCGCCTTTTTCTGCATAAAAAACACCACAGTGAAAGACAACATTTAATACTCGCCAAGTATCTTCCATTGATTGAATAGTATAAAGATATATTTCCTTGAAGACCTTATTGAAATAAAATTCGGCTTTCTCAATTTCGCCTTCTTTGGCATAGGCCATGCCAATTCCAGTAAAAGCTAACAAACGGTAAATATCGCTCGTGTATTTTTGCTCTTCAAACAGAAGTTTTTCAAAGGTAAATAAGCAATCCATCAACGAAGCATTTTGAAAAATCATGACAAAGCCTTGTAAATAATAATATTCTAATAACAGTTGGGAATCTTTGATTTCATCAAAAGGAATATTTTTTAAAATTGTTTGCAATTGGTCATGTTCGCTGGTAATCAAGAAGAATTCTGCTTCTTCCATTTTTTCAAGAATTTCAGGTTGTTTAATCCCTACGCGCGGGAAGAGTTCACCCAAAGGTAGCTCTAAACGATTACATAGTTGGATCAATATTTTTAAAGTCGGGACTTGACCATTCTTTTCAAAGCGACTAACCGTAACTTGCGTACAAATCCCTTTAGCCAATTCACTTTGCGACAAACCACGTGCTTTGCGTTTTTCTATAAACCGTTGTATATTCATTGCTTTTCCTCTCATTCTCATCTTCTCAAACTTACTATAATACAACTTACCTTAAAAATATATATAGAAAAAGAAAAATGTTTATAACAAAAAAGAACACAGACAACTCTTTCATTAAAAGTTTGTCTGCGCTCTATTAGAACCTGAATCACTAAACGTCAATTCAGCGTTATTTAATCAATCCGATACGTCATACTTGCTTTGTTTAGAGAGCAGCTCTTTTTTTAGCTTCTTTCACAAACGTATTCATGGCCTGATATAATTTTTCCTTGATTTCTTTGAGATTAGCTTGTTGTAATTCTTTATTGGCAACTAACTGTTGACCGTTCACCCAAACGGCTTCAACATTGCTAGCATTTGCTGAATAGACCAACGCTGAATAGGCATCAAAAATCGGAAACATATTAACTGATTGCGTTTCAATTAATGTTATATCCGCTTTTTTGCCCACTTCCAATGAGCCGACTTGCTCCGCCAAGCCTAACGTTTTAGCGCCCCCCATCGTTGCCAGATAAACAATTTCTTTAGCAGGAAACAAGGAGCGATCTTGGTGTGCTGTCTTATGAAAATTCGCAACCATACGCATTTGGGTGAATAAATCTAATGTATTCCCACTACTAGGTCCATCCGTGCCTAAACCGACAATAATCCCTTGATCAAGCATTTGCTTAATCGGCGCTACGCCTTTGGCTGATTTAGTATTCGCACCGATACAATGAGCGACACGCGCTTTTCCATTAGTAGCAGCTAAACTCGCAAGATCTTCATCTGTTGCCAAAATACAATGCGCTAAAATAAACGGCTCACTCAAATAACCCAGTTCTTCTAAGAAAGCAATTGGTGTTTTTTGATAGGCTTTTTCAAACTCAGCCATTTCATAAGTCATTTCAGCAACGTGCATGGTCATAGGAACTTGGTATCGCCGACTAAGTTCAATAATTTTTGCTAACACTTCTGGTGAGTTGGTATTCGGTGCATGCGGCGCAAGCATAGGCGTAATCAACGGATGACCTTGCCACTTGCGAATAAAGGTTTCCGCATAAAAAAGACCGCCTGAAGGTTCCGGACTATCACAAGTGGGCATATCAATAATCGTCTCTCCGAGCAAAGCGCGAACACTCATTTTTTCGCAACTTTTAGCAATTTCATCTTCAAAATAATACATATCACAAAAGCTCGTAATACCACTCAGTAACATTTCAGCAATTGCATAATCACTACTGCATCCTACTAATTCTTTTGTCATGAATTGTTCTAATGGAAAAAGAAAACGCCGGAGTCGATCTGGCACATCGTCTCCTAACGAACGAAACGGAATCATGCCTACATGGGTATGGGTGTTAATCATCCCAGGCATTAAAATTCCATTTTGACCATCGATTACTTGATTTGCAGCCATTCGCTTTTCATCAAGTGTGGTCATTGGTGCTAATTCCACAATTGTGTCTTCTTCAATCACTAAATAGCCGGCTTTGATTTCTGAAAATTGCTCATCCATTGTTAGTATATGCACATTTTTAATGAGTGTTTTCATGCAAAAGAACTCCATCCTCTGGAAAAACTAATGGATAGAAACGTTGTGATTTCGTATCCATCATCCCAAAATCTGTCACTTTAATGGCTGGCGAGACAGGCAATGATAGTGTAGAAAAAGACATGATTTCATTCATATTTTGATAGCCTAACGCTTGCATAGCTTGTCGGACTTTTTGTAAAGAAGCGCCTAATTGTTCAATCGGTGCTTGCGATAAAATCCCACCAATTGGTAAAGGACAAGTTGCCATAACTTGCTGATCCGAAGCAACCAAATAGCCGCCTTGCATCGCTAATAATTCATTCTGCGCTAACAGAATATCCTCAATCGTATTACCCATCACCATTAAATTATGATGATCATGGGCCCAGGTTGTCGCAATGGCTCCTTTCTCGGAAAGGGGTTGATCCATTAAAGAAAAAGAAATATTGCCATTTTTTCCGTAACGTTCCATCACAATTAATAAGGCACAGTTGGCTTTTTGCCATTGCAACAATCCATTTTCAACAGGAATTTCTTTTGTAATTCGCTCTGTAAATGTGCCAATTTCTTGTTTTTGAATCACATTACAACGAACTGTTTCTTTTGTTGTAGCCACCTTTAAAAGTAAATCTTCTTCTGTTAACTTTTTACATTGGATGGTTTGTTGGTAAGCGGCTGGAAACTCTTCGATTTTTTCTGGATAATGGAAGGGCTCGCCTTTTTCAAAAACGACCTTTCCAGATTTATAAACCGTATTAATATCAAAACTTTCTAAGTCATTTAATAACAAAAAGTCAGCTTTTTTACCAGGTGCAATTTCGCCACGATCATGGAGACCCATTCGTTTGGCCGGCGTATAAGTTGCCATATAAATGGCTTTTTCGATAGGCAATCCTGCATGAACGGCTTTTTTGACATTTTCATTTAGATGACCTTTTAGCAAATCATCAGCCATCACGTCATCCGTGATAATACTTGCATAATTGTAGAAGTCATTGTCTACTATCACCTGAATATTTTCAGGAGTGATTGATTTATTTTGAAATTGAATAAAGACGCCCGCTTCAATCTTTTCTTTTAACGTTTTAGGAAATTGATGGGTATGATCTGAAGTGATACCACTATATAGAAAATCTGCTAACTCTTGATCTTCGATTTTAGGACAGTGGCCTTCTAAAGGCATGGTTGGTCGTTGTTTTTGACACAAATCGATAATTTGACGAATTAAAGAATCTGGCTCATAGGAAATCCCTTTAAAATTCATGGCTTCCCCTAAACAAATCACTTTTGGTTCTTTGAGTAATTCTGCTACTTCTGCTAAGCCGATAATCCCACCAGTTGTTTCTAATTCGGGAGTGGTCGAAGGAACCGAGGAAGGAATTGCGTGAAAGATATCTAGTTCTGTTTCAGCGGCCATAAAAGCTTTTAAGCCTTCTAAGCCAAATACATTAGCCATTTCATGGGCATCGGCAATCACCGTTGTCACACCGTAACGCACTACTGCTTTGGAAAAAATAGTAGGTGTCGTCATGGAACTTTCAATATGCATGTGTGCATCAATTAAGCCGGGAATCATCCATTGATTCTCGGCATTAATTGTTTTTTTGGGCTGCAAATTGACGTTCTCTTCTTCATAAATGTAATAAAATTTATCATTTTTAATCGCAACATTTCGTTGAACGAATGTTTGAGTGACTGTTTGATACAGCCACACATTTTTTAGTAATACATCGACGTTCATTTTGTCCCTCTTTTCTAAAACTATTGATTCATCGTCCGATTCCATTGATCAATCCAATCCGCTAGTTGACTATTAATAAAATTAAAATCGACTGTTTTGGCACGTTCGGCAATGGCACCATATGTTTTATTTTTCGCTTCTTTTTCGCTTAGCGTTACTTGTTGATTTGTAGGTCCTTCATTTAATGAAATCGCTTTGACCTTTTGTGATTCTTCACTAATCCGTGCGTTAACAAATTTAAAGGCGGTTTCTTTGTTTTGTGCTTTTTTAGGAATATTGACTGTATTATAGTTGGCATACGTGCCGCTTTCTGGGACGACATACGTCACGTTTTCTGCTGCGCCTTGAATAATATCAACCGCAAAATCAGCAACCACAGCTGCTTCAATTTCACCAGATTGGAACATATTAGCTAAGTCTGACGATTTTGAATACGTTTTAACAACGTTTGGTTTTAATTCTTTCATCGCTTCAAAAGCGGCCTTCCCGTTATCTTTTGTAATATCTTGACCAGCATGTTCACTAGCAACGTACAACATTAAAGGACCTGCCGTCGTGGCAACGTCTGGAACAGAAATTTTACCTTTCAAATCAGCTGACCATAAGTCATCCCAGTTTTTAATTTCTTTGCCTAATTTTTCTTTGTTGTAAACAATCCCGATACTGTTTACAGCGATTGGTACGCCAGCACCACTTTCAAAAACCTCTTTTGCTCCCGGCGTTAACTGACTTAAATTAGGTACTTCTTTTTCTGTAATTTTTTCAAATAACCCTTCTTTTCCACCTTGTGCTGCATTTGCTTGTGCTAATTCAATGACATCAATTCCCGCATTGGGATTATTTTTTAATTTCGTAAAGCGGTCTGCGCTATTGCCTACTTCTAAGGTAACTTTCGCTTCATTCTCTTTTTCAAATGGAGCGATAATGTCTTTTTTGACAATATCTTCACTTAATCCGAAAGTTGAAACGACTAAAGCATTACTTCCACCTTTACTCTCGCTTTTCGTAGTTGCTTCGCTGTTTCCACAAGCAGTCATTAATAACGTTACAGCGACTAATGTCCCTAAAATTACGCGTTTTTTCATTTTTAAATCTTCCTCCAAAATGGTTTTTATTTTTCTAAAATAACTAATTTCTCAGCTGGAAAGGCCAAGTGAATGGTTTCGTTTGTTTCATATAACTGTTCACTTGTTCCATTAACCAGCAATGTACCTAACGCTGTTTCCACTTCATATTGATAGCTTTTCCCTAAAAATGTTCGGACAGCGACAGTACCTGCGACAGTATTAGTAGCAGCTTCTGAAACAATCTCAATGTCCTCTGGACGAATCGTTGCCACCGTCGTTGTAACATTTGGTTCAGGATTAGTCGTTTTCACTATTTGATTTGTTTGTGTCCGATAATGACCGGCTTCCATTTTTTCGACAGAGAAAAAGTTTTCAAAACCGATAAATTCAGCGACAAACTTAGTACGAGGCAAACGATAAATCGTTTCTGGTGAATCATATTGTTCAATCACGCCATTATTCATAATGGCCACTTTATCTGAAATAGAAAAACATTCTTCTTGGTCATGTGTGACAAAAACTGTCGTAATGCCTAATTGTTGTTGAATCCGTTTGATTTCAATCCTCATTGCTACTCGCAATTTTGCATCTAAATTACTCAACGGTTCATCTAGTAGTAATAGTTTAGGTTCAATAATCAGAGCACGTGCTAGCGCAACCCGCTGTCTTTGACCACCAGATAATTGTTTTGGATAACGGTCGCCCAAGCTTTCTAAACCACATACTTTTAGCATTTCCGTGACTTTTTGGTCCATGGTTTGTTTGCTTTCTTTGCGTAATTTCAGCCCAAAAGCGACATTTTCTGCAATCGTTAAATGGGGAAATAACGCATAGCTTTGAAAAACCATCCCGAAGTTTCTTTTATGGACAGGAACCTTTGTTAGTTCTTCTTGGTCAACGAAAAACTGTCCGTCGTTTGGCTTAATTAATCCAGCAATCACTCTTAGCGTAGTCGTTTTACCACAACCACTCGGTCCTAATAAAGAAACTAACTCTCCTTTTTCCATTGAAATATTTAAATCTTTTAAAATATCTTGTTTTCCGTCATAGCTGACGCGAATATCTTTTAAATCTACAAAAGTCAAAATTTTCTCCTCTTTCTATCTCGTGCTTCTTCCATGTTTTAGGCAATGGAAGCCAGTCCCAACGTTTTTTCAATTAAAAACATTAAGCCCATTGTTAGTAGCATCAACAATACAGAAATTGCTGAAACAGTTGGATCATAATTGTATTCCATATAACTTAATAAAGAAGTAGGCAGCATCGTCACACCGGGACCTGATAAAAACATCGATACAGGAACATTGTTAAACGAATTGACAAATGCTAACATAAAGGCTGCAAAAATTCCCGAAGACACATTGGGTAAAACAATTTGAATGAAAGCTCGCAATCTTGTACAACCTAATGTCCAAGCTACTTCTTCCATTGAATAATCTAGTTGTTCCATACTTGACCCAACCACTCGAATAATATAAGGCAAACTAATTAAAAAATGCCCCATTAATAATCCTTGAAAGACAGGCAAACCTAATTTAATAACAATATATTGAAATAACGTATACCCGACCACAATTCCTGGAATCACAGTTGGGGATAAGAAAAAGCTTTTAATAAAGTTGCGCCCGCGAACGGAATAACGTGCCAGCGCATAGGAAGCCGGAATCCCTACTATTAATGCTAAAACAGTCGCTAATACCCCAATCAACAAGCTTAACTTAAAACTGTCCATAAACGTTTCCGATTGTAATGCTTTGGCGTACCAATCTAAAGTAAATCCTTTAATCGGAAATTGAATCGCTGCGGCTGTTCCAAAAGAAGTCACCACAATCAAACATAATGGTAAAAATAAAAACAGAAAAACTAGAATTGCAATAACAGATAGTCCTTTTTGCTTACGCATGATTTGCTTCTCTCCGATCTACTTTCTTAGCGACCATGTCTAGGCCTTTCATCACAATTAATGTTGTTAAAATCATAATAAATGCAAGAACACTCGCCGATTGCCAATCACCTAAAGTATTAGCCTTTTGATATAAGAAGGTCGACATCATCATTTTTTGGTTACCACCTAACAGCTGTGGCGTCGTATAAGCCGTTAAAGTTCCTGTAAACACTAATATACTTCCTACGATGGTGCCTGGAATTGATAAAGGTAAAACAATTTTCCGAAAAGCCGTCATTGGATTGGCGCCTAGCGTCTCAGCCGCTTCAAGCATTTCTCCTTCAATGTTTTCCATAACCCCAACTAAGGTCATAATCATTGTCGGTAAAAATAAATACACTGAACCGATAATAATTGCAAATTCTGTATACAATAAATTCAGCGGTTGCTCAATTAAGCCTGTTTTTAATAACAACGTATTCACTACACCGTTTTTTCCTAAAATGTTAATCCAAGCAAAACTTCGAATAACTGAGTTGGTTAATAGTGGAAACAAGGTCATAGCCATTAAAAAGCCACGCCATTTTTTGGAAACTCTAGCAATAAAGTATGCCGTTGGAATGCCCAACACGATTGAAATCCCCGTCACAATTAACGAAACTCTTATCGTTCGCCAGAAAATTGAAACATTATAGTCATCTTTAAAAAAAGTAACATACTGATTTAGTGTCAAGCCATGATCAGTAAAAATGGTTGGCAAAATGCTAGTAATTAATGGAATCATTAAGAAAAATAATAATAGTACTAGCCCCGGTGCCACAATTAAATAAGGAACTTTCTTGTTCATTCGTACACTCCTCGTTCGTTTTTTCACTTCATCAGTATACGCAAGGAAAACGTATATTTCAACACATTTTCATCTTTTTGTTCGTTTTTAAACCCGAACGTTCGTATATTTTTTCGGAAAAGGTTATTAAAAAATAAAACACGAACATTAAACAAAAAAACACAAACAAAACTGTTTGTGTTTTTTGTCAACTTTTTTATTTATCACTTAATTTTCTTGGAACGTTTGATCCTTTTCCATCATTTTCACTATAATACCATCTTGATACACCTGATAATATCCGAACAATCCATTCTCTTTCGAGACACTATTCTTTTCAGATCTAATTTGAACAACATAACTTCCTTTATTTGACTGCTTAAACGTATAATGAAACGCCGAGTCATTCGTTGGTATCCCTAAACCATTTTGTAAAAATTCAATCGCTTCCTGTTTAGTATAAGATTCTGCTTCTAATTGCGTTCCTAAATGCGGATTTTTTTGATCAACAAATTGTCTTGCTTTGTCATTATTAGCAGACTTTTCTATAACGACTTCCTGTTGCGAATTCCTACTTCCTGAACAGCCAGTTAATACAAATAAAATCACCAACAACCCCAAACACTTACTCAAAGTTTTCTCCTCCTCTCCCTTTTCATTAGTGATACCTGATGATTTCTTTTATATTTTAGCATGCTTGATATAACGAATGGTGCTCAAAAAAGACAGAATCAACAAGTAAAAATTGTCGACTCACTTTTCTCAACTAATATTAAAAACTATTTGTCTCAATATTTTCGAATTCCCTGTAAATTACTGATAAATAAAAACAGCTCTTTTTGCGTATACTTATATTATCAGCCCCTAAAGGAGGAACTTTCTTGAATAAAAAAAATCTACTCACTTATCAATCAATGACAGTCTTGTTTCTAGTATTCAGTCTCTTTACTTTTGACCCATCGGTTTCTTTTGCCACTCGTTCTGGAAAAACGCCTGTTTCAGTTGAGCTAGAACTTGGAGGGCTGCCTGGCGATGAATCGGTTGACGATACCGTTGATCCTGATTTAGAAAATCCTAACACTAGTTTTGACTTGCTCTTCATTCCGAAAGAATTTACTTTTGAAACCCAAGCGATTTCTGGTGATTTAACAGCAGTTCCTATACGACCTTCTGAAGGTAATACTCATACAATGAGACACTTCGGGATGGGGGATGTTCGCGGAGCCTTAACTGGTTGGCATGTCACTGCTGAAATCCCACACATGCGAAACGAAGCTCATTCTTTACTAGGCATCATTACGTTTCAATTAACAGGCGGCTATGCCCGCTATGACAAAACGTTAAGGCGTTTCTTTATGACAAATACAATGTATGGACTGGATTTTTCAGAAGATCCTGCTGCACCCGACTTCCCGACCAACCCAATTATTATCGGTAACGGTGCGACTTTAATGAGTAACGCTGGTGACAGAAAAGGACAAGGCATGTGGAGTGGCCGCATGACCGATATTTCTCTTGCAATTCAAACCCCTGTTTCACAATTATTTCCTGGCGCATATACAGGTTCGATTATCTGGAATTTAATCTCTGGACCTGCATAAAATAAAGAAACGCTTAGAAAACTAGCGAAATCACTACTCTTCTAAGCGTTTCTTTATATCATAAGGACTATTTGCTCCTTCTATTCGTCTAAACATACTTTACCGCTTTTCGTTTAACGAATCACTTGGCCCCAGCGGTAATCAAACTGATACTCTTGGTTGCCATTATTCAAATTAATTTTGTATAAATAACGCGGGACTTTAATGAACAACGCATCCTCTACTTGAAAAGCTTCAATAGGTACATTTTCTTTAGTTAAAAGCAACGGTGTTTGCCACTCGTATGTTTTTTTCTGCCAATTGTATAAGCCAACTATCGCTTGAATACTTTGTCTTTTCTTGTATGACAGAACATAATAATTTGCTTCATCTTTCTTGCCTAGTAAAACTGGTGCTATTAGTTGCTCTTCTAGTTTTCCTTGCACTGTTGTTCGCTCTTCCGATGACAGCTCTTGACCAATTTGACTCTCATTTGAATCTACCGTCCATTTAGGCGCTTCTTGTGTTTGAAAGACTTCTTTGAAAGTTGGGTCTTGTTTTAACTGCCAATTTTTCAAATCTAATTGATAATATCGATTGTTTAATCCATAAATATAGAGATAGCGATTATCCATAAAACGATAATCAACGAAATCAGAGCTTAAATAGTCTTTTAATTCAGGGAATTTCTTCACTAAATCCGCTTCGGAAAACTGTTTTTTCCCTGTTTTTGTATCGAGTAAGTAAATGGCCTCGTTATCAGCATTATTCAAAACCACATATTGATCCGTTTGACCAATTAAATAATCACGCCAGCCTAAACGTTTACTCCACATTCGTTCGCCCGTCTGACTATTAACAGAAATCACTTGGAACAATGAGTTACTGGTGCTAATGCCATTCGTTCGTCCATTTGGGATAATCATTCGCTCGATTGAAGTTAAGCCTTTCGTTTTTTCAGAATAAAACGTCGCACTTTTCTCTTCAATCGTTACTGAACGAAACATTCCGAAAAAGATTAAACCAGCAAAATGTACCACTGCAAGATAAACCAACAAAATTAACGCATAGGGAACCAGTCTCCTTGTACTCCGCCTTCTTATTAAGGAAATAACCAAAATACCACTAATTACTATAAAAATAATTGCTACAATGATGACAAAAATATCATGATAGAGCCAACCAGATAATTGCCAACTTCTATAAAGTGTGTCCATTACGCCATCCTTTCCAATTGTTATTTGCTTATTATAAAAAGGATACTATTTTTTTTTGAAAAATAACAACAAAAAGCGACGAACAGCAATAAGCCCATTCAAGTTGACTAACTAGGTCAACTTGAATGGGCGTGGAGAAATGTGCCTTGTTATTCAGTTATTCCGCTTCTTCAATTGCAGACAAAGCTTTTGCAATATCAATTTCTTTATTCCGATAATCAGCATCATGAACTGGAAAATGCTGCCGCAATTCTGCTGCTTCCATCCAAGAAACAGTCCCTTGTTTAATGCCAAAATCAAGAATGTGCCCACCAAATTGGTGATCCTCACTGATAAAGTGCAAATGAAATCCTGCAGCAGAAGCACCATGAAATAATTTAGGTGTAAAGAACCCTACAACTGTTCCCTGAATATTCTCCGCTGTAAATTCAGGTTGATTGCGTGCTGCTTCTACAAATGGTGGATATGGTTTTTCTTGTTTAGGTGCCACACGGACATGCATCTTCGCAAAAAGACCGCTAATTTTAATTGCCGCAAAAAAATTAGGACTAATTTTTTCTAAAATTTGTGCTTTAATATTTTCATCGGTTTCCGTTGATACAGGGAATGCGCCATCTTCTTGAAAACGAGTAACTGCGGCATATGGCGTTAATTCTTCGCCTTCTAAAATAGTAATTTCGCCAGTTTGATTCGCATGATACAATATACCGTCCAATAAAATAATTTCGCCATTTGAGCCTTCTAATGTCCCAATTCCAAAATCACCTTGCGTGAGTAACGTACCAATTTCTGCCGTTCCTGCCATCAAACTTTCCATTAAACCGCCTAGCGTACCATGTTGATAAACATATTGTTCGCTCATTTTTCCATCTCCTAATAAAGTTGATCTGGTAACAATGTTTTACCTAATTCTTGATTATCTGAATAATCCACAGGAACATCAATAATCACTGGGCCTTCTGTTTGCATTCCTTCTTCTAAAGCTACGGCAAATTCTGCTTGTGAATGAACTCGAACCCCTTTGGCTCCAAAAGCTTCAGCATACTTCACAAAATCAACTGGACCAAAATCTACGCCAGAGGATCGATTATATTTCATTTCTTCTTGGAATTTAACCATATCATAACTACCATCATTCCAAATAATATGCACGATATTTTGCTTTAAACGAACCGCTGTTTCTAATTCTTGCGCCGAAAATAGGAAACCGCCGTCCCCAGAAACAGAGATAATTTGTGTATTCGGACGAACCAGCGCAGCCGAGATTGCCCAAGGCAAAGCGACACCTAATGTTTGCATACCGTTACTAAATAATAAATGACGCGGTTCATAACTTCTAAAGTGGCGAGCCATCCAAATGTAGTGACTCCCTACGTCAACAGTAACTGTCATTTCATTCGTGGTTTTTTCTTGAAGCGTTTGAACAATTTCTAATGGATGTAATCGATTTTCAATTGTACTTGTTTTTACTTCTTTAATCGTTAATTTTTCTTGAAGCGTTTCTAAATAATCTTGCGCATCTTCTGTTAATATTGGTTCACTAAATGCTTCTGATAATTTCAAAATATTTTTAGACATATCACCAATTAGCTCTTCTTCCGGTTGCATATATTGATCAATTTCCATTTGAACTTCATCAATAACAATAACGCGCGCATCTTTTTCTGCGTTCCAATTACGTGCTTCATATTCAATGGGGTCATAACCAATCGCAATCACTAAATCACTTCTTTTTAACAAACGATCCCCAGGTTGGTTTCGAAATAAACCAACACGCCCAAAGAAATGTTCTTCTAATTCTTTTGAAATAATTCCTGCTCCTTGGAACGTTTCCACGACTGGCAAACCAGTTATAGCAACCAATTCACGAATGGCTGCGGTAACTTTTCGTGCAGAGGCCCGCATTCCTAAAAGTAAAACAGGTAATTTCGCTTGCTTGATTCGTTCAGCTAAAGCTGCGATTGTTTCTGCTGATGCATGGCCCAGTTTCGGAGCCGACAAAGGCTTAATTGCTTCACCTGTCACCGGACTATCTGTGACATCTTGTGGGATCGATAAGAATGTTGCGCCTTTTTTCGCTGTTTTGGCGATACGGTAAGCATTGGCAATATTTTCAGATAATGTTTCTGGATCTTGAATTTCTGTACTGAATTTTGTTATTGGACTAAATAATGCAGCATTATTCATGCTTTGGTGAGTTAATTTTGACAAATCGGACCGTTTCACCTGTCCAGCCAATGCTAAAACAGGGTCCCCTTCTGCAGTCGCAGTTACTAACCCAGTTGCTAAATTGCTGGCACCAGGTCCACTAGTTGCAATAACTAAGCCAGGCTCTCCCGTCAAACGACCAATCCCTTGTGCCATAAAGGCAGCGTTTTGTTCATGTCGAGCTAAAATTAATTCTGGACCTTTGTCAACTAATGCATCAAAAACTCCATCAATTTTTGCACCGGGAATCCCAAAAATATAGGGCACTTCGTGATTGATTAAACTTTCTACTATGATATCTGATCCTTTTTTACTCACTGTTATACCTCCGATTAAAATCTGTACTAATTACAAATACAAAAATACCACTAAAATTCTAATTAATCAACAATGAAACACCTTGAAAACGTGTAATATACTAATTCGCATATTTTAATAGAATTGAGATATTTCAAAAGATTAAGCAAAAATAATGCAAAATACCTTAAAGTTTTATAGTCTTTCAACAATTATTATATACTTCTTCACTAAAAATTAGTAAGATTAACCTATAAGAAAAAAATCACAACCTGTGATAAATTATTGGAGGAAAAATATGTCAAAAGGGAAGAAAATTTTTGCCATTATCTTTGGAATTATCTTGGTTCTATTTCTTGCAGTTGTTGGAATGGGAGCAAAACTTTATTGGGATGTTTCTAAATCAATGGATAAAACCTATGAAACAGTAGAACGATCTAAAAAAAGTCAGGTCAATTTAAACAATAAGGAGCCTTTTTCTGTTTTATTATTAGGGATCGATACAGGCGATGATGGGCGTGTCGAGCAAGGTCGTTCGGATACAACAATTGTTGCAACAGTTAATCCTCGTGATAAGCAAACAACCTTAGTCAGTCTTGCTCGCGATACCTATGTAGATATTCCAGGTCAAGGAAAACAAGATAAATTGAATCACGCCTATGCTTTTGGTGGGGCATCTTTAGCAATGGACACAGTTGAAAACTATTTAAACATACCTATTAATCATTATGTTTCAATCAATATGGCTGGTTTAAAAGAATTAGTCAACGCGGTTGGCGGAATCGAAGTGAACAATAATCTGACTTTTTCTCAAGACGGATATGATTTTACGATTGGTAAAATTTCATTGGATGGTGAACAAGCACTCTCCTATTCAAGAATGCGTTACGAAGATCCTAATGGTGACTACGGCCGCCAAGAACGTCAAAGAAAAGTGATTGAAGGCATCGTCCAAAAAGTCTTAAGTCTTAATAGCGTGGGCAACTATCAACAAATTTTAACAGCTGTTTCTGATAATATGAAGACAGATTTAAGTTTTGATGACATGAAAAAAATTGCCTTAGATTATCGCAGTGCCTTTGGTAAAGTGAAACAAGACCAACTTCAAGGTACTGGTTTTATGCAAGATGGTGTTTCCTATCAACGTGTGGATGAACAAGAATTAAATCGTGTCCAACAAGAGTTGAAAAATCAATTGAATACAAAATAAAAATAAAACCCACGAGTACTATAAATACTCATGGGTTTTATTTTCTCTTCTATTAACGTTCTTGTTTTACCGCTTCTAAAGCCGCTGTATTAATAATGTTCCAAGGTTTGTCAAACGCTGGTTGGAAGAAGAAGTCCGCATAGGCTAAGTCTTCAATCGTCATTTTGGCTTGAATCGCTAATGAAATAGCATTAATGTTTGCAGTTAAATCTGCTTTCGACATTAATTGAGCGCCTAAAATTTGTGTTGTTTCAGGATCATACACTAATTTAAACCAAGCTTTTTGTTTGTCTGGATTAAAGTCCATCAAGTAGTCTTCTACTACTGTCACCGCTTTTGTTTCTTTTCCTAATTTTTGAGCCATGACTTCGTTAATCCCTGTTGAAGCAAATTTATAATCAAAGACGGCCAAGCCAGAAGATCCTTGAACACCAGGGAAAGGTTTAACTGGTTCCTCTAGGTTTTTCACAGCAAAGCGACCTTGTTTACGAGCATTCGTTGCTAAGGCAATATTTACTTCTGTGTCTGCAGGATTGTATTTAATTAACGTAGCATCCCCTACTGCAAATACATCTGGCTCACTTGTCCGCATGTATTCATCCGTCTTGATTAGGCCATTCGGATGTAATTCTAAGGTACCTTTTAACCAAGCAGTGTTTGGACGGACGCCAACCGCTACAACGACCAAATCAGCATCGTACGCATTTTTATCTGTAACGACTTTTTGCACACGACCGTCGCCTTCGTAACGTTCAACTGTTTCACCAGTTGCAATGGTAATATTATTAGCTTCCATCTCTTCTGTTAAAACATCTGTAAATTCTTTATCTAGATATACCCCTAATGGACGATCTAAAATGTCAATAACAGTAACCTTTTTACCGGCTTTTGCAAATGCTTCGGCAGCTTCAATCCCAATATAACCACTACCAATCACAACCACATTATTGACTTCTGGATCTACTGTTTTTTGTTTTAATTTAATGGCCCATTGACGACCACGCATCAAGTAAATATTATCCAAATCTTTACCTGGAATATCTAATTCAAATGGGACAGCTCCGGGACTGATGATTAATTTATCATAATTTTCAACACGTTCTTCACCTGACACTAAATCTTTCACTGTCACTTGGTGTTCTTTTGGTTGAATCGCTGTAATTTCAGTATTAGAAAAGACATTCACACCACGACTCTCCATTTTTTCGCCAGTCATATAGCGAACAGAATTAACATCTTTCACTTTTCCTTCTAGGTACAACTGCATGCCACAAGACAAGAATGAGATAAAATCACCTTTCTCATACCATTGAATTTCTGCATCAGGATGAAGATTTAGTAATTCCTCTACCGCTTCATAACCTCCATGTGATGATCCTAAAACAATAACTTTCATCGCTCGTTCCTCCCATATAATATTATTTCTTACATAATAAAGAATATCATATATTCTCAAAAAATAACAAGTAATATCCTCTTTTCCATTCTCAATTAAGTTCTTTAAATGAGAATAAAAAGGAGTATCCGCTGTATTTCGCCTCTTTTCAATTACTTTTTTATTTACTAAAAAATAAAAAATACTAAATTCTCCGATACGATTGATAGGGACGCCCCACTTTTAAATAGCTATTTTTACTTTCTAAAAGGTTATTTTTTTCTAGAAACAACACATATTTGCGAACAGAAACATGTGAAAGCTGACTCGCTTCTGATAATTCTTGAATCGTAAAATAGTCGGTAAATTCGTCTATTTTTTTTAACAATAATTGTAATGTTGCTTGTGTTAGTCCTTTTTCTAAGGATAGGTTTTGAATATCTTGTTCATTTTTACGTGCGTTTGTCTGTGAAGAATGAAACAATTGGTCCACTTTTGTTTGCGAAAGCTCCTCCGTTTCCAGCGTGAATTGAGCAGCTTTTTTCTGATAGTTTTCGATACTTTGTTGAAATCGCTCAAAAGAGAAGGGTTTAACTAAATAGTCTAAAACGCCTAAATGTAAGCTTCGTTTAACATTTTCCAACTCGTTGGCAGCCGTAATCAGGATAACTTCTGTGTCAATTTTTTCATCTCTAATTGTTGCCAGATAGGTCAAGCCATTGCCATCTTTTAAATGAACATCTAATAAAACAAGTGCTGGTTGTTTTTCTTTCGTTAGTTGTAGACCTTCAGCAATTGTTGCAACCGTAAAAATAGTCGGTTGGTGAATTAATTTTTCAAGATATTTTTGATGTATATATGCAACCATAGGATCGTCTTCAATAATCAATAGGTTCATTTTCCTCTGCTCCTTCGTAATGAACATTTATGCGAAGGACAAGCCAATTGTTTTGTTGGTTTTCCCAAGTCAATGTCGCTTCCGCATTCTCTAATAATCTTGCCAAATAAGAAGTGAAAAACTCTTGTTCAAAGCGTTCCAGTTGTTCTTTTGGATAAGCAAACGAATAAGTCGTCGTCAAACTTCCTGGCTGATAATCAATGGTTTCAATGATCTCTTCTGGTAACGGTTGTTCCATCAGGAAACGATGAATATAACGGTAGATAGCAATCAAATTTTGCGTATCTTCATCTCGTTTATTTGGTGGAATTTCTGGATAAATTTCAATAGCTAATTGTGTTTTAATTTCTGCAAACTTGATTCTTTCCCCACTTAAAAAACCTGCTAGAATAGGATTTCTGACCAAAATAGCTAAGCGCTGTGCAAATTCCTTTTCTGGTTTCAATAAATCGGCTAGATAATGTTTTAGCGCCTCATAATCTTCTAAATCGACTAAGCCATAAATGACATGCATCTTATTCATAAATTCGTGTGATTGACTTTGTAATGCCGAAGCATATGTTGTTGTGCTGACAAGCTGTTCTGCGACAACAAACGTTTCCGTCGCATTTTTCAGAAAGATAACATGCCCAATTGTTTTTTTACGGACATTAATCGGGGCGATTGAGACGAAATAATCCTGGCCATTTTGACGATAGAATTGCTCTGTTTTTGAATGTACGACTAATTTTTCAGGAGATAAAACCAATGCTGAAAGTTTCTTTCCTAGTAAATTTTCTTCACTATTTGTTATATTATGATACATTTTAGTCGCCTCAATATTTGCTAATAAAATATTTTGATCGGTATCAATCACAAGGATTGCGTCTTTCGTTTCCTCAAGCATGGCGTTTCGCTCTTCTAATAGACGAGCAATTTCTCTTGGTTCTAAATCGTGAAGTTGTTTTTTTAAATAATAAGAAACCACGATGGCTAATATAAAGCCAAAACCAACACTTAAAAGGACACTCACTGTGTAATCATTTTTTGTTCGTTCAATCAATTGTGAAAGCGAGGTCATTTTAATGCCCATTGCCACAACCCCAATTTGTTTTCCTTGATCATAGACTGGGACAAAACCTCGTAATGATTCTCCTAAACTCCCTTGACTAACAGACAAATGTTCCTCCCCTTTTAATGCTCGCACTTCATCGCCACCTTCAAAATGCTTACCTATTTTTTGGCGATCAGGATGTGTTAAACGAATCCCCTGCATATTCATAATCACGATAAAATCCAACTGATGGATTTCACCTAAACGAACCGTATACGCTTCCAATTCATCTGAATAGTGATCATTCTTTAAGGCTTCAATAACATTCGGTTCAATAGCCAACTGTTCCCCGACGGCTAAAAGTGCTTGCTCTTGGTTTTTACGAACTTCTTTAATTGTTTGGACCGTCGTTACTCCGTAAAAGAAAGTAATCATAATAATTAATGTTGCAATAAAAATCACTGATAAGAAGCACCATAATTTCCCGCCACGCTTCATTCCATCCCTCTTTTCTCTTCAAATAAAGTATAGCATAGGAAGATTTGGTTAAAAAACTTTTCTTTAGTTAAATTAATTAAATAATCTACTCTACAGAAAACGTTTACATTATGATGAATATAGATTAAAGTTATAGGAGGAAATAGCATGGAAAAGAAATTGCACGCAACAGCTGCTAACGAAACAGATTGGCGCAACAAATTAACCAAAACGAGGATTGGTTCGGTTACGTTACCTGTTTATCTTGTAACAGCTAGCATTATTCTTGTTACGGCTCTATTAGAACAACTACCAGTCAATATGTTAGGTGGTTTTGCCGTAATTTTAACAATGGGTTGGTTACTTGGAACAATTGGTGGAAATATTCCTATTTTGAAACATTTTGGCGGTCCTGCAATTTTATCTTTATTAGTACCATCAATTATGGTCTTTTTCAATTTACTCAACCAGAATGTCTTAGACTCAACAGATATTTTAATGAAACAAGCAAACTTTCTCTATTTCTATATTGCTTGTTTAGTTTGTGGAAGTATCCTTGGAATGAACCGCAAAATTTTAGTCCAAGGTTTAATGCGCATGATTGTCCCGATGGCATTAGGAATGATTTTAGCAATGGGCGTTGGAACCTTTGTTGGAACGCTGTTAGGCCTCGGTTGGAAACATAGCCTTTTCTATATCGTCACTCCTGTTTTAGCTGGTGGAATCGGTGAAGGTATTCTTCCTTTATCCCTTGGTTATAGCGCCATTACCGGATTGCCAAGTGAACAATTAGTGGGGCAATTAATTCCCGCAACCATTATTGGTAATTTTTTTGCTATCATGTGTTCTGGTTTACTTAGTCGTTTAGGAGAAAAACGCCCTGAACTTTCTGGACAAGGTCAGTTGATTAAAATTACTAATTCAGATGATTTAAGTGATGCTTTAGAAGAAGACAAAGCACCAATTGATGTAAAATTAATGGGCGCTGGTGTTTTAATTGCGTGTACCTTATTTATTACAGGCGGTTTATTGCAACACTTAACAGGCTTTCCTGGTCCTGTTTTGATGATTGTTGTCGCAGCCTTTTTAAAATACTTAAACGTAGTACCGAAAGAAACCCAACGCGGATCAAAACAGCTTTATAAATTTATCTCTGGCAATTTTACGTTCCCGTTAATGGTCGGCTTAGGTATGTTATATATTCCTTTAAAAGATGTCGTAGGAATGCTTAGCTGGCAATATTTTGTTGTGGTAATTAGTGTCGTTTTCACTGTTATTGCTACAGGATTTTTCGTTTCACGCTTCATGAATATGAATCCTGTTGAGGCTGCCATTGTCTCCGCTTGCCAGAGTGGTATGGGTGGGACTGGCGATGTGGCTATTTTAAGTACAGCCAATCGAATGAACTTAATGCCGTTTGCACAAGTTGCGACACGTTTAGGCGGTGCCATTACAGTAATAACAATGACTGCTATTTTTAGAATGCTTTTTTAACTATAAGTGAATTATTTAGGAGGAAAATGATATGTCAACAAAAGATGTAAAAGAATTAGCGATTGAGCAAGCAAAAAAATTTGGGGGAAAATTAGAAGTCTGTCCTAAAGTTCCGATTGAAACAAAAGCAGATTTAGGAATTGCCTACACACCAGGTGTTGCGGCTGTTTCTTCTGCCATATATGAAAAAAAAGAACGCGCTTACGAATTAACAACAAAGAAAAACACCGTCGCCGTTATCAGTGATGGTTCAGCAGTTTTAGGTTTAGGTAACATTGGTCCTGAAGCAGCGATGCCTGTCATGGAAGGAAAAGCTGCATTGTTTAAACGCTTTGCTGGTGTGGATTCGATTCCCCTTGTTTTAGATACACAAGATACTGAAGAAATCATCCAAACAGTGAAATTTTTGGCTCCAACCTTTGGGGGGATTAACTTGGAAGATATCAGCGCTCCTCGTTGTTTTGAAATTGAACAGCGTTTAATCGATGAACTAGATATTCCCGTTTTCCATGATGATCAACACGGGACAGCGATTGTTGTTCTAGCGGCTTTGTACAACAGCTTAAAATTAATCAACAAGAAAATAGAGGACATTCATGTGGTAATCAACGGCGGTGGCTCCGCTGGTCTTTCGATCACAAGAAAATTTTTAGCTGCTGGTGTAAAACATATTATCATTGTTGACCGTGCAGGGATTCTGAGCGAAACAGATACAGCTCTGCCACCACACCACGCAGAAATTGCGAAGCTAACCAATCGGGAACACCGTACCGGTGATTTAGCTACTGCTCTTGAAGGCGCTGATGTCTTTGTTGGTGTTTCGGCACCAGGTGTTTTAAAACCTGAGTGGATTCAACAGATGAATGAGCAGCCAGTTATTTTTGCAATGGCTAACCCAGTTCCTGAAATTTTTCCTGATGAAGCTTTAGCGGCAGGCGCTTATATTGTCGGAACTGGTCGTAGTGACTTTCCGAATCAAATTAATAATGTGTTAGCCTTCCCTGGTATCTTCCGTGGTGCCTTAGATGCTCGGGCGAAAAAGATTACGATTGAAATGCAAATTGCCGCTGCCAAAGGTATTGCAAAATTGATTCCCGATAATGAACTCACGCCGACTAATATTATTCCCGATCCATTCCAAGAAGGAGTCGCAAAAGTCGTCTCCGAAAGCGTCCGTAACGCTGTCAAAGAAACAAATTAAAAAGAGAAAAAAGGAACAACCTAACTCCTCTTGAGTTAGGTTGTTCTTTTTAAAATCTGAAACAATAATTTATTATTTAAAACTGATATTAAACTCTTGCATATCTTTTTCAATATAAGTAAGTAATTTTTTATTTTCAAAGAAACGTGTAAAGTAGTACGCAATACGATAATCTTCAACAGCATCTAGTCCTAGCATTTGTTTATTAAACGCTTTTTCGTATAATAAGCAATCTAAAGAGTAAATAGAACTGTGCGTCCGATTAATTTCGATTCCTTTATCACTTAATTCAATACTCTTTGCATAGTCTTTAATTAATGAATAGAATTTTGCGGTATTATAATAAATACGGCATTGCTCTAATGGATAATCTAATTTGAATTCGCTTAGCAATTGTAAAGATTTATCGTAATAAACTTTTGCTTTTTCAATATCATCTTCTAATTCATATAAAATACCGATCGCATTCATACTCAAAATATTATAAATATTAATATCACGACTAATTTCAGAACCACGATGTAAATAGAACAATGCTTCGCTATTATTTTTCTTACCTAATAAACTCGTAATTCCTTTATAATAGAAAAATTTTGTTTCTAAAATTCTGTTTGAACTTTCGATATCATCTGGATAGTCTTTCAACAGATCATAGGCTTCATCGTGCTTAAAGTAAAAGCATAATTCTTCTACTTTATTTAATAAGCTTTCGAGTTTTTTCTCACTAGAACCTTCGATACATTCTTCCACTTGTAAGTCTAAACGTAGACATACAGATGAGAAAATGTCTAAACTGTCACACACATTTTTGTTTTCAATGTTACTAATTGTTGCTTGTGTACAAATTCCTTTTGCCAATTCAGCTTGCGATAATTTTTTCTTTTTACGCGCTGTTTTGATTTTTTCTCCCGCTACTCTCACAGTCAAAACTCCAATCTTTCTATTTTTTTTGTATTAAACATACCATCATTTTACAGATAATGTTATAATGAAGCTATCATAATAAAGGAGGTGAAATATATGTTTGATTTACTTGCTTTATTAACTGGAATTTCAGTTCGTGGCAATGCACCACACCAATAATTACGTGTTTGTTTAACTGAATTTCTGACGGCTCTACCTATGCCAGTAGGTGGAGCCATTTTTTTATTTAATATTATAAAATTAACAGTATTTCTGAAACCACACACTTATTATAACACAAATTATAAATTATGCTAGATAGTTACCAAATTAACGTCATTACAAGGATGTTACGTTTTTACAACATCTTGTAAAACTAGACAATGCTGTCCTTCTTTATCCACCACACTCAATGATAGTGATAGTATCTTATGATAGAAACAACATGTACATTATAACAATTATTATTAAGAAAGCTACTTCTCAATAGGAGAAGTAGCGCTTCTCTCGTTACAGTTTTACTCTTCTTCTTCAGCCATGAATGTATTGAAAACTTCTTCAATCATATCCCATTCAGCGTCTGTTTCGATTTGCTGTAATTCGCCTTCTGTACCTTCTGCGTTTTCCACATATGAGTAAGCTTGCAATTCAACATCTTCATCCTCAGGAATTCCTGCTGGATATAATAAAACATAATTTTTACCGAATTCTTCTTGACCGTCAACAGTTAGTAAGATCTCGTATAATGTTTCATTTCCTTGTTCGTCTACTAAAGTAATGTGTTCATGTCCTTCGTGATCATGATCGTGGTTGTGTTCTGTCATTCTTCTTCTCTCCCTTGATGTATTCAAAGCTCGATAGTTATCGGCTATGTGCATCTAAATAATTTTGTAGAATCATTACTGCCGCTAGTTTATCAATGACTTTTTTTCTTTTGGCTCTTGAAGCATCTGCTTGCTCCACCAAGAAACGCTCTGCTTGGACAGTTGTTAATCGTTCATCTTGATAGTCAACAGGTAATTGAAATAATTCTTGAATCTTATCACCATAAGCCATGGATGCTTCAGCTCTAGGACCGATGGAATTATTCATGTTTTTCGGTAAACCAACGACAAATTTCGTGACTTCGTATTCTTTCACCAATTCACCTAATCGCTCAAAGCCAAAGTTTTCTTCCTCTTCGTTGATGCGAATAATTTCGATGCCTTGTGCTGTCCAACCTAATAAATCACTAACAGCCACGCCGACTGTTCGTGAACCTACATCTAGCCCCATGATCCTCATTTGATATCGATTCCGTGGTTCGCTAAGTAATATTTGGTTAATTCTTCCATGATTTCATCACGTTCATGACGACGAATTAAGTTTCGAGCATCTTGATAACGAGGAATGTAAGCCGGGTCCCCAGAAAGTAAATACCCTACTATTTGGTTAATAGGATTGTATCCCTTTTCTTCTAATGCCCGATATACGGTTTCTAACGTTTCACTGATTGCTTTTTTTCGATTATCATCAAAATCAAAGCGTACTGTTTCGTCTGTAAAACCCATTTTACTACACCTCACTTCTACTTTTATACAATTTCATTTTACTAGAAAAGAAGCGAAACTACAAACAAAATTTCTTCTCCTTCTCTCTTTTTTGTTATTTCTTAGTCTTTTATTAATAAAGGCTTCGTAAAAAAATGACAGCCATCGATAATTTTAAAATTATAAAAACAAATACACAACTTTATAAAACAAGAATAAAACTCTGCTAAATCGCCAGAATATCACCTTTCCCTCCAATTCATTTTGCGAAAAAATCGACGTTTTTCTTTTAAAAACTTTTAAATATCTATGATTAAATAATATCAGCCTTTTAATGTTACAATTCACTAACAATCTGTTTACGATGTAAATTTTCGATTGCAGCTGTTATTTATTTCCTCTTTTTGGTTCGTTTGTAGTACACTAGAAGAAAATACATAAAGTGAGGCTTGCTCAATGACTCCTGCTCATTTGGATTTACTTTTAGAAACCTGTTTGTTAGCTGGTAAAATTATGATAGAAAGCGATGCAGAAATGTACCGTGTTGAAGATACAATGAGCCGAATTGCGCTTGCTTCTGGCAACTATCGAATGGTTAGCTATGTGACACAAACCGGGTTATTTGTTGGCATAGATGGAACCTCCACGATTCGTATGGTTCAAGTAATGAAACGTGGCATTGATTTAGAAAAAATCTCTCGTGTGAATCAGCTGTCTCGTGCTTATGTGGCTGGTGATTTTTCTTTAGAGGAGTTACTGAATAAACTAAAAGTGATTGATAGTGAACACCGACATTTTCCAATTAGCGCACGCATTGTTAGTGCGGCTGTTGTCAGCGCTACAATTATGATTCTTTTTGGTGGTGTCTGGTCCGATTTGTTCTTGACTTTTCTGATTGGTGGTTGCGGCTATAGTCTTTATTATTTTAGTTTAAAGTTTCTCAAGATTAAATTTTTATCTGAATTTTTAGCTTCGCTGTTCATTGGTGCAGCCGCTATTCTTTCAGTCAAATTGGGACTCGGACAGTCACAAGATTTAATCATCATTGGTTGTGTCATGCCTTTAGTGCCTGGTGTGCAAATTACCAATGCTCTTCGCGATTTGCTAGCTGGACACTACTTATCGGGTGTTTCTCGTGGGACTGAAGCATTAATGACTTCAGGAATGATTGGTTTTGGCATTGCTTTTGTCTTTCAACTTTTCTATTAAAAGGAGTGACTCGCTTGCTAGGAATCGTTTTGGTACAATTTATCTTTAGTTTTTTAGCTTCTGCGGCGTTTGCGATTATTATTAATGTTCCTCGACGATCACTGGTGGCTTGTGGTCTCACTGGTAGTGTAAGCTGGATGCTTTATTGGGTAATCGTTGAAGTTTTTAGTGGAAATGCGGCATTAGGTTCCCTCATCGGTGCTGTCGGTGTTGCGGCAGTAAGCTACCTATTCTCAAAAATATTGAAAATGCCTGTCACGATTTTTAATATTCCTGGTATTGTTCCATTGGTACCTGGTGGCTTAGCTTATCAAGCTGTTCGGAATATCGTAATTGGCAATTATGAAAAAGGTGCCTATTTTACCGTGCAAGCTGTAATGATTGCTGGGGCAATTGCGTTAGGCTTAGTCGCTTCTGAGGTTTTCAATCAGAATATCCGCAGCTTTCGAGAAAAAAGAGAATCTTTGGGTTTTATTCGTCGTAAGCGCAACAAAATAAAAAAATAGATAGCAAAAAAGTTGGTTGCTTCCATTTGATAAGGAAGCAACCAACTTTTTTTAAAAGGAACGATAGACATATTGATTTTTTGGTGCTTGATCTGCTTTGACTTTCTCCACTTGCACAGTTGGTATTTGTCGTTTAAATGGTGGATAATAGGACAACTCAACGGTTCCGGTAATCGTTACCCAATCATTGTTTTGAAATTGCGTATGTTCAGGAAAATGAACCAACAAGCCAAAAACGCCAGAATCAGCGACACAATGAATAATCCCAAAACGGAAGACAAACTGGTCAACACTTTCTTCTCTTTTTGAATTATAGACAAAGCCTTTATAAGAAATCCTTTTCCCTGCAAATTGACTTGGATAATTATAGATTAGTTCCATAATTTCCAAATAGTTTTCATCAGTAATTGAAATCACAGATTGGCCATCATATTGTTTCATGGCTTTTGCCATCTGTTTGTCATAATCCGTCTTATTGAAATACATACTTGTATCAGGTTTCAAATATTGCGTTTGCATATCGGGATCCCCTACTGATTCTTTACTTACTGGAAAGTTAAATCCTTTTGCTTCAACAATTGTTGTGTCTAAACTAACTGTCGGAAATAATAAGCCAACAATCAACGGTAAAGAAAGTAGTAAATAGGCAAGCCCTCTTTGGCTGGGTTTTTCCAAATTATGCTGATGGCCATGATGTTCATGTCCCCCATGTTGGTGCATGTCTTCATGTTTTTTTTGCATTGATGGATCTGCTTGGTTCCACAAAATCAATTGGACAATCGCCATAATAAAAGCTAAAACCATTGATAAAACAGCTAAGTAATTATAATGAATATTGATATATTGGTTCAGTTCACCTGAAATTTGAAGATACATCATCAACCCCATATATCCAATTAAAATAATAAATCGTATCATCGATTGTAGGCCTCCTTTCTAAACTACTGCCGCATAAATAGTTACGACAAGCGCCACTATCAAAACAAATTGTACAATGAATGACATTTTAAAATAACGTTTCATCATCAATAAATTTTTAATATCTACCATTGGACCAAAAACTAAGAAGGCGACAATTGGTCCTGTGCCAAATAAACTCAAAAGAGAAGAACCAATAAATGCATCTGCTTCTGAACAAAGTGATAGAGTGGCAGCGATGACTAGCATGACTAGAATCGCTAAAATCTTTGAATGGCCCAATTGCATAAGCGCACCAGTTGGGATATAGGTTTGCATGATTGCTGCTAACAAAGAACCAAAAATTAAATAACGACCCGTATCAAAAAATTCATCAATACTATGGGTTAACGCTGACCAGCCGTTTTTCCAAAATGAACGAGCTTCATCAACGTGTTCATGCGTATGAGCAACCTGCTCTTCTTTAATCTGCGCCAACTCTTTTTCTGTTAAAATTGATTCTTTTCGAAAATAAGCTAACCAAATGCCGATAACCCACGCGACAATCATACTACCTAAAACTCGCCAAATCACAAATTTTGTTGCGCCACTAAAGGCTACGTATGTTGAAAATAGCACAATTGGATTAATGATTGGTGCCGTTAACATAAAAGCAAAAGCGGTATGTGTTGGTACATCTTTTTTAACAAATTGATGCACAATTGGGACGATCCCGCATTCACAAGAAGGGAAGAAAAACCCTAGGAAGCTCCCTACACAAATTGATAAAAATTTATTTTTAGGTAACACTTTTTTTACTCGTTCTGGTGTTAAAAAAACATGTAAAGCGCCTGAAATCAAGCAACCTAACATGACAAAAGGCAATGCTTCGATAATAATCGAAAGAAAAATAGTGCTCATCTGTAAAACAGAGTTTGGTAAAAATTGAAACATTATAGACCTCCCACTAGTAAAAATCTAGTTAACTATACTCCTAACACCAGACAAACACAAGTATTTGTCAAAAAATTAACTAAGAGTTTAAAAGTATTATCACCGATGTCTCTGTCAAACCAACTAGATAAAAGAACAAAAAATGAGCATGGGACAAAAATCACTTTGGATTTTTGCTCCACGCTCAAAAACTGATAAACCACCATTATTCTAAATTTGAAATAACTCTGAGGCTGAATCGGGGTCTGTATCATATACCTTAAATGCTTCACCGACGCCTAAATCCTTTTGCTTCAAAGTAGACTCCATTGCCATTCGCGCATGAAGTTTCGTATTATTTTCTTTGCTAAGATGACCTAAATAAATGCGTTTTGTTTTATCACCTAATACATCCGCCATCACAAGAGCACCATCATCATTGGATAAATGGCCTTTATCTCCTAAAATCCGTTGTTTAAGACTCCATGGATAAGGTCCTGCTCGCAAAATTTCAATTTCATGATTGCTTTCGACTAAATAAGCATCTGCATTTTCAATCGTACCACGAATATGATCGCTACAATAACCTGTATCCGTTAGAACAACAAAGGAACGATTATTACGGTGAAAACGATAAAATTGAGGCGCAATCGCATCATGTGAGACACCAAAACTTTCAATGTCCATATCTCCCAAGGTCAAAACTTTGCCCATTTCAAAAATATGTTTTTGAGCGACATCGACTTTGCCAATCATGGGATCCATCGCTTGCCACGTTTTTTCATTGGCATAGACATCTAACTTATATTTTCGCGCTAACACGCCAACGCCATGAATGTGATCCCGATGTTCATGTGTAACTAAAATCGCATCTAAATCTTCTGGTTTGCGATTGACTTCTGCTAACAGTGAAGTGATTTTTTTGCCACTTAAACCCGCATCTACTAATACTTTCTTTTGGTTGGTTTCAATAAAAAGGGAATTGCCTGTACTGCCACTGGCAAGAACACTGATATTAAAAGCAAACTCTGAATCCATTTAAAACTCTTCCCTTCTACATTACAACATTAACGTGTTTCATTATACAACGGACCTTAATGTTTTTCCACCTTTGGCACAGTATTATTTGTGATGATGGTATTACTTACGGCATTCACCTGTTCAATTTCAACTGAATCTTCACCAGTAGAAATTCCTACAAACCAGACTGGAACGTATACATTTTTCTCACGAATTTTATAAATTCTTGAATAGGCCAATTTAATGAATGTTATTTTGGAATTACTAGGAATGCGGTTATTCATATAGAGCGTGTCTATCGCATCACGATTGGAATATAAATCCGTTTTGTCTCGTAATTCTTCAATATTTTCAATGTGCGTTTGCGAATATTTACTAATTTTCCATAATTCACCTGACGTATCTGCTAAAATACTTAATTTTGCCGTGTCATCTCTAAAGGGAATTCCTTTATACGATTGTGCAGCCACAATTTCTGCCGTCGGCTCTTTTAAATGAGAAAATTCTGGTAAGTATTGATATTCGTCTCCGAATAATAAAGCATTTTTTTCATTTAAAAAAGTACTTAAATCTTTATCAATTTTCTTAGGATCAATAAAATAGTTTTTACTAGGCACACTCGTTAAAGTATTATCCGCAATTTGCAGCCCATTTCTCAAAAAGTTTTTATTCTTTTCACGTTGGATTTTTAAAGCAGCAGAAAAATTGGTTTGTTCGCCACTTAAATAATAGCCTTCCAATCGTTCTGAAGAAAGTGTCCCTTTATACGAAATGTTATCTTTTTCCAACCGACTTTCAATCGATTCTGTTTGGCTGGAAGAAGAGACGTTGCTCTCCTCTTGTTGACCTTCCCGATAAATTCCAAATAAAAAGATATTTAATCCTAAAAACGCTAAGAAGAAAATCCACTCAATTCGTTTAAAATCCATTAGCCCACCTCCAAGCTTGGTAATTGTTTTACCAAGTCCGTTGCAGTGTACCAATTGTTGTTATAAAGGACATACCATTCTGGACTTAAATCAACGACTTGTTTGACTTCTTCAATTGTCTGCCACGTATAACCGATAACAGCCGATTGTATTTTTTCCTTTTTAGCACCAGCCGTTTCTAAACGCTTAATCAATTTTTCCGTGCTTTCCAGCGTCACTTCTTCTTCTGAAGGAATCGGCACTTGGATCGTATTCACACTTGTGTTAATGGTTACGCTTGGCGCAGCACTATCGTTGTTCGTGATGCGAATATCCACTTGGCCTTTTAAATCATTACTGAACACTGGGAAACCTTCCACAAAAGTCCGATAATTGACACTATCTTTCGTTCGATCAAAGTAACGTAAATTTCCCATATTGGTTCCTAAACGTTTTACATAAGAAAAGCTTTGATTATAGATTGAGTCCCGTTTATTCTCTTCTGGCAAGGTCCCTTTAAAATCGATTTTTCCAAGTTTTTCTTCTGCAAACAATCGTTCTTCTTTGCTCGTGTAGGTTAAGTCTTGACTGTCTTCATTGGTTTGAATATCTTCTGTTTCATTGAAAAAAGCATTTCTAAAACGAGTAACTGGCTGCGAAGCTAAGATATAACTGTACTTTTTCAACTTCATATCATTGGTTAAATAACATTGCCCTTGTTTGGTTAGCGTATTTTCGGAAACGTCTTGATATTGCAAACCCTCTTTATTGATAATTCCCATTAAGCGCGCCTTATTGACAGTCATGGGTGCTTCATAGACGTTGGCTTGGTCATAATCTAAAAAACGTATCTTATTTTCGTTAAAATCCAATTGAATTTTCGTAAAATACTGGTCCGTCAACTCATTAAAGTTAGTAAAATTAATGGATAGATTATAAATCGAAGCATAGTCCGAGATTAAAAAGGGACCTTGATAAAGAAGTTCAATACCTTGGTCCATTTGATTGTAGCGCTTAAGTTGCTCTGCATTTTTTGTCACAACTTGTGTCAATTTACCAAACGTAGCCATTTTAATATCATTTTGAACATTACTAATTAATGTTTCACGATTACTTTGCATCGCTTTTCCATCAGTTATTCGAATCAATTGCAAAGGTAAATAGACATCGCCAATGGCTTTTTCATTGACAGCTGTTGTGACTTGGCTTCCCGACTTCATTTCTGGTATTTTTTTGGCAGAATTCAGCCAGATATTGACTGAAAAATATATACTTAAAATGACCATTAAAATCAAGCCAATTCTTGTAATCCATTCTGATAATTTCATCATTCCCACCAATCCTCTTCATAAGGTTCATATGGTAGTGAAATATAGAAAGTCGATCCTTCACCTTCTGTACTTTCCACCCAAATACTCCCGTTATGGGCCCGAATTACTTCTTTAGAAATTGCTAAACCTAAACCAGTCCCACCTTGTGCTCGCGCACGTGCTTTATCCACACGATAAAAACGCTCGAAGACTTTCCCAAGATCTTTTTTAGGGATGCCCAAACCTTGGTCCGAGATACTAAAGACGACATTATTATGTGTTTCAACTAGTCGGCAGGTAATGACGCCGCCATCTGGCGAATACTTAATCGCATTGTTCAAAATGTTGTCTAAAACCTGAATTACTTTGTCTGTATCTAACTCTACCCATAAATCGCGTTTAGTAAATTCACGGCGAATTTTGTAATTTTTTTGCCCATTTTCAATCATCATATCAAAGCGATCCAAGACAAAATTAATCAATTCGTTAAAATTCACATACTCTAATTGAAGATGTGTATTCCCAGAGTCCATCCGAGATAAATTTAACAAATCATTAATCATACGAATCATCCGGTCGGTTTCTTCTAACGTGACTTTTAAGAAATTCGGCGCAATCTCAGGGTTTTCCCAAGCTCCTTCACTCAAAGCCTCTATATAACTACGCATACTTGTCAAAGGCGTTCGCAACTCATGAGAAACATTGGAAACAAATTCCCGTCTTTCCCGTTCGTTTTTTTCCTGTTCTGTGACGTCATGAAGTACGCAAACTAAGCCAGTAATAAATCCTGATTCCCGACGAATCATCGTAAAGTCTACCCGGATAATCATTTGGTCTTCTTCACGATCAGACGTTGAGCGATCAATCAGCAGTTCATCTGGCTCTTCTAACAGCTTCCGCAATGTGTAATCTTCTTCAATATCTAACAACTCTAATAACGAGGTCCCAATCACATTTTCATTTTTTACATTTAATAATGAAAGGGCCATCTCATTAATTGTAATCACCTTTCCGCGGCGATCCGTCGCAATGACACCATCTGTCATATGCGTTAAGACACTATCTAAACGATTTCTTTCTGCTTCCATTGTTTCTTGTGCTTCTTCAATCCGTTCTGATAATTGATTAAATGTTTCTGCTAATTGGCCTAATTCATCTTTTCCATGGACTTCTACTTTTCCAGCGTAATCACCACGAGCGATTCGAATGGCTTGCTCGCGCATTTCACCAATCGGCTTCGTGATTGATCGTGCAATCAGTAAGGTCACAATAATCGAGATTGCTGCGGCAATAATAGAAGCAGTGAAAAAGATACTTGCTGTGTTGGTAATTTCTTGGTATTTATTTTCTAAATTACTTTTCACATAAAGGACACCAATCACTGTTTCTCCAGTAGGCGATTGAATCGGCTGGACATTCACATACACGCGTTTATCATTATCTAAAGCTTGATATTTTTTACTCGTAAAGTCATTTAAATCACGATAATCATTCTTTTTCCCAATAATATTTTGTTGATTTAAATCATTGGTTGCCCGAATAATCCCTTTATCATCGACAATTCTCGCTTCAGAAATATCTGCATTTGAAAAATCAGATAACGCTTTTTTTAAATTTGCATCAACGTCACTACGTTCGAGATCTTTGTTGCTCATCTGCGTACTTAACGTATTTGACAATTGGACAACTTGGGAATCCATATTTTTTTTAAAATCGGAAATTGTAGTGGCTTCCAATTCACGAATGAAATAGCCACCAATGATTTGAATCGCGATTAGTAACAGCAGAATAAATGATAAAGCAATCTTAAAATTAACAGATTGAAAAAAGTGAACTTTTTTCTTCATACCTGATTACTCCTGTTCAGGATTTCTTAGATAATAACCAACCCCACGACGAGTAACTAAATACGTTGGATGACTTGGACTATCTTCAATTTTTTCTCTTAAACGACGTACAGTTACGTCCACTGTCCGCACATCACCAAAATAATCATAACCCCAAACGGTTTGTAACAAATGTTCACGAGTCATCACTTGTCCGATATGTTTTGCTAAGTAATAAAGTAACTCAAATTCACGGTGGGTTAATTCAATTTTTTCACCCCGTTTTGAGACCATGTATGCATCAGGATGAATGGTTAAATCACCAATCGTTAATTCAGATTGTGTTGTCACCTCGGCTTCTTTCGCATTGGTTGCACCTCGCCGTAAATTGGCTTTTACACGAGCAACTAATTCACGATTTGAAAATGGTTTCGTTACATAGTCATCGGCTCCTAATTCTAATCCTAAAACCTTATCAATTTCAGAATCTTTGGCAGTCACCATAATGATTGGCATATCATGTGTTTTGCGCACTTCTCGCGCGACTTCTAAGCCATCCATTTTAGGGAGCATTAAGTCTAAAATAATTAAGTCTGGTTCCACTTCTTCCACTTTTTCAAGTGCTTCTTCTCCATCATAAGCAGTAAATACTTCATATCCTTCTTTAACCAAATTATATTTAACGATCTCTGAAATTGGCTTCTCGTCATCAACTACTAAAATTTTCTTCACAAAGAGACACCTCTTTTTCCTTCTAATCTTATTTGATACTTTCCTATTATACCTTATTTTGATGATGTTTTCATCTTTGGTTAAAAATGCGCCTTTAGGTTCTCCTAGTATAACAAAAAAAGAATCTCTGACAACAATTGACGCTTGTTATCAAAGATTCTTCTTTCGCTAATCTATTCTTCCGTATCTAAGACGAATTTTGCTACAAGAGCGGCTAATAATCCACCAATTAATGGCGCAACGATAAAAATCCACAACTCAGATAACGCTGAACCACCCGCAAAAACAGCTGGCGCGATGCTACGAGCTGGGTTGACAGAAGTTCCTGTCAAAGGAATACCGACTAAGTGAATCATTGTTAGTGTTAACCCAATTACGATTCCTGCTAATGAAGCATTGCCTTTCTTAGCACTTGTAACTGTCATGACAACTAAAACAAAAATAAATGTTAAAATAATTTCGACTGTCAATGCACCAGCAACACTTAATTCCCCTACGCCATTTTGACCTAGGTTCTCAATACTTTTACCAGCACCTTTTAGAATGCTTAATAATGCAAATGAGGCAATCAAGCCGCCAACAATTTGTCCCACTACATAGTAGATTAGTTCCATTGTTGTCATTCGTTTATTAAGCCACATTCCTATAGAAACAGCTGGGTTTAGATGTGCACCTGAAATTGTGCCAATACTATAGGCAGCAGCAACGATTGTTAAGCCAAATGCTAAGGCAATCCCCGTTGTTCCAATCCCTTCCATACCATTTCCTAGAACAGCTGTTCCTGTCCCAAAAAAGACAAGAATAAATGTTCCTAAACATTCTGCTATTGCTTTTTTCACAAAAAATTCCCCCTTTGTAGACAAATTGTAACACATTCGTGAAATTTTCAATATAATTTTCGTTGTTTTTCCAGCAAAATGATATTTCTATGAAAAAGAGAAATCTTAAATGAAAAATCCCCTCAAAAAAATTTGAGGAGATTTTTCATTTAATTAATCATTTAATAACTGTATACCAACACCTAAAAGTCCTGGTCCTGTATGAACAACTAATGCCGGACTAATCGTTCCAAAGTAAATTTCTTCTGCTTGTGGAAAAGCCGCTTTCAAGCGTTCCATCATTGCTTTTGCTTCTTCCTCTGCCGCACCGTGAGCGACTGCCAAACGGAAACGGGGTGCCTCACCTATAAAGTTCGTTACCAACTCAAACGTTTTATCTAGACTTTTTTTACGGCCGCGAGACTTAGCCACCGTATAGTAAATGCCTTCTTCATTACAAGAAATAATGGGGTTTAATTTTAGCGCATTCCCTAAAATAGAAGTGACTAAACCAATTCGTCCACCTTTTTGTAGATATTCTAAAGTGGCTACATTAAAAAATACTTTTGCGTTGGCTACTTCTTCTATTAATTTTTGTTGTAATTCTTGCCATCCTAATCCTGTTTCAATCAATTCTGCTGCTCGTATCGCCTGAATGCCAGCCCCGATACCAATGTTCTTTGTATCTAAAACAAATACATCTAGTCCTTCGGTTTGTTCTCCAAGCAAGCGAACCACATTATAGGTTCCACTTAAACCACTAGAAATGGTCACCGCTAAGACTTTTTCGTAACCCGCTTCTTTAATTTTGTCAAAAATAGCTTGGATTGTTGCGCCATCTGGTAATGAAGTACTAGGGATTTCTTTCTCTAAACGTTGATACACTTCTTCTGGTGTAATATCTACCTTATCTGTATAGGTTTTTTCAGGATAAATAATCTGTAAGGGCAAGACATACATGCCGTATTGTTTGACTAATGCCTCTGGAACATCTGTCCCAGAATCAACCAGTAGTGCGATTTTTTCTTTATTCATGTGTCATCTCATCCATTTCTTTTAAGTATTCTTGTTCCAATTCAATCACTTTTTCACTAAACATTTTAGTAGCAAAAGACATTGTCGCTGCTTTTACAGCCAAATATTCAATCCCCATAGGTTCTTGTGATTTGGCCTGAACTTCTTTTTCTTGCGCTTGAGCAGCAATCACATAAATCGCTCGTTCCTGTTCTTGACAAAATAAATTGTACGCTTCACGAATACCAACCGTAGCTCCTTGGAATAAAATGCCTTGCTTAATTTCTGGCAATGTTAACACTTGTTTCAACAACGTAATCGCAATTAAAAACGCTAAATGCTTTTGATTGTAGCGCTTTTTCACTGGGGCCGGGATTAACCCGTGTTTGACATAATTATTAACCATTGAGGACGTTAACAAAGTATGTTTTTCCAGTGTAATCAATGGGGATAAGTATTTTTCTATCAGAGTAATCACTTGATCCATATATAATTCAATATCTGGTAACTCATGCCATCTTGGCAAATGAACGTTTTCCAATTGTTGGCCCCAATTTTGTAGTGATTTTTCTATCTCGTCCATAAAAACCCTCCTAACCATTTCTAAAAAAGAATATCATACTTTTGACAATTATTCAATCTAGTTTTTAAAACTAGATTGAATAAAAAAGAAAAGCGAGCAATTTTGGAATTGTTCACTTTTCTCTCTTTATTTTTTTAAAGAACGTTTTCCGATTAAAATACCTATCAAAAACAGGCCTTCTAATAAAACAAAAAACAAGATAAAACAATGCATAAAGTAGGCTTCAGGTAAGGCATTGATAATCGGATCAGTCAGCGGATTAAATAACCAAGCATCGTTGTTAAAAAATAATCCATGAAACGCAATAAAAAATTGATCAAAGCCAATTAGCATGAAAAAGCCAAAAAGCACAGGCAAAAACATTCCCCACTGAAATGGCCGTATCAATGTCCATAAACGCTGATTTTTTACCAAATATTTTAAATAAAGGACACTAGGCAACAACGTAACTAGTAATACACCATAGCACAATAAAAACAATTTTTTCACTTCATAAAAATGAAAAGCCGCGCTATCAGACATTGGAAAATCAGGAAATACTAATGTTTTTTCAAAAGGATTGTTTAAGTACATCATTAAATGATCGTAATTTTTAATCAAGGTCACACGATCAACCTCTACGTCTTTTAAAATATTTAAGTGTTGGATATCAAAAAGATACAATGGACGAAAATTAATCGTGATCGTGATACTTAAAGCCATAATCGTTAAAAACAAACAAATGAGTCCAAGTGTTTCCCTTAAACGCAATTTCGACCTCATCATACTCAAAAAGTCCATTCATCTAAGGAATCAACAACATAGGTTGGTGGCGTTGGCAAAGTTGGAACAGCTGACTTAGGGGTAAAACCTGATGTAACTAACAAGCTATCAATACCATTTTGAATCCCTGATTGAATATCGGTTTCATAATTATCTCCAACCATAATTACTTGCTCTTTTTCCACGCCTAAATGCGCAATCGCTCGTTCCATGATAATCGCTTTTGGTTTGCCAATATAAACTGGTTTTGTTTGAGTAGCTGTCTCCACAAACGTCACAACTGAACCTGCACCAGGTAATAAGCCTCTTTCTGTCGGAATGTTCTTATCTGGATTGGTCCCAATAAACAACGCCCCTTTTTGAATGGCTAAGGTAGCTAAAACCACTTTTTCGTAAGATAATTCTGTATCAAGTCCCACGACAACATAATCAGGATTTGTTTCATCCCATTCAAAACCTGCTTCTAAAATTAAGTCAATTAAACCAGCCTCGCCGATGACAAAGACTTTCTTGCCTCGATTGGTTTCTTTCATGTAATCAATCGTCGCTAAAGTCGCTGTATAAACAAGGGATGCTGGGACATGAATATCAAATTCATTTGCTAAACGTTGTGCCACTGTTTCAGGAGATTTAGTGGTATTATTCGTTACAAATAAAAAAGGCAAATCTTTTTCCTGTAACTGCTCGACAAAACGTTTTCCGGCTGGAATTGGTTCTTTTCCTAAATAAATCGTTCCATCTAAATCAATTAAATATCCTTGATAGTCTTTTTTCACTCTGTTTACTCCTCACGTTGACGAATCGTAAAGCCTTTGCCAGATTTTTTGGAACTAGGCTGTTTGGGTGTAGTCGTTTTTTTATTTTCTTCTTTTCGCGTACGAATCACTGGCTTGCTATTTTTATTAGCGGACGCACTCTTTTCCTCGACAAACGCGTTAGAACGATTATTCTTTTTATGGCGACGACGATGCGTTGTTTTTTCTTTACGTTCCCCTGTTCGTTCAATTACAAAATAGGCACAGCCAAAATTACAATATTCATACAAATAGTCTTCTAGTGTATCAATGCGTTGATCCGGCGCTGCCCGACGATTAGAAGTATCAAAAAAGCCACGCAAGCGTAACTGTTCATAGCCCCAGTCTCCTACGATATAATCATAACGCGCTAATACTTCACTAAACCGTTCACCTAAGCGTTCAGGATCAAAGGCATCACGATGATTTTTAACAATTCGGTACTCTCTTTCACCAATTTGAATATCTGTTTCATTCACAATGGTGACAATTTCCCCTTTTTTCTTTTCTTTTACAGGTTCTTCTTTTATTTCTTCAAGAACTGCTGTTAGTTCTTCTGTAAAGGTTGCAGCAGTTTCTGTTTCTTTTTTTTCGGTTGTCTTTTTGTCTGTCATTTTTTCACCACCTAGTTTTTATTATACCTTGTTTTTATTTGATTGGATAGTGGGCATGCAGATAGTTCGCCACGACAGTTCTTAAAACGTCTGGAAATAAAAATTCGACTTCTCCAACTAACTCAATCGTTGGGAAAAACGGAACAAATTGAAAGTGATCCACTGTTGTCAGCGTATATTTCTGCTCTGGCTGAATAGGTTTCCCTTGCCAAAAAACGGTCTGGCTATTTCGCTCAAAACGAATCCCATCATAACATAATTCGCCAAAAATTTTCCCGCGGAAGCCCATCCCGCGAATCGGAAATTTCCGCAGAAATTGACGACTTTTTTCCATTTCACGAATCAAACGGCTCATGTCTGACCCTTTCAAGGTAACCTTGATTAAGTGCATTGGATGAGGCAAAGCCTCATGTAATTGGTCTGCATTGATTATTCCTTCTGGTAAATCTGCTAAAAATAACCCGTTGTTTAACACAGCCGCTTCGGTCTGTCCCGCTTCTTTTAACGCCTTCAAGGCAACAGTTATAAAGGCATACGGTTGCCGTAAGTCCGTTGACAAGGCTTCAGGGATTTGTGCAATTTGCTGCGCTTGCAATAGTCGATGACCTTCCGTTAAGTAACCCGCAATTTCCTTGGCATCAGTTGCTTGCTCTTCTAAACTTGCTGTTTCAATGGTTTTCGCATAACTTGTGACTTGCTTCGTGTCGGCATCCACAAACAGATGCACTTCACCAATATACTGTCCATATTTGCCAGCAGCTGCTAGTTGTACATGATTAATTTTTTCCCCATCTTTAAATAAATGATGTGTATGGGAACCTAAGATCACTTGAATTTCAGGATAATTCGCCGCAATCATAAAATCAGTATCTATCCCCAAGTGACTAAGCAAAATGAGAACATCACATTGAGGCGCAACTTCTGTAATCAGTTGAGGAAGGACTGCTTCCACTTGTTTGATTGTCCAGCCATTGGGATTATACGTTAAAGGAAATGGTGCGGTTAAGCCAATAAACCCTAACTTTGTACCTTCTTTAGTTGTCATAATTTTATATGCTTGACAAAAATCTGGTAACGTTTGGGTTTTTGGTTCTTCTAAATTAGCTAAGACCACTTCAAATGTTGCCTGATCATATAAATGCTCTAATTGTTTCTTTGAATTGCCGATTCCTTCATTATTTCCAATTGTAACCAGATCATACGCTAATGTATTCATTATAGCTACATTTGCTCGACCATCTGTTGCTTCGGTCAAAGGATGACACCGATCTGAAAAGTCACCTAAATCAATGGTTACGACTGTTTTGCCCTCTTTTTGGTACAGCGAACGTTTGGCTTTAACCAGACGCCGTATTTTGGGCCAATTTTCAAAGTGAGAATGAAGATCATTGGTATGGAACAACACAATCTCTTCCACTAAAATCGCCTCCTTTATTCAGCGCTCTGATTAATAGTACCATATTTATAGAAGAAAGTTACAAAAAAGAACAGATGACTTTAGAAGAATTTCTCCTAAAATCACCTGCTTTTATCAGGACGAACTATGCGTTATTTTTGGGACGCTTGCGTTGCGTCGCTTCCATGATAACTGGTAAGATCACAGGACGACGTTTGGTTTGTTCAAATAAATAACGGCTTAAGTTTTCGCGGATTTCTTGTTTCAGTTTGCTCCATTCGAAATCGTCACTTTCTAAATGCTTTTCAACAATTTCTGTAACAATATTGCTACTTTCTTTCATTAGGTCTTTACTTGTTTTAACGTAAACAAAACCTCTAGAAGTAATTTTAGCTGGTGAAACAATTCGTTTTTCTCGACGATTAATTGTCACAACAGCCACAAAAATACCATCTTCGGAAAGAATACGACGATCCCGTAAAACGATATTACCAATATCGCCGACACCAATCCCGTCAATCATAATATTTTCGGCCGTTGTGCTGCCAGCTACCGACATTCTACCTTTTGTATACTCTAGAATGTCCCCACGACCTGTAATAAAGATATCTTTATAAGGCATGCCAATTTCGTGTGCTAAGTCCGCATGCGCAGCTAACTGGCGGTATTCACCTTGGACAGGAATGAAATATTTTGGTTTCATTAAGTTCAGCATCAATTGCAAGTCATTCGGATTAGCGTGACCAGACACACGTAAATTGTCGGAAATTTGCTTCACCGTAGCACCGGCCCGATAGACAATATCCTCTGTTTTGGCAACCGTTGTTTCCATGGCCGTTGTCGGCGTTGTCGTAATATAAACTAAATCGCCTTCTTCAATTCGAACGACACCATGTGTATTATTAGCCATTTTTTGAAGTGACTTAATCGGTTCTCCCATCCGGCCTGTTTCTAAAATTAATAACTGTTCAGGTGCATATTTTTTCATTTCTTTTGGTTTCACTAATAGATCTTCGCTTGGCAATTGTAATTTTTCCAATTTCATCGCCGTCCGAATAATCCGTTCAAAATCTTGGCCTGTCAAAACGACTTTACGACCAGAACGATCCGCTGCATTCAATACTTGTTGAACCCGTTGCAAATTACTTGCCACACATGCCACGATGATTCGTCCTTCCCAATAGCGAATCGTATCGAACACTTCATCAGCGATTTGGGCTTCGGAAGCAACTTGGACTGGGTTTTCAGCATTTGATGAATCACTAAGTAACGCCAAGACGCCTTCTTTCCCAATTTCAGCCAAGCGGCCATAATCGGTCTGATACATCTCAATCGCACTTTGATCAAATTTAAAATCACCAGTATAAACAATGTTACCTTCTTTTGTTTTGATGCTAACGCCAATCGAATCTGGAATGGTGTGCGTTGTTTTAAAGAAGCTCACCGTTGCTTGACCAAAATCAATTTCTGTATGCGGGTCAATCACATGGAAATCTTTAAATTTCTTCGTTTCCGCATGACTGTTGACACTTAGTTTTGCTAGTTCAATCGTTAATTCTGTCCCAAAAACAGGCACTTGAATTTTTGAAAGCAAATACGGTAAGGCCCCAATTGCATCTGCATGGCCATGTGTTAAAAAGACCCCTGCAATTCGTTCACTATTTTCTTCTAAATACGTAAAATCCGGAATGACAACGTCAATTCCTAAAAGTTCGTTCTCTGGATATTGTAATCCACAATCCAGTACAAAAATTTCATCTTCCACTTCAGCAACGTACATATTTTTTCCATTTTCACGAACGCCGCCTAATGGAACGATTTTTATTGTACTCACTCTTTTCACCTCTCTATGATTACACGTTCTTTAAATCTCTAACGTGCGAATAATTCTTTGCTCTTCTTCTGGTGTACAAGCAACTAGAGGTAAACGTAAATTTCCAACAGGAATACCTAAATGATTTAAGGCCGCTTTCACGGGTGCCGGTGAAGGCACTGAAAACAATGCGTTCATTTTTGGTAATAACTGTCGTTGAATTTTAGCCGCTTCCGGCAAGTTCCCCTGCTCCAGCGCTTGATACATCTCATACATTGACGAACCGAAGACATGACTGGCTACCGAAATAACCCCTTGTCCGCCAAGTGCCTTGGTGGCAAAAGCCAACCCGTCTTCTCCAGTATACACTAGAAAGTCTTTTGGCGCTCTTTCAATCAACTCAGTAATTGCATCTAACCCTGCACATTCTTTAATTGCCACAATTTTTTCCAATTGTGCTAAGCGCAAAGTAGTTTCCACTTCTAGGCATGCAGCCGTTCTACCAGGAACATTGTACAAAATAATTGGCAGTTCACTTGCTTCTGCGATGGTTTTAAAATGTTGATACATACCTTCTTGATTTGGTTTATTATAATAAGGAACAACCGCCAAAACAGCATCGATACCAGCGATTGTCGCTAACTCTTTCACAAAAGCGACTGAGTCACGTGTATCATTCGTACCCACACCACAAATAATCGGAATACGTCCATCGATCAGTTCAATAATTCGCTGGAATAATTGTAATTCTTCTTCATGAGTTAACGTGGGTGATTCACCAGTTGTTCCTGCTAAAATAACGCCTTCTGTATGATTGGCCAATAAATAGTCTACCAATTGCGGTAGTTTATCAAAATCTATTTCTCCCGATTCTTGAAACGGCGTAACCATTGCCGTAATAATTGTTGCATTCGTTAAATCCATCCTATTCCCTCCCGAGTATACAATACAAACCTTCTAGTCGTTTTCAGGTACACGAAGCAAATTCATTTCGTGTAGCGTTTCAGCAATTTGGACCGAGTTCCAAGCAGCTCCTTTTAATAGGTTGTCTGACACAATCCATAAATGGAAACCGTTCTTCACGTCAACGTCTTGACGAATACGGCCGACAAATGTTTCTTTCTGGTTGACGCTATTTAGCGCTTGTGGATATAGTTGTTCACTTGGCTCATCTTGCAAAATTACACCTGGAGCTTGCGCCATTAATTCTTGGATGGCTGAGACCGATGCATCTGCTTGTTTCACTTCTATATAAACAGATTCAGAATGTCCTGAAATTACCGGAATACGGACACAGGTGGCAACGACTTTTAGCTTGTTATCTCCCATGATTTTTTTTGTTTCATTCATCATTTTCCATTCTTCGTAGGTATACCCTGCTTCTGAAAAAACATCAATTTGAGGCAACGCATTAAAAGCAATTGGATAATGTTTTTCGTCACTGCCAGCTGGTAAAATTTCAGCTGACCATTCACTGACAGGTTTTCCCTCTAAAAAATCTTCGGCTTGTTCTTTTAGCTCATTAATTGCACGGATACCTGCGCCACTCACAGCTTGATACGTTGAAACGATGATTCGTTCTAAGCCAAACGCTTGCCGAATTGGTTCTAAGGCCACCATCATTTGAATCGTAGAACAATTGGGATTTGCGATGATTCCCTGATGATTTTTCAAGGCTTCCGGGTTCACTTCTGGAACAACTAAAGGAACATCTTTTGCCATTCTAAAATGGCTAGTGTTGTCAACAACAACAGCTCCGCGCTTAACTGCTTCTGGTGCAAACTTTTCGGAAATACTCCCACCAGCACTAAATAATGCTAAATCGATTCCTTCAAATGATTCCGGGACTAATTCTTCCACGATAAGAGGTTGCCCTTTAAACTGAATCTCTTGTCCAGCAGAACGCTTAGACGCCAATAACCTCACACTGGCAATTGGCAAACTTGTTTCTGCTAACAATTCAATCATTCTTGTCCCGACAGCACCTGTTGCTCCTACCACGGCAACATGATATTCTTTTCCCATATTTTCATACTCCCCTCTTACCTTCTTGTAAAAGCTACTTGTCCTATTTTACCATAGTATTGAAAAAACCTACATAGTCAAAAAAATGATTTTTTTATTTTCCCATGATATTTTAAAACTATTACCCATCAAAGGACTATCCATTGACTTTTGACTTAAATTTGTTATAGTTAAAACGAATTTAATTATAAAGGGAGCGAAATTTCATGGCACGCGTAGAAAGTTTTGAATTAGATCACAACACAGTAAAAGCACCATATGTTCGCCTTGCTGGCACAGAACAAAATGGTGATGCGTTAGTCGAAAAATATGACTTACGTTTCTTACAACCAAACAAAGATGCCCTACCAACAGGCGCATTACACACGTTGGAACATTTATTAGCAGTTAACATGCGTGATGAATTAAAAGGAATCATTGACATTTCGCCAATGGGTTGCCGCACTGGTTTTTATATGATTATGTGGGATCAACATTCACCACAAGAAATCCGTGATGCATTAGTCAACGTTTTAAACAAAGTAATCAATACAGAAGTTGTTCCAGCAGTCTCTGCAAAAGAGTGTGGAAACTACAAAGATCATTCTTTATTTGCAGCGAAAGAATACGCAAAAATCGTCTTAGACCAAGGAATTAGTTTAGATCCATTTGAACGTATTCTGTAATCTTTAGCAATTAACGACAGAGAAACCCACTATTAAGCTGTGGGTTTTTCTGTTCTCTTTCTTAATTTAAACGGAGGTTTTTTATGAATCAAACAATCGAACAATTACTAAGTCACCGTTCCGTTCGTCATTTTAAAAAGCAAACGTTAACGGACAAGCAGAAACAACAGTTAATTACTGCAGCTCAAGCAGGGTCAAGCTCCAATTTTTTACAAGCTTATACAATTATAGAAATCAAAGATCCTGAGCTACGCAGAGAATTGGGACGTTTAGCGAATTGTGAAGACTATGTCGTTAACACTGGTGTGTTCTATGTTTTTGTTGCTGATTTGTATCGTCATGCAACGATTTTGTCAAAAGAGGGGCAATCATTGGAACCCTTAAAGACACCAGAATCATTATTAGTAGCTGCCGTTGATACAACGATTGCTGCGCAAAACATGGCCATTGCGGCTGAATCTATGGATTTAGGGATTTGTTATATTGGCGGTATTCGAAATGACTTAGACACAGTAGCCAAACGCTTATCTTTGCCTGAATTAACTGTACCACTTTTCGGATTAACAATCGGTGTACCAGAAACGTTAAATGGTGTAAAACCACGGATGCCTTTTGAAAATATTTTAAGCGAAAATCACTACCAATCAGACAAATTGACAGATATGCACACATATGATGAATTATTAAAAGATTATTATGCCAGCCGCTCAAGTAACGCCCAAACAGCGGATTGGTCACAGAAGTCTTTGTCCTATTTTTCTTATAATCGTCGCCCAGAAGTAAAAATTTTCTTGCAAAAACAAGGATTTGATGTCTAAACAAAAGAGGGTGGGCTTACGTTGAAATAACGTAAGCCCACCCTCTTTTGTTAATTTTTATTTATCTTTACTAAATTTGTCTTTTAAGTCTTCAAAGCCTTCTTTAACTTTATCAGTTAATTTTTCAGCGCCTTCTTTAAGGTCGTCGCCGGCATCACGTGCTTTGTCTTTTACGTCAGCAAAGGTTGATTGAGCTTTTCCTTCAAGTTCTTTGCCTTTATCATCCGTAACTTTGCCTTGCGCTTCTTTTGCAGTACCTTCTACTTTATCTTTTGCATCGTCAAAACGTCCTTTTAAATCTGCCATGCTAATCCCTCCTAAATAATTAATTACATAATAAGAGTATCATTCTTAGCCATTTCCTTCAAATATAATGCATGAACTGCGAATAAATGGTTAATTTTGAGCCATTAAAGCTTTTTTTGCCAAGGCAAAGCAACCAATTGTTCCTGGATTATCTTCTAAAAGAGGCGTCACCAAGTATTTTTCTAAAGGTGGTGTTTCCACGTATCCATTGACTAATTCAGCAAATTTTTCACGAACTTTCGGCATCAAATGACGTTGTTTCATGACGCCGCCGCCTAAAATGATCACTTCTGGCGCTAATAATAAAGTCGTATTGTACGCTGCTTGCGCTAAATAATAAGCTTCTAGTTCCCAAGTTTTATGATCCTCTTCCAATAAATGTCCTTTTTTACCAGAACGACCTTCAACTGCTGGTCCTGCTGCAATCCCTTCTAAACAATCTCCATGATAAGGACAATTTCCTGCATAAGTATCTTCAGGATGACGACGGACTAACGCATGCCCCATTTCTGGGTGGCTAAAGCCTTCAATAAACTCACCGTTTTGAATCGCTCCAGCGCCAACACCAGTTCCAATTGTATAATATACACAACTAGATGTATGTTGCCCATTTCCAGCAACATACTCACCATATGCCGCAGCATTCACATCCGTTGTCCAAGCCATTGGCACATCAAAATGTTGTTTCATAGTTCCTAACAAGTCAAAGTTACGCCAAGCTAATTTTGGTGTAGAAGTGATATAACCATACGTAGGAGAATCAACGTGAATATCAATCGGACCAAACGAGCCAATCCCAATCGCTTTTAAAGGATATTGTTGGAAAAATTCTATTACCTTTTTCATTGTTTCTTCTGGGGTTGTTGTGGGAAAACTGACACGTTCCACAATGGTCAAATCATCTGTCCCAACGCCACATACAAATTTTGTGCCACCGGCTTCGATACTTCCTAAAAGTTTTTCTGTCATTGCAATATGCTCCTTCGTTTCCATTTTATAAGTAAGCGGATACATTACTTTTGATTAAATAACTAACATACACGTTTAGTTTACCACTTTTTTGTCGTTTCGACAGAACAATTTAACAATTTCAGTCAGGTTGCCCAATGAAATCTGGCAAGTTGCTAAAGAGCATTTTTCTAAAACAAAAAAACGAGCATTCACGGTTATCTAACAATGAATGCTCGTTTTTTGTTTATTGATTCTTTAGCGAAAAATATAACAATAGTCCGATTGTAATCCACCCACCACTAAGTAAAAGCATTAACCAACTTAAAAGCGTTTCTTTTAGAATACTTCTGGGTTCTTTTGCATGCTGAATAAAACTCATACTAGTCAGCAAAGAAAAGAGGAAAAACATAAAACAAATGACCGCTAAACCGCCAGACAACAAAAACCAACTAGCCATTATTCTCACTCTCCTTTTCGCTTATTTTTTGGTAATTATTGCGCCAAATGACACTACAAATTGCCCCGATTGTGATTACTAACAACGTGTAGAAAGTCGGTAACCACCATGTAGGTAGGACCCATTTGACCGTAGCTTCTTGATTTAATTTTTTTGCTTCGCGAGTGTTAATCGTAAATTCTTGTTGAAAAGGCCAAGACTGTTGTTCATCTTGTTGTAAAATAGCACGTCCTGTAAATATATAAGTCCCAGCATCTAGCGGTTGTTTGCCCAAATCAAGATGAAAATTCATGGAACTATTTGGGGCAAAGCGAACATTTTTTAGTGTCCGTTGTGCAATTTTTTTAGAGGATCCTTTTTTTATCACTTGACCTTCTAAACGAACTTCTGGAAAAATAGCAGCATACGGATTTTGAATGACCGCCTTTAGCGATTTGGACCCTAAAGCAATTGTAGGTGTTACTTTCGCTAATTTCAGTTGGTTCACCTCTGTTAAAGGAGCGTTCTCAGCACTCCTCATGGCAATCGCAACATTAAACCCGTAGCGACTGGTTAATCCCGTTGTTTGGTTCTCTTCCTCTGTTTTTTCATCTTTGAGATGCGCATAACCCCCGCCTAAAACAACTCCTTTGATAGGCTGATCAAGTCCCTTCACCTTCATCTTTGCTGATACTGTTTGATGAGGCGGCACACTCACTTCCTCATTTTCTAAAGTAACCAAGTCTGTCAGCGGAACCTTTAACGATGAATCAAGTGGTTTATCAAAATCATTGTACACAATCAACCCATTATCATTTGTTGATGCATTTGCTAGAGTCAATACGATGAACAATTTTTCGTCTGTCTTATTTTTTATGTCTAAGACAATAGTGGAAGATTGCTTTGGTGCCAGAATTAAATCATAATAACTTGATGTTCCTGACACTTGATTTTCTGGTAAAACAGGCGTTACTGTAAATTTAGTCTTCATTTCTTCTGTAGCTTCTACTTTTGGAACAATAATCAAAAATGTGAAAAACAGAAATAGACAGAAAACACCGACTTTTTTTCTACTCATTTCTTCAAGATCTCCTTTATAAAGCTGAATGTACCTACTAGTCTAACAAATCAGCGAAACAATGCTGATCAATCTTTGTCCTTTGGGAAGGATAATCTTGAAAAGAAAGAGGAAAAGATTGGTAAGTTGCTTTATTTCTTTTCTCTGAATTAAAACTACATATTTAACGCAAAAATAGAGGTTTCCCACCACAGTGGAAAACCTCTATAAACCTTGTCATAACAATGTTTTGAAAGACTATGCGTCTGGATTTGCGTTTTCGTCTTTGAGACCGTATTTTTTGTTGAAACGGTCCACACGTCCGTCGGCTTGTGTGAATTTTTGACGACCAGTGTAGAATGGGTGTGAGTCTGAAGTAACCTCAACACGTAATAATGGATAAGTGTTGCCATCTTCCCATTCAACAGTTTCTGAAGATCCTTTAGTTGAACCTGAAAGGAATTTGAAACCTGTTGTTGAATCCATGAATACTACTGGTTGGTAATTTGGATGGATATCTTGTTTCATACGTTTTTTCGCTCCTTTGCCCTGATCCATTTGCTGTATCAGAGTTATTTTGTCGGTATACAACAATGCTATCTTACCATGTTTTCAGTTGGTATGCAATTATCTTTTTGGATTTCTTTTAATTTGTTTACCAAACGAAACATCATGGAAAACTTCAAATAATTGTTGATTATTTTGGGTCCGTTTTAACATTTTTATGAATTGATCCGTATATTCCAGCGAGTCTCCTGACATATTATTTCTCAATTTCCACGTTTCTTCTAGTTGTTCTGGTGGCATTAGCAATTCTTCTTTTCGCGTACTTGATTTTTTAATATCAATTGCTGGGAAAATACGGCGCTCTGCTAATTCACGAGATAAATGGAGCTCCATGTTGCCTGTGCCTTTGAATTCTTCATAGATGACATCATCCATTCGGCTACCTGTATCCACCAATGCCGTGGCTAAAATAGTCAGACTGCCCCCTTCTTCGATATTTCTGGCAGCACCAAAAAATCGTTTAGGTTTGAAAAACGCAGCTGGATCTATTCCGCCACTTAAGGTTCGACCACTAGGCGGGACCACTAAATTATAGGCCCTTGCTAAACGAGTGATGCTGTCCATTAAAATAACTACGTCCCGTTTATCTTCAACTAAGCGCATTGCTCGATCCAGAACCAATTCAGCAACTCGCGTATGATTTTGTGGTTGTTGATCAAAAGTTGAAGAAACCACATCGCCTTTAACGCTTCGCTCTAAATCAGTCACTTCTTCAGGACGCTCGTCAATTAGCAACAGAATCAATTCCACATCAGGATGATTTTCTGTAATCCCATTAGCAATTTCCTTTAAAACACTTGTTTTTCCCGCTTTTGGCGGCGCTACAATTAAACCACGTTGCCCAAAACCAATTGGGGCAAATACATCAATCATTCGTGTTGATAATCTGCCAGCCGTGGTTTCTAACGTTAATTGTTTTTCAGGATACAATGGTGTTAGCGCTGGAAAATGTGGCCGCTCTTTCGCTTCTTCAGGATCTTTCCCATTGACACTTTCAACATGCATGAGTCCATAGTAACGTTCTGATTCCTTTGGCGGACGCGCCTTGCCAGCTACTTTGTCCCCATTTCTCAATCCGAAACGACGAATTTGAGAAGAAGAAATATAAATGTCTTCTGCACTTGGTCCATAATTAATTGGCCGCAAAAAGCCATAACCATCCTGAGAAACAATATCTAAAATTCCTTCCATGAAGAAAAACCCTTGCTTCTCAGCTTGTGCACGAATCACAGCTAAAGACAATTCTTTTTTGTTCATTTGGCTATAATAAGGAATTTTAAACTCTTTCGCGTACGCATAAATATCTTTTAACGTACTGTTTTCCAATTCAGCCATTGTTAAATAGTCGCTCATTGATCCACCTCAAACGGACCTTCTTGTTCTTCGGTTTCTAGCATTTGAATATCAGCACCCAAAGCAGTTAACTTTTCGATAATGTGGTCGTACCCACGTAAAATATATTCTACATTATAAATTGTGGTCGTACCTTCAGCCATCAAGCCGGCAGTGACTAAGCAAGCGCCTGCCCGTAAATCAGAGGCGACTACTTCTGCACCGTGCAATTGATTTGGACCATTTAAAATAATCATATTGCCTTCAACCGAAGCATCAGCCCCCATCCGCACTAACTCAGGGATATGCTTATTTCGTTGAGCATAAATCGTATCAATAATTTCACCAGTTCCTTGCGCTTTTAAAAGTAATGGCGTTAACGGTTGTTGCAAGTCTGTGGCAAAACCAGGATATGGATAGGTTTTCACCGTTGTCATTTTCAGATCATGTGACGGATGAACTTCAATCATGTCTTCTTCAATTGTCATCTTAACGCCTATTTCTTGCAATTTCGCAATGAAGCTTTCTAAATGCTCATAAATAACATTTCGAACTTTGATTCCTTCACCCATAGCTGCTGCCATAGCTAAATAAGTCCCAGCTTCAATTCGATCTGGAATAATCGAGTGACGACAACCATGTAATTCTTCGACACCTTCAATCCGAATAACGTCCGTTCCAGCTCCTCGGACTTTTGCACCCATGTTATTTAATAGTGTAGCAATATCAATAATTTCTGGCTCACGCGCAGCATTTTCAATAATCGTTTTGCCTTTGGCTTTAACTGCGGCTAACATGACATTGATTGTAGCACCAATAGATACCATATCCATAAAAATTCGTGTTCCTTGTAAGCCAGCTTCGTCTGTTCTCAAGTACATCGCCCCATGTTCGTTGGTTACATGAGCGCCTAATGCTTCAAATCCTTTGATATGTAAATCAATTGGACGAGGTCCTAAGTAACAACCGCCAGGTAAGCCGACAACGCCTTCCCCAAATCGACCAAGAAGTGAGCCCATAAAATAATAGGACGCACGTAAGCTATTGATTTTTCCTTTTGGCATTGGCACAGAAACAACTTCTGTTGGGTCAATAATTAATGTATTATTTTCAAAAGTAATTTTAGCACCCATAATTTCTAAAATTTCAATTAATGAGTGAACATCCTGAATGTCAGGAACGCCATCTAAAGTCACGGGCGAATCTGCTAAAATAGCAGCTGGAATTAAAGCGACCACACTATTTTTGGCGCCGCTAATGGTTACTTCGCCCTTTAATGGACGATTCCCATTGATTACGATTTTTTTCATTTATATTCTCACCTATCTGTAATATACGTTTTCTAAATAAACTACCCAATCATTCTATCATAATCAAGCTTAAGAAAAAAGAAAACTTCTCAGGTATTTTAATAGAATGAAAAAATAACAAAAAATAAAAAAGACAGCCACGTGCTGTGGCTGTCTTTAACGTAACTAGTTGATTAAGCTTTGTTAGCTGAACCGAACCAATCAATGTGTTCTTCTGCATCTTTGATGATTGCAGCTTTACCTGGTGCTAATAATTTACGAGGGTCAAATCCTTTACCTTCTAAATCTTTACCAGCTTCAATATATTCGCGCGTTGCTTTAGCGAATGATAATTGGAATTCTGTATTTACGTTAACTTTTGAGATACCCATTGAAATTGCTTTTTCAATTTGTTCTTGAGGAATACCAGAACCTCCGTGTAATACTAGAGGTACATCAGAACCGACAGCTTCAGCAATTGCTTGTAAGTGATCAAATGCTAAACCTTTCCAGTTTTCTGGATATTGACCATGGATGTTACCGATACCACATGCTAAGTAGTCAATACCTGTAGCAACCATTTGTTTACATTCTTCGATATCAGCTAATTCGCCAGTACCGATGATTCCGTCTTCTTCACCACCGATTGAACCAACTTCACATTCGACAGAAATACCTTTAGCGTGAGCTTTTTCAACTACATCTTTCGCTAATTTTAAGTTTTCTTCGAATGGTAAGTGAGAACCATCAAACATGATTGAAGTATAGCCAACTTCGATACATTCTAAAGCAGCTTCGTAGTCACCGTGGTCTAAGTGAATTGCTACTGGAACTGTGATATTCATTGAGTCTACTAAATTAGTAATCATGTCTTTAGCTACTTTGTAGCCGCCCATGTATTTAGCAGCGCCCATTGATGTTTGGATTAGAACTGGTGCTTTTTTAGCTTCTGCTGCTTCTAAAATCGCTTGTGTCCATTCTAAGTTATTTGTGTTATAGCCACCTACTGCATAGCCGCCTTTACGTGCTGCTTTTAAGAATTCTGCTCCTGATACTACTGGCATAAAAAATTCCTCCTAAGTTTTTAAAAACTTTATTTGTTAGGTGTTCCCTAACCAACGGTTCTATTTTAGCAGAATTCCTGACACTTTTCTAGTAAAATTCCCTTTTTCAGAAAATTTTTGTCTATTCTTTCACATAACCTTCATTTTTATAAAAAAACCTCCAGTTTTCCCGTTATCACTTTGGGATCTGAAGGCCGACTTGCTATTTTAATTTTTTCTTTGGTGGATAACGTTTCACCTTGTAAGATTGAAGCTCAGGAAATGTTCCTGTACTATGAAAAATCCGTTGTTCATCTTCATTGGCAAAACGCCCTAAAACCGATTGTGTTGGTAAAATATTTACAAAGGCATTCTCATCGATACTGTAAACTGCTTGTTCTAAATCATAGAGTTCGTAGCGAGTAATGACCATCATAATCATCCGACCTTCTGCACCTGAATAGCCGCCGATTGAAGGCAACAAGGTCATGCCACGAGCGATTTGTTGAGAAACTTCTAAGGCAACGGCTTCTGGTCTCGTGGTGACAATCATTGCTGTGACTTTTTGGTGACTGGTATGAATCATGTCGACCACCTGACTCAAACAGTAAATAGAAATAATAGTATACAACGCACTTTCCCAGTTAAATACAAAACCAGCCAACAGCACAATAATACCATTTAATAAGAACATAAAATTACCAACTGTTTTCCCTGTTGTTTTTGAAAGAATCAGTGAAATAATGTCCATGCCGCCAGTGTTAAAGCCCATTTTCAATGAAAGCCCTGCGCCAACGCCGACTAAGACACCACCCATAATTGCGTTCATCAAAGGATTCGTTGTGACTGTTACGATTGGCACAAACATAGTGACAACGGAAATGCCAATAACATTGATGAAACTAAGAATCGTTGATTGTTTCCCTAATTTTACAAACCCTAGAATGAAGACGGGAATGTTTAAAAATAAAATGAAGATCCCTGTATTAATATGGATTCCTAAATTTGTATATAATAATGTAGCAATGATTTGCGCAATTCCGTTCATCCCTGCCGAAAAAACTTTTGCCGGAATCAAAAAGAAATTCAAACCGACCGCAGAAGTCAAAGCGGTTATCGCCATCACTGCTATTTTTTTTATCGATTCATTTCTTTGGTAAGTACTAACCAATCGACTCATTTTTCTTCGCTCCTTCGCTATTCTTCTGACTTAGAATAACAGGTTCTATCCTAAAAGAAAAGGGGCTAAAAGCGAACATTGAAAATTTTTTTTGCAACGTTTCCATAAAAGAATGCGGGAAGATATCCCTAAAAATTGATCTTCTTATTTCTCTATTCAAAATGATTCTAACCTAACCTTTTTTACTATTTCATGATATGATGAAGCAAAGAATATTTTAGGAGGTTTTTACATGGCTGCAAAAGAAGCAAGTTTTGATGTAGTTTCAGAGGTCAATATGGAGGAAGTCAAAAACGCAATTCAAATTGCCTTGAAAGAATTGAAAAATCGTTTTGACTTTAAAGGGTCAATTGCTGATATTAAATTGGAAAACGATAAACTAGTAGTCGTAGCTGAAGATGATTATAAAGTCGAGCAAGTGAAGGATATTTTATTTGGAAAATTAGTCAAACGCAATGTTCCGATTAAAAATATTCATTTCTCAGAAAGTGAAAAAGCCTTAGGCGGTACTGCTCGCCAATATGGTGATTTAATCAGTGGTATTGATAAAGAAAATGCAAAAAAAATCAACACAGCTATCAAAAACTCTGGGATTAAAGTTAAGTCACAAATCCAAGAAGACAAAATTCGGGTAACTGGAAAAAGTCGGGATGATTTACAAAAAGTCATGGCTCTTTTACGAGAATTAGATTTACCAATGGCTCTTGAGTTTAATAATTATCGCTAAAAAAATCCTTCAACTGTTAATGAACAGTTGAAGGATTTTTTGGTTTTGGTACCGGCCATTCTTGATTATTCAATAAAACGATTGGTCGGCGTTGAATTTTTTCTGAAAAAGCGGCAATTGCTTTGAAGACCTTTGGCATAAAATAAAACGCATTTAATTCTTCTAAATCCAGTTCTTCTTCTGCCGTAAACGAGACACAAACCTCTTGTTCTGAAAGCATAATTTCAATTTTCTTTAAAAATTGAAGTTGCCGCATTCCCGGCACGAAATAACCAGCCTTTGCAACACGAGAGGTTGTAATGTCTAATTTATCACTAATGATTAGCGCTAGCGTCATTAGCTCTTCCGAATCAAAGCCGTTACTATGATTTTCTATAGAAGATAAAATTTCTTCTTGATAAGGCAAACAAATCTTTTGCTTACGAAAATATGCTTCTGCAAATTGTTTCCCCCGAAGTGCATGTCCTGCTTTTCCTTGTAGCGCACCCACATCATGGAGCAGTGCCGCAATTTTTGCCGCTTCTAAATACTCCTCTGAAACAGCAAGTTGTTTCAAAATCATTTCAGTCATGGCTACGACATTGGTTACATGAAGCCAATTATGGTATGCCCACCCAGCTTCTTCATCTTCCATTTGACCAATTGCATCATAAATTTGTCGAATTTCAGTATCTTGATGAATGCGTTCAAACAGCTTCATTTATTTTCTCCTTAAAATTAGTTACTGTTCCAAAAATTCTTTTAACTCTGTAGGATTTTTTTCGCTGTTTAAACCAACAATTAAACGAATCCGCGCTTTCGGTCCGTTTAAACCACGGGCAAAAACGACCCCCATTTTTTTCAAGCCAACGCCACCACCAGCATAATCATAGATATCTTCAGCAATGCCATTGGAACAACGAGAAACTAAAACGACTGGAATCCCGTTGTCTAGCATCTTTTGTAATGCTGGGAGCGTTTCTGGCGGTAAATTACCCGCGCCTAGCGCTTCAATTACTAACCCATCCGTTTCTGGGGTGTTTAATAATTCAAACATCCGTTCACCCATCCCCGCATAGGCCTTCACTACGTGGACATTTCCTTTCACAGAAGAAACATCGCAGACTTCTTGCGGTAAGACCTCTTTCGCAAAAAAAGCACGTTCTTTCGCAATGGTTCCAATTGGTCCGAAAGTTGGCGTCCGAAATGTTGCTACGTTCGTTGTATGTGTTTTTGTCACATAACGCGCCGTATGAATTTCATCATTCATCACGACTAAAACACCTTTATCGTACGATTCGTCTGAACAAGCAGTCCAAATAGCACTGATGAAATTATACAAGCCATCACTACCGATTTCATTACTTGACCGCATTGCTCCTGTTAAAACAATGGGGATTTTTTTCTCTAAGGTTATATCTAAAAAATAAGCTGTTTCTTCTAATGTATCTGTTCCATGCGTAATAACCACGCCATCAATTGGTTCAGAATAAGCTTTTTGAATCCGTTCTTTTAATTGAAACATCCGTTCTAAGGTCATGTGTGGTGAGGGAATATTAAAAATATCTTCGACAACTAAATGAACCTTGCCAGAAAATAATGCTTCTTGTTCCATCAACGGATTTTTTTCATTCGGGGCAACACTTCCTCCTGCTACTTTCGACATGGAAATGGTTCCACCTGTATGAAGGACTAAAATGGTCTTCATTTGTTTCCTCCTTTGTTTTCTTTATTTTTTAACCAAAATTGTTTCACTTGTTGAATAAGTTGTTCATTGGTGTTTGCCTTTCGATGCGCCAACCAATGCGGCGGAAAGAAACGCTGGACACTTGGTAATTCAAATCGTTCGTCTAATAACAACACAAAGCCTTTATCTCGCGCATCTCGAATGACACGTCCAGCCGCTTGCAAGACTTTATTCATACCAGGAATTTGATACGCAAATTGAAACCCTTGCCCTCGCTCTTCTTGATAAAACGTGCGAATCAGTTCTTGCTCCGGATTCATTTGTGGTAGCCCGACACTAACAATTATCGTACCAATCAATCGGGTACCTTTCAAGTCAATTCCTTCTGAAAATATACCACCTAAAACACAAAAACCGATGAAAGTTTCTTGAGGATTCTCTTTAAATTCAGCTAAAAATGCTTCTCGCTCTTTTTCGTTTAAGTCCGTTCCCTGAATTTGAGTTTTTACTTGCGGGTAGCGTTGGCTAAATACTTGATAGACATCATCCATATAGGCATAAGAAGGGAAGAAAATTAAATAATTACCTGTTTTTGTTTCACTTAACTTCCCTAAAAGTTCACTAATCTGTGGATAACTTTTTTCACGGTTTTTATAGGTTGTTTGAAGATGACTACCAATCATCAACAATTGATTTTCTTCTGGAAAAGGATACGGAATCCGATAACGTAGGCTTTCTTCACCTCCACCAAGCACTTCTTGATAATAATTCAGAGGTGTTAAACTTGCTGAAAATAAGATACTCGCTTTCCCTTTATCTAATCGTTGTGACAATAAATAAGCCGGATCGACACAAAATTGTTTCACAACGCAGTCATAGTTTCGCAAAGAAATAGACGTATAAAAGCCGTTGTCGTAATACTCGCTGATTCGAAGATAACTTAAACAATCAAAATAAAAACTGAGAATCGACGCCAATTCCTCAATGTGTTGATTTTCTGGCAACCATTCTGCAATTACTTCTGTTAATCGATGTATCTGTTTAACTAATGAATCAATTGGCGCGCGTTGGGCAAAAAAATCCGTGTCTTTTTCTTCGCAGATTGCTTCAATATCATCAAACGTAGTTAAGACTTTTTGACAAGCTCTTTTTAATTGAACAGATTCTTTTTGCAATCTTTTTTGAATTTGCAAAACCGCATTCCTAGAAATAGCGGCCGAATACATCTCCCGTGAACGATTAACCAAATTATGGGTTTCATCCACTAAAAAAATATTCTCTTCTGCACTTTGGGGTTCTTCAAAGAAGCGCCGCAAATAAACCGTTGGGTCAAATAGATAATTGTAATCGCCAATAATTAAATCACACCAAAGACTTGCATCTAACGACAACTCGAATGGACACAATTGGTGCTTTTGTGCATACCGTTCAATAACCTCTCTCGTTAAATGATTTTCATGTTGCAATAAATCCCACAGTCCCTCATTTAAACGATCATAATAGCCGTCAGCAAACGGGCAATGTTCTGGTGTACAATTTCGTTCAGTTAAAAAACAAATTTTATCTTTTGCTGTTAACGTAATACTCTTAGTTTGCGCTTGTTTTTCGGACAGCGCTTTGACGGCATCTTCAGCCACTTGCCGCGTAATGGTCTTAGCTGTTAAATAAAAAATCCGTTCACCTTCTTCTTCACCAATTGCTTTCATCGCTGGAAAAAGAGTGGACATTGTCTTGCCTGTTCCAGTTGGTGCTTCCACGAAGAGCCGCTGTTTACTAAGAATTGTTTTATAGACGGCTACCGCCAATTCTCGTTGCCCTTTGCGATACTCCCCGTAAGGAAAACTAAGATTTTTTAATGATTTATTTCTCAAAATACGCCACTCTTCTTTAAAAATTACCCACTGTTCATAGCGCTTCATCAAATCAGTAAAAAACTCCGCTAATGCAGCTTCTGTAAAATGGCGTTCTTGTCGTGTGATTTGTTTTGTGGTGGTCTGATAATAAGTGAGTTGCAGCGTTATTTCAGAAAGTTGTTCTTGTTGGCAATACATGTGACCATAACACATCACTTGATACCAAAACAATTCGACCTTTTCTGGCGGCAATTCTTCAAACGCTGGCTCGGATGTTTTAATTTCATCAATGACCACTTGCCCAGTTTCTTTCACAAAAATGCCGTCTGCACGACCTTCTACACAATAATTATGGCCATTTAAAGGCACCTCAATTTTTAAAGATACTTCCTTTTGATAAAGGCTCCCCGCTTCCTTTTGCAACATTCGATGAAGGCGACTACCTTCTTGTGGTGTATGTTCACTCACATGGCGAGAATCGATACTTCCCCGCCTTAAAATAAATTCGACCACTTGACGAACCGCAATTTTTCTCGTTGATTTCACGTAATCCCACCTATCTGCCTCCCTATTATAGAACATACATTCGCTAAACAAAAGCAAAAAATCCAAAACGAACACAATCATGCATTCATTCTGGATTTCTCTTTAGATTATCAACAATTAAAAACAACTCGTTTCTTCTAACTGTTTGGTTTCTTTTCCATTTGCTTTTGCCACGACCAATTGCGCCATTGTTTAAACGAATTATTTAAACCAATGCCACCCTTTTTGGGCATCTTCACAATTGGCACTTGCTGATAATAGTGACTGACTGCTGGATTTTCTTCTGCCATCGCTGCAATTGCAGGAATGCCCGCAGCATTAAACTTACAAGCTAGACGAGCAGCCATTTCTCCAAAATTAGGATAATGCATGGCTGGTCCGCAAAGAACCGCATCGGCATGAAACTTTTTTGCAAAGCCAATAAATTTCTTTGCTACCTCTTCCTCGTTTTCCAAATAATATTGGTCACCACAATAAAGTGTCGCAACAATTTCCGCTCCTTGCTTCTGTAAAAATGGTAGCAATGTTACCCCTGGACCTAAGGGAGCTTTTTTACCACTTGGTTTCAACTGAGCTTGTTCATCACTGCCAAATCCTGCTAAACTGTGGTTTAAGACTAAAAGGATTTTTTTCACGCCTATTTCCTCCTTATTTATAAATCATCGAAGTCAAAGGAATCAAAATCTATTTCTTCACTCTCTTCTTCTTGTGCTTTCCATTCTTCACGTAAATATTGGTCATCCATAACTCGAATAAAAGGATAATAAATGAACATTCCTAGTACCAATAAGAGAGCTTGCAGAATTGATCCTTGCCAACCGCTGACTAAAAATCCTGAGATAATTGGTGGGGTCGTCCACGGCAATTGAATACCATTCGTCAATGGAACTAAGCCCCAATCCATAGCAAAATAGGCAATAATAATATTAATTGCGGGTACTAAGACAAATGGAATTAAAAGGATTGGATTTAAAACAATTGGCAACCCAAAAATGATTGGTTCGTTAATCCCAAAAACACCAGGAATTAGTGAAAGTTGCGAAAGCTTTTTAATTCGTTGACTTTTACAGAATAAGACCATCACAATGATTAATGAGAGTGTGGAACCGGCGCCACCAAATGTTGCAAACATATCTTGAAATTGTCCAGTGATGATGTTGGGAATTTCATGGCCGTCTTTGAATGCTTGTAAATTTTCAACAGACAATGCCCGCAAAACAGGATTAAAGACTGCGCCAACCACGCTACCTCCGTTAATGCCAAAGAACCAAAAGAAGTGTAAAAATAAATAAGCAATGCTCATTGCACCTAAGGTATTACCAAGACTCAATAAGGGCGTTTGTAGAAATTCAAAAATAACATCTTGTAAATTACCATAAGGAGTTAAAGCAGCCAGCCAATTGACTAAAAACATGAGAGTAACAACTAAAAAGCTCGGGATCAGGGCCTCAAAAGACTTAACCACTGTTGGTGGCACTCCTTCTGGCATTTTTATTGTCCACCCTTTACGAACAATGGCCACAAATAAACGAGTCGCAATTAATGCGACAATCATTCCTAAAAACAAGCCACTGGAACCCATCCATTTTAAAGGTAAACTAGTAACTTCATAAACCTTTGAACTATTTTCCGGTGTAAATAATGTTTGATAAGGCGTTACAATAAAAAATGAAACCAATGCGATAATTCCTGCTTGCATTGCATCCACATTGAATTGTTTCCCTAAACTATAGGCAATACCGACAACGGCCAGAATGGTCATTACATCAAAACTAGCACTAGCTGGAACAGACATCATTGTCGCCCAGTCTTTACCAAGCAAATGAGACATCCAAGTATCCCATTGTGGCAAAGGAAAATTAGCAATTAATAAGAAGACCGAACCAACAATCAACAAGGGCGTTGATAAAAGGAAGCCATCACGAATCGCTACTAAATACTTATTTTCTCCTATCACTTTTGCCAAAGGGGTCAATACGCGCTCTAACCAATCCAAAAATTTTTGCACGGTCGTCACTCCTATCTATTATTTTTTATTTTGCTTAATTAACCGCAGCGCTTCTTTCAATGCTTTTTCGCCATCCATCATGCCATAAATTTCTGGCGCAATTGCAGCGACAGGAATCCCTTGAGGAGCAAATTGTTCTTTTGTTTTTTCTAATAAAAAACGGACTTGTGGTCCTAATAAAATAGCAACAGGCTTCTCTGCTTCAACCACTTCTTGTGCTCTTGCAATAGGAAAAGCAGTAATCATTAAAGGCATTTGATGTTTTTCAACCACTTCCATCATTTTATTCACCATAATACTTGTAGACATCCCTGCATCACAAAAAAGATAAATTTGTTTTTTACTCATGTTCCTTCACTCTCCTCATTTATTCAATTGGTGCTTTGATTCTTTTTTCATAGGCCGCTAACCATTCTTGTGAAATCGGCTGAATCTCTGTGGTATGATTCTTACCTGGATTTGCAATATAGATTTCTGGTTGCTGCATATCAGTACCAACCGTAAAAGTAAATTCCACATTCGTAGCTACGCCCCAGTCTCCCTGTTTGTTCATGGCCACTAGTGAAAAAGCTCCTGCTTTCCCATAACGTTGGGTCAATTTTTCGTGAAAAGCATAGACCGCTTGATCACATGCTTGTTGTGGCGAGCGCTCTTCCCCCATTAAACGGACGATTTCATAAGAAAGACAGCCTTTCATTAAATCTTCACCTAATCCTGTAGCCGCAGCACCACCAATTTCGCTATCAACATAAAAACCAGAACCTGACAGTGGTGAATCACCAACACGTCCTGCTTTTTTCATGAAGAGTCCCGAACTGGAAGTGCCAGCTGCCATTGATCCTGTTTGGTCTAACGTAATAGCGCCGACAGTATCATGCCCATCATAGGGGTTCAACTGATTTTCCTGAATTTCTTTTAAACGCTTTTGCCACCATTGATTAGCGCGTTCTGTCAACATATTCTTTCTTTCAAAACCGTGCAACATTGAATATTTCGTTGCACCTGCGCCAACACGAAAACTATTAAACTTCTCTTTACTTAATGCTTTAGCCACTGAAATCGGATTTTTAACATCTGTAATTCCTGCCACAGCACCAATTGCAAATGTGTCTCCATCCATATAGGCAGCATCCATTTCTAAAATCCCTTCCTCATTAGGTAAACCGCCGTAGCCCACTGACTTATAAAAAGGATAGTCTTCTACTTCTTTAATTAATTGTTCCACGGCCGTGCCTGCAGCACCTCCTTGTTGTAATTCTTCTGCAGCTTTTAGTAACCCATCATGTGCCATCCGCCATGTCGCAATTGCACCCCAAGTCATTTTCCATCCGCCCTTTCGTTAACGCTTACATTTCTCCACCATTATAAACTAGTATATACTGTTTTGTATATACTGAAAATGAAATTTTATACAGAAAAATAGAAGATACACGTATGCGACCTCTACGAAACACATTGGCTTCTTCTCATACGTGTATCTTCTATTGGTTTTATGCTTCTGTTAATGCAATCATCGCTTGCATATAGATTTCCAGATTAAGCAGTAAATCTTTTTCATCCATATATTCATCTTGGTTATGCGCAATGCCTTTTTGACCAGGAAATGATGGACCAAAAGCAACGATATTCGGCATAAAGCGAGCATACGTAGCACCTGTAGTTGTGACTGGCGTCCCATCTAAGCCAGTAATTTGTTCATAAACCTTGGTTAATTTTTGAACATTGCGCTCATCTTTTGGAAACAGCGTACTAGGGAGGCGGCGGATGACGGTCACTTCACTTTCTGGAAATAGTGCCTTCGTTAGCTGCGTGGTTACTTCGTTTTCTGTAATAGAAACAGGATAACGCACGGCCAATGATAACACCAATTGCTGTCCTCGTTTTTCCAACGCATAGGGCGTTAAAATCAATTGCCCACTATCCTGATCCTTAAAGTCCAGAGCTACTCCTTCGCCATAGTGCTTTTCGTGAAAACTAGCGGTTAACCAGTCGAAATACTGTAATAAATTTCCTTTGACTAACTGTTCCTCGCTAATTTTCTGTGCCAATAAAGTAATCGCGTTCTTGCCTAGTTCTGGCGCATTGGAAGGGGCGCGTTTTCCCGTGATTGCTGTTGTTTTTCCCGCAATCACCACACTTAATTGATCAGGTACGTGGTCTTTTGCTTGATCACCTATAATCTGACCAATTTGTTCACTTGAATCATCTGGGATGGTCGTTGTGATCTCATAATTAACAATCCCTCGCTCCCCATAAACTACTGGATATTTACAATCTGGAGTAAATCCAAAAACGGGTGCGTTTTCCTTCTCTAAATATAAGGGGATATCTCCACTCCCACTTTCTTCATCCGTGCCAAACATTAAGCGAATGGTTTTCTTTGGTTGGTAACCAAGTTCTTTCAGTAATTTCATTCCATACAGGCAAGCCAAGATAGGACCTTTATTATCTAGAATTCCTCTACCATACAAACGTTGATTTTTTTTCGTTAATTGAAAGGGCGGAACTGACCAACCAGAACCTTCTGGTACTACGTCTAAATGACCAATAATTCCCAGATATTCTTCCGCTGTTCCCCATTGCGCATAGCCAACTGCGTCATTGACAATCCCAGTTTGAAAACCATAACGCTCTGCCAGTTTCAGCGTTTCTTCCAAGGCTCTTTTCGGTCCTTCGCCAAAAGGTGCCTCTTTTTTAGGCGACCCTTTCACACTTCGAATCGCCATAATTTTGTTTAAGTCTTCATAAAATAAATCTTTTTGAGCGGCTATTTCTTCTTTGATCTTCATTCGTTCCAAGAACCTCCTAGCTCCACTTGGTTGTTTTCAGACGGGCTATAGCGGGTCAGTGTGTTTTTAAACGTGTACCGATCTGCTCGATATAAAGAGACATCATATAAAATAGGGGTTGCATCAAGCGCATAGGTGATAGAGTGGACTTGTAAAAGTGGCTGGCCCACAGGAACATTCAATAATTCGGAAATTTCCGCTTCAACTAAGATTGCTTCAATTTCTTGATGCGAATAAGCAATCTCGACGTTCTTCTCGATTAAGCAGAAAAGAGAGCCCTCGAAGTCTTGCTTCGTATGGCCTTGTACGTATGCCTGTGGCAAATAAATTTTTTCAACTGTCATTGGCTCGCCGTCTAACATTCGGCGGCGAATCAGTTCATAAATTGCCTCATTTTTGCCCACTTGGAGCGCCTCCCGAATTTTCTCAGCGGGATGTACTACTTCTTCAAAGGAAATGACTTCTGTCTGGCTTTTTTTCCCGTAAGCTTTGGCTGCCTCAGTAAAACCTTGTAAGCCAGCGCGACCACTTTGAATTTTCGCTTGTGACATCACATAACTACCTTTACCATGTCGTTTTACCAAAATATTTTTGCGGATCAAATCATCAATCGCTTTACGGATGGTCAAGCGACTGCAGTTATATTCTTTAGCTAAATCATATTCTGAAGGTAATTTTTGTGCACTTACATACAGACCGTCTCGAATCTTCTTTTCAATTTCTGCAGAAATTTGCTTAAATTTGGGTGCATTTTCTGTCATTTCATCGCCTATCTTTCTTCAAAAAAATAAATTTTCTAGTATATACCACACTGTCTATACTAAATCAATTTTTAAGAAACCGCAATCATTTGTTGCGTTTCTTAAAAATCAAAAAAAGAAAGCGAGCCACAAGTCGGTTGGACTTGTGGCTCGCTTTTTTAGGAAAAAATGTGTTATTTCCCTTTCATCCGTTCTTTGCCTTCTTGACACATATAGAGTAGCGGACAGGCTTCACATTTAGGCGCTCTTGCTAGGCAGTGATAACGCCCAAAGAAAATCATGGTATGGTGTGTTTTCACCCAGAGTTCTTTCGGAACTTTACGCATTAAGGTCTGCTCAACTTCAGTAACATTCGCATTTAGCTTACAAATTCTAAGGCGCTTGGACACTCGTTCCACATGTGTATCTACTGCAAAAGCCGGTTCGCCGAAAGCATCTCCCATTACTACATTGGCTGTTTTTCTCCCCACGCCAGGTAAACTGACCAGTTCATCTCTGGTTTGCGGAACTTCTCCATTGAAACGTTCTAAAAGTTGTTGTGCGCACGCTTTAATATTTTTTGCTTTATTGCGATATAAGCCAATGGTTTTTATTTTAGCAATAATCTTCTCCACCGGCGCAGCTGCTAAAGCTTCTGGTGTTGGAAAAGCTGCGAATAAACCAGGAGTCGCTTTATTTACCGATACATCGGTTGCTTGCGCACTTAAAATCACAGCAATTAATAATTCAAAAGGATTCTTATGTTTTAATTCACATTCTGCATTTGGAAACATCTCATACATAATTTCAATAGCTTCCATCGTTTTCTCTTTTGATAGCATGGCCCACCTCCTTTTTATTCACTGTCTTCTGGATTTAACCAATTGTGTAATGTAACCTTTGGTAGCGCTTCTTGTGTCTGACCTTGTTGTTCAATCTCATTTTGAATCATAGAATCTTTTCGTTTTTTCTGATCAGCAGCCACTTGTTCTTTGGTGGTAATATTTTTACGCTCCCACGCAAGTAAAATACGATCAATATATTTCAAACTATAAGCCTGATTTAAAACGGCTTCTCGCAACGCTAACCGGATTAATTCAGGGGAATAATGGTCCGTGTTCAACCACTGACCAATCATTTCTAATTCAATTGGTGAAAGTGGACGTCCGAATTCTTTTTCAAAGCCTTGGTAAAGCTGTTTAATTTCATCTTCGTGGTTTGCGACAACTTGTTTTTCTTTGCTCGTTTGTAAAAATAATTGAATCTTTTGAAAAACAGGCAGTAAATCATACGTATCCATCATTTGACCTTTTTGGTTTTGTTGTGTTTCAATTCGAATAAAACCGCGAGAAACCAATTGATTTAATAACTTATAAATCGTATCTGGCGTTTTACCCATCGTCTCTGCAATCGCCATTAAGTCTGGAAATAAATCGCCTGCATTTTGCGAACGAAAAAGTTGCAGTAAAAAGAGAAATTCATCATCTTTCAAACCAATTTTTTGGTAATGATCAAATAGTAAGTTTGAGATTGTTGTTTCACCAGCTTCTAAATATTCACGAATTGATAACATTGTTGTTCTCCACTTCCCCTTGCTTGTTTCACTTATTGCACTTGATAAACATCAAAATAAATAGCTTTCATATAATCAATTAAATAACCAGGATTCAATTCTTCTCCCGTTGCATCATAAATTAATTGATTTGGTTTACGTGAAGCGCCGTACTGATGAATATGTTGTGTTAACCATTTACGGATATCAGAATAATCCTCCGAAGCTAAAATTTCATCAACAGATAATTCTTGTTTCATTGCGTGAAATAGTTGTGCGGCGTACATATAACCCAAGGCATAAGATGGGAAATAACCAAAGCTACCTCCAGACCAATGAACATCTTGAAGGACACCTTCTAAATCATTTTCAGGTGATACGCCTAAGTACTCTTGGTATTTTTCGTTCCACACTTTTGGCAAATCAGCGACTTCCAAAGAACCATTAAACAACATTTTCTCAATTTCATAACGAATAATGATATGCAAAGGATAGGTAAGACTATCGGAATCAATCCGAATCAAACTTGCTTTCGTTTCTTTTAAAGAAGCATAGAAATCTTCAAAAGCAATATCATCAAAAGTACCTTCTGCGCATTCTTGGAAAAACGGGTATTGTTTTTGCCAAAAAGCCCGGTTGCTACCAATGATAATTTCATTAAAGAGCGATTGTGATTCGTGAATCCCCATAGAGGCACCTTCGCTTAGTGGCGTAAAGTCAAATTTAGGATCAAAATTTTGTTCATACATCCCATGACCCGCTTCATGAATCACACCAAATGTTGCCATTGAGAAATTATTTTCTTCCCAGCGCGTAGTAATCCGCGCATCATTTCGATTTAGAGCTGTCATAAATGGATGAACTGTATCATCTAATCGTCCTTTTGAAAAATCATAGCCTAATTGCTCAACAACACCAATCACAAAACGGCGTTGTTGTTCTTTGGTCATTTTTCTAGATAAAAAGTCAGTTCTAGGCGGCGTACCTTTTTCTGCCAAAACGGTCCGAATCTCTTGAATCCCTTGTTTTACTTGGTCGAATACTTGGTCTAGTTTCTCAACCGTCATCCCTGGTTCAAATTGATTTAATAACACATCATACGGAGTTTTTTCTTCTTTTTGCCAATAAGGAATGAACTCTTTTTGGAACGCAACGACCTTCGTTAAGGTTTCTTCTAACAAGCCGAAATCTTGTGCAGCGCGTGCTTTTAGCCAATCTGTATGTGCTTGGTTTAATACTTTAACATATTCTTGCATACGTTCAGCTGGAACATTTTTATTCAAAGCATATTCTTCTTTTACTTTTTCAAAAACCAGTTTCCCTAATTCAGATAATTCTTCAGGGCGTGTCTCAAAATAGGCCAATGCTTCTTGAATAACTGGGCCAATACTTCGTTCAAAATATAATCCGGTTAAATACCCTTCTACTTCTCCTCGAAAAAGACTACTTTTTTCTGGCATCCCAGTTGATGAATCCCAGTCTAATAATGTCAAGGCATTTTTTAGCAATTGAATTTCTTTCACTTCTTGTAAAAATACAGCTTCCTTCATTTTTTTACACCAGCTTTCTTAGTCTTCCCGTGGTTTTCTTGGTGGACGTGTTCCCCAGTATTGGAATAAATCTGTTCGTAAGGCTCCGTTGTAAAGCTTCCGTTTTTTAGTAGCTTTGGCACCATAATATTCTTCAAAAGCAAGATCACTCGTCAGTATATACTTGCTCCAAGTAGTTAACGGACGGAAAACATGGCCCATTTCTTTATACAAACGACGAACACTTTCCTCTTCTCCTAAACGCTCACCATAAGGCGGGTTAGCTACCATTACACCATATTCCTTCTCGGTTGTAAAATCTTTTAATGCCAATTGTTTAAAAGTAATTGAATCACCTAAACCAACTTCCTCAGCATTCGCTCGTGCGACTTCAATCATTCGCCCATCAACATCTGAACCACAGATATCTAATTCAACATCGTAGTCTGCCTTTGCCTCGGCTTCGTTACGTACTTTTTCAAAAATCGCTGGATCAACCCAATCCCATGTTTCACAAGTGAAACTACGATTAAAGCCAGGGGCAATGTTATGGCCAATTAATGCTGCTTCAATACAAATTGTTCCAGAACCACAAACTGGATCATAAAAAGGACGATCTTTGCGCCAATTGGTCAACATCACTAAAGCAGCTGCCATGTTTTCCTTAAGAGGTGCGCCCCCCTTTTCAATGCGATAGCCTCGTTTAAATAAACTTGGTCCAGTCGTGTCCAACGTCAACGTCACTTTATCTTTTAGCAGAGCCACTTCTAATTTAAACAAAGCTCCTGTTTCGGTTAAAGGCACCGTCGCTGGACGATGGTAAACTTCTCTTAAACGGTTAACAATGGCTTTTTTGGTGATGGCTTGGCAATCAGGAACACTATACAATTTTGACTTAATTGATTTACCTGCAACTGGAAATTCTGCATCTAAAGGCAAATAATCTTCCCAAGGAAGTGCTTTAACTTTTTCAAATAATTCATTAAAACTATAGGCGTTAAATTCGCCAACGACGATTTTAATCCGATCTGCTGTCCGTAGCCATAAATTAGCAGTAGCAATTGTTTCAACAGTGCCTTCAAAGACGGCCCGGCCATTTTCTACTTCACAGGGAATCCCTAAATCACGCAATTCTTTTCCAACTAATGCTTCTAAGCCACTAGCAGCCGTTGCAACAAGTTTGAATGTTTTTTCTTTCGTCATAAAAACTCCTTCTTGACTCTTTTTTATTGTCTGGAGCTAACAGTCCTGCCGACTACTGCTCCGCTTGTTTTTTATAATTGTCCGCTTTCTCTGAACTAAACGGTCCTGTCCCGGCCTCTTTAGAACAGACAGCTTACTACTTTTATCTCAGTTTCTTTATTTTAACATTTTTTTATTCTTTTCGTAAAAAAAGCCTTCACAACTACGTTGGAAGGTCTTCCTGAATTACTTGTAATTTTCTATAAGCCATGTTCTGTATCACCAATTCTTCAGGAAAAATTGGTGACGGTCATCATCTATCTGCAGAGTAAACTCTGCCTCTTCTACTCGTTCATTTCCTTTAGAAGAGCGCCCCTACCATTGTTTGGGTTGCTCGCTCGAGGGGTTTACCGCGTTCCACCGATGGAGTTTCCCACATCGCTTCGTCACTGTGGCACTTTCAAGGATACTTTGACATAGTCGAAACCTTAGTCATTTTTCCTGCCGTTACTCTAAAAGAGTACCTTAGCTTATGATTTCGCTAAGCACGAACACTACAAGCATCTCAGCTTGTGCGAGCATGGACTTTCCTCAGCTTGCAAAAGCAAACCGCGATCACCCGAAAATTACAAATCTGTTTAAACGAACAGCAAAAATTTATACACTAAAACAAGTGTCCGCTATTCTAACAAATGCTTTCTGTTCCTCGTGAAAACTTGACTTAAATTGTCTTGTTAAAATTGACGTGTTTGTGCATTATCAACATCATGGTTTGCTGGTTCTGCAGTCATTGACGGTGCGGAAGGCGTTACAGGTGTTGAAGGTGTTTCATCTAACTTTTTACCAAAAACTTCACGCTCTAAGTTTGATAAACGTTTTAAAATATCAAAGTTGGTCACTGCTGCACTTTTTGGTACTTCTTGAGCAACACGAGGCGTTGGTTGGACTTTTGATAATTGGTCTAATTTTGCCATTAAGCGGCTGTTTTCTTCTTGCAAGCTTAATAATTCTTTATTATAAGCTTCGTAGTCTTTAATAACATTGTCTAAAAATTCGTCTACTTCAATTGGGTCATACCCGTTCATCATTTTCGTTTTAAATTCTTTTTGTAAAATGTCTTTAGGACTATATACTAAATTTGCCATGTTTACACCTCATTTGTTTATTTACGATAGAAAATTTCATAGTTCCACAAATACTATTGTAACGAAAAATAGCTAGAAAATCAAACAGATTCTCTAATCAATCACCGAGTTTTGTAAATCATCCATTGTAATTAAGCGAATATCATAGGGTTCTCGTTCCGAAAAATGTTGTGCGTCCTTTAAAAAATACTCCGTTTTGCCAGGGTACTCTTTGTCATAAATAAGTAAGCTGCCCCCAGAATGTTCCAAAAGAAATTTTGTATGCATTTTTAATTGTGCTGGCGATTGATAGGGCTGGTGACTTACTGAGTTGATATAATCAGCCAAACTTTCCGCTTTCGTTAACAGTTCTCGATTTTGTTCATTCCAATTATTGCCAAAGTCTTTAAATGGATAAAGCAAACCTAGCTGAACTTCTGGATATTCCGTTTTTAATTCCCCAACTACTTCAGCTGTCCAAAGTTCAACACCTAAATTGCCAGAAATCAAAATCCATTCTACTCCCGCTTCAATATAACTGGCTAACTCTTTTTTTAAGACATTTTTAATAACTGTGATTTTCGGGTCTTTTCCTTGAAATATCCCCAATTCAAAGCTGCGATAACCGGTGACATAGAGGGTTTTTATCATTTCCGTAAGTCATCCCTTTTCTTTCAGGTCTTTTTTTTGGTATAATACAGGCTAGGAGTGTGATAAACGTGACGTTCCATTATCCTAACGGAATACCTTATAATCATCATGAAGCACAATCACCAAAAAAACAAGTAAAAAAGAAACGCCCCGTTGAATTTGGTAATCGCGGGATGGATTTCGAAGAAGCGATCAATCAAAGCAATCAATATTATCTATTGAATAAGCAAGCAGTCGTTCATAAGAAACCCACTCCTGTTCAAATTGTTAAAGTAGATTATCCCAAACGAAGTGCGGCTGTTATTAAGGAGGCCTACTTTAGACAAGCTTCAACGACTGATTATAACGGTGTATATCAAGGCCGTTACATAGATTTTGAAGCGAAAGAAACGAAAAATACCACGTCCTTTCCCTTTAAAAATTTTCATCAACATCAAATTGATCATATGGAACAATGTATAGCACAACAAGGGATTTGTTTTGTGCTATTATGGTTTTCAAGCTTAAAACGCTGCTTCTTTTTTAGTGGTGAAAATCTAATAACGCATTGGAAAAACCAAGCAGTTACTGGAAAAAAATCTATGCCGCTTGCACTCATCGAGAAAGAAGGAATTGAATTATCTTTTGGAATCGCACCGCGAATCCCTTATCTCGACGCAGTGGAACAATATATTCAGACACACTAGATTCATAAAGTTTTGAAAGTATAACAAAGGAGTTGCTATTTATGCCAACCGCAAATTCAGGCTCGCGAGCTGCTAGACATGCATCCAACACCTCATCGAAGTCGAGTTACAAGAAAAAGACACAACCGCCGAAAAAGAAAAAACGGCTTGTTTTAAAAATCTTTCTTGGCTTACTTATCGCTGGGATGGTCGCTTTTTTAGCAGGCGTTGGTCTTTTTTGGTTCTATGCACGACAAGCCCCAAAATTAGAAGATGACAAACTGAATGCGACAGTTTCATCGAAGCTTTACGATATTAATAATGAAATTTTTGAGGATTTAGGCGCAGAAAAGCGTGAATTAATTCAACCAAATGATGTGCCTCAATTATTAAAAGATGCCATTGTTTCTGTCGAAGACCGTCGTTTCTATAAACACATTGGTGTGGATCCGATTCGGATTATCGGTTCTGCCCTTTCAAATGTCAAAAATGGTGGATTACAAGGCGGAAGTACCTTAACTCAACAATTAATTAAATTGTCCTACTTCTCTACAAAAGAATCTGACCAAACCTTGAAACGGAAAGCACAAGAAGCATGGATGGCTGTTCGTTTAGAACGTGAAAAATCAAAAGAAGAAATTTTAACTTACTACATTAACAAAGTCTACATGGCGAATGGTTTCTATGGAATGGAAACAGCGGCTGAAAATTATTATGGTAAACATTTATCTGAACTTGATTTACCACAAACGGCCCTACTGGCAGGAATGCCACAAGCGCCAAACTCATACGATCCCTATACAAAACCAGATACTGCTAAAGAACGTCGGGATGTTGTACTCTACACAATGTACGACAATAAAAAAATCTCGAAAGCAGAGTACGAAAAAGCCAAAGCTACCCCAATAGATGAAGGCTTAGTGCCATTAAAAGCCAGTGATGACAATCGAAAAGTCGTAGATAATTACGTCAAAGAAGTAATCAATGAAGTGAAAGCAAAAACTGGTAAAAATGTTTACACAGACGGACTAGATATCTACACAAACTTAGATATGAATGCCCAAAAACAACTTTACGATATTGTCAACAGTGATCAATACGTTGCGTTTCCAGATGATAAAATGCAAGTGGCTTCAACCGTTATTGATGTTGCCTCTGGACAGGTCCGAGCACAGATTGGTGGTCGTCACATTCCTGATGATGTACAATTAGGAAACAATTTAGCTGTTAACACCCAACGTGATGTTGGTTCAACCGTGAAACCAATCATGGATTATGGTCCCGCAATTGAGAATTTAAATTATTCGACGGGTCGCCTCATGGTGGATAAACCAACGAAATATCCTGGTACTGACATTGATGTCTTCAACTCTGATTTAACATATCAAGGCGTCATTACTATGCGCCGTGCGATTATGGGTTCTCGTAACACAACCGCGGTCCAGACGTTTGATGAAGTTGGTAAAGAAAACATCATGCCTTTCATTAAAGGGCTAGGAATTGACTATAAAAACTTAGAAGCGTCAAATGCCATTTCAAGTAACACAAGCGATGTAGATGGCGATAAATACGGGATTTCCTCATTGAAATTAGCAGCAGCTTATGCGGCTTTCGCCAATAACGGGATTTACAACAAACCGTATTACGTAAACAAAGTCGTTTTCAATGATGGAACTAGCGTTGATTATCAACCTGATGGTAAACGTGCGATGAAAGACTCTACCGCCTATATGATGACGGATATGTTAAAAGATGTTTTAAACGGCGGAACAGGATTTAACGGCGCCATTCCAGGCTTAATCCAAGCGGCCAAAACAGGGACTTCTAACTATACTGATGAAGATTTAGCGCGAATGGGCACAACAGAAAAAGGAATTGCCCCGGATAGTACCTTTGTTGGTTATACAACACACTATGCCGTTTCTGTTTGGACTGGATACAATGATCGAAATACACCAATCTATCAAGAATACTATGGGATTGCCTCGGATGTTTATCGTGAAATAATGAGTTACTTGTCTCAAAATGTTTCAAACGATGACTGGGTGCAGCCAGACAGTGTTGTGCGGGTAGGTAATGAATTATACGTGAAAGATGCCTATGAGGTACCAAATGTACAAGTTTTACCAAGTACTACCTCTTCAGCACCACAGCCGGAATCTAGCAGTACGGTGGAATCCTCTTCCACAAAAGAAGCGGAAAGTTCATCAAGTTCTAGTTCAGAAAGTGCGCCTTCTTCCTCTGAAGCGCCACCATCAACCGAACAACCGGCAAGCTCTTCCTCAGCAGAGCAACCGGCAACATCGGAACAACCACCTGAACCATCAAGTTCTAGTTCACAAGAACCGCCGCAACCACCTGAAAGTAGTTCTAAACCAGATGAAAATAAAGCAGCATAAAAAGTACGGGGCTCATCATGAGCCCCGTACTTTTTTAGATTAAAAATGGACGAAGTGAACTGAATCATTTCGTCCATTTTTGCTTATTTACTTTCTTTATTTGCCAAAGCTGCACCAACAAATCCTTTGATTAAGCGTTGTGGGCGATTTGGACGAGAAATTAATTCTGGGTGGAATTGACAAGCCACAAAGAATTGTTTTTCAGGAATTTCAACAATCTCAACTAAACGATTATCTGGTGAAACTCCAGAGAAAACTAAGCCATTTTCTTCAAATAATTGACGATATTTGTTGTTAAATTCATAACGATGACGGTGACGTTCTTGGACAACATCTTCATTTCCGTATGCTGCCGCAGTTTTCGTTCCTTTTTTCAATTTACATGGATATAAACCTAAACGTAGTGTGCCACCTAAATTCTCGATGTTTTCTTGATCTGCCATTAAATCAATAATGTTATTTGTCACGTCAGGATTAGTTTCTGCAGAACCAGCATCTTCTAAGCCCACAACGTTACGACCAAATTCTACACAGGCCATTTGCATACCTAAACAAATACCAAGGAATGGTACGTCATTTTCGCGAGCAAAACGAATCGCTTCAATTTTTCCTTCAATTCCACGATCACCAAAACCACCAGGAACCAAAATACCATCTGCTGAACCAATTCTTTCAGCGACATTTTCAGCAGTTAATTCTTGTGAATCAACCCAATCAATTTCGATATCTGAATCAAAATCAAACCCAGCATGTTTTAATGCTTCTACAACAGAAATATAGGCATCTGGTAATTCAACATATTTACCAACCAGCGCAATTTTTGTTTTCTTTTTCAAGTTAAGAACTTTTTCTTCTAATGCACGCCACTCAGTCATGTCTGCAGCCGGTGCATCCAATTTTAAATGATCACAAACAATTTGATCCATATTTTGTGCTTGAAGTGCTAATGGAATGGAGTATAACGTTTCAACATCACGAGATTCAATTACCGCTTCCGGATTAACATCACAGAATTGTGCTAATTTGTTTTTAGTGTTTTGAGAAACAGGTAATTCCGTACGGACCACTAAAATATTTGGTTGAATCCCTAAACTTCTTAATTCTTTGACACTATGTTGTGTTGGTTTAGTTTTCATTTCGCCAGCCGCTTTTAAGTAAGGAATCAAGGTTGTATGGATGTACATTACGTTGTCACTACCCATATCAGCTTTCATTTGACGCAATGCTTCTAGGAAAGGTAATGATTCGATGTCGCCGACAGTACCACCTACTTCTGTGATAATCACATCGGCATCCGTCATTTTCGCTGCACGCATGATTTTTTCTTTGATTTCATTGGTAATGTGTGGAATAACTTGCACTGTTGCACCTAAGTATTCCCCTTTACGTTCTTTACGTAAGACTTCTGAATAAATTTTTCCAGTGGTTACGTTTGAGTATTTATTTAAGTTAATATCAATAAAACGTTCATAGTGACCTAAGTCCAAATCTGTTTCGGCACCATCATCTGTGACAAAAACCTCTCCATGTTGGTAAGGACTCATTGTCCCCGGATCCACATTAATATATGGATCGAATTTTTGAATCGTTACTTTTAATCCACGATTTTTTAATAATCGTCCTAAAGATGCTGCGACAATCCCTTTTCCGATAGAAGAAACCACGCCACCTGTAACAAAGATGTATTTTGTCATAATAGTTAAAAACCCTTTCTTTGATAATATTTTGTAGAGAGAAGTAAAACAACTTTGAGACTCTTACGTTTCTCCAAATAAAAAAGAAACAAAAATAGAAAAGCTCCCTATCCATTACGAATAGGGAGCTTGTAAGTTCGTTCAAACTTCTGACCTTCTTAAAGGTGCCCAAGTAGTATAATACAAGCAAACGGACATCAGGTCAAGTACTTCTATTCAAGAAAATAATTTTTTCTATTTTCTCATTTTTCTTAAGCATTCAACTAAAAAGCTTGACTCCTTCTTAGGAATCAAGCTTTTTGGTTTCTTACTCTTCAGAATATTCGTCATCAAAATCGTCTTCATCTTCAACATCATCGTCATCAATGATTGTTAAATCTTCTTCGATTTGCGGAATGTCTTCTTCATCATCGTCTGAATCTGCACCAATCTCTTGTAAGTCAGAGTTGTATGCTTTGATTTCCTCATCTTCATCTTCTTCATCATCGTACAAGATGTCTTCTTCATCATCATTTGTTAATTCAGCATCTTCTGGATCGTCATCGTTATAGTCAATTACATCTTCATCGTTTGGATTAGTGATGAAGGCATTTACTTTTTTACGTTTTCTACGACGTGGTGCATCTTCTTCGTCTTCTTCCAAGCCATGTGTAACTTCTTCATCGATTGAATCGATTGGATACCATGAACGTAAGCCCCAACGATTGTCTCCCAATGAGATAAAGCTACCGTCGATGTTTAAATCTGTATAAAATTGTGCTAATTGGTCACGAATTTCACTATCAGACTTGCCAAGATAATTTTGGATTTGGTTAACTAAATCAGAAAAATCCATTACATCTGCATGTTGTTCTAAAATAGCGTGTGCTACTTCAATCATGGATAATTCTTTTTTGTTTAACCCTTCAAATACATTAATTTCCAAGAGGTACACGTCCTTTCACAGTCTACTCCTTATCATACAAAAACATTGAAAAAAAATCAATTCTATTCTGCAATATTTATGCAGTAAATTCTAATTCTAAATGATATTCTCCGATTCGCTCTGTTTGAGAGTATAAATCATAATCAACTAAAATCTTACCAGACATTGGTTGATCTTTTAAACTAACACGCAAATTATGTGTAAACGTACTAATCTGTAGCAAGCCATAAGGGGTTCGATAACTTGTATCTAATTTTTCCTGATAGCCAAATCTTAAACGCATCCGTAATTCGCCGGCACGAATCAGCTGAACATGCCCGTCTGGTTCAATTTTAATGGTTACGGGGGTTGGTTCTGTATCCTCTAATAATTCTTCTTTGTAACGAATGTATAATGTATCACCCATTTTTACTAATTGACCTTCTAAGTCAAAGAAAAAATCTTTTTGTTCGTTGCCTTGTTGGACAATCGTTTTTAGTTGAATCGATACAGGAACGCCTGTTGATAAATCCATAATGGTCACTCCTTTTCCAAAATATAACTTTCTTATTGTTGACTTTTTCAATGTATTTGTCAACTAAAGTCAATTTTTCCTTGTTTATGTACCTTTTCTTATTGTATAAGCTCTTTTCACGGGTTGCAAGCATTTGTTTCATCTATTTAATAAGAAAACCGTTTACTATTTTAGAGAATTCCTTCAGAATTCGTTTATATAACATGCTTTTTTGCGTTTTTTGTATATAATATAAGAGAGAGTAAGAAAATAAACGTATTAAATGACGTAATTATAAATAGACAGGACGTTTTTTATGAGCACAACTTTTCCCCTTCACACCGAATCATTTATGCTCCTTGATTCAGGTTGTTTAACAAACAGTGACTATTTTTTACCTTTTGCCTTGACCGATGCTTTAACTACTTTTTCAGGAATGCAGCACCAACCAATCATTCATTTCTGGCAATTGGATCAAGCAATGATTCTTGGCATGAAAGATACCCGTGTACCACATCTAAAAGAAGGCATCACTTCTCTGCAAGAAAACGATTATTCTGTAGTCGTTCGCAATGCCGGCGGTTTAGGGGTGATTGCCGATTCGGGTATTTTAAATGTTTCACTTATTTTACCAAATAATTCTGAACACAAATTAAGTATCGATGCGGCTTATGAATTAATGTGGGCTTGGCTCCGTCAGAGTTTTCCGGAGAAAGAGATTGACGCCTTTGAAATTACTACATCCTATTGTCCCGGTACTTATGATTTAAGTATTGGCGGTCAAAAGTTTGCTGGGATTGCCCAACGACGCGTCAAAGACGGTATTGCTGTCATGATTTACATCAGCGTTAACGGTAATCAACTTGCTCGTGGAGAAGTGGTTCGAGACTTTTACCTTGCTGGCTTACAAGAACAATTTGGTGAAAATGGCTATCCACCCGTTGATCCAACAGTGATGGCAAATTTAGAAACCCTGATTGAGACTCCATTAACAATAGACGCCGTAAAAACCCGTTTAATCGAAGCATTACCTCAACAATTTGAAAAATCTATTGATCCAAACTTAACCGAACCAATTATAACCTCAGAATGGTTCCAAACAAATTTAACTGTCCAGCTGGAAAAAATGGCGCAACGAAACGCCTTAATTAAAGGAGAGATCGTATGACGATTCCGTATAAAGAGCAACGATTACCAATCGAAAAAGTTTTCCGTGATCCCGTCCATAATTATATTCATGTCCAACATCAAGTGATTTTAGACCTTATTAATTCTGCTGAAGTGCAACGATTACGTCGCATTAAGCAACTAGGTACTTCTTCTTTTACGTTTCACGGTGCCGAACATAGTCGTTTTTCCCATTCTTTGGGTGTTTACGAAATTACACGTCGGATTTGTGAGATTTTCCAACGTAACTACTCTGTGGAACGATTAGGTGAAAACGGCTGGAATGACGACGAGCGCCTGATTACACTTTGCGCAGCTTTATTACATGATGTCGGTCATGGTCCTTATTCACATACATTCGAGCATATTTTTGATACAAACCATGAAGCAATCACGGTCCAAATCATCACCTCACCAGAAACGGAAGTCTATCAAATTTTAAACCGTGTTTCGGCAGATTTTCCTGAAAAAGTCGCCAGCGTTATTACTAAACAATACCCAAATCCTCAAGTGGTGCAAATGATTTCTAGTCAAATTGATGCCGATCGCATGGACTATCTGTTACGTGATGCATACTTTACAGGGACGGAATACGGAACTTTCGATTTAACTAGAATTTTACGTGTGATTCGACCCTACAAAGGAGGCATTGCCTTTGCTATGAATGGGATGCATGCGGTGGAAGACTATATCGTTAGTCGTTACCAAATGTATGTCCAAGTCTATTTCCACCCTGTTTCTCGTGGGATGGAAGTGATTCTTGATCATTTATTGCATCGGGCGAAAGAATTATTTGAAAACCCTGAATTTGACTATGATTTACAAGCCTCTCTGCTTGTACCATTCTTTAAAGGGGACTTCACCTTACAAGAATATTTAAAATTGGATGATGGCGTCCTCTCTACGTACTTTACACAATGGATGGATGTGCCTGATTCAATTCTGGGTGATTTAGCCAAACGTTTCCTTATGCGTAAGCCTCTGAAGTCAGCCACCTTTACGAACGAAAAAGAGAGCGCAGCAACGATTGCTTATTTAAGGGAATTGATTGAAAAAGTTGGTTTCAACCCTAAATATTATACTGCCATTAATTCAAGCTATGATTTACCTTACGATTTTTATCGTCCAAATAAAGACCGTCATCGTACACAAATTGAATTGATGCAAAAAGATGGCTCATTAGTGGAATTGGCAACGGTCAGTCCCCTAGTTGCAGCACTTGCTGGTCAGAGTCAAGGAGATGAACGTTTCTATTTCCCTAAAGAAATGCTTGACCAAGGAAATAAAAAACATTACGATTTATTTGATGAGACGTATCGTGAGTTTTCAAGTTACATTCATAATGGTGCGTTAGTTTTAAAAAAATAGGTTTTCTAGGAGGATTCTATGTCAATTAAGTTAGTTGCTATTGATATCGACGGAACATTGCTAAATTCACAACACAAGATTACCCCACGGGTCAAAGAAGCGCTCCAAAAAGCAAATGAGCAAGGCGTTCGTATTGTTTTATGTACAGGCCGCCCTTTGCCAGGCGTGAAAGAACAATTGGATGAATTAACCTTATATGGTGAAAATGATTTCGTGATTACCTACAACGGTTCGCTTGTCCAAGCAACCAAAGATAATGCGATTATTTCACGCTATACCTTGAGTTATGAGAATTTTTTAGAAATTGAAATGTATTCTCGTAAAGTCGGCGCTCACTTGCACACAATTGATGATTCCTCTATTTACACTGCCAATCGCAATATTGGTAAATATACGATTCACGAAGCATCTTTAGTGAACATGCCTTTGAAATATCGTACGGTGGATGAAATGACACCAGAGATGAACATTATTAAAATGATGATGATTGATGAGCCGGAAGTTTTAGATCCTGCCATTGCAAAATTACCATTACATTTTACCGAAAAATATACGACTGTTAAAAGTACGCCTTTTTACTATGAAATCATGAATAAAAATGCTAGCAAAGGCAATGCTCTAGCAAAATTGGCAGACCATTTAGGCTTAAATAAAGACGAAGTGATGGCCATTGGTGACAATGAAAATGACTTATCCATGATTGATTACGCTGGGATTGGTGTTGCGATGGGCAATGCGACAGAAAATGTTAAAACAATTGCCGATGTGCATACCACTAGTAATGACGAAGATGGTGTCGCTCAAATTATTGAAAAAATGGTTTTAATTTAAACATTCTTTTCAATAACAATAACCCTCAATCTAATCAACATAGATTGAGGGTTATTCGTTATTTTATGATGCTGCCGCTAGCCATTTTTCAACGGCCCAGCGGTGGCTTCCTCTTTTTAATAAACGGACTGCTTCTTCTGGTGCAACCCAGTGTAAAGTATTGGTCCTTTCTAAGGGTTCGCTAAGTTGCCGCCAAGTATTCGCTACATAAAAATATCCAGGATTATAATAGGCAGTTTGGCGATGGTTCGAATAAAAATATTCATCAGCTTCCCCTAAATAACGGCCAATTTCTACACTAATTCCTAATTCTTCTAGCACTTCTCGATGGATCGCTTCTTCTTTCGTTTCGGTGCCTTCAATTTCGCCTCCTGGTAAAAAATAAGCTCCATTTGGCGCTTGTACCAGAACCATTGTGTTATTTTCTGGCTTTGAAACAATAATGTATGCAGCATATCTTGTTTGATAGGTCAATGTCTCTTCTCTTTTTCCAAACGTTGGCGTTTTCATTGGCGCACCTCTTCTCTTTTCATCTATTTTACCTGAGAAATTCCTTTAGAACAAGTCAGAAACCAAGCGTTTTTCTCTACATTTCACGTTTATCTATGCTACTATTAACGTTGGAAATATAATTAAGTTTGAAAGGGAGTTTTTAACTATGAAAATGGCTCATACATGTGTGCGTGTAAAAGATTTAGAGGCATCATTAGATTTCTATCAAAAAGCCTTCAATTTTGAAGAAAGTCGCCGTCGTGATTTTCCAGAAAATAAATTTACTTTGGTTTATCTAACTTTACCAGGAGACGACTACGAACTAGAACTAACTTATAATTATGATCATGAAGCATACGATTTAGGAAACGGTTATGGTCATATCGCCATCAGTACAGATGATTTAGAAGGATTACACGAAAAACATCAAGCGGCTGGCTTAACTGTTACTGACTTAAAAGGCTTACCTGGAACTGCACCATCTTATTACTTTGTTGTCGACCCAGATGGTTATAAAATCGAAGTCATTCGTGAACGTTAAAAAGTTTCACTTGTTCACTTACTGAGCTTTTTGTGTTTGAGAGCTGTCCGAGACAAAACTTGTCTCGACTTCTTCTCAAACACTTTTTTCAAAAAAAGTGCTACAATAGAACGTATGAATTTATTGAGGATGTGATGTTATTATGACAAAAAAAATTATTGGAATCGCTGGCAATCAACTTTTGCAGGCAGCTGAAGTGTTTCACGGTAACCAAGTGACTTACACCCCACAAGGTTTTGTTAGCGCTGTTCAAGCCGCAGGTGGCGTTCCTCTCGTTTTGCCAATTGGCCCCAAAGAATTAGCCGCTACGTATATACAACAAATTGATAAACTACTTTTAGCAGGCGGTCAAGATGTTGCCCCTGAATTTTACGGACAAGAACCCCATATAAAATTAGAAGAAACGAATCGTGATCGTGACGAGTTTGAGTTAGCCCTAATTGAAGAAGCCTTAAAACAAAAAAAACCTATTTTTGCGGTTTGCCGTGGAATGCAATTAGTCAATGTTGCTTTAGGTGGCACATTATATCAAGATTTATCGATGTATCCTCAATGGTCAGTTAAGCACGGACAACAACCCACTCAACCAATCTTTGCGACGCATCGTATTGATGTTGAACCAGACAGTCAATTATCAAACATATATGGTACAACTGGTCAAGTCAACTCGTACCATCACCAAGCACTACATACTTTAGGAAAAGATTTACGCGTTACTGCTTGGTCCTCTGATGGCCTTGCAGAAGCAGTGGAATCAACAAATGAACAGCAGCCTTTATTAGCTGTTCAATGGCATCCTGAACTAATGTACGCACGTGATGCCAAATCCCAAGCACTCTTTAACTACTTTGTTCAAAAATTATAGTAAAAACGGAGGGACGTCTTTCGCCCCTCCGTTTTTACTTGCTATCATACTTAAAAATCAAAATTATCTGGATCTGCACCAAAACGATGATCCTTATTTAACTGATTAATTGCGGTTATTTCTTCTGGTGTTAATTCAAAATCAAAGACAGCAAAATTTTCCTGAATTCTTTTTTCGTGAACAGATTTAGGAATCACGATAATATCATTTTGTAAGTGCCAACGAATAATCACTTGGGCCGCTGATTTACCATATTTTTCACCAATTTTCACTAGTACTGGTTCAGATAATAAATTACCTTGTCCTAGAGGAGACCAAGCCTCCACGGCAATCTTATTTTCGGCTAAATATTTTCGTAGCGGTTCTTGTGTTAACGTAGGATGTAATTCAATTTGATCCACCATTGGCACAACATTTGCTTCTGTTAATAAATCTTCCAAATGATGTTGATGAAAATTGGAAACGCCAATTGCTTTGGCACGACCACTTGCGTAAATTTCTTCTAATGCTTTCCATGATTCTTTATATTTACCAGCAACAGGCCAGTGAATTAAATATAAATCAACATAGTCTAACCCTAATTTTTCTAAGCTTTTATCAAACGCTTTAATCGCATTTTCATAGCCTTGATCTTCATTCCATAATTTCGTCGTCACAAAAATTTCTTCGCGGGGAATACCCGATTGACGAATGCCTTCGCCCACCCCTGCTTCGTTTTTATAAACGGCTGCCGTATCAATCAAGCGATAACCCGCTTCTAAAGCCCATTTTACTGAATTTGTTGCTTCTGAGCCATCTTCTACACGCCAAACGCCTAAACCTAGGCGTGGCATTTCATTGCCGTTTGCTAATTTTTTTGTTTTATCCAAAGCCATGTGTTTCTTCAGTCCCTTCATTTTCATTACTTTTAGTATACTACGCATTCTTCTTTCACGAAACAATCACGACTCGTCAGGTCATTTTCTTTATTTTTAATAAATAACGACGCCAATAGGTCAGCACTCCGATTAGTGCCACAACTACAATTGTTCGACCGCTAACGCTTCCAATCCACAGTTTAACTGCAAGTAACCAGATACAAAAGAGATAAACACAGGACCAATTAAAGGAAACTTTCAATGTACATGATTCCGCAATTTCGATTATCTGACTACTAAAAAAACGACTCCCTAATCGTAAAGCGACTGGATTATGGAAGATGAATGTTCGTCGCTTGTCAGCCGTCAAGCGAGTAGCACATCGTTCATCAATAAAAATTGTTACAGGTAATTTAGAAAGTAAATCATTTTTTGCCCATTCAATTGAAACTTTCACGCAGCACTCACAACCTTTAACAAAATTATAAAATATATTATTTATTTACAAAATTATAACATTCCTAAAAAAACATGTTAAGTCTTTAAAAAAACTTTCTATTTTCTTCCCCTTTCGCCGAGAGATTTAGTATACTAAAAGAAGAAATTTTAGAGAAAGTTGGATTTTTATGTTGATACTTGGGTTAGCCAGTACTGAAACAGTCGATTCTTCTGCTCCTGATTTAGCAGAAGCGACCGTAAAAAAAGTGAGCGCGCTACAACGCTTTTGGAACAATATTAATTGGGATGCCATTGTCGCTACCTTAATTGAAAAAAGTTTATCAATTTTATTTTTAATTTTTCTATTTTTTATTATTCAGCGAATCGGGAAATATTTAATTGATCGCACCTATGCAAATTATAGTAAAAAGCAACATTTTAGTGAAAGCCGTTTAAAAACGTTACACACTTTAATCATTAATGCATTTCAATATACGCTGTTCTTTTTCTTCATCTATTCTCTTTTGACCATTGTCGGTGTGCCTGTTGGCTCATTATTAGCCGGAGCGGGAATTGCCGGTGTTGCCATTGGTTTAGGGGCTCAAGGATTCATGAATGACTTAATTACCGGATTTTTCATTATTTTAGAACAACAAATGGATGTAGGCGATTATATTCGCTTATTGGCGTTAAATATTGAAGGAACTGTTACTTCTGTCGGATTACGAACCACTCAAATTAAAGCGGTTGATGGAACTGTTCATTTTATTCCAAATCGAAACATCACCACAATCAGTAACCTGTCTCGTGCCAATATGCAAGTGTTAATTGATGTCCGCATCAATCCTGAAGAAGGTTATGAAAAAATTTGTGAAGTGATTACAGAAGTCAATGAAACGTTAAAAGAAAAGTATATCGAAAGTATTCAAACTGGGCCAGATATTTTTGGTATGGTCGATTTAGGCAATGGCAACTTTGCGGTGCGAACGACCATGTATGTACTAAACGGCAAACAATTTGCGGTCAAAGAAGAATTTCTAGCTCAATATATCAAAGCATTAACAGAGGCTGGCTTTACGATTCCCAATACGCCTATTATTGCAAAATAAAAAACAGCCACCAGATATTTATTAGTTATCTGGTGGCTGTTTTTTTAATTGTCCAATGATTTTAAAAAGCCACTAACTGCCTCCACTCCAAACAATAACGCCTCTTCGTTCGGTTCAAACTTGGCAGAGTGAAGGCTATAGGGACTTGCCACGCCTAACCAAAACATCGTGCCTGGGACTTTAGACAATAGATAGCCAAAATCTTCACCTGTCATTGCAACCGGTGCTTGTTGAAATTGAACTGTTGCTTGTTTGCTCATGTATTCAATCAAATTCGTGGTACATGCGGGCTCATTCACTACAGGTAAATACCCTTTCTGATCAAGATGAACAGTTACTTCACATTGAAAAGATTGCGCAATACCTTCACTAATTTCGCGAATTCTTCGCTGCGTTTGTTCATTAGTTTCTGCTGTCAATGTGCGAATTGTACCAGATAAAGTTGCTTCTTCGGCAATCACATTGCAGGCAGTCCCTGCATGAAAAGTTCCAAAGGTAACGACTGCCCCAACCACAGGATCAACATTTCGACTAACGATCGTTTGTGCTTGCTGAATTAAATTGGTGGCCGCCAAGACCATATCATTTGCTTGATGCGGAAAAGCCGCATGTCCACCTTTTCCTTTTAAGGTAATGTTCACTTCACAAGTGGCAGCAAACAATGTCCCTACTCTGGTACTAATAGTTCCGACTGGCAAATCAGGATTAACATGAAGCGCATAAAATTCATCAGGTAACCACTCACCAAACGCGTGATCTTCATACATCAGCATCCCCCCTGCTTCATTTTCTTCAGCAGGTTGAAATAAAAATAAAAAGTTATTGTCTGGTTGCTGTTGACTTAATTCTTTCAAAACCCCTAAGCCGATTGTCATGTGAAAATCGTGCCCACAGGCATGCATAAACCCTGGTCGTTTTGATTGAAAAGCAGAAACCACTTCCTCTTGAATAGGTAAACCATCAATATCAGCACGCCAGCCGATGGTTTTCTGAGGATTTTTGCCTTCTATGAAGACTAAAATCCCCGTTTGCCATGTTCGAACTTGCAGATAAGGTTGCTTCATTTTATCAATTTCATTAAGTAAAAAGGCTTGTGTTTCCTTTTCTTCTAAACCGATTTCAGGTATTTGATGTAGTTGCCGTCTAATCGCAATTAATTCTTCTTGCTCCACAAAAGCCACTCCTTCATTTTTGGGGTAATCTAAAGCCGCCATGAAGAAGTTTCTTCATCGCGACTGACTAATTTATTTTTAGAGTTTACGTAATTCTTCTAAAATCTCTGTTTTACTCTTGGTTTTATCATCAATTTGTTTAATTACTTTTGCTGGCACGCCTGCGACAACGGTATGCGCTGGAACGTCTTCCACAACTACTGCCCCAGCAGCCACAACGGCACCTTCACCAACACGAACCCCTTCTAGTACGACCGCATTCGCTCCAATGACAACCTCGTTTTCAATAACCACAGGTGCGGCACTTGGTGGTTCAATGACACCAGCTAAAACCGTTCCTGCGCCAATATGACAATGCTTCCCTACAGTTGCACGACCGCCCAAAACAGCGCCCATATCAATCATAGTCCCTGCACCAACGACGGCGCCAATATTTAGAATAGCCCCCATCATAATCACCGCTTGATCGCCAATTTCAACTTTTTCGCGAATCAAAGCACCTGGTTCAATCCGAGCATTAATGTCTTTCAGATCAAGAAAAGGAATTGCTGAGTTACGTGCATCATTTTCTACAACATAATCCTCAATTTTTTCTTTGTTTGCTTCTAAAAAAGGTTTTACGTCAGCCCAATCGCCAAACAATGTCCCAGTTTTACAATTATTAAAGACCTTAATTGTTTCCGGAAACGTGACTTCTTTTAATTGCCCTTTCAGTGTTACTTTAACAGGCGTTTGCTTTTTGGCATCGCCAATATACTGAATAATCTCATATGCGTCCAATCACAGCACTCCTTTACTTCGTGTTATCATACAGAATAACGCATTTATGAGAAAAAAGTAAAGAGTTTCTTGCGTTTTATTTAAATTACTTTCATTTCTTCTTCTGATTTAGGCAGAACAAGATGATGTTTTTCTAATTCATGCGCCATATGATTGACCGCTTTTAAAATTTCTTTGCGTGTAATGATACCCTTAAAGCGTTGATTATCATCAACCACTGGTAAAAAAGAAGCATCTACTAATAAATGTAACACTTCTTCTAAATCCCACGATTCACCAATTACAGGAACATTGACTTCCATTACATCGGCCACAGTAAATTCATTCAATTTTTCAAAATCCACTGAAGTCAAATCAAACATTTTATCTACAACGTCTGTCAAACCGATTAAGCCAACAAAGCGATCTCCCTTATCTAACACAGGAATCTTGGAATAGCGAACTTTCGATAAGACTAATGCCGCGTGACTTAAAGGATTTAAACACATTACATTGGCGACATTTTCGGCAGGTACTAAAAACGTTTCTTGTTTTTCTAATAATAATTCTTTTACAGCAGTCCCTATCATGATTGGGTTGCCTCCATTTCTAATTCTTTAACACGTAACTTATTGTACCTAATTCTGCGGAAAAAGTCTTGGAATTCGCAAATTCTTCATAACTTAACAAACGAAAATTAACGTTTTGTTCTATTTCCCCAAAAATAAGAGAACGCTTTCTTAAAAAAATAAAAACTTAGTTGTCCCATAACAGACAACTAAGTTTTTATAAAAGACCAATTAATCAGTCAATTATACTTCTTTTTCACACATTTTATCACAGCCATCACTGACCATAATAAGCGGAAATCCCATGTTTTCTAAAATAGTGTTTATCCAATAAAAAATGATCAATTGGTTCAACATCTGGATTAATTATTTCCGTCAAACGGGCCATTGAACAGATTTCATCTAAAATCAAACTGTTTTCAACTGCTTTTTCCGGAGTCATTCCCCAAGTAAATGGGCCATGTCCATAAACTAACACTCCTGGAACTGCTAAAGGATCTAGTTCTTGTTCATGAAATGTTTCAACAATGACTTTGCCAGTCTCTTCTTCATAGTTTTCTTTAATTTCACTTTCAGAGAGCGCTCTTGTGCAAGGTACAGCGCCATAAAAAGCATCCGCATGGGTGGTACCGTAAGGAGGTAAGGCTCGCCCTGCTTGAGCCCATGTAACACTATTCAGGGAGTGCGTGTGCGCAATCGCTCCAATTTCTGGCATTTTTTGATAGAGATAAAGATGCGTGGGTAAATCAGAAGACGGCTTTAATGCATTGGTTTCCAATAGTTGTCCCTTTAAATCAGTCACTACCATCTGTTCCTTGGTCATTTCTTGATATTTGACGCCGCTTGGTTTAATTACGATAATCCCTAATGCCCGATTGATTTCACTAACATTGCCCCACGTTAATTTGACTAAGCCCAGTTTTGGCAAAGTCAGATTCGCTTCATAAACACGTTGTTTCATTGCTTGGATAATCGCTTTATTGTTCATAATAACCCACCTCTGCTAATTTGGGATAGAGATACTGCTGCGCGGCTTGAATTTTTTCTTGAAAATTCAAATCCGTTTCATTCCACATTTCAATTAAAAAAGGACCACTATAGTTTAACCGCTTGAGTGTTTTCAATAAGCCTGTAAAATCAACACAGCCTTCTCCAAAAGTAACTTCCCGAAACTTCCCTTCAAATGTGTCTGTTACAGCGAAGGTATCTTTTAAGTGAATAGCAGCGATTTCAGCAATTCCCTTTTCAAGCTCAACCGCCGGATTATTTTCCGGCCAAGCAGACAAATTACCTAAATCAGGATAGACATGCAAAAAAGGAGACGGAATTTGTTCTTTAATTTCTAGAAATTTTTGTATGCTATTCATAAAAGGGTCATCCATAATCTCAACAGCCAGAATGACACCGTATTGTGCAGCTTCCTCAACGCCCTTTTTCAGACCTTGAAGAAAAAATTCCCTTGTTTCAGCAGTTTTTTCTTCGTAAAAGACGTCATAGCCAGCTATTTGAATTACCCGTATGTTTAATTGATGGGCCAAATGAATCGCTTGAGATAAAATTTCCCGTCCTTTTTCACGTGTTTCTTTATTTAAAGAGCCTAAAGGGAACCGCCGATGACCACTTAAACACAAAGAATGGATAAAAAAATCTTCTTTCACCATTAATTGAGAAAGTTCTTGTAACTGGCTTGGTGTCCAAGCCAATCGTGCTAAACGTTCATCGGATTCATCAATTGACATTTCTAAAAAATCAAACCCTAACTTTTTGGCCCAAGTTAATCGTTCTGCCCAAGTTAAATTTTGCGGGAGTGCTTTTTCATATAGTCCAATTCGTGCCATTTTATCACTTCCAAATCTGATCGATTTTTTTTTGAAAATCTTTGGCTGCTTGTTCAGGATTTTTTGATTCAGTAATCCCACGGCCCGCAATAAATGTTGCAACTGCCATTGTTTGAAACAATTCAAGCGTTTCGACAGTTAAACCACCTGTGACGGACACTTCAAAGCCTAAGTCAATTAGTTCTTGAACTTTATTCAAATCTTTCTCTCCCCAGCTGCCGCCAGCTAAAAGAGCATCTCTACTTTGATGATAAATCACCTGATTAATCCCTAATTCTCGCCATTGTCGAGCTTGTTGCATTGTCCAATCTCCATATAGTTCTACTTGTAATTCTCGGACTTCTTTTTGAGCTGCAGCCATCGTTGGCAAGGTGGCGCAACAAATGACCGTCATGAAATCAGCGCCTGCTTGTGCGACATTACGAGCAACTGTACCGCCCGCATCAGCACATTTTGTATCAGCAACAATCGTTTTATTAGGAAACATGCGTTTTAAACAACGAATTGCTTTTTGGCCTTCTTGTAAACACAAAATAGTGCCAACTTCGATAATATCGACAATTTCTCCGACTTTCATACAATCTGCTAAAGCGTCTTCTAATCTATTATGATCTAAAGCGATTTGTAAGTTTGGTCTTTTCATCTTTCCCATCCTTTTATTCAGATTTTTGATAACGATCTGAAGCCATATATTTTTCTTGAATTTCTTTTGCAGACATTACATTTTTAATGCCAATCACTGTGACTCCACGTTTTTCTGCTTGCTGAAACATTTGTAAAAAATTGACTGGAGTAAAAACAACGTCGTATTGGCTAGCAGAGCTTTTTCCTTCTGAAATGGCGCAATGATGAATTTTTGTAATCGGTACACCTAGTTCTTTCATTGCTTTTTCAACACTCCGCATCATCATTAGACTCGTGCCAGAACCATTGGCACAGGAAACAAGTATTCTCATTTTAAATTCCTCCTTTAATTCTCTTGAAATTTTTTAGCATATTGTTCATAATCATTGACAATCATAAAGTAACCTTCTGGATTTCTCCGATACTGAAGTTGCGGAATTATTAGTAACCCAATCACCACCACTGCTACGCCAACATAGCCTAGAACTTTCATAATGATTGTAAATAACGGCCAAGCTGTTGCCCAATCGAACATACCCAAATAACCGCCATATTGAGATAATCCAATCCATGTAGCAAATAAAGCTGAGCCACCTACTTGGATTAAACCTGAAAGGAAGGGGAATAAACAAGCAGCTTTTACTCCGCCACGATTATTTGCATAAACAGCTATGACAGCGTTATCAAAAAACAATGGGATAAAACCCGCAATAACGATTGTCGGAGACTTTAATAGAATCAGTAAGCCAATCATTAAAAACTGGCCTAATGCGCCAAAGAGAAACCCAATTGTTACTGCGTTGGGCGAGCCAAACCCGAAAGTCGCTGCTACATCAATCCCAGGAACAGCGCCTGGTAAAATGGTATTTGAAATCCCTTGGAATGACTGCGTCAACTCGTCGACAAAGGTTCTAACGCCTAATTGTAAGATAGCTAAATAGACAGCAAAATTTAATGAAGTGGTCATGATATAAAAGAAGAAACTCTGCCCTTCTTGCATAAATTTAGCTTGAATTAAATAATCTTGTCCCAAAACAAGCAAGATAATGCCAAAGAAAAAGAGCATCAAAATGGACGTAGCAACCATATTTTCATTAAAAATGGATAGAAATCCTGGTAATTCAATATCTTCCAATTTTTTATCGGCCTTCTCTGAACGATGTTTCTTTTGATCACGTTTTTTCAACCATTCTGCTAATTTTGCAAAAATAAATATGCCAAACATTTGTTGATGGGCTACCGCAAAACCAGCACCTTCTGTTAATTCCTGCGTAATCCCTACCGTTAAATTTGAAGCAACTGCCCAATAACACCCAAGAATTAAGCCCATAAAAATTAGTACTTCGATTCTACCTAAGTTAGGAAAACAAAAGAGTAAAATCCAGAAAGCGGTAGCTGCTTGTTGAATCTGAACATTCCCTGTTGTAAAAACGGCTCTCAATTTTGTATATTTTTGAAAACGAACCAACAAAATATTCATAATAAATGCAATCAATAACAAAATCATCACATCACCAAAGGTTCGTCCAAAGGTTTTCATCAATCCTGCATCGACTGCATTTTGCCCGAAATATGGATCGGTAACCATCGCCTGTAAATTAAATCGCTCTTTCAAGCCTACTAGAATAGGGCGAAAATTATTAACCAAACCACCAGAACCAACACTCAAAATAAAATAACCAACTGTCGCTTTCAGAAAACCTGCTAAACATTCATAAAAGGGCCTCCGTAACAAGAGATAACCTAATAACACGATGAAACCAATCAAATATGCTGGCTGTGTTAAAACGTTCGTAGCAAAATAAGTCCAACTATTTAACAAGAACTCCCCCATTGATTTTTCCCCCTATAATTGATATTTCTCCATAACTTCTTTAAAATCCATTGGCGTGTTTGTTTCTAACAAGTCAGCAATCACGCCATCCGTCATCAATAAATCCATCAATTGCTGGATATTTTCCAGATGTTCGGCGGGATTTTGGGCTGCCAATGTAAAAAATAATGTTGCTGTTTTTGCTTCTTGATCGCCAGCAAAAGTGACTGCTTGCTTAAATTTTGTAAAAGAAATGGCCGTTCCAAAAACGCCTGCGCTTTCCTCTGATGAATGTGGCATGGCTACTTCAGGAGCAATGATGATATAAGGTCCAAACGTTTCGACACACTGGATAATCTCATCGACGTAACTCTGATCGATAATGTGTTTTTGGAGTAAAATCAAACAACTTTCCTGAATCGCCTCTTGCCAACTAACCGGTTCTTTATCAGAGTAATGAATAAGCTCTTGCTCCCAAAAATAAGTTAACATTGTACATCCAGCCTTTCTTACAAAAATGAAGGAAATGGTGTATCATTTTCTTTAACAAAAACATCATTAAAGCCACGATCAAAGTTAAATTCTAAGTTGTCTTTGTCATCTGGATAAACAAATTTGCCACCCACTTGCCAAATATATGGTTTAAATTGATAATGTAAACGATCTTTTTTTAATTTCCAAATTTCCATGATTTCTTTTGGATCCGCCATAAAATTAGACCAAATATCATAATGAACGGGAATGACTACTTTCGCATTTAAAGATTCGGCCATTCTCAACATATCAACAGAAGTTATTTTATCTGTGATACCGCGAGGATTTTCGCCATATGCTCCTAAGCAAACATCAATTGCATATTGATTACCATGTTTCGCAAACAAGTTAGAATAATGAGAGTCTCCGGCGTGATATACCGTACCACCTGAGGTTTCAAATAGATAATTGACAGCTAGTTCATTCATGTCCTGAGGCATTTTACCTTTAAATGTATTTTCAGGATCATCAGAAGTAATTAGCGCGGTTCGATCAAAAGCTTCCAAGGCCACTACATTCACATCATTCACTTTTATTTCTTGACCAGGCTCTATAACCCGTGTTTTTTCTGCCGGAACACCCCAACGTTGCCATGTTTTCACTACTTCTTTTGGACCAATAAATAGAGCCTTAGGACAATTTTGATGAACAGCAGCAGCTGTGTGAATATCCAAATGGTCTGAATGAATATGTGTGACAACTAAAGCATCAACCTCTTTTATTTCAAAAGGATCAATCACAAAAGGTTGTGTTCTTAAATTAGGTTGCATTTTTTGGCAACCACTCATGCGCATCATTTGATGGCCATTTTTCATTAAGCCGTTCCCGTGCGTTTGTTTTCCTGTTCCACACCATAAATCACATAAAATATTCGTGTTCTCATGCGTTTTCAGCCAAATGCCTGTACAACCAAGCCACCAAAGTGCAACCGTTCCTTGAAGCACATTTGTCTGATTAATTTCTTCGTTTAAATAAGTGCCCCATTCTGGAAATGTCGCCTTCAACCAACTTTCTTTTGTAATTTCATGAATCGATTTGCTCATGCTACCACTCCTCTTCTCAAATGATTGTGTTATGCTTTATAAGAAAATCATAGCCGCAAAAAATCACAATGAAAACCCTTTTATATGATTGTTTGCACTTTTAATGATTCTTTTACGTGTTTTGTTTTCCTATGAGTTATACTATTTCATGGGGGACCGTGTCCAAAAAAATAACTAAAGGAGGTTGTATTACTTGAAAAGTTCATTAGAAACCATTGAAAAAAGGCAACAAAACATTCTCGCGCTGCTGCAAAAAAACAAACAAATGACTACCTATAAATTAGCAGATGCTTTAAATGTTTCCTTAAGCACAATTCGTCGTGATTTAAATGTCTTAGAAACTAAGAATGACATCATTCGAAAATATGGGTATTGTATTTACAACGACCAAAATCAGAAAGACTTTGATCAATCAGGACCGGAGTTATTAAAACAAGCCATTGCTCGTGTTGCTTGTAGCTATCTAAGTGATTATGATACCGTTTTCATTAATTCAAGTTCCACTGCTTTGAATATTCTCCATTATTTAAAGGCCGACCATCTGACCATCGTAACGAATAATTTAAAAATTGCCACCAAGCCTCATGTTTCTCAATACAATTATATTTTGACCGGAGGCGAATTACGTTTTCCCAAAGAAGTTCTGGTAGGAGATATTGCCATTAACACAATCACCGCAACGCATGCCGATGTTTGCGTAATTGGCTGTAGCGGGGTCAGTTTAGAACATGGCGTCACTACAAAAATTTTCAATGAAGCAAAAATTAATGAGCTTATGATAAAACAAACAACAAAAGTAAAAATTCTGGTCGCAGACCATCGAAAAATCGGCTTGACGTCTAAATTTAAAATTGCTGATATTACCGCTTTTGATTGTTTGATTACAGACAAACATTGCTCATCAACTTTAATTACAGAACTTCGTAAGACCGGCTTAAAGGTTATCCAAGTCGACTAAAAAAAGAGCGTAGGACAAAAATCTCTTTTGGATTTTTGTCCTACGCTCAAAATCTGATAAATAAAAAAATAGCACTTATTTCTTAACATTCACTTACTTCGTAAACGTTGCCTTTAATCGTTCCAACGGTTGATGCTCTTTGTTATAATACTGAACGAGATATTGTTCAGGTGTACTTTCAATTATGGCATATGTTTTCTCTTGAACTGGTCCACGAGGTAAACGAATACTTCCCGGATTAACAAAGAGAATGTTATTGTGTCGCTCTGCACCGAGTACATGAGTGTGACCAAATAAGGCAATTGTCGCTCCTGCTTCTTCCGCCTGTAAAGCAAGTGTCGTGAGCCCCATTCTAACATTGGCCAAATGACCATGTGTCATATAAATAACTTGATCTCCCACTTTTTTAGTCACAGTTTTGGGAAATTCATCATAAAAATCACAATTTCCTTGGACTACAATGAATTTTTGCCAAAGTTCATCTGTCGGTTCTAATTCAGAATCACCACAGTGAAAGAGTGCATCGACTTGTCCTTCATAATGATTCACTAAGTCAACTAAACAGTCACGGTCGCCATGATTATCGCTTACTACCAAGATTTTCATACGTTTCAACTCCTATTTTTTTAGCCATTCTTCCCATTGTTCTTTTAATTTTGCCACTGCTTGTCCACGATGACTGACTTTATTTTTCTCTTCTCCAGACAATTCAGCTGCCGTCTTACCAAGCTCTGGAACATAGAAAAGTGAATCGTACCCAAAGCCTCCTTCACCACGAGGAATCGTACCGACTTCTCCTGGCCATTCAGCTTCGACCACCAGACTTTCTTTCTTTGGTTCAGCAAAAACCAATGTACAATGGAAACGCGCTTGTCTTTTTTCTTTTGGCACGCCCGTTAACTCATGTAGTAGTTTCGCATTATTTGAAGCATCGTTAGTTGGCTCACCAGCAAAACGAGCAGAATAAATCCCTGGCATTCCTCCTAAGGCATCAACAATTAATCCTGAATCATCTGCTAGTACTGGTTTCTGTAAAATTTCTGCAATTGTTTCAGCTTTTAGACGAGCATTTTCTTCAAATGTTCGACCAGTTTCTTCTACATCTGGCAAATTCGGATAATCTAATAACGTCTTAACTGTATATCCTTTTTCACCAAAAATTGAACTAAACTCTTTCGCTTTACCAGGATTTCTAGTCGCAATGACAATCACTTTCTCTTCTGAATCTTGCGAAGGGACTTCTTCAGAGGCTAAAGCATAAAGCGCTTCTTTCTGATACGTAATTAATTCCTCAATCCCTGTTTTTCCATAAAAGAGCATGGCATTTAACTCATCTCCTGAGAAGGTAGCTTCTTCACCCGTTCCTTGAATTTCCACAAATTCACCAGACTCGGTCATCACGATGTTCATATCCACTGCAGCATTCGAGTCCTCTACGTAATCTAAGTCCAGCACACAATAACCATCGGGTAAAATACCCACGCTGACAGCAGCTAAATGCTCTTTAATTGGGTCTTCCGCTAGCGCACCAGTCATCAATAAATGATTGACTGCTAAGCGTAGAGCAACAAAAGCGCCTGTAATACTAGCTGTACGGGTTCCCCCATCTGCTTGAATCACATCACAATCGACAACAATGCTCCGTTCCCCTAACTTTTCTAAGTCAACAACAGCTCGCAATGACCGCCCAATCAAACGTTGAATCTCCATTGTTCGCCCTGTTAATTTTCCTTTCGCACTTTCCCGAATATTTCTTGTGTTCGTCGCGCGAGGGAGCATGCTATATTCAGCTGCTACCCAACCTGTTCCCCCGCCTCGTAAAAACGGGGGAACCTTTTCTTCGACAGTGGCTGAGCAAATTACTTTGGTATCGCCAAACGAAATAACCACCGAACCTTCTGGATGTTTAAAAACATTGGTTTCAATAGTGATCTTTCGCAATTCTTTTGGTGCACGACTATCATGTCTAATCATTTTCGTTTCCTCCTAAGTGAATCTGTTGTGCTTTTAAGTTCTCTATACCAAGCCAACTGCTTGCAATCTCTTCAAACATTTTTGCAGAACCAGTTGTATAAAATTCATGGGGCTGTGTAGGCGCTTCAGGCGTATGGGCAATGTCAAAATAATCGAGAAGCATGCTAACTTCGCCAACTGTTTCGGCTCCTGAGTCAATTAATGTCACATGACTCCCCATCACATTTTGAATCACCGAACGTAACAACGGGTAATGGGTACAACCTAAAATCAACGTATCAAGTCCTTTTAATTGTAGTGCTTGAAGTGTTTCTGCCACAATTTTTTTTGCTACGGAAGAACGATATTGATTACTTTCAACAATGGGGACAAATTTAGGGCAAGCTAAACTAGTCACCTCAATTGCTGGTGCCTTACTTTTAATGGCGATTTCATAGGAAGCACTTTTGATTGTCCCTAAGGTACCTATGACACCAATTTTGTTATTTTTTGTGACTTTAACGGCTGCTCGTGCGCCAGGTAAAATAACACCGACAACTGGAATTGGCAAGGCAGCTTTAATTTCTTCTAATGCGACAGCCGTCGCGGTATTACATGCGATTACTAGCATTTTTATTCGTTTTTTCAATAAAAAATCGGCCATTTCCCAAGTAAACTGAACGACTTGTTCGGCTGGTCGTGGACCATATGGGCAACGGGCTGTATCTCCTAAATAAATTAATCGTTCATTTGGTAATTGTTTTAGCGCTTCCTTTAAAACAGTTAATCCACCAACGCCAGAATCAATTAATCCAATGGCTTCTTGATTGCTCATTCTCATCCTACCTTTGCCTTTTATTCACTGCCTTTATTTTCTACTTTTTAAGGACTATTGTCAATTTTTCCTGTTTTGCTCTCATTTATTTCTTTTTTTGAAGGAAATCTTTTTCGATTAAAAAACTAGTAATTCATTTTTTTGTATGTTATAATTCCTAACATTAAGAATACAATTAGAAATACATTTGGTTAATTTAATTTAAATAACACGTTTCTCACCGAATCCTCTGTTATCTTTTCTACCAAATGATTGCAAAGGAGACTGCCTATGATTTCTTTAGAACATGTAAATAAGTATTTTGGGGAGCATCACGTTTTAAAAGATATTACTTTGAATGTAGAGCAAGGAGAAAAAATTGTCATTATCGGACCCTCTGGCTCTGGCAAAAGTACATTAATTCGGTGTATGAACCAATTGGAAAAAGTCAATGATGGTTCCGTCGTAATTGATAACATTGACATCACCAAACCGAAAGCACCGATTCAAAAGGTTCGCCAGAAAGTTGCCATGGTCTTTCAAAATTTTAACTTATATGCTCACAAAACGATTATTGATAATTTAACGTTAGCACCGATTAAAGTGATGGGCGTTTCCAAAGAAGAAGCGGTTCGTACTGGTATGGAGTATTTAGAACGAGTCGGCTTAGCTGATAAAGCTTCTGCTTATCCTTCGCAGCTTTCTGGCGGGCAGCAACAACGGGTCGCTATTGCTCGTGCCTTAAATATGCATCCTGAGATTATCCTTTTTGATGAACCGACTTCGGCACTTGACCCAGAAATGATTCAAGAAGTTTTAGATGTAATGGTCGATCTTTCCAAACAAAATATTACCATGGTTTGTGTCACACATGAAATGGGCTTTGCTCGTCAAGTGGCTGACCGTGTAATCTTCATGGACCAAGGAGAGATTATTGAACAAGGAACGCCTGAACATTTCTTTACAAGCACTGAAAACCCTCGTGCAAAAGAATTTCTAAGCAAAATTATTCATAACGGGTAATGAATAAAAAAACAAAAAATTGGAGGAATGAACAATGAAAAAACAAAATAAATGGCTAGCTGGACTCTCCTTACTTGTATTAGCAGGCATCATTGTGGGCTGTGGTAGCGGCAACAATGACTCAACTTCCAAAAGTGCTTCATCAAACAAAACGGTCACAGTAGAACAATTAAAAAAAGCAGGGAAAATTAAAGTAGGTGTCAAAGAAGACATTCCTAATTTTGGCTATATGAATCCTGATACAAACAAAAATGAAGGAATGGAACCAGATATTGCACGCTTGATTGCGAAAGAAATTACCGGCAGCGAAGAGAATGTGGAATTTGTGGGCGTGACAGCGAAAACGCGCGGTCCCCTTTTAGACAATGGTGAACTAGATATGGTAATTGCTACATTTACAATTACTGATGAACGTAAAAAGACTTATAATTTTACAACTCCTTATTATACAGATGAGATTGGTTTCCTTGTGCGCAAAGAGGATAGCTTCTCCAGCATGAAAGATTTAGACGGAAAAACAATCGGCGTTGCACAATCTGCTACGACAAAAGAAAACTTAGAGAAAAAAGCGCAAGAGGAAGGAATCAAATTTACTTATCAAGAATTAGGTTCCTATCCAGAATTAAAAACAGCGTTAACTTCTAAACGAATTGATGCATTTTCAGTGGATAAATCAATCCTATCTGGCTATGTGGATGGCAAGACAGAAATTTTAAAAGATGGTTTTTCGCCACAAGAATATGGAATTACCACAAAGAAAGCAAATACTGAATTAAATGATTATCTAAATGGTTTAATTGAAAAATGGGAAAAAGATGGCACACTAGAAAAAATTTATCAAGACTGGGGCTTAAAAAATTAATCATTCCTAAGACTTGAAGAATCAAAAATTTTAGGAGGGATTTTTATGTTTTTGTTAGCCAATATTTCCTGGCTTGAAGAAGGGCCATTCGCCTTATATCGTTGGGAAGCTTTATTTCAAGATTGGCGAATTTTTGGTCAGGCTTTTCTCTATACTATTCTGCTTTCTTTAGGAGCGATCTTAGTTGCCTTTGCTTTAGGCATTTTCTTTGGCAGTTTATCAGCGACCAAAAGTAAACTTTTACACGCAATTAGTCGTGTCTATGTAGAATTTTTTCAAAACACACCTTTGTTGATTCAATTTATCGTAGTCTATTATGGCTTTCCTCTGCTAAGCCCGCTGCTTTCATTTTCTATTACTACGATTGCCATTCTGTGTGTAGGCCTCTATCATGGCGCCTACATTTCTGAAGTAGTTCGCTCAGGAATCGGAGCTGTCCCAAGAGGACAATTTGAAGCGGCTTACTCCCAAGGATTAACGTATGGTCAAACGATGCGGTATGTGATTTTACCACAAGCATGGCGGATTATGTTACCGCCTTTAACTAATCAAGTCGTGAATCTAATTAAAAATACGTCAACAGTTGCCATTATTTCTGGCGCTGACGTAATGTTTGCTGCCAATAGTTGGTCGTCTGTCAACTTGAACTATATTCCCGCCTTTGCGCTTGCTGGTTTCTTATATTTCATTCTTTGCTTCCCATTAGCGAATTTGGCTAGAAAAATGGAAGAAAAAAATAAGAAAGCATATAGCAGATAGGAGGAAAACAGATGCCTTTTTCAGAAGAAATGCGTCAATTACTGACAGCAAATAATTTTCAATTTCTATTTAACGGCTTAAAATTGACGCTCTATATTTCCTTCGTCTCAATTATTTTGAGTACGATTTTTGGCACCATTCTAGCCGTTTTGCGAAATCAAACCCATGGACCACTGAAGTTACTTGCCAGTATTTATGTAGAAGTGGTGCGTAATATTCCAAACTTATTGTGGATTTATGTTATTTTTTTGATTTTCAAAATCAAATCCACACCTGCTGGAATTGTGAGTTTTACTGTGTTTACCACCGCTGCTTTAGCGGAAATTATTCGTGGTGGTTTAAATGGGGTCGATAAAGGCCAAATTGAAGCGGCACGTTCTCAAGGTTTTTCAAATTGGCAAATTCTTTATCATATTGTTTTGCCTCAAGCCATTCGCAATGTCTTACCAGCAATTGTTTCTCAGTTTGTTACTGTCATCAAGGATACAAGTTTCTTGTATTCCGTGATTGCTTTACAAGAACTCTTTGGCAAATCTTATATCTTAATGGGGCGCTACGCACAAACAGGACAAGTATTCACTATTTACGGAATCGTCGCCCTAATTTATTTCATTATTAACTTTAGTATCTCACAATTTTCACGTTGGCTTTCACGAAATTGGGCGAAAAGTTATTAATGTAGTTAAAACCAGGAGGCTGAGACAAAAGTGTTTAGCTCCAAGAAATAAGAAGGAATTTCCGAAAATTGTTCTTTAATTTTTGGAGAATTTCGGCTTATTTCCGAAGGAGCTGCTTTTGTTCAGCTGATTATCTTAAGATTTAGAAAGTGGGGCATAAGTCATTTCGACTTATGCCCCACTTTCCTGTTTTTATTTTATCTTACTTCTACTTGATGTTTTTCAATTAGCGCTTTTTCAACCTTTTCCATTGAACGGTTAATTTCTTCATCCACTAATGTCGCTTCTGCATTAACGAAAGTTAAACTATACGCCATTGATTTTTTGCCAGCGCCTAGTTTTTCACCTTGATATACATCAAATAAATGAATCTCTTTCAAATATTTACCTGCGTTATCTGAAATAGTTTTAACTAGTTCTTGATTGGTAACTGTTTCATCGACTAATAAAGCAATATCTCGAGAAACTGCTGGGAATTTAGAAACTGCTTCATAAGTAACCCCGCCTGCTTCTGTGGCTACTAATTGTTGCAAGTTTAATTCAGCAACATATGTTTCAGGAATATCGTACGCTTTTGCTGTCGTTGGGTGAACTTGTCCGACAAAACCAACCACTTCATCTTCTAAATAAATCCATGCTGTCCGGCCTGGATGCATTTCTGGAATCGCCGTTGTCGCTTGATAACTGATTTTTTCTGTTAATCCTAAAACAGCTACAATACTTTCCACTAAGCCTTTTACTGTATAAAAATCAACGGCTGTTGCTTTTGTTTGCCAATCTTTAACCATTGTATTACCAGTTAAAGCAAGTGCTAAGTGATTTTCTTCTGTAGGTAAATTTTTTGTTGGATCTTCTGTTTGGTAGAAAACGCGTCCTACTTCGTAGAAGGCGATATTATTATTTTTACGTGCCACATTGTATGCGACATCATCTAATAAACCAGAAATTAAGTTCATACGTAACACAGAACGCTCTTCACTCATTGGCCATTGCAAACGTGTTGTTTGACTTTCTTTCATCATAAATTGACGGGATTTTTCTTCTGTTGTCAACGCATAGCTGATGGCTTCACTCGTACCATGACCTTCCAGTAAGCTCTTTAATTGGCGCGTAACATGTTGTGCTTTGGTTAGACTTCCAGCAACTGTTTCTCCACTTGGCAATGTTGAAGGTAAATGATCATATCCATAAATGCGCGCCACTTCTTCAATAATATCTGCTTCAATCGCAATATCCCAACGTCTTGGTGGAATCGTAATTTCATATGCGCCTTGATTTACTTCATAAGCAAAACCGAGTGCTTCAAAAATTTCATTCACCGTTGCTTCATCTAATGCAGTACCTAAATATTGGTTGATTCGTTCTAAAGTCACAGCTACCTGCGCTTCTTTAACGGCCACTTCAGAACCAACTGCAGTGCCTGAAACCACTGTTCCGTCGGCTAACTCTGCAATCATCGCGGCTGCCACATCACAAGCTAACCCAACTGTCGCTTGGTTGATGCCTTTTTCAAATCTACTTGAAGATTCACTCCGTAAATTGAATTGTTTAGACGTTTTGCGAATAGACAATGGATTGAACAATGCCGCTTCTAAAGCCACAGTTGTTGTTTCTTGACTGATTTCAGAATTAGCCCCACCCATTACACCGGCTAAGCCGACAGGCGTTTTTCCATTCGTAATGACGATATTTTCTTCTGTTAATTGACGTGTTTCACCATCTAATGTAATTAGTTCTTCTGCTGCTGTTGCTCGACGAACCAAGATTTCTTTGCTATCTAATTTTTGGTAGTCAAATGCATGCAACGGTTGACCAAATAATAATAAAATATAATTTGTCACGTCGACCACATTGTTAATCGGACGGATTCCTTCATTCATCAATCGATTTTGCAACCACTGAGGACTTTCTGCAATCGTCACATCTTTAATAACACGAATTTGATACGCTGGCGCATCTTGTGAATCTTCAACAGTTACTGTTACGTAATTTTCCACGTTATCTGAAGCATCTTCTTTGAGTTCGGGATCATTAAACTGAGGTGTTTGACGATAAATTGCGCCAACTTCATAGGCTACCCCTCTCATACTTAATGCATCTGCACGGTTTGGTGTAATTGATAATTCAATAATCGCATCATCCATGTCTAAATAAGGGAAAACAGGTGTCCCATTCACTGCTTCTTGAGGTAAATAATAAATTCCTTCAGCGTAGGCTTTTGGTACGACATTATCTGAATATCCTAGCTCTTCTAACGAACAAATCATTCCGTTAGAAACTTCGCCACGCATTTTACCTTTTTTAATTTTTTGATTTCCTGCAATTCTTGAACCAGGTAACGCTACGATGACTTTAATTCCTGCTTTTACATTTGGTGCTCCACAAACAATTTGTGACAATTCTTCTTCACCGATGTCTACTTGGCAAATTGATAAGTGGTCAGAGTTTGGGTGAGGAACACATTCTTTTACTTCACCGACAACAATTTTCTTTAAGCCTTCTTCAGGTACAGCAACGCCCTCAACTTCGATACCTGTCACAGACATTTTGTCCGCTAATTCTTGCGGAGTAACGTTTGAAAGATTAACATATTCATTTAACCATTTATAAGAAACTAACATTTTTCAACTACTCCTTTACCTTGAATTGATTTAAGAAACGTAAATCATTTTGATAAAAATTACGGATATCATTTACACCATAACGTAACATAGCAACGCGATCTGGTCCTAAGCCAAAGGCAAAGCCTGAGTACTCTGTTGGATCAATCCCTGACATTTGTAACACATCTGGATGAACCATCCCTGCACCTAAAATTTCAATCCAACCTGTATGTTTGCAGACGTTACAACCTGCGCCGCCACATTTAAAACAGCTAACATCTACTTCGACTGAAGGTTCTGTAAAAGGGAAATAGCTAGGACGTAAACGAATTTTACGATCTTCACCAAACATTTTTTTCATCATGACTTCTAACGTCCCTTTTAAATCACCCATTGTGACATTTTTATCGACAACAAGGCCTTCAATCTGATGGAATTGGTGACTATGTGTCGCATCATCTGTATCACGACGGAATACTTTCCCAGGAGAAATCATTCGTAATGCACCTTTTGAAAAATCGTGTTTTTCCATTGTTCGAGCTTGAACTGGTGAAGTATGCGTACGAATTAACATCTCATCTGAAATATAAAACGTATCTTGCATGTCGCGTGCCGGATGATCTTTTGGTAGATTCATGCGTTCGAAATTATAGTGATCCGATTCTACTTCGTATCCTTCCACTACTTGATAACCCATGCCTAAGAAAATATCTTCAATCTCTTCCATAACTTGTGTCAAAATATGACGTGTACCTTGAGGCATTTGTTTTCCAGGTAAAGTTACATCTAAACTTTCTTCTTTTAGTGCCGCATTTAACGCTTCGTTTTCTAAAACAACTTTGCGCGCTTCAATTGCTTCGGTTAATAAATCACGAATTTCATTTGCAAAGCCCCCCACCACTGGTCGTTCTTCTGGTGAAAGGTTTTTCATGCCTCTTAATACTTCGGTGATTGGCCCTTTTTTCCCTAATGTTTCTACGCGAATTTGGTTTAATTCTTTTAAAGTAGCAACTTGTGCGATTTCTTTGAGCGTATTGTCTCTAAGAGCTTCTAATTGCGCTTGTAATGTCATTATGCGTTCCCCTCTATCTTTTATTTAAACTAAAAAAAAACGATAACCCATTCCTTTCAAAGGAACGAGCTATCGTGTTACCATCCTAATTCATAACAAATTGTTGTCATGCACTCATTTCATTTAACGGCAATTACCGGTTTGCTTTCTTCTTGAAAACAAACAAACTCAGGAAGTGAATTTCGCTTGGTGACTGTGTAAATCAGCTTCCAGTCTCTGGCTGACTCTCCCTAAAACACGTCAATTCAAACTACTTGTTTCCATCACTGTTTTTTTAGTTATTTAATTACGTTTAGTTTACAAGAAGTTTTGCTTGCGGTCAACTGCATTCTTCGTCTTTTACCCATTTTTCTGCCCAATGTTGAATTTGTTCCATTGCTAATTGCAAGTCTTCGCCTTTTTCGGTTAGGAAATATTCTAAGCGATTTCCTTCACCGCAACGAACAGCTTTGGTGATAATTCCTTCAGCTTCTAGTTCCTTCAATCGCTCTACTAAGACACGATCACTTAACATTGGAATTTTTTCTTTTAATTCGCCAAAACGTTGAGGACCTCGTTCTAATAAAACATCAATAATTAAACCATTCCATTTTTTACCAAGTATTGAAAATGATTTTTCAAATTTGGGACAAAGTACAAACGATTCTGTTTTTACTTTTTCCATCTTCCTCACCTCTTCAATGAGTATAGCACATTCCTTACAAAATGTAAGTGTTTCTGCTTCTAATTTTTTCTACTTTATAAAATCTACAACATTTCCTGTCTGCATGTCAATAATTACTCCTCCATTTAATAAAATTAAATAGACGTGCGACACCTCTTTATGCGTTGCCTCTTGTAGCGCTCTACGATAAAGATTCATCTGTCCGCGATACCGTTCGACAATTTCAGAAATCGCTTGGGGAGAGGTGCCTTTTACATGATCGGTTTTATAGTCATACAAAATGCATTGATTGTCTAATTCGATATAACCATCAATAATCCCATGAATTAATAAATCATCTTGTGTCGTTTCTGGATAATTTTGAATAAGCTTTTCTGCTTCAATCAGCATAGAAAAAGGTTGTTCCCTTCTAACGGTTTGATGGTGTTGAATCAATTGTTTTCCTAAGGCGGTGTCAAAGAAGGCCACGATTTGTTCCAGATTCATTTTTTCAGCAATTGCTGGTAAAATCAATTTATTTTCCACTAAACGTTCTTGAACAGCTCGCACTTCTTCATAAGAAGGTTGTGTACTTAAATCAATTAGTTGTAATAAATAATGAGTTGCTGTCCCAATTTCAGCTGCTGAGGGCGCTTGAACCGTATCTAAAAATTTAGGCTTACTTAAATCTCCTTCAATCATTCGATTGACAATCAACGGTTGCGCTTGAATAGTATTGTCTTCCCGAACCTCAATTTTACCAATTTCTTTGTTATCGGGGTCATCAAATACTCGCTTGATTTCAGAAACAGACTGATAACTGGTGGTCCGAGTAGCCACTTCAAACGGATAGTTGAAACTTAACCGTGCAAGGCCACGATTGATTTTGTCAGCAGATAATTGCGCTTTTTCGGCTAAATCCTCTGCTTGTCTTTCTGGCAATTGTAATTGCTGAATGGCTGCTCGTAGTTGTTCTTCGTTGAACCACTGAATATGAAAGTTAGCTGGGTGCTTTTTAACTTGCGGAACGTTACTTACTACTACTTCTTGCTGATATTCAGCGGCTTTTTGATGGCGTACCAATGTCATCCCAACCCAATTCATTAAACTACTTTTACTTTGCAAGCGATTTTCAGCTGGTAGCACCAGTGTTTCTACATCGCCAACTTTCAGCCACTCTTTCCACATCGCCGCTTGGTCTTTATAGGAGCCCACCAGAAAAAGTTTCTGTTCTGCACGTGTCAACGCCACATATAACTTCCGCATTTCTTCGGATAGTAATTTTCTCAATCGTACTTGTTTAATCGCCAAAAATGGTAAAGTATCGTACATAACTCGTTCTTCAGGTTGTAAATAACGAATGCCTACCCCTAAATTTTCTTCAAAGATATAGCGTTCATTCAAATCACTGACATTAAATTCTTTGGTCATATCTAAAACGAATACCACCGGAAATTCTAACCCTTTACTAGCGTGAATCGTCATGACGCGTACGGCATTCTCTTCACTTAAAACGACTGGTTCCGCTAAATCTTTGTCTTTTTCTTGCATTTTTTCGATGAAGCGAACAAATTGAAATAATCCGCGGAAGGTTGTTTTTTCATACGCCGCGGCCCGATCCACCAACGCATATAAATTGGCTTGGCGTTGTTTGCCAACAAGCAACCCGCCAACATAATCAAGGTAGGCCGTTTCCCGATAAATCGTCCACAGCAAGGTGCTAATCTGGTTGCGTCGAGCCTGTTCCCGCCATTTTTCTAATGATTCAGCAAAACGTATAGTTTTTTCCTGAACAACTGCTTCCTCCATGGTTGGTTCCATCTTTTGATTAAACGTTAAAAATGCTTCGTAGTAACTGGTTTCCTTATTAGCCAAACGAATAAGCACTAATTCGTTTTCTTTTAATCCAACAATTGGTGAACGTAACACAGCTGCCAAAGGAATGTCTTGATAGGGATTATCAATCAATTGAAGCAAGGCAATCATTGTACGAATTTCCGTTGCTTGGAAATAATTTTGAGCATCATTGACTTGAACTGGAATTTCTAATGATTTAAAGACATCTAAAATAGTTAAATTATTTTTCTTTGTAGGCGTTAATAAGACAATATCTTGATAAGTAATCGGTCGATCCGTTTTCAGCTTTTTATCATAAATTAAGAAATTTTGGTCAATTAATTCACGAATTTTCAAAGCAGTAACGTAAAGTTCCCCTTCTGTCTTATCTTCAATCAACAACTCAGGGGATTGTAATTCTGGAAATTCAACTGATTCTGTTGCTTTTTTTTCATAAATTAGCAATTCAGTTGAATAATCAGCCGCCTCCGAAAATTGATCAAAACCATGAACCAAAGCAGCTGACTCATCGTAAGTAATTTGGCCCACTCGATCATCCATTAATTGACTAAATACTAAATTCGTAAAGTCTAAAACGTCTTTGCGGGAACGAAAATTTTCAGCTAGAATGATTCGTTTACCCTCTTTGCCTTGCCCATACTGATTGTATTTTTCAATAAACAATGTAGGATCTGCCAAGCGGAAAGAATAAATAGACTGTTTCACATCTCCTACCATAAAAAGGTTTCCTTCTGCGCTAAGCGGGCGGCGCAACCAATACAAAATAGATTCTTGTAATTGATTGATATCTTGGTATTCATCGACTAACACTTCATCAAATTTTTCGCGATAGTAAACCGAGGCTTCTGATGCATGCCAGCCATCTGCCTGATTTTTCGCTAAAATAGCTAACGTATAATGTTCTAAATCGTTAAAATCCACTAAATTTTTAAGCCGTTTTTCTGCGCCATAGGCCTCCATAAATTGTTTCCCCACGTGAGCCATTTCTTGAACAATGGGCGTGGCCTCTTTCAAGACTTGTTTCATGGCATCTGGAGAAAGTGTAAACAGTTGCTTTTTCAAATCATTTAACGCTTTTTTATTTTGTTCTCGTAACTGTTTGGCTTGTTCCGCGGTTGGTTTCAACTCTTCGGCACGAACCGTTGGGTAGCGGTCAAAGCTTAACAATTCAGTCAAATTATAGGCGCTTTCTAAATCATTTCTCTCTAAAAATTGTAAAAATTGTTTTGTTTGTTCCTTTTCATTTTGAGCTAAATACCAAATCTTTTGAAGTTTCTCTTCGCCCTCTGTTAAGGTCACCATTTCTTCGTAACGCTGAAGAGTTCGTTGTAACGTCTCAACGGCTAGCGGTTTTAAATACGTCTGAAATAACGTTGATTCGCCTAGCCGATCCCCTACTTCGTAGGCTTGTGTTAAGCCATTAATCCACGCCTCTGGATCAGGATTGGCTTTGGCAAATTCATAAAAAGAAAAAATTAAGTTAGTGAGTCCGTCATCACTACGGTCATTGGAAAAATTCGCTGTTAATTGGTAAAACGCTTCTTGATTTTCCGCATAAAATTGTTCACGTAATGCATCCCAAACATCTTCTTTTAATAACAATGTTTCTGTTTCATCTGTTAACATCCGAAAAACCGGATCTATGTCAATTAAATAATAAAAACGACGAATAACAGTTAAACAAAAGGCATGTAACGTGCTAATATTGGCTGTTGGCAAAAGAGCAATTTGACGAGAAAAATGCCGTCTTCTTTCTGGATCTTGTTCTTCATTCATTGCCTTTTGTAAAGCCACTTGGATCCGTTCTTTCATCTCACGGGCGGCGGCTTCAGTGTACGTCACAATCAAGAGACGATCGATATCGACGCCGCTTTTGACTTTTTCAATGACACGGCGGACTAAAACGGTGGTTTTTCCTGAGCCAGCCGAAGCAGAAACTAAGATATTTTCATCGCCATCAAACACCGCTTGCCATTGACTGTCGGTGAATTGCTCATTGGCTGGACGTAGTGGAATTGTTTTACTCATCTTCGGTTGCTCCTTCCTCATCTTTGTTTAACAAGCGCGCCATAATTTCCTCTTTGGATAAATTCTCAATACGATGATAATTATTTTCTTTTAGCATCACATCAAAATCACAGACACTTCGAAACGGACAATAGCGACAAGCAATCCGTTCCTTGCCTTGATAAGCGGGATTAAGTTGAACTTCGCCGCCAATAATTTGATTCCCCGCTTCAATAAATTTATTTCGGTTATGGGAAAGCAAGGCGCCTAATTCTGGTTCTGTCACAAATTTATCTTCTTGGCGACGACCAGGTTTAATTTGTTCTTTGGCTGATTCTTCAATTGGAAACAGCAATGAACTTTGTTTAGCTTGCAGACTCGTATCTAAATGATCCAATAAATCTGGGTCTTTCATCAAAAGACCATCAAACTGATATTTTTTAAGTATTTGTTGTTCAATGTCGTCTTTGCCTTCATAAGATAACGTAGGATTGTGTACATGCAGATAAAGTGAGCCAGCAGGTTTAGCTTCTTGACCAACTAATTGCACAGCATCCATTAAAGCCACATCCAAGTACGTCAGCATTTGCATGGCTAAGCCGTAATACGCTTCTGTCATATTAAATTTACGGTGACTCGATTTATAATCAATCACACCTAAATAGGTTGATTCGGGTGTAACCAATTGATCAATCCGGTCGATTTTCCCCCGAACATGAATTTTCCCTTGATTTTTTAATGGTAATTCCAAACCAGAAATTCCTTTTTTAGCGGCAATTTGGCCAAATAACACTTCCGTTTGAACAGTCGTCATGCCACTTCGTTGGCTTTGGCGTTTCAGCGCCCAACTGACTTTTTTAATTGTTTGACTCAATTGATAGCGAATATAGTTCATGCGATTAGAGGTCGTTAATACAGAAAAACGTGCATCCCCTAAAATACTATTTAGTACTTCCTCCGCCAATAAATTGACTTCCTGATCGGTTAGCTCAGATAAGTTCCGTTGATTCATAATCAATAATTTAAAGAACTGATCCAATGCTTCATGGAAAAATTCCCCTGTAGCTGCTGGCGAAAGCCCAAAGACATCTCTTTCTTTCAAACGTAAGCCATAGCGAGAAAAGTATTGATACTGACAGCGATAAAAACTCTCCATCCGAGAAACGGATGTATAAATATCTTTACCATATAAAGGTTCTGCTAAGACCTCATCAATCTTTTCAGGAATATTTTGATGCGTTAAACTTTCGAAAACTTGCTTGGCTAGCGGCGCAATTGATTGGTTCATTAGCGCTTTTTCCATATTTAACCAGAAAGGCAACAATCCTTCTTGCGTTTCTTTCCGTTGTCTTTTCAAACGCGTTAATTCACCGATTAACGTCCGATACGTACTAATATGGGCTAAACTGGTCGTTTCATCATCGAAAATGGTTGTTTCATTTTTTTCAAAAACGGGCAAGTTTAAATCTTTTTGGATATTTTTAAAATAAGGAGACGGTTTGACTTCTTGAGCGGTGTCTTTAACACTTGGATAGGTTAAATATAACCGTTCTCGCGCTGAAGAAAAGACGAGATACGCAACAAACGGTTCTTGCGCAATTTTGCGTCCGGTTGTCCCACGTAAATATTGGTTTTCCGTTAAAGTATCATTGATTGTCTGACGTTCTTCATCAGACAATAGTGTTTTATTTTCAATCTTTTGTGGAAAAATTTCTTCCGTCATCCCAATAGCAAAAGTAACCTTGGCAGCGCCAGGTCGCGTTAAATCCATTGCGCGAACTTGTACTTGGTCAATCGCTGTCGGCACTTTACTATAGTGCAAACCTTCCAAGCCACTAACAAATATTTCTTGAAACGTTGTAAAATCAAACGAACTTTCTCCGTAAACAGTGACGTATTCATCTAGTAACGACATCAATGCATCCCAAGTCTGTTCATGGTTACGAGCTGTTTCTAGTTGACCTGCTTCGATAGCTTGTAAGCGCCACATTTTTAATTGTGTTGCCACACCACTTTGCAGTAAAAAGTGATAGAAGACGGTCGCTGCTTCCAAACCAGTTTTGGCACTTATCATTGCTTGAAAGTAACTAGGTAACAGCTGTTGAAGCGATTGACGAATCGCATTTGACTCTTCTTCCATCGTAGCGACATCTTCTTGCTCTTCCGCTTCAAAATCATACCGAATAAATTCCCAATCTTTTTCTTGCGACCAATAATAACCTTCATAGCCGTATGCCAGGACCACATTTTCGGTAATATCAACTTTTCTACGCCAAGCATTCCGTTGGTTTAACCAATCAGTCAAGCTTTCTTCAGAAATAGCGAGTTGATTCATTGGCATAAATAATTCCGTTCTCAAAAAACGGAGCACATCGCGATAACGATAATTGTACGAATGAATAGCAAATAAAGATTCAATCCATTCGACTAAAGGATGCCGATCCATAGCCATATCTCGGTCGACATAAACAGGAATCTCGTGTTCCGCAAAAATCGGTTCTAATAAATTTTCATAACAATCTAAATCACGAGTCAACACCTGAATTTCTTTGTACCGATACCCTTCTTCCACTACTAAACGGCGAATTTCGGTTGCAACATGTGTTAATTCTTCTTTAACGTTTTCAGCACGCCACAGAAATAAGCCATCGCCTCTCCGGTCAGTTGTGCTTAATGGAGGCAGGTGCTCTTGCGATTGAATCCAATAATCATTTAATCCTTGCAAGTCTGGGTTTGTAATTAATACCTCTTTCTTTTCCACATAATCTGAAAGAATCGGGATTTGCTTCTGTCTTGCTAGTTGATAAAGCTGATGATAGGTTTGTCCCGCTTCATAAAATAACGACCGCGGATCAGGTAAGTCATGCGGATATTGTTTGTCCAATAAAAGGGCTACTTTCACAGAACCTGCTTGCGCCATTAGTACTTCAATCAACTTTAATTCTCTGGCAGTAAACTGCTGATAGCCTGAAATAACGAATTGAACATTCGACAAATCAACCGTTTGTAAATACTCGCTTAAATGTTGAATAATCTCCGCTGATTCATAGCCATACTGACTCATTTGCAATTGGAATCGCGTAAAAATTAACGTTAAATCTTGAAACTTAAGTTGTAAATCTTGTCCTTTAGGGTTCTCCGTTTGTTTTTCTAAAAATGGATAAAGCTCCGCAATTTCAATATTGCCTTCGCGCATTTCTTGATAAAGCTGAAATAGTTGCTGAATAAAGCCAGGCTTGTTAATTTCACCTCTAAAAATTTGTAACTCTTCTTCTGCTTCTACTAAAATTTTGCGGAAAATCATCGCAGCGCCTGCATCAGATAAAACATCTGCCGAGTAAAAAGGTGTATGTTGTAAATAGTACCAAGCCAAACGATAAAAACTAAAAACCTGCAGACGGGTACTGGTTATTGAATCAGACGTAGTTGTCTGTAATTGACGTAACTTTTGCAAGACTTGAATTTCTTGCTCAAACTTAATATGGTTCGGGACTAAATAGAATACTTCATGCTGTGCGTCTTCCTCTAGCCATTGTTTTGTCGCCTGTATAAGTGGCGCTTCTAAGTCTGCCACGGCGGTTCCTCTAATAAACTGCACACTCATGGTTTCACATCCTTTTCCTTTGCACTGCCTTTATTTTACCACAAAAGAAGGACGGAAACATGTGTTTGTTTTTACACATTTCCGTCCTTCTCTTTTACTCATTGTCTCTTTTATTGTTTTGACACTTCTGGTATTGGACCAAACCGTGAGAATGGCCACATCACAAATTTCACTTCACCCAAAATATCTTTTTTATGAATAAAACCAATGACACGACCGTCTTTTGAATTCCGTCGATTATCACCTAAAACAAAGTAGCTATCTGCTGGTACTTTTTCTTTTAATGAAAAATCGCCTGTCAAAGGTTGACCATCTGTTAAGGCTTTTTTAAATTCATCTAAATAGGGTTCGTCAACTTCTTTTCCATTGATGTACAACGTATCATCCTTGTACGCAATTGTATCTCCAGGTAAACCAATCACACGTTTAATATAATTTTTATCTGGTTCATCTGGCGCTGGGAAAGTAATAATATCGAAACGATTAATTTCTGTGTTTTTTAACGTAATTACCCGTTCACCATCTGCTAACGTTGGATCCATTGAATGACCTCTCACTACGACAGGCGTAAATACAAATTGTCTCAGTAAAAACAGACCCAAAGCTAAACAGGCAAAAAAGACGACTGTTTTAATTAATTCTTTTGATTTCAAACTCATTCCTCCAAAAACCTTATTATCTTATGTCTCATATTCTACCACAAAGTAAATCAATCCTATAGTGCTTAACACCCAATTAATTTTTATGTACGCTTTTTTTACAAAATGGTCAGAAAAAAAACGTATTTCTTTCAAATTTGATTCTTACTTTTTTGATCCTGCTCATAAAAAAAGCATAATCAATTCTAAAAAGGGCTGAATTGATTATGCTTCTAGCGTTTTAGCGATCCATCACAACCACGTAACAAACTTCTAAAGGACCATGCAACCCGACAACCAGTTGCATTTCAATATCTCCTGAATTAGAAGGCCCTGAAATAAAGTGAATCGCTGAGCCGATTTTTTCGCCTTTTTCTATTTTTTCTGTATAAAAAGCTGCTGGCTGAGTCGAACGTGGAACGAGTTTGCTAAACGGTATAATTGAAATGTAATGCTTCGGTAAAAAATGTAAGGCTCTGCCTTGTCCCGCATTGGACTCCACCACAATCGTTCCTGATTCAGCTAGTAAAAACTCAGCAAAGGCAATCGCAATATTTGCCTGAGCAGCTGTTTGAATATTCGCTTCTCGTTGCTCACTTCCAGGTTGCCATTGCTTAACAGAAACAGCCTCTAATGACTTAGCTAAATCAGCTAATCCATAGGCTTCAAAACGTGCATCTGTTGGCAATAAAAGATTGCCCCCACCAAACTCAGCAACAATTTGCTGAATCGTCGTCAGTAAATTTTCTTGTGTGGTTTCCACTAAGTTCGTGTGAATCGTTTCCACACGTTCTTTCACAATCGTTAATAGCTCTGCTGGTGTTTTATCTGCCAACTGTTCTTCTGGTAAATGATTAACTGGCTCAAATGGATGGGCCGAAACAGGCTGTTTTTCTACGTCTAATTTTTCTCGTAGATTTTGTAAAAAAGGTTCTCGATTTTGAATCGCTTCGTTAGTCATTTTTTTCACCTTCTTGATGTTTTTTGAACCAACTTCTGAAGTTTTCTGAAGATTTTGGTGGTCTTGGCAAATCACGAACATCGGTCCAACCTTTTACTAACCCTGGTCCTTTATCAAGGTAGCCCCCATGATTATACATGTTTTCAACAGTAATTTCTTTTTGTTTACTTAAAATGCCCGCTGCAGCATGATCGACTTTCATGGCTGCTTTAAACATTGCTGGTGAACCAGTGGCTTTACCTACCATACGCATTTGGAAATCTTCAAATCCATGTTTCATTTTCAGATCATCGGTCATCACTTTACGATGTTCAATTAATAATTCGTGCAATGGAATTTTCACAGGACACGTTTCCGTACATGCCCCACAAAGACTAGACGCATAAGGCAATTCCCCAAACTGTTTATATCCACCTAAAATTGGAGAAAGCACAGCACCAATTGGTCCTGGATAAATAGAGCCATAACCGTGCCCTCCAATATGGCGATAGACCGGACAAACATTCAGACAAGACCCACAACGAATACACTGTAAGACTGGCTGAAAGGCTGTTCCTAACGCTTTTGAACGTCCGTTATCCAAAATGACCACGTGAAATTCTTCTGGACCATCGGATTCATCCGCATTTTTTTGCCCGGCAAACGTCACATACGTTGTTAAATTTTGACCAACGGCACTTCTGGCTAAAAGGTTATCTAAAACCTCTGCTTCACGCATTGTTGGTACGATTCTTTCCATTCCCATTAACACGATTTGTGTCTTAGGAATACTGATGGTCAAATCAGCATTTCCTTCATTTGTATTTAAGTTAATTAAGCCGCTATCCGCAATAGCGAAATTACAACCTGTAATGCCAATCTCCGCTTCCAAAAAGAATTTGCGCATCACTTCTCGTGCACAGCGTGCCAAATTTACCGGGTCATTATCTCCTTGATACCCTAATTTTTTCGCAAAAACCTGACGAATCTGTTCGCGATTTTTATGAATACTTGGGAAAACAATATGTGACGGCTCATCCCAGTCATCCATTTGTAAAATGAATTCCGCCAAGTCTGTTTCCATCACACTGACATCGTCTAATCCCAATAACATTGGATCAATATCGACTTCGGTCGTCACCATTGATTTAGATTTCACAATTTTTTTCGCCTTTTTTTCTAGAACCACTTGTTTCACATATTCATTGGCCTCTTCGGCGGTTTGAGCAAAAAAGACTTTGCCACCTCGTTTGGCGACGTTATCACTGAACTCTTCTAAATAGTCAGGCAGATACTGAATTGTATGTTGGCGAATTTGTTCTCCCAGTTCACGCCATTGTGGCCAATTGCCTAAAGCTTCCCGCGCACCTTCTCGTTTCTCCCATTGGGCATCTTGTGCTTTGGCGACAGCCTTTTGCATAAACACATCTTTTTTACTTTCTTCAATTCGTTCACTTAACGGCTTATTGCTCGTTGATAATCCCACAGTTCTTCCCCCTTACCCTACCGATATGATTTGTGGTTGGTCCATGCGTGATTCATCCACTTCGTGATTAAGGACTTCTGCAATATGCATAATCTTAATCTTTTTCCCATCACGATTGAATTTACCCCCGATATTCATCAGGCAACCCATATCCGCACTAATTAAAATTTCTGCGCCTGTATCAATCACATCGTTCATTTTTTCCGTCACCATTTGTTCAGAAATAGCTGGCATTTTCACTGAAAACGTTCCGCCAAATCCGCAACAATTTTCAAGATGTCCTAAAGGAATCATTTCTAATCCTTTCACATGATCTAACAAAACAAAAGGCGATTCTCGTTCATTTAAAATTCGCGTCATATGACAAGAACGATGATAAGTGGCTTTCCCATGTAACGTTGCGCCAACATCTTTGACCCCTAAGACACGATAAAGAAACTGACTAAACTCATAAGTTCGCTCAGCTAAACGTTGTGCTTTTGGTCCATAAATAGGATCATCTGCTAAAAATTTGTGGTATTCTTTCATCATGCCGACACAAGACCCCGCAGGTCCCACCACATAATCGGCACCGTCAAAACTATCAATTTGATTCTTAAGCGTTGTCGTGCTCTCTGTCACATAGCCACTATTGTACGTTGGCTGACCACAACACGTTTGGCTTGTTGGTAAAACCATTTCACAGCCATACCGTTCCAAAACCTCTACCATTGCTTGCCCTACATTTGGAAAAAGTAAATCCACCACGCATGTCGAAAATATACTCACTTTCACGCAAAATAACCTCCTCGTTTTCTACGAAAAGGCTCCATGAAATTAATTGGGCGGCTGTCATTAAAAGTCACTTGGCTGTCGTCTCTAACTACTTCACAGTGCCTTTTCAACAAATACGTTATTTGTAACAAAAATCGTTTTTTAAAATGATTCTTATACAATAATTATTTTACCAGTATCTGGTTTTAACAGCAAACGATTCCAGAAATTTTGTGCATTTTCACACAAAAAAGGAGGCTTTTTTATAAAAGTTTCTTTTAACCCCTTTGAAATTCGTTTTTTCTGAAGAAAAGAGTGACGAAATTTTGAAATTTTGGTAAACTAAGAAAAAACGAGAAACGAGGGCCATGCATGTTCATTTCATTTAACATGTTTATTCTATTAATTGTTGCAACGATCCTAATGATTTTTCTGATTATCTATTTGACAGTCACTGGAAATGATAAAAATAATAAAAAGAAACAAAAGAAAGAAACAAAAAGAACTACGCCAACTTTAAACAAAAAAACAACCGTTCCCCCTTCTCAGAAGCCAAATGTTGTGACTGATGTTGCAAAAAAGAGCGAGCCGGAAAAGCAAGCCGTACAACGAACACAGAAACCAACCACTAGAGAGGACGAGACTTCTCAATTTACACGAAGCCAACGTCATAAATGAAAATGGGACATAAGTCGAAATGACTTATGTCCCATTTTCTAATTCTTAAGATAATCAGCTGAACAAAAAATCCGCTAGTTGTTTCACTTTTTCTTTTAATTAATGATAGTTTATTCTTCTTTTCAGGTGTATACTAAATGATTGAAAAGAGACTTTAACTAATTAGGAAGAGGTGATTTTTTGTCTGCAAAGCGGTTTATTCAATTATTCATTTGTTATGCTATTTCAATGATTGTCGCAATACTTTTAACGGACTTATTTAATTTCTCGAGTCCTATAGCTTATTTAGTAGTGGCTAGTATCATCGGCTATGTAGTCATTACTGTTCCATTAACAATTATGACTCTATTAAAAAATAAAAATTAATAAAAAAATTGAGCGATTTTAATCACTTAAATTGCTCGATTTTTTTATTTTCATAATATTTTTCACTTATTTTTTCATTTTCATTGACAGAATAGTTGTAATTGTCAGAAAATTGTATATAATAAAGAAAGTTATTTTCATATTATTTTTTTCAATTAAAGGAGAATCCTATGAGTGAAACACAACAAACAACCTTAAAAAAACAATTAAGCTCGCGCCACATTACGATGTTAGCCTTAGGGGGAGCGATTGGCGCAGGTCTTTTTAAAGGAAGTGGCGAAGCAATTGGTATTGCTGGTCCTTCTGTTTTAATCGCCTTTCTAATTGGCGGTGCTGTTCTCTTCATCGTCATGAGTGGTTTAGGAAAACTTGTTTTAGATGGCGGAGACACACATCATGGTTTGTCTGGCTTAGTTCGACCATTTTTAGGTGCACATTCTGCTGACTTTATTGATTGGGTTTATTATTCCATGTGGACAATTAATATTATCGCAGAAGCGGTTGCCGCAGCTTCCTTTTTACAACTTTGGTTTCCTAATATTCCTGCTTGGTTTTTTGTTTTCATTTTAGCTATTTTAACGACGCTCATCAATCTTTACTCGGTTCGTTTATTTGCAGAAACAGAATATTGGTTGGCGTTTGCTAAAATTAGTGTCATCATTTTGTTAATTATTTTTGGTGTTTATCTGGTGGGACAACAAATGCTAGGCAGTGGTGTCTTCCCTACTTTACAAAGTATCACCGATCATGGTGGCTTCGCCCCACATGGCATGAAAGGTATTGTTAATTCTTTATTAGTAGTTATTTATTCTTATGGCGGTTCAGAATTAATCGCGATTACTGTCAGTGAAGCAGATGATCCTAAAAAAGCCATTCCTAAAGCGATTCGTGGTGTGATGGGACGGATTATTTCCTTCTATATCATTCCATTATTCTTACTTTTGATTATTTTCCCTTGGAATACATTAGCAGGCACAACGGTGAGTCCATTTGTTATGGTTTTTGAAAAAATGAATATTCCTTTTGCTGCTGACATCGTAAATTTTGTGATTATTTTAGCCTTGTTTTCTTCTATTAATTCTGGAGTATACGCCTCTTCTCGCCTTTTATATTTTCGCTTAAAAGATAAAAAAGGACCCATGAGTAAACTTGCGGTTTTAAACAAGCACCAAGTACCTCAACGTTCAGTTTTCTTCTGCGCCAGTGTTTTATATCTAGGCGTTATTCTTTCTTATTTTGTTGGCGATGAATTATTTGGTTACTTAGCCGGTTCTCTCTCTTACACTGTCTTGCTAATTTGGATTTTAATTAGCGCTGCGGCGTTTGTTCTTTCTTTAAAACGAGGGTCTCTCTTTGAAAAAAGTATTAATCTCCTTGCTTTAATCATTTTAGGACTCATCTTTATTGGCATCTTATTTACAAATTCGTTAGGCGTTACTCTTTTAACAGGCCTATTGTACTTTGTTATTTTCTTTAGTTATCGTAAGAAAAATGATTCCTTTCTACTCTCTGATGAAAGCTAAATAGACTGAAAAAACGAACAGTTTTGTAAGAGAACTGTTCGTTTTTTCGATGTTCCATCTCCTTCTTCTTTTGCTATGCTATTTTTGTAAATTGTTAGGAGGAGAAAAAATGAAAAAAATCGGCGCTATTTTATTTATTGGCTTATTGATTGTTGGTGGTTATACAGGCTATCGTTATTATGCAGATACATATAAGGGTGAAAAAGCCTATGCACAAGTTCCTCTAGAAATTACTGAACGAAAACAAACAGTAGATGACAATCAAAAAAGCATAGATGGTCAATATTCTTTACACTATCGACTAACTTTTGTTAAAAGTAATGGAAAAACACAAGTCATGGATTACGAACGGACAGACAAAAATCCGCAACCTTTGGAACCAAATGCTTACATAGAAGCAACCATTAGTAAAAAAAGAATCATCCAATCTCCTGTCAAAATTGATAAAAAAGAGATTCCAGAAAAAGCTTTCGCACAATTAAATAACCGAAAAACAACCAGCGATAATTAGTCATCGCTGGTTGTTTTTTTACATGGAATAACAATTAATTCATAAATAATGGTACGCTGATTTTGCTTAATTTCATGAGAACCAAAAATTTCTTGTACGCGTTGTTCTAAAATTGTAACTGACCATTGTTCTTCAAAATAGTTGCGGAAAAAGTCTTTTGAAATAGTTTCTGATGCTTCAAAGAAAAATTTTTTTGTGAAAAAAGGTCGCTGTTCTTTTTTTAGAAATGCTTTGTATTTTGCCATCCAATTTAACTGCGGGTTGCTCTCTTGCTCAAAAGGAGAAAATAACGAATCTTGCTCTTCCACTAGCCGAAATATAAGACACCATTTCTCACTTAATTGGCACAATGCATTAACTTTTTCCGGCGTATCCAAAGCAGGGTTCATCGCTGAAAAAACGACTTGAAATTTTTTCCCAGTCTCAATCAGTCTTTCTTGGCTTTGGTGAAGAAAAACAACGTTGCTTGGTGCTTTTGCTTCCGCGATCTCCAACATTCTCTGAGAAATATCGGCTAGCGTATACTCCGTGACTTGCTCTTGAAAAAAAGGTAAGTATCGTCCTGTCCCACCTGCAATATCCAGAAATGTCTGACACGGAAAAAGACCTTCTTGGACCAAGAAATCACGTAATTCTCGGGCAATTGGAAATGGCGATTCTTGTTGAATTTCTTCATATTCTTCTGCAAATTCATCCCAAAATTCCGCTAATTCTTGCTCATTATTATTCATCAATAGTTGCCCCTTTCTCTCAATTCTTATAAAAAGTGTAGCAAAAGAAGCGCCAAAGAGCTAACAAGTTCACTCATTTAAATCAATAATTTCATCTACAAATCGCAGGGTTTTAGGTCGATGAGTAACCAAAATAGTCAACTTATTGTGGGTAAATTTTTGTACTTCTCGTAACACTTTTTCTTCGGTCTTTTCGTCCAATGCAGAAGTCGCCTCATCTAAAATAAGGATCTCTGCTTGTGTAAATGCTAAGCGTGTGAAAGCAATCCGTTGTTTCTCGCCACCAGAAAAATTCATTCCTTTTTCACTCACAATAGTGTTTAAGCCTTCCGGTAACCGTTCATAAAGTTCCCCCAACTGAAAACGATACATAGCTTCAATTACTTGGTCATCAGAAATTTCTTGATTCAATACAATATTTTCTTTCAACGTTCCTTGAAATATTGGCACATCTTGAGATAAATAAAAAACTTTTTCATAATAATCTTCCAAATTAAATTGTGTTAGAGGAAATTGATTCACATAAACTGTCCCCTCTGTCGGCTTCAATAATCCTAAAATCAATTTAATCAGGGTAGATTTGCCTGTCCCACTTTTTCCAATCAAGCCATAGATTTTATTCATTGAAAATTGTCGATTTTGTTGGGACATAATCGTTTGACTATCTACGCTAAAACACACATCTTTTAATGAAATTGTTTGAATTTCAGGTAACGCTTTGCCCGAAACCGCTAAGTCAGGATCATCTTCTTTTTTATAAAAATCTTCCAAGCGCTGATAGGCTACTTTATCCAAATTATATTGAACAAATAAAACATTAAATATGGCTATCGGCGTATAAATTCGATCGATATACATCACTATCGCTACAAGTCCACCTAAACTTAACGTCACGACGTTAGTAAAACTAAGTACGACAATACTTACTTTGATAAGTGCGACTAACAAAGCAAAAAAGCCAAAGAAAAATTCATGGATCATAGTCATTTTTGTTATATTTTGACTATTTTCCTCTGCCATTAACGCGTAATTTTCAATCTCTTTTTTATATTTTCGATTAATTCTAAAAGTTACTAGTTCTGTCATCCCTCGTATCAAAGTAGCATTCATTGCTTCTTCAGAAATAAGTGTTTTTTCTTTCATTTTTTGTAGCGTTTTCAAAAGTATTTTGGTTAAAATAAATACAATCACATAACCAATTAGAATTGCTCGCAGTAATTTTTTATCAATCAATGCTATGAAAAATAAATTAAATAACGTCTCTGGAATTAGCTCTCGAAATAAGCGTCCATAAAAATTCAAGTGGATATTTCTCCCAGCTGCTGCACCAACTTCTACTTTTTGTAGTAAAGCTCCCGCTCCCAGTTTTAGATATTCTTCATAGGAAATCTTGCTCATTTTTATTAAACTTAATTTCTTCAAATAGAAATAGATGCCATTAGTTAAGTAAGCTTTCGGTTTCTGTTCACAGTAAGACAATAGCGGAATTAAAATAATTGTCGTTCCATACGCTACTAACAACCCTAGTTGGAAACTTTTTTGATAATGATCTAACAACTGTTGAAAAAAATAAATTGCTAAAGCACTACATAATGAAACAATCACACCAATCAAAATGTACCAAGTGAAGCTTTTCTGAAAGTGCGACCATATTTTTTTAGTCATTTACTCCCTCCTTTTCGAGCAATACATACCTTACTGTAGCATAGTTTTTGATTGGCGCCTATCAGCAATTTATCTCCAGATAATAGAAAAGCCCCCCAGCGAAAGCTGGATGGCTTTTCTATTGTTAATTCTTTCTGATTTGTAGATAACTTACACCTAAAACGGCAAATGTACTTGCCAGTATTCCTGCTATTAGCATAAACGGTGTTTTTGTTGTGCCTGTTTTGGGAAGTTCTCGTTGCCCGTTTGCTTCATTTAATTTTTGAATTGGTTCACTAAGCAGTTGGGGAGCCAACTGTGGGCTTCCTTCATTTTTCAATGTGTTTAATGGAGCGTTTAGTATTTGTGGTTGATTTTTTGATGTAATAGTTTTATTTGTCTCCACAGTTGTTTCTGTGGATGGCTGTTTTTTCTCAGTTGTAGTAATTTCTTTTGTTGGCGAGACATGAACTTCTGGTTGGCTGCTTTCTGCGGTTTCTGTTGTGCCATTCTCTTCAGTTGTTACGCTTGGTTTTTCAGGTATGATTGGCTCAATCGTGCCTAACGTTTCACTTTCATCTGGATTTTCTTCTTCCGTTGGCGACACATTAACTTCTGGTTGGCTGCTTTCTGCAGTTTCTGTTGTGCCATTCTCTTCAGTTGTTACGCTTGGTTTTTCAGGTATGATTGGCTCAATCGTGCCTAACGTTTCACTTTCATCTGGATTTTCTTCTTCCGTTGGCGACACATGGACTTCTGGTTGACTGCTTTCTGCAGTTTCCGTTGTGCCATTCTCTTCAATTGTTACGCTTGGTTTTTCAGGTAGGATTGGCTCAATCGTGCCTAGTGTTTCACTTTCATCTGGATTTTCTTCTTCTGTTGGTGAAACATGAACTTCTGGTTGGCTGCTTTCTGCGGTTTCTGTTGTGTCTGTCTTTTCACTTGTTTCTGTTGCCTGTTCCGAAGTAGGTGTCTTTGGTTCCCATTCTTCTATTGTCTCTAAAGGAATGTCTAGACTTTCTTCTGTTGGCATTTCCACATTTTGATTGCCGCTTGCCTCGCCTTCTACAAAAACATTTTTAACCTGTGATGTATTTTTTTCATTCATTGCGTCTTGATTGTTTAGTTGATAATTGATGTCATAACTATTTTCAAATGTTGCTTGATGTTGGCCTGCTTCTGTGATTGTCGAAGTGTAACGGACGATAAAGGAAGTAAAGCGTGCTTTATCCCGATAAAAACGTAAATTAAAGTCATTATCTGTTACGAAGTCAATTTTGCCATAACCTTGTTGCTCAAACTCGGCAAGTGAAATATATTTAGTTTCTTTGTCATTCACAATATCAAATGTAAAACTCTCTTTATTTAATTGTTGACCACTTCCTTGTCGATCCGCAATTGAAATATCTTCAGTGACATCGGATTTATTGAGGTTCACATTTAAAAACCAACGTACTTGATTTGACTCTCCAGCCAAATCGCCTACTTTATAAAAAAACGGATAGTCTCGCTCAATTTGGCCAGTCTCTGTGTTAGTCACTCCTTCAATCGTCAAACGTTGAGTCGCCGTTGCTGTTCCGAAATCCGTTTCTATCACATTCGGTTGCGAACTATTGGTGATAAGCGTTTTAATCCCGAAAGAAAAATGCCCATTCACATTATGTAAAGATTCAACTTTTTCGTTAAATGTTGCTACAACATGATCTTTATAGATAAAAACTTCCCCTAAACCATTTAAATTGATTTTTCGTGGTGAACCATCGTTCTCGGTCATTCCAACTAGTGCGTCTGGTAAAGTTAAAGTAATAGTATCTCCAGGTTTTATTTTCTGATTTTCTTTGTCACTAAAAGATACTTTAATGGAGGTCATCTCCCCTTGATATAAAGTAGTGTGATCTAATTCTACTTTGTCAACGATTGAACTTTTGCTCAATTCGGCGCCAAACGAAATTGGACCAATCAATAACGCCCCCGCAATTGGTAGAATCATTACCAACAGTAACACTAAAAATTTTACACTTTTTGTCATAAAAAATTATTCACCCTTCTTTTCTCTTATTTTTTCCACTTAGTGGTCTTTTTCAGAAGTTGACAATAGCAAAAAGATATGTCTCGTACAATATTAATGCTCATTTAAGTAGCCTTTTTTTTAAATTTCTAATTCACTTCCTAAGGAAAACGTTTTATTATGGTAGTTACATTAGATAACATTTGTTACAAAATATCTAATGCTGCCAAGTTTGAGTTGCATAAATAACATATTTCACATCAATAATGAATAAAAATACTTATTTCATCCTCATTTTGTTTCCCCGGCCATTTATTCTTGTTATAATAAAAGTTATGAGATAAGGAGGAAAAGAATGAAAAATTCATATTTTGACGGTGGTTTAGCCACGTATATCGGGACTTCAATTTTAGCAACCTTGATTACTGTCTTTACATTAGGCATTTGCGCACCTTGGGGAATTTGTATGATGTACAACTGGAAAATCAAGCATACCGTTATTGATGGTAAACGCCTTTATTTTGACGGTACAGCTATGCAATTATTCGGTCATTGGATTAAATGGCTTTTATTAACTATAATTACTTTAGGAATTTATGGTTTTTGGTTGAATATCCGTTTGCAACAATGGATTACAAAACATACCCACACACTTGCATAAAAAGAGGAAGGATGAACTGAGTTACGGTCCATCCTTCCTCTTTTTATGAATATCTAACAGAGTGTTATCCTACTCTTTGAAAAAACAAGGAATTTATGCTATACTTTGATAAGTATCAAGGGATACTTATGTTATTTCGGGGGCGTTACGGATTCGACAGGCATAGTTGAGCTTGAATTGCGTTTCGTAGGTTACGGCTACGTTAAAACGTTACAGTTAAATATAACTGCTAAAAACGAAAACAATTCTTTCGCTTTAGCTGCCTAAAAACCAGCTAGCGAAGATCCTCCCGGCATCGCCCATGTGCTCGGGTCAGGGTCCTAATCGAAGTGGGATACGCTAAATTTTTCCGTCTGTAAAATTTAGAAGAGCTTACCAGACTAGCAATACAGAATGCCTGTCACTCGGCACGCTGTAAAGCGAACCTTTAAATGAGTGTCTATGAACGTAGAGATTTAAGTGGCAATATGTTTGGACGCGGGTTCGACTCCCGCCGTCTCCATTTTTAGAAAAGTAGAGAAAAACAAAAAAGAGCTAAAACCTTATAAAATAAAGGTTTTAGCTCTTTTAATTTCTATAAGAAAAGGATAAAAAAGAAGAGAAATGCAAAATATTTTGCACTGGTTTTGCATTCTGATCATTTTAAAGTCTATTTTTATTTCATCAAATACTATTCGCATATTTTACATACAAAAAAGCTCTACTCTCCATGATTGAGAAGTAGAACTTTTACATTTCTAATTATTCTATCCATTCATCATCGAAATATTCGTCCACAAATTCATCTATTGTTTCGCAGTGTTCTGGTTCTTCCTCGAATGGATTTTCTTCAGGTATATGTTCTTCACTCCATTTCGTGAAATTATGAATCTGAATATGTCTTATATCGTAAAAATCGATTTCTTGTTCACCAATCAGCACAACATCGAATTCTGCCATCCCACGGAAAACACCAAAAACATGTGGTTTAACACGATCATATTCATCTAATGAGTTCAGCTGAATTTCTAGTACCTTATTTTGTTTAATTGAGCGATCTAAAAAATATTCTATTTGGTTTTGGGATTGCTGCGGCAGTCTCTCGATATTGCGAGCGTGATATTCATCAGTACTCTTTATTGCTTCAGTTAATTCGCCTAACGGAAACGCCGTTGGCCACTTTAATTCAAAAGGACGGTCAACATAATCGTTGTAAGGTTTAAACTCTTTTTTAGTTCGTCTCACCATCTGATACACTCTCCTATCAGAAACATCATACGAACGTTTGTTCTATTTTTCAACAAAAAATATTAACATAACAAAAAAACACCTATCTCTCATAAGAAAGAGAGCTAGGTGTTTTACTATGGACCATAAAGGGATCGAACCTGTGACCTACGCGTTACGAGTTACTAAATAACAATAAGAATTAACTTAAATTCGCTTAAGATAAACAATTATATGTCTTGTGTTTAAACAACTTTGAGTAACTTTTACAACTTTATGCCCACGTTTCTGCCCACGAAAAATTGAAAATCCACGTTATTTTATACTGAATTCCAATTAACTAATTCGAATCACTGAAAAAGTTTATGATATAATAAAATGACATATACTTGAATCAATAAAATTTTTATGAAATGGGGAATTATAGTGCACTTAGGCCATGATAATTTTAGAACTAAAAAACTACCTATAAAATTAATTATACTATCGCTTGTTATCATTACAGTAGGATGTTTTGCACTTAATCAAAACTCAAAAAAACGAGTGCTTGTTGAAGAACATAAAGAAGAAACTAAACCTTCTTCAAAAAAAATTTTTTCAACAAATTTGTCAAACCTTGAAGGCTATTATATTGGACTAAAAAATAAATCTCAAAAACAAAATTCTGATCCTATAGTAATTACCTATATAAATTACGAAAAGTTGACTAACAATGATAGTAAGGCTTATTTTTCAACTAAACTCATTAATGACACTGCTTCTTTAGAGATACCGAATGCATTAGATGAATTAGCTACCCAACCAGATTTAATAAATAAAACTTTCTCAACTCTAGCTCGTATCGCCGATAACTTTTTTACCGCTAACATGAATGAAGGTAAAGACGGTAATAAATTATTTCACGACTTAATGCTCTATGTCCCCTATAGTCCTAATAATTATCAAATTTTTCTTCAAATTGATAATGATAACGGAGAAACAGATAACTACATGCTTGTTAAATCAACCAAAGAAGAGCTAAGTGCATTAGAAAAAGTCCCCGTAGATGAATTTCGAGATAAAATTTTAACTAAAAAATTAAACTTACTCAACTTTGATAATACTGAAAGAGCTTTTTATAATGTGGCATCTAATTATGTAGGCTATAAAAGCATACCTGTATTAGAATAATGTATTAAAGCAATTATTTCTTGTTAGTGATTGAAAAATTATCAATCATGTTCTTATGGACCATGACGGATTCGAACCATCGACCGAACGGTTATGAGCCGTTTGCTCTAACCAACTGAGCTAATGGTCCTAAAAAGAGCCGCCTTGGGGAAGACGACTCAAGAGAAATTTAATAAGTGTATCCTTATTTTATATTAAAACTATCAATAGTTCAACGTTTGTCCTGGATAAATCACGTTAGGATTATCTAAACCGTTTTGTTGTGCTAACTCTTGATAAGTCGTGCCAAGCTTAACTGCAATGCTTGATAATGTGTCACCGTATTGAATCGTGTAAACGTTGCTTACTGCTGATCCATTGACTTTCAAAACTTGACTAGGATAAATAAGATTTGGATTAGCCAATCCATTTAAAGCCGCCAATCTTTGATAGTTTGTTCCGTATTGATAAGCAATGCTTGATAATGTTTCGCCGTATTGTACCACATGAGTCGCTTCTGGTTGTTTATCAGGAACAGTTGCCGCATCTGGCAATAATTCAATATCGCTTTTGCTGATCCATGACAAGATACCTTCAAGCAATACTCTGCTCTCAGTTACTTCTTGTACTTTATAACTGTTTCCTTTTACCCATTGCGGAATAGCTTCGCCAGTTGCCCAAGCATCAACACTAAATTTCACTTTAACAGTGTCGCCCACTTTAACATCGGAACTTGGCGTATTTTCTACTTCTTTACCTTCCTCAATAGCTGGTGTGTTTGTTGCTGGTTGGTTATTCTTTGTATAACCATTATCAGTAATACCTGTTAAATCAACGTTACCATCTAGCCCTCCTGCAACGTAGGTTGACGTGAACTGAAAAATACCGATATTTTCAAATGAAGGAAAATAATTGTAATTTGGATAAGGTGTCACTTCATAATCTGGATATTCTGCCATCCATAATTGATACTTCTTTGCAATTCGTGATAAATCATAAGATGAAGTAAGATACCCTTTGTATCCGTAAAGCATCGGTGTATATCCAGCCTCTTTGATATAGTCTAACGCCCATAGCGTTACATCCGTCGATTGAACGCCGTCTTCCGCATCTAAGGCGACAATTGATCCCTTTGGTGTTTGAACTTTAGGTAAAAAGTAATCTAATACTTGCTTTGCATTTTCGTAGGTAAGGACGTTTTGCCACCATACATACGTATGCGCTCGTTTACCTTGAGCAATCGTACTAGCTACTTGACTAGAATAAGTAACTTGATCATAAATCCCATAGTTGTTTTGCCCACCAATTTGTGAAATTGAGAATTTATCATGTGCATAACCAAATGTTGCTTGATACCCATTCCAAATAGACAAATCCACACCTTGATCTCCTTTAGCGGCGAGTACAGCTGTAGGCATAAAAAACAGAGCGACAAGCGCTCCTGCTAAAATTTTCTTTTTCATTTAAAAACCTCTTTCCTATTTTTTAAACAAAAAAAGAAACGACACAAGCCGCTTCAATTCTTGTCTTTATTTCGTAATTGAATAAAATAATCCTTTAACTTTTCAGGTAAAGGAATGAATTCCAATACATTCTCGCAAAATGAAATACCTTCATTCGCAATGTAAAAAATAATCACCATTTCTCTAATAGGAATATTATTCCCTACAATACTTTCAACTTTCACAGAAACTGCCACTACAAATAAAATCATTACTTTTTTGGCGATTCCCAACATACCTATTTTGCTTGATAGTGATTTAGTAGCGATTGCTTTAAGCCAACCTGTTACAAAATCAACAATCATCAAAAATAACAAAACATCTAGCAACTGATCCATTCCCCCAAGAAAGCTAACGCAAATACCACCTACAATACTTGCTGCAATTGATAGGTGGTTAAAATATTTTTCCATATTAAGCTCCCTTAATTTCCAGGTAGTTGAGGAGCTTTCTTAACTCCAATAACATGAATTACTCTAAGATTATCTGTTTTTGTTTCAATAGTTCCACTTTTAGAAATAGTTTTTGCATACGTGAAATTAATTTTATTATTAGAAACATGAATTAGCATCTCTCCCATATCCCAACCATTGCTTGTAGGATCATCGTAAATGTTAATTGCAGAACTTCTAATATCTATTTCGCCAGATTTATTATTCAGGATGGTAGCATCTGTTCGATTACCTTGATATTCACAAATAAATTTTACTGCCTCATAGTTGCTTACATTGTCGAGCAACGTGACTGTGCCATCAGAAAATTTAATAGGCTGTCTATTTAGCAGCACTTCATTATTCAGCTGACTTACATTAGCTAATTTATTCCATGGTGTCCACGTGGCAGGGCTCCCTTGTCTGCTACGGGTGTATGTTTCACCTTTATACATATACGTTTGACTTACAAATGTATTATCAGCATAAACAACTAAAGCACCATAAGCTGCACCCGAATAAGGTCTATTTGCGCCAGAAGCACCGAAGACGGTGTAAATTCCTTTGTCTAAAATTTCATCCCAGTCCTGTGCCTTAATAACGGTTTTCTTAGAAACCAGTGCGCCATTTTCTAAAGCATCCGTTATTTCACTAAAGTTTTCGTTCAGCATGACTTGATAGTCTGCATCACCTTTTTTAAATGTATACATTCTTTTCCTCCTTAATACCTAATTTCTATAACTTTGTATGCTTCAATAAAACGAATAGTTCTATTATCTATTTTGGTTACTGTTGGATTTACCAATTTAAAGTTCATTGGTACTTTAACTTTAAAGCTGAATAAATCAAGATATTCTACACTGTGAGGAATCTTTTTCACATTGCTACCGCCTAGACCTGTCGGCTCATTAGCTAGCCCTGCTAGTCCAATGCCATACTCCCAGTACAAAACTTGTACTTTAGGATAACTACGTAAATTATAGACAATAGCTGGCAGGTCTTCCGTGGCCTTCATTTCATTGATTTGATTCTGTAAATTTGATGCTTGATTTGTATCTAATTCATTTTTTAAAGCTGCAAACCATTCGTGGACTAAGACATCAAAGGCACTTACTTTTCCATTGCCTGTGCGGATAATTTCTTCAATATTAGAATCCATATCGGTTTGTGCTTTTGCAACGTAGTTTTTAAAATCATTTAAGATTTTTTCATAACTCGTCTTGTTGGTTTCTGCAATTTTTTTTAGCATTGCTTCATATTGTGCTTCTAATCCTGATACAGAAACATTGGCAAAAGGTGTTGAATAACCACAAACTTTTGCATCTGATCTCTTATCTGTGATTAAATCTGCAGTAATCGCCGAACTGTTCCTTGGTACTTTGACCGTTGCTAGTTGGATTTCATAAACTTCTGTTGAGCGCTCTACAGAGACATTGCCTTTTTTGACTGCTACATAAGCTTGTCTAGCGTTCAAGTCATGACGAACAACAATTGAATCTGTTCGATCTTGTGTTGAAGAAGCAACGTCAATAGGTACTGCAAAAGCAGACGTATTTATATATTGATAACCTTTTAAGCTTGCTGAACCTGCTTTTACAACAATTCTCATTCCAACAGAATCAGCTGCAGTCACTCTTAATGCTTCACCAACTGACATCATGACGCCATTGCGAAAGATATTTTCAAAGTATTTTGCCCAGTCTGCCGATGTATAAGCACGATCGTATGTGCCATCATCTTGCAAAACGGCATCATAAAATAAACTTAATTCCGCCAAAAATAACCACCTACTTTCCTTTTCTCTTGATTACATCAATAATTGTTTTACTTTGGTTACCGAATTCGCCGTCAATATGGTAGCCTTTCTCATCCCAAGTCTGAGTTACAGAATTTAGAACCACTGTATCTGAATAGCCAAAAGAAGAAATACGTTTTACACGATCCCCCAATTTATAATCTCGACCATAAACAAAAAGACTATCATTCAAATTGATAGTCCCATTCAATGCCAAAACTCTTGGTTGTTCAGTTAATTTTTCTTTTCCTCTTGATTGCAATGTGGCAATATATTGTGCATCTGGCATTTTTACATCATCAACAGTCTGTTGTAAGTCACGAGCATCGACGTATATTTCTTTTCGTTCGAGGCCACTCAAATTGTTATTTACTTGAGTATGCTTACGAGCTTTTCCTTCGCCTTCTCCATAAATAAGGGCTGTAGTCGCTTCATCATAGTTGTTCTTTTCTAATGATTCATTAGTAACATTTTCAAACTCTGCACTAAATTGAACTACACTAGAAACATCTTCACTTTTTCTAAAACGAATATTTGTTCCAACTTGGCCGTTTGATGTTGAACCAATACGCCCATTCGAGATAGGAATTTCGTCAAAACCAAAATTGTAACTTTCACACAGTCCCTCTATCTCTTCTTCAACATTCCCATAACTATTTTGATAACTAATGTTTGAATTAGTAATTGCTGGCGGTTGTTCAACAGATAAGTAACTTATTTTTCTTTTTGCATCTGACGGAGAGACCACTTCGTTCCGTAAGTGATCGTAGCAAATCAGCTCTGGTCTTTTTGTTTGATTGTAAATTCGATAAACAATTCTCTTACCAGATTTTGCAAAAAGAGACTTCCCAGAAATTGTAATTAATCCACTGCTCAAATCATCGCAAATAATAGAATCAATATAGTAAAAGCAATTATTAATCAATAGCACTGTGTCTTCGTCCATTAATTCTTTTGGCATGTACTTTAAAAGAACAACCGTTTCAAAAGTATTGGCTGACTTGAAATTTTCTTTGACACTCATTGATTTCCATATGTCCAGAATTGCCGTTGACTCATAATCAAAGCCAGACTTTCTTCGAAACACCTCTACAAAAGGTAATGGCATAAAATCCATAGCTACACCCCGCTAACTAATGGTGTAAATTGCATTTCACATGTAATTCCATTTTGAGAATTGTTGGCCGCTTTTAGTTGTAAATAGTTATCTCCTTTAGATAATCGAAAGAAACTACTGCCCTCCATACGTTCTGGAACAGCATTAGTTTCTACACCATTAACAATTTTTTTCGCATACAACTTTCCACGTACCGTTGAAAGTTCGAATCTTGTTCCAGGTTCAAAGGTTCCTTTAAATCCAAAGAAGGTTTGTTTTGTCACATCGTAAATCTGCGGATCAGTTACGGTTGTTACACATTTCATATGAAAAACCGCTCCAACCTGCACATCTCCATTGTTTACAATCTTTTCAATATTCCCTGATTCAAAGCGGCCAAACGTATGCTTCTCGCCTTGAACAAAAACCATTGGAAAAATAAGCGTTGGCTTTAATGTTGCCAAAGGAACCAGTGAGTTATAAAACGATACGTCCCGGAAATAAGAATCGAATGCTTCAAACTGTAAAGAGAATAAGTTCCATTCATCAACCTTATAAGGATTATCCTCGTATAATTTGAAACTAGGCGCTTGGATTGGTAATACGTCGGTTTCATACTCCTTGTCATAGACTTTAAGAGTTAGCTTACCTGTTTGTTTTAGATCGATTTTTTGAATCATATCTCGGCGCAACTGATAAATTTCTTCTTCTGTTTTTCCAATTAAAGTGCCTTCAAGCAATGGTTTCCGAGTGCTTAAACGGATTCCAACAACTTTTGCGCCATCTTCTCCAAATACTTCTTCTGCTAGCACGACATTTTCTGGTGCTTCTAAACCTTCCACATTTTGCAAAAAATAAGGAGCCTCCTCATTAAAAACGAGTTGCTCCCCATTTTGATTCGTATAAACTAATTCTAGTTTCACTATTTAAACCCCCTAGCCAAGTCACGTAGTTGGCGTTTTGTTTCAATCGCTGTTTCTCTCGGTGTTTTCGTGTCAGCACCTGTGATATATTGTGTTACTTCCATGTTTTTTATATTTCCGTCTTTCAAGTAAGAAACCATTTCACGCATTAGAGAAGCAAGTTCGCTAAAATCATTTGATTCATGTGAATCTTGAACAGCAATTAGATTTTTAACAACTGAAGAGTTTCTCGGAACTCCCACGCCGTTTTCATAATGAGGAATTAGTTTCTTTGTTTCTGAAGCTTTGATTACTTTTGATCCTTTTGGTAAATCTGGTAAGAATACATTTCTACCTTCTGGTATGAAAGGCACACCACCTTTAGGAATTACCAATTCTTTATAAGTGCGTCCTTTTTGGTCATTGACGATTGCCGGACCACCAATATGATTATTGGTTCCTGTTTCGAGTCCTAAAATTTTTGCTACGCCAGCGCCTAAATTAGCTACTACGTTTAAAGTTTTAGTAATTACCGAAGGGCCAGAATTAAAATCACTTACTGCATTTTTCGCTTGAGATGCTGGGCCACTCGCTTGATCATTAGCCCTCAATAGTTTTTCTACTGGATTGTTTGCTGCAAAAATATTTAAGCTACTATTACCACTTGAAGCCGCACCGACAACTCCACCTGCATTTCCTCGCAGGTTTTTCGTTCCTGGATTGTTGGCATTGTAGGTGTTCAATGCATTGCCACCTTGTCGAGCTGCAGCTTGCGCATTTGAAGAATCTCCACGTAGTATTTTCTGTGCTGGATTGTTCGCGTTAAATGCATTTAAGTTTTGAATACCTACCTGTGATTGATTTGATACATTGGAAGCATCTCCGAGTAATTTTTTTAATTGTGGCTTTATTTGGTCATAAGTTTGCACGCTTAATGTTCCATCAGCTATTTTTGCTTTTAAATCTTCATTATTACCAAGCATTTTTTTTACTGGATCAGGTAATAACTTCCACGCATTAAAGCTTTCTTCCGACGCCATAACTTTTGTTAATAAGTCGGTATTATCTCCAAGCATTTTTTTCTGATCAGCTGGCAAGGCATTCCATTGTTTTAAACTAGTATCGGAAGTCATAATCTTTTGTAGCACATCAGAATTATTAGCTAGAAGTTTTTTCTCATCATCTGGTAAATTTTTCCAACGATTATACGATTGCTCTGATCCGTATATTTTTGAAAGTAAATCGTAATTATCACCAAGAATTTCTTTTATATCTACTGGGACTTGTGACCAATGAACGATTTTATCTTGGGATTGGCTCAACACATCAAGAAAAGATTGGTTTTTAGCCTTTAATTCTTTAACCTGCGGCTGATAGTCTTTCCACAATCCCAAATTAAGCATTGTTTCAGCCATTACCTCTGGCGTATTTGAATAAAGAACAGCTTTTTTCTCTTCGAAATTCAATTTACCCCAGCTGCCTTTTGCTTGCAATGCTTGTGTCATTGTTTTTGTAACGTTACTATCTAACAAAGCTTGTTGTTCGGTAAACGTCATTTTCTCCCAACGTCCATTAGCGATGGCAGCTTCTGCAATCATCAACTTAGCATTGCTCTTTAAATCTGCATTTTTTGATGCAAATAGTAGTTTATTCCATCCTTGTTCAGATTTTGCAGCTTCTGTGATTGCTTCTTGGGCATTAGATTTCACATGTCCGTCTTTGTCTTCTAAAACTAAATCATTCCAAAAATCAGCATACTCGCCGCCTTTTTCTGACATAAGTTCAACTTTTTTTGCGTTGTCTTCTGCTGCTTTAGCAGAAGTATTTGTCATATCTTTAAATGAAGAAGCAATCACTTTATTTTGTGCAACTGCAGCTTCTGATGCATTTCCCATGGTATTTATTAATTGACCATTTGAAAGTAACACTTCATTTGTTAGTTCTGGATATTTTGCAAGAATCGTTGCCATTTGATCATTAGTTATTTGAGTTGCTGACTCACTGCTTTCCTTTAATAAATTCAATAAATTTTTAGAAAGCTCACTATTCAAGTCTTCTCCACCATCTACTAATTGTTTCTTCAAGTCATCTCGCATCTTTTGATATTCGAGAGAAGACTGTTGTCTTTGTTTTCCTAGTGATTGCAACCAGTCTCTAGCTTGTGCTTTCGAAGCATCACTCACATTTCCAGTCATTGCATTCAATATTTGTTTAGATTCTTTTTCGCTTTTTCCTAAAGAATTTACATAGGCTTCAGCACTTTCTTTCGCATAAGCCTTTATGCGAACAGTTTCTTCATAACTAATCTGACGGTTATTATTTGAAGCAGTCTGTTTAATTTGAGTAATTTTGTCGTTGTTTTCTTTAACTATTGTTAAATACTTTTCATCTTTTGCTAGCTTTTCTGAAATTAATTGATTACCAGCTTCTTTGACATCATCAGGTAAAGTTTTAACTATCCCTTTCAGTGTCTCAATCTTTTTAGTCATTGTTGTTTCAATTGATTGCCCCATTTTAGAAAAGTTATTTACAATTGATCCTGTATCATTTGAAATCCCTTGTTCTAATAAAGAAAATTCTCCACTAGCACCTCTGCTATAACCTTGAAACTTAGTTAAAGCATCGTCAGTGGCTTTTCCTACATCAGTTCCCCATCGTTGTGTTCGTTGGGAACTATTCCATGCCTCTTCTCCCCAGAGTTTCCACACTGCTACACCTGCCCCAATCGCTGCAGTTGCACCTAACACCCAAGGATTCAATAAACTAAACCCTTTAGTCAATGAACCAATTTGTGTTGTGGTTCCTCCAATTTTAGCTGTTAATCCACCTAACGCCGAACCAGAAGAAGCAATGCCTTTTCCGAATCCAACAGAAACAGAACTACCTTCTGCAAAAGCTTTTGTAACATCATCAATCGCTCTTTTTTTAGACATAGCAGCCATTGTCTCAACAAAGCCCTTGCCTAAAAATCCTACACCCTTTGTTAAAGTACCTGTTAACTTGATAGCAGGCCCCATTGCAGCAGTTAATGCAACCATTTTAACAATTGTTTGCTGTGTTTTAGGATCAGCATTTGAGAAAGATTCCGCTAAATTCGTTACCGTTTTGATCATTGGCTTAGTCGCTTGCAGCGCATCTCTCAATGCTTTTACTAAAGGACCACCAAACGTGATGCCTACGTCCACTGCTTCATTTTTAAGCATCTTTAATTGAGATTCAGTAGTTTCATATCGCTTGTTAGCTTCCTCTGTTAAAGCGGTGTTTTCTCCCCATGCTTTAGTTCCACGATCTACAGCACTTTTAAATACATCACTGGCACCAGCTGCACGTAGCAAACTATCACGAAGACGAACTTCTGTTATTCCCATCTCGTCTAAAACAGCAATTGCAGATTGTCCGTGTTCCTTCGTTTTTCCTAGCCCTTCAATAAATTTGATAATAGCACCTGAAGCATCCTCTTTGAAAGCTTTAGAAAATTGTTCTGCAGACATTCCAGCTACTTCTGCAAAATCATTTAATTTTCCTGATGCATCGGTGGCTTCTTTATGCATTGTTTTTAATTCTTTGCTAGTTAACCCCATTGCACCAGCAGTGTTTTTTAACTCTTTACCGCCATTTCTAACAGCGCTAGAAACCTGTTCCATAGATACACCAGTTTGTTGGCTTAAACTCTCTAACCCTGCAAATGCATTGGCTCCATTTTCTACAGCCAATTGCATTTCAACCATTACTTTAGAAAATGCGGAACCGCCTGCTTCTGCTTCAATCCCTACAGAACTCAATGCAGCCGCAAATCCCATGATTTGAGCTTCGCTCATCCCCACTTGGTGACCAGCACCAGCGAGACGTAGGCCCATTGCGGTTATTTCTGATTCGGTTGTCGCAAAATTATTACCCAAATCAACAATAACCGAACCTAACTTATCAAATTCTGTCTGTGGCATTCCTGTGATGTTGGCCAATCGAGCTAAGGCAGTTGCTGCTTCTTCTGCGCTCATGTTCGTTGATTCTCCTAAGTCAATCATGGTCTTAGTAAAACCAACTACATTTTTAGTTTTGATCCCTAACTGTCCTGCTGCTTCTGCAACATTGGCAATTTCCGTGTGACTTGCAGGTAATTCTTTCGCTAATCCACGAAGACCATTTTCCAAATCTTTGTATGAGTAAACAACCTTACCTGTCGAATCCACAACTTCATCATTGGTCTTTTTCACACCTGCAAAATCAGATTCCCATTTAACAGCGGCCGTTGTTACTGCTGCAGCTCCTACGAGAATTGGCAAAGTCACACCCTTGGTCAAGGCTCCCCCAACTTTTTCCATTTTTTGTCCACTAGCAATCATTTTTTCACTAGCGTTATAAATGGCGCCAGTGGCACCAGTAGTTTTGACTTGCATTTCTGCCATCTGACCAGCTGTTTGAATTAATTGAGATCGATAATTTGCTAGTTTACCATTAGCATCTTGCAATTGAGTTGCTAACCTTTTAGTTGATTCTGTCGCTTTCCCATCTACAAATGACTCGTTATAAGCTTTTTTCAATGCAGCAACTTGTTTCTCCTGCGCCCCAATAATGTTAGTTAAACCATCAAAACGAGTGCCAAGCTTGCCCATTTGATTGCCCGCCATATCAGCGATTTTTGCATTAGCTTGCATTTCTTTGGCTAAATAACGAACTTCTTTTTTTGCATTTGCTGCACCACGACCGAAATCAGAACTATCCAAGCCCAACTTAATGACCATATTTCCTAACGGCGTTCCACCACTCATTTAGTTACCTCCTTCCCTTTATGCGCCACTACGCTTGACTAATTCACTTAGTGGTCGCACCTCTTGTTTTTTCTTTTTAGTTTTCTTTTTCTTTGGTGCTTTCAATAAGATTTCATCAATATCCAAGCAATCAGTATTCATGAAATCCCGAATCGTCCACCCAAGTTCTGTAACTGAATCACGGACAAAACCAACCTGCAGGTCATAAAATTCAGACCAACTTAGATTTCCTCCGCCTTTTCCTTTTTTGACTCTTCCACATCTGTCTTAGATAGACCAAGAACTCGATAGCTGATAATTTCCCATATTTTATCAATGTCTAAAGCATCCATACCGTTAAGAATTGCTTCTTTAGTAAGTTCCTTTTCATCGAATAAATCGGCGACGAATTGAATTTGCATTTCTAAATACTCGTCAGCTGTTGGTTCTAATCCTTCGCTTGTTTTTTCTTCTCTAAGTGAATTTTCTTTTTTTATATAGTCTGTACGCTTAGAAAACGGCACAAAGTCCTGTGTAAAAGTTTTTTCTTCGCCATCAATGCGTAAAGTTAGTTCAATTTTACGTTCCATTTTTTAACCTCCAAAAAAAGGACGACTAACTAAAGCCGTCCTTAATCAATAAATTTTTATTCTGCTGCTGATACAGTCAAAGTACATTCTGCTGTAAAATTACCGTCTTCAGTTGTGCCAACAAGTTTTGTAATACCTTCCGAAACGCCTGTTACTTTTCCTTGCACTGGCGTTACCGTTCCAATCGCTGCATCTTCAGAACTGAATCTATACGCTTTGTTTGTTGCGTTTTCTGGCATGATTGTAGGTGTTAACGTTGCTGTTTCACCAACTTTTAAAGCTAATTCAGTCTTATCCAAGGTAATTCCTGTTACTGCAATAGGTAATGTTTTAAATGCTGGTACATCAACATGATCAGATTCTTTTTCTTCACCGCCAACGGTGGCAACACCTGTGACAGTAAAGTCACCAGCTAAAACATCTGTGTTTGCGGTAATTCCTGTAATAGCTAAAGGCGAAACACCTTCTGCAACAGGATTAGTTTCACCTTTTTTATAAAGTCTAAATTTTTCTGGTGGAATAAACGACATTTCTTGTCCTCCTAACTTAATTCAATATTGGCCCCATCTGTGGTGGGAGTAACAGCTCCCACTGTGGGGCTTGCTACTTTTCCGGCGCTGGTGTTTCTTCACCAAATAATTCTGTTGTCAATTCTGCTAGAGCTTCTGAATTATCTGCAAAACCGACAGTAACTTTTTTACCGTTAATTTGACGAGAAACAGCAGAATAAACATATTCGCCAGGCTCTGGCGTAAAGTCGTCATCATTTAATGTTTCGCCTTTGACACCATCTAATGAGAATGTGCCTGCATACATACCGAAGCCAAGTTTTTCGCCATATAAATCTTCTGATTCGATTAATACTGCGTAGTAAGGTGGCTCTGTATCCTCGCCAATATGATAAACTTTGCTTTCCTCGCTAGCTTTTTTATGCCCTAACATTTCATGTTCAATGGCTGATGGTACATCTAAGATACCTAAGTTTGCTGCAATATCTCCGTGCCCTTTACGTGCCACGTAGTATGCAATATTTGATCCGAAAACTTTTGACGGTTCTTTGGTTAGTCCTGTAATTTCAAAGCTTGCTGCGGCCCCTTCTTTTGGCTTGCCATCAATGACATGTTTCTTACCAGCGACTGGCTTTAATTCATTGTCCAATTGTTGAATAGTGATTCTGCTAAATCCGTATGTTTGCATAAATTTTTTCCTCCTAAAAAAAAGACACCAACTTAATAGTCGGTGTCGTGAATTTGTGTATTTTTTTGGTAACGTCTTGCATCTACAAAACGTTTTGTTTCGTTAAAGTACTGATCTAAGCCACCATCTAGGCGACCAAATCCAATTTGTTTCATCGTTTCTTCAACTGCTTTAGAAATTTGCTTGGTTACCATTCTGTCCATGCTTTCAACATTTATTTGATAATTGAAGCGAATTGACAAAGCTTTGTTGTTGGCAAAATAGGCGTTGTTTTGTGGACCAAGAAAGTTATCAATGATAATGAAAGGCTTGGTAGTATCCAAAGTTTCTGGTACTTCATAAAATTTAATTCTTTGAGGTGTCACAAGTTCATTAATTGTTTCATTTTCAATCAAGGCATTGTAAACTTCCATCATCATATCTTTCATTTAGCTAATTCCTCCATATCCGACTTCATCTCTCCAAATGCTTTCGCTTGAATTTCATCAGCTGCAGCCTGTAGTTTTCCCATTCCACGAGGTCGTACATAAGTACCATAGCGCGTATAGCCGAACTCATTTAAATGGACGATAGGCGCACGTTCCTTTGAAGCCCAGCCAGTCTCAACTCGTTTTGGATTACTTTTCACACCACTAATTATAACTAAGTCATGCGTTTTTCCGGAATCTATATAACTAGCCATGTATTTTTTTACAGTCTGCTTGTTTCTTTCGCCTTGTTTTTTTAAAGCTTTGTTTGAAATTCTATTTACTCGTGCTTGACCTAGTTTATCTTCCATATTTTTGAGAATTTCTTCTAACCCTGTCACTTCGCTCATGACGTTATCCCTAGAACAATCTTGATAAAACGGTTATCTTCAAAATCTGGTGAAACATCTACTATTTCCCATTCTTTGCCCACTGGTAAAGCTCTATAGTCGTCAATAACAACTTTATGTTTGTTGCTAGGGATATAGTCTTGGTGTGGATCACGGATTTTAATTGTCAGCCCCTCTTTAGTTCCTTTTGCGTTCAATATTTCCATGTCTTTCATTGATGGATTGTAGATTTGCGCTTTACATGAATGAAGTTCTTTCTTTACTATTTCGCCAGGTTCAGGTCCTTCTCCCGGAATAAACTGAAAAAAAGAAACTGGCGTTTTTAATTCGCCAGCTCCTATTTTGGGACGTTTATAATTAGGGTGTATTGCCAAATCCTTCACCTCCTGAAATATCGATGGAAGCATCCATAATGCTTTGCTGAAAGTTGGGATAAAAATATTCTAAGGCTTCGTTTCTTACATAACGAGTTCTTTCAAAAACAAGTTCTTTTCCTTTTCGATATACTTTTGGATCAAAATCTCCTATAAGCGTTCGAATATCTTCAAAGGAATCATTTAATTGTTCTTTTATAGAGTCATCGTCTGACGAATGAAAGATTTGATTTCTTTCTTTGAACTCCTTTAAATATGATTCCATCTAATCCCCCCGTGCTATTTCAAATCGATAGTTGCCCCATCTGTTGTTGGGTTTATCTTATTAACAACAGGGGTGTTTACTTTGTTGCTGGTTCTCCATCGTCAATTTTAATATCATAAATTTGCGCTGCATCGTTATCAGCTGGCTCACCATTGCCCAATAAGTCGGCAGCGTATAATGTTGCACGTTTCATTGCAAATGTTTCTTTATAAACATAGACTTTTTCTGCACGTGATTGAGTAGCATCATACTCTCCACCAACAAAAGCAATCAATTTATTCTCTTTTACTTCTAAAGATTCAATGATATGGTCTTCAGAAATAAATGGTAAGTTTGAAACGAATACGCCATTTGCATTTTGAGTAGTGACACGAGCAACAATATCGTAATAGTTCAATGGATTAACAATTAAGTATACATTCCCTTTAACTTTTCTTGTTTTTTCCTCTCCCTCGTCACCATCGCCGACTTTATCAGTATATTTAGAAGCTTTCTTCAATAACATTGCGAATTCTTTAACCATTGTCTGTGAATCTTTAAAAGTTAAGATCCCTGCTGATTCTTTATCAGCATATCCATTTGTCGGATCAATTGCCGCATTCATATCTTTTGTTAGTCCAATAGGTTGATTATGACCAGACCCATTGATAATTGCTTTTTCCCATGCTTCTGCGATTGCTTCAGATAAACATAAACGAACGTATCGGTCAACCCAGCGTGGACCTAATTCTAAAGTGTCATTTGAAATTAAGAAAAACGCTGTTAAAGCTAATTGATTAAATTCTGTTGCACCAAATTGTGCATCTAATTTCCCTTCAATATCTTTATGAAGTGGCCCCCATACCGCTACACCTTTACGACGAGAACGAGTAATTTTAGTTTTACCTACTGAAGGGGTAAAATTAATAATTTTTAACAATGGACGTTCTTCTTGTAAACCTTCAAAAACACGTTCTAAAATTGTTTCTGGCCAGACTAAATCTTCATCAAATCCACCCGCTTTTTCAACTTCGTTATAAAATTTTGTTTCTTCATTAGTTAAAGTGTGAATGCCACGAGCTTCAAGCACACGGTTATCTGTTACATTTTTCAGCTCTTCATATTCAGCTCGTACTTGCTTTCCTGCATCTTCTGCAACAGCAGTAACATATGCTTCTAAAGCAGCATTTACCTGTTCTGGTGTCGCCTCTTCATTTGTTGATACTGCATTAAATTGTTTCTTCGCTTCATCTGTTTTGTTTTTTAATGTTAATGTCATAATCATGCTCCTTTAGTTAATCTATTTATTAAAGACTTTTGTTTTGGTTTTGATTCTTGTTTTGCTTCATTCGTCACAGCTTGTTGGTTTAAAGACATAGCTTCCGCAACAGCATTTTTCACCATTTCAGCTATATTTTCCTTTGAATCAGTTGAATTTTTTTCGGCGTTTTTCTTAACTTCTGTTGCAAAACCATATTCTACAGCTTCTTCAGCTGTGAACCATTTTTCTTCCCTCATCCATGTTTCTAATTGATCTGTTGTTTGACCTGTTTTTTGTGAATAAATTGAAAGAATGGAATCATCGATAGTTTCCAAAGCATTCAAAGTCTTTTGAATGTCTTGCTTATTTCCCCATGTAAATGTTGAAGCCTCATGAATCATAACTGAAGTCCCTACATTCATAATTGCTTCATCAGCTGCCGACAGAATGAATGTTGCTGCTGAAGCTGCTACACCAGTAACTTCTACCGTTACTTTTGAGGGGTGATCTTTTAAATAATTGTAAATTTCAACACCTTCAAACACATCTCCGCCTGGGCTATTTAATTTAATGGTAATATCGTCTGTCACTCCATCTAAAGTTTCCCTGATGCTCTTCGCATCAATAACATCATCATCAGACCAATATTTTTTTCTGATATTTCCCGAAAGAGTTAAAACTCTTTTACCTTCAACTAACTCGTTAGAAAACTGAAACGGCACGTTTCTAGTCTTTGTCATTCTCTTCCTCACCCCCTTTCACGAGTGCATAATTTTTAGTCATAATTAGCTTCTTACCTTCTTTATCTGGCAACGAATCATAATCCGTTTCTTCCCTCACTTCATCTCTTAGGAATGTTCCACTAGAGACGATTTTGTCAATTTGAGTTGCATTTTCCAGAATACTTACAGGTAAAACTTTAGTTACTTTAATTCGTTCACCGTTTTTATACTCTTGACGTGTAAGAACTTTTGCAGTTAATTCATCTTGCAGCTTTTTCATCAAAGGAATAATACATAGCTTTCTAAAAGCTTTGATATTGGAATCAAGTTCTGATTTTTCACCATAAATAAGCGCCGTAGGTACCCCTATGGCGTTTGCTACATCATCAATTAACGATGATTTCATTTTATTTAATTCCTCAAGAGACTGATTAGAAGAACCTTGCTTGTTCGTATATTCTTCATAATCAAATCCTTTAACTTTTGGGACTATAGCAACTGCTTTAGTGCTAAAAGCGTGATAAATTTTATTTACATACTCTTGTAATCTTTCCGAACGTGTTTTGCCATCTTTTCCTTTTTCTTCATTCATTGATCCAGTGGCTTCAATTGAAACAGAACCACGAATCTGATTATTTCGCATGGAGATTTCTAGTATTCGTCCGAACAATTCCGAATAGTCATTAAATAAACCCTTAGTAAATGAATCAAGCTCTTTACTGTTGTACTTTAAATAAATGACGTCTGACATGTAAAATTTTTCTGTAAACACTTGATCTTTAACGTAAACGTTGCTAAAGCAATCATCTGTGATTGTTTTTTGTTCTCTTGTATAGTCATCAGCTATTAAAAGTTGATCATCTTTTAAAATAACCAATACTTCATTTTCATCTAACAAGCGAAAGAAGAAGGTTTGCCAAAATGTGGTAGCCGACATATCAGAGTTGGGCCGAACGTTTAATATATAATCCCATTCTTCCATTCCTGTACTTTTGAATTTTATTTCTAATGTGGACATAGTCCTTGAAACAAAATCTATAACGGTATTTTTAGCCATTGTTTTTAAATATGATCGTGTAGCTAATTCATCCCCTGCAACAAAATCTGGAAGCCAGTCAGACGGTTCTTCATTTTTTGCTGATAGTTTGAAGACATCAAATAAACTCACTCATTCACCCCCTTTCACAATAAAAAAAAACCTATTTCTAGGCTTTTTTTATATATAGTTATCCATAATCAAACTATGCAATTCTTCTATTGTATTTGAAGCTACCAATTTTTCTTTTAATTCATCGTTTAGTTCTTTTGTTCCTCTTTTCAAAGATGTGTTTTTGCTTCCACCAATAAATATTTGTAGTTGAGCACTTCCTATATTAGGTTCGCTTAATCTGATATATTTTAATTTTTCACTTGTATTGAAACAAATATCCAAAACTTTTTTTGCAAGATCTAGAGGGACATCTTTACCTAGCCATATTGATTCTGCAGCATCATCTTCATTCGTTCCATAGTTAAGACTACTACTATAAATTTTTGCAGGTATAGACTTAAGTTCTAAATTATCAATTAGTTTTCCATAATTATCTAATCTTTGATTCACTAGTACCTGAAAGTCTTTCTTTTCAAATTGTTGCATATTACTATCAATATGCAAAGATTTATTTTCTGATACAGATGTAACCTTTATAACTTCTGTCTCCTGTGTTTCATTATTGAAAGTAAGTAAAAAGTTAGCTTCATCTTTATAATCAGATGGTCCATATAATTTTTTATGATGTTTTATCACTAGATAAACAAAGCAAGATAGCGTGACTATAGGAAATAAAACTATGAAAATAACAAGTATTAAGTTCAATACAAATTCTAACTGTGATTGAGTAATAACAATAGCTGCTATTCCTTCGGTCAATACTAAGAACATACCAATAATCCCCAGTGGATTATTAAAAAAAGACTTAATCTCTTTTCCAAATCGATTCAAATTAAAAACCTCCATTTTAAATCAATTATACAATAACAATATTGAGTCGTCATTAATTAAAATTTAATATCATTTAGTATAGTAAATGCATCTTCAAAATTATAATCTGTTAGTTCATCTGCCAAATACATTCCGCACACAAATGCTTTAAATCCATCTGTTTTCCTTCTAACTTCTTCCTTTTTTAAGTACGTCTTATTTCCATCATTGTTTGTCTTTACTAATACATTATTCGTGTACCACCGCATTAACGGATTTTCTCCAAAAATGATGTGTCTATTAGCAAACGCCGTTTCTATTCTTGGTGCAAGCAAACTATCGACCGCTCTAGGATTTTTTATCACAACCACTTCAAATCCCGCAGCTATTAATAACGGTCTCAATACATCCATTCTGAAATTATCGGCAACAATTTTTGTAACCCCGTATTTATATCGTTGTTCAACAAACCAATCGACAACTGTTTGTGGTTCAATTGTAGCTCCATCAACTACAGATAATAATCCTCTGTTTTCCCATTCTTTTATCGGTGCGAATCGTTCTTTTGTTTGTTCTGATGCTTTCCTGGAATATCCATAATATATGTCTGCAAATTGCTTTCTAACAAATGAATGGGTTTTAAAAACATAGTCATCCCTATCTTTAAATAAAAGACCACATGCAGCAAAATCTCGCAAGCTAGCAAAGTCCAAACATCCAATTGCTTGTCTACCTTCTAAATTTGGTAAAGGACGATTGGTGTCCATTATTTCTTCATAACTAGCCACTGATCTTTCTAAATCTGTAACTGGTAAATTCATTCGTTTAGTCATAAACTCTTCTCTATTTGACGGATCGTCCTCTAAGTCTTCATATTCTTCAAAAATAGTTTCTAAAAGGCTCTCGGCATACTCTGATAAAGGTTGATGAAACATCGGATTTGCTAATTCCCAGTTTTCTGATTCTGTCACTTGGTCTTCTGAATCTAATTTGCAAATAAAAGGGAAAATAGCATTAGGTCGACTAGAACCACTTAACACTCTTTTGGCTTTTTCTTTAAGAGAATCTAAAAATCCCTCTCTAACATATCCATCTGTTCCTACATAAAATTCTCTAGGGTTTGGCTTTTTTCCTAATCCGGAAATATGCACTTTCACATCTTTGTTCGAAGGGTATTGATGAATTTCGTCGAAAGCTACCGCTCCATCTCTTAAACCATCTTTAGTATCGCCATTCGACGTTCTAAATCTTATATAGCTGCCAGTCTTTTTAGAGGTTATAACTGTTTTTCCATACTCAAAAGCTTTTTGAAGTGTTTTATTTCGTTTGATTGTATTATAAATCTCTTCGAAAGAAGTTTTTGCTTGATCTTCTGAATTCGCAACAATCGAAATATTGTAATCTAGAATTCCATGTAATTCAGTTTGTAAAAAATTAAGAACGACAGAAAGAAGCCCGTTTTTACCGCCACCACGGCCAAACATCCATAGAAATTTACGATAAAAATTTCTGTTATTCTTTTTAAAATACAAAAAGACGAAAGCAATCAAAAATTTTTGAAATGGCTGTAATTCAAAAAACCATTTCTCACCATAATTGATGCAATCGTCTATCATTTTGTCATTAAAATATATATCGTCTCTTGAAAGTATATCTCTTTCAAGATATTCTATTAGTTCAATTCTTTCTTTATTTAGTTTTATTTCACCTTTTTTATATTGTTGTATATAGTAATCGACATGTTTTTGCTTAATCATACTAAGTCACTCTCGCTATAATTATCATCATCAACGCTAGTCACAATTTTTGTTGATTCATCTAAGTTAAGATCTTTTCCTAAAGCAATCAATGCACGTGAAATTTTAACTTTTTCGGCGATTGCTGGATTGATTTTTAAGTATTTCTGCGCTCCGTTTTCAAACTCTACAATAGTTCCATACTTAGAAATAGACGAATTCATTTTTTTATAAAGCTTTACTAAATCAAGATATCTCTCGACTTTTTCAACTTCTAGTTGATCGTTTTCGTCAATTTGACTCATCAACTGTTTTTTCAAGTCTGCCATTTTCAATAGCAATCACCCCCCTATAAAAAAATTTAACGTATATTTTTAGACAGTTGACCCCATCCACCGGTATCCCATATGACAATTTCTATTTAAAACTTTTTGACTGGGGGCGTAAAAAAAGAACCTCAAGCGAGATTCTTTTGTACTTTATTTGACTTCTTTATATTACATCCTCTATGTGCTAACTTGACGTTATCCCATTCATGTTTGCCACCCTTACTTAAAGGTATTACATGTTCAACGCTTGGATATTTGTTACCACAAATGATTGTACCGTTAGCATCTTCTATATAATCATTTGAGTCACATCCCCCTAAACATATATAACAAATATTATTTTCTTTACCTATTAGTTTAGATAAAGTTATCGCCTTATCACCTTCAGCATAATACTTTCTTCTTTCTAGTTCATTAAGTTTATTTCTGTTTCTAGTTTTACATTTGTAAGAACAAAAGCGTTGCTCCTTATTAGTCGAACCGAATGTATTACTGCATTCATTACACTTCAATTCGTGAATAACTTTAGTTCTGTTAGTCAAGTGCTCTGATGAACCTGTCAACCGACATTCCTCTGAACAATACTTTTTAGTATCATGATATGTTCTAAAACTATTACCGCAACATACACATGTAACTTTGTATGAACCTGTCTTGTCAGCATTCGCTCTACGATATCTGGCCCTACAAACATCATCACAAAATTTACGTCTGGGACTCTTGGTGTTAAGTAACTTATCGCCACACCATTCGCATTCCTTATTCATTTTAATTACCTCCGATTGTTCCGATAAAATAAAGAGGAAAGACATTCTTTAAATCAGGTAGCTACTCCTAACTCATCCTCTTATTTATTATATCGTATAAACGTTGTTATATCAGCTTCTACCACCATTCATCATCCCACTTTCTTTTTCTTTTCGATTCTCTATAGTTAAATCTTCCGTGTCGTTTATTGTGACAGTCTTTGCATAACGTTCTAAGGTTGTCTATATCTAATGCATGCTGCGGATAATGTTCCAACTCTTTAATGTGATCCACTTCAAGAATAGAATCATATTGAGTTGTTAACTTACCTTCTTGTTTGCACCACTGGCATTCGTAATGGTCCCGCTCTAAACACTGCTGTCTTAATCTTCTCCACTTTGATGAACCATAGAACTTTGATCTTGCTTGCTTGGATGATACATCAATCAAAATTACTCTTTTATCCCTTCTCTAAACAAAAGGACCGATTATTTTTAATCAGTCCTTTTGTTTATAATATTTACTCTGGTAAAAGTTCTTCCATTTCTTTAAGTTGGTTAGCTTTGATTATTATCCCTAATCCTATAGGTAGTCTTGAAACTGTACTTAGTTTTGTAGGAACGTGCCTTTCAACAATATCACCTTCTAAATTTTGAATAAAAACACTAGAGTTTATACCTAAAAACTTCACTCGTACACCAGTTAAAAAAACATCATTCCCCTCCTGATAAGGCCCAGTATTATACAAAAATACCGGCGAACCACTTGAACCAGGAAATATAGAACAGTCAATAATAAATTGTGGTTTATTTTGATAATCCAATTTATAATCTGATGCTGTTATTCCTCTTCTGACTAACGGTCTTACATTGATGTCATCCCACAGACCATTGGGATATCCAATTACAATAACATCTTCAATAGGACTTAGTTTTTCTATTTCATTTTCATTAGGAATATCTTCTTCTGAAACATATGTAATCAGAGGGGTAAGTTCAAATAGAGATGCTATAACATATAAACCCGGGAAAGGAAACACCGCTAAATCAATATCCGGATTGGGATGAAATACAACATTACCTTCAAGATTAGTAATAGGAAAATCGCGATTGATAATTGTTCCATCTTTATGTTCGCATCTCAACCTTATACTTAATTCATTTGCATCCTCAAGTACATGTCTATTAGTTACTATAACTGGTTTAAAATCTCCATTAGTTTCTACTCTCATCTTATAAAAAAAGCCTGTACCAACACTACTTTCAGTTTCTAATCTCACAGTACACGAAAGTAATCGTTCTCCTATATCCATGAATATTTCCACCTTTCTATTTTGTTAACAGTATTATATCTAAATTATAAGGTTAAGTAAAAGGCATAAATTGATTATTTTATAGAACAAATAGATATTTCAATATTGGAGTAGTAGTTATTCCTTTCTTATAAAGTTAATGTATACGTATTAACCAACGCACGTTGTACTTGCAGCACACCTTCAATACCTAGCGACTTAACATCAAGTTTCAATCGTTCGTTTAAGAACTGTGCATTGTGATCTGCTTCAAGTGTTTCTTTCTGAACGTAATAAAGTAATGCTGATGTCTCATCCATCTTCAGACCATATACCGAAATGATTTCAATAAATAATTCTGCAAGCGCATCTATATCTTTCTCTTCACGAACCTTCTTCATGATTTCTAAGAACTGTGCTTGCTGCTTTTTAATCTGTTCTTTTTTACTCATAGATGTAACAACCTCCTTATAAAATTATGTAAAAAGGACTGCATATAAATGCAGCCCTCGTGAAAGGTAGTAGCGTCAATTTGTTTGTCCGAACATTCATTGACGATCTATATTATTTAAGCAGCTTATGCCACTTACTGGAACAATAGGACTCGAACCTATACCAACGGTTTTGGAGACCGCTGCTCTACCGATTAAGCTATGCTCCATTAACTCTCGCAAACCTGTAGAAAAAAGAGAGAGGAAGTTCACCTCACTTCTTTAGTTTTATAATTGGTGGTTTGCGAGAGAATCTAAATGAGATCACAAGTGACTAAACGAAGAAAGTAGAATTTTTTTACTTCCTTGTAATCTCAAATCAAAAAAATAAGTAAGCAATCGTTCCGTTAATGTATTTGTGTAAGTGTGTCGCATTTCTTATTTTTTTGACACTATCATAATAACCCGTTTCAAAGGTATATGAAGTGTAGATAAAGTGTATAAAAGAGGTATAAAAAGTGTAATAAATGGCTACTTAAAAGCAACCAGTTCCAGTGCCGAAGCAAATTGAACAATAATCATATTAGATTCTTGTTTCACTGATTCTTCGCTGATGCAATTCCGTTGCGCTGCTAGATAGATCGGATTGCCGTTGATATAACGGTCATAGAAGATTCTTTTTCTTCGCTCGGTAACATCTGGTTTGTGCGGATGCTGAATCGCAGAATAACCTCTAACAAAAAGCTTATGAAGGTAATCAAACTCTTCTTGGGCTTCTTCTTTCTGGATTAACATTTGCTCGGCTTCGAAAACGTTATTGGCCGTTGATGGTGGAACCAAAGAGAATGAAGCTGTTACTTTTGGTTCCCTCGGCTGACCAACACGACATCTAGCAGCAAGATAGGCAGACAGGAACACACTGACGTTATGTTTAGTTTGCTCCATATCTACGTCCTTTGCATCTGGTGTTTCATATTTCTTTACGTCAAAAAGTACCATCCCTTGATTCCCCCGTTTATGGTATAATATTCGTGTCGAGAATATTACCAACGGTCGGAGGAATCCGGCTTTTTTATTTTTCTACTAAATAAACTTTTTACAATACGAACTATGTGATATTATTTTCAAATACATTTACTCATGATATAATCTTGTTAACTTTCTTGGGGATTTTATTTCTGGAATAATTTCCTCTTTTTCTATGGTAATTGCGAGCAAACAGTTACCAGTAGTTCCTGTCTCCACCAGAGACGCTTTATTGACCTATACGGTCACACGAACTCTAGCGCTTTACTTAGGACAAGTGCTAATGCACACCTAAAGGACGACTGGCGGAAAACAGTTGTCTTCTAACACATTAGCCAGTCAGTGGTCGGCTGGCTTTTAACTAAAATTTCATAGTCCGTAGTCATATACTATTTATGTGTATCTTCCTAAGAAAATTAACGAAAATTTCGAGGAGTCGTTCAATTGAAAAGAAAATTAACATTTATCTTGCGTAAAAGAATATTATCGAGCATTGTGTGGTTAATAATCTATTTTTATATAGTATTCAATCATAAAGATTATTCAATCCTTTTAGGACTTATTTTATTGAGTTATTTATATAACTTGGAAATTGATGTAATTAAAAATGGAAAAATTCAAACATGGCCTGACTTTAAAAATTCAGTCGATTGGCCTTTCTTTTTTATTGCCACAGGTTCTGCTTTATTCGTTATATTATTAATACTGTTTATTCTATGGATAATGTATGCAATAAACTGATTAAATCTGGTTTTGATTTCCATCTAAAATTAGTTTTAATAAATTATTTGAGGAGCATTCTACATGAAAAAGTATTTATTCACAATTCTATTGAGCTTGTTCAGTCTTATCGTTATAACTACTTGGGTTAGTGGTTATGACAACAAGGGGTTCCTATTTGCTATTACTGATTTTATAGGCACGAATCTGCTTATAAAATCCCCTAAGTTAGATGAATTTTATATGAATCAACCTTATTCTGTAAGAATATTTATTTCATCTTTAATTCATTTTATTTCATACTTTTCTCTGGGTTTGATTATAGACATTATTAGGAATTGGTTTAAATCTCTTAAAACTTGATTATCCGTCCTCCTCACTTAATCCCCAGCACTACATAGCCATCTTGTTGGGCATAATCTGTAATGTATGTTATTTCTGCAATATGAACATCACCTGTATACTGTCCGTCTTGATATTCGTTTAAGCGTAAGATATCGCCTTTTTGATAGTTACGGTCATTATTACGGATTTCAAAACGTTTATCGCCTCAATTGTGACTAGTTTTACTGTTTCATCTTCCTCAGGAACGTCAGCCATTAAGTAGCTTTTTTTCTCTTCGAATTTTTTATTTGAGTGATTTAGGCCTTCTGTCCAACAGTCCAACACCCAGTATTTTTTGAACTTTCATATCGATATAGTTTCATTCAGATTCCTCCTATACGCAAAACTCATAATGCTTTCTTTTTGTTATTCTGCCACTCATTTTGGACAGTAGAATGAACTTCTTCTTGGTATGGTCTAAGTGCCATAGACTTTCCCTTTTTTTGTTGATATAATTAGATAAAAATGGAGGATTATAATGAGTCAAATTACTGATAGATTAAAAGGTTTAGATACTCTAAAAAAAATCGATAAAGATAAAGCTAAATATTTAGTTATTCACTATTCATGTGAAAGTTTTTATGATCTTGGTGGAAAAAGTCCACGAATAACCTCTATAGCAGTTCAAAATCTCGAATTTGGTCAAACAGAATTATTCGCAATTTACAAATCTGCTGAAGAAATGGGAAAATCATTTGATGAAATATCAAAAAATTACAACGAAATAGAAAAAAAAATGTTAGATAAATATTTTGATTACTTAAAAAACAATCAAAATAGAAAATGGTTACATTGGGACATGAGAGATTCTATTTTTGGATTTAAAGCGCTGGAACACCGTTATCAGGTACTAGGAGGAAACCCTTTTGTTCTTCCTGATAACCAAAAAATTAATATTGCCTCTCTCTTCAAAGAAATTTATGGTCCAAATTATATCGAAGATAAAAAGATGGACAATCTTATGAAGAAAAACGATTTGAAACCAAAATACTATTTAACTGGTGCCGATGAGGCAACAGCTTTTGAAAAAGAACAATATTATGAATTAAGTGTGTCTACTTCAAGTAAGGTACGTATGTTTACACAAATGATAAACATGGCTATAGACAGAACTCTTAAAACTAATACTTCTAAAAAAGAATTGTATGGAAGGACATTCTTTGCGCATTGGTATAGATTCAAAGAAAAACCTTATTTTTTTATAGTTTTATTTGTTGTTACTAATATACTTTCAGCTTTCATTAGTTATTTTGTGACAAAGGGACTTGGTGGATAGCCCCTTTTATTTTTTTGCCATTTCAATATCAATTATTGTTGGTTCATCAAACCAATTTATTTCTAAAAAGTACGTTCTAGTACTATCTTTTGTTAGCTCTTCAATAATCCAATCAGTATGGTCACTAAAGTCTTGTGTATGATGTCCTTCCCCTAATATCAACTATGATCCTCCGAAAATGCTCCAGGTTGAAATCCCCGAGTTGGCTATTGAGCTAGTGTAGCACCTATGGTTCTTCCCAATTGTTTTGTTGTGGCGTTTCTGGTTGAGTTCGTCGAATTGGTTGTTGTAACTGTTTAACAATCTCAGCCATTTTTTTGTTTGACAGTAGCTGTCGACACTTGGATATAAATTATCTACATCGTTGTATGTGCTGTTATTATATGAACTAGGTTTAATTTTCACTGCACCTTTTGAACCAGGAACTAAAGTCCAATTCATTTGTAATGGATATCCCTTTTTCAATTGTTTGCCCTTTTCGCTAAAATTCATTTCTGCCATTAGATGAGCTACATAGTATGGTGTTAAGAATTGATCTACGCCTTTATTATAGATTTCCAAAGTCATGTATAACTCACCTAGCATTATCGGGCGAGGTTTCTTCTAAAGCTTAAACTTTATTGGCTCTTTTTTATAACCAGCATCAATCAAAATTCCCTCAATCACATAAAGGTCAGTTTTCTGCTTTAAACTAGCCTTAAATTTCTTCGCAATATTTCTAGCTTTGTCTAAAGAAACGACTTCATATGTTTTAGCCAATGCATCCGCAATTATTGCGGATGTTGGCGTATAATAAATCTCCAGCAAAATGAACACTCACTTTCTACGAGATTATTCTTCGATTTCTTCTTCATCATCTTCAACTGTCTTTTCAGGGAAAATGATGTTCTCTTTGTTTTTGCTCCAAGAATCTGCAAACGGTGCAAAATGTTGGCGTGCAAGTTCAACTTGGTTGATTAGATTTTCAACTGAAACATCATGATCAGACGCAATTTCTTCTAGCGCTTCCCCTTCATCTATTCGATGCAATACGCCACGAACGTTGATTGTTACTGATTCTGGCCATTCGATAGTCGTTGCTTTCTTTATGAATTCGTCAATGGTTTCTTTCGATACTTGCACAGCAACTTCTTCGACTTCTTGCACATCATCGCCCATTTCTAAAGAAGTTTGTTCTTCTTTTAGAACTTCAACTGTCCCGTCGTTATTTACAACATATTCGACATTCGGCTTATTGGTCTGCTTGTTAACTGGTACCTTGTATTCTACTGTTTCTGGTTCGATGGTCGTTGATACTGTTTTGCCTAAAAATTCGTTTAAAATTTCATATTTTCCTTTTAATGAAGCGTTGCTAACCACTAATAGCACTTCGATATTTCCGTTTGATTTAGATGTCACTTTTTTCACTTCTGGTCTGAAATTTACTTGTTTTGTCATTTTATTTTCCTACTTTCGTTTAATAATTAGTTGCATCTTTCCATTCGTAATCGAAATTATCGGTTATGAATGGTCTTTTTTCGTTTAAAGGCTTAGTTACGCCTTGTGTAATCACTTTAAAATCTCTAGCACGAACAACAATCGCTTCAACTGGATGACCATATCTAAGGGCAAATAGACGAAAACGAAGCTTAACGGATTGGTCAATGCCATACACACCAAAAGAGTTTTTAATGTCAATGACATGTCTCCAACTTCCATCTAAGTTTTTTATGATGAAGTCAGGTGAATAAGCTATCGCCGAAATTTTACCTATACCATCCGCAGTTGGTGTAAGTTCGGTTAGTTTAAAACGCGGATGAACTTCAAAAGGCAACCCACAATTTTTGACAAACTTTGTATAAAAGTTAGCTTCCTTCTGGCTATCAAATGTGTAACCATCAATCGTGACTTTATTTCCTCGCTTATTCAGGGCTGTTGGTGATTGCATTGTTTTAACTCCCTTTCCTTGGTAGCAGTTTCCGATCGAACTGCTTTTCCATCTTTGTTGCATTCAGGACATGGAACGGGCGTTGCATAATTAAATCTGTCTTTTCCCCAAATCACACGCTGATCTTGACACCTAACACACTTCATTCTTATTTAGCCCCTTTCATCCAGGCTTGATTACTTTTGGTTGCTTTTTCGGTTGGTTCCTTCTTAGCACCCCGTTTGATAGCTTTTCCTATATGTTTCTTCGATTTTTCTGGCATTATGATGGCTTCCTTTACTTCTGAAACAGTTCCGCCAGATACGATTGTTGAAATAGCTGCTGTCTCTTTTTGTTCAAATAGCACAGCATCTTTCAAATTAGCTACTGGCCAACCATCTTTGCCAAGATAAGCTGAAATTTTCACTACATACGGCATTGAATGATTCCCCTTTCTATCGATTTGTTTTTAAGGCTTTAAAATGCGTTTTAAGCCTTTTTTCTTTCTTTACATCTATTTCTATTCGCTTGATTGTAAAACTGTTCTACGCTGAATATATTCGCTAAAAATAACATTTCAGATGCCTGCTACTCGTTTGTCTGATGTCCCTTCAATTTTCATCACAAAACCTTGTGAATTACTCATGATGCGAGAAAGGATTCTCTCCCCATAAGCTTGGCTCATTTCTTTACCTGTTAAGTTCGTTGTAAACACTGTTGCTTTATTCTGCCGAGCTTCTACAATGCGATTTAAGGTGTCATTATTAAAGTTGGTACTGTTATTCCCTTTAACGCCTAACTCGGCCCCTAAGTCGTCCAAAACAACTAAATCAGCGCTTTTAATCTCTGCCATTAAGGTTCCTGTTATTGTCTTTCTGGCTTGTTCATCTTTCATCGCAAATTTTAGTTGTTCTAAGAGTTCCGCATAGCTAATGAACAGGCAGCGTTTATCATAGTTTGATCTCTCCAACACTTCCCATGCCGTTGACATAGCTAAATGACTTTTACCAACACCGCTTTTTCCTGAAAGAATCATATGAGTTGGTTTATTCAAAAGAATTTCAGTCGTGGCTCGATTGGCAATTTCAAAAGCAAGCTTAGTTTCTGTGTCTACTGTTTTGTAAGTTTTAAAACGACAATTAATTAAATTTTTGTCGGTATAAAGAGAGCTGTACTTCAAGTAATTAATCGCTCTAGCTTTCAAACTATCGTTAAACATTTTCTCTGTTTCGAGGTCTTCTGCTTTTTTGCGTGCTTTATAGCCACATTCCATGCAAGTTGGCGGACACCTATCGGACCCATCTTTGTTTTTTGCACGCCAAGCATAAAGATTTCCTCCGCACTCTGGACATGGATCAGGTGTAATATAAAGCAACGTTTTAATCATTTTTGAAAATCCATCTGATGCTGACTGCATTCTTTCACTTCCTAAAATCCAAGATCATCGTAATCCGAATGACCTGTGTTTGATTTCTGTTGCTTGGTTGTAGTACGTTCTCTTTTTACGGCTAATGCTTTTACATCATCTAAAGTTTTAACGCCTTCTTGTTCCCAATTTCTCAAAATACTTTCAGTGTATTTGAAATTTCTAGCATTTGATTTTGCGGAAATTTTTAAAGCTTCACTTACTAATTCAGTTGATAAATCATTACACCAGTACTCTAAATTTTGAGTAGTGACCGAATTTAGCATTCCAAAAATTGATTGATAAAGTTGAAAAACTGACTGCTGCTCTTCTACTACTACAACATTCTTTTCATTCTTTTCATTCTTTTCATTCTTGTTTGTGTGCACTTGTTGTTCACTTGTTGTTCGTTTGATGTTCACTTGATGTTCACTTGCTTGATAATCATCCCAGTTATTTATTGATACGACGCTGTATTTCGTAGTTGATTTGATGTTCAACATTCCTTCTTTTTCAAATCGTTTTAACCATCTCCATACAGAACCGCTGTTCACTTGATGTTCACGTTTGACACCTTTATTCATCTCAAACGTTATTGCGTCGCGCCCTGTGACGAATTCTCCGCTGTTCAACCATATTTCTTTTCCATTAAAAAGAAATTTTCTGTTTTCGTGGCTAGCTTTCATCAAACACAAGTTCCACAATTTGTACATGTAAGGATTAGTCCATACGAATGAATCCATTACCTTACGATACAATTTGACGTAACCAGCATTCATTCGTTATGCACCTCCTATAAATCGTCCATACTGGTAAAATTGGTAATTTTGTTGTGTCCTCTACAATATTCACAAGTTCCACAACTAACTGGTTCTTCTTCGCCTTTTTTCACTCGCACAACATGCTCGATGTTTTCTTTTAATTCTTCTAATTCGTAAATCATTTTTTCTTCGCTAAGAGTGATTAGTTTTGCTTCACTAGGTGTTTGTTTCGAAACGGCTGCTATGAGAGGAAGAAAATTTTTGTCATATTGTTGCCGAAGCAGTTCGCAATAAACAGCCATTTGCAACACGTAACCGAAGCGTTCAATGAAGTTTGCTTTTCTGTTTAAACGTTCATCCCATTTCTTCTCATGCATATCTTTGGTTGTTTTGATGTCTACAAAATACTTTTCTTCTAAATTTAAACAATCAATTTTCCCTTTCCACACTGCTCCGCCAATTTCACCTGTGACGATCACTTCTTTTTCGCCTTGATAAATATTTAAAAAGGCTTCTTCTTGTTTTAATCTTTCAATCATCTGCTCCGCAATTTGGAAATCTTTCAGTAGGCCAAACGGCTTTCTTGAAGAAAACATCTTGCTTTTGTTTTCTTCTTTAAATGCTTCATGAATTTCTGGTGATTCAAAGTAAGAATGAACATAATTACCAACAAGTAATGCTTTTGGATCACTCTCTGGTGTCCATTCGCCTTTTAACTTGGCAAGAGCTGCAGATTCACATTCTAGAAATTTTTTATATTGAGAGACAGACATATAAGCTAGGTCCGCTTCTTGTGAATAATAATTTTCATCAGAAAGGATAATCGTCTTCTTCAATCGTTGAGACATCAGCTTCACTCTCTTTCTGATTGTGTTCATAACCAGCCATCACATCTAAAGTTTCTTGAACTGGTTCTTCTAAAATTTGATCCGCAACTTTCTTTAAATCTTCTTTTTCAATTGGTTTGGCTTGTTCAATATCGGGTTGCCCTGGAACATCAGCTATACGTGTAATTTGTTCTTTATCTTTTTCTTGATTTATAGTTCTTTTATTGTTGGCAAATATTTTTTCTTCGAGTACCGCTGTTTGCTCTTCTCGCTCTGGTGTCACATCTTTTCGTTCGAATTCATTTTTGAGTGTGTCTTTAGCAGCTTGCACAAATAAATCATTATCGTTACTAGTATTGATTAAATACTTAGCAGCTCGATTGATGACAGTTCTTTTGGCCATTTCTTCTGGAAAATCATTCTGAACATTTTTTGTTTTTGCTTTGCTCCATGATTTATCAATTTGTTTCTTTGTCATGACCGTTGTTACTTCTTTACCATTTGCTAATTTAATAACCACATAGGCAGCCTTGATGTCGTTGTCTAGATTTTCGAAGGATGTTTCATGTTTAGCCACGACTAAGTCTGGTCCGTCCATAGCAATTTCAAATACATCGCCTTCTCTGACTACAACAGGCGTGATATCTGCCCCTCCTGTTACTCGATCTAACACAGCCATGGTTCCAAAATATGAGCGCATAAGCTGAACTTTATTTCCATATTTAATGAAATAGCATTGTTTCTTCGCAGGTGATAATCCTTGGATGACCATATCTAGTAAGGCATTAGAAATAGATGTTTTAGTTTCTGGGTTGTTAGCTGCCAACTGAAGAAGGTTCCCTCCTGAATTGTTAGTTAGTTCAAAGAAAGCACTTTTCAATGCATTCTGTGGACTATAGCCTGGCGGCATTTCTAATCCCTGCTCTTGCAATCTATTTAAATTTCCGATGACTTGTTCATCTAAAGATCGTTGTGTCATTTGTGTTAAATCGTTACTCATTGTCATTCTCCTCTTCTTCGTCATATTCCCACGTTGGCTCTAATACTTCTTTTTCTTCTGGCGGCTCTTGTCTAGCACCTAACGAATCAAATTCAGGCATTTTCACCACTCCCAGAATATTTTCGTTTTGTTTTCTTCAAGTTCAACGTGATCAAATCCTTCTGTTTCTAATTGAGATAAAAACGTTGATGTAAGACCTTTACTATTCACTACGCAACTTGTATTACCATTCGCTGCTGCAGTTCGAATTGATTGAACAATTCTATTTTGAGCATTCGCTAACATTAATTCGTAAACATCATCACTTAAACCTCTTACTTCAATCATTGCAGTTCACCTCGTAAAAATGCAGTTAGTAGTTCATCCATAGATTTTTCATTTGCAGCATCTTCGGCTCTTTCTGCTACGCATTCTGGACAATCACAAGATTCGCTTATACTTAATTGCTCTTTTAGATCACCTACAAGTTTTTGCAAGAGTATAGCTAACCCGATAACTGAACCACAAAACGCAGTACTTCCTTGGCCTGTTTCAAAATTTGTAGCACACAGAAGAAGTTCAACATTCTGTGCCTCGCATTCTTTTTCAAGTTCAATAATCATTCTTTCAATTTCTTTATTCATGTGGTACACTCTCCTTGAATTTGATATTTGTAATTGACCTACTTTGATGGCCGTCGAAGTGGGTCTTTATTTTTGTTTTTTTATTTCACGATCTTCCAACGCTAAATCGTAGTAGAGCAACCAAATAATGAAAGCTGCTATATAAACGTTTTGGATTAATGCTCCAACATTGCCACCTACTAAAAGTCCCAAACCAAAAACGATTAGCAATGCCGCTATACGTCTTAAATGATAGATTTTTCTCAATGTGATCATCCTTTCTTTAAAAACGATCTTTCGTCTCCATGAATTCTTTCCAATGAATATCTATAAAATGAGCGGTCATCTTAGCATGAAACTTCCAAGGCATCCCTTTACTAGTTGGGAACTTTACGAATCCGCCGTTTCTTATATCTACCTCTTCGCGATATTTATAGAAAACGAGTTTCCAGTCACGTATATCTTTCCCACCTAGGCGGTTAGTAACATCTTTTGCATTCCACGTCTGACCAATTAAGGTTTGATTTTCTAATTCTAAAATCTTTGCCTTTTCAATCAGAATCAAATTAGACGGTATCTCAATTGAAATTTTTGATTCTATCAGTTGCGTCATCTTACTGACCCCCTATCTAATTTTGTAGTATTCAATAATTGCGGTTAGCGTTTCATGAGCCTTTTTACTTTGATTTTTCCCAGAAAGATAATCATTCAAGTCTTGTTTTGGAATATTAAAGTATGTTGCTACAGTAACTAAAGAAATTCCTTTTTTATCAAAGTATTCACGAATTTTAGTTCTGCCTGTCGTTGTGTCTGGCATATTATTTATCCCTCCTTTTAATAGTTAGTAAGTTAATTAGATAGAATTGTATAAAATTGTTGACCGAACACTACACTATAGTGTAGTATATAGACATACGAAATAAGCCTATAACAAAACCTTTATTATGCACTCGGTCGCCAAACTTAATGCTATAAGGTGTGTTTTTAGTTTGCTTTTTTCTATCCAATTAACTTACAAGAACAATATACACTATAGTGTTGTATTTGTAAATAAAAAACTACACTTTTTTATTGTTTTTTGTAAGAATTTAAGGAGAATGCTGATATGACAGTATTTGAACGTGTCAAAACACTTGCAAAAAATCGATCAAAAACTATGAAACAAGTAACATTAGATTTAGGATATAGTGAAAACTATTTCTATAGTCTAAAAAGTGGCAAACAGCCATCGGCTGAAAAATTAAAAGAATTAGCTGACTATTTTAACGTGTCTGTAGACTATTTACTTGGTAGAACTGAAAACCCCAATCCAGTCGACAAAAATCAACTAACAGTCGAAGAAGCTTTATCATCTGTTATGAGTAGTGACGGAAAACCGCTGACTGAAAATGATAGAGAAATTTTGTCAGGCATTATTGAAGCGTATTTGGAGAAGAAAAATAAGTAGGTGTTGTTGTTGAGGAAACAAATTGAAATGATTGTTAAAGAGTTAGGTGTAATCATCTTAGAAAAAGAGGATTTAGATGCAGATGGACATTATATTGCGTCGATAAATACCATCGTTTTAAAAGATTCTTTGGACGAATGGAATAAAAGAAAAACCCTTCTTCATGAATTAGGCCACGCTAGCGAACATCAACATAACTACCAATTATATAATTTAGCTTTTTCTTTACATTCTAAAATGGAGCATGAAGCTGATGTATTCATGATTGACAATCTCTTAGATGATTATATGTCTAAAACTGGTTTAACTGTTGAACAAGTTAACTATATGCGTTTTATAGAAGATGCTGATATTGATGCACGTTATGAAGAGTGTATAAGAACTCTTTTGTTTAATAAACTACGAAGAATTAATTTTGCATAAAAAAAGCCCGCGTGGGGACACGGACTTCAACCTCATTTCGAGATTTAGCTGATAAAAATATTATAACAGAAATGAGGAATTTTAAAAATGAAAATAGGTAAATTGTTTGGGGTATCACTAATATCTTTTGCCATTTTAGCTGGGTGTTCATCAACTAATAATAACACGGCAGAAGTAAATAAATTAAAAACAACTGTATCAAGTTTAAAAGAGGAAAATAAAAAATTAAGCACAAAAGCTAGTCAGCTTGATGAAATACTAGATGCTTTTGGAACTTCCGATTCTAGCAAATCAGATGAAAATAGTACTGGTTCATCCAATACTTTGAAATTTAATGAATCTGGAACGTTTGGTAGTGGTGAGAAAATCACAGTAATTTCTGCTGAAGATGCTCCTAACCACCAATTGCATGAACCAAAAGATGGTGAACATCCAGTGGAAGTAAAAGCAGTTGTAGAGAATACCACTAGTTCACCTATCAGTTTTAATGTTCAAAATTTTGCTATGTATGATAACAATTCAGAATTAGCTGATTTTGATGCTAGCACTTATCAAAATAACATACCTAATGATATAGCTGCCGGAATGAAAGCTAATATAACTTTTTACTTTTCTTCAAAAGGTTCTGGACCATATGTTGTTACATTCGGGGACGGCATGTGGAAGCAATAAGTATCCCCCTCTCTGGTGAGTTCTAGCATGTTCGATTCATGTTAGGGGCTTTAGTTATACATTAAAACATATAACGTAACTTATCATGAGGTGATCATTTGTTAAACGAAATGGAACAGAAGGAATTTATTAAAAAAATTATTCCGGCATTTTCACAAGAGTATGTTGAACGACTGCTATTGCTCTATCCTGAAGCTTATAAAGAAAATCCCGAAGCTTTTCCGCTTGCAAATTTAAAAGGACTTGATATTTATTTGGTAAAGACTGATCAAAGAATACTTACAAGTAACTTTTTTGTTATCTTGAATTTAGGAACTGGTATTATACATGATGTTTGGGAATTACCCAACTCATATTATTCTGATTTTAAACACTTTTCCGGATCTCATGATTTCATCTCTTTTGTTTTAAACAAAGAGTTTGGGATACAAAATATATATCTTATTTCAAATTTTTTCGACAATTACTTGAGTGGTGCATGGGGAGATACTTCGGTAGAGGAATATATCGATATTCAAAAAGAATGGTTAGGTTATATGGCTAGAGAGAAACTTCTGACTGATGCTAGAAAATTTATAGGTCATATAAATTTACCTTCTTCTTATTATGCCAAGGATGCTTTTAAATATGCATACTCAGATTTAGATTTCGATCCAATAATTAAAATGGTTAACGATTCTGATTTTGAATATGCGATAAATGAGAGTTTAGCAGCATATGATCATTCTCTTTATCTTGCAGCAACTGCTACAGCAGGAACAGCTATGGAAACTTTAATAAAACGTATTTTAGAACTTGAAAATTCACCTGTTTCTGAAAATGAAACTACTGAACTTGGAGAATTAACTGGCCGCTTACGTAAAACTAAAGTTATTAACAGAAGGGATAAACGACGTATAATGCTAGCAGCTGATTTCAGAAATCTTGCTTCACATGCAAATAAAGGCAGAGTCATTCGACAAGATACTAAACTAATCTACCAAGAGATTTTCAATTTAGCTTTAAACTATTTTGAAAAATAATTTTCTCCTTTACCAATGAATACACTTTTATATCATAATATATAAAGTATAAAAAATGCATAATACTTCGATAAAGTATTGGAGGTGATACAATGGCAAGTATAAAAAAATTGAAAAGCGGATGGCAATTTCGAGTCTCTTATAAAGATAAAGATGGCCGATATAAAACAAAAAGCGGCAATGGGTTTTCAACAAAAAAAGAAGCGCAATTGGCAGCATCAGAAATTGAAGCTAGGTATTCTAAAGGATACTCACTAAAAGAAGGCGAAAAATTATTTCATGAGTATTTTCGAAACTGGTTTGAAGTTTACAGGAAAGGAAAGTTATCACAAGACAATGACGGTGATATTCGTCGGGCTGTTGATTTTAGTGAGAGATATTTTTCTGATACAAAATTAAAAGAATTGACTCGACAAGAATATCAAAAGGCCCTGAATGACTATGGGGAAACACACGCTACAGCTTCAGTAAAAAAACATCATACGTATATGCGAGCTGCTCTTAAAGATGCTTTGGAAGAAGGCATTATTCATAGAGACCCTACCTATCGAGTACAAGCTATAGGCAAAAAGAATCCTAAGCACGAAGAATTGAAATATTTGAATTATCAAGAGTCTATCCATCTAGTTCACGAAATATTAGAAGGTATAAAACCCACTTATACTTCTCGATTTATTATTCTGTTTGGTATTGCGACTGGTTGTCGTTTTTCAGAAATTATAGGCATGACTTGGGACTGTATCGACTTCAAGAATAAAACTGTAAAAGTAAATAAAACATGGGACTATAAATATACAAATACATTCTCTAATACGAAAAATTATCAATCAAAAAGAATAATCACTATTGATGATGATACGCTCGATTTATTAAAGAAATTACAGTTACATCAAAAAGAATATTATTTAAAATCTGGTCTACGCAACGAAAATAATTTAGTATTTTTGAATGACAATATGGAACTTGTATCGAATACAGCTGTAAATAAAGTCCTTCGTAAATTCTGTAGAAAGATCGGTACAAAAGAATTGACTTGTCATGGTTTAAGGCATACCCATGCTTCAATAATGTTGTATAAAGGAATAAATATAAAATATGTATCTCGTCGCCTTGGACATAAGGACATTGTAACCACTTTACAAACCTATCAACACATTTTAGACGAGATGGAACAAAAAGAAAGTAATGCTGTTAATGAAGTGATGAAACAAATGTATGTATAATTTTTTTGCATTATTTTTGCATCAAGCAGTTAAAAACAGCCATAAAACCAGCATTTACAAGCTAGGTTTTACGACCGCCGTCTCCATTTTTAGAAAAGTAGAGAAAAACAAAAAAGAGCAAAAACCTTATAAAATAAAGGTTTTTGCTCTTTTTTTCTATAAGCAAGAGAAGGCTCGTTACCTCCTCTTACACTTCCTACCACATTATCTTTCTAAAACCACTTCATTTTCTTTTTCTATTGGTGATTTTGGGTATTGCATAGAACATGGCTAAAAATATTATTGTTATCAAAAGAGTTTTTAAGATTTCAATTTCTCCTGAATCTATCCAAGTATACACAAAAGCGATGATAAAAGTAATTACTATTTCCGTAACATGATCTTTTAAATTCATTAGCTTAGCCCACATTGAACTGCCCATAAAGCTAGTTGTCCAGCTACAATAATAGCATTCGTCTTTAAACCATTGGCTTTAGCGAAGCGTAATACAGTCACTGCTAATTCTTTCCAGGCTTTCTTTTGTGCAGCTTTTACAATTGCACTGATACTAATCATTGCAAAAAACTCATCTTTGATTTTGTTAGCAACGCAACTTCCTAATGCATTCCAATTAAAACGTGCTTGAACTACTGTTGAAGCATCAGAAATATTTACATTTAACTCTTCCTCAACTGAAGAAATCTCTTGCTGAGCAAAATTATTTTTGACATAGTTTTTAAAGTTATCTTCCGTCACTCCATTCGCATACATTTCTTCCAGTCCTTTTGCTACAGCCTCAACTTCTGAATCCTCTAGCTGGTCAGATGCATAAACACTTGTTCCAGCGCTGATAAAAATGCCTAATGTCATTAGTAATGCCATCGCCAAACAAAAAAATTTAGCCTTTTTTGTCACCTGTAATTCCATAAATAAATCCCTACTTTCTTTTCCTTGTTATAATCATAACAAGGAAAAAGATAATTTATCATCAAAATCCCTATTTGATGCTTATATTTTCCTATATATCCTAGAGCTGATTTTTCTCACTAGTGATCACATCAATTTGAACTAATGATTCAAAAAAAGACACAGGTTATTTGAGGTACGTTCGAGGTAATGCTAGGTTCTATTTTGAAAACAACGCAGCTCTCTTGAAATATTTTTTGAGCTTGTCTAAACCTTCTGAAACGAATATAGAAAATAAAAAAAGAGTCCCCTTTTTCAAGGAAACTCTCAATTGCTAAGTCAAAATAACTTCACGTTATCTAAATCTTTTAAATCAATCCTATGGTTCGCGGAACAAAGGAGCTAAAAACTTAATAGAATAAATCGCACAAATTCCGACAATAATATAGATAATTTTTGCTAATGGTGTGGTTGCACCGCCACTAATTGTTGCAACTAAATCAAAATTAAATGCACCAACTAATAACCAGTTTAAACCTCCGACAATCAATAAAATTAAAGCAATAATATCCAGATATTTCATTTTTAACACTCCTTCCAAATTTGATAAGCCAAGAGTAACACGTTTATTCTTTATTTACGAAAATAATGATTCAGGAAAAAAACTTTTTTTCAATTATTTTCTCGAATCATTTTTTCATTATTAAGAATTTTATGATATAACTAAAGAGTAGACAAAAACAGATTCATTATCTCTGATAAGAAATGGTGGTTTATTATGCGTGCTAAGTTATTTTTAATTTTGCGGAATCGAGTGTTATCCCGTGTTGTCTTTGTCATTCTATTTTTACATGTGCTTTTTACCACAAATGATTTCACGGTGTTGCTGCTCCTCTTACTATTGAATTATTTACTCACGCTTGAGGATAGCGCGAAAAAAAACAGAAAAATCCAAACTTGGCAGGAATTTAAACAGTCGATTGATTGGCCCTTTGTCGCTTTTTATTCAGGGCTTGCTCTTTTAGTTATTTCGTTAATACTTCTGTTTCTCTGGTTCAATTATGCACGATAAGGAGGATTAAAAATTGAAAAGCTATTTTTTTACTCTTTTTTTTAGTATGTTTAGCCTTTTCGTCATACTACTTTGGTTTTCTGGATATGATAGTAAGGGATTTCTATTGGCCCTTACAGATTTTCTAGTTTTTTCTATTATTCACCAAACGCCTGTGCTGGATACTTATTATTCCCAGCAGCCTTTAACAACCAGAATGTTGATTTCTTCTGGGCTTCATTTTTGTACTTATTTTTGCTTAGGTTTGGTCATTGATTTACTACGTAAAGGGTTTAAAAAAATAAAAACATAGTCACTTTTATTATACGAATCGTTAATTTCCATGCTTTCTGGTCGTCTTTTTCCGTCGCTTGTACCAGATAATGAAGCCGCTAATAATTAACGCACAGGCAATTAAAAGTAATGTCCATAATAGTAAATTTTGTTGTTGTACCACTTTTTTCATCCCCGCTGCTGCTTTTTCTGGTTGATATGTGATACGATGTCCTCGAACTAATAACCGATGACTGTTTATCATATACGGTGTGCAAGTTAATAAAGTGACGAGATCTTGGCCAGACTCAATGTGTAAATCTTTTGTATCAGTTGGTTCAACGGTTTTTATTTGATCTACTTGATAAGCAAGTGTCTTCCCATTGACTTCGATATAAAATTCATCGCCTTTTTTTAATTCTGGCAAATCTGTAAATAATTTGGCTTGAGGGAGACCACGATGGCCTGAAATGACCGCATGTGTATTCGCACTACCTGTAGGATAGGAGGTTCCTTCTAACAAGGAGCTTCCTTTTTCCAATAGCAATGCATTCGTTTTATCAAAAATTGGTAAACGGACATTTATTTTTGGAATGGTTAAAACACCAATCGTATGACTTTCAAAATAGGATTTGTCTGGTTTTTTCGTTGTTTTTTGCGTTTCAGAAAAAGGATCTAATCCAGGATTGCTGCCTTTTTTCGCTAATTCTTGGTTTTTCTTTTCCATTTTTTCTTGAAGTTCAGCCATTTCTTTGGTGTTTTCTTGGCTTGCTTTTGCTTGATAATGAGCGATAATTTGTTGATCCAGATAGTTATTTAATGCATCGCTAACAAAAGGATACGCAAATGCACCTATTCCAATAATCAGTAAAAGAATCATAAAACCATCAATGATATGACGTTTCTTTTTTGACTTCATTGCTTCCTCCTTAAAAATAAAGCATGAAAGCCTGGGACAGTGATTGGCCCAGGCTTAAAAACTGATAAACGGCGGAAACAGAATCAACGCTACGCGTTGCTCCGATCTCAACAACTTCTAAGGTGTTTTCTCGTCAAAGACTCGTCGCAGTTTTGTCCTTGAGAGTTCTCGGAGCTAAACACTTCTGTTCCGACCTCTTTGTTTTTCTAAAAATTTCTTCGGTGATGCTAGAAATTAAGCATTTTCTTTTCTACGTCTAGCAAAGTAGACTCCTGCAATAAGTAGCAAGACTGCGCCACTTCCTAAGTAAACGTAGATTCCTTTGCCACCTGTTGAAGGTAAGGTACCTTTGTGTTTGTTTGGTACTTTTTCTGGTGAAACTAGGTTTTCTGTTGTGCCATATGATTGTTCATTGACCACAAATTCAATCCGATTTGTTAACAAGACATAATCATCAGGAGCTACAGTTTCTTCTAAATAATAGGTACCGTATTTAAGCCCTGTGATATCAACTAATCCATCAGCCGTTGTTGTAAAAGTAGTTGCTTCAGCTTTTGTTTTCACCCAAGTTGCTGCTTTCGTTGTTTCATCGATTTTCAAATAATTTGCTGTGTCGCTGTTTTGATCACGGACGACAAAGGAAGCTCCCGCCAAGGCTTGTGTCGCTGTCACATCGCCATCGACTTTAATGAAACGTTTCCCACCTGTCACAACTTCAACAGTTGGTGGTGTTTGGTCGTCGGTATGGCCGTTATCAACATTCGCCTCATTTTTAAAGCCTTTCGTAGGATCTGCTTTTTCATTTAAATGCATAAAGTAAACGAATTTTAGTGTGCCGCCTGGTGTTAGCGTAGGAATATACGCTGGATTAACGGCGACAGTGAAGCCATTTGCTTGTTCAGTCACTTGATAATTTTCAGGAGCAATCACTGTATCCCCATCATATAACGCATAGGCATACTCTCCAGAAGTCACGTTATCAAAAGTTAAGGCTGCATCATGTTTATCAACTAAATTGAATTTGACGTATTTATTAGCGTCGCCTTCTTTGTCTGCAATCCCCAATGGAATATTTACAGAAATTTGATATTTAATTTTTTCTCCAATTGCCACATCTTTACCATCTAAGTTTGGTATTGTTTTATCAACTTTAGAGGTATCATTTTTGACTGTTTTTTCAACAGGTGTTTGATTGTTTGCTTCAATTGTAAATGGTGTTTTTGTTTGATTTTCAATTAATTCTGCATTATTTGGAGCTTTTACTTCTTCTAAAATATACGAACCAACCTCAAGATTTTTAACTGTTAATTCTCCCGTTCCATTCTCTGCTTCTGTGAAATCATTTTCGCCAATTTCATAACTTTTCCCAGTAATAAAGCGTTTTGCTTGTTCTTTATCCGTTGTCCATGTATATAATCCATCTTTGACTCCTTGGATATATTTTACTGTGCCTGGTGAGCCTTCGCTTTTGGAAATAACAAATTCTGCGCCATTTAATCTATCATTTTCAGCAGTTCCTACTTTTTTCACATGTAAACTACCATCATTGGCTACCACATTTTTAGGATAAATATGAACAACCGCTAATTCTTCTGTTCCATATTTATAGGAACCATCTGCTTGCTTGATCATTTCGTAAACTGGGAACGCCACCACCATATTCGTAGCAGCAACTACACCCTCTTTTGGTTCTTCTTTAATGGTATACACTGCATCTTTACCATTTTGTTTTTTAGGTAACTGAACAGTGACATTCCCATTTGCATCGGTGGTTCCTTGAGCAACAGGTTTCCCAGGAGTTAAACTTTGGACAGCTTGTTTAGCTGCATCGACGCTTGCGCCTGCTGCTCGTTGCTCGTAAAATTCGCTCGTCACGTTATAAATACTAAACGTCACATCTGCCAGTCCTTGATATTTATCAAACTCGCTCATTTCTTTCCCGCTATTTTGAATAAGCGGATCTGGTAAATCCGTCATTTTCTTTTTGTGAATCACGAGCTGTGCGCTCTCCCCATTTTCTTCTGCAAATGCAGTTGTTGTCCCTAATACACTCGTGAAAAGTGGCAAAATTAGTAACAAGGTACTAACGGTGTACCAAACTTTTTTTAATTGCTTCATTTTCTCTCTCCTCTTTTTTGTTTTTGATAAAATAGCCAAATGACTACCATCCCAATGATTAGCAGGCCTGCAATCGTCAACCAAATAGAACGTTCTTCATTTGTTTTTGGTAAGAAGCCTGACTCTTTTACTTTTTTATTGATTACATGTAACGGTGCTGTTCGTTGTCCGTTCGTTGCGTAAGAATTTTTTTCCACCGTAAAAGGAATTTCTGTTTGATTCAGAAGATAACCTTTTGGTGCAGAGATTTCTTCCAAGAAGTACTGGCCATCTTTTAAACCTTTAACTGAAAATTCACCGGCTTGATTAGACGTGAATTTTTTAGCTAATGCTTTTTCTTTTTGCCAACGATACCCGTTTGCTGTTTCATTGAGGTATTCCCCCGCTTGATTTTTGACGATAAAAACAGCCTCTGGCAAGGTGATTTTCGCATTTTCACTATCAACTTTGACAAAAGACTTGCCGCCTGTACGAACTGTGGCTCTTTTAGTCAAGGTATGTTTGTCCGTGACTAATTGTCCTTCGTTGTTAATCGCAGTGTCAGGTTCAGCGGTCTTTTCTAAACGCATTTGATACGACACAGTCATTGTTTGATTTGCAAAGTTTTGTAAGTCTTTAATTGAAAAATCAAGCGTAAATCCATGCTTTTGCGTCGTCAGTGTGTAACCTGTAGTAACTGTTTTTCCAGCCACTTTTACCTCAATTGATTCTGGTAAAAGTGTCAACGTTGTATCCGCCTTATCTGACAAACGGAATTCCTGATATCCTAAAATATTCGCTGGAATCTGAGTCGTTAACTGATAGTTAATGTGCTCTCCTTGATTAAAGCCTTGTTGCTTATCGAGTACCGTTTTTTCAAGTGGTGGTAAGTCATAGGCATTTTCTTCATTTTTTGGATATAAATGAATATGCGTTAACGATTGCCCTTGTGGATCTTGAACAGGCAAAATCACTACTAGGTTGCTAGCTTTTTCCTTTACCACTTCTGGTGCTTCCGCTTCAACAAATAAATAGGCTTTATCTCGTTGCTGCGAATCTTTGCTAGCTAATGAAAAAGAAACCACTCCATCTTCTCCATTTATTGTCTGTGTTTTATCTTCTGCGATCGGTTTTCTATTTGTTGCACCGGTTTCTGCTAATTGACGCTGTGCTTCTTGGACCGTTTTTCCTTCAGAACGAAGCTGATAAAACGGATCCGTCACATCATAGACTTGATAAGTGACGTCATTTAAGCCCCGATAATTTTGAAGCAGCGTTCCCTCTTCCCCTGTGTTTTGCTGCTGTTCTGGTAATTGACCATCAGGGAACAATAATTTGTGCAACGTAACTTGAACGCTTGCTTGCGATGCTTCTGCTAATGCTTGCTGTGAAAACCCGAAAAGAGCGAGTAGCATGACGCAAATACTTAACCAACGTGCGTTTTTCATTGATTACACACTCCCTTCTGGTCGTCTAATAAAGAGATAAACACCCGCTATCACGAATGTACTAATCGCTATCAAGTAAAACCACAAGCGTCCTATGCCACCAGTTTCAGGTAAAGGAACCTTTGCTTGGTTAGTAACATCTAAAGTAATTTGATTATTCTTCTCTCCAGAAATTAAAACATCTGCTACTTTTTCCCCATCTATCGTGACTGAACCATCTTCGCGAATTATTAATTCGATTGGTTCTTTTAACCCCTGATATCCTTCTGGCGTAAAGGTTTCTGTTAGGACATATTTCCCTGGTTTTAAGTTTTCAAAAACAAAAGTATCCGTTTCTTTGCCATCTTTTGGTAATTCAATATCCGTATCTGGTCCTGTTAAACGGAATTTCGCTCCTTTAAGTGGCGTCTGATTATCGGCTTTTTTATGAACCGTTAAGTCAAAAGGTTTCAAATGATTTTGATGTGTCAGTGTCCATTCTGGCGCATTTTCTTCAATATTTTTGCCTGCATAGTGAATTTCCCCATATTTATCAACAGTAAATTCATAATTTCCAGCAAGAGTGTCGTAGCCTAATGGTCCTGATTGTTCCACCATTCGATACTCACCAGGTTCACTAATTTTAAAATAGCTCAATCCTGCAGTATCTGTTTTTTGAGTTGTCACAGTTTGGTAACTTCCTTGAGCATTTTTTCTTTGCAACGCAAAAGTCGCCTCTGCTAAGTTCACTTGTTTGCCATTTTGCATGGTGTATTTTCTAATTCTGATTGGCAAAGAAGAAAATTTATTTTCAATTTCCAATGGAATAACTTGATTTGTGGTGGTCACTTCTTGTCCATCGATGCTTACTTTGCCTTGCTCACTCACCTCAATTTGCCAAGTCGTTTTCTTGCCTAACTCATGTCCTGCAGGTGCTTTTACTTCAGTTAATGTATAGCGTTCCCCTTTTTGTAGGCGCACATCTTTTGGCAAGGAATAGCTACCATCTTTATTGTCCACTAATGTTGTCTGAACATTTTTACCACTCAATTCAAAGACGGCTCCCACTAAGTTTTTCTCACCTGAGGAAGAATTTTTGATTACTTTTAAATCTAATGGCTTGAACTGCTTCGTGTTTTTCCAAGTAGTATCGTCGATTTTTTCTTGACTGTAACCAGGAACTGCTAATTCACGGGTTGTTTGATAATTGAAAGCTTGTCCTTGATTATTGTATTGGGGAAGCCCAAGAACTTCTTGATAGCTTTCATCCGCGGTTTTGGAAAGTTGGGTTACATTTTTGCGCTCCCAACTATTGCTGGTATCATTTTCTGGTTTTGATAATTTAATATACCCAGTTTGCCAGTTGGCTGTGTCAGTTACTTGCTTTCTACTAATTTCATAAATCACATTATCTGGCCGACTTGTTGGGTCTTGATCATACTCTTCCCAGATTTTTTTCACGTCTAACTTCACGCCAGGTGCTTTTCCAGAAGGAACCCCAAAATCAACTTTTTCAGGGGCCGTGGCTAATGGCTGAAACGTTGTCCGACCATTCATTTGATACCAAAAATCAGGTTTGAAGTTTTCTGACTCTGTTTGAATACGTACTTGATAATGAATTTGAATTTCTTGCCCTTTACCCAAATAAATCTCATTACTATTAATTGTAGTGCCTGTTAGCGACACTTCTGGTAATGTTTGAACCTGAACAGGACCCACACTTTTCATTGATAATGTATTTGGCTCGTATTTAAAAGGTTCAGCAATTGGATCAACTACTTTTCCGTTTACAACCGTTCCTGAAATCTGAACGGCTTTTTTCGCTAAATAATCAGAAATGTCTGGTGCATAATCCGCGGATTCATAATAAAGGTCTCCATTTTCATCGGCTGACACCATCTCGCGCATTTTATCTTCAACTTGTTGTTTAGATAAATTAGCTCGTGGATCGCTTTGCAATTGAATGCCCAATCCATGTATTTCAATCCCACGTTGTTTTAAGGCCATTGCCTCACCTATCGTGGCGATAAACGTACTGTTAATTCGTTTATTGATATTGTTTTGATCTGGCGCATTATAGCTACCAGAGATATAAGAAGTGCTACCTGGTTGGTCTTGTCGATTCGTAAATTGTGTCCCGTAAAAGCGACCATCCGCCTCTGTTTGAACTCGACTCACTTTATAAGAGAAGGTTGGGACGCCATCCGTTAAAAGTACAATGACTTTCTTATGTCCATTTGGCGTTGCTAACATATCACCAGCATCTCTTAATGCTTTTTGAGTGAAAGTTCCTCCTCTAGTGCTACTTGGCGTAATATTTTTAATTGGATTTTTGACTGTATCAAACGGCCCCATTTGAATGGCGTTGTTATTATAACCGTCACTTGAGTAGCCAACATAGCCCATGTTGATGTTATTGGTAATACCGCTATCTGCCAATGTATCAACAAAACGGTTCACTCCTTTTTGAACTTCACCAATCCGATTGTTTTCATTCATACTTCCGGACCAGTCAACGACTAAGACCAAATCCAATGGCGTGATTTCTTTTTGAACATTTCCACGCACATTAAGATATACATCAAAAAGCCCTGGTGTTGTTGTTTCTCTAGCATATTTTCGGATGGCATAATCAGCTTGGTCTCCTGTACCGCCATACTCAATATAAGAATTTGTGCGATTAGTAGGGTCCCCATTCCAACTCGTTTGACCATCCCATTGTGTACCACCGTCTTTATTCCCTTGATGGTTTAACACATTTTGATTGCCTGTGGGCTGCCAATTAGCTGTCGGATAAGTACCAGAATTATCCGTCGTGTATTGTGGTGCAATTAAAGGTAGTGCCAGATTCGCTCTCAAAGTGGCTGGCGCCATTCTTGCTTCTGCAAATGGATTGGTTACCTCTTCTGTTGCGGTCGGCTGTTCTGTTTTTTCTGGAGCCGAATCATTTTTGTTAGTTTCTTTCGTATTTTCTGGTACAGTTATTTTTTCTGGTTCAGTTGATTCTTTAGCAGAATCCTCTACTGTTATTTTTTCAGAAGTAACTGAAACATCATATTCGTTGTTTTCATACAATAACTTAGGTGGCTGAGCTGTTTGAAGCGAACTTTGCTCAACAGCTAACGAAAGCTGTACCGGCTTTTTTACTTGTGCGTCCAAAGTCAGATAAAGCGTACCATTAGTCACTTGGTAAGAATATCCGTCTTTTTCAATTACAGCAGTATCCATGAACTGTGCATTTTTCAATTGAATTTCTCGTTGTAATGGCTGCTCTGTTTGGTTGAGAAGATTTAACTCGATATTAATATTCGTTTTATCATTCTCATCTGTTATCATTTGAGCGGATGTAATTTCAACTTCTTTGGCTGTTTCTGCATAGCCAATGAGCGGTATGAAATAGGATGAGACAAGTAAAAAGACTACGCCGAAAACCCCAAATTTCTTTAGTAATTTAATGTCTGTTCTCTCCTTTCTTTTATGAATTAACAGTTAAATTAGAATTGCCTAGCACGTAAAATTTCATTATTCTAATCTGATAATTATTATACAGAGAAGGAGCTCATTAAATCACACCAGCTTTCATACCAAGCGGTTTCATTTCTGAAATTGCGTTATTGTTTCGATGATTGTTTCATTAAAGTAAAGGACTTGGGAGGAAACAATATGATTAGGTTTTTAGAAAAAAATTATCGGAAAATGGAAGAAATCATTCGTGTCTTATCCATTTCTGATAAATGGATGACTAAAAAAGAACTTGCAAAATATATTGGTAGTTCTGAGTCTACTTTTATTCGTTATATTGAGGAGATTAAACAGCGTTGGGGCGAAAGTTTAACCATTAAAACATCGCATAAATTAGGCTATCGTTTAGAAAACTTTAATGTGTCCTTATATTTAAACGTACTGACGGATATGGCAAAAACGTCAACGACCACCCAATTGCTCCATGAATTTATCCAAAATCCTGGCAAAACCATCGAATATTATTGCGATACCATCAATATTAGTCGCTCTTCTTTTGCTCGAAAATTGAAGCAGTGTAATCAGGTCTTGGAAACTTACTCTCTTCGCGTTATCGTTGATCAAGGCTATCAATTAACTAGCCAAACAGAAGAATTGCCTTTACGTATTTTTACAACCTTTTTCTTTTTAATGTATTATGGTCATTATGAATTGCCTTATCAATTAGATAAGCAGGAAATCAAACAATTAATGCGTCGTAATCAATGCCAATTAAATATTATTAGTATGGATAACAGTTATGAACACGATTTCTTTATTATGTATTTTATTGTTGATTTATTAAGAGAGCATCAAGGATTTCAACAACGTTTCCAGAAAAAAACAGATAAAAAGAGTCCGATTAAAATGGAAGATTATCTTTTACTCAGTCGTCATTTTACTGGGCTCAGCCGTGAAACCTATCGGGAAGTTCTCCGATATTTTCAAAGAGGCGCTTTTCAGCAATACTACTCCGAAGACCAAGAAGTCATCAGTCAAAGAATACGTGAAAATTTAAAATTTAATGCTTTTTCACAGATTGAACAATTAACAGAAGAAGTCGTCGACTTCGCTGTTCACTTGTTAACCTGTCTTTATTTGTTTTCTCAATTAGTGCCTTTTGACACCTCCGAATTGACACAAAGGGCCACCTTTTTCACTCGACAAATTCATTTTACTCAGCTTCACTTATATGCACGATTAAAAGCAGAATTGCATTTCTTTTCCGCTCTTTTAGAAACAAATCTATTAAACTATTCATCTTCTTATATTTTTTGGTTGCTTAATACTTTTCCAGAAATTAACCAGAGTTTCGACTCAAAAAAGATTTTGATTATTAGCGACATGGGCCTGAATCATAGTCAATATATTGGAAACTATGTCCACGATATTTTAGCTTTGCATCGGATTCGTTCAAATACGTTAGCAATTACGGAAGAACAATTAGGTGACCATCGACTCGAAGAATTTGACTTGATTATTACCAATCAACCAATTATTGAAACCAGTGTTCCAAGTATTTTAATTAATGATGCTATCTTATTTTCTAACAAAAGAGAATTGCTCGATTTATTAAACTTTTAACGTCTTAATGGTTTTCCCTATCTACCAAAAAGATAGCCCTTTTATCAAGAACCACGTAATGTGAGGTGCCATCATACAGAAGATATTTTTATTTTTCTGAAGTAAATATCCACCCGCATAGCGGGTGGCTTTTTAATAGCCCTAGAAGGGCTCGCTACCTGCTGCTCCCTTTAAGGGAGCTTTTTTTAGAGACTGCCAACCGCTACCATTCTATTCTTATCTAGTTGTTACTTCCTAAATGGATCTTTATACTCTCTTTTGTTTATACTATCCCTTACTCGATCTTCTGCTTCTTGTTCTCGTATATACTTAGCTATCGTTTTTTGGTTCAATCCTACAGTGCTCACATAATAGCCTTTTGACCAAAAGGATCGATTTCCATAATTGTATTTTAAATTCGCATGACGTTCATGAATGATTACTGCACTTCTTCCTTTTAAGAAACCCATAAAACCTGATACACTCAACTTCGGCGGAATTCTTACCAACATATGGATATGGTCGGGCATTGCATGCGCTTCAATGATTTCGACTTCTTTCATCTCACACAATTTCCTTAGTATTTTCCCTATATCTCGCCTCAATTGACCATAGATTACTTTTCTTCTATATTTTGGTGTAAACACAAGATGATACTTACAATTCCAACGAGTATGTGCTAAACTTTTATCGTCGTTCGACATTCAAAAACTCCTTTCGATTTGATAACGGTTGGTAGCCTTTATCTATTATATCGAAAGGAGTTTTTATCGCTAAAGCTCTGGCCTCCACGCGCAGTACGCGTGGTTTTTTTGTCGAAATCTCTTTAGAGATTTCGACTGACTAAAGTCATTAATAAAAAAGAAAATAGGACATAAGTCGAAATGACTTATGTCCTATTTTCACTCTTAAGATAATCAGCTAAACGAAACCAGCAAATTAAATTTCTGATTGATTCACTGGCCATCTTGTGTGACTTTTACTTGGCAAAATTAATGTAATGAAGATCACTAAAGTACCGATAAAAGGAAGTAAATAGAATAAAATCCACCAGTTACTGTGGTCGCGATCATGCAATCTTCTTGCTCGAACAGTAAAGTTTGCCAACCAAATTAAAGCAGTCAGCAAGAAAAAGATAATGGTCACAGTATTCCATTCTTTAATGATTGTTCCATCATTGGGTGTTACTTCAATATATCTGTAAACGCCCGTAATTGCTGAATAAATCCCTAACACCAAATAATTAATTAATTGTGGCCACCAATATTGTGCTCGTGTTGCTGACGCATTCATTGTTGTAATATTATTCCAGTATTCTCTATACGCGTTAAACATATTATCACCCCCGCATTAACTATTACAGAAGTCTTTCGTTTTGTCAAAGAATAACGTTATTTTATGCTGTTTAATGACACGTCCATGTGCCTTCCTTAAACTCACACGAAGCTGACTCTTCAGAAGAAGGAGTCAATGAAACTAACGGTTGCTGTTGTTTTTCTTCTGCGAGAATTTTTTGAATAGTTTGGCTGATTTGCTGTTTCGGTACTGCACCATTAATTAAATATTTTTGATTAATGATTAGTGCGGGAACTCCTTGTAAACCATAAGCAGAAGCTAGCGCAAAATCTTCTTGAACCGCCGTCCAAACAGCCTCGGAAGCAACAGCTTCTTTCCATAAAGCAAAATCAATCGTTGTCTCTTTTACTAGCTCCTCAATTACTTCTGGCTCTTCAATATTTAAACTTCTCATAAATAAACCTTCTTGTAACTTATCAAACAGTAACCAATAAGTGTCTTGGTTGCCAATGTATCCAGCTGCTTTTGCTGCTAATAATGCATTCTTTGATGTTGGAAAATCAAATCGTTGCTTCCTCATCCCTTCAATATTAAAACGATGCTTTGAATCGTTTTGATTGGCATGCACCCAATGCGTCAAAACTTCTTCTTTTACTGCTGATCGTGAGCCAAACATTGTTTCAAAATCGTTTGCTGACCATCCCAACGCAAACGACCGATGAATCAATTCAATTTCAGGAAATTCTTGTTGAATCTCATGCATGCGGTCAGACATTGGAAAACAAAAACTACAAATAACATCATGGAAAAATTCTATTTTCATCCTTACCCTCCAGTAACTCTTTTTTCAAAACAGATTGAACTAAATTTACCATTTTACTTACTAAAAGTAAACAAATGAAGCCAATTAAAAGAAAAAGGTGAAACAAAATGCGCTGTGGCTTTTGTCTCACCTGTTCTATCTACTTATTCTGATATGTCCATTCCATTACCCGCTCACCATTCGTATCTAATTCACCATTAAATACAAAACCAAGTTGTTGATACAACCGAATTGCTGAGCTGTTCGTATCATAAACACTCAAGTATAGCTTGTTTGTTTGGTATTTTTCTATTAGCATTAACATTAAAAGTCGACAGGCTGCTTTCCCATAACCTTGTCCTTGGAACCGTTGATCAATTAAAAAGCGGTCTAGCCAAACGCGCCCATCTTGCCAACGTCCATACATGGCATAGCCGATTAATTGATTGCCGTCATAAATACCTGCCGATTCCCATTCTGGAAATTGGTCCGATTCTTTTAGATTTTCTGCCATTGATTCAATGAAGGTTTGTTGTTCAGCGAAAACTTGTAGGTTTTCCACTGCTTTACGATTATCGCTTGTTACTTTTTCAAAATGTATTTCCATTATTTTCACCTAATTAGTTGTTATTTTCTGCATACTTGTATTCTTTCTTGCTTCTTATTTTAACATACTTATTTCCCTTTGCTTTCTCTAAATCTCTGTGATTATACGTTTCTCTTTTTTATGGGAAATCTTCCCTATAAATGGAGACTCTTTTCAAGAGATTTCTTTTTACACTACCCGTTTCAAATGATATAAATGATATATAGAGTGTTTTAACTATGTGCAACATGATTAAAAGTTAACTGTTGGGGAGCAGTTAACTTTTTCTTTTTAACCACAAAAGAGAGGATCCGCTGTGAGAAATAACTGCAGTGGATGCTCCCTTTTGTATATTATTTATTTACTAGCCGATAGTTGAAAACTTTCCCGTTACTCAGTAGTATCGATTTTGTCTTCTTGACTATCTAAAGAACGGTCAACTTTTTCGTCATAACTTTCCATGGAATTTTCATTTTTATGTTTCTGCTTATCGACCGTTTTATCGACTTTTTCTTTCTGTCGATCAATTGTTTTTTCCATCTCTTCGCCAGCCGAGGTACAACCACTCAGTAAAAGGAAACTTGTGAATAAAAACGCTGACAAGATAACTGTTTTTCCGATTTTTGTTTTCATAAACTCACCTCTCGTTTAATTTAAAAAAACGTCCCGATAAAACATTGTTCCCTTGATTATTTACTCACAATTAGCGAACGACTAAGACATTGCACAAAGCATGGTTAACCACATAATCTGTAGTAGAACCAATCAAGGTTCGTTGAATAGCACCTCTTCCCGTGGCACCTAGCACAATTAAATCTATGGCATAATTTTCAGAAATCGTGTTGGCAAGATAACGTTTTGGGCTCCCAAGCTCAACAATTTTTTTGACTGTTTTTACACCAATTTCACTCGCTTGTTTTGCCTTTTCAGTGAGCATCTCTTCTGACTTGTGTTTTTCTAAATCATACAATTCTTCAAAAGAAAATGGACTCGTCGTAAATTCAGCATCATTAATAATTGTAGCTAAATAAAGAGTGGCTTGTTCCTCTTTGGCAATCCTGACAGCTTCATGAAAAGCTTTTTCAGATTGATCTGAGCCATCAAGAGCAACCAAAATATGTTGATATACTGACATTTTATCCGCCTCCTTAACCAAATTAAGAATCAAAACTAACACAACAGCTGTGTTACATTTTAGTGGCTATCTGTTGTAATTTTTCCACGGTTAATGCTTGATAATTTGTTTCTTCAAGTAGTCCCGTTTGAATTTCAACAGAAACATCTTCCGTACATGTTTCTAAAAACATTGTGGCATAATCAAACTGTTGCTCTAAGAATGTTTCATACTCCAGTCGACAACGTAAAAATTCTTTCGCGGTATCCGAAACATGTAAACACATGCGGCGCTTATTCGCTTTCTTGGTTATCACAAAATAGGTTCCCTCTAAAATCGTGGTAATCTCTTCAATAATATACGCTGCATCTTTTACCATTCCGTCAATCCAGTCCTTTATTTGTTTTCAGTGTCGTTGCTTTTTTCTTTGTCGTCACTTAACAGCTCTTTAATTTTTTCACGATTGTCGTATAACTTTTTTCCTACGCCCACTAAGGCACCACCAGCCAATAACTTTGTTAAAAAGCCGCCATTTGCATTTGTTTTTTTGCCATGGTGTCCTTTTAAATGATGTCCCATCCTAGCCACCTCCATAATTTTTATTTCTATTACCTATGAACATTATCTCATATGTTTTCACAAAACGCACGTATAACAATAGTTTTTTAATCAAGGCTCGACCACTTTGTAAACTCATGACTTTTAATATGCCGAATCTCTTCAAATAAAATATGTGTATGTCCAACTTTTGCATACTCCATTGAACTCATCCCTTCAAAAACACCAACAATTGGCGGTTGAACACGGCCAAAATCATCCAATGTATTCAATTGGATTTCTAAAACCTGGTTATTTTTTAAAGACTGCTCTAAGTATTCTTCAATTTCTTCTGTTGTCTGTTGCGGTAAGCGTTCAAACGCTCTCTTAGAATATTCGTCAGAAGCTTCGATTCCTTCTTGTAACTCCCCCAATGCAAAAGCGGTCGCCCATTTCAGTTCAAAGGGCCGATCATGGTACTCATTATAAGGTGTAAATTCTTTTTTTGTTCGTTTCATGATGTTATCCTCCTAAACCGACATTTCCTCCAGCATGTCCACCGACTAATCCTGAACGATGAATTGCCGTCGCCCCTTCCAACAAAGAAGAGGCGTGAATTAAAGCTTGAAAGCCAAATTTTTGTCGGATTTTATCAATCAGATAGTTTAACTCCATTTCACTAATTTGCTCTTCTGGTTCCGAAAATAAATCTAATTGTAAAGATTCATTCCAAACTAATTTCCCATAAGAAAGCCCTAATTGCCGGACATCGGTTCCCGCTAGATAATGTTCTCTAAAAAGGGCTAATACATAGGTAATCAAAACTTTTGTATTGTTTGTTGCAGGAATCGTTTGTTGTTTTCGCCAACCAGTTCGTCCTTCGCAGTCAATTTGACCTTTGGAATAACCAACGTAGACTGTGATACATTCCGTTTGACAATGCGCTTTTCTTAAACGAGCAGCCACTTGTTCTGTCAGTTCCTTTAAGACTAGTTCAATCTGATCTCTTCGCGCATAATCTCTCGGTAAAATCTGACTATTCCCAAATGATTTTTCAGCTTTATGTTGCGCTTTTTTCCCTAAAAAGGTACGATCAATCCCCCATGAATGAGCATATAATTGAAGCCCCATCACGCCAAATGTTTCTTGTAAAAGATGCGGATTCGCTTGCGCTAACTCATATACAGAATCAATTCCTATGCGATTCAGTCGTTTAGCCATTCTGCGACCAATCCCACAAAAATCTGTCAAAGAAGGCAACTGCCAGACAGTATCTGGTACACGATCATACCGCCATTCTGCAATAAAATCTGGCGAATGTTTGGCGCCATTGTCCAACGCCAATTTAGCCAGTAACGGATTGTCCCCTATCCCAACGGTCACATAAATACCCACATGATTATAAACGACTCTTTGGATAATCCGAGCCATCTTATAGGCGGTTTCACAATGAAAATAACTTAAAGAAGCCGTTACATCAAGAAATGATTCATCTACACTAAACACAGAATGATCTTCATCTGCGACGAACTTTTTATATAAATTATTGATTTCTTGATTTTTTTTCATGTACAAATTCATTCGTGGCGGAACCACATATAAATCAGGATGAGCGGGCACTTGATTTTTACGCGTAACATTTGAAACACCTAAAACTTTTTTTGCCATTGGCGATGCTGATAAAACTAATCCCCCCGCATTTTCGGCATTACTCATCACTACCAACATCGTTTTCAACGGATCTAACCCACGTTCTGCGCATTCTACACTAGCGTAAAAACTTTTGCAATCAATACAAAGAATATCGCGACTAGGTTCTTTTTCATAATCAAATTTCACAAACATCACCTCACTTGCAAAATCATTATACGAACAAACGTTCGATTAATCAAGCGAACACTGTTTATTTTTTTGTTTTTTTCAAGAACGGTCGGTGGTAAATATCCACCCGCATAGCGGGTGGCTTTTTAATAGCCCTAGAAGGGCTCGCTACCTGCTGCTCCCTTTAAGGGAGCTTTTTTTAGAGACTGCCAACCGCTACCATTCTATTCTTATCTAGTTGTTACTTCCTAAATGGATCTTTATACTCTCTTTTGTTTATACTATCCCTTACTCGATCTTCTGCTTCTTGTTCTCGTATATACTTAGCTATCGTTTTTTGGTTCAATCCTACAGTGCTCACATAATAGCCTTTTGACCAAAAGGATCGATTTCCATAATTGTATTTTAAATTCGCATGACGTTCATGAATGATTACTGCACTTCTTCCTTTTAAGAAACCCATAAAACCTGATACACTCAACTTCGGCGGAATTCTTACCAACATATGGATATGGTCGGGCATTGCATGCGCTTCAATGATTTCGACTTCTTTCATCTCACACAATTTCCTTAGTATTTTCCCTATATCTCGCCTCAATTGACCATAGATTACTTTTCTTCTATATTTTGGTGTAAACACAAGATGATACTTACAATTCCAACGAGTATGTGCTAAACTTTTATCGTCGTTCGACATTCAAAAACTCCTTTCGATTTGATAACGGTTGGTAGCCTTTATCTATTATATCGAAAGGAGTTTTTATCGCTAAAGCTCTGGCCTCCACGCGCAGTACGCGTGGTTTTTTTGTCGAAATCTCTTTAGAGATTTCGACTGACTAAAGTCATTAATCAAAAAAATAAGTATTCGGAATTTTTATATTCCAAATACTTATTTTTTCTTTTACATCTTATTTCGATTTAAAAATAACGATAAAAAGCCCGTTCCTAACAGAATTATTGCTGAAACATAATAAGGGAAAAAGTGATTGATATCAAATAAAGCTCCTGCTGCCATTGGTCCTAAAATATTACCAAAACTTGTAAATGTCGAATTTAGTCCGTTGATGGTTCCTTGTTGATCTCCAGCATGTTTGGATAAATAAGTAGTTACTGCTGGTCTAAACAAGTCAAACGCTAAAAAGACAATAAACGTTGAAAATACAACAACTAAATTATTTTTTGTAAAGGCAATCACGGCAATAAAAATGGCACTTGCAAAAAAGGTTAATTGGATTAAACCCATTTCACCTATTTTTTGGACGATTGCATCAAAGAAAAACAACTGACAAATCAACGCTAAAATACCACTAACCGTAATCACGATTGCTATTTCACTTGTGGTAAAGCCAAAATTAATAGTCGCCATAATACTATAAATAGATTCGAACGCTTGCAGGCCAAAAGAGGAAATTAAGATAATCACAAATAATGAGGTAAACATTGGATTTCTTAAAATATCCATAAATGAACCTTTTTTCGCTTCAACAGCGGCTAAAATTCGTTTCTCTGGCTCCTTCAAAACAGTTAATGTCAAAATAAAACCAATAAACGCTAAAAATGCGGCTGCAAAAAACGGGGCGCGAATACCTAAATAAGCAATAAAACCACCAACTCCTGGTCCGATAATAAAACCACCACTAATTGCAGCTGACACAAGTCCCATCGCTTTCGGACGTTCAGAAATCGTGGTCATATCTGCCACAAAAGCTGTCACTGACGGCATTAATAAAGCGGCGGCAATCCCACCTAAACCACGAGAAATATAAAAACCGCTTTTCGCTTGGGCTAAACCAAATAATAACTCAGAAATTGAAAAAACCAACATGCCCGTCGCAATCATTTTTTTTCGACCAATTTTATCCGAAAGGACACCTGCGATTGGCGATGTGATTAATTGGGCAATCGCAAAAATAGAAATCATCATTCCCATTGTGGTACCAGAAAAATGCATTTCTTCTTTTAATTGGGGAATTACGGGAATGACTAGGCCTACGCCTAGAAAAACAAGAAATAAGTTAGAAATTGCTAAGTACATCATACTATTTTTTTTCGTCATAATTTGCCTCCTCCATAAAAAAACAGCCATCAAAAATGGCTATTTCTGTTTCTTTGTATGTACTTTCTTTGACAGTGTTTCGGCTGAAACACTCGTTGAGTCATTGAGATACATTTTACACTAATTCGCTGAAAATTTCACTAGTTTTTACTTATTTTTTTAAAGGAAATTGTTATTTTTTAAAGACATAACTTAAGTATCCAAGTATTTAATGAATCGCTTTTGTTTTTTATCAGAAACATAGCCAATGTGTTCATAAAATTGATGTGCTGCTGTACGCTGTTCCCCTGAATTTAAGCGAATCGCACACAAGTTATACTTTTTAGCTTCCGTTTCTAGTTTCGTCATTAATTGTTTGCCAATTCCACGGCCTTCTGCTTCTTTTGCCACTGCTAATCCCAGAACGTTCAATAACGTTTGGGAATAAATTGTTTCATACAGTTGGGCATGCACATAGCCTAAAATCTTGCCTGTCTTCGTTTCTTCATAAACATATAAAAACTCTCTGTCACTGGCTAGTAGTAATTTCTCAATCTGTTTACAGGTCACGTCAACGGGAACTTCATAGCCCAATTGTTCTTTATTAATGATAGTTAACGCCGCTGCATCTGTTGGCTTCATTTTTCTAATCAAGGGTAACAACCTCCTTTACATTCTTACTTAAATAATAACGAAAGCATAATATCTGCAAAATCATTTAATTCTGAATCATTGTATTGCTCTAACAAAACTGTTTCGCCTCGATACTCTTTTAAAGCTAGTTGTATCAGCGAATGATAATTAGTAGGAAAATGTACTAGGCCCCATTCCCCTCCAGCCCTTTTTGATAAAATTTTATTCTCTTGCTTAAATGCCATTACTCTACACATATTTAAAATAACGTACATAGGTTGTTGAACAATTTCTTTTTTTGCCTCTTTCACATCAGCTACAATACTTTCAAAATATTTCTTTTGATCTATCCAGCCAAAAACGGAATCAATCGGTTTTCCTACGAGTACTTTTCCATATAATTTTGTAATCATAAGATGTGCCACTAGATCCTCATCGTATCCCATCATATCTTCAATATATTTATTTTTATTAGTCAGATATCTGGAACGATGTATCGGAGAAAAATGTAAATCGAAGGGAATCGGATAACTCAAATTTATTGTATCTTTTAATTGTAGCACATGGAATTCTATCCCTTTTTTTGGTGCCCACTTATCTAAAATATTAATTGTATAATCTAATAATTGTTTCTTCTCATCAATAGTAAGCTTTTCATAAACCACAATCAGTACATCCAAATCACTTACTGAATGACAATAGGTTCCAAAAGCATAAGAACCATGAAGATATATTCCAACTAAATTTTCTTTTATTATTTTCATATATCCATTTTCCGTTTGAGCCAATAATTGATGAACCACGATTATTCCTCCATTATTGATTGACAATTGCTATAGTTTTTTCGATAAATAAAGAACTAACGCATCATCATTAACACACCGATTGTTTGGTTTCAGCTGCTTATTTTGAAACCAGACTCCTGAACCATCTGGCACATATCCCTGTTTGATATATAATCTTTGCGCTGCACCATAACCAGGATGCAGGCCTACTCCCAAGGAAACAGTATCTGCATAACTTTTGGCAACATTTTCTGCACGATTTAATAATAACCGCCCCACTCCTTGTTTTTGAAATGACAAGAAAACATTGAAATCAGCTATTTCAGGATATAAATTTTTAAAAGGTCCTTCCTTAGCTAATGGCAGTAACGTCACATAACCTAACAGCGTTGCCTTTTTCTCCGCTACAAAAACCGTTCGTTGCTTGACTAATTGTTCTTCTAAATAGTTCATTAAAATCTCTTGGCGACTTGGCCAACCTTGTTGGGCAAATTGAGTATCCAGCGCTAAGATATCTTTCTCTTGCATTTCTCTAATAACCACTAGCTCAGACATTAGCATTCCCTCCCGAAAAGCGTTTTCATTTTATAAAACGAAGCGAATAATTCTTCGCTCCCTTATTCATTTTCAAAAACCATCGAGTTGATGATATTTGGGCAAAACAGCAACACATGTTTCTTCTGAATTAACAGCAATAACGAACCCTTGCCATAAGGACCACGTCACCGCTTCACCTAATTTCTCTTTCACTCGTTGAATCATTTCAGCTTGCGTTAAGTCTCGAGCAGGGAAATGTTGAACTTTATCGTTACTGATTAAAAAAATAAATGATTCTGAAAAAGCTGTCATGACTTCAGGTGGTAAATTTTTTAATCGTTCTTGGTAATCCATTGAAACCACTCCTTCTTTTTTATCATACCACAACATCCATTTCTCTAAAAAGCGCAGCACTTACTACTGAATATCTGCTAAAATTTGCCTGATAATCTGCTTTTCAGACAGTTGTTCAGATAACCGCTTTTCTCCCGGAAGCTCTAAATAATCTTCTGGTAGCCACCAACGTTTCATTTCCACGACACCAAATTCTTGATTCTTGTTTCTCTGGCTATGTCTTTTCAGCGTTTCTTCAAAAGAAATATCAAAATAATAAACCTGAACGTTTCCTTCAAAGAGATGGATTATTTCCTGAAAAAAGGAATGATAAATGGCTTTTTGAAAAATCCCTTCAACAATCACATACTGGCATTCTTGATAACCAAAAGCTACCAACTGTTTTAACAAAGCAATACTTAGATTACCTGTTTCATCTTTAACACGAAGCATTTCTCTGCGCACCACATCTTGAGAAATCAATAACGATTGTTCTTTAAGACACTGATGAAGCGCTTTAGCTATCGTTGTTTTACCACTACCAGAATTACCACGTAAAATAATTAATTTCGGTTGCATCTGTTTCCCTCCATTTTCTTGATTGTTGAAAACAAGCAGAAAAGAGCAAAAAACTTGGAAAAAACTCTCCAAGTTTTGCTGTTATTTTGATGAATGTTTCGTTGAATCTCGCTGAATGAATTCCGTTCCGACAATAATTTTTCTAGGAACTGGTGGGGTATTCAAGCATAACTCTTTAATTGTCTCAACGGCTAGCTCACCCATCCATTCAGTATGAACTTTAACTGTTGTTAATGTTGGTGAAACATATTTTGCGACACTAATATCATTAAAACCAATGATAGAAATATCTTCTGGCACACGAATGGCTGCTTCTTGTAACGCCCGCATCGCACCAATTGCCAACGTATCACTTGCAGCGAAAAAAGCGGTTGGACGAGTGTCCGCTTTTTCAATAAAGTCTTTCATCGCTTGATAGCCTTCTTCAACAGAAAAAGCTGCTTCGACAACCCATTCTTGATGATAAAGGTCCAAATCTTTTAAGGTTTCTTTAAAAGCGACAAAACGTGGATCAACCAATGCCACGCGGGACTCTTTCGTATATTCTTGCCCAGAAAGCATACCGATTTTCTGATGCCCTTGCGCCAAAAATTCTTGCACAATTGTTTTAACACTTCCAGCAAAATCAACAACAATGGAGTTTTGGCCAAAAGCCATTGCATCAAAGTCTACAAATAGAAGAGGTGCGCCTAAGGCGGCTAAGGCCGCCACTTGCTTTTCATCAAATTTTCCTAGGGCAATTGTCCCGTCAAATCTTTTTTGAGACAGGTTTGTCAGAGATTCTTTGACTAAAAGAAAACCCAATTCCTCTGCCCGCTTTTCAACACCTAAACGAATCGATAAATAGTAAATATCATCCAGTTCTTCTGGATCGCTGAACCATTGGACAAACCGAATTTTCTTTTTGCCTGCTTGTTTTTTTCTGGCTCGCTTTTTATAATTTAACGTTTCTGCTGTTTCAAATATTTTCTTCTTCGTTTCATCACTAACTGATAATGTTTCATCATAGTTCAAAACTCTCGAAACTGTCGCTGAAGAAACACCGACTTGCTCTGCTATATCTTTAATGGTTACGATGTTCCTCACCTCAAATTAATCATTTTCAATACATTGAATAAATCGTTCAAAAGCACGACGGCCTTCTTCATCACGTTTAAAGACGCCGGCATCTGTTAAAATTTGAACAAAAATTGTCCCAATTCCTTGTTGGATCACTTCTTTGACATTGGCTTCAGTGATGGTTTGCTGACTGAGTTCATCCGCCCAAGCTCGATGACTTTCAGCAATTTGATTGGGTTGCTTTAATAAATACTTTTCGACTTCTCTTAATTCTTGTGCCAGCCTTGGTGGCAAAATAGCTAGTCCCATTACTTCAATTAAGCCAATATTTTCTTTCTTAATATGTTGTACTTCTGGATGTGGATGAAAAATGCCATCTGGAAATTCCTCCGAAACATTATTATCTCGTAAAACTAAATCCAATTCAAATAATGACCCTTTGCGTCGAGCAATTGGCGTAATCGTATGATGCGGTGTGCCATCTTCTGAATAGGCCCGAACTGAGACACGTTCATCAGAATAATTGCGCCATTTGGTCAAAATTAATTCGGCCGCCTCAACTAGTTCCTCTTGATGATTACTTTGAAGACGAATCACAGACATCGGCCATTTTAAAATACCAGCAGTTATCTCAGGATATTTTTTCAAAGAAAATCTTGTTTCCATTGGTGCTAAATCCATTGGAAATGTATGACGTCCTGCTTGGTAATGATCATGAGATAAAATAGAACCACCAACAATTGGCAAATCTGCATTAGAGCCCACAAAATATTCAGGGAATAACTCCGTAATTTTAAGGAGCCGCTGGAACGTTTTTTTCTCGATTTTCATTTCTCGATGTTGTTGGTCCAAGAAAATCGCATGCTCATTATAGTAAGCATATGGCGAATATTGAAAGCCCCAAGCTTCGTCCTCTAAATTTAGTCGGATAATCCGATGGTTTGTCCGTGCTGGATAATTCACACGGCCATAATAGCCTTCATTTTCCATACATAACATACACGCTGGATATTTTTTTTGACTCATTTTCTTTTCAGCCAAAATTTTTCGAGCATCCTTTTCTGGCTTCGATAAGTTAATGGTAATTTCTAGTTTACCATAGGGTGAGTCCATTGGGAAAATAATATTTTTGGCGATTGCTTTCGTTTTAATGTAGTTATTCGTTTTACATAACTGATAAAAATAATCCGTTGCTTTTCGTGGAGACTCTTGATAATAGTCCATAAACTTCCGATTAATAGTGGTTGGGGTCGGCGTAATAAAATCCATTAACTCCGCTTCTAGTTGTTCTGCTTCCGTAATTGAGTCATTGATTTGGTGATTGGCTTGTGCAATGTTTAAAAGATGTTCCACCACACGCAACGGTTCTTGCTCACAAGCAACCGCTTCTGGTTGTTCAAAAAAATCACAGCCAACTAGTTTGGCAATCCGATTCGTCAAATAATAACGGTCTGTTTCCGTCCAATCGCCATTTTCTATGATTATCTCTACAAATGCAGCAATCCATTTACTACTTTCTTTCATCATCTGATGTTCTCCTATTCATTATAGCCTTGAGGATGTTTCACATGCCATTGCCAAGCGGTGGCGATAATGTCCTTGACCTCAGTTACTTCTGGTTGCCAGCCTAAAACTCGTTTGGCTTTTTCACTAGAAGCAATTAACGTACTAGGATCCCCTGCTCGGCGTGGCGCGATTGTCGCAGGGATTTCTTGACCTGTCACTTCGCGTGCAGCATCTAACATTTCTTTAACAGAATAGCCGTTGTTGCTACCCAGGTTAAAGACGTCACTTTCGCCGCCATTTTTCAAGTATTCTAAAGCCAAAATATGTGCTGCAATCAAGTCTTCAATGTAAACATAATCTCGAATGCACGTGCCATCTGGTGTATCATAATCATCCCCAAAAATGCTTAGCTCTGCTCGTTGGCCCAATGCCACTTGTAAAATAATTGGCACAATATGCGTTTCTGGCGTGTGATCCTCACCAATTGAGGCATCTTTTTTTGCTCCTGCAACATTAAAATAACGCAAAGCAACATATTTCATTCCATAAGCGTTGTCGCACCATTTCATGATTTTTTCCATCATTAATTTACTTTCCCCATACGGGTTTTTAGGATTCGTTGGGGTTTCTTCTGTAATAGGCATTGCTTTTGGTTCTCCATAAGTGGCCGCTGTGGAAGAAAAAACAATGTGTTTCACTCCGAATTCTTGCATGACTTCCAAGGCAATTTGAGTGCCATGAACATTGTTATTGAAATACATTAACGGTTGCTCCACGGATTCTCCTACTAAAGAATTGGCCGCAAAGTGCAACACACCTTCAATTGATTCCTTTTCAAAGACACTACGTAAAAAAGCTTTATCACGAATATCGCCTTCATAGAAAGTCGCTTGTTCATGAACTGCTGAACGATGTCCCGTTAATAAATTATCAACAACAACAACGGCATATCCTTTTGAAATTAATTGATCGACGGCATGTGAGCCAATGTAGCCTGCGCCACCTAATACTAAAATAGACATTTAAAGCCTTCCTTTCTAAAATAACTTTCTGGCACCATCATCAATTGATGCAGGATAAAAATCAGCAGCATAGCCAATTTTATCTTGATAACTCTGGCCAACAGCTTCAATAAATGCATCTATATTTTGCTTTGGTACCAAAGCAATACTACAACCGCCAAACCCTGCACCAGTCATCCGTGCGCCCAAAACGCCTGGTTGTTCTTGCGCACAAGCCACTAAGGTATCCAACTCAATACCGGTTACTTCGTAATCTTCTTTTAGCGAAAGATGTGAGGCATTTAATAATAAGCCAAATTCTTCCAAATCCCCTTCAGTTAGCGCTTGTTTTGCCAATAAAGTTCGTTCATTTTCTGTGACGGCATGACGCGCTCGTTTAATCAACGTTGGATCTCCAATCAATACTTGATATTGTTCAAATGTCTCGCTGTCTAATTCACCTAAAAATTCAATAGATAACTCTTTTTGAAGCAAACGAACGGCTTCTTCGCATTCTGCACGGCGTTCATTATATTTTGAATCTGCTAATTCACGACGTTTGTTAGTATTCATAATGACAATCGTATACTCACCTAATTTGGCGGGAACCATTTCATAGTGCATATTATTGGTATCTAGTAGAATAGCTTGATCTTTTTCTCCCATCCCTACGGCAAATTGGTCCATAATTCCTGAATTAACTCCAATAAATTCATTCTCCACTTTTTTACCGATTTGCACCAATTCAAGCATTGGACAGTGTAAAGCATATAAATCATTACAGATCGTCCCCATTAAAAGTTCAATAGAAGCAGAAGAAGACAAGCCAGCACCATTAGGAATCGTACCGTAGAAGAGCACATCTAAGCCAGAATCAATATTGTGTCCGCTTTCAATCAAGTAATTTAAAACGCCTTTAGGATAATTTGCCCAATCATCTGAATCTGAATAGGTTAAATCTTCTAATGAAAATTCGATGAGACCAACCTCTTTAAAATTATCAGAAAACATTCGAATTTTTTGGTCGTCTCTTTTTCTTGCCACACCAAATGTCCCTAAAGTAATAGCCGCTGGGAAAACATGACCGCCATTGTAATCTGTATGTTCACCAATCAAATTAATTCTTCCAGGGGCAAAATAACAGGCTGTCCCTTTCTCACCAAATATTTCTACAAATCGATTCATTAACAGTTCTTCCATCACTAATCGCTCCTTTCACTAGTAAACAAATTGTATAATATTTACTAAACTTTTGCAAATATTTACTTAATTGTCATTTTGATTGAAAACGTGTACAATACAATTAAATAAAGATTTATTTTCTTAGCGTTTCTTTTCGACTATTTAAATAATCTAAACAACAAAGTTAAATTTACTAAATATTTACTTGAAAGAAGGATTGATTATTTTGACTATTTCAACTGAATCATTTGGACAAGGAATGCTTCTTTACACACTGACGAATAAAAATGGTGTGACTTTAAAAGCAACAGATTTTGGTGCGCGAATTGTTGCGCTCGACGTTCCTCTTACAAAAAATGAATCCCGATCACTCGTGCTAGGCTTTCCCTCAGCAGATGAATATTTGTCTAAAGACTTATATTTTGGTGCAACAATTGGTCGAACAGCTGGTCGAATTGCCGATGGCTCCTTTGAACTAGCGGGTAAAACGTATCAAACGATGATTAATACTCCTACTCAAACAACACTTCACGGCGGCACACCTGGGTTTGAAAGTAAAAAATGGCACAGCGAAATCCAAGAGGCACAAGTGAATCCTTCTGTGAAATTTTGGCTAGAGAGTCCTGCTGGTGAAAATGGTTTTCCTGGAAATCTCACTGTTTCAGTCACGTATACATTGACTGAAGAAAATGAATGGCAAATTGAGTATCAGGCAACTACAGATGAACAAACACTTTTTAATCCAACCAATCATGTCTACTTTAATTTAACTGGAAATCCCGCAATCCCCATTGATGCGCATGAGTTGCAAATAAATGCCCAAAAGTATGTCCCGCTTGATGAAAGAGTTTTACCACTTGGAGAATTAGCTTCCGTCGACCAGACAGCTTTTGATTTACAAAAACCTAAAAAATTAGCTGAGGTTTTTTCAAGTAACGATGAACAAATCCAAAAGATGAACGGCTTCGATCACCCTTTCATCTTAACCAATCATGATTTAATTAACCCAGATGTTATCTTAAAAAGTCCTACTAAAGATATCACCTTAGAAATGTTCACTGATCAACCTTCAGTTGTTATTTTTTCAGCAAATTTTGCTGATAACGGTCCCGATATTCAAGGGCAAAAATTAGTCAATCACGGAGCGCTCACATTTGAAACCCAAGTCTGTCCTGGTGCTGAAAGATTTCCCTTGTTCGGTTCTATCACCCTCTCACCTGAACAGGAATTTCACTCAACGACCCGTTTCAAACTAATTTATTAAGTGAAAAGATGCTCTTAACCAAGCTTATCTTCGAACTAAAAAAGATAAGAATGGTTAAGAGCACTTCTATTATTTGACATTTTTAATCGCTCCATTTACACTATTTTCAATTAGAAAGGTGGTGATGTCTATGTATGCAATCAAATTTTTTCATGGCTATTTAACTGCAGATGGTAAACGTACGCGAGATAAATCAGGTTGTTTAGTTTACCACTCTGAAAAAGAAGCACAAAAATTAGCAGATAAAATTGGCGGGAGAGTTAAAAAAATTGGATAACCTTAGGTAAAGGATAGATAAGCAAGGCTATTTTGCTATCTGTCCTTTTTTATTTTACATATTCCTCGACTTATTGTATTGATTTGATACAATAGAGAAAAAGCCTAAAGGAGCGCTTATATGAAACAAAATGACTTTGATTATATGCAAATGTTAAAAGGTGAATTATATTACGCCCCCACCATTTTACCCGAAAACAAATCAACAAAAGGCAAGGTGTTAGCTCAAAAAATCAATCAACTTCCTATCGACAATGTGAAAGAAATTGTGGCCCTAGAAAAAGAATTATTAGGAAAAACTGGCAATGAGTTATATATCACCCCACCCCTCCATGTAGATTACGGTCGCCATATTGAGGTAGGAGAAAATTTTTATGCAAATATGGATTGCATTTTTTTAGATGTAAACAAAATCATCTTCGGTGATAACGTCATGGTTGGCCCTCGTGCTAGTTTTTATACTGCCGGCCATCCAATTGATCCAACGATTCGAACTGCAGAATTAGAATTCGGTACGCCAATTATTGTTGAAGATAACGTGTGGATTGGCGGCAGTGCCACCATTTTACCTGGCGTTACAATTGGAAAAAATGCTATTGTCGCTGCTGGTGCTGTGGTTACAAAAGACGTTCCTGCGAACACGATTGTTGGGGGTAATCCAGCAAAAGTCATTCGCAAAATTGATGAAAACGATCAGCAATTTTGGACAGAAAAGCAACGCCAGTATCAAATCGCTAAGAAGCAATTCTTTCATGAATAAAAAATCCCCAATCCAATGAAAATAACGGATTGGGGATTTTTTATTTTAATCTTCTTCATAATAATTAAACATCCAATGGATGCCAAACTGATCTTTTAGGGAACCATACTTTTTGGACCAAAAAGTTTCAGATAATGGCATTGTAACAGTGCCACCTTCAGATAATCGTTTAAATAAGCGATCAATTTTTTCATCATCATCTGTGCTAACCACGAGCGAAAGGTTATTTCCTTCCGTAACTTCAAAACCAAACATATCAGGAACATCTGAAATCATTACATAGGTTCCTTCAATAATGATACTTGCGTTCATCACTAAATCCTTTATCTCGTCGTTTATAGGATGCTCAGGATCCTCAGGTGCTTCGCCAAAAGTCATTAAATTTTGACATTTTGTATCAAAAACATCTTCATAGAACGCAATTGCTTCTTTTGCTTCACCTTTAAAATTTATATACAGCTCTAACAAATGACTCACCTTCTTTCATGATCAAATTTTATACTTTATTTTCTCATGATTTGTCAGAAAGCAAAAATAGTCTGCTTAAAAATCTGATTTTTCTAGTAACAAGGTAACAAATTTTTCCAAATACAGTTGGTCAACCGCATCATAGCTATTTGTTACACCACTATCAATATCTAAAACACCGACCAATTGATGATTTTTTACCATCGGTACAACGATTTCAGACATCGCAGCTGAGTCACAAGAAATATAATTGGCGTGTGTCTTCACGTTATCAACAATCAATGTAGCTTGTTTTTCCGCGGACTCACCACAGACACCTTTGCCCATTTTAATTCTGGTACAAGAGACTTTCCCTTGAAAAGGCCCCAAAACTAATTCTTCATCTTTATATAAATAATACCCAGCAAAAACGGTATCTGGTAATGTTTGTGCAAGTAACGCGGACGAGTTTGCTAAATTTGCAATAGCATCCGTTTCTATTTCTAGCAAACCGCTCAATTGTTGTAAGCACAATTCGTAGGCTGCTTTTTTGTTTTCTCTCGTTTGTTCAGTCATGCTTGGTTCATCTCCTTCATTTTGTCTTATTATAAAGGAAGATACGCAAAAGTGCTATGTTAAAGTGAGTCAAACAAACTTGAAAAGCTGATACACGTTGTGAGCAGAAGCACTTTATAAGGATTAAACTGTGACGAGTAACCGCAGGACTGACACTATGCGTCGCTCAGAGCTGAACCCTGTTTCCTCTGTTTGGCTTTTTAGCATTCTATTTCTACCTAATTTTAAAGCAAGTTAAACCCATTGTCCTTTCAACATAATCTGGCGTTTCTGTGGTTTTCTAGCAATCACTTCTGCTGTAGAAGCTGCTTCTGTAAAAATAAAGTTTGCTTCGTCGCCTTCTGTAAACCAAAGGCGTTCTTCTTCAAATGAAAAAGGTGCTTCTTTACCACAGCCATGGACGTAAGCTTGAGTAAGTTGCTCTTCTGTAATCTTTCCTGTCATTTCACAAAAATTACGTAATTTTTCAAATAAATCACCTGAAACATTAGAACTCCAAGAGTCAAAAAAGCCATCACTACCTAAATGAACCGATACACCAGCTTGGCGTAACACATCAATTGGTGGCAATAAATAACGAGGATCATAGGGAATTGTAGACATAATCGCCGTTTGATGCGTTGCCAAGCGTTGGTATAGTTTTTCTTTTTCTGCTGGTCGTACATCTAGCAGCGCAAAGGCGTGACTGATAGCGGTTCGCTGAGTAAATTTTCGTTCTTCCAAAATGTCTAAAAATTTATCAATTGTATAAACGCCAACTTCCCCCGTATCATGCAAGTGAATATCGATTCCTACTTGAAATTCTTCTGCCAGATCAAAAATGGTTTCTAAAGATTCTTCAATTGCATAATCAATGCCTGCAGGATCTAAACCGCCAACCATTGTTCCACCATTTTTTAGGGCTTCTCTCATGAGTAAAACCGTGTGGGGATTTTTTAATAATCCATGCTGTGGAAAGACAACAATATCATAATCAATCACATGCGCATATTTTTCTAAGGCTCTTTTGACGCCCCAGAAGTTTTCTAGTTCTACATAAGGATCAATGTTGACATGTGTCCGAATATAAGAGGCTCCATAACCAATCAATTTTTCAATCATGGCCGTCGCTCGTTGTTCTGTTGACGGCGCTAACAATTTAAGTTCACTGGCTTCGTCTGCTAAACGCTCTTTTAAATTCTTAACAGGTTGGCTAGCACGCCAGCCTAATGAAAGGTAGGTTTTATCTAAGTGATTATGGCTCTCTTGAAAAGCGGGAATAGCCAGTTGTCCGTTTAAATCAGTGCCTTGTTGCTTTTCAGTGACTTGATTTTGCGGAATAATCGCTTGGATTTTGCCTTCTTGAATCGCTAAAGTATAGCGTGCGGTTTTAGTATACGTTAATTCGTGGTGGTCTTTAGCAAAACCAGTTTCTAAACGAACATTATTCAAATAAACAATGGATGCTGTCATTCTCTTTCCCCCTTTTGAACGGCTTCAACCAGTTGTCCTTTTAGTATCAGTTGTTGGATTGGCTGTTGGCGTGCAATCACGTGAGCAGTGCTCTCAGCATTAAATAGTAGGAAATCTGCAGAATCGCCGACGTTAGGCCAAACTCGCTGCCCGTTAGGATCAAGAGGCGTTACAAAATTACTCGCTAAGCCCCATAAACGATTCAAGCGATACTCATCGCTAATTTTAAATCTTTGAGCGGCTGTATTTAATTTTTCTATTGTATTGCCACTGCCAAAAGGCGACCAATGATCCGTCAAACTGTCATGAGCCACGGAGATCTTAACACCTTGTTCAACCAAGGTTGGAATCGGCATGGTGGGCATTCCAATCGGTACAGTCGAAGTCAAATCAATACCTGTTTCGATGAATTTTTGCGCAATGTCTCTAATTGCTGCTTCTTCTAAGCCCCCTAAGGCTAAAGCATGACTTAAAGTGACTTCGCCAAACATTTTTGCTTGTTCTGTATAATCAACAAATTTATTAAATTCATAAAGTCCCAAAGTATCACGGGCGTGTAAATGAACATCAATTTTTTTATTAAATGTGGTAGCTAATTCAAATATTTTTGCAATTGAATGATCCACATGACGATCCACAAGGGCTGGATCAACGCCACCGACATGAGTTGCCCCCATGCGTAAGGCTTCGCGCATCAAAGGTTCGACTTGTGAGCGGAGTAATCCGTGTTGAGGAAAAGCCACAATTTCATGAGTAATGTATTGTTCATATCGACTAAATGCTTCTTTAGTGATTTCAATATGTTTCGTTCCAATAGATGGATCTACATTACAATGACTGCGAATATGATAATGGCCTTGTTGAATATACTGCTCAATAACTTGGCAAGCACGTTCTAAACTAGTTGGTAATTGTTCAGGTAACAGCCAAGTTTCTTCTTCAATACGTGTTAAAATTCCTTTCGTTAGTGGACGACAGGCCTTCCAAGGTCCCCCAAAATACGTTTTATCAATATGAATATGCATTTCTCTTAGAGCAGGTAAAACGAGTTGCTGATTCACATCGATAACTGTTTCGCTCTCTAAAGGCCTTAACTGCGGTGCGACCGCAGTACAGACCTCGTTTTCAATTCGAATATCATAGCTAGCTGTTTCTGTCGCAACAATTCGCTGATTCACAGTAGAAAATCCTGTTTCTAATTTACAGTTTTTTAAAAGCATGACAAACCCCTTCCTACCTTCATTCAATTAGTTAACATAAGCCCATTTTAAACTGTACGTAGGTCCAAATGAATGCCAATACAGATCCTTGATTTTTTGATTAGCTAATACAGAAATGCTTCGATTGTAGATTGGTGCTAAAACCGTTTCCTGATTCACCAAAATATCTTGTGCTTGAGCAAAGTCATTTAAACGAGCCTCTTGATCAGCCGCATGTGTTGTTCTAGTCTCTTGGATTAATTGATCATACGTATCACTCTTGAACGTTACGCCGCCCAAGGTACTATCCGAAGTAAAAATGCGCATAACTGTTAATGGATCACGATAATCGGTTCCCCAACCAGATAATTCTAAATCATAGTCTCTCGTTTGATCACGATCAACACGAATAGTAAAAGGAACTTGAGTAACATTCACTTCTAATCCGTCTAGATTTTCTTCCAATTGAAATTGGAAAAACTCAGCAGCTTTTTTTGCGCTGTCTGTATCATCTGTTAAAAATTCTAATTTGATTTTATCCAGCCCAATTTCTTTTTTACCTTTTTCCCAGAATTCTTTTGCTTTCGCTGTATCATAGGTTAAGTAGTTATTTTTCTTAGCAGCTAGTTTTGTGAAATCTGTTCCATCTGGCGCAATCGTTTGTCCCGGCGGAATTACTTGATCTGTAGCCGTTGATTGATCTTGCAAGACTTCTTTTACAAAACTTTCTTTATCAAAAGCTTGTGCCAACGCTTTACGAATATTGTTGTTCGCTAAAGCCGGATTTTCTTTTCCATCACGAACGCTGTTCATTTTTAAAAAGTATGTGACGAATTGAGGAATTGAAAGAAAGGCTGGATTATCAACATAACCAGGAATAAATTCACCACTTAGCTTATTCACTACATCCAATTCATTCGAGTCAAACAAATTCACCGCTGTCGTTGGGCTCTTAATTACTGAAACTTTCGCTTCTGTTAATTTAACTTTTTCAGCATCCCAATACGTATCATTTTTTTCGTAGGTCCAGTCATCGGAAGAGGCATTATCCCATTCTTTCAATTTAAAAGGACCATTATAAATCAAATGTTCTGCATCAGTGGCATATTTATCCCCTTGTTCTTTGATATATTTTTCATTTTGCGGAAACAAAACAGGAAACGAAAGCAAAGATTTCAAATAAGGGGTGGGCCGTTCTAAAGTTATTTCTAACGTTTTATCATCTAGCGCCTTAACCCCAAGAGTATTCACATCTGCGCCTTCTAAAGCAATTTCCTTAGCATTTTTAATGACATCAAAAAATAAAGCTTGATGAATCGATCCTGATTTAGGGGAAGCAACTTGTTGCCATGCATAAACAAAGTCGTTTGCTGTTACTGGATCATCATTCGACCATTTGGCATCTTCTCTAATCTTAAATGTATAAACGGTTTCATCTTCAGAAATCGCTGGTTCTTCGGCAGCGACCCCCAACTCTAATTCATCTTCTTTACCTAAAACATAGAGTCCTTCATAAACTTGATTCATGACTAAAGTCGAGGTCGTATCCCCCGCTGTGTGTGGTTCCATTGTCGAAATAGCCGCTTCAGAACTAATTGCAATTTTTTGTTCCGCTGCTTTGTTACTATCAGCCGAGTTTCCCGTTCCCGCCTGACAAGCCGTTAAAGCTAAAAGCAAACCGACGCATCCTAACATTTTTAATTTTTTCATACCGATCCCTCCATTTTACAAACTATAACCTTCAAAGTTACCAGAATTTTCTGATAAAATATAGAAAAAGAAGCATATCTGATAAGAGTCTCAAAAAACTTACAGATTATAGAAATACTTGAGAAATTTAAAGTAGCTGAAACAATAGTAAAAGCATTAAAAATTAAGTATACTATTGCTATATCTTTAAACGATGCGTTTCTATAGGTTGTAAGCGCTGATTGTTCTTATTTGGTCACTTGTGACTACCAATCACGTGATGACTTGGAACTTTTTTCTATTAGTATAAGGATACCTTATTTTCCCTAAAATAGTTTTGTAACATCTTACAATAAATACACTTAATTTTTAGATAATTCATACAAAAGGAGGCCTTGCTAATGATGACGGTCAATGATCTACTCCATGCAGAAGAACTACCTGGTTTAACCTTATTGACGCACGAGACCAATTTAGATGCGCCAATTCTACAAGCAAATATTTTAGAAAATCCTGATGCTTTTGACTGGTTAACGCCAGGAGAAATTTTATTAACTACCGGCTATATTTTCAAAGATCAGCCTTGCTTGCAAAAACGTCTTATTCAAGAACTAGCAAATATGAACTGCGCTGCTCTAGGCTTTAAAGTCCAACGTTATTTCAATGAAGTTCCACAAGAGATGATCCAATTAGCGAATGACGTCGGATTACCAATTCTCTCAATCCCTTATAATTACAACTTTTCTCAAATTATTTCATTGGTCAATCGCCGAGTCAATCAACCTGACGAAACGATTAGCCAACATTCTGTTCATATGCATAATAAATTTTATACAATTATCAAAGCTGGCGGAAAAAGTACCCAATTACTGGAAGTATTAAGTGCCGCGATTCAAGCGCCTGTAATGCTTTTAGATGAGCGTTTTCAGATTATGAATCATTTTGATTTACCTGATGCGCCAACAAGAATCACCAGTATTTTAAACAACGCGACTCTCAAAAAACAGTTTGAGACAGCTCTAAAAGCCCAGAACAATGAGCTACTATTATTTTATAAAGAACCATTGACTGTTGAATTTTCCTTAGCGAACCATCAGTTATCTTTGCGAATTTTACCCATCAAAAAGAAAAATCTCAGCTTATCTTACTTAGTGATTTGGCAAACTACCAAAAAATTACAGACGATTGATTTATTATCTGTGGAGGTCTGTGCTCACTACCTTTTACCACAACTTCAATTAGAATCTTCGGAAAATTTAACAACGAGGCAAAAGATCGGGGCGCTGTTTCAAGACCTTATCCAAGAAAAAAATACCAATCCTCAAGCTTGGCAAGAATTTAGTAATTATCTGCAATTAAATGAAAAAGATACATTTAGTCTCTTGCTTGTAGCCATTGAACAATTGGAACAACTGTTTAATCCGACTATTCAAATGAATAGCATTGGCCATCAATTGAATCATATTTTAGAAGGATATCGACAAAAAATTACTGCCTTTCCTACACAAACTGGCTTTATTTTATTACTAGAAAATCCAGCGCAAGAGGAAGCCACCTACCTTGCACAAACCACTCATCTTGCCAAGAATTTACTAGAGCAACTAATGAAACTGAATCCAAAATTATCATTTAAATTAGCGATTGGGCCAACTGTCAAAAAAATCACCAATCTGTGTGATTCTTATAAATTAGCACAAGAAACATTCCACTTAGCACAAGCAAGTCAAGAATTACAACAACGAACTATTTTGAATTATGACGACCTCTTTTTTTATCGTTTAATGATCGAAACCCTGACCAAACAAGCCAAACAAAAAATATATCAACGATTGATTGAACCATTAGAAAAAGAAGATCAAAAACATGAAAGTTCCCTACTAGAAACCATCAATACCTACTTTCAATCGAATAAAAATATTTCGTTGACTGCCACAAATATGTATGTACATCGTAATACAATTATTTACCGCTTAAAAAAAATAGAAGAGATTCTTCACTTAACTTTAGAATTTCCTGATAGTTCGCTACAACTAAGTTTGGCTGTTTATTTATATAAACAAAAATTACTATAAAAAAAACACCACGAATAGTAAATCGTGGCGGCTTTTTTAACTGTTTCAATTTTGTTAGCGAATAATCATTACAGAAATTGGTGCATATCGAGCCATATAAGCTGCTTGGCTACCAAAAAAGCTTTTTAATTTGCTAGTTGACTTGGAGCCAATAATTAACAAATCTGGTTTATTCAAAGGAATAAGCTTATTAATAATTAATTCCCCTGGGTTCCCTTCATTGACAATTACACTTACTTTATCGATGCCATTCGCTAACGCTTCTTGTTGATATTTTTCCGTTTGTTTCTCTAATTTCGCCAACTGTTCTTGCCAATAATTTTTATCTAACGATTGGTAAACATTAATCTCCTTCTCTTCTAAAATCGAAACAATAACCAATTCAGCTTGTTCTTCTTTTGCTTTTTGGATAGCATAATGAAATGCTTTTAACGCATCTGGCGACTCTTCAACACCAACCATAATTTTTGAAAATTTCATTATTTAACCTCCTCTACTTGTTGCTCCATAGCTGCAAGCTGCTGTGCATATCGTTTATCGCCTTTATATAATTCTACAACCGTCCAAACTAACAAGAGGATGACGAGTGCTATGATGACATAAGCAATATTATCGGCTAACGTAATTTGACTCGCTGTCGGATTATCACCGAAGAATCCTTCAATTTGATCAGGTAAGCCTTTCATATTGAGGTAAATTAAGCCAATGACAGAAACCCAGCCTAACAATTTAATTAACCACGAGTTTTTAAAATGTTCACCCATTTCAACACGGCTATCTGTAAACATCAGTAAAGGCAACATCGAAAATGGCAAAGCAAATGCTAGAAAAACTTGTGAATTGTTCATTAAATTATTAATCGCAATATGCTCCTCCACTGTACTTTTTCCGCTGGTCATTAAAACACAGATTAAGACAGGAATAACAGATAACAAACGTGTGACCATCCGACGTAACCAAATTGGTACGCGCATATGAATAAACCCTTCCATAATAATTTGACCAGTTAAGGTTCCTGTAATTGTTGAATTTTGTCCTGATGCCAATAAGGCTACCGCAAATAAAATTGATAAAATTCCAGAACCTGCAATATGCGCTAAAATAGAATTACTCATAACCGCTGGATTTGATAAAGCATCAAACAAACCAAAGAATGAAGGATCTTTGACACTGCCGGATTTAAAAACGGCCACACCCATAATCAATAACAAAGAGTTAACAAAAAATGCCATCGTTAATTGAATATTAGAATCCCAAGTTGAAAAGCGTAAAGCGCGTTGAATATCGGTTTTATCTTTACGATCAATTTTACGACTTTGGACAACAGAAGAATGTAAATACAAATTATGAGGCATCACTGTTGCACCAATAATCCCCAATGCACCTGTCAGTGGCGTTTGCCCATTCACCGCATGCGATGTAGAAAAAGCTTCTGCGCTAGGAACCAGCCCTTTAATTACATCTCCCCATACTGGATTTGACAATGCCACTTGATAAGCAAAAATCACAAAAATAACAACAATTAAAGCAACAACAATAGCTTCAATTTTTCTAAAACCAATTTTTGTCAATAACAACAAAAGTAAAACATCAAATACCGTAATGAAGACAGCCAGACCTAAAGGAATATGAAATAATAAATATAAGGCAATTGCGCCCCCGATAACTTCAGCGATATCTGTAGCCATAATTGCTAACTCTGTTAAAATCCATAATACAATACCTAACGTCTTACTAGTTCTAGCACGAATCGCTTGTGCTAAATCCATCTGTGAAACAATACCTAATTTAGCAGCCATATATTGGAGCAACATTGCAATCAAACTGGAAATTAAAATAATCGACATCAATAAATATTGAAAATTTTGTCCCCCAGTAATTGAAGTAGACCAGTTTCCTGGATCCATATACCCCACTGCTACCAATGCTCCTGGACCTGAGTAAGCAAATAACGTTTTCCAAAAACTCATATTTTTAGGCACGTTGATGGTGCCATTAATTTCTTCAAGCGAAGGACCATTTGCATATTCAATCAAATGATGTCTTTGCTTTGGTTCATGTTCTTCTGAATTTTTCAATTCAATTCCTTCTTTCGTTTTGCAATAATTTTAAAAGGCCCTTCCCGCTAGAAGGTTAACCTCTAATATATTTTAGGTACACCTAAAATATACTGCTAAAAATAACAAAATGCAAGACTTGAAAGAAAATTTTGACAGTGTAAAAATAGATTGTCGTAAATGTGCGGTCTTAAAGTTTGAAGAAATCAGGGTAGCTGGTAGTTGATTATCTTAAGAAGTAGAAAATAAGGGACCTAAGTCATTTCGGCTTAGGTCCCTTATTTTATTTTTATTCGGTTATTCTATTAAGAATGGATGCTACAATTTCTGTCGTGTCAGCTGAATGATTTCTAAAAATCTCGGTAAACTGAATCTGACGAAAACCTTCAAGTACTTCGGGCAACTTATTTTTCCCCCATTCAAAAGTTCCATCATTTCTTTTCAATAATCTCTGTAAAATTTCTTCTTTCTCGACCGCTAACAAAAAATGATAAACGTCAATGCCAGCTCGTCTCAAATAACCAATCAGCTCTTCTTCATATTCTTTTTTATAAAGGGTCATTGGAACAATAATCGTCCGTCCAGACTCTTTGGACATTCGTTTTAATAAATGAGCATTCCAGCAACGCCATTCCTGATACTCTTGAAAATCATTTTCTTTCATTTCTTCGGGAACTAACTCCATCAATGCACTACCAATAATTTCTGGATCATAAATGATTGCATTGGGAAGTTTTTGTTGTAACTCATGTGCAATGGTCGTTTTTCCGGCTCCAAACGCACCGTTTAACCAAATAATCATCATAATTTCCTTTCTTCTGAACAAATTTCTTTGTTGTTTAATTTAGGTGCTAGATTACTTTTAATTTTTTTAGCCATTCACTTATAGTTACTACTTACATCTTTAACAGTAAACGAGACAAACTAAAAATACAACATCCTACGCTATTAACCTCGGGTTACATAACATACTCATCTGATAATTTTCCCCTAAAAAAACAGAATGTGGGCAATCTTTTTAAGAATCATTGAATAGAATAACAACAAACAGTAATTCAGGTATAACCAGCTAGAAATTGTTTTATTTTTAGTCACGAGTATGATAAGCATGTAAATCAAATAGAATCATATTAGGTGAGGTTACTCTGAAGAACACAGGTTATCGCTCGGAAATGTCGAGAGACAGTAACGAGTAAAGCAGGGATTGTCGAATTAAGGCTTTCCTAAGATAACTAGAATTTTTTTTCTTACGTCTCAGAAAGCCAAAGCTCAATTATTGTGATTACCCTATAATCTTCTTCTTTTATTCGGCGACCTCTTTAATATGATTAATTGGAGGTTTTTAAATTGAAAGCTGTCACTGCATCATCTAAGAAAAATACCCTACTTGCTAAAAGTATCGGGAATCTTACCTTACTCATCATTTTAGGCATTTTCATTTTTATCATCGTCTTCTCTTGGCTAAAAATGAATCGCCCTCTTCACACCCTTCCCTCAGAAGAATTCCTCGCAACACCAAGTAAAACAGATGATTTCTTATCTCCATCAAATCTTTTTTACTTTTCAATTCGAACCATGTTTCGAATGATTGTGGGTATGGCTTGGTCCTTCCTGTTTTCCTTTGTTTTTGGTATTTTAGCCGTAAAATATAAAACGGCAAGAAGAGTCATTTTACCATTAGTTAATTTCCTTGAATCCGTTCCATTACTAGGCTTTTTGACCTTTACAACTGCTTGGTTACTTGGTTTATTTCCAGGAAATGTGATGGGTGCAGAAGCGGTTGCTATTTTTGCCATCTTCACAGGTCAAGCTTGGAACATCATGTTGACTCTTTATCAAATAATGGAAGTTATTCCTTCAGATCTAGTCAATGTGACCGATCAGTTCAAGTACAATGCTTGGGAAAAATTTTGGCGTCTTGAATTTGTTTACTCAATTCCTGGCTTACTTTGGAACGTTATTATTTCTCAAACTGCGGCTTGGTTTGCCTTGGTGGCCAGCGAGCAAGCTTCTGTTGCCTTTCCTAAAGAAACCAACCTTTATTTACCAGGAATTGGTTCTTATATCCAAGTAGCATTAAATCGAGCCGACTTTAAATCCTGTTTATGGGCTGTTTTTGCCTTACTAATCAATGTGGTGATTTTAAACTTTTTAGTTTTTCAACCTTTAGTTCGAGCCACTTATTATTTTAAATATGAAACAGATGTCGAAAGTACAACGCCACCTAAATCCATCATTTATCATTTATTAAAAAAAGCAACTTTAACGAAATACTTTTCAAAAGCTTTTGTGAAATTCAGTCATTTTTGGATTTACGATTTACCAAAAGTTTGGTACTTTTTCAAGCTAGACTATCTCTATCGATTACTAGCAAAATTACGCCATTTCTTCAAAACATTATGGTATGTCAGCTTAACCATTATTGGGGTTTATTGTTCTATTAAGCTCTATCATTTCTTGCCCCATCAAGATTTCAGCATGATTCCTAGATTAACCCTTTATACTACGCTACGGGTTACCTTGGCTATGGTCGTTGCTGGCATTATCTTTACTCCCTTAGCAATCTGGGTTGCGAATGATAATCGGCGCTTAAGTATCGTTCAACCGATTGGACAAATTTTAGGCTCCATTCCGTCAAATGTTTATACTCCATTCATTGTGTTGATTATTAGTATGGGCTTCAACAAATTAGAATGGTGGATTTTACCACTCATCATGGTTGGTTGCCAATGGTATTTTTTCTTTAATGTAATTGCTGGCTACTTAGCCATCCCTGATGATATTCGTGACGTAACCAAACTTTTTAAATTATCTAAATGGCAATGGTGGACAAAATTTTTGATCCCTTCTATTTTACCTTACCTCATTACAGCAATTATTAACGCTGCTGGTGCTGCTTGGAACGCTGATATCGCAGCAGAAAGCATTCAATGGGGCAAAAAATCAATAGATGTTACTGGCCTAGGACAATATATTGCGGCAAACGATGGTGTAAAAGATAAATCTGCCTTAGGAACCTTAGCGATGTGTTTCGTTGTTGGTTTATGTATCGCCTTTGTTTGGCAACCTTTATATCGAGCAGCAAAACAAAAATTTCACTATTAATAGCTGGACGACTCAACTCGACTAAATTTTTAAGATAAACTAGAGAGGAGAACGATAGGTTATTTCCCTTGACCTATCTAATAAGACGATGGAAAATAAAGAATTATTAAGCATAAAATCAGTATATAAAGAATTTGAAATTGAAGGACATTCAGAACATTTAAAAGTCCTTGAAAATATTGATTTAACAGTTAAAACGAATGAATTTTTAAGTATTATCGGACAATCAGGAACAGGAAAATCAACGTTGCTCAGAAGTATCGCTGGACTTCTTCGTACAACTAGAGGTGAAATTACTTTTGAAGATAAAATCATTAATGAGCCTGATGCCAATATCGGCATGGTTTTTCAACATTTTGCCCTTTTTCCTTGGTTGACAGTTGAAAAAAATATCAGCTTTGGCTTAGAAAACCGTAAAGAAATTTCTCGCGAACAAATAAATAAAAGAGTCAGTAATCTCATTGAAATGATTGGTTTAACTGGTTTTGAAAAAGCTTATCCCAGAGAGTTATCTGGTGGAATGAAACAGCGTGTAGGCTTTGCTCGTGCTTTAGCCATCGAACCTAGTTTATTGCTCTTAGACGAACCTTTTTCAGCTTTAGATATCATTACAGCCAGCCAATTATCCAATGATTTATTAGAAATTTGGTTAAACAATCAAATTGCGACTAAATCAATTGTAATGATCACGCATGACGTTCAACAAGCAGTCCAACTTTCTGATCGGGTTGTATTAATGGATGCAAATCCTGGTCGTATTGCCAAAATTTACTCAATCGATATCCCCAGAAATCAACGTTCGCCAAAAACAACCATTGATATTGTAGAACAAATAACAGAAGAAATGGTTCGTCGCATTCATTTGTAAATAGAACTGTTTTGACTTCTGCTTATGTCTTGACAAAGAGTTACTTAAAAGACTATTATTTCTTTGTAATAAGTTAGGTGAGGCTCCTATACAAACATAGGCTATTGCTCAGAAATGTCGAGAGACACCAATGAGTAGAACAAGACTGGTCGAGGAGAAGGCTTTTCTCAAAATAGCTAAGAGTGATCTTTACGTTGTATAGTGCTAAAGCTCAACGTTCATGTTGATGTATATTTTTAGTCTCTAGTCAATCAGTTAAGTACTTTTATTTAAAATTAAGAGAGGAGTGAAAGTATGACTACTATGTTAGCAATCATTGGAACTGTTGTAATCATCACAGTTCAAGTTATTGAATATAATATGACAGAAATTCATATTCCCACTGCAGGAACATTTAATGACGATGATGCAGAACCCCCACATTCTTCTGTACCCCTTGTATTTATTCGCACTATACTTATCACTCTCTCACTTAACTTTCCATCTCATTTTTTTGAGATGGTTTTTTTATGTATTCGAGAAAATAATAAACAAAAAAGACTGTTAAATCAATGATTTAACAGTCTTTAGTATACCGGCGGCCGGGGTCGAACCGGCACTCCCGTGAAGGAACTGGATTTTGAGTCCAGCGCGTCTGCCAATTCCGCCACGCCGGCAAGATATTTTGGAAGGCGGTAACCGGATTTGAACCGGTGATGAAGGTTTTGCAGACCTCTGCCTTACCACTTGGCTATACCGCCATATTCCATTTTTGTTACAAAAAAACTGGGGTAGCTGGATTCGAA